>NZ_JAMBPP010000018.1 GCF_023369855.1 Actinotalea alkalitolerans | reverse complement strand
CTGATCCTGCTCTTCGCCCTGGCCGGACGACACCTCGTCGCCGGCATCATGCAAGGAGCCGTCAAAGGATGACCGCCGACGACGAGCAGGGGGTGGCCCTCCCCCACGGGTTCCTGTGGGGCGCGGCCACGGCGGCCTACCAGATCGAGGGTGCCGTGGACGAAGACGGGCGCACCCCCTCGATCTGGGACACGTTCTGCCGGGTGCCCGGTGCCGTCGCCGGCAAGGACACCGGCGACGTGGCCTGCGACCACTACCACCGGTGGGCGCAGGACGTCGCCCTCATGGGCGACCTGGGCCTGGGGGCGTACCGCTTCTCGATCGCCTGGCCCCGGGTCCGACCCGACGGCGGTGCGGTCAACCCTGCGGGGCTGGCCTTCTACTCGCGCCTGGTCGACTCGCTGCTCGAGCGCGGCATCACCCCGTGGCCCACGCTCTACCACTGGGACCTGCCGCAGGCCCTCGAGGACCGGGGTGGCTGGGCCTCGCGCGACACCGCCGAGCGCTTCGCGGAGTACACCGGGTCGGTGCACGAGGTCCTGGGTGACCGGGTGAGCACCTGGACCACCCTCAACGAGCCGTGGTGCTCGGCCTTCCTGGGGTACGCCGGGGGCCAGCACGCCCCGGGCCGCCAGGAGCCGGGGGCCGCCGTGGACGCCGTCCACCACCTGCTGCTCGCCCACGGCCTGGCCACCCGGGTGCTGAGGGCCGCCGACCCCGACGCCCAGGTGGGGATCACCCTCAACTTCACCGTGGCAGACCCTGCCGACCCGGGGCGTCCCGGTGACGTGGACGCCGCCCGGCGGGTCGACGCCCTGAACAACCGGATCTTCCTGGACCCCGTGCTGCGCGGTGGCTACCACCCCGATGTGCTGGACGCCTTCGCCTCGCGCGGCTTCACGCCACCCGTGCGCGACGGCGACCTCGAGGTGATCGCCACCCCGGTCGACTTCGTCGGGGTGAACTACTACCACGGGGACGCCGTGAGCGACCGGGCCACCGAGGACGAGCTGCCCGGTGGCGCGGACGTCGAGCGGCCGACCTCCCCCCCGATGGTGGGCGCGCAGGACGTGCACGTCGTCCCGCGCGGGCTGCCTCGCACCGCGATGGACTGGGAGGTCCAGCCCGACGGCCTGCGCCGACTCCTCGAACGCCTGCACACCGAGTACACCGGTCCGGCGGGGGTCGCCCTGTACGTCACCGAGAACGGTGCGGCCTTCGACGACGTCGTCGCGCCGGACGGCTCGGTGCCCGACGTGGACCGGGCGCGCTACCTCGAGGACCACCTGCGTGCGGTGCATGCGGCGATCGGCGCCGGCGCGGACGTGCGGGGCTACTTCGCCTGGTCCCTGCTGGACAACTTCGAGTGGGCGTACGGCTACGCCAAGCGCTTCGGGATCGTGCGGGTGGACTACGACACGCAGCAGCGCACCCCCAAGCTGAGCGCCCTGCGGTTCGCCGGGATCGCGAGGTCCGGACAGCTCCCGCCACCGCTCCCGGCCACCGGTACGGTCGACCTGTGAGCAGCGAGAAGACCGCGTCGGCCGTGGAGGTCCCACCGGCCAGGGTGCGCCAGGCGGCCCCGACCATCCGGCAGGTCGCCGCGCTGGCCGGCGTGTCCCGGGCGACAGCCTCCCGGGCGATCAACGGGGGGCACCTGGTCAGCGACCAGGCCCGTGCAGCGGTCGAGGCGGCCGTCGCCTCGTTGGGCTTCGTGCCCAACCCGGTGGCCCGCAGCCTGGCCACCCGACGCACGGGCTCGGTCGCCCTGGTGATCCCCGAGCCCAACACCCGGGTGCTGACCGACCCGTTCTTCGCGAGTGCGATCAACGGGATGGCCCGGGCGGTCGAGGAGTCCGACCTGCAGCTCGTGCTGCTCATCGCGCGGCGCGACGGCTGGTCCACGCGCACGTCGCGCTACCTCACCACGGGCCACGTCGACGGTGCCGTGATCGCCTCGCACCACCGCGACGACACCCTCAACCGCACGCTGGTCGAGTCGGGCCTGCCCGTGGTGTTCATCGGCCGTCCGCTCGACGTGCCGCCGAGCGCCCGGTACGTCGACACCGACAACGCCCACGCCGCCCAGCTGGCCACCGAGCACCTGATCACGCGTGGCCACCGACGCATCGGAACCGTCGCGGGACCGGCCGACATGTCTGCGGCGATCGACCGCCTCGCCGGATGGAACGCGGCGATGGACGCGGCGGGGCTGCGCGCCGACGCCGTCGTGCACGGGGACTTCACCGCAGCGGGGGGCGCCACGGCGATGGCCCGGCTGCTCGACGAGCACCCCGACCTGGACGCCGTCTTCGTCGCGACGGACCTGATGGCCTCGGGCGCCCTCGGCGAGCTCGCCACGCGGGGCATCCGGGTGCCGGACGACCTGGCGATCTTCGGCTTCGACGACCTGGGCGTCGCCGAGACGACCGATCCGCCGCTGAGCACGATGGGGCAGCCCATCGAGGACATGGCGACCCGGGCGGGAGAGATCCTGCGTGACCTGATCACCGGGGTGGACGTGCCCGAGAACCCGGTGACCTTCCCTGCCCGCCTCATCCTGCGCGACTCCGCCTGAGGCTCGACCACGCTGGACGGCGCTGACCGCTACCTAGCCCACCGCCACGCCCAGCAGCGCGCCGATGGCCCACGTCACGGCCATCGCCAGCGCGCCCCCCGCGAGAAGACGGACGACCGCGCGCATCCGCCGGGCGTGGCCCAACCTCGCACTGATCGAACCGGTCAGGGCGAGGGCGACCATCACGGCGACGAAGGTCACCGGGATACGGGTCGCCGGGGGCGCGGTCACGACCGCGACGAGGGGCAGCGCCGCCCCGAGGACGAACGCCACGGCCGATGCCAGGGCCGCGTGCCACGGGTTCGTCAGCCGGTCGGGGTCCAGGCCGTGCTCGACGTCGATGTGCGCGGCGAAGGCGTCCCGCGCGTGGAGCTCGGTGGCGACCTGGTGCGCCGTGCCGGCGGACAGTCCCTTGCTGCGGAAGATCTCGGCCAGCTCGGCGAGCTCACCCTGCGGGTCCTCGCGGTGGGCACGCCGCTCGGCGTCGATCACCGCGCGCTCGGTGTCGCGCTGGCTCGACACCGACACGTACTCGCCGAGCGCCATCGAGACGGCTCCGGCGACCAGTCCCGCCACCCCGGCGGTGAGGATCGCCGAGCTGTCCGAGGTCGCCGCGGCGACGCCGACCACGAGGCCCGCGATCGAGATGATCCCGTCGTTGGCGCCCAGGACCCCGGCCCGCAGCCAGTTCAGCCGGGAGGGCAGGCCGTTGCGGTACGGGGCTGCGTCGTCGGTGCCGACCAGGAGCGGGTCGACCCTGGCGGGCCTACCGCCAGACGTGGTGTCCATACCGTCGACGCTAGGCCGACGACCAGGCGTCCGCCAGCAAGGCCAGGCTCTCCGAACCCGCCCACCGCGCGGCCTGTCGACCGGCTCAGACGGGCCTGCAGACCACGACCGGGATCTGCCGGTCGGTGCGCTCCTGGTACTGGGCGTAGCCGCGGTACACCCCCACGACCACGGGCCACAGCACGGCTCGTTCCTCGGGGGTCGCGGTGCGCGCCCGCATGGTCAGGTGCTCACGTCCGCGCTGGATGGCGACCTCGTCGTGCACGAGGATGTTCTTGTACCACTGAGGATGGTGAGGGTTGCCCCCGTCCGAGGCCACCAGGAGCAGGTCGTCACCGTGCGGGATGCCGGTCAGGGGGGTGACCCTGGGCTGCCCGCTGCTGCGCCCGGTCGTGGTGAGGAGCACCTGCTCCATGCTTCCCAGGCGACCACCCAGGCGGCCCCCGGTGCGCCGGTAGAGCCACGTGTGGAACCGGGTGATGCGGGTCTGCGTACGACGGCTGATCATGCGGGCTGCACGCGCTCGACCGAGCACCCCGGGGCCCGACCGGTGAGCAGCTGGGCGTGCATCTCGGCGTCGAGCTGGTCGTCCGCCTCGAAGACGATGCGCAGCGACCCCGCCTCAGGGTCGCCCTCCTGCGCCACGATCCGGCCGTCGGTCGGGTGCTGGAGCAGCTGTTCGGCGTACGGACCGGCGACGGTGGCGTCGATCGCTGCGGGGATGCGGATCCGGGCCTCGTAGGACGTCATGACCCCATGATGGGTGCAACCCGGCCCGGGCGGCCACCGGGGCGTCAGCGTCCTTCCTGGCCACGGACGGCGTCCAGCACGACCCGCTCGAGCTCGTCGTCGAGCAGCACCCGGAAGTGGCCCGGGGTCCGCAGCTCGATGTTGACCGCCCCGTCCAGACGGCTCCCGCCCGGGATGTGGGGGTCCCAACGGCTGAACGCCGAGGTGATCCGCTGGTTGACGTCGAGCTCGGCGGCGAGGGCCGCGAGAGTCGCGTCGGTGGGGACGAAGGCGCGCACCGCCGCGAGCGGGACCCACCGGGCGTACACCGATCCCGCGAACGGGGTGCTGATGGCCACCATCGACCGGATCCGCCCCTGCGGGTCCTCCCGGAGCATCGCGAGCTTGCCGATCAGCCCGCCCTTGCTGTGCGCGACCACGACGACGTCGCGCAGGTCGTGCTGGGCCAGGTGACGGGCCAGCAGCGCGGCACCTGCGGGGACGGGCTTGCGGTTGTACCCCAGGCCGGGCAGCACGTGCACCACGTGACCGGCCCGGTGCAGCGCCTCGGCGAGGGGCCGAAGGAACTGCCAGCTCTCGTACACCCCGGGTACCAGGACGACGTCGGGGGCGACGCGCTGCCGCGGGGCGAGGTACACCTCGGCGTCGCCACGGTGGAGCAGCCCGTCGAGCTGCCGGTGCAGCACGTAGGCGTAGTCCCGGACCCGCCACCAAGCCCGGCGCACCACCCGGCTCAGCACGGGACCCGTCGGCACAGCGCGGCGACAGCCCCCGGACTGCGGTACATCGCGATGTGGCCCTCGTGCGGCACCTCGCTGATGGTCGCCGTCCGCGCCGCGCCGGCCAGCACGTGCAGGAACCCCGCCGGTGTGACCGGGTCCCGCGACCCGCGGACCAGCACGACCGGCTCCTGGACCTCGGCGAGCCGCTCGACCAGGGGGTACTCGAGCATCGTGGGGAGGGTCGCGCCGTACCAGCGAGGTCCGCACCGCAGCCAGTCGGCGACCATCAGACGGTTGGCGGCGAACGTCTCGTGGCGGGCGTCGCGCACCAGCCGCCACGCCTGTCGCGCGGCGCTGCGGGCCGCCGGCTCGATGACCGCTCCGATCAGCACGAGCCGGTCGACCAGGCCGGGCTGCTGCGCGGCGAGCTCGGTCACCACCTGCGTCCCCATCGAGTGCCCCACCAGCACCGGACGGTCCAGGCCGCTCGCGGCGACGAGCGCACCCAGGACACGGGCGTGCTCGGCGATGCTCAGAGGAGCCTGCGGGCGTGGGCTGAGACCGAAGCCGGGGAGATCGGGCATGAGCACCCGTCCCGCACCGGCGAGCTCGCGGGCGAGCGGGGTGAAGTACCGCGAGGAGACCCCGATGCCGTGCACCAGGACCACGCCGTGAGGCCCCGACCCCCGCTCCCGGTAGGCGACGTCGTGGCCCCCGACGTGACCGGTGCGCCGGTGCTCGGCGACCGCTGCGGGCTCGAGGGGGTCGGTGCTCACGATCATGCCTGCAAACTACGGCCGTGCCGCCCGACGGGCGACCGGTCCTGGCCGAGGCTCAGGGGCCGCCCGGTCAGTCCCCGGGGACCGGGGTGGGGATCAGCGGCCTGACGTCCAGCAGTCCCGGCAGGCGGGCGTCGATGTCGTCGATCAGCCGCCCGACCGCGGCCTCGGGCATCGGACGTCCGATGCCGAAGCCCTGCGCGGCGAAGCAGTCCATGTCCCGCAGGTGCAGCAGGGTCGCGTCGTCCTCGACGCCCTCGGCCACCACGCTCAGCCCGAGCTGGCGTGCCAGGTCGATGGTCGACCGGACGATCGCCGCGCTGGCAGGGTCGTCGAGCACGCCCGTCACGAAGGACCTGTCGATCTTGAGGCGTCTCACCGGGAGCCGCTGCAGGTAGGCGAGCGAGCCGTACCCGGTGCCGTAGTCGTCGATCGACAGGGTGACGCCCAGGTCGTCGAGGGCGCCCAGGACCTCGCCCGAGCGGACGGGGTCGACCATCGCCATGGTCTCGGTGAGCTCGAGCTCGAGCACCGACGGGTCGAGCCCGTGCCGGTCCAGCGCGGCCCGGACGTCGTCGACCAGGTGGGGGTCGAGCAGGTTGCGCACCGAGAGGTTGACCGAGACCGACAGGGGCCGCCCCTCACCGCGCCACCGGGCGCACTGGGCCAGCGACCGGTCGAGCACGTGCATCGTGAGCTGGCGGATCAGCCCCGTGCGCTCTGCGGCAGGGATGAACGCCATCGGAGGCAGCAGGCCGTGGGTCGGGTGCTGCCAGCGGACGAGCGCCTCGGCGCCGAAGACCCTGCCCGTGCCGATCTCGACCTGCGGCTGGAAGTGGACCACGAGGTCCCCGGCCTCCAGGGCTGCCCTCAGCTCGGCCATCAACGCGGGGGCCAGGAGCACACCCTCGTCCATCGCCGCGTCATGGACGGCGACCCGGCCGGGCAGCTCACGGGCGGTGGCCAGCGCCACGTCGGCACGGTGGAGCATGTGATCGGCGTCGTCGTGCTCGGCGTCGGCGATCACCACACCGACGGCCACCTCGATCGTGAGCGTCAGGGCGTCCACGGTCATCGGCTCGACCAGGTGGGCGCGCAGGTCGTGGGCGAGCACGAGCACCTCCCCCGCGGGGCGACCGGCCGGGAGCAGCAGCCCGAAGACGTCGCCTCCCAGCCGTGCCACGGCGACGTCCTGCTCGGCGAGGTCGCGAAGGCGCGCGGCCACGGACCGGAGCAGCTCGTCGCCGACCCGGTGGCCGAGCGTCTCGTTGATCTCGGCGAACCCCTCGATCCCCACGGCCAGGACCGTCGGTCCCGGGGCGGTCTGCACCCGCCCGTCGAGCCGGTCGGCGAGCCGCTCACCCAGATGGCGCCGGTTGTCCAGCCCGGTGAGAAAATCGGTGTCGGCGAGCTGGGCGAGCCGCCGGGCCTGGTCACGCATCCGACGGACCAGACCGATCATCCGGGTCAGCACCAGGGCGATCATGATGATTCCGGCCACGGAGACCGCCGTGCTGTGCAGGGGCAGACCGAGCATCGCCTCGACCAGGATGGTCACCGGCAGCAGGACGATCGCGGTGGCCAGGAACCAGAGCCGTCCGGGGGTGAAGGCTCTCTCGTGCGCACCCTCGACCACCATGGCGCGGGCCATGCTGGGGTGAAGGGCCGCCGCGCCCCACAGCACGTACGCCACAAGCCAGAGCGGGTCGATGAACGCGATCTGCGACTCGAGCTCGGGGGCGAAGGCCATGGCCTGGAACAGGATGTCGGCCACGAGGACCAGCACGAAGGCGGCCCCCAGCATGCGCAGCGACCAGGTGCGGATCACGACGCTCGCCCCCAGGTGCACCAGCTGGGTGAGCAGGATCACGTCGCCCAGCGGGTAGGCGACAGCCACCGCCTGGTGCAGCAGCTCGCCCTGGCTCTCGCCCCAGCCGGGCTCGATGAAGACGACGTACAGCACGAGCCCGACGCCCGTGGCCACGATGAAGGCGTCGAGCAGCGGTGCCAGGTCACGGTGCCGGCGCCGGGACACCGAGAGCTGCAGCATGCCAGCGGCCAGCAGCGGGTACCCCAGCAGGTACGCGGCATCGGCCACCGACGGGAAGGGCTCGATGAGCAGGACGTGTGCAAAGAGCGCCCACAGCCCGTCCCCCACCGCCCAGCACGCGATGCCCGCTGCCATGAGATACCAGGCGGTGCGCTGCCGTGGACGGTGCATCCGTACCCCGACCACGATGGCCACCGCCGCGCTCCCCGCGACCAGGGTGTACAGGGAGTCGCGGGCGAGGCCGTCGGGCAGGGCGAGCTCGACCACCACGAGGGCGGCACCGAGGGTCAGGTACGAGACCCACGTCGCTCTTCGCCTAGCTCCCACGGGGGACTCATCGGCAGGGGCGGCCCGGAGTTGAACGCGACGGGGGGCGGGAGCGGGCGACATCTCGAGGTGCGCTCGGGGATGTGGGGCGGGACGGTCGCGGCGTACGCCGACAAGTGTGACGTGCGGCATGTTTGGTGGGGACAAATCGTGACTACCCGGCCCTTGGTCCCGACTACCGGGAGTACGGTCGAAGCCGTGACGGGACTGCGCACGCCTCAGCGAATGATCGGCGCGCCGACCCGCATTGCACACCAGGGGGCATTTGTGCGGTTATGGACCTTCTTGAAGCGCGAAAGGCTGCATCGCAGCGCCTGGGCGGTCATCGATGCCCTGATCTGGTTCGCCGCGATCCTCTTGGCCACGTGGCTGCGGTTCGACTTCGACCTGGAACCGGTCCTGGTGGGCGGCACGCTGCTGGTCGCAGCAGTGGCCGTCGCGCTGCACGTTGCCGTCGGGTTCTTCGCCGGCCCCTACGCGGTGAGCCACCAGCGCGGCTCGTTCGAGGAGTCCTCCGACATCAGTCGCACCGTGGCGATCACCGCCGCCGGCCTGGCGGTGTGGGCGTTCGCCGCCTCTCCCCTCCTGGTTCCCCGGAGCGTGCCGCTCATCGCCGGGGCCTTCGCGCTGACGGGCATGTTCGCCGGGCGCTTCCTGGTCCGCAGCTGGCGTGACCGTCGCGCCGGCTCGAGGAGGCATCAGCGACGGGTGATCGTCTTCGGCGCGGGCAACGCCGGTCGACGGCTCCTGCGCAGCATGGTCAGGGATGAGCAGGCGGGGTACTTCCCTGTCGCCCTGCTCGACGACGACCGCTCCAAGCGGCGGCTGCGCATCGACGGGGTGCGTGTCCGTGGCACGCGCGAGGACATCGCCGAGGTCGCGCGTGCCTACGACGCGTCGGCCCTGGTCGTGGCCCTGCCGTCGGCGGATGCCGCCCTGGTCCGCGAGCTGTCGGAGGCGGCCACGGCGGCAGGCCTGGACACGTTGGTCCTGCCGCCCCTCCACGACATCATCGGGGGCAAGCTCTCGGTCCAGGACCTCCGTGACGTCAACCTCGAGGACATCCTGGGCCGCCAGCCGATCGTGCTCGACACCGAGGTGATCGCCGGGCAGATCGCGGGTCGCCGTGTGCTGGTCACCGGTGCCGGCGGGTCCATCGGCTCGGAGCTGTGCCGACAGATCGCCCGGTTCGACCCCGCCAAGCTGTACCTCCTGGACCGGGACGAGTCCGGCCTGCAGGCCACCCAGATGAGCCTGACCGGGCAGGGCCTGCTCGAGGGTGACGAGATCGTCCTGGCGGACATCCGCGACCTGGACACCCTGCGCGAGGTCTTCGGCTCGGCTGCGCCCGACATCGTCTTCCACGCCGCCGCCCTCAAGCACCTTCCGCTGCTCGAGTCCTTCCCGCTCGAGGCGTGGAAGAGCAACGTCCTGGGGACGTTGAACGTCCTGACGGCCGCGGCCGAGGTCGGGGTCGGGACGTTCGTGAACATCTCGACCGACAAGGCCGCCGATCCCACGTGCGTCCTGGGCTACAGCAAGCGGACCGCCGAGCGGCTCACTGCGGACTTCTCCCACACCCAGCCGGGCCGCTACGTCTCGGTCCGCTTCGGGAACGTCCTGGGGTCTCGAGGATCAGTCGTGCACCTGTTCACCGCGCAGATCGAGCGCGGGGGTCCCGTGACGGTGACGCACCCGGACGTCGAGCGGTACTTCATGCTCATACCGGAGGCCTGCCAGCTGGTCCTCGAGGCCGGTTCGATCGGCGCGGACGGCGAGGTGATGGTCCTCGAGATGGGTGACCAGGTCCGCATCGTCGACGTCGCGACCACGCTGATCGCGATGTCGGGCCGCAAGGATGTGGAGATCCGGTACACCGGTCTCCGTCCCGGGGAGAAGCTCACCGAGGAACTCTTCTCGGTCCAGGAGCCGAAGCGGCGTACCGCGAACCCGCTCCTCACGAGCGTGCCGGTGCCGAGGATCGATGCTTCAGCAGTCCGGGGGGCTCGTCTCCTCTCGCACGACGGTGCCGGCTCGTGGATGCGTGAGGTTGCCTGCCCACCGCTCCCGCACGTCCCGGCCTCCCGCCGGTCGTCGGGCTCGTGAGCGAAACAGGTCCAAAGTAGATGTCCTTCGGAGCGGTGACCGCTGCTGCCCTTACTGTCCTGGCGGTGAGCGCGGTCGCACCGACGGCCCTGCTGCCGTATCTACGCCGCATAGGCTCGGTGGACGTTCCCAACGACCGCTCGTCGCACACTGCACCGGCACTGCGCGGAGCCGGTCTGACGGTGTGGCTAGCGGTCGCAGTTGGCGGTGGTCTCGCCCTCGTTCTCGTCCCAGACCAGGCGGGCAGGAGGCTCCTCGTGATCCTCTTCGCGGTTGCCTCGGCGGCGGCAGCCCTCGGCTGGGCCGAGGATGTCAAGGGCATCCCCGTGCGGTTCCGCGCAGTGACGCAGCTGCTCATCGCCCTGGCCGGGGCGGCGGCGCTCGCGACCGTCTCTGACCTGCCGTGGTGGGCCGTCCCCGCGGCAGGTCTGGCGGTCGCTGCCTATGTCAACGTCGCCAACTTCATGGACGGTCTCGACGGGATCTCCGGTTTGCACGGCTTGGTGGTGGGAGCGGCCCTGGCGACGGTCGGTGGCCTCATGGGCCTGCCTTGGCTCGTCCTTGGGGGCGTGGTCCTGGCGATGTCTTTCCTCGGGTTCCTCCCATGGAACCTCGGGCGCCGTGCGGTGTTCCTCGGTGACGTCGGCAGCTATCTCCTCGGGGCGACGATTGCGATCCTGTGCCTCGCCGCGTTCGCCGAGGGCGTCCCGGCGATCACCGTCCTGGGTCCAGTCGCGATCTACCTGGCCGACACGGGGGTGACCCTCCTGCGCCGAGTCGTCAACGGTGAGCGCTGGTTCGAGGCGCACCGATCGCACTGCTACCAGCGCTTGACCGACCGTGGACTCACCCATGTGCAGACCTCGGCCATCGTTGCGGGTGCCACGGCCCTCACCTCGGCGCTCGGGCTCCTCGCACTGCCGGGTGCTCCCGGTGGTACGGCCGTGTCGACGATCGCCATCGCCGCGGTTGCCGCGGTGTACCTGGCGCTCCCCCGCCTCCTCAGCTCGGATGCAGAGCCGTTGGACCCCATGCCAGAGGGCCGGATCTCAGCGGCCACCTCACCGAGCACCGCTCCGCGGTGGGCTGTCATCGGGGCGAGCGGCTTCATCGGCGGTGCGCTGGTCGCCGAGCTGCGGACCCACGGGTTCGAGGTCGTCGAGGTCGCGGCACCACGGCTCGAGCTCGACCCGACGGCGACCCCACGGGAGACCGCCCTCCGGGCACGCCACTGCACGGTGACGATTCAGTCCCTGGTCGAGGACCTCCAGGGGGCGGAGGTCGTGGTGAACGCGGCGGGGATCGCCGCACCCGACGGGCCCTCGGGAGCGGCCCTTTCGGGAGCGAACTCGCTCTTGCCCGCGGTCGCCGCAGCCGCCTCGGCGCTGGCGGGCGCCCGCAGGTTTGTCCATCTGAGCTCTGCGGCCGTGCAGGGCCGCAGGGGTGTGCTGGACGAGTCGTCGGAGACGTCCCCGTTCTCGCCCTACTCTCGCTCGAAGGCGGTCGGTGAGGCAGCGCTCCTCCTCGACGCCTGGAGGCCGTCACCGGACGGTACGGGCGTCGTCGTCGTCCGTGCCACGTCCGTGCAGGGACCGGGCCGTCCCACGACGGTCCAGCTCCAGCGCGTCGCTCGGTCCCGGTTCGCCTCCACGGCACGTCCGGGTGACCGTCCGACGGTCGTCAGCTCGCTCGACGGGCTCGTGGAGTTCGTCCGGCACGTGGGCTCCCACCCCGGGGCCGTGCCCTCGATCGTCCTCCAGCCGTGGGAGGGGCTCACGACCGCCGATGTCCTGGAAGCTGCCGGTGGGCGCCGCCCGCTCCTGCTCCCGGCATCGGCCTGCCGTGCGTTTGTGAGCATCGGCTACCTCGCTGGGCGCGTGGTCCCAGGCTTGAACGGTCTGGTACGGCGCGTAGAGGTGATGTGGCTTGGCCAGAGGCAGGAAGCGTCGTGGGCCCGGTCGGTGAGCCTCGATGGGCGGTCGTACGTCCGGGAGACGCTCCGCCCGCGGGCGGAGGGTGGCCGATGAGGATCGGGATGCTCTCCCAGTGGTTCGACCCCGAACCGGGTCCGGCAGCGATCCCCGGGGTCCTGGCGCGTGAGCTCGCCCGGACCGGCCACACCGTGAGCGTCCTCACCGGGTACCCCAACTACCCGCTGGGCACGGTCTACCCCGGGTACACCCAGCGGTGGCGGGAGGTCTCGCGGCCGGCCCCGCGCATCTCGGTGACACGGGTGCCGCTCCATCCCAGCCATGACGGGTCGGCCCTCGGCAGGTCGATGAATTACGCCAGCTTCGCTCTGTCGGCCTCGACGTCCGGGGCGCTGCGCGGCGCCGATGCGCTGTGGGTCTACAACTCCCCGGTGTCGGTGAGCCTGCCACTGCTGCTGCACTCCCGCTACGGGAGAGTTCCCTACTTCCTGCACGTCCAGGACGTGTGGCCGGACTCCCTCCTCGAGAGCGGCATGTTCCCGGGCGGCGCAGCAGGGCGGGTCGCGGCACGGGTGATCGACGGGATCGTCCGGCTGACCGAGCGACGGGCGGCCGTCATCGGGGTGATCTCCCCGGGTGTGCGGGACCTCATCCTCGAGAGGCACCCCTCGGCGGACCCCGCGAAGATCATCTACGTCCCCAACCCGACCGACGAGTCGCTCTTCCGTCCGACGAACCGTGTGGGTGGTGATGGGCAGGATGACGGTGCCGGTGTCGACGTCGCCCCCGACCGGCCCTTCACCGTGATGTACGTCGGTGCGATCGGCGACGTACAGAGCCTGGAGACGCTGCTCGACGCAGCCGAGATCCTCGCCGGCCACGATCACCTCCGCTTCGCGGTCGTCGGGGACGGTATCGCCCGCGACCGCCTCGAGACCGACGCGCGGCGGCGAGGGCTGTCCTCGGTCACGTTCCACGGCCGCGTCCCCAAGGAGTCGGTGCCCGCGCTCATGGCCTCCGCCGACGCCCAGCTGGTCTCGCTCGCTGCCTCACCGTTCCTGCGGCTCACGACCCCGAGCAAGATCGCTTCGCTGCTCGCCTCCGAGGTGCCCGTGATCGGCCACCTCGACGGTGACGGAGCCCGGCTCCTGCGCGAGTCCGGGGCGGCCGTCACCGCCGCCGCAGGTGACGCGTCCGCGCTGGCGTCCGCGGTGCTCGCCATGCACGACGTCGGCCCCGCCGGCCGTCGGGCCATGGCTCGGCGAGGGCGCAGGTACTACGAGCAGCACCTCACCGCCCAGGTCACCGCAGCCCGTATCGTCGAGTCGCTGGAGGCGGTGGCCCGATGACGTCGGCCGACCGACCTTCTCCACCGCTGCACAAGGAGATCCATTCCATGACATCCGACCCGATGCTCGGCGCCACCGTGATGATCACCGGAGGCACCGGATCGTTCGGCTCCACGATGGTGGGTCACCTGCTGAGGCGAGGCGTCCACGCCGTCCACGTACTCTCGCGCGACGAGGCGAAGCAGGACGACATGCGCAACCGCTTCTCGGACTCGCGTCTCAAGTTCTTCCTGGGGGACGTCCGCGACCCCTCGAGCGTGGCGAACGCCGTGGTCGGCACCGACTTCGTGTTCCACGCCGCAGCCCTGAAGCAGGTCCCGTCGTGCGAGTTCTTCCCCGACCAGGCGGTCAAGACGAACGTCGTGGGTAGTCAGAACGTGATCGACGCCGCCTCGTCCGCCGGCGTCCGGTCGGTGGTCTTCCTGAGCACCGACAAGGCCGTCTACCCGGTCAACGCGATGGGCATGTCCAAGGCGCTGATGGAGAAGACGGCGCAGGCCTTCGCCCGCAACCACCCCACCTCCGGGACGACGGTCTCGGTGACCCGCTACGGCAACGTCATGTACTCGCGCGGATCGGTCATCCCACTGTTCGTCAAGCAGGTGCTCGCCGGAGAGCCGCTGACCCTCACCGAACCCCGGATGACGCGCTTCCTGATGTCCCTCGAGGCCTCGGTGGACCTCGTCGAGTACGCCTTCACCCACGCCGAGCCCGGGGACCTCTTCGTCCGCAAGGCCCCTGCCTGCACCGTCGAGGTGCTCGCGACGGCGGTCGCCCAGCTTCTCGGCGTGGACGACCCCGACCTGCGCCGCATCGGTACGCGGCACGGGGAGAAGCTGCACGAGACGCTCCTGTCCCGCGAGGAGATGGTCAAGGCCGAGGACCGTGGCGCGTACTTCCGGGTCCCGCTCGACGCGCGTTCGATGCAGTACGAGCTCTACTTCGACGAGGGCGAGCCGGAGGTCATCGAGCACGAGGACTACACCTCGGCGAGCACCGAGCGCATGGACGTCGACCAGACCAAGTCCCTGCTCCTGGAGCTCCCGGAGATCCAGGCGCTGACAGGAGCCGACCGATGAAGGTCCTGCTGACCGGTGCCGCCGGGTTCCTCGGCTGGCACACCCGAGCGCACCTCCGGGCGATGACCGGGCACGACGTCGTGGCGGTGACGCGCGCATCGTGGGGTGACCTGACCACGCTCATGCGTGGCGTCGACGCGATCATCCACGTCGCAGGGGTCAACCGTGCGACCGACCTCGAGGTCGAGCAGGGTAACCTTCGCCTCGCCCAGGACGTCGCCGCCGCCGCACTGGCGAGCGGCTCGAGCCCTCGCATCGTGTACACCAACTCGATCCAGGCGGGCAACGGGACATCCTACGGCGTCGGCAAGGGTGCCGCCGCGGACGCCCTGTCGGCTGCTGCAGGCCAACTGGGCTCAGCCTTCGTGGACGTCCGACTCCCGAACCTGTTCGGCGAGCACGGACGCCCGCGCTACAACTCCTTCGTGGCGACCTTCGTGCACGCCGTCCTCGCCGGAGAGGTCCCGGAGATCGCCGACCGTCCCGTCGACCTGCTGCACGTCCAGGGCGCGGCTCGTGCCCTGGTCGAGGCCCTGACGACCACCGAGGACCGCCTCGACCCCCCGGGAACTCCGACGACGGTGCTCAGCGTCTTCGAGACGCTTCGCACTTTCAACGCCCTGTACGCCACGGGTGACATCCCGCCGCTGCTGACCGACCTGGACATCGACCTGTTCAACACGTTGCGCGCAGCGCGATTCCCGGAGCATTACCCGATCACGCTGAGCCCGCGCAGCGACGAGCGGGGCAGCCTCGTCGAGGTGGTCCGCGCCCACGGCGGGCAGGGGCAGACCTTCGCCTCGACCACACGCCCCGGAGTCACCCGAGGTGAGCACTTCCACCTGCGCAAGGTTGAACGTTTCGTGGTGATCGGCGGCACCGCGCGCATCTCGCTACGCCGCCTGTTCACCGACGACGTCGTCTCGTTCGACGTGAACGGCGACGCACCCGTGGCTGTGGACATGCCACCGTTGTGGGTTCACAACATCACGAACACCGGCGGCTCGGACCTGACCACGCTCTTCTGGACGCACGAGCTCTTCGACCCCGCAGCGCCGGACACGTTCCCGGAGAAGGTCGTCCGCGACGATGGACCGGGTGGGACGTGACCACCTTTGAAGGCAAGACCCCTGACGAAGCCCGTCACGACACGAAGGTTGGTCCCGGTCCGATGCTCAAGGTGATGACGATCGTCGGGACCCGACCCGAGCTGATCCGCCTGTCCCGGGTGATCGCACGACTCGACGAGGCGTTCGACCACGTGCTCGTCCACACCGGGCAGAACTACGACTTCACGCTCAACGAGGTGTTCTTCCAGGATCTCGGGATCCGCGCCCCCGACCACCTCCTCGGTGTCGACACGTCCTCCCTGGGCAGGGTGCTGGGCGAGACGCTCATCCGCACCGAGGAGGTGCTGCTCACCGAGCGGCCCGACGCCGTGCTCGTCCTGGGTGACACCAACAGCTGCATCGCCGCGGTGATGGCCAAGCGGATGCGCATCCCCGTCTACCACATGGAGGCGGGGAACCGGTGCTTCGACGAGAAGGTCCCCGAGGAGACCAACCGCCGGATGGTCGACCACGTGGCTGACTTCAACCTCGTGTACACCGAGCACGCCCGCCGCAACCTCCTGGCGGAGGGGCTGCACCCCCGGCGGATCCTGCACACCGGCTCCCCGATGCGTGAGGTGCTCGACCACTACCGCCAGCAGATCGATGCCTCGGACGTCCTGACCCGCCTGGGGGTCACCGAGGGCGAGTACTTCCTGGTCAGCGCCCACCGCGAGGAGAACGTCGACTCCCCCGCCCGGCTCCAGATGCTCCTCGACTGCCTGACGGCGGTGCGCACCGAGTGGGCGCTCCCGATCTACGTCTCGACACACCCCCGCACACGCAAGCGGCTCGAAGCCCTCCCGAGTTGGACCGAGCCCGAGGGAGTCGTCTTCCACGAGCCCTTCGGCTTCCACGACTTCAACCGCCTCCAGCTGGGCGCACGGTGCGTGCTGTCCGACTCGGGCACCATCGCCGAGGAGTCGACGATCCTGGGCTTCCCCGCGGTCACCTTGCGGGACTCGATCGAACGGCCCGAGGCGCTCGACACGGGGGGGATCGTGATGACAGGGCTCGACGCGCGGGATGTCGTGGCGGCGGTGCGCCTGGTCAGCGGCACCAGGTTGGCCAGGGGCGAACGACGGCGCGCGACTCCGGCTGACTACCTCGTCGAAGACACCTCGAGCCGGGTCGCGGCATTCATCCAGTCCACCGCTAGGCGACACTTCGCATGGGCAGGTGTTCGTGACCTCTGACACCGGTCGAGCCGTAACGCTCAGGTCACCCAAGGCGCGACGATACCGGTCACCAACAACACCCCTTCATGGTGATGCGCGACATCATTCCGTAATCCCTCACCTTCTTGCGATATTTGCCGCGCTGGCGACAGGATTCCTCGCGACGTTGGCCACGTTGAGTTTCGGAGACCCTCGAGTTCCTCTCATCCTCGCCGCGGCAGCATCTGCTGTGGGAATAGCCATCGGTATGCGTAGGTCGCGCGCAGACAAGGGCTACCTCGATGCATTCGATCCCTTGCTCTTCCCGAACGCGTATATCGCGATGTCATTCCTTACCCCGGCCTGGGCGATCTTTGTGAACGGCAGCTCGTTTCTCGGATTCGGCGCTGCCAGGATGTCCAACCTGACGCCTCTGCTCATGAGCCTCGCGGTCGTCGGCACGACGTTAGGTCTCGGGATGAGGTTCACGCCCCGCCGCGACGAACAAGCTATACCGCACGACAGGCGGACACTCCTGACGGCCGCCCGCATCCTCATGCTTCTTCCCTTGGCCGTGTCAGCACGAGACGTAGCCACTGGGGCGCTCTTGGTGCGCGGCGCCGGCCAGACAACCTACGGCACGGCTGAGACACTAGAATCGCTCACCGCAATCCTCACTCCCATCGCAGTGCTCATCGTTCTCTCCAGCCACCGTGCGAAGAGACCGACCGGCCTCATGACCGTCTACGACTGGGGGGTTGCGCTCGGTGTGGTAGCCCTAATGGGCCTCTCCGGAGAACGCGGAACAGCCCTCATGGTTCTGCTTGCGGTCTTCTATGCGGCAACACGAGCGAGGATCCGCCTCAGACGTATCGCGATCGGTTTCGGCGCTATGCTCGCATTCGCGGTGGGTGTACTGGCCTACCGGGACGCAGCCAGATCGGTATCAACGACGGCTTCCGCGCTGAGCACCGTCCTTACAGACTGGTCAGTCGCTACCTACACCACGGGCGCGACGGCGCTGGAGGTCCCTTCCACCGTTGTCCACGCTTCGGGCAGCACTTATGTCTCAGGCCTCCTGAGGCAGCTTCCGTCGCCGGTCGCTAATCGCCTCTTCGGACCGCCGTACGATACCGGGACATATGCCTTCAGGGACCTCATCGGATTCACCAATCCAAACCAGGGCCTTGCCTTCAGTGTCCCGGCTGAGGGCTATCTGAACTTTGGAGCGATTGGCCTGTTCGTGGCGTGCTTCGTCTTCGGCCTGTTCGGCGCATGGGCACATGCTCGGACAGGGTGGCCCATCGTCCGGACGAGGGCAGTTCTCTACCCACTGTTCGTCATCGTGCTTCCCGTCGCGATTCGCTCCGACGCCCTCGGCACCATCAAGAGTCTGCTCATCCCCTCGATCTTGGCGACGATCCTGTTCGCCTACGCCAGGACGGTCTCGACGAGACGGTCGACGGACCCGGCCCGACGCAGCCACAACTCCGCACCGTCTCTCCGGCAGCCTGATCGTGATCACGGCCACTGAGGCACATGCATCAATTGGTCGCAGGACCGACACCACGAAGTACGATCACGGCAACGACGGCGGCTCCCATCGCAACGAGTGCCAGACCTGCAGCCACAAACACAACATCGCCGGTCAACGCCAACAAGCCGGCTGCGCCGAGAGCACTGACGGCCGCCAGCACCCGGATCGAGAGAAGACGCCGCCCCTGACCAAGGAGGCGGAATCCGGCGCCCGCCGCATGGAGCCATGCAAGTGCTGCGTACTCCAGCGCCATCAGCGGCAGCACTCGCTGCGCGTACGGCCACGTCTCACCGAGCAGAGCGGTCCCCACGGAGGAAGGCAATACGAGGGCGATCACTCCTATGGAGAGTGCGAGCAAACTGATCGACAAACCCCACCATCGCAGCCTTCTCCAAGCCTCGCGACCATCGTGAGCGGCACCCCCTCGCGCAAGCTCCGGGATGACGACAAGTGGCAGTGCGGACATCAGGAGGCTCAGGGGCCCGATGATCGTCCCCGCGCCACGGAGCGCCGCGGTGGCGCTCAGACCGAGTATGGCCGTGACCACAGCAAGCACAGCCACACTGTTCAGAGCGGAGACGACTCCTTCGAGCCCGAAGGACGACCGTTCTGCCCGCCCGTCGGCCATCCACTCGCGGAGTCCTCGCCACCGTGGTGGCAGCGGCACGGTCGTGGCGAGGACGAGGAGCGCCGCTGCTGCTGAGGACACCCACAGGAGGCTGATGTGGAACGGTGAAACCTGAGTGGAGAGAGCGGTTAGCACAACCGCTGCAACGCTTCCCACACACCACAGGCCGTCGGACAGGACTGCCGAACCCGCCCTCCCAGACGCGACTGAGTAGTAGCGAAGCACGTCTTGCCAGATGATGAATGGCGGTGCAAGTGCAAGCACCCAGACCGCTGGGGCGGCACCGATCGCGTAGCACACAAGGATCGCAACCAGCGAGACAGTCAAACCGAGAAGGATGCCGGTCGCGACGGCAAAGCGCCCTTCCACCACCAATCTCCGGTGGTCGCCACCAAGACGCACGAGGTGCACTCCCAAGAAGCCGCGCGTGAGGCTTAGGAGCGTCGTCAGGATCAGGAAGATCAGAGCAAGCCGGCCGAACTGTTCCACACCACTGCTTCGTGCGAAGGCAACGAGAACCAGGGCGTTGCTGGCGCTCGAGAGACCTTGGTCGACCAGTCCAAGGATCACGCGCCGACGACTACGCGCCATCGCGTCTACCGAGTGTGGTCAGAAACTGCGCGAATCGATCTGGTTTCGCAGAGTTGCTGATGTCCAGGGCGTCCCTCCACTGCTGCGCAGCGATTCGTCCCGCCATCGACGGGTCGCTGACCAGGCGCATCAGGACTTGGCGGAACGACTCCACGTCGTCGACCCTGAACAGAGCTTGGGGCGGAGCCAGTTCCGGGATGCCGCCCACGGCGGAGCCCATACAGCACAGTCCTCGCGCCATGGCTTCGACCATCGCTCGAGGTAGGCCCTCCGTTCGAGAGGGCATGACGAAGAAGTCCGCCGCGTCGAGCGTGGCGTTCAATGACGTACGGTCAGATACGAAGCCCAGGAACCTCACCCGATCCTCGACGCCGAGCTGCTGAGCGAGCGCCACCAGCTGAGCTTGGCACGAGCCCTCTCCCACCAGATCCAGGGTCACCGAGAGCCCCGTCCCCTTCAGTGGCATCAGGCTCCTGATCAAGAAGTCGTGGCCCTTCGCGAGCGACTCCTGCGACCCAACTGCGACCAAACGGACGGTGCTGTCGGGTCCGACATGGTCATAGGTGCGGGCCGCGTGGGTGAAGGACTCGGGCCCAAGTCGCACGTTGCTCGCACTGATGCTTGGCACGGTCGATCGAGGGGGGTAGAGCGCCTGCAACGTACGGCGAGTGACGTAGGCCGTCGCCGAGGAGCGGGCAACCATCCATCTGACAGCACGACGCAGCAGCCAGGTCCCTGCGGGTGCCGCCCGCCCGAAGTGCTCGCGGACAGCCGTCACGTCGGCCACGACGTTCGAGACGACCACCGCCCGTGCGAGCTTCGCGCGGAACCACAGGAGGACGCCAATGAACTCCGGGAGCCTGACCACCACGATGTCACCGCGTGAGATGGGAACGCGAATGAGCTGCGCCACAGTTGCGAGCACCCGTCGTACGGCGCTCAGCTTCTTGTCGTCGCCGTACAACGGGATGACCGTGAGGCGTGGATGCGCCAGATCCCCAACCGCCCTGTCGCTGGTCGGCTCGGCGACGCGTGCGACAAGGCGGCACTCCAGCCCGGTCAGGAGGTATCGCTCAAGGCTGTCGACACTTACTGTCGGATGAGTCGAAACGAACCGGCTCTCCTCGCGTTCGATCACTCGCACGTCCGTCGCCACGATGAGCGTCGATTCATGGGGGCTGGAATGCATTCACGCCTCCGGGAGGGGGTCGAGGGAGCATCAGTGGATGCGCTGAGCTCTCGTGGACTCACTAGAGGCGGTTGACCCCACCACCCCAGGGAAGCGCAGCCCTGGTGTCGAGCAGCAGCGAGCCTTCCGCGGCCAGCCGCTCGAGGTCGTAGTGGCGGTGGGCCTGCAGGAGGATCGCGGCATCCGCCTCGCACGCGGCCCGGTACGGATCCTCGACGCTGGACAAGCTCGCCGCGCCTGCTCGCGGAGACCACTGCGGGACGAACGGGTCGTGATAGCTGATTTCAGCGCCCCACGACGCGAGCCGCTGGGCGAGCGGCACAGCCGGACTCTCGCGGCAGTCGGAGATGTCCGGCTTGTAGGTGACTCCCAGCAGGAGCACCTTCGAGCCGTTCACCGACTTTCGGTTGTCGTTGAGCGCCTGCCACAACCGGTCGGCGACGTACAGGGGCGCCGCAGCGTTGATCTCCTCGGCGAGCTCGACCATCCGGAACGCGTACCCGAGCTGGGCCTTGACGCGGTGACTCAGGTACGACGGGTCGACGGGGATGCAGTGGCCGCCGACCCCCGGACCGGGACGGAACGCCATGAACCCGAAGGGCTTGGTCGCTGCGCAGTCGATCGCGTCCCAGAGATCGATGTCCAGCTCGTGGGAGAACCGGACCATCTCGTTGACCAGGGCGATGTTGACGTGGCGGAACGTGTTCTCGATGAGCTTGGCCATCTCGGCCTCCTTGGCACCCTTCGCCTCCACGACGACGTCGACGAACACGGAGTAGAAGTCCTTCGCCGCACGCGTGCACGCCGGGGTGAGGCCACCGACCACCTTGGGCGTGTTCTGCACGCCGAAGGTCGCGTTGCCCGGGTCGATCCGCTCGGGAGAGAACGCCACGTGGATGTCCCGGCCGATCTCGAGGTCACCGCTCACCAGAGGCGCGAAGGCCTCTTCGGTGGTGCCCGGATACGTCGTCGACTCCAGGACGACGAGTGCCCCGTGCCTGATGTGCTGACCGATGGTCCGCGCCGCCGACTCGACCGGGCGCAGATCCGGGCCCCCATCGACACTGAGCGGAGTGGGGACGCACACGACGACGACGTCTGCATCGGCGATGCAGGTCGGGTCGCTCGATGCGGTGTAGCCCGCGGCAAGCCCCTCAGCCAGCTCCTCGTTGGAGACGTCGTCGATGTGCGAGCGTCCGACACCGAGCTCACGAACGATCCGCTCGTTCGTGTCGAGACCGACGACGACGAATCCCTTCTCGGCGGCGCGCAGCGCCATGGGGAGGCCTACGTAGCCCTGGCCGATGACAACGAGCTTCTTCACCGTGACGCCTCCATCCAGGCCAACGTCTCGGTGAGCCCTCGGTCCAGGGTCACTGGCGCGATGTCAGGGAAGAGCGAGCGCAACGTGGCGTTGTCCGCCTGTGAGTGGCTGACGTCCCCGGGCCGCGGCTCACGGTGCTCGACCTCGACCGGCCTGCCCGAGACGTCGCGCAGCGTGTCGACGAGCGAGGTGAGCGTCGTGTTGGTCCCGAAGGCGAGGTTGACCGGCTCGGGGTGGGTGACGCGGCGCGTCGCCGCATCTACGAGGACCTGGCAGACAGTGCGCACGTAGGTGAAGTCCCGCGAGTTCGACCCGTCGCCGTTGATCGGCAGCGGGACTCCTCGGAGCATCGCGTCGATGAAGACCGGGATCACCGCCGCGTACACGTGACCTGCACGCTGTCCCGGCCCATAGACGTTGAAGAACCGGAAGGCCAGGGTCCGCATGCCGAAGGACTGCTGATAGGCCAGGACGTACTGCTCAGCGGCGAGCTTCGAGACGGCGTAGGGGCTCATGGGGCGCACCCACTCACGCTCGCCCTTGGGCAAGGCGGGGTTCATCCCGTAGACCGAGCTGGAGGACGACACCGCGATGTGCTCGACACCCGCATCCCGGCTCTCTTCCAGAACGGTGAGCGTTCCGGTGGCGTTCGCCATGTGGCTCGCCATCGGGTCCTTGATGCTACGCGGGACGCTGCCGAGTGCCGCGAGGTGGACAACCGTGTCGACTCCGGTGAGCGCGTCGCGAACACACCGACGATCAAGAACTGATCCTTCGACGAACCTGGCGCGGGTGCCGTCGAGGTTGGCCCGATGGCCCGTCGAGAGGTCGTCGAGCACCGTGACGTCGATGTTCTCCGCCTCCGCGGCCTTGGTCAGGTTTGAGCCGATGAATCCGGCTCCTCCCGTGATCAACAGGCGCATGCGGTTCCTCTCATCTGCGGTGTGGCGTTCGCCGCCTTCGCCACTGTAGTTGGCGCCGGCCGCACCAACGGATGACCTCCGGCAGGGAGGAGGCCGCCACCGGACCATGGAAGATGGGCATTCCGGACAACTGCACAGAATGGTGCTCGGCGCATCGGGGTCCCGGACCGGGCGTGAGAACATACCCGAGGTCGGTTGCGGCCACGACGCCGCACGGAGCAGGAGCATGCAGTGGAACTTCACGACTACCTGGCAGTCCTACGCAAGCGTTGGGTCTCGATCCTCCTAGTCGCGCTTCTCGTCGTGGCGTCGGCGATCACTGTGACACTGCTCGCCACCCCCACCTACCAGGCCAGGTCGCAGGTCTTCGTCTCGGTGCGCACCGGAGGGACCACGGCGGACCTCGTCCAGGGCAGCAACTTCACCCAGCGCCAGGTCAAGTCCTACACGGATCTGGTCACCAGTCCTCGCGTGCTGATGCCGGTCATCGATGAGCTTGGCCTGACGGACTCTCCCGAGGGGCTCGGCCGCTCGATCGCTGCGAGCTCCCCCTTGGACACAGTGCTGATCAACATCTCGGTCACTCGCGAGGATCCCGAGGAGGCGCGTGACGTCGCCAACGCGGTGGCGATCAGCCTGGCAACCCAGGTCACCGAGCTCGAGCAGCCGGCCGACGGCCAGCCCTCCCCTGTCCAGATCAACACCGTGCGTGAGGCGACGGTGCCCCTCGACCCGGCGAGCCCCAACCCCCAGCGCAACGTCGCGCTCGGACTCGTCCTCGGTCTCGCACTGGGGTTCGGGATCGCCTTGCTCCGTGAGATCTTGGACACCAAGGTCCGGTCCGACGACGACGTCAAGCACGTGACCGATACCTCTGTCATCGCCACCGTCGGCTACGACGAAGACGCCCCGAAACATCCGCTCATCGTCCAGACGAACCCTCACAGCCTGCGTGCGGAGGCCTTCCGCCGGTTGCGGACCAACCTCCAGTTCCTCGACATCGCCGACCGGCCGCACTCCATCGTCGTGACCTCTGCGCTACCCGGAGAGGGCAAGTCGACAACCTCCATCAACCTCGCGATCACGCTCGCCGACTCCGGATCACGCGTGATCCTGGTCGACGCCGACCTGCGTCGACCGTCCGTCGCCGAGTACATGAGCATCGAGGGCGAGGTCGGGCTGACGACGGTGCTCATCGGACGCGCCAGCGTCCAGGACGTCGTCCAGCCCTGGGGCAACGGGTTGCTGCACGTCCTGCCGTCCGGCCAGATCCCACCGAACCCCAGCGAGCTGCTCGGCTCCCGGTCCATGGCGAACCTGCTCGCCGACCTGACCCGCCAGTACGACATCGTGCTGCTCGACACCCCACCCCTGCTGCCGGTGACCGACGCAGCCATCCTGGCCAAGCTCGCGGGGGGTGCACTCGTGGTCGTCGGCTCCGGCAAGCTCCACCGAGCACAGCTCGGGGACGCCATCGGCTCCCTCGAGACGGTCGGCGCCAGGGTGCTCGGCATCGTGCTCAACGGCCTGTCGCGCAAGCACGGCGAGAACTACACGTACTACGACTACTCGCCGACGAGCACAAGCACCGGTATGACGAAGAAGGCGAACCGAAAGAGGGCTGGTCGGCGGCGCTCCGCGTCGTCCGCCGCGATCCCGGACACGACACCTCAGCGCCACGGTCGCACTCCGCCACGGCGCACGACCACGCGGGTCGCCGCGAGGGACTCCCAGGTCAGCTCCTTCGACGACCTCCTCGGCTCCCCGGAGGGCACCGGGGCCACCACCTGGCCAGGCCGACCGATCATCGGCGGGCACGACTCCCAGCAGCCCTGACCGTGGAGCCCTGCCGACGACCGTCCGCCGACCCGACAGGAGCCACCTCATGACCGCTCATCACCTCCGAGTCCTCGTGGTGTGCACCGGCAACATCTGCCGGTCGCCCGCTGTCGAGCGGCTGCTGACCCAGGCTCTCGGTCCGGACTCAGGGGTCGAGGTCACCAGCGCAGGGGTCGGAGCGATGGTCGGCGCCCCCATGCCCCGAGAGATGGCAGAGCTCGTCGGGGCGGCGGGCGCCGCGACCGAGGAGTTCGCCGCCCGCCAGCTCACCGAGGGGCTGCTGCGCGAGGCCGACCTGGTCATCGGGCTCACCCGCTCGCACAGGTCCCGCATCGTCGAGCTGTACCCGGGCGCCGTACGCCGCACCTTCACGCTGCGCGAGCTCGCCCGGCTGGCCGCAGCGATCGATCCAGACGAGATCCCCTCGGGCACCCCGGCCGCGCGCCTCGCCGCACTGGCCCCGATCGCGGCGTCGCAGCGTGGTCTGCACGCACGTCCCGCAGGTGAGGACGACGTCGTCGACCCCTGGGGAGGGGACAAGTCGCTGTACCGCGAGTCCTTCGATCAGCTCCGTCCGGCGGTTGACGTCATCGCCGCCGTCGCGCGCGGCTGAGCACTCAGGGCGCCACCGACGGCAGCGAGTCGACCGCGTCGGGGTTCTGCTCGAGGAACGTGCCGAGGTCGTCCTGGGCGACCGCAGCCATCAGGTCGTCGAAGGCGGGCTGGTCGAGGATCACGATGCTCTGCCCGTCCGCACTGGTGCCCGTCCCCTGGATCGGGACGGTGAAGAAGCCGATGTCGGCCGAGCGCAGGTTGCGGACCTGACCGATCAGGTCCTGCATGACGTCCATGGTGAGGCCCTCGTCCACCGCGACGGAGCTGGTCACCGCATCCAGGAACGGCACCCAGCGCGTCGGGTTCTGCACGGTCTGCTCGCTCAGCACCTTCTGGAAGATCGCCCGCATCCAGGCCTGCTGCCGCTGCACCCGGTCGAAGTCACCGCGGGCCAGGGTCTTGCGCTCCCGGACATAGGTCAGCGCCTGCTCACCGTCGAGGGTCTGGATCCCCGCGGGTACCAGGACAGTCCGTCGGTCGCGCGCCAGGAGGTCGTTCTTCAGGGTGAGCTGCACCCCGCCCAGGGAGTCCGTGATCGACGTGAACGACTCGAAGTCGGTCACCGCGAAGTGGTCGATCCGTACGTTGGTGAGCTGCTCGAAGGTCTGGATCAGCAGGCTCGGGCCGCCGTAGGAGAACGCCGCGTTCATCTTCGCCTGGCCGTGCCCCGGGATGTCCACCCAGGAGTCACGCGGGATGGACATCGCGTACGCCGACTCCCGGTCCGCCGGGAGGTGCACCAGCATCATCACGTCGGTGCGCTGACCACCGCGCTCCCACTGGCTCGGGTCCCCCGCGGAGATCCGGCTGTCGGTGCCCACCACCAGGATGTTCATCGGTGTCCGGTCGGACGCCGCACCAGGCTCCGCAGAGGCCACCGGCGGACGCGTCGGCAACGACTCGAACGGGTCCGCGATCCGCTCGACGTTGCGGTCCAGGTTGTTCCGCAGGACGAGCGCCGCCGTGAGACCCCCGAGCACCAGCACACCGATCAACGAGAGCGCCGTCACCAGCACCCAGCGATCACGGAGGCGGCGACGGGGTCGCTCCTCGCGCGGCACGTCCTGGAAGAGATCTACGTCGTCTACGTGGTCCGGCACGGAGAACACGCTAGGGCACCCGGACAACCCGCCTGGCGTGCTCCGCCGGTCGAGGCGTGAGGATTCTGGGCCACTGGTGAAGGTTCCATGGTCACCGAGCCCTGACTCCCGAACCAACCGTTCGCCATACCTACACAAATCGGGCACGAGCCCCCACACTGGATCGGTGAGCCGCGACCTCCACCTCAACGTCCTCGTCGTCTGCACCGGGAACATCTGCCGGTCGCCGGCCGCCGAGCGACTGCTCGAGGCGGAGATCGGCCCGGGCGCCGACGTCTCGGTGGCCAGCGCCGGGACGCGCGCCGTGGTCGGCGCGCCGATCACCGCGCACATGGCCACGCTGATGGACTTCGCCGGCCTGCCGACCGAGGGCTTCGCCGCGCGGCAGGTCACCGCGGGGATGCTCCGGGAGGCCGGGCTGGTGCTGACCATGACCCGGGAGCACCGCGCTGACGTCGTCAACCTGCACCCCCCGGCCGTCCGCCGGACCTTCACCCTGCGCGAGCTCGCACGCCTCACGGCGGCCGTCGACCTCGCTGACCTGCCCGAGGCCACACCCGCCGAACGTCTGAGCGCGCTGATCCCGTTGGCCGCGGCGCGACGGCGCTCGTTGGCCGACGTCACCGCGGACGACATCGAGGATCCCTACGGCGGCACCTTCAGCCAGTACGAGGCGACCTTCGACCAGCTGCGCACCCGCGCCCGCGTCATCGCCGGGGCCGCCGCCCCGAGCCAGTGGCGCGGGCTGCACGCCATGGGTGGACTGGCTGGCCGGTCCCCCACCCCGGGCGGTCGCCCTCAGGGGTAGCAGCGTGGGACGAGACGGTCGACGTCCCGTGCCGGCGATCGCCCCTGCCCGGTGACGGCGATCGTCCCTGCCCCGTGACGGCGATCGCCCCTGGGGATGACGGCCCGATGTCAGCGGCTGCTCGTACACTTGTTCGAACGGAGGACAAGGGCGAGGAGGGTGACCGTGGCAGACGCCGACGGGCTGCAGCAGCAGATCGCGTCCCTCCACGCCGCCACCAGCGCCCTGATGTCTGCCGACGTCGACGGCATCGACGCTCTGCTGGCGGGATCCCTCCACACCACGCTGCGAGCCGTCGCCGACCAGGCACAGCTGCTCGCCGCCCGTCTGCTGCACCGGGTCGAGGCGGACGGGCGGTGGGAGGCCTCCGGTGCGCGCACCTTCCCCCAGTGGGCAGCTCGGCAACGTTCGATGTCGGTCGGTGCCGCTCGTCAGGAAGCAGCGCTCGGACGGGCGCTGGACGCGGACCTCACCTCGACCGGCAGAGCCGTCGCCGACGGCCAGATCACCCTCGAGCACGCCCAGGTGCTGGCCAGACTCGCCCCGACGTCCGACGCACGTCGGGCCGCCCTTCGGAGCGACAGGGCCGACCGCAACGAGACGTACCTGCTCGACAGGGCTCGCCGCACCGGGGTCGACGAGTACCGGCGTGAGGTCCGGCGCTGGGCGATCCGGGTGGACGCCGAGGCGGCCGAGGCCGAGCACGAGCGAGCCCAGGCCAAGGAGTACCTGACGTTCTCCCGTCGTGAGGACGGCGTGACGTTCCAGGGGTTCTTGACGCTCGAGCACGGCACCGCACTGCAGACGGCGTTACGAGCCATCACCGGTGTTCCCGCGGCCGACGACACCCGCAGCGCCGACGAGCGGAACGCGACCGCGCTGGCCGGGCTCGCTCGGGTCGTCCTGGACCAAGGCCTCGCGGGGGGCGGAGCACAGGTGCGTCCGCACCTGTCGGTCCACGTCCCGTGGGAGACGTTCCAGGCGCTCGAGGGCAACGCCGGTCCATCGGCTGAGCAGGGGGCAGGCCTGGCGCCTGCCGAGCTCGAGGACGGCGAGCCGATCACGCCAGGTCTCCTGGCCCGGCTCGCGTGCGACAGCGAGGTCACCCGGATCGTCTTCGGCCCGACCGGCAGCGTGCTGGACGTCGGCCGCGCGCACCGCACGTACTCGGGGCAGCTACGCCGGGCCGTGGTGGCCCGCGACCGTTCGTGCCGCTACCCCGGGTGCTCGGCTCCGCCGCGCCTGGGCGAGATCCACCACGTCGAACCCTGGAACGTTGGCGGGCGCACCTCGGTGGCCAACGGAATCCTCCTGTGCTGGCATCACCACGACCTCGTGCATCGGCGACATCTGGTGATCCACCGGTCCGAGACCGGCTGGACAGTCCGAAGGCCCGGCGACGAGGTGACGTACTCCGCAGGCACCGCGACGTGGCCGGGCGCCCCGCCTGCCAGAGGCACGCCCCGAGCAGGCGAACGGACGAGCGACCACGGACGGCAGGTGGTGCTCGCACACTGAGTCACGGGCGATCGGTCACCGGTCCCGCCAAGGGTGCACGTTGGGCGCGGCGCGGGGTGGGGTGGCTCGGCTCTGCTCTGCTCGGCCAGAGGTGGCTCAGCCCGGGTGGCTGGCTCGGCTCGGGTGGCTCGGGTGGCTGGCTCGGCTCGGGTGGGTAGCTCGGCTCGGGTGGCTCGGCTCGGCTCGCAGGATGCCGTCGCCCCAGGCAGGGTGGAGACGTACGCAGGTGGACCGACCGTGACGATCGAGGACGCCGATGACACCAGCTGACGGCGAGGCGCCGACCCGTTCCCCCGCGGGTGGGGCGGCTGCCGCCGCCAAGGGGTCCGGATGGCTGCTGATGTACCTGCTCGTCGGGGTCACCCCGCTCGTGGTCGCGGTCACGGCCAACCCTCCACCCGGGCGAGGCTTCTGGCTCGAGCTGTCGGTGGGGCTCGGCTTCGTGGGCCTGTCCCTGCTCGGTCTGCAGTTCGCGACGGTGAGCCGGTTCTCGGCCGTGACCGCGCCCTACGGTCTGGACGTGGTGCTGAACTACCACCGGATGATCTCCTTCGTGGCGCTCGGGTTCGTCCTCGCGCACCCCGCGATCATCGTCATCCAGGACCCTGCGCTCGCCGAGATCCTCAACCCCGTCACCGCTGACTGGACCGCGCGCTTCGGGCAGACCTCGATCCTCGCGCTCGTCGCCCTGATCGTGACCTCGGTGTGGCGCACCCGGTTCCGGTTGCCCTACGAGGCGTGGCGGGTGCTGCACGGCGCGCTCGCCGTCACCGTCGTGGTCAGTGCCCTGATCCACATCGAACGGGTCGGGTACTACGTCGACGGCTTCTGGAAGCGCGGGCTGTGGATCCTCATGTCGGCGGTCTTCGTCGCACTGCTCGTCAACGTCTACCTCGTGCAACCGTGGCGGTTGCGCCGGCGACGATGGGAGATCGTCTCGGTCGAGGCCGAGCGCGGTGGGGTGTGGACACTCACCCTGCGACCCCTCGGGCACGAGGGCGTCCGGTTCTCCCCCGGACAGTTCGCCTGGCTCACGATCGACCGCAGCCCCTTCGCCGTGCGTGAGCACCCGTTCTCGTTCTCCTCGTCGGCCGACGAGCACGGGACCGTGACGTTCGCGATCAAGGAGGCCGGGGACTTCACCTCCACGGTCGGCCGGCTCCGGCCCGGGACCCGCGCCTACCTCGACGGCCCGTACGGGGTCTTCAGCTACGAACGCAACGAGGGCCCGCGGTTCGTCTTCGTCGCCGGAGGCATCGGCATCTCACCCGTCCTGAGCATGCTGCGCACCCTGGCCGACCGTGGGGACCGGCGACCCTGCCTGCTGCTCTACGCCAACGAGAGCTGGCAGGACGTGGCGTACCGAGACGAGCTCACCGACCTCGAGGAACGCCTGCACCTCACCGTGGTGCACGTGCTCGCCGAGCCGCACGACGGCTGGACGGGTGAGAGCGGCCTCATCGACGGCGCCGTGCTGGACCGCCACCTCGGCGACCACCCCGAGCGCGCACGCTACTTCCTCTGCGGGCCGGTGCCCATGATGGACGGTGTCCAGGCGGCGCTGCTCGCACGTGGCGTGCCGGCCGGCCACCTCGACCTCGAGCTGTTCGACCTCGTCTGAGACCAGCGACAACTGACACGACCGACGACCGACGCCCCCGAGGAGCTGCACCGTGCGCCACCAGTACACCCTGCGGGCCGTCGTCGCGGTCACCGTCCTGCTGCTCGTCGCGTGCGTCGTCTTCGCTCTCGTGGCGCTCCAGAACCCCGGCTGAGGGCACCGCGCCCTCAGTGGTGACCGTGGACCCGCATCCGCGGCGGCCGTCCGTCCGGGTCGAGCACCGCCCCGTACGGCAGTGCGCTCACCCACCGCTGCCATCCGGCGGGTACCTCGGCCACGTGCCGACGGAGCCTGCCGGGAGGCCGAGGGCCGACGCGCCCACCGGAGTGCCAGGCGTCCAGGGCCGCAGCGCTGCGGCGCACCAGCTCGACCGCCTCGGACGGATCGAGCAGGTCGTCGTCGGAGTCACGGTCCAGGTGCTCGCGCCACAGCTCGAGCCGCAGGGAGCGGGCGAAGACCCGGGCGCCGTCGCCCAGGCCCGCGGGGTCGACCGGCGCGCGGCCGTCGCGCTCGTCGTCCAGCACGGCGGCCGTGAGCTCGGAGTCATGGGTCCAGGACCGCCGGTTGAAGTTGTCGCTGCCCACCGTGGCCCACACGTCGTCGACCACGCACACCTTGGCGTGGACGTAGACCGGCTCACCCAGGTGGTTCTCGACGTCGAGCACCTGGACCCGGTCGCCCCCCGCCGCGAGCACCATCTCCAGCGCCTGGGCGTGACCCAGGCGTGCGGCTGATCGCCCCAGACGCCCTTCCTGGTCCGGGTACCGCGGGACCACCACGACCAGGTGCAGCCCGGGCTCGCGGTCCAGCGCGTCGGCGAAGACCCTCGCCACGTCGGTCGACCACAGGTACTGGTCCTCGACGTAGACCAGGCTCCGGGCCCGCCGCAGAGCCTTGGCGTAGCCGCGGGCGACGCTCCGCTCGCCGTCGGGGGCGAACGGGTAGCCGGGCCACCGGTTGGGGTAGGTGCGCAGCAGCTGGACGGCGCAGGTCCCGGCCGCGGGCGGGTCGGGCATCGGTGCGGGCAGCTCGCCGGCGTCACGGTCCAGGCGTCGGACGAGGTCGGGCAGCACGTGCCACGGCAGACGGGAGAGCGCAGCCGGGTCCTCCCACCGTTCCCGGAAGACGTCCTCGACGTCACGCACCACCGGGCCCTGGAGCTCGATCTGGACGTCGTGCCACGCCGTGGTGTCGCCGTACCACCGGGAGTACCCCACGGACTGCGGGTCACCACGGTGATCGGCGTCGTCACGCCTGCCGTGGGCGGGGTCGATCCCGCCCAGGAACGCGATGTCGTCGCCCGCAGCGCCGGGGTGGCGCAGGACGAAGAACTTCTGGTGGTGGCTGCCGAACGGTCGGACCCGCTGGTCGAGCAGCACCTCGCCACCCACGTCGTTGACGTCCTGGGAGAGGTTCCGGTTCTGCTCGCCCGAGAAGCGCAACCGGTCCAGGTGCGAGCGCCACAGCAGGCCCTTGACGGAGGCACCACGCTGCGCGGCACCCGCGAGGACCTGGGACACCGTGGGGCCCTCGTCCGCCACCCGCTCGTCGGGGTCACCGCGCCAGTCGGCGAACATCACCAGGTCGCCCTGACCGACCCGTGCGAGACGTCCGGCGAGTGCCGCGAAGTAGGAGCTGCCGTGCACCAGCGCCCTGACCCTGTTTCCCTGGGTCCACGGGCGCAGCCGGGTCGCGTCGTTGCCCCGCTGCGAGGCGGTGAGGAACCAGTCGTGCGCCTCCTCGCCGCTCTGCGAGGCCGGGACGTCGAGCAGGGTGGGCGCAGTCAGCCGGTGGCCGTCGCGCCGCAGGGGGATCGGGATTCGGGGCACCAGCCCAAACTCCCACACCCGCGCACCCGCCGCCGTGGTTCAGGCGGGTTGCGTCACCAGGGCCACGACGCGGTCCGCGTGCGCCTCGAAGCGGTCGACGTCGTGGCGGTGGTGCCCTGCCGCGGCGAACGCCGACCGGAGCAGCCTCACGTGGCCCACCAGGTGGGTCCTGACCGACACCGACCGGGCGTGCTCGCCCGTCCGCCGGACCAGCTCGAGGGTCGCGTGCATCACCGACGGCGCCCCGACCGCGTACCACCGCATGCTGTCCAGCACCTGGTCGAGCAGGCTCTCCAGCTCGACGCGCGGCGCATGCACCCGCAGCGCACCGTCCTCGTCGTACCGCTCAGGTGCGGGAACCTTCCGCTGCGCCAGAACGGCGAGCCCGGTGGACAGGTCGTCGAGGGCGTTCTGCGCCGTGTAGGGATCGTTGGTTCCCGGTGAGAGCGCGCGGACCGCCATCTCGGTGAGCTGCTGCACCGCGAACTCGACGTCCTGGTACGGGCTGCGGGCGTCCCCCACCACGAAGCACCGGCCCAACGCCGCCCGGACCTGGTCGTCCGCACGGCCGGGCGGGTGGACGAGGACCACCGCGGTGTCCTCGAGGACGTACTGGCCGGGCCGGACCTGCAGGGCCAGCACCAGGTCGTTCTTCCGCGCGACGGACATCAACCGCTCGTCCTCGACGTACTGGAGGTACCCGGGACCGTCGGCATGCACCGCGACACCCTCGCGTGCCACGTGGTCGGGCAGGCCGTCTCGGGACCCGTGCGCATCGCCCGGCGGGCGGCTGCGGCCGACGTCGGCCGGGTACAGCCGCTCGACCGCCGCATGCAGGTCCCCGCGGACGCCTGCGGCCAACGTCCAGATCTGGATCGAGTCGCTGATGTGGTGGATGAAGTAGATCAGCACACCCACGTTCACGACCGCGAAGACGACCGCCGCGTTCACGGCGAGGTGCGGGACGAAGACCTCGGCCTCCTGGTCACCGGGGTCGCCGGGCACTCGGATGGCACGCAGGACCAGGAGGCTGTAGAGGAAGGTCGCGACGTACACGCCGAGCACGGCCTGGTTCCCGCGGTCGGCCATGAAGTTACGGACCAGTCGCGGTCCGTACGACGACGACGTCAGCGCCAGCACCGCCATCGTGATGGAGAAGGTCGTCCCTGCGACCGCGAGGCTCGACGAGGCGATCGCCCCGAGGACGTCACGGCTGCCGCTCTCCCCCACCCGGTACAGCACGATCTCGGCCCACGCGGGGATCGCCGCACCGACGATGCGCTGGTCGACCGCGACGAGCACCTCGGCGAGGACGAACGCACCGACGCACAGCACGGCAGGGATGAACCAGAACCGCTCACTCACCCGCTGGAGGAGGTTCACCTGGCCCACCCTGCCAGGCCGGCAGGGGTGCGGCGACACGACCGGCCCCGGCGACACGGGCCTCGACGTCGTCCCCCTCCCGGACCCGCCCTACCCTGGCAGGGTGACGGCGCCCCTGGACCCCGACGACCCCGCGTCGAGCCCGGTGACGAGCCCGGTGTCGAGCCCGGTGGGGACGTCGATCCGGCACGAGGTGAGCCGCCCGTGAGCACCCTTCGCCGCGGGCGCCGGCCCGGACCGTCGGACAGCCGTGAGGCCCTGCTGGGCGCCGCACGGGACGTCTTCGCCGAGCGGGGTTACGACGCCGCGACCACGCGCGAGATCGCCGCGCGGGCAGGCGTCGACGCGGCGATGATCCGTCACCACTTCGGCTCCAAGAGCGTCCTGTTCATGGAATCGGTCCGCGCACCGGTCGACCTGGCCGACCTGCTGCGCGACGTCGTCGCCGGACCCGTCGAGGACCTCGCCGAAGGGACGCTGCGCACCGTGCTGCGGTTGTGGGACTCACCGATGTCCTCGGCGATCCTCGCGGTGGTGCGCACGGCGACCCAGCACGAGTGGGGTGCCAGGCTCGCCAAGGAGTTCGTGCTGGCCCGCGGGGTGCGTCCCGTGGTCAACCGGGTCGAGCCCGACCCGGTGCTCGCAGAGACGCGCAGCGCCCTGGTCGCGACCCAGATCGGGGGCCTCGTGCTGGCCCGCTACGTGCTGGCGATGGAACCGTTGGCGTCCGCGACGCACGACGAGGTCGTCGCGGCGATCGCCCCGACGCTGCAGCGGTACCTGACCGGACCGGTGGCACCGATGACAGGCCAGGACCACGGCTGAGGGCGCTCAGCCCTGCAGGGTCAGCCCCTGCTCGACCAGCGCGGCCGCCAGGGCGGTCCGGGTGCGCGGGCCGACGACGCCGTCGACGGCGAGACCACGGGCGGCCTGGAAGACGCGGACCGCCGCCTGGGTCCGGGGGCCGTCGATACCGTCGGCGGTCCCCGGGTCGTAGCCGAGCATGGCCAGCGCCCGCTGGACCTCACGCAGGCTCCCGAGCTGGACGGGGCTGCCACCGCTGCTGCTGCTGCCACCGCCGCCTCCGCCTTCGCCTCCTCCTCCGCCTCCTCCTCCGCCGCGGCCGCCGCCACCTCCGCCACCGCTGCTTCCCCCGGCGCCGACCGACGGCGGGGTGCCGTCCTGGGCGAAGGTGATGCTCACCGGTGCCGACGAGCCCGCGGTCGCCAGGAAGTGCTGGTAGAGGTCGACGCCCTGGTAGCGGCCGTTCGGCGCGCCGCCGATGATCTCGACGAGCGCCAGGTGCAGGTGGGGTGCGTTGCCGTAGGGCATGACCTCCCCGAGCACCTCGCCCCGCGTGATCCGGGTCCCGGCGGCCACGTGCGAGGGCACCGCGGTGAGGTGGGTGTAGAAGCCGCCCATCCTGTCGTTGGGCGACCGCATGAACAGCTGCGCGCCGAAGACCCGGCCGCTGTCCTTGGCCGGGTCGTGGGGGTGGTAGCGGGTGATGTGGGCGTCGAACGCCGCGTGCACCACGGTTCCGGGGGTCGCGCCGAGATCCATCCCGTACTGGATGTACCAGTCCGGCGGTTGGTGACCGCCCGTGTTGGGGCCGCCGTGGCCCCGGGTGAACCCCTCACGGAACGGGTGGGACATGTCGATGCTGAAAGCGCTCACGGGTGCGTTCCCCTCCCTCGACGACGCAACAGCTCCCTCGGCGACGCTGCGACGGGACACGTGTGCGCACGGTCACCGGTGCTCCCACGCTCGGTCCCCGTCGCAGCGCCGTCAAGGACGGCACGAGCGGACCCGGGGGCTGCGTCCGCTGCCCGAACCGTCGCCCCGACGGGCTGCCCGGACGGCCCCCGGGTACCGCGCGGAGCGGCGGGCCTGCTGGTGGTGTGTCACCGTGGCAGACGACGGCACCACACCTGGTAGACGTCGGCGACGCCGGAGGAGGCCCCATGCCGAACCGCTTGGCAGCGAGCACGAGCCCGTACCTCCAGCAGCACGCCGACAACCCGGTCGACTGGTACGAGTGGGGCGACGAGGCGTTCGCCGAGGCCCGCCGCCGTGACGTGCCGCTGCTGGTCTCGACCGGGTACGCGGCATGCCACTGGTGCCACGTGATGGCCCACGAGTCCTTCGAGGACGAGGCCGTCGCCGCCTTCATGAACGAGCACTTCGTCAACGTCAAGGTCGACCGCGAGGAACGCCCGGACGTGGACGCCGTCTACATGGAGGCCACGCAGGCCATGACCGGCCAGGGCGGCTGGCCGATGACGGTCTTCGCGACCCCCGAGGGCGAACCGTTCTACTGCGGCACCTACTTCCCCCCGGTCCCGGTCCAGGGCATGGCCTCCTTCGCTCAGGTGCTCCAGGCGATGGCGTCGGCCTGGAGCACGCAGCGGGGGGACGTCACAGCCAGCGCCACGCAGATCCGCGAGGCCCTGGCCCAGCGGGTGCCGCAGACCCTGCCCGACGAGGACGTCGTCGGGCAGCCCGCCGTGGACCGGGCGCTGGTCGAGATCCGGCGCTCCTACGACGCCGCTCACGGGGGCTTCGGCGGTGCACCCAAGTTCCCGCCGTCGATGGTGCTGGAGTGGCTGCTGCGTCACCACGCCCGCACCGGTGACGCCCAGGCCCTGAGGATGGCCGAGCACACCCTGGGCTCGATGGCGCGCGGCGGACTCTACGACCAGCTGCGCGGCGGGTTCGCGCGGTACTCCGTAGACCCGCACTGGGTGGTCCCCCACTTCGAGAAGATGCTCTACGACAACGCGCTGCTGCTGCGGACGTGCACCACCTGGTGGCGCGCCACGGGCGCCGAGCTCGCCCACCGCGTGGTCGGCGAGACCGCCGACTGGCTGCTCGCCGAGCTGCTCACCCCGCAGGGCGGTCTCGCCTCGGCGCTGGACGCCGACAGCGAGGGGCGCGAGGGCGCGTTCTACGTGTGGACGCCCGCCCAGCTCCTCGCGGCGCTCGGACCCGAGGACGGCCCGTGGGCCGCACGGCTCTGGGACGTCACGCCCGAGGGCACCTTCGAGCACGGGTCCTCGGTGCTCCAGCTCCTCGCGGACCCCGACCCGCACGAGGTCGCCCGCTACGTCGGGGTCCGCGACCAGCTCCTCGCGGCCCGCGAGGAGCGGCCCCGCCCGGCCCCCGGCGGGGGGGGGGGCGCGCCGGGGGGGGGGCGGGCGGGCCCCCCCCCCGCCCGGGGCGGGGGGCGGCGGGGCCCCGCCCCCGTGGGGGGGGGCCCCCCCCCCCCCCCCGCGGGCCCGGGGGGGCCCGGCCCCGCCCGGCCCGCGACGACAAGGTCGTCGCGTCGTGGAACGGCCTGGCGATCGCAGCCCTGGCCGAGGCCGGGGCGCTGCTGGACCGGCGTGAGTGGGTCGATGCCGCCCGCACCGCCGCCGAGCTGCTGGTCGAGGTGCACCTGAGCGACGTCGACGGCACCGCACGCCTGGTGCGGACCTCACGCGACGGCGTGGCGGGCACCGCCCCGGGCGTGCTCGAGGACTACGCACACGTCGCGGACGGCTTCCTCGCCCTGTACAAGGTGACCGGGGAGCAGGTCTGGGTCTCCCGCGCGGGCCGCCTGCTCGACTCGGTGCTCGAGCGGTTCCGGGACGGCGTCGACGGGTTCTTCGACACGGCGTCCGACCAGACCGACCCGGTCCTGGCGCGCATCCGCCGCCCGCGGGACGTCGCGGACGGGCCGACGCCCTCCGGTCAGGCAGCAGCAGCCGGGGCCCTGCTCACCTACGCGGCGCTCACGGGGTCGCGCGAGCACCGTGAGGTCGCCCGGCGGGCGCTGACCGAGCCGTTGCTGATCTCCTCCCGTCACCCGCGGGCCGCCGGATGGGCCCTGGCCGTCGCGGAGGCAGCGCTGGACGGCCCCCGGGAGGTCGCCGTCGTCGGACCCGTCGACGACCCGGCCACCCAGGCCCTGCGTCGCACCACCTGGGCCACGACGGCCCCGGGGGTCGTGCTGGCGGTCGGGACCGGCGACGAGCCTGCCGGGTCACCGGTGGCCCTGCTGGCCGACCGGCCGATGAGCGGCGGTCGTCCCACCGCCTACGTGTGCCGCGGCTTCGTGTGCGACCGTCCCACGACCGACCCCGTCGAGCTCGCGGCGCAGCTCACGCCCTGAGGGTCGGTCCAGCAGGCGCTCGGGCTCAGTCCCGTTCGTGGTCGATACCGGTCCGGCCTGGTGCGGCGAGCTCCTCGAGCACGACCCACAGCTCGTCCGGGATCGGCGTCGCAGCCAGGGCGAGGGTCTGCTCGACACGCTCGGGCCGCGACATCCCCACGATCGTCGAGGCGATCCGGGGCTCACGCAGCGAGAACTGCAGCGCCGCGGCGGCCAGCGGGACGTCGTGATCGGCGCAGGCCCGCTCCATCGCCAGCACGCGGTCCACGGTGGCCTGCCCGGCGTCGCGGTAGCAGTAGCGCGGGAAGGCCACGGGCCCCTTGACGAGCATGCCGCCGCCGTAGGGGGCGCCGTTGACCATGGCGACCCCCGCGGCAGCCGCCTGGTCCATCAGGGGTGAGGCCGACTGGTCGACCAGCGTGTACCTGTTGTGGCTGATGACGGCCTGGAACACCCCCAGGGACACGAAACGCTGCATGAGGTCGATCGGTCCGCCGGCCACCCCGATGTGCTCGATCAGGCCCTCCTGCTGCATCTCGACCACGGCCTCGACCACGCCACCGGGCCCGGTGGCCTCGTCGAAGTCGATGATCTCCGGGTCGTGCACGTAGACCAGCTGCAGGTGGTCGACCCCGAGCCGCTCGAGGCTCTCCTGGACCGAGGTGCGCGCACGGGCGCCGGAGAAGTCACCCGACCCGCGGACCGGGTCGACCTTGGTCGCCAGCACGAAGCCGTCGGGAAGGCCTCCGGCCTCGCGCAGCGCCAGACCGATCCGCCGCTCGGCGTCGCCGTAGTTGTTCGAGGTGTCGATGAAGGTGACCGGCCCCTCCAGGACCCGCAGCACCGTGCTGACCGCCTCCTCGACGGTCACCTCACCGCCGTACAGCCCGATGTTGCCCAGCGGGCTCGTGCCCAGGCAGACCGGTGAGACGGACAGTCCGGTGGATCCCAGGGGGCGTCGTCGCATGGATCGACCGTAGCCGAGACCACCGGGGCCACCTCCGGGAGGCCCGGGGCACGTCGGTCGCCGCAGTTCTCACAGCGACCGTCGAGCGGGCGTGCGGTGACTGTTCCGTAGAGGTAACACCCGGGGACCACCGGGGGAAACACCGCGTCCCTACCGTCGACGTCAACGAGCCAGGCGTGCGAGCCGGCCGCCACCCCGCACTGCACCGTCGACGCAGGAGGCACCGAGATGACGGCACCGACCCTCACCCAGACCGACCCGGACGGCCCGCACGGGCCCGCAGCGCCCGCACCGGAGCAGACCCTCGCACCGGTCTCGCGGCCCGGTCGCTGGATCGACCACTGGGACCCCGAGGACCCGTCCTTCTGGAAGAACGGGGGGCGCCGGGTCGCGCAGCGCAACCTCTGGCCCTCGATCTTCGCCGAGTTCCTCGGGTTCGCCGTCTGGGCGTCGTGGAGCATCGTCGTGCCGCAGCTCGCGACCGCCGGCTTCGCGCTGACCATCGACCAGCAGTTCTGGCTGATCGCCGTGCCCAGCCTGGTGGGGGCGACCCTGCGGATCCCGTACACCTTCGCCGTGCCGCTCTTCGGCGGGCGCAACTGGACGATCATCTCGGCCCTGCTCCTGCTGCTGCCCGCGAGCGCCCTGGCCTTCGTGGTGACCCGTCCCGACACCTCGTTCGCGATGCTGCTGGTCGTCGCCGCGCTCGCGGGCCTGGGCGGCGGGAACTTCGCCTCGTCGATGGCGAACATCTCGTTCTTCTACCCCGAGCGGGAGAAGGGCAAGGCCCTGGGCCTGAACGCCGCGGGAGGCAACCTCGGCACCGCCGCGGTCCAGTTCGCCGTCCCGCTGGTCATCGTCGGTGCGGCCGGGCTGCACCTCGAGCGTGCCGGGGTGATGTTCATCCCGCTCATCGTGCTGGCCGCCTACCTGGCCTGGCGGCGGATGGACAACCTGTCGGGTGCGAGGGCCGACTACCGCGCCTTCGGTGCGGCGACGTCCAACCGCCACACCTGGATCATCTCGTTCCTGTACATCGGCACCTTCGGCTCGTTCATCGGCTACTCCGGGGCGTTCCCGACCCTGCTGCGCAACCAGTTCCCCGAGGTGACCCTCAGCATCGCCTTCCTGGGGGCGCTCGTCGGCTCCCTGGCCCGCCCGGCCGGCGGGATCCTGGCCGACCGGTGGGGTGGGGCCCGCGTGACGATCGCCTCGTTCGCGATCATGGCGACGGGGGCCGTCGGCGCGGTGCTCGCCCTGGAGCAGGCGAGCTTCGGCCTCTTCCTCGGCTCCTTCCTGCTGCTCTTCGTCGCGACGGGCATCGGCAACGGCGCGACCTACCGGATGATCCCGGCCGTGTTCCAGGTCGGTGCGACGACCCCCGAGCGGGCCGCGGTGGCCCGGAAGGCAGCGGCCGGCTGCATCGGCATCGCCGGGGCGATCGGCGCCTTCGGCGGCTTCCTCATCCCGCGCGGCTTCGCGATCTCCAACGAGCTCGCCGGGAGCCTGCAGCCCGCCCTGCTCGGCTTCGTCGGGATGTACCTGGTGATGGGCTTCACCACCTGGGCCGTGTACCAACGGCGAGGCTCGGCGATCAGCGCCGCGGGGATCTGAGTTGACCTCCACCGCGAGCCACTGCCCGTACTGCGCGCTGCAGTGCGCGATGACCCTCGGTGCCCCCGACGACGCCGCACGCGCCGTCGGGGCACCGGTGGCCGTCACCGGCCGGCAGCTCCCGACCAACCGTGGTGGCCTGTGCCAGAAGGGCTGGACCAGCGCCCAGGTGCTGCGGGCCCCGGACCGTCTGACCACCCCGCTGCTGCGCGGGCAGGACGGCGAGCTGCACCCCGCCACCTGGGACGAGGCGCTCGACCTGGTCGCCGGTCGGCTGCTCGGCCTGCAGGCCGAGCACGGCCCCGGGTCGGTGGCGGTCTTCGGGGGCGGCGGCCTGACCAACGAGAAGGCGTACGCGCTGGGCAAGTTCGCCCGGGTCGTGCTCCGGACACCCTTCATCGACTACAACGGCCGCTTCTGCATGGCCAGCGCCGCCGCGGGAGCCAACCGGGCCTTCGGCGTGGACCGGGGCCTGCCGTTCCCCCTCGCCGACCTCGGAGGTGCGCAGGCGGTGCTGCTGCTGGGTTCCAACCTCGCCGAGACCATGCCGCCCTCCTCGGCGCACCTCGCACGGGCCCGCGCGGAGGGTGGCCTGCTCGTGGTCGACCCGCGCCACTCGGCCACCGCGGCCCTGGCCGACGACGACAAGGGGATGCACCTGCAGGCCGTGCCCGGCACGGACCTCGTGGTGCTGCTGGCCCTGCTGCACGTGGTGTGGGCCGAGGGGCTGGCCGACACCTCCTACCTCGACGAGCGCACCACAGGGGCCGACGACGTCCGCCGCAGCGTCGCCGCCTGGTGGCCCGAACGGGCCGAGGCGGTGTGCGGGGTGCCCGCGTCCGACCTGCGTCATGCGGCACGGCTGCTCGCCGCGGCGAGCCCGTTGCACGGCGGGGCAGGGGCTTACATCCTGACCGGGCGCGGCGCCGAGCAGAGCACCCAGGGGACCGCGACGGTGACCGCGGCGATCAACCTGGCCCTGGCCCTGGGCCTGCCCGGACGCCCCGGCAGCGGGTACGGCGCGATCACCGGCCAGGGCAACGGGCAGGGCGGCCGGGAGCACGGGCAGAAGTCCGACCAGCTGCCCGGCTACCGCAGGATCGACGACCCCGCGGCCCGCGCCCACGTCGCCGGCGTCTGGGGCGTGGACCCCGACGACCTTCCCGGGCCCGGCGTGCCCGCGGTCGAGCTGCTGCGCCGGCTGGGCACCCCGCAGGGACCGCGTGCCCTGCTGGTGCACGGCTGCAACCTGGTGGTCAGCGCCCCCGACGCCGACGCGGTGCGCCGGCGGCTCGCAGCCCTGGACCTGCTGGTCGTCTGCGACGTGGTGCCCTCCGAGACGGCCCTGCTGGCCGACGTCGTGCTGCCCGTCACGCAGTGGGCCGAGGAGGAGGGCACGATGACCTCCCTCGAGGGCCGCGTGCTGCGGCGCCGTCGTGCCCTGGCTCCCCCTGCCGGTGTGCGGTCCGAGCTCGAGATCCTGCACGACCTCGCGCAGCGGCTCGGGGTCACCCGGGGATTCCCCACCGACCCGGCCGTGGTCTTCGACGAGCTCGCCCGGGCCAGCGCGGGTGGGCCTGCCGACTACAGCGGGCTCAGCCACGCCCGCCTGGACGCGGTCGAGGCAGCCGGGCAGGACCCAGCCGACCAGGACGACGCGACGCGCGGAGGGCTGTTCTGGCCGGTCCCGGCCCGACCCGCCGGCCAGCCGGCGCACCCCGGGACACCACGGCTGTTCACCCGGACCTTCCCCACATCGGACGGCCGGGCGCGCATGGTCGCCGTGGACCACCACGGTCCGCACGACGACCTGCGCCCCGACGCCCCGGTGTACCTGATCACCGGGCGGGTGCTCCAGCACTACCAGTCGGGCGCACAGACCCGGCGGGTACCCGCCCTGGCCGCCGCGCAGCCCGAGCCCTACGCCGAGATCCACCCGCTGCTCGCCGACCGGCTCGGGGTCGCCGACGGCGAGATGGTCGAGATCACCTCGGCACGGGCGACCGCGCTGGCCGTCGCCCACGTGACGCCGTCGGCCCGGCCCGACGCGGTGTTCATGCCCTTCCACTGGTCCGGGGTCGGCAGCGCCAACCGGCTGACCTCCGACGCGACCGACCCGGTCTCGGGCATGCCCGACTTCAAGGTGTGCGCGGTCGACGTCCGTGCCGCGACGCCCGGGCCGGCATCACCCCGGGTCCCGCACCGCTCCGAGCGGGACGAGCGAGAGGTGGTGCGCCGATGACCCGCGTCGTGGTGGTGGGCAACGGGATGGTCGGGTCGCGCTTCGTCGAGGACCTCCTGGGCCAGCCGGGGACCGACCGGTTCGAGGTGACCGTCCTGGGGGCCGAGGAGTACGAGCCCTACAACCGGGTGCTGCTCAGCGAGGTCGTCGCCGGCGCCGTCGACGTCGCGTCCCTCACGCTGCCGCGGACCGACCTCCCCGGGGTGTCGGTGCGACCCGGCACGGTCGCCACGACGATCGACCGCGTCGCCCGGACGGTCACCGGCGCGGACGGCAGCCGGACCCCCTACGACGTGCTGGTCCTGGCCACCGGCGCGCGTGCCCGGGTCCCCGAGATCACCGGCCTGACCGGGGACGCACCCACCGGGTCGGCGGCCCTGCCCGCCGGGGTGCACGCCCTGCGCACCCTGGACGACGCCCGGGAGATCGTCGCCGCGACGGTCAACGCGCGCCGCGCCGTCGTCCTGGGTGCCGGGGTGCTGGGCCTCGAGGCGGCCTGCGGGCTGGCCCGCCGTGGCCTGCACGTCACGGTGGTCCACGGCGGGGAGCACCTGATGGACCGCCAGCTCGACGGGGCCGGAGCCGGCGCCGTGGTGCACGGGCTGCAGCGCCTGGGCATCGACCACGTGACCGGCGCGGTCACCGACGAGGTGCTCCTGGCCGACGGTCGGCTCCGTGGGCTCCGGCTGCGGGGTGCGCACGGAGAGGTCGAGCTCGCCACGGACCTGCTGGTGCTCACCGCGGGGACGCTCCCCGAGACGGGCCTGGCCGTACGGGCTGGTCTGGAGGTGCGGCGTGGGATCGTCGTGGGCGCCGACGGCGCGACCGCCGACCCGGCCGTCCACGCGATCGGCGACTGCGCCGAGCCTCCCGAGGGCAGCACCGGGCTGATCGCGCAGGGCTGGGACCAGGCACGACGGCTCGCCTCACGGCTCGCGACCGTCGGGGCACCGGCCCCGACCGCGACCGCGCCCACCCGACAGGCACCCCCTGACGCCCCTCACGGGACCGACGTCGTGCGTCTCAAGGCCCACGGGCTCGAGGTCGTGACCATGGGAGTGCGTGGCGATGCCACCGACGCCGACGGCGCGCGGGTCGTGCGGCTGAGCGACCCCTCGGTGGGTCGGCACGTCGAGCTCGTCGTCGCGGACGGTGTGCTCGTCGGTGCGACGTGCGTGGGCGCGGGCGCGCTCGCGGCCGACCTCACCACCGCCTACGCACGCAGGACACCCGTCCCCGCAGACCCGGGCCAGCTGCTGCTCCGCCCGGTGCGCGGCGCCGCGGCCGCCGCGGGGCCCGAGCCCTCGCCGACCCTGATGCCCGACCGCACGACGGTCTGCCGGTGCAACGGGGTCACCAAGGGTGACCTGGTCGCGTGCTGGCGGCACGGCGCGCGCAGCGTCGAGGCGGTCACCCGCGAGACCCGGGCGACCACCGGGTGCGGCGGCTGCACCGAGGCCGTCTGCGGCATCGTGGACTGGTTGCGCCGGACCGACCCCCCGGCAGCCGTGCCCGGCACCGGAGGGGACGCGGCTCTCCCCGTCGCCGCCGCAACCCCACCGGCCACGGCGCTGGACGGCTCGTCGCAGCCGGCTCCGGCGCTGCCCGGCGGACGACGGTAGGCCGTTCGTCCTCGGACGCGGCGCGGGGGGCGCGTGAGGATGGACGGTATCGCCACACCGACAGGGTGCACGGCACACTTGGAGAACGCCGGTGCACCGGCCGACCACGGCACCCCAGGAGAGAACGATGCAGCAGCGTGTGGTGGTGGTCGGCGGCGGGTTCGCCGGCTCATCCGTGGCAAGAGCGCTCGACGAGGTGGCCGACGTCGTCCTGGTCGAGCCGAAGGACGCGTTCGTCTACGCGGCGGCGACGCTGCGCGCCGTGGTCGACGAGAGCTGGCAGAAGCAGGTCTTCTACCCCTACGACCACCTCCTGACGCGCGGTCGGGTCGTCCACGACCAAGCCCGCCTGGTCTCCCCGAACCTGGTCAGGGTCTCGGCGCACGACGCCCTCCCGGCGGACTACCTGGTGCTCGCCACCGGGACCAGCTACCCGTTCCCCGCGCGGTTCCTGGAGAACCGCGCAGCCGACGCCGTCGCGCACCTCAGCCGCATGCGCGAGGCCCTCGCCCGGTGCGAGCGGGTGCTGCTGGTGGGTGCGGGTCCGGTGGGCCTCGAGCTCGCCGGTGAGCTGACCTCGGCGTTCCCGGGGCTGGCCGTCACCGTGGTCGAGCAGGAGCCCGACATCCTCACCACGGGTGACTACCTGCCCGAGCTGCGGCACTCGGTGCGCCACCAGCTCGAGAAGCGGGGGGTGACCTTCGTGGTCGGCGCCCCGCTCGGTCACCTGCCTCCGGTCGACGTCGGCACCTACGGCCAGTTCACCGTCGAGACCACCACCGGGGCGCGCGTCGAGGCGCAGATGTGGTTCCGCTGCTTCGGCACCCGCGCCCGGACCGAGTACCTCGACGACGAACTGTCGGTCGGTCTGCGCCACGACGGGACCATCCCGGTGACCCAGCACCTGAACGTCCACGGCCAGCGCACGGTCTTCGCGATCGGCGACACCGCGGACATCGGCGAGAACAAGCGGATCAGCGCGGCACGTGACCACGCCACCGTGGTGGCGCAGAACATCACGGACCTGATCGAGGGACGCGAGCCCTCCGCGACCTACACCCCCGCACCCGAGCGCATCGTGCTCGCCCTGGGCCCCGACGCAGGAGCGGCGCAGATCACCCGGGACGACGGGTCGCGGATGGTGCTGGGTCCCCGGGCGACGAGCGAGATCAAGGGCAAGGACCTCTCGACCTACGCCATGTCCCGGCTCTTCGCCGGCCCGCAGGGCATCGACGTCAGGTGATCAGGCCTACCGCGTACCCGACGAACATGAGCACGACGAGGGCGACGACCCCGAGGATCAGGCCGTAGACGACCTTGTTGGTGCGACCTGAGGGCAGGTCGGGCTGCTCCCGCTTGACCCCGCCCGTGGTCGAGGTCTCCGCCGGCGGCGTGTCACCCGGGGCCACCGACCCACCGGGTTCGAGGCCGGGGGTCTGGTCGGGGTCGAGGTCGGTGCCAGGACTGGTCATCCGCCTACGCTAACCAGCGGTCCCGGGCCCGCAACCGGTGGGACGGTCGCACGGGAGCACGCCTCAGACGGTCGTCGAGCGCCGCTCGAGCAGCACCACGTCGCGCCAGCGCCCGTCGCGCTGCCCCAGCCGCTCACGCACCCCGACGGTGCGGAACCCGTGCCGGGCGTGCAGGGCCAGGCTCCCGGTGTTCTCCGCGAAGACGCCCGCCTGGAGGGTCCACACCCCGTCGACCTCGGTGCTGGCGACGACGGCCGCGAGCAGCGCCGACCCGACGCCTCTGCCGCGCGCCGCCTCGGCCACGTAGACGCTCACCTCGACCACGCCCGCGTACACGCACCGACCGCTGACCGGGCTGCAGGCGGCCCAGCCGGTGACCGACGCGGAGTCGTCGGTGGCGACCCACCGGTGCCCGGGTGCGTGATCGGCGTCCCAGGTCTCCCACGAGGGGACGTGGGACTCGAAGGTCGCGTCGCCGGTGGCGATGCCCTCGGCGTAGATGGCGGCGACCCGGGGCCAGTCCGCACGGGTGAGGGGTCGGATCTGGACGGGCTGCGCGCTCACGCTCGCAGCATGCCATCCCCGGTGCTCAGGGCGCTGTCGGCGTGGACGACCACGACGTCGCGCCCGGCAGCCTTGGCCGCGTACAGCGCGTCGTCGGCCAGGCGCAGCAGCTCGTCGGGCCCGGAGCCGGCAGGTAGCTCGGCGACCCCCACGCTGATCGTCACGGTCACCGGTCCGTCGGGGGTGTCGACCGCCAGGTCCGAGCAGAGCCTGCGCCAGGCCTCGGCCCGTTCCGCGGCCGCGTGGGCACCGACGCCCGGCAGCAGCAGGACGAACTCCTCACCCCCGAACCGGGCCACCGTGTCACCGTTCCGGACGCCGTCGGCCAGGATGGTCGCCACCCCGAGCAGCACCTGGTCGCCGACCGCGTGCCCGTGCCCGTCGTTGACCTGCTTGAAGTGGTCGATGTCGACCATCACCGCGCTGAGCGGGAACCCCTCGGCCGCAGCCCGGGCGACGGCGTCGGCCAGGACGACCTCGAGGTGGCGACGGTTGTGCAGGCCGGTCAGCCCGTCACGCACGGCCTGCTCGGCCAGCTCGTCGCGCAGCCGCACTACCTCGGTGACGTCCCGGAGCACCACCACCGACCCGAGGTGCTGCGCGCGGTCGGCCGTCATCTCGGTGACCCGCACCTCGGTCACCGTTCCCCCGTCGACGACCTGGGTGACCTCGCCGGGGACGAGGGCGACCCGTGCCAGCCCTCCCCCGGCGACCTCGTGCCAGCCTGCGCCGACCACCCGCGCGCCGTCGTCCTGCGAGAAGGCCCTGAGCAGGCGACGGGCGGCGGGGTTCGCGTCGACCACCACGCCACGGTGGTCCAGCACGACCACGGCGTCGGTCAGTGCGGCGAGCACCTGGCGAGCCTGGACCGGGACCAGCCCGTCACGGTTGCCGAACCGCTCGACCCACCACCAGATCGCGGCGCTCACCAGGAAGAGCACCGGGGTCAGGTGCAGGCCCCGGGCACTGATCGTCACGAACTGGGTGATCACGTTGCCGGCGAAGGGCACGGCGGCCGCGACCAACGACACCGCGTAGACGTGCCGGTGCCCCCGGACCGCACGTCGCATGGCCCGGAAGACCACCACGAAGCCCACCACGAGCAACGTGTAGCTGTAGGCCGTGTGCAACCAGTAGAGCGGGCCGACATCGACCGTGACGACCCCAGCCGCTGTCGTGGACGGTTGCAGGAAGAGCCGGTGCCAGGGGTCGGTGACCAGCGCCACGAAGAGCAGCACGGGGTGGATGCACAGCAGCACCCGTACCCGCGGGGTCAGCGACGTCTGCTGACCGGCGAGCACCAGGAAGTACCAGAACGAGGCGCCCACCACCACGGCGACCCCCGGGTAGATCGCGTAGTTCAGCAGCACGGCCGCCTCCGGGGTGGAGGCGAGGGTCAGCAGGGACCGTGCGACGGACCACTGCGAGGCACCGACGAGCATCAGGGACAGCGGCAGCGCCAGGGGTGAGGTCCGACGACGACTCCACACCCGCACCGCGGTGGAGGTGGCGAGCACCGCGGCGAGCAGCGAGACGATCTCGACGATGGTGGGCACAGGAGACCTCTCGACCGGCTTCCTGCTCTCATCGGCCGGCCGGACGCGTCGTTGAGGAGTCGTCCGCGCCGATCAGGGAGACGGACGGCGTGCCGGACGGCGGTCAGACGGCGCCGTAGGCGTTGCCGTGCCACAGGTGCAGCGCCGCGAAGGCACGCCAGGGCCGCCACGCCTGGGAGAGGTGCTCCACCTCGGCGGTCGTCCCTGCCCCCAGGGCCCGGCGCAGCACCAGGTCACCGGCAGGGAAGGCGTCGACGTCGCCCAGGGCACGCAACCGGAGGTAGTCCACGGTCCACGGTCCGACCCCCGCGACCGCACCCAGGCCCGCGGCGGCCTCGACCGGGTCGGCGTCGGGGCCCAGGTCCAGCCCCTCGGCGCAGGCGACCGCCAGGCCCACGACCGTGCGCGCCCGGCTCCGGGTCAGCCCGACGGTGGCACGCAGGGTCTCGACCTCGAGGGCGGCGAGGCGCTGCGCGCAGGGGAAGGCCGTCCGGCCCTGCGGCGCCGGATCTCCGAGAGCCGCCACGAGCCTGCCCGCGAAGGTCCGCGCCGCGGCGAGCGAGACCTGCTGACCCAGCACGGTGAGCACCGCCTGCTCGAAGCCGTCCACGCAGCCGGTCACCCGCAGGCCCGGACGCTCGCGCACCAGGGGCCGCAGCCGGTCGTGGGCGGCAAGGTGCGTCTCGGCGGGGCCGGTGTCGACGTCCAGGGCGAGCCAGCGGCGCACGACCCGCTGCACGACCGCCAGGTCACCGGGTGCGGCCAGGTCGAGGGTCAGCGTGACCGCTCCCTCGACGCGGGAGCGCTCACCCTGGGGAGCCCCGGCGTCACGTGCCCGGGGAAAGCCCACGGTCACCACGGCGGGACCGCCGGGCGCGCGGACCACCCTGGTGTGCGTCCCGGCCACGAGGTCGGTCGACTCGAGACCCGGCACGGCGTGCGCGGCCAGGGACCGCAGCAGCGGCTCGACGGCGTACCGGCCCACCCAGGGCAGGACGACCCGCTCGGCGTGGCGTGGCGTCAGGGCAGGTCGCATCAGAACAGGGTGGCACCCACGCGGCCCGGGTTCTCCAGGTCCAGCAGGTAGCGCTTGCGCTCGATCCCCCCGCCGAACCCCGTGAGGGTCCCGTCGGCACCGATGACCCGGTGGCAGGGCACGACGATCGAGACCGGGTTGCGTCCGTTGGCCCCGCCGACGGCACGCACCGCACGCGGCCCGGCACCGACGTGCTCGGACAGCTCCCCGTAGGTCCAGGTCTCGCCGTAGGGGATGTCGGTGAGGGCCGCCCAGACGCGTCGCTGGAACTCGCTGCCGACCAGGTGGACCGCGACGTCGAAGTGCCTCCGCTGTCCCGCGAAGTACTCCTCGAGCTCCTCCGCGGCCTGCACCAGGCAGGGGTGCGTGGGCTCGGGTGCGCCGAGCGTCGCGAGCGCGGGCATCCGCCGGTGCGCGGTCATGTACACGCCGGTGAGCGCCTCATCGGTCGCGACCAGGGTCAGCTCCCCGACCGGGGAGCCGACCACGACGTGCCTGGTCGTCATCGGCGTCCGCTCACTGACCGGAGAGCAGGTCCTCGAAGCTGACCGTCAGCGTCCCGGGCCCTCCGGTGCGCCGGTCCTGCTCGCGGGCCACGACCAGGGCGGCGAGCTCGCGGGCCGCCCGGTCGATCCGCACGGCCATCGGCTCGGTGTCGGTGGTGGTCGAGCCGGTCGCCCGCCCGAAGTCCTCGGTCGCCGCGAAGACCGCGGTCGGCACCACGACCGAACGCAGGTAGGCGAAGAGCGGTCGCACGGCGTGATCGAGGGCGAGCGAGTGCCGCGCCGAGCCCGCGGTCGCCCCGATCAGCACCGGGGTACCTGCCAACGAGCCGTCGTCGACCACGTCGAAGAAGGTCTTGAACAGCCCCCCGTAGGACCCCGAGAAGATCGGGGTGACCGCGATGACGCCGTCGGCCCCGGTGACCGTGCCGATCGCGTCCTGCAGGCCGCGCGACGCGAAGCCGGTGAGCATCATGTTGGTCAGGTCATGGGCGTGCTCGCGCAGGTCGACGACCTCGACCACGACCTCCTGACCGTGCTCGCGCACCGCGCGCACCACCGCCTCGGTGAGTCGGTCGGCGAGCAGCCGGGTCGACGAGGGTGAGCGCAGCCCGGCCGTCACCACCGCGAGCGTGCGGGTCATCGGGTCACCTGCGCGTGCTCGGGCGAGACGCCCGTGACGTCGTCGACCGCGGTGATCCCCGAGGTCCGCGACCCGCCCGCCGCCGCCACGCGGGCGGTGTGGGTGGGTGCGTCGGGCACGTGGGCGGGCCGTCCGACGGCGAGCTCCTTGCGCAGCACGGGGACGACCTCCTCGCCGAGGATCTCGATCTGCTCGAGCACGGTCGTCAGGGGCAGCCCGGCGTGGTCCATCAGGAAGAGCTGACGCTGGTAGTCACCCACGTGGTCGCGCATCGTGGCGTAGCGGTCGATGACCTCCTGGGGGCTTCCGACCGTCAGCGGCGTCTGGGCGGTGAAGTCCTCCATGGAGGGCCCGTGGCCGTAGACCGGGGCGTTGTCGAAGTAGGGCCGGAACTCGCGCTTCGCCTCCTGCGAGCTCTTGCGCATGAACACCTGTCCGCCCAGGCCCACGATCGCCTGGTCGGCCGACCCGTGCCCGTAGTGCTCGAACCGCTGGCGGTACAGCCGGACCATCTGCTGGGTGTGCTCGATCGGCCAGAAGATGTTGTTGTGGAAGAAGCCGTCGCCGTAGTAGGCGGCCTGCTCGGCGATCTCGGGGCTGCGGATCGAGCCGTGCCAGACGAACGGCGCGACCCCGTCGAGCGGACGAGGGGTCGAGGTGAAGGACTGCAGCGGGGTGCGGAACCTGCCCTCCCAGTCCACGACGTCCTCGCGCCACAGGCGGTGCAGCAACGCGTAGTTCTCGACCGCGAGCGCGATGCCGTTGCGGATGTCCTGCCCGAACCACGGGTAGACCGGACCGGTGTTGCCGCGACCCATCATCAGGTCCACGCGGCCGTCGGCCAGGTGCTGGAGCATCGCGTAGTCCTCGGCGATCTTCACCGGGTCGTTGGTGGTGATCAGCGTGGTCGCGGTCGACAGCACGATCCGCTCGGTGCGGGCAGCGATGAAGCCCAGGAGCGTGGTCGGCGAGGAGGGCACGAACGGGGGGTTGTGGTGCTCCCCCGAGGCGAAGACGTCGAGCCCGACCTCCTCGGCCTTGAGCGCGATCGCCACCATCGCCTGGATGCGCTCCGCCTCGGTCGGCGTGCGCCCGGTGGTGGGGTCCATGGTCACGTCGCCGACGCTGAAGATGCCGAACTGCATGTCACGCTCCTGTCGTGCGGTGATTCAAGATTAAACCATTCACCGGCAGAACTCCAGTACCCAGCCCTCTATTCCCCCACCATGCACCGCCCGGCGCACCTGCATGTCACCACGAGCCGGCCACTGACCGAGGGGTGAGACGTCCGGTCCGGCACCTGGGACCTAGGGCCGTGTCCTGGAGCCACCCCGCCGCTCTACCGTCAGGTGACCCATCAAGAGCGGCCGAGAGATCTGGCTCGACGACGCCGCAGCAACCCCCCTGGTGACAGGGTGCGGGTGCTCACGCCAGGACCGATGGAGCAGTGATGAGCGACGCGACCGCACGACCCCGGACCGGCGTGGCCGGCCGGCTGACCCGAGCCGCCGGGCCGACCAGCCTCTCCTTCGAGCTGTTCCCGGCGGCGACCGCCGCCGGCGACACCCGCCTCCGCGCGACCGTCGAGCAGCTGGCGAGCCTGCGTCCCGACTTCTTCTCGGTGACGTACGGCGCCGCGGGTGCGGCCACGGGCGCCTCGCGGAGCCTCACGGCCTGGCTGGCCCGGGGCACCGTCCCGGTCGTCGCCCACGTGACGTTCGCCGGCATGACCGCAGCGCAGGTGCGGGAGGTCGCAGCAGACCTCCTGGCCGACGGCGTGCGCGACTTCCTCGCCCTGCGCGGTGACCTCCCGCCCGGCGTCACACCCCCGGACGGACGCCGGGGCGACGGGCGTCCCGCCGACGGTGAGCTCGGCCGCGCCAGCGACCTGGTCGCCCTGCTCCGCGACCTCGCTGCCGCGACCGGCTGCGAGGTCGGCGTGGGTGTGGCGGCCGCACCCGCGGCCCTGGACCACCTGCCCACCGACGTCCCGCCGACGCGGTGCGGCGACCTCCAGGCACTCCTGGGCAAGCAGGCCGCCGGCGCGGACTACGCGATCACCCAGGTGGTGTTCGACCCGGCGTCGTACGCCCGGTACGTCCGGGTCGCGCGGAGGGCGGGCGTGACCCTCCCTCTGGTGCCCGGGATCGTGCCCCTCACGGACCCCGGCCGGCTACGGCGCCTGCAGCAGATCAGCGGCGTCGACGTCCCGCCACACGTCCTCGACCTGCTCGACGCGGAGACCGACGCCCAGCGCCGCGCGGCCGCGGGGACGGCACTGGGGGCTGAGCTCGCCCGTGCCCTCCTGGACGCCGGCGCACCCGGGCTGCACGTCTTCACGTTCGACCAGTACGAGCCGACCGCCGCGCTGCTGCACGCCGCCGGCCTGCGCCCGGCCCCGTGACTGCGCCGCCGACGCCCGGCCCACGCGACCACGGCCACCGCCCGACCGCACCGCCCGTCCGTCAACCCGCCCGCCCGCCCGCCCGCCCTGCCACACCCGAACCCGACGAGGACCTGATGACCGAGCACCGGAGCCCCAGCCCGTCCCCTGCGAGCACCACGGCAGACCCCACCACCGTGCCGCCCTTCCCGCGGGCGACGGTCCTGGGCTACCCACGGATCGGACCTCGTCGCGAGCTCAAGGCCGCGCTGGAGTCCCACTGGGCCGGCACGACGTCGGTCGACGAGCTCGAGGCGTCCGCGGCAGAGCTGCGGCAGCGGACCACGGCGCGGCTGGTGGCCCTGGGGCTGGGTGCGGCGGACGCCGCCGTGCCGTCGTCGTTCTCCTACTACGACCAGGTCCTCGACGTCGCCGCGCTGCTCGGCGCCGTCCCGGACCGCTTCGCCGACCTGACCGACGGGTCGGACCTCGCCGGCTACTTCGCCCTCGCCCGTGGCGACCGCACCCGCCCGCCGCTCGAGATGACCAAGTGGTTCGACACGAACTACCACTACCTCGTCCCGGAGATCGGCCCGCTGACCCCCGTGCGGCTGGTCGGCGACCGGCCGGTGCGCGAGCTCCTGGGCACCGCCCGCCGGGGAGTCACCGGGCGGCCGGTGCTGGTCGGCCCGGTGACGTTCCTCCTGCTCGCCAAGGCCGCGGACGACGCACCGGTGGGCTTCCACCCGCTGGACCGCCTCACGGACGTGGTCACCGCGTACGGGGACCTGCTGCGGGCGCTCGCCGCGGCCGGCGCACCGTGGGTCCAGCTGGACGAGCCGGCCCTCGTCACGGACGGCGACGTGCCGCGGGACCGGGTGCTCGCCGCGGCCGCCACCGCGTACGGCGCGCTGGCCGGCGGACTCGCCCTCCCGGACCGGCCCGCCCTGCTCGTCGCCACCCCCTACGGCCCGGCCGGGGACGCGCTGCCCGTGCTCGCCGACGCAGGCGTCGACGCGGTGGCGGTGGACCTGGTGCGCGGCGACGTGGACGCCGTCGTCGCGTCCCTGACGGGCAGGTTCGCCGGACGCAGCGTCGTCGCCGGGGTCGTCGACGGGCACAACGTGTGGCGGACGGATCTCGACGCCGCCCTCGGCACCCTGAACCGCCTGGCCGACGGCCTGCCGGACGTCCGTGTGTGCGTGGGCACGTCGACCTCCCTGCTGCACGTCCCGCACGACGTCGAGGAGGAGATGGATCTCGACCCGCTGATCCGCTCCTGGCTCGCGTTCGCCGACCAGAAGGTCCGCGAGGTCGTGACCCTGGCTGCCGCCATGACCGACGGGCCCGGGTCCGTCGCGGCGACCCTCGACCAGGCGCGCACCACAGTCGCGAGCCGGCGCACAGCGCCCGGCGTCGAACGCCCCGACGTCCGCGCTCGCGTCGCGGCCCTGACCGACGCGGACCACCACCGCAGCCCCTACCCGGTCCGAGCAGCGCAGCAGGCCGCCGCGCTCCCCCTCCCCCCGTTGCCGACGACGACGATCGGCTCCTTCCCGCAGACGCCGCAGATCCGCCGGGCGCGGGCGGCGCACCGGCGCGGCGACCTCACCTCGACCGAGTACACCGCCGTGATGCGCACCCACATCGCCGAGGTCGTGGCGAGCCAGGAGGAGCTCGGGCTCGACGTCCTGGTGCACGGCGAGGCCGAGCGCAACGACATGGTGCAGTACTTCGCGGAGCTGCTCGAGGGCTTCGCGGTGACCCAGCACGGGTGGGTGCAGTCCTACGGGTCGCGCTGCACGCGACCGTCCGTGCTGTGGGGCGACGTCGTGCGACCGGAGCCGATGACCGTCCCGTGGACGACCTACGCGGCGTCGCTGACCGACCGGCCGCTCAAGGGCATGCTCACCGGCCCGGTGACGATCCTGGCCTGGTCGTTCGTCCGGGACGACCAGCCCCTGGCCGACACCGCCCGGCAGGTCGCCCTCGCGCTGCGCGACGAGGCGACGGACCTCGAGGCGGCCGGGGTGGGCGTCATCCAGGTCGACGAGCCCGCGCTGCGGGAGCTGCTGCCGCTCCGCGCGGTCGACCGCCCCGCCTACCTGCGCTGGTCCGTGGACGCCTTCCGGCTGGCCACGTCCGGGGTCGCGGACTCCACCCAGGTGCACACGCACCTGTGCTACTCGGAGTTCGGGGCCGTCATGGAGGCGATCGACGCCCTCGACGCCGACGTCACCAGCATCGAGGCCGCACGTTCGCGGATGGAGGTGCTCGACGACGTCGGCCGGACCGGCTTCTCCCGCGGGGTCGGCCCCGGTGTCTACGACATCCACTCCCCGCGCGTGCCCGACGTCGCCGAGATCGAGGACCTGCTCGAGCGTGCCCTGCGGACGGTCCCTGCCGACCGCCTGTGGGTCAACCCGGACTGCGGCCTGAAGACCCGCCGGCCGCAGGAGGTCGCGGCGGCGCTCCGGAACCTCGTCGCAGCCACAGCGACCGTGCGCGCGCGGCTATGAGCACAGGGCGGCCTCGAACTGGTGGGTGAGCAGCAGGGCTCGGCAGGATCCTTCAGCGCAGGTGAGCAGCCAGCCAGTCGAACGCGACCCGCTGCATGGCCAGGTCGAACGCGTGCGGCCCGTCGACGAACTGTCCCGTGTACGCCGTCGGATCCCCGGCCGCGGCGTAGTGGGCACCGATCCGGCCGTGCGCGGCGAGCGCGCCCTCGAGCGGGAGGATCTGGTCACCGCGCGCGTACTGCACGAGGAGGGGCGCGGGTGCTCCGGACGCCACGACGTCGGGCCAGTCGAACCGTCCTGGCAGGTCTCCGGGCAGGAGCATCCAGGTGTGGTTGACCACGTCGTGGTCCAGCAGCGCGTCGTAGCTGCTCATCATCCCGACCACGACGGCGGCGGTGACGTGGTCGCTCGTCGCCCGCAGCAGCGCCGAGCGGCACCCGCCACCGGACAGCCCCACGGTGCCGATCCTCCCGGCTCCCCGTCCGCGCAGCACCTCGAGCGCGATCCGGTCCTCGCGGCTCACGACCGCCGCCATCGTGGTCCCCAGCAGGCGGCAGTACTTCTCCACCACGTGCTCGTGATGCCAGGCCGCGGCGTTGTAGACGGCGACGTCCTGCGGGGTGGAGCCGCCCACCTCGTCGGGCGGGGCGACCCCGGCGGTGGTCTGGCCCAGCACCCGCATGAGGGGAGGCATGTCCTCGAGCCGGAACCGGCGGCTGCCCCAGCCGAACACGTCGGGCACCAGGACCAGGAACCCCTCGCGGGCCAGGTCGTTCGCCCACGCCCGACCCTCGGAGTACGTCGCCCGCAGGGCTGCGACGACCGGCAGTACCGGTTCAGGGCCGTCGGCGATCTTCTCCTTGCCGTACAGCTTGAACCCGTCGTGGCCGTGCAGCGCCAGCACCCCGGGCAAGGGCTCGTGGGCGCCCTGCGGTGCGAGGAGCCAGGCCGAGGTCCGCGGACCGAAGCCCACCGACCACGAGAGCTCCTCGCCCTGCACACCGTCAGCGACCCAGCGGTGCTCGACGCGCAGGTCCTGCGGACCCTGAGGGGCATCGACGGGAACGGCGAGCACCTCCCGGACGGCCCGGTGGACGTCCTTCGCCGGCGGGCGAGCAGCCCGTGCCCGCGGCCCGGGCGCGTGGGCGACCCAGTCGCTGTAGGCGCCCAGGTGCGCGAAGCCGCTCACGCGGCTCAGACGTACGCGGAGTAGGCCGGCAGGTCCAGCACGCCGTTGCCGGACAGGCCGATGAGGATGACCTCGCCCTCCTGGGCGGTGCGGGCGTAGTCGATGGCCGTGGCCACGGCGTGCGTGGACTCGGGGGCAGGGATGATCCCCTCGGCCCGCGCGAAGAGCACACCGCCCGCGAACGCGTCGTCCTGCTCGACCGCGACCGCCTCCATCAGTCCCAGGTTCACCGCGTGCGAGACCATCGGCGACATCCCGTGGTACCGCAGACCGCCCGCGTGGATCGACGGCGGCACGAAGTCCTTGCCCAGCGTGTGCATCTTGAGCAACGGCGTGAGCCCCGCGACGTCCCCGTGGTCGTAGCGGTACTCCCCCTGGGTCAGCGACGGGCACGCGGCAGGCTCGCAGGCCACCGAGCGGGTGGTCGTCCCCTCCCGCAGGTTCTGCCCGATGAGCGGGAAGGTCAGACCGGCCAGGTTCGACCCGCCACCCGCGCACCCGAAGACCACGTCGGCCTGGCGCTCCCCCGCCTCGGCGAGCTGGACGAGCACCTCCTGGCCGATCACCGTCTGGTGGAGCATCACGTGGTTCAGGACGCTCCCCAGGGAGTAGTGCGCCTCGGGGTCCTTGACCGCTGCCTCGACGGCCTCGCTGATCGCCATCCCCAGCGAACCCGTGGTGTCGGGCATCTCGGCCAGGATGGCCCGCCCCGCCTCGGTCAGGTCCGAGGGCGAGGGGTGGCACACGCTGCCGTAGGTCTCCATCTGGAACCGGCGGTACGGCTTGGCGTCGTAGGAGGCCCGCACCTGCCACACCTCGCAGGTCAGCCCGAGCAGCGAGCAGGCCATCGACAACGACGCGCCCCACTGCCCGGCGCCGGTCTCGGTGGTGAGCTTGGTGATGCCCTCGACCGCGTTGTAGTAGGCCTGGGCGACGGCGGTGTTGGGCTTGTGCGAACCCACCGGGCTCACACCCTCGTACTTGTAGTAGATCCGTGCTCTGGTCCCGAGCACCCGTTCGAGCCGGTGGGCACGGACCAGGGGCGACGGGCGCCACATGGCGTAGATCTCCCGGACGGTCTGCGGGATCTCGACGTACCGCTCGGTGCTGACCTCCTGCTCGATGAGCGCCATCGGGAACAGCGGCGCCAGGTCGGGCGGGGTCAGCGGCTGGTGGGTACCGGGGTGCAGGTGCGGCGGGACCGGCTCGGGCAGGTCGGCGTTGAGGTTGTACCAGTGCGTGGGGACGGTGGACGGCACCTCGACGCCGAGCGGGTCGGTGCTGCGGGCGATCACCGGGGCGGGGACGGGCTGGTCGACAGTGCTCACGGCGCGGTCCTTCGTCGTCGAGGGAGGTGGGGGCAGTCCTTCAGGTCGTCGCCACGAGCCTAGCGAGCCGAGGTCGGGACCCGGGCCAGGACGGTCTGCGGCAGATCGCACGCCGTCCGGAACCCCCGCAGGATGGGAGGAGACCACGAGACCTCACCCGTCAGGAGATCACGCCATGGCACCCGAGGACCCCCACCCCCAGGGCCGGCTCGACCACCACGACCCGACTTCCCGCATCGGCGGGGCGCCGCCGGCCCGCAGCGCGCTGACCCTGCGGATCGTGCTCGCGGCCTTCGGTCTGGTCACCTGCGCGGCGCTCGCCGCGGTGATGGGCGGGGCGGGCGCTCCGGGTGTCCTGGTCGGCGGGCTCGTGCTGCTGGCCGTCGTGGCCGCGGTCGACCTCGTCGTCGTCACCCGCCGCAAGGTGCGCGGGGAGCCCGGCTGACCGGCGGCCGACATCCCGTGCAGCAACCTGACGCACGTCATGGTCCGGCCACGCGGGCCCTCCTAGCGTCGAAGGAGCCACCTTCCGTGGCCCGACCGAGGAGCAGATCATGACCGGACGCCCGACCCCCACGACCACCGCGACCCCGACGCAGACCCGGACCGCGCAGACCCTGCTGCGCAGCACCGGCTTCACCTGCCCGTCGTGCGTCGCCACGATCGAGAAGCAGCTGCGCCGGGTGCCCGGGGTGGTCAACGCGACCGTGCACTTCTCGACCGGGCGCATCGAGGTCTCCCACGCGTCCGACACCACGCCTGAGGCCCTCGTGGCCGCAGTGGCACGCGCGGGCTACACCGCGCACGTCGCCTCGATCTGAGACCGGAGCCTTCATGACCGCCACCGTGCCCCCCGTCCCCGTCCCCGAGACCGCCGCGCCAGGAGCCGTCACGCCAACCACGCGCGGCGACGTGCTGGTCCGCGTCCGGTCCGCTGCGCGCGGACCCTGGACGACCTCGTTGCTCGCCGGCACGCTCATCGCCCTCGCGCTGGTCGCCGAGCACCTCGCCGACCGCCCGGACCTGGGTGCGCCACCGATGCTCCTCGCCGCGGCTGTCGCGGGCCTGCCGATCGCCCGCCGCGCGTTGTCCTCACTCCGCACGGGCTCGGTGGGCATCGAGCTGCTGGTCACGGTGGCCGCCGGGGGGGCGATCGTCATCGGCGAACGGTGGGAGGCGGCCGCGGTCACCTTCCTGTTCGCCGTCGGGCACGCCCTCGAGGCGATGACCCTCGGACGGACGCGTCGCGCCCTGGGTGAGCTGCTCGACCTGGCACCGAGCACCGCGACCGTTCTGCGTGACGGGATCCAGGTCGTGGTGCTCGCGGGTGAGGTGCTGACCGGCGAGACGGTCGTCATCAAGAGCGGCGACCGCGTGCCCGTCGACGGCCGGGTGCTCGACGGCGGAGCCGCCGTGGACGAGGCGAGCATCACCGGGGAGTCGATCCCGGTCGAGAAGTCCGCCGGCGCCCAGGTCTTCGCCGGGACGATCAGCCAGGGCGGGTTCCTGGTGGTCCGGGCGACCGGGGTCGGGCAGGACACGACCCTCGCCCGCGTGATCCACCGGGTCGAGCAGGCGCAGGAGGAGAAGGCCCCGGCGCAGCGGCTCATCGAGAGGTTCGCGCGTTGGTACACCCCCGGCATCATCGTCGGCGCGGTGGTGGCAGGCGTCGTCACCGGCGACGTCGAGCTCGCCCTGACGCTCCTGGTCATCGGCTGCCCGGGGGCGCTGGTCATCTCCACCCCCGTCTCGATCGTCGCCGGCATCGGGCAGGCCGCGCGCCGCGGCATCCTGGTCAAGGGCGGCGAGCACCTGGAGACCGCCGCCCGGATCACCGCCGTCGCCTTCGACAAGACCGGGACGCTGACCCGGGGACGCCCCGTGCTGACCGACGTGATCCCCGCGCCGGGGACCACCCGCGACGACCTGCTGCACTGGGCCGCAACGGCCGAGGCCGGCTCCGAGCACCCGCTGGCCCGCCCCGTCCTGGTCGCTGCCGAGCGGGCCGGCCTGACCCCACCCGCCCTGCCCGACGCCGTCCTGCCCCACCCCGGCCGAGGGATCGAGGCCCGGACCGGGACGCACCGCGTGCTGGTGGGGAGTCTCAGGATGATCGAGGACGCCCGGCTGACCCTCGACCCCGCGACCCGCGAGACGGTCCGCGCCCTGGCCGCCGCCGGACGCACACCCCTGGTGGTGGCGCTGGACGAGGGGGTGCTCGGGGTGCTGGGCGTCGCCGACGAGCTCCGGCCCGAGGCACGCGCCGCGGTCGACGCGCTCCGCGCCGGGGGCGCCACCCTGGTGATGCTCACCGGCGACGACGCCCGGGTCGCCCGGGCGGTCGCTGCGACGGTCGGGATCCAGGACGTCCGCGCGGGCCTGCTGCCGGAGGACAAGCTGGACGCCGTGCGCGCCCTGCAGGCCCAGGGTCACGTCGTGGCGATGGTCGGCGACGGCGTCAACGACGCGCCGGCCCTCGCGGCCGCCGACGTGGGCATCGCGATGGGAGCTGCCGGGAGCGGCGTGGCGGTCGAGACCGCTGACGTCGCGCTCCTGGCCGCCGACCTGCTCCGCGTCCCCGAGGCGGTCGCGCTGGCCCGGGCCACGGTCCGCACCGTCCGCCAGAACGTCGCGGTGTCACTGGTGACGGTCACCGTGCTGATCGCCGGGGTGCTGCTCGGCGGGGTGACGATGGCCCTGGGGATGTTCGTGCACCAGGCCTCGGTGCTCGTCGTCATCGCCAACGGCATGCGGCTGCTGCGCACGCGTCGGGCTACCGTCGACGTCGAGGGCGCCGCGACACCCTCCGCACGCTGAGGAGGAGGGACCCGTGGCCGCCACCCGTCGCACCACACCGCTCGCCCGACCGCCCGGGCCGCACTCGTGCCCGCGGCCGGTACGGCTCGACGTGCTCGCGCGGGCACCCTACTTCGCGGGCCTCTCCCCGGAGGCGCTGGACGCCGTCGAGCGCCGGACCCGCGAGCGGGCCTACGGGCCCGGTGAGACCGTCCACCGCATCGGCGACGATGCCGGATACCTCTTCGTGCTGGCCAGCGGGCAGGTCAAGGTGGTGCGCCCGGCCACGGACAGCCAGGACGTCCTGGTCGACGTCGTCTCCCCCGGCGGACTCGTCGGGTCCCTCGCCGCGCTGGGCGACACGACGTACCCCGACACCGCCGAGACGCTCACGCCTGCGTGCGCGCTGTCCCTCTCGGCGGCCGACTTCCGGGCCGTCCTGCGCGAGCACCCGCAGGTGGCGCTGGCCGTCCTGGACGACGTCGCACGGCGGCTCGAGCAGGCGCACGACGCCCTGCGGCGGATGGCAGGGGCCTCGGTGGAGAGCCGGGTCGCCTCGACGCTGCTGACCCTGGCCCGCGCGGTGGGCGAGGAACGGCCCGGCGGCGGCACGTTGCTGCAGGTCCCGCTGACCCGCACCGACCTGGCCTCGATGACCGGCGCCACCCCCGAGTCCGTCAGCCGGGTGATGAGTCGGCTGCGGGGTGAGGGGATCATCGACACAGGTCGACGATGGACCGCACTGGTCGACCACGGACGGCTCACCCGGCTCGCCGGGACTCCCTGACCCCTCAACCGCGGATGCGGTCCCGCCAGCCGCCGCGCGGGGTCGGCACCGCACCCACGGGCTCCGTGGGCCCGCGGGTGTCCTCGACGCCGGCCACCCCGGGCAGCGGCAGCGCCACGTCGGACGCACCCGCGGCGGGGATGCGCCGGATCAGCAGTCGGGCGATGTCGTGGACCCGGTCCGGGTCGTGCGTGACGACGACGTCGTGCAGACCGGGTGCGCCGTCCGTTGCGGGGCGTGCCAGGACCGCGCAGGGGCCGGTCGCGGCGAGCACCACGAGGAACCTCTCGCGAGCCAACGGGTCCTGCGGCTCGACCCTCAGGCCGCGCAGACCAGGCACGGGCTCGACCCCGACGCCCACTCCGAGCACGACGAGCAGGAGCGCCGAGTCGAACAGCTGCGGGAAGCCCGCCGCGGCCTCGGGCGAGATCACACCGTCGGAGGCGATGCCGGCCAGGACGACGGGCCTGGCACCCGGGGCACGCACCGCGAAGGACACCATCCGGGCGAGGTCGACGATCTGCGGCAGGCCCATCCGGCGGGACGGCAGGTCGTCCACGACCTCGTAGGGAGACCTGACCGAGGCGTCGTCGCCGTCCACCTGGAGCAGGGGCACGACCCCGCGGGAGGGTGCGGTCCCGGTCGGCAGCGGGCCTACCTCGGCGAGGTAGCGCCCCTGACCGTAGGAGGCCCCCATCGCCAGCGCCCACTCCACGTCCTCCTGGGTCTGGACGCCCTCGACGCACAACGACCCGCCGCTGAGCTCGAGGTGACGCAGCACACCGACCACCACCGCCGCGGCGTCCTCCTCCTCGCAGCCGGCGAGCAGCTGCAGGTCGATCTTGACGACGTCGGCCCCGACGACCGGGAGCACAGCCAGCGGCGCACGGCTCGACCCGACGTCGTCCAGCGCGATGCCCCAGCCCATCCCGCGCGCCCGGTCGACCGTGGCCAGCAGCCCGGCCGGGTCGGCGACCAGGGCGCGGTCGTTGACCTCGACGAAGACCCTCAGCAGCGACTCGGCCTGCGCGACGACGCCCACCAGGTCGGCCGGGCACACCGAGGTCACCGAGTCGGACTCGATGTTCACGAACAGGGAGGTCGAGGCCGGCATGCCTGCCTCCAGGAAGGCAGCGAAGGCCGCGGCACGGCAGACCCAGTCGAGCTCGGCGCTGCGACCGCGCTCACGAGCCGCGGCGAACAGGTTGAGCGGGCTCTCCCACGGGCTGCCGACCGGACCACGCGCCAACGCCTCGTAGCCGACGACCTCCTGCGAGCGCAGGTCGAGCACGGGCTGGAAGACCATGTGCACGTCGCGACGGTCGAGGACCTCGTCCACCGTTCGAGCCGCGGTGACCGCGGTGGACGCTGCGAAGGGGGTGCTCATGCCATGCTCCTTGCCCACCGGGCCACCGGACCGGAGACGGCCGGCGGTCTGCCCCACCGGGGCGTGGTGCTCACCCGTCCCATCGACCGGGCAGGGCCGGTCCTGAGGGCAGTGGCTGCCCGCACCCGCCCCGGGCGTCGCCGGGGGCGCGACGGGACGGGCGTCAGCCCGCGTCAGCCCGCGTCAGCCTGCGTCACGACCCCGCGCAGGTAGCCGGCCTGGCCGGCGTGCTGCAGGTCGTCGCTCAGCACGCTCACCAGCCGCACGCCGAGGGTCACCGGCGGGTCCCATCCCTCGTCCACGACCCGGTCGAGCTGCTCGGCGGTCACCGTCGCGAGGTGCTCGACGGTGCGGGCGTGGACGGCGTCGTGATACCCGAGCAGGAGCTCCGAGGTCACGCCTGCGAGCGCTGACACGTCGTGCGCGTCCTGGCCGTAGCCGGTGGCCGCGGCGTCGAAAGGCAGCTCGAAACGCTCGGCCCACCCCTCGGTGGTCCACACCTGGTCGGTCGAGAACGCCTGGGCGAGGTGGTCGTCCTGGACGCGGGTCAGGTGCCAGACGAGCCAGGCGATCGAGTTGGTCCGACCGTCCTCGGGGACGGCGAGCTGCCCGGCGGTCAGACCGTCCACCGCGTCGTGGACGGTCTGGCGGACCCGCCCGAAGGCGTCCAGCAGCACTGCGGCGACATCCATGGCGAGCTCCCTGACGTCAGGCCTTGCGGCGGTGGGCGGCCTGCTCCTCGTCGGCCTGCACCCGGGCGAAGGTCTCCCGCTCCTGCACGAGCCAGACGGGCGGCTCCTGCCGGAGGTCCTCGATCTGCTCGGTGGTCAGCGCCTCGGTCACCCCGGCCCTGGCCAGGCCCGCGATCGAGACCCGCAGCCTGCTGGCCACGACCTCGCGCGGGTGGGGGCCCGCCTCGCGCAGCCGGACCAGCCACTCGGGCGGGGAGGTCATCAGCCGGGCGAGCTCGGAGCGGGTGATCTCGCCCGCCTCGCGGAAGGACTCGGGGGTGGCCGGCAGGTAGATGCCCAGCTTCTTCGCCGCCGTCATGGGCTTCATGGTCTGCGTCGTTCGTCCAGCGGTCATCGCACGAGCGTATCCCTCTACCCTTGACCGACGCCGTCGGTGTCCCGGCCGGCGCGTGCAGGTGGCTGAGCAGGCGGAGCGGGCGAGGAGGAACGGTGGACGTCGACCTCGTGGCGTTGCGCTCGTTCGTGGCCGTCGCCGAGCACCTGCACTTCGGCCGTGCCGCGGCGGCCCTGGGCATCAGCCGCCGTGCGCTGAGCAGCGCGGTGGTCGACCTCGAGGACCAGCTCGGCACGGAGCTGTTCGTCCGGCCCTCCGACCGCACCGAGCTGACCGACGCCGGACGGGCCCTGCATGCGCGCGCCGTGGACCTGCTCGCGGCCGACGCGCGACCTGCCTCGCCGTCGGAGGCACGCGTGCTGCGCATCGGGATCGCCCCCGGGGTGACCGTCACCAAGTGGACCCGGGTGTGGGCCGAGCGGCGACCCGACGTCCCGGTCGAGATCGTGCGGACCGATCCCGGCACCCAGGGGGCCGGGCTGCACGACGGCACGCTCGACGTCAGCTTCGTGCGGCTCCCGGTCGACCGGGAGGGCCTGAGCCTCATCCCGCTCTACTCCGAGGTGCCCGTGGTCGTGGTTCCCCAGGACCACCCCGCCACGGTCCTGGACCACGTGGACGTCCGCGACCTGGTCGACGAGCACCTGCTCCAGGACACCGACGCACTGCCCCAGTGGCGAGAGGCCGCCGCAGCGCTGCGCACCGAGCCGGTCCGCCCACTGCCGGCGATGCGCTCGACCGCCGATGCGGTCGCCCTGGTCGCCGCCGGGGTGGGTGTGCTCGTGGTCCCCCAGTCGGTCGCCCGCCTGCACGCCCGCAAGGACGTGACCTACCGCGAGGTCAGCGGGATCGACCCCACGCACATCGCCTTCGCCTGGCCGGCCGAGCGCAGCACCGACCTCGTCGAGGAGCTGATCGGCATCCTGCGGGGCCGGACGGCACGCAGCTCACGCGGGTCCTCCGGCACGGGCGCCGCCCCCGAGGCCGCAGGTGCGGCCCCTGACGGCGCGACGTCGGCGACACCGCGCCCGGCGGCGGGGACCGGCACAGGCTCCGCCGGGGGCCGCCGCTCGTCGGCGCGCCGCGCCACCGGAAGCGGCCAGCAACGCAACCGGCGACGCGGCGGGCGGTGAGCGGGAGGTCAGACCCGACCCTCGCCGTCCGACGCCGCCGCACCACCGCCCCGGGCGGCCGTCGCGAACCGTTCGAGCGAGCGGGCGAGCTCGTGACGATCGCGCTCTGACCATCCTTCGAGGAGCGCCTCGAGCCGCGCGTGCCGGTAGGCCGTCGCCCGCTCGGCGAGGGCGACGCCGTCGGGCGTGGGGTGCAGCACCACCTGACGAGCGTCGTGCTCACCCCGCACCTTGACGACCGCACCGACAGCTGCGGCGCGTTCGACGAGGCGGCTCGCCGTCGAGGCGGTGACGTCGAGATGCTCGGCGACCCGGCGGACGGTCGCCGCGCCGCCCCCCACGCCGACGACGGCGTCGAGCACCAAGAGGGTCGACAGCTCGACGGGGTGGTTCCCGTCGAGGACCGCCGGCGGTGCTGCGAAGAAGCGCCGCAGGCCGAGCAGCGCCTGGTCGAGGCGATGCAGGTCCTGGTCTCCGTCATCCATCATAGGTGTACCGTACACATACATCGACCACCCCTGCGGACGGAGCACGGACCATGAACGGGACGATCCTGGTGACGGGCGCCACCGGCACGGTGGGCTCAGCCGTGCTCGACGCCCTGCGACCGACCGGCCTGCCCGTCCGCGCAGCCACGCGCCGGGTCCCCGCCGACCGCGACGCCGCGACGCCCTCACCGCACCTGCCGGGCCATGCTCCGTCACCGAGCGTCCGCCTCGACCTCACCGACCCGACCTCGTGGCCCGCCGCGTTCGCGGACGTGAGCACGATGTTCCTGGTCCGCCCTCCCGCGGTCGGCAACGTGCGGCGCGACCTGCTGCCCGCCGTGGCCGCCGCCCGCGACGCCGGGGTCCGGCACGTGGTCTTCCTGTCCCTCCAGGGCGCCGAACGCAACAAGGTGGCGCCGCACCACACCATCGAGCAGTGGCTGCGCGGATCGGGGCTCGACTGGACCTTCGTCCGGCCCTCCTTCTTCCACCAGAACCTCTCGACGACGCACGCCTACGACGTCCGCGACCTCGATCGGATCGTGGTCCCAGCGGGTGACGGCCGCACCGCGTTCGTCGACGCCGTCGACGTCGCGGCTGTCGCGGCCCGCGCCCTCGCCGACCCCGCCGCCCATCGCGGACGCGCCTGGACCGTCACCGGCCCCCGGGCGCTCACCTACGGCGAGGTCGCCCGGATCCTGAGCGACGAGCTCGGCCGCAGCATCCGCTACGAACGACCCGGGGTGCTGCGCTACGCCCGGCACGCGAGCCGGTCCCTGGCCATGAGCCCGGGCATGGTCGCCGTCACCTCCGCGATCTACACCACCGCACGGCTCGGCCTGGCCGCCGGGCTGAGCGACGACGTGCGCACCGTGCTCGGCCGGGAGCCGATCGACCTCACGACCTTCGCCCACCGTGAGCGTGCGGCCTGGATCCCCACGGCCACCACCCACGTCCCCTCCACCACGACCACGACCACGACCACGACCACGAGGAGCACCGCATGAGAGTGGCCCTGCTCGGCGCCACCGGCCGGACCGGGCGCCACGTCCTGACCACCCTGCTCGACCACGGCCACGACGTCGTGGTCCTCGTGCGGGACCCCACCGCGCTCGGTACCCACGCGGACGAGGTCGAGGTGGTGACCGGCGACTCCCGGGACGCGGCCGTCCTGGCGCGGCTGGTCGGGGGTGCCGACGCCGTCCTGTCCGCACTCGGGCCGTCGGGGCGGGAGCCCGCCCTGCACCGGGACACCGCCACAGCCCTCACCGAGGTGATGGGCCGCAGCGGCGTGCACCGGTTCGTCGGGATCAGCGGCGCGGGCGTCGACGCCCCCGGCGACCAGAAGTCCCGGCGGGACCGCCTGATCAGCACGCTGCTCCAACGGCTGGGCGGGCAGGTCGTCACCGACAAGCCCGCCGAGCTCGCGGTGTGGCTCGGGAGCCCGCTGCGATGGACGCTCGTGCGACCACCGCGCCTGAACGACGGCCCGGCCACCGGACGCGTCGAGCACCACGCGCACCGGTCCGCGAGGCGCACCACGATGACCCGGGCCGACCTGGGACTGTTCGTCGTCCGGGTGCTCGAGGAGGACCTGTACCCGCGGCAGGCCCCGCTGGTCGCGAACGCCTGACGTTCCCCGACGCACCCGCGACCGGTACGTCTCGCGGTTCGCCGCGGTCGCTCAGATCCCGTCCCGGCGTGTCGGGCAGGTCATGCACCGTGCCCCGCCGCGTCCCTTGCCGAGCTCGAAGCCCTCGATCTCGAGCACCTCGACCCCGTGCTCGGCGATCCGGGCGTTGGTCCACTGGTTGCGGTGGTAGCCCACCACCACCCCCGGCTCGAGCGCCAGGAAGTTGTTGGCCGAGCCGTACTGCTCACGGGCCTGCTGCACGTCGTCGCCGCCGGTCGGGACCACGTCGAGCGAGGAGATGCCCAGTGCGTCCTCGAACGCCGCGAAGACCGAGCGCTCGGGGTGCACGTCCAGGCTCTCGGTCCGGTCCCCCGGCCGCAGCGAGTAGGCCGTCGCCCCCTCCATGACCGGCATGAAGGCCGTCGCCTTGTCCACGTCGAGGAAGGTGAAGACGGTGTCGAGGTGCATGTAGGTGCGCGACGGCGGGATGGTCACCGCGATGACCCGCTCGGCGCCCCCGCCCTCGAAGAGGGTCAGCGCGAGCTTCTCGACCATGTGTGCCGTGGACCTCTCGCTGATCCCGATGGCCACCGTGCCGCGGCCGATCGGCATCATGTCCCCGCCCTCGACCGACGCCCGGCCGAAGTCCTCCTCGTCGAGCCGTGTGTCGTCCCCCTGCGGCGGGTACCAGAAGCGGATGCCCGCGTCGGCGAACATCGGGTGGTAGCGGTAGATCAGCGCCTGGTTGACCGTCTCGAGCCGCCGGGCGTGCCAGAACAACGGGTTGAGGCACAGCCCGTCGTAGAGCCAGGCCGCCGGGTCACGCTGGAACAACGAGTTGGGCAGCGGCGGCAGGATGAAGTCGGTGGGCCGTGCCGCGACCGCCACGAGCGACCCGGCGTCCCCCCGGGCCGAGCCGAGCTCCTCCTTGGTCAGACCGCCGATGAGGTGCCGCGCCAGCCGCACACCGTCCCACGAGGCGAGCTCGGCCCGCACGTCGTCGACCATCACCGGACCGACCGTCAGATGGCTGACCGTCCGCTCGACGGCGTCCTGCTTGGCCCGCGGGTCGGCCTCCAGGGCCTCGGCCAGCAGCTGCTGGTGCTCGTGCACCTCGATCCCCCGGCCGCGCAGCAGCTCGACGAAGGCGTCGTGCTCCTTCCGGGCGTGCTCGACCCACAGCACGTCGTCGAACAGCAGCTCGTGGTGGTTCGAGGGCGTCAGCCGCTCGAGCGAGAGGTCGGGACGGTGGACGATCACCGAGCGCAGCGCACCCACCTCGGAGTGGACGCCGTACGGCGCGGGGGTCATGGCAGCCTCCTCACCCGGCGCGCCGAGAGGTCGACGCCCTCCACGACGCTACTGCGCGAGACCCGCCCAGGCATTGCCTCCGCGCCCACCCCGTCGCAGACTGAGGGGGTCACGAGGTCGCACGCACCGGTCGAGGTGAGCACCATGGACATGAGCCGAGCACCCGAGGGTCTGCCGCTCCTGGATCGAGGCCGGCACCACGACGTCCATGAGGGCGCGTGCTTCATGGAGATCGCCGGGGTGCTCGCGGGCGAGCCCTGGAGCGACAGCCCCGAGTGCACCCATCCGCTGCTGGCCCACCTCGCGCGACTCGTCAACGACCTCACGACGGACGACGCGCGGTCGAGGTTGGCGCCGCTCGTCCCCTCGGTCATCGGGCTGCGCAGCACCGACCCCCGGTGGGACCACGAGATCGCCCTGCTGGTCGCCGCGCGCGCCCTGCCGGTGGTCCACGAGGAGGACCGCCTGCCGCTCGCCGCAGGTGCGTTGACCTGCGAGCGCCTGCTGGCCCTGACCGACGGCAAGCCGCTGGTCGACCTGCACCCGTGGACCCTCGAGGCCTTCGCCGCCGCACCGTCGGCCGCGCGGTGGGCCGAGCAGTACACCGCGGGGCTGAGCCCGACCCACGGCACGCGTCACCCCGGGCGCGAGATCGTCGACTTCGCGGTGCGGGCGGTCGTGAACGCCGGCGGGATGCAGGTCGACGACCGGTTGGTCGGGCTGCTCGAGGCCGTCATCAGCCGGTGCGAGCACCTCGCTCGACGGGCCGGCGCGGCGAGGACCGGGGAACGTTCATCGCTGAGGGTCTGAGCGGGCGTGGGGGTACTCGGCAGATCGACCCTGGAAGGTCAGGATCGCCGGGTTCACCACGTGACCGGCCCGCACGTGCAGCGCGCGACGCAGCGTCTCGTCGGCGTCCCAGCTGTCCGGCCCGGCCAGGACAGGGCGCAGGAAGGGCAGCAGGGCCGCGCTGAGCTCCCAGGTCGAGGAGCTCCACAGGAACGACGGGCTGTGGTCGACCGCGTAGTACGTCACGCCTTCGCCCACGACGAAGACCGGGTCGGCGAAAGACGTCGGCCGGGCCCAGCTGAAGCCCATGCCCTCGTCGCAGGAGACGTCGATGATCTGGCTCCCGGGGCGGAACCCCGCCAGGTCGTCGGTGCGCAGGTACGTCAGCGGTGCGTCGGTGTCCTGGAGCGTGCAGTTCACGACGATGTCGTGCCCGACCAGGAACGGGGCGAGCGGGATGCGGCCGCCGACGGTGATCACGTGGCTCCGCTCGGGGGCCACGTAGTCGTGGTCGAGCTGGGCGATCCGTACCGAGTGGATCGGTGAGCCGACGGCGGCCACACCCCGGTGCGTGAGCACCGTGACGTCCGTGATCCCGTGGCCGGCGAGGGCCGTGACCGCGCCCCGCGCCGTGGCGCCGAAGCCGATGACCACGGCGCGCAGCGGACGTCCGAAGACGCCGGTGACACCGGCGAGCTGCAGCGCGTGCAGCACCGAGCTGTACCCCGCGAGCTCGTTGTTCATGTGGAAGACGTGCAACCCGAAGCCGCTGTCCGAGGCCCAGTGGTTCATCGCCTCGAACGCGATGAGGGTGAGCCCACGGTCGATCGCGACCTGGGTGACGACCGGGTCCTGGACGCAGTGCGGCCAGCCCCACAGCACCGCGCCGTGGGGCAGCTCCTCGAGGTCGGCGGCCTGCGGCTTGGGCAGCAGGACGACGTCCGAGGTCGCGAGCACCTCGGCCCGCGGGGCGATCCGCCCGACCAGCGGGGCGAGCCGTGCGTCGCTGGTCCCGAACCGGTCGCCGTACCCCTCCTCGAGCACCATGCGGGCACGCAGGTCCGGGTCGATACGCCCCAGGTGCTCGGGGTGGATCGGCAGCCGCCGCTCGTCGGGCTTCCGGGAGGTCGCCACGACTCCCAGGGAGAGCAGGTCGGCAGGGTTCACAGCGGGCACGTACCGGACATGGTCGCTCCTTCGCGCCGAACCCGGACGGCTCTGCCCCAGTGACAGTACGTCATGGCCGCAGGCGCAGGGTCGCCGGTCAGTGCCGGTCAGGGCCGGTCAGTGCCGGTCTGTGGCGGGGGTGTCGGTCGGCGCAGGTGGCAGCAGGGCCGCCTCGTGCCGCTCGTGCAGCCGCTCCCGGACCTCGTCGGCGGTGTAGGCCCGTCGGCGCCGTTCCTCACGCGCGACCAGCACACCTGTCGTGGCGACCCCGGCGAACCCGGCCACGCCCAGCACCCGCCACCATCGCATGGTCCCTACGCTAGCGCTGTGCCCCGCACCCCGATCGACCTCGACCGCGCCGTCGACCTGACCCGGACGGGAGACGTCTGGCTGTTCCGGGGGCGCGGGATGACCGACCGTGCCATCCAGGTGGGCACCAACAGCCCGGTCAACCACGTCGGGATGTCCGTCGTGATCGACGACCTGCCACCCCTGATGTGGCACGCCGAGCTGGGCCGGTCGCTGCCGGACCTGTGGTCGGGCACCCACCAGCGCGGCGCGCAGCTGCACGACCTGCGCGACGCGGTGGTCGCCTGGTCGGAGCGCTACGGCCAGCAGGCGTGGCTGCGACAGCTCGACCACCCGGTGGACGCCGCGGGCGAGGACGCCATCCTGCACACCGTCGCGCGGCTCGACGGGACCCCGTTCCCCTCCACCACCCGGCTCGTGACCCGCTGGGTGCACGGACGCACACCGACCTTCCGCCGGGCGATCTCCGAGGGGAACCTCGAGACGGCGTACTGCGCGGAGATCGTCGCGGTCACCTACGAGGCGATGGGGCTGCTCGCCCCGGGTCGTCGGCCGAACTGGTACGACCCGGGCCGCTTCTGGAGCGGTGACGACCTCGCCCTGTGCGGCGCTGCCCGACTGGGTCAGGAGATCGCGGTGGCCGTCCCGGGCCGGGTCACGGACACCCCGCCCAGCAACCAGTCGAGGGCGTCCAGGGCCGTCCACCCCTCGGGGTGGGTCCCCAGCAGGTGGCGTGCCCCGTCCAGGTCGGCACCGAGCGTGACGAGCGCCTCCTCGGCGTAGCCGTCAGCCCGGGTCTGGCCCAGCCCCACGTTGGCGCTCAGGGCGTTGCACAGGCACGCCCGACCGACGGTGTCCTCGACCGAGCCGCCCTTGCGCACGTGGGTGTGCACCGGCTCGGCCGCGCACCGGTAGCCCACCTCACCCGACGGGCGCAGGTACGGGGTCCGCAGGTAGCCGAGGTCGCACAGCCGCGGCCGTGCGGCGCTCACCGAGGTCTCCGAGAGGGTCCCGGGCAGCTGGGCGACCTTGAACGGGAAGCCCGTCGGTGAGGCCAGCGGGTCGGTACGCACCTCGAGGGTCCCGGCGCGCAGCCGGTCGAGCATGTCCGTCCGCAGGCCGGGCTCGAGCCCCGAGTCGGTGCTCAGCGCGAAGAGCGTGCCGACCTGGACGCCTGCCGCACCCGCGGCACGGGCGGCGTCCACGGCACCCGGTGTGCCCACCGAGCCGGCGAGCCAGAACGGCAGGCCGATGGCGGCGACCTTGGCCAGGTCCGCCTGGTCCCGCGGGCCGAAGACCGGCTGCCCGAGGTCGTCGAGGGTCAGCCGCCCACGCGGCGGCGCGTTGTGACCACCCGCGAGGTGGCCCTCGACGACGAAGCCGTCGGGTCGGATGTGGGGATCACGGGCGAGGTACTCGGCGAGCACGTGGGCCGAGACGATCGCCAGGAACGTCGGGCGGGTCAGGGCGGGGAGGTCCTCGCCCAGCAGCGCCCGGGGGTCGAGCTCGACGACGTGGTCACCGGCGGCCGCACCGGCGACCTCGATCGGCAGCCGGACGGTCTCGTGACCGGCGAGCCCGTCGAGCAGGTGCGGGATGTCGCGGGGGATGCCGGCCCCCATCAGGACGTGGTCGACCCCGGCCAGCATCGCCCCGTAGGCGGCGGCGGGGGTGGCCATCTGGACCTTCTCGAGGTAGTTGATGCCGACGAGACCCTCGTGGCCCTCCTTGGCGAGCCAGACCTCGACGAAGTTGCCGAGGATCGTGAGCTCCTGGGCGAGCCGGGTCTGCCGCAGCGCGAGCCGAGGGATCGGCGTGTAGGGGCGCCCCGGCGCGCGGCCCTCGGGACGGTGGTAGCGCGCCACGGCACGCTCCGCCACGACGGGGACCGGGAAGGCCGCGAGAGCCCGCCGGACCGATCCGTCGACGTCGCCGTCCTGCAGCCGCCGCGCGAGCACCAGGTCGAGCGCGGTTCCCGAGACGACGCCGAGCTGACCTGCGCGGGCGACGGACGAGGCCAGGCGCCAGGACGAGACGGCGACCCCCATCCCTCCCTGGATCACGACGGGCTGAGAGCGGGGCGGCTGGCGCGGGACGGATCGTTCGAGGGCTGGGGCGGACATGGTGGGCACCCAACTGATTGGTTACGGTTGCGTAGGTTACGACACCGTAGGTTCGCATCAGGGACCCGTGGAGACCTAGGACGAAGGTCCCTCGGGTGGTCGCGCCCGACCCGCCCTGCACCGGTGAGGCCCGCCCCGCGCTCCTCCTCGAGACGCCCGAGAGCACCGCGCGAAGGATGACCTCGTCGTCCGTGGGAGGTACGCCGGGCAGGCCCAGGTTCGTCCTCGTGGGTGTCGGCGTGGGTGGGGTCGGGTGCCTAGGTTCGTTCTCAACGGCACACCCTGAGGA
>NZ_JAMBPP010000017.1 GCF_023369855.1 Actinotalea alkalitolerans | reverse complement strand
GCTGGACCCCGTGCTCCAGCAGTCGGTCGAGCCCGGCACGCCCACCCCTCGCGCCCGGCTGGACCTGATCCGGGCGATCACGGACGCGGGGCTCGGGTGCACCGTGCTGGTGGCACCCGTGCTGCCCTGGCTGACCGACTCCCACGAGCACCTGGACGCTCTGCTCGCCGAGATCGCGGCTGCGGGGGCGCGGGACGTGCACGTCATGGCGCTGCACCTGCGAGGGGCGGTCAAGCCGTGGTACCTGCAGTGGTTGGCCGGCTACCGGCCGGACCTGGTCGGTCGGTACCGACGCCTGTACGGCTCCTCGGCCCAGGCGTCACCCGCGTACCGGGAGTGGCTACGAGCTCGGGTCGAGCCGCTGCGCGCTGCGCACGGCTTCACCCGCCGACCGAGCTGGCGGCCGGGCCCGGCGCCGACGGCGGTCGAGCCCGACGCCGTGCAGGGAGCACTGTTCTGACCGCACCCCGGTGCGCGAGCCGGGCCTCTCGGGTGGCGCGCGCCCAGCCTGTCAGGCGCGGTCAGTCGCGGGGCTCGTCGGGGACGGACTCGGTGTCCTCCTCGGGCTCGAAGGTCGAGGGCTCGCCGGCGCCGATCCCCACCCCGGTCTCGGGGTTCGGCGCGTCGGTGACCTGGTCGCCCTCGGGCTGGGTGTTCGTCGATTCGCTCATCTCCCCATGGTCGGTCACCGGGCCGTCCCGCGCGCGCCAGGACGGCAGGGCACCGGCGGGGTGACACCATCGAGCCATGGTCAGCGCCGCCGCCCCGCCCCGGTACGACGTGGTCGTGGTGGGGTCGGGCTTCGGCGGGAGCGTCGCCGCGCTGCGCCTGTCCGAGAAGGGGTACCGGGTCGCTGTCCTGGAGGCGGGTCGCCGGTTCGCCGACGAGGACTTCGCCCGGACCTCGTGGGACCTGCGACGCTTCCTGTGGGCCCCGGCGATAGGGTGCTACGGCATCCAGCGGATCCATCGCGTCTCGGACTCGCTGATCCTGGCCGGTGCCGGGGTCGGCGGCGGATCACTGGTCTACGCCAACACCCTGTACCGCCCGCTCGCCCCGTTCTACGCCGACCCGCAGTGGGCGCACCTGGCGGACTGGGAGTCCGAGCTCGCGCCCTGGTACGACCAGGCCTCACACATGCTGGGGGTGACCACCAACCCGACGGTCACCGCCTCGGACGTCCTGTTCCGGCGTGTCGCCCGCAGGATGGGTGTCGAGGAGACCGTGCGGCCGACGCAGGTCGGGGTGCTGTTCGGCGAGCCCGGCAGGACGGTCGCCGACCCCTGGTTCGGAGGCGCGGGCCCGCAGCGGACGGCGTGCACCGAGTGCGGCGCGTGCATGACGGGCTGCCGCGTCGGCGCGAAGAACACCCTGGTCAAGAACTACCTGCATCTCGCGGAGGGCGCGGGGGCCGAGGTGGTCCCGATGACCACGGTGGAACGCCTGCGGCCGACCGGTGAGGGCGGGTGGGTCGTCGAGGCGCGGGGGACCGGTGACCGCCGGCGCAGGACCTTCCTGGCCGACCAGGTGGTCCTCGCGGCCGGGACGTACAACACGCAGCTGCTGCTGCACCGTGGACGACGCCGGGGTGACCTCCCGCAGCTCTCGGTCCGCCTCGGGACCGCGACCCGGACCAACTCCGAGGCACTGGTGGGCGCGAGCGCCCCCCGGGTCGATCCCGCGCGACCGCTGCACCGCGGGGTGGCGATCACCTCCTCGTTCTTCCCCGACGCCGTCACCCACGTCGAGCCGGTCCGCTACGCCGCGGGGAGCAACGCGATGGCACTGCTGCAGACCGTGCTGACGACCGGTGGGCCACGACGCACCCGATGGCTGCGGGTGCTGGGCCGCTACGCGTCCGAGGTGGCTCGGCGGCCGGTCACCGCGGTCCGGTCGCTCGTCCCGTACCGCTGGAGCGAGCGCACGGCCATCGCCCTGGTGATGCAGTCGCTCGACAACTCCCTGGTCACAGGTCTGCGGCGCGGGCTCGTCGGGTGGCGCCTGGTCAGCAGGCAGGGACCCGGTGAGCCGAGCCCGACGTGGATCCCGGCCGCGCACCGCACCGCGACCCTGCTCGCCGACGAGCTCGGCGGCGTGGCGGGCGGCTCCTGGGGAGACGTCGCGAACATGCCGCTCACCGCGCACTTCATCGGCGGCTGCCCGATCGGTGCGACCTCCGCCGAGGGGGTGCTCGACCCGTACCAGCGGGTGCACGGCCACCCCACGCTGCACGTCGTCGACGGTGCCGCGGTGACCGCCAACCTCGGGGTGAACCCGTCGCTGACCATCACGGCCCAGGCTGAGAGAGCCATGTCCTTCTGGCCCGAGCGCGGAGGGACCGATCTGCGCCCCGCCGACCAGGGCGTCTACCGCAGGCTCGAGCCCGTCCGTCCGCGCCGCCCCGCTGTGCCGTCCGGCGCCCCCGGCGCACTGTGGACGGCGCCGGAGGGGCCGCAGCCCAACCCTGAGCCGTAGGCCGGTCGGATCGCAGGTGGGCCGGCGGCGCGGGGTGAGCCGGGCCGCGCCGTGCGGCGACGACGTCAGGCGACGTCCGCCGGGAACCCGCCCGTCGCGACCGGCCCCCAGCGCTCGATCGTCACCCGGATCAGCGACTTGCCCTGACGCACCATCGCCTCGCGGTACTCGTCCCAGTCGGGGTGCTCCCCGGCGATGGAGCGGTAGTACTCGACGAGCGGCTCGACCGAGTCGGGGAGGTCGAGCACCTCGGCCGTGCCGTCCACCTGGACCCAGGAGTCGTCACCGTCGTCGGACAGCACGCACAGGCTGGCCCGCGGGTCGCGCCGCAGGTTGACGGCCTTGGCGCGTGAGGGGTACGTCGAGACCACGACCCGTCCTGCGTCGTCGACCCCGCACGTGACCGGCGACATCTGAGGCCCTCCCGAGGCCCGCCAGGTCAGCAGGATCGCCTCGTGACGCGGCCGCAGGTAGGTGAGCAGGTCGTCACGGGAGACGCGGTCGGTGGTCGCGATCTTGCGGGCCATGAGGTCCTCCGGGTGCTTGTGGCGGCGAGTCGGATGCTGGTGCCATTGTGCCGCTGCGCACCGCGCCGACACCGCACCACCTGATCCCGGCCCGGTTGCCGCCCGGCGAGGTCTCGCCGCGCCACTAGACTCGTCCGGTCGCCCGTCGGGCGGTCGTCGTCCACGCCCAGGAGAGGACACCCGTGCTCCGCACCCACACCGCCGGCTCGCTGCGAGCCGAGCACATCGGTCAGACCGTCACCCTCACGGGCTGGGTCGACCGGCGACGCGATCACGGTGGGGTGGCGTTCATCGACCTGCGGGACGCCTCGGGCATCGCCCAGGTGGTGATCCGGGACGAGGCCGTCGCGCACGGTCTGCGCAACGAGTACGTGCTCCAGGTCACCGGCGAGGTGGGCCGTCGCCCCGCCGGCAACGAGAACGCGAACCTGGTGACCGGGGAGGTCGAGCTCGTCGCGGTTGAGGTCGTGGTCCTCAACGAGTCCGCGCCGCTGCCCTTCCAGGTGTCCTCGGCCCTGGACGAGCAGATCGGCGAGGAGGCCCGGCTCAAGCACCGCTACCTCGACCTGCGTCGACCGGCCCCGGCCGCGGCCCTGCGGTTGCGGGCGAAGGCGAACGCCGCGGCCCGCCGGGTGCTCGACGCGCAGGACTTCGTGGAGGTCGAGACCCCCACCCTGACCCGATCGACACCCGAGGGTGCGCGCGACTTCGTGGTCCCGGCCCGTCTCGCGCCGGGCTCGTGGTACGCGCTGCCGCAGTCGCCTCAGCTCTTCAAGCAGCTGCTCATGGTTGCCGGCTTCGAGCGCTACTACCAGATCGCCCGGTGCTACCGCGACGAGGACTTCCGCGCCGACCGGCAGCCCGAGTTCACCCAGCTCGACGTCGAGATGAGCTTCGTCGAGCAGGACGACGTGATCGCTCTCGGTGAGCAGGTGCTGGTCGCCCTGTGGGACCTCATCGGCTACCAGGTGCCGACGCCCATCCAGCGGATGACCTTCGCCGACGCGATGACCCGGTACGGCACGGACAAGCCCGACCTGCGCTTCGGGCTCGAGCTCGTCGAGCTGACCGACTACTTCGCGCAGACGCCGTTCCGGGTGTTCCAGGCTCCCTACGTCGGTGCGGTGGTGATGCCCGGCGGCGGGACGCAGCCGCGCCGAACCTTCGACGCCTGGCAGGAGTGGGCCAAGCAGCGCGGTGCCCGCGGGCTGGCCTACGTCACGGTCGGCGAGGACGGCGAGCTGGGCGGACCGGTCGCCAAGAACCTGTCCGAGACCGAGCGCGCCGGCCTGGTCGAGGCCGTGGGGGCCTCGGCCGGGGACTGCGTCTTCTTCGCAGCGGGCAAGGCCTCCGAGGCCCGTGCGCTGCTCGGCGCGGCGCGGCTCGAGATCGGCCGACGGGTCGGCCTGATCGACGAGTCCGAGTGGTCCTTCGTGTGGGTGGTCGACGCCCCTCTGTTCAAGCCCACCGGTGAGGACGACGACGTCGCTGTGGGGGAGGGCTCGTGGACCGCGGTGCACCACGCCTTCACCTCACCGACCCCCGAGTGGATCGACCGGTTCGAGGAGTCCCCGGGGGAGGCCCTGGCCTACGCCTACGACATCGTCTGCAACGGCAACGAGATCGGCGGCGGCTCGATCCGTATCCACCGTCGTGACGTGCAGCAGAGGGTCTTCCAGATCATGGGGATCGGGCAGGAGGAGGCGCAGGAGAAGTTCGGCTTCCTGCTCGACGCCTTCCAGTTCGGCGCACCGCCCCACGGCGGGATCGCCCTGGGCTGGGACCGCATCCTGACCCTGCTCACGGGCTCGGAGTCGATCCGCGACGTCATCGCCTTCCCCAAGTCCGGCGGCGGCTACGACCCGTTGACCGGTGCTCCCGCCCCGATCACCGACCAGCAGCGCAAGGAGGCGGGCGTCGACCTGCCGCCCGCCGCGCCCTCGGCACCCGCTGCGTCCGGCGAGGCCTGAGCAGCACCGCTGACCCGACGCGTCGCCCCTCAGGCAGAGGACCGATCACCGGCTGATGACCGAGCTCACGCCCACGAGCACCCCTGACGACCTCGCGATGCTCCCGGAAGCCTGGCACGACGACCGGATGCTGCTGGGCGATCGTCGGCGTGCCGCCCCACAAGCGGTGTTCGGCGACGACCACGCCCTGCTGGTGGCCGTGCACCGCGCCGACCGGGACGTGCTCGTCGGGCGCGGCGATCCCGAGGGCGTCGGACGGCTCCTCGCCGAGCTGGTCGCCCGGCCGCGGGTCCTGGCCCGGCTCGGCACGGTCCGTTGGTTGAGCGTGCCTCGCGGGTCCACGGTGTCGGACACGGTGCTCGCCGACCTCGGCCTCGCGCCCTTCTCGACCTGGGACTGGATGTCGAGCGACGTCGTGCCACCCCGGTCGGCGGGGGAGGACGACGTCGTCCGGCTGGACCCGACCACCGACGCTCCGGCGATCCGTCGATGCCTCGACCACGCGAACCCGGGGACCACGGCCGTTCCCGGTGCGCCCGGCGAGATCGCCTGGTGGGGCGTGCCGGGCCTCGAGGGGCTGCTCGGGGTGATCGGCGCCGCCGAGCGTGCTGGCGATCCCGCCGGTGCGGATCTGTCGTGGCACCTGCACGGGCTGGGTGTGCTTCCCTCGGCACGCCACCGTGGGCTCGGCGGGGCGCTCGCAGCGGCGGCCACCCGTGAGGGCCTGGCTGCGGGCATCGACTGGGTCGGGCTGGGTCACTACGCCGAGAACCACACGGCTCGCCGGCTCTACGAGCGGCTCGGCTTCGTCACCAGCGCCCGCTTCGCCTCCTACGGCCCGAGCGGCGCGACGACCCCTCCGGCGAGCTGAGGAGCCCGGTCACCGTCGCGTGGGACCCACGGATCAGTGGGTGATCGCGAACCGCCGGTACACGCGCCGCAGCGGCCGAGGCGCCCACCAGTTGTGCCGGCCGAGCAGCGTCATCGTCGCGGGGACGAGCAGCATCCGCACCAGGGTGGCGTCGATGAGCACGGCGACAGCCAGCGAGAAGCCGACCTCCTTGATCACCAGGAGCTCACCGAAGACGAAGCCGGTGAAGACCACGATGATGATCAGCGCGGCCGAGGTGATGATCCGGCCCGAGCGCTGCAGGCCGAGCCGGACCGAGTCGTCGTTGCTGTACCCGGCGTCGTGGAGCTCCTTGATCCGGGACAGCAGGAACACCTCGTAGTCCATCGCCAGCCCGAAGCCGAAGGCGATGATCAGCGCCACGACGTACGTCTCGATCCCCCCGGTCGAGACGAAGCGGAGCACCCCGGAGAGGTTGCCGTCCTGGAAGACCCACACGAGGACGCCCAGTGAGGCACACAGCGAGATGGCGTTGGTGAGCAGCGCCTTGACCGGGATCACCACCGAGCCGGTCATCAGGAAGAGCAGCACGAAGGTCGCCAGCACCACGATGCCGATGGCCCAGGGCGCCCGGTCGACCAGGGCCTGGGTGAAGTCGATCTGGTTGGCGGCCTGACCGGTGACCCAGGTGGGGAAGGGTGCCTCGACGTCGCGGACGGCCAGCACCACCTCACGCGCCACGGCCCCGCCCGGGTCAGCGGTGTCGGGTCGCACGCCCACCACCACGTAGGGGCCCACGGGAGCGACCTGGTCGACCGAGAGCACGTCGGGGACCTCGGCGAGTCCGGCCGACCACTCGGCGACCTCCTCGATCGATCCTTCGGCGACGACGATGACCGCCGGTGACTCCGACGCGGGGTACTGCTCGCCGATCGTCTGCACGTAGTCCCGCTGGTCGGAGCCCGCGGGCAGCAGCTCGATCGTGGAGTTGCGCAGCTCGATGTGGGCGAGCGGGATCGCGAGCACCCCCAGCACCAGCAGGCACGCGCCGAGCACGGTCCACGGTCGGCGCTGCACGCGCGCCGCGAGGCGGGAGAAGACCCCCTCCTCGGCGACGACGTCCCCGGTCCGGGCGAGGATCGCGCGCAGGCCCGGGATCCGGTGCACCAGGCCCGGCTGGATCAGCCGGCGGCCGGCCAGCCGCAGCAGTGCCGGGACGAGCGTCATCGCGGTGGCCAGCGCGACCAGGATCACCGCGACCCCGGCGACCCCGAAGGCCCGCAGGATCGAGGGCTCGAAGACGATCAGGCCCGAGACCGAGATCGCCACGATGAGGGCCGAGAACGCCACCGTCCTGCCCGCCGTCTGCATGGTCCGGCGCAGCGCCGTCTCGACCGCGCCGTCACCCCGGCGCTTGCGCACCGCGGCGCCCTGGTCCACGTCGACCAGGGTGTGCAGCTCCTCTCGGAAGCGCGAGACGATCAGCAGGCCGTAGTCGATGGACAGCCCCAGGCCGAGCAGCGTGACCACGTTGACGACCGAGGCGTCCATGTCGAGCCAGTGCGACAGGGCGAAGAGGGCCCCGATCCCCCCGGCGATCGAGGCCAGCGCACCGGCCATCGGCATCGAGGCGGCGAGGAACCCGCCGAAGACCATGACCATCACCAGCAGGGCGATGGGCAGGGCGATCGCCTCCCCGGTCGCGAGGTCGTGCTCGACCTGGTCGGTGATGGCCTGGATGATCAGGGTCGTCCCGCCGACCTGACCGCTCACGCCCGGGGCGACCTGCGACAGCTCGGCCGGGATCCGGTCGAGACGGTCCTCGACCGCGGCGAGCGCGTCGGACTCGACGGCGTCGTCCAGGTCGCGCTCGAGCTCGACCACGACCAGGAAGCCGTCGCCGTCGGCGGCGACGAGCGGTGTCGCCGCGGGGCTCGCCGGGCCACCGGGCAGGACGAACGGGTCGATCACTGCAGCGACGCCGGGGATCCCCAGAAGCTCGGTGCGTGGCTCCGCGAGCACGGCGCCGAGCTCTTCGGTGATCTCGGTGTCCGCGGGGGCGACGCCCTGGACCGCCAGGGTCAGGGTGGGGCCGGCCAGCGACTCGTCGGTGAGGATCTCGTCGGCGGTCGCACTCTGCGAGCCCGGCACCGCGGGTGCACCGCTGCTGAGGCGTTCGAAGAGCGTCTGCCCGCCGACGCCCTGGAAGGCCAGGGCGAAGCAGACGGCGGTGAAGACCGCCCAGACGGCGATCGTGCGGCGCGGGGCACGCGCGACCAGCCGGCCCAGGGTGTCGAACACGCCCGACATCATCCCAGGTCCTGCGGGTGGAGCGCACCTTGCTGTCACCAGTGGGGCCCGGCGTGCGTAGGCTCACCGCGTGGACCTGTTCGCTGCGACCAGCACCTCGGCGCAGGGCCTGCCGACGCCCGGTGCGGGGGCTCCGCTCGCGGTGCGGATGCGTCCGGTCACCCTCGCCGAGGTCGCCGGGCAGAAGCATCTGCTCGCGCAGGGGTCGCCGCTGCGTCGTCTCGTGGAACCGACCGACGACGCCTCGCGCCGTGCTGCGCCGTCGTCGGTGGTGCTGTGGGGCCCGCCGGGAACCGGGAAGACCACGCTGGCCTACCTGATCGCCGCGACCTCCGGGCGCCGGTTCGTCGAGCTCTCCGGTGTGACGTCGGGGGTCAAGGACGTGCGCGCCGTGGTCGAGGACGCACGGCGCAGGTTGACCGCCGGGGGTGAGGAGACCGTCCTGTTCATCGACGAGGTGCACCGCTTCTCGACCACCCAGCAGGACGCGCTGCTGCCCAGCGTCGAGAACCGGTGGGTGACCCTGGTCGCGGCCACGACCGAGAACCCGAGCTTCTCGGTGAACTCCCCGCTGCTGTCCCGCTCGTTGCTGCTCACCCTCCAGCCGCTGACCGTCGAGGACGTCCGCGGGCTGGTCCGCCGCGCGGTGCTCGACGAGCGCGGGCTCGGTGGTGCGGTGCGCCTCGGTGAGGACGCCGAGGAGCACCTGCTCCGGCTTTCGGGCGGCGACGCCCGCAAGGCGCTGACCATCCTCGAGGCCGCGGCCGGGGCGGCGCTCGAGGAGGGGCCCCAGAGCGGCGAGGGGGCAGCGCACGAGGAGGGTGAGGCAGCGCCCGAGGATGCAGCTCCCGACGACGCCGTCCCGGAGGTGACCCTCGCGACCGTCGAGCGTGCGATCGACGTCGCGGCGGTGCGCTACGACCGTGCCGGCGACCAGCACTACGACGTGATCAGCGCGTTCATCAAGTCGATGCGCGGCTCGGACGTCGACGCGGCGCTGCACTACCTCGCGCGCATGATCGTCGCGGGGGAGGACCCGCGCTTCATCGCCCGACGGGTGGTGATCGCCGCAGCCGAGGAGATCGGCATGGCCGACCCCTCGGCCCTCCAGACTGCCGTCGCTGCGGCCCAGGCGGTCGCCCTCATCGGCATGCCCGAGGCGCGGCTGATCCTGGCCGAGGCCGTGGTCCACGTCACCACGGCACCGAAGTCCAACGCGACGTACGTGGCGATCGACGCAGCGATCGCCGACGTGCGGGCGGGCAAGGCAGGACCGGTCCCCCCTCACCTGCGCGACGCGCACTACGCGGGCGCCGGGCGAGTGGGTCACGGCAAGGGCTACCAGTACGCCCACGACCAGCCCCACGCCGTCGCGGCGCAGCAGTACGCCCCCGACGAGCTCACCGACGCGCGCTACTACCACCCGTCCGACCGCGGCTACGAGCGCGACGTCTCAGCACGGCTCGAGCGCATCCGCCACATCCTCCACGGCTGACCTGGCCCGGCTGCGTGCCAGGTTCTCGAACGGATCGGTGCACCGGGAGCGCAGATCTGTTCGAGAGGTCCGGCGGGTCGGGGCTCAGCGGCTGGTGCGGAGGCGGCGCAGGACGGAACGGACCTGGTCGGCCACGGCGTGCGGACGTTCGGTGAGGTCGGCCCAGGTGAACCTGAGCACGGTGAAGCCTGCCGCGACGAGCCGGTTCTGGCGCGTCCTGTCGTGCTGGAACTGCGCTCGGCCGTGGCTGGCGAAGCCGTCCACCTCCAGGACGAGGCGTTCGCGGACGAACAGCACGTCGGCGCGCCCGATGATCCCGTCGACGTCGAGCACCTGCTGGTCGAAGCGCCACCCGGTGATGCCCGACCGTTGCAGGATGACCCGGAGCCGACGCTCGGCCGCGCTGAGCGTCCCGTCACCGATGTCCCGGAGCGCCTGGCGGCGCTGGACGTTCCCCCACCAGCCGGTCGTGCCCGCACGGCAGCCTCGAGGTCGGACGGTGAGAGGAGCTCTCGTGTCACCGACCAGGTGACCAGCTGCTCGGCGTCTGCGGCGTCGAGGCGTCCGATGCAGTCGAACAGGGTCCGCCGGCGGTCGGTCACCGCTCCACGGCCGACTCGCACCACCTCGCGCGGGTCGAGGTGGATCTCGTGGGTCACCACGCCGGCCCGGCTGCGGACCCGGCGCGGCACGATCAGGTGAACGTGGTCGTCCGTGCTCACCGGCAGGCGGTGGTACCGCGCTGCACTGCCGAGTCCGACGACGGCGTCGGGCCAGGTCAGGGCGACAGCCTGCACCTGCAGCCACGGGTCGACGGGTAGAGAGACGATCGACAACGCATCCCCGAGCACGACTACCCAGCGACCGGTGTCGCGGCGGCGTCGCACCTGCGCCGGCGTGGCCCCCGCAGCCAGTGCCTGACGCGCCGTGAACAGCCCGTGCTGGTGCCGCGCGACCGGCGGAGCCCAGTGGGCAGGCAACCGTCCCGCACGGCTCGTCACCTGGCCGCCCGGCGACCCGGTCCAGCGGCTGGAGGTGTTGCCGTGCCCGACCCTGCGTCACCACCGACGGACCGGGCAGGGCTCATGTGCTCGAGCGTTGCGACCTCGGGCACCCCGTTCGACCTCGGCCCCGACGTCCTGTGCACGACGCGGCCGACGCCCGTCCGGTGCACCGCCGCCCGCCACCTTCGAGTGCTTCTCGAACGATCCTGCGCACGCCACACGCAGGATCGTTCGAGAACCAGTCGGGTCCGGGGCGAGGTGAGGGGGCCGGCCCGGGCAGCCGGGCTGGGCGAACGGGCTGGGAGAGCGGGCCGGCAGCCTTGTCGGCGCGTCGAGCCGGGCGACCCTGTTGAGGTAGAGTTGTCGGGTTGCCCGTTCGCGGGCGACCCCCTGGGGACCTCAGCCGCATCACGAAGGTTGGTCCCACTCCCACCGGAGAACCTCCGCAGTGGGTTGTGCCACGACAACGACAGGATGAACACCAGTGTCCTCTGTGACCCGCGCGCGCCGCCAGGTGCGCCTCTCCCGCGCACTGGGCCTCGCGCTCACGCCGAAGGCCGTCAAGCACTTCGAGAAGCGTCCCTACCCGCCCGGTGAGCACGGCCGTGCCCGCCGTCGCACCGAGTCCGACTACGCCGTCCGGCTCCGTGAGAAGCAGCGTCTGCGCGCGCAGTACGGCATCCGCGAGAAGCAGATGGCCCGTGCGTTCGAGGACGCCCGCAAGACCCCCGGTCTGACCGGTGAGGCCCTGGTCGAGAACCTCGAGCAGCGTCTGGACGCCCTGGTGCTGCGCGCCGGGTTCGCCCGCACGATCCTCCAGGCCCGCCAGACGGTCGTGCACCGTCACGTGCTCGTCGACGGCAAGATCGTCGACCGCCCCTCGTTCCAGGTGAAGCCGGGCCAGACCCTGCAGATCAAGCCGAAGAGCCAGGGAACCGTGCCGTTCCAGGTCGCCGCCGCAGGGGCGCACCGCGACGTGCTGCCCGCCGTCCCGGCGTACCTCGACGTCCAGCTCGAGAAGCTGAGCGCCGTGCTGGTGCGTCGCCCCAAGCGTGCCGAGGTCCCCGTGACCTGCGAGGTCCAGCTGGTCGTCGAGTACTACGCCCGCTGATCTGATCCGTACCGCGACGCCCCGCCCGCAGCCCCAGGTTGCGCGCGGGGCGTCGTGCGTCCGGCAGGGTCTCGCGCCACCGGGCCGGTAGGGTCGTGCAGGTCGTCAGCAGCCACGGAAGGAAGCCCAGATGTCCCTCGGAGACGTCGCAGGTCTCATCGCCGCGATCGCGTTCGTCGCGCTCGTCGGGTTCCTCGCCCTTCCCCTGATCAAGCTGGGCCGGGTGTTCGACGAGACCCGCCTCTCGGTCAAGGAGATCACCGACCACACCGTGCCGGTGCTCGACGAGACCGCCGCGACGGTCGCGACGACCAACGCCCAGCTGGTCAAGGTCGACACGATCACCACCTCTGCGGCCGAGGTCAGCCAGAACGTCTCGGCCCTGACCGCCCTGGTCGCTGCCACCGTCGGCGGTCCGCTGATCAAGGTCGCGGCCTTCTCCTACGGGGTGCGTCAGGCCCTGGGTGGTCTGACGGACTCGCTGCGTGGCAGGTCCCGCTGATGCGCCGGCTGTTCTGGGTCGGTGTCGGTGCGACCGGTGCGGTGCTGATCGCCCGGCGCGCCCGGCAGGTCGCCCGTCGGTACACCCCTGAGGGCGTCGCCGAGCAGGTCGAGGCCACGGGCCGGCGCACGACGACCGCGCTGCGGGGTTCGGTCGAGACGTTCCGGACCGCGATGGATCGCCGTGAACGTGACCTGGTCGCGACACTGCTGGTGAGCCCCGAGGGCGGTGCGTCCGGTGGCCGGCACCAGGCCGCGACGCCACCGCAAGGATCGTCGGGCACCGGCCCGGCCCCCGGAACCGGCAGATCGCCGGCCTCTTCCGCACGTCCGTCGGGCCGGGTCGACGACGACGAGCCGTTGTACGACTTCTGAGGACCCGACCCCGTCGAGACCGGCACCCGGTCGGTCGGCCCGCGCCGGACCACCCCGCGAGCGGCCACCGACCGGCCCCGAGCACCTGACCGGCCGGGCAGAGCGTCTCTGCCCGGCGCACCCACCGAAGGACCTGAGGGACATCATGCGGACCGCCGAGATCCGACGTCGCTGGCTCGACTACTTCGAGCAGCGCGACCACAGCGTGGTGCCCAGCTCCTCACTGATCTCCCCTGACCCCTCGACGCTGTTCGTCATCGCCGGGATGGTGCCGTTCATCCCGTACATGCTCGGTCAGCAGACGCCGCCGTGGAAGCGTGCGACCTCGGTCCAGAAGTGCGTGCGCACCCTGGACATCGAGGAGGTCGGAAAGACCACCCGGCACGGCACCTTCTTCCAGATGAACGGGAACTTCTCCTTCGGCGACTACTTCAAGGAGGGGGCGATCACCTATGCCTGGGAGCTGGTGACAGGTTCCCAGGCCGACGGCTGCTACGGCTTCGACCCCGACACGATCTGGGTGACCGTCTACCACGACGACGACGAGGCAGCCGCACTGTGGAAGCGCATCGCGGGCCTGCCCGAGGAGCGCATCCAGCGTCGCGGCAAGAAGGACAACTACTGGACCACAGGCCAGGCCGGTCCCGCGGGACCGTGCTCGGAGATCTACGTCGACCGCGGACCGCAGTACGGGGCCGAGGGCGGCCCGGTGGTCGACGAGGAGCGGTACCTGGAGATCTGGAACCTGGTCTTCATGCAGTACGAGATCGATGACGTGCGCAGCAAGGAGGAGTTCCGGATCGTCGGGGACCTCGCGCAGCAGAACATCGACACGGGCATGGGTCTGGAGCGGGTCGCGTTCCTGCTGCAGGGCGTGGACAACATGTACGAGATCGACGAGGTCGCGCCGGTGATCACCGCCGCGCAGGAGATGTCCGGCCGGCGTTACGGAGCGGACCGGGACGACGACGTCCGGATGCGGGTCGTGGCCGACCACGTCCGCTCGTCGCTGATGCTCATCGGGGACGGGATCACGCCGTCCAACGAGGGCCGCGGCTACGTGCTGCGCCGTCTGCTGCGCCGTTCGGTGCGTGCCATGCGGCTGCTGGGGGTCGAGGACCACGCGCTGCCGCACCTGCTGCCGGTCTCCAAGGACGCGATGGCGCTGTCCTACCCCGAGGTCAGCACCGACTTCGAGCGGATCTCGCGCATCGCGTACGCCGAGGAGGACGCGTTCCGCCGCACCCTGGTCGCGGGGACGACGATCTTCGACACGGCCGTCAAGCAGGTCAAGCAGGCGGGCGGCACGGCGCTGCGCGGTGAGCAGGCCTTCGCGCTGCACGACACCTACGGCTTCCCGATCGACCTGACCCTGGAGATGGCCGCCGAGCAGGGGGTGACCGTCGACGAGCAGGGCTTCCGTGACCTGATGACCACGCAGCGCGAGCGTGCCCGCGCCGATGCGCGGTCCAAGAAGGGCGGCCAGGCCGGTTCGACCGCGTACCGCGAGCTGCGGGCCCCCGGGGCGACGGAGTTCACCGGCTACACCGAGCTCACGACACCGTCGACCGTGCGCGGGCTGCTGCGCGACGGCTCACCGGTCTCCACCGCGGGGGAGGGGCAGACGGTCGAGCTGGTGCTGGACCGCACGCCCTTCTACGCCGAGTCCGGCGGCCAGGACTCCGACGCCGGCGTGATCACCTCCGACGGTGCACGGCTGGAGGTGCTCGACGTGCAGCGCCCGATCAAGGGGCTGGTCGTGCACACCGTCCGGGTCGCGCAGGGCGAGATCGCCGCGGGCGCGGCCGTGCTGGCCGAGGTCGACCCGGAGTGGCGCCTGGGCGCCCGGCAGGCGCACTCGGGCACGCACGTGGTGCACGCGGCGCTGCGTGAGGTCCTCGGGCCGAACGCCTTGCAGTCGGGCTCGTACAACAAGCCGGGTTACCTGCGGCTGGACTTCTCGTGGGGCCAGGCGCTCTCGCCCGCGACACGCAGCGAGGTCGAGGAGGTCTCCAACCGGGCGATCCGCCAGGACCTGGGCGTGAGCTGGCAGTACATGACCCTGCCCGAGGCCAAGGAGTGGGGTGCGATCGCGCTGTTCGGCGAGACCTACGACGAGCAGGTGCGTGTCGTGGAGATCGGTGGCCCGTGGTCGCGTGAGCTGTGCGGCGGCACGCACGTGGACCACTCGAGCCAGATCGGTCTGGTCGCCCTGACCGGCGAATCGTCCGTGGGCTCGGGCTCACGCCGTGTCGAGGCGCTCGTGGGTATCGAGGCCTTCCACCACCTCGCGGCCGAGCGTGCCCTCGTGGCGAGCCTGACCGACACCCTCAAGGTGCGGCCCCACGAGCTCCCCGACCGGGTCGCTGCGGTCCTCGCACGGCTGCGCGAAGCCGAGAAGGAGCTCGCGGCACTGCGCCAGGGGCGTCTGCTCGCCGCTGCGGGCGGCCTCGCGGACGGTGCGACCGACGTCGCGGGCACCCGAGTCGTGCTGCACGAGGTCGGTGACGTCGGCTCGGTCGACGAGCTGCGCACCCTGGCCCTCGACGTCCGTGGCCGGCTCGGGGAGCAGCCCGCCGTGGTGGCGCTGGGCGGTGTGGCCAAGGAACGTCCGGTGGTGCTGGTGGTGACGAACGCGGCCGCACGCGAGGTGGGCCTGCGTGCCGGCGTGCTCGCCAAGGCGGCTGCCGGGGCCCTGGGCGGCGGTGGTGGCGGCAAGGACGACGTCGCGCAGGGCGGTGGCACCGACGTGACCGCACTGGCCACTGCGCTCGAGCAGGTGCGCGCCGGTGTCCAGAGCGTCGGGGGCCGCTGACCGATGACGGCCCCCGGAGCGGTGCAGGCCACACCGCTGGCCCGTGGGGCACGGCTGTGCGTCGACGTCGGCAGCGTGCGCATCGGGGTGGCAGCGAGCGATCCCGACGGCCTCATCGCGACCCCGGTCGAGACGGTGGCTCGAACCGCCGGGTCGCTGCCGGTAGCATCGGCCAGCGACATGGTGCGCCTGGTGGAGCTGGTCGACGACCGCAGGGCTGCGGTGGTCTACGTGGGGCTGCCGCGTCACCTGTCAGGTCAGGAGGGTTCGGCGTCCTCGGCCGCTCGCACGTACGCTGGAGTGTTGGCGCACGCGATCGCACCGGTCCAGGTGCGGCTCGTCGACGAGCGGATGAGCACCGTGTCCGCACATCAGGCGTTGTACGCGTCCGGACGATCCGGGCGACGCCACCGGCAGGTCGTCGACCAGGCGGCCGCGGTGGTGATTCTGCAGTCCGCGCTCGACGCGGAACGCACGACGGGGGCTCGCTGCGGAGAGCTGGTCGAGGTCAGACCAGCCGGCGAGGTGCGTACCGACCACCAGGAACCACCGGAGGCCCAGCAGTGAACGACCTCTTCCTCGACGAGGTGGTGCAGCCTGAGCGCCCCGAGCAACCCCAGGTCCGGGACCGTTCGGGCCGGCGCGCAGAGCGTGACCGCAAGCGCAAGCAGCGCCGTCGTCGCAGCACGGCTGCCCTGGTCATCTCCTTGCTCCTGCTGGGCGGAGCCGCGTACGTGGTGTGGCAGTACGTGGTGCCTGTCCTGACCAGCTTCACCGACCGGGAGCCCTCGGGCGTCACGGACTACCCGGGTCCGGGTCACAGCAGCGCTCAGGTCGAGATCCCTTCGGGGGCCTCGGGTCAGGCCATGGGCATCGTGCTCGAGGAGGCGGGCGTGGTGGCCTCAGCCCGTGCCTTCACCAATGCGTTCGCGGCGAACCCGAGCGCCGCCGGCATCCAGCCGGGCACCTACTCCCTGCTCCTCGAGATGAGTGCGGCGGACGCCGTCGTGGCGCTGCTGAACCCCGAGAACCGGGTCCAGACGCGGGTGACGATCCCCGAGGGGCTGCGGGTCGAGCAGATCGTCGAACGCCTGGCCTCGGTCACGGCCCTCCCGGCCGAGGACTTCGAGGCCGCGATGGCCGACCCTGCGGCCGTCGGGCTGCCCGCCGAGGCGGGCGGGAGCTACGAGGGGTGGTTGTTCGGTTCGACCTACGCCTTCGAGCCCGGCACCACCGCGACAGACATCATCACCAGGATGATCGCCCAGACCGTCAGCATCCTCGACGAGCGCGCCGTGCCGCCTGAGGCGCGTCAGGAGCTCCTGATCAAGGCCTCGCTGGTCGAGCGCGAGTCGCCCAACGCCGAGGCCAGCGCCAAGATGGCCCGAGCCATCCAGAACCGGCTCGACCGGGACATGCGCCTCGAGATCGACGCGTCGATCGCCTACGGCCTGAACAAGCCCGGCACCGAGCTCACCACCGAGGACCTGCGCACGGCGGACACCCCGTACAACCTGCACCAGCGCACCGGGCTGCCCCCCACGCCGATCGCCTCACCGTCGGCGGCCTCGATCGACGCGGTCCTCAACCCGGAGGACGGTGACTGGATCTTCTGGGCCACGATCAACCTCGACACGGGCGAGACGCGGTTCTCTGCCACCTACGACGAGCACCGCGAGAACGTCGCCCTGCTGCGTCAGTGGCAGGCAGAGAACCCCGGGTGAGCGGTCCTGACGGTCGTCGGGCTGCGGTGCTCGGCCACCCCGTCGCGCACTCGTTGTCCCCGGTGCTGCACCGGGCTGCCTACGCTGCGCTCGGTCTCGACACCTGGCGCTACGACGCGCTGGACGTCACCGAGGAGCAGCTGCCCGGGTTCGTGGCCGACCTCGACGCGAGCTGGGCCGGGCTGAGCCTGACCATGCCGCTCAAGCAGACCGTGCTCGGGCTGCTCGACCACGTCGAACCGCTCGCCGAGGTCGTCGGTGCCGTCAACACCGTGCTGGTCCAGGCGGCGGCGGGAACCCGTCCGGTGCTCGTCGGTGCCAACACCGACGTGCACGGGGTGGTGCACGCCGTGCAGGAGGGCCTCACGCTGCCTGGCGCCGACGGCTCGGCCCGCACCGGGTCGGCTCGTCGGGCGGTCATCCTGGGTGCAGGTGCGACGGCCGCCTCGACCCTCGCGGCACTGGCGCAGCTGGGCTGCACGAGCCCCCAGGTCTTCGTCCGCTCGATGGCGCGCGCCGGCGGGACGATGCGCGCCGCCCACCGCATGGGCGTCGAGCCGAAGTTCCTGACCTTCGCCCCGACGGGCCGGGTGCTCGCCTCCCTGGCCTCGGCCGACGTCGTGGTCTCGACGCTGCCACCCCACGCAGCGGACGAGCTCGCCGCGGAGCTCACCGAGTCGGGTGGGGGAGACCTCGGGGTCCTGCTGGACTGCGCGTACGACCCACGGCCCACAGCCCTGGGTGCCGCGTGGGTCGTTGCGGGTGGCTCGTACGTGAGTGGTGAGCGGATGCTGCTGCACCAGGCGACCGAGCAGGTACGGCTGATGACCGGACGAACGGCACCGGTGGAGGCCATGGAGGAGGCGCTGGCGGGGGCGCTGGGCGGGCCTCCGGCTTCAGCATGAGCTCCCGGGTGCCGATAGGTGAAGCGGGCACCCTGACGCGTGCTGCACTCTGACGGGACGGTTCCCCTGGCCGGCCCGGTCGCTTACTCGGAAGGACACCTGTCGTGAAGCAGCTCGGCGACATCTTGCTGGACGAGGGCATCCTCAGCGAGGGGCAGCTCATGGCCGCCCTTGACGAACAGGCCGTCCGCGGCCAGTCCCTGGGTCGGGTGCTGGTCGAGATCGGGATGCTGAGCGAGTCCCAGCTGGTGCGCGCGCTGGCCAACCAGGTGGGCATGGAGTTCGTCGAGCTGGGGGACTACCCGGTAGACCGGAACGCCATCGCCCTGGTCCCGAGTGCTCTGTGCCGTCGCTACATCGTCCTGCCGATCGCGATCGCGGACGGCGCGCTCGTCCTCGCCATGGCCGACCCTGGCAACGTCGTCGCCGTCGACGACGTCCGGACGGCCGCCGGAGTCGCGGTCAGGGCGGTCATCGCCACCCACGACGATCTTGTGCAGGCGATCGACCGGTACTGCCGGGCCGACGACGAGATGGATGACCTGACCTCCTCGTTCGAGGAGGAACAGCAGGACAGCCTCGAGATGGACATGTCGCGGTTGGGCGACATCGTTGACGACGCACCCATCGTCCGGTTCGTGAACCTGCTGGTGACCCAGGCCATCCAGGACCGGGCCTCAGACATCCACATCGAGCCGGCCGAGCACGACCTGCGTGTCCGGTACCGCATCGACGGTGTTCTGCACGAGATGCAGCGCTCACCCAAGCAGATCCAGGGTGGTGTCATCTCCCGTCTCAAGATCATGAGCGACATCGACATCGCCGAGCGTCGCAAGCCCCAGGACGGCCGCATGTCCGTCACCCACAACGGGCGCAAGATCGACCTCCGTGTGGCGACCCTCCCGACGGTGTGGGGCGAGAAGGTCGTCATGCGCATCCTGGACAACTCCACCGCGAGCCTGGACCTGCGTGACCTGTCGTTCCTCGAGGACAACTACACGACGTACAAGGAGTCGTACACCAAGCCCTACGGCATGATCTTGGTGACGGGGCCCACCGGATCGGGCAAGTCCACGACGCTCTACGCGACGCTCAACGCGGTCTCGCGCCCCGAGATCAACGTGATCACGGTCGAGGACCCAGTGGAGTACCGTCTCCCCGGGATCAACCAGGTGCAGGTCAACCCCAAGGCAGGCCTGACGTTCTCGGGCGCGCTGCGGTCGATCCTCCGGTCCGACCCCGACGTCGTCCTCCTCGGCGAGATCCGGGATCACGAGACTGCCCAGATCGCCATCGAGGCTGCCTTGACCGGTCACCTGGTGCTGTCCACGTTGCACACGAACGACGCGCCGAGCGCGGTGACACGTCTGATCGAGATGGGGATCGAACCGTTCCTCGTCGGATCGGCGCTGGACTGCATCGTCGCTCAGCGTCTGGCCCGGCGCCTGTGCTCGAAGTGCAAGCAGGCCTATGTGCCCAGCGAGGTCGAGCTCATCGCGGCCCGGTTCCCGTGGAACCCGGGCGAGGAGATCCCGACGATCCATCGACCCGCGGGGTGCAGTGCGTGCTCGAACACCGGCTACCGGGGGCGCCTGGCCGTTCACGAGGTCATGCGGGTGACCGAGGACATCGAACGCCATGCCGTCGCTCACTCCTCGGCTGCGGACATCGCCCGGACCGCGCGGGAGCAGGGGATGATCACGTTGCGCGACGACGGCTGGACCAAGGTCCTCCTGGGTGACACGTCGATCGAGGAGATCCTGCGCGTCGTTGCGTGAGGTGGGTTGGGCGGTTCTGAGGCGGAGAGGTTAAGCGGACGCCTGCGACGGTCGATAGATCGGCGGGAGCGTTCTACGCCAGAACGCCGAGACCGGAGGCCGATCCTGTGAACCAGTTCTACCCCGCGCCACATGGTGCGCCCACGAGCTCCCGCCCGGCGCCGGTCTCAGCTGACGAGGTCGCACCTGGTCCTCCTGCACAGCAGAACCCCGGAGTACGCCAGGGGCCGCCGCCCGGGGGCTACCCCCCCCCGCCTGCTCATCAGGCGAGCCACTCAGCCGGTCACTTGGCAACCTCACCGGCGAGGACCTACCCCGCGGGTCCCTCCAGCGCCCAGCCTGCGGGTCCGCAGCACAGCGCGACGCCGCAGCACCCCTCGGGCCAGCCGCATGTCTTGGGTCAGATGCCCGCCCGGCAGGGTCTGCAGCCGTCTGCCCGTCGAGCAGCACCTGAACCAGCTCGGCCGACGCCGCAGCACCAGGAGGCAAAACCATCGCTGCACCGTCCGACACAAGCGCAGCCGGCACAACCGGGTCGTGAACAGGCACTTCCCATCCGGCCTCAGGGCTCAGAGCGCAGCACGCGAATCGGAATGGCGCAGCTCGCGCAGGAGGGTGATCTCGACCTCGATACCGCTCTGAGGATGATGATCGACCGGGGTGCGTCGGATCTCCACCTGACGGCCGGTGCCCAGCCCATGGTGCGCCTGGACGGCGCTCTCAGGCCGCTCGAGGAGTTCCCGGTCCTGCTTGCGGACTCCCTCCAGCGAAGCCTGTACGCGGTGATCAGCCTCAAGCAGCGGGAGACCTTCGAGCAGAACCTCGAGCTCGACTTCGCCTACGCGGTCCGAGGTGTGTCGCGGTTCCGCGTCAACATGTACAAGCAGCGGGACTCGGTGGGGGCCGCGTTCCGGATGATCCCCTACGAGATCAAGCAACTCGAGGACCTGGGTGTGCCGGCGAGCGTCGCCAACTTCGCGGGGCTGCCCCGCGGTCTCGTCCTGGTGACCGGCCCGACCGGCTCGGGCAAGTCGACCACCCTGGCCGCAATCGTCGACCTGGCGAACCGGACCCGAAGCGACCACATCATGACGGTCGAGGACCCGATCGAGTTCCTGCACCGTCACAAGAAGTCGTTGATCAACCAGCGCGAGGTCGGCGCAGACACACTGTCCTTCGCCAACGCCCTCAAGCACGTCCTGCGGCAGGACCCCGACATCATCATGGTGGGGGAGATGCGTGACCTGGAGACCATATCCGTGGCACTGACGGCTGCTGAGACCGGCCACCTCGTGTTCGCGACCCTGCACACCCAGGACGCGGCGCAGACCATCGACCGCGTGATCGACGTCTTCCCGGCTCACCAGCAGTCGCAGGTCCGCACCCAGCTCTCGAGCGCGATCCAGGGCGTCGTCAGCCAGACCCTGTGCCGCCGGGTCGGCGGTGGGCGGGCCGTGGCGACCGAGGTCATGCTGGCAACGCCCGCGATCCGTAACCTCATCCGCGAGGGCAAGACCCACCAGATCTACTCAGCGATGCAGGCCGGCGCCAAGCAGGGCATGCACACCATGGACCAGCACATCGCCGACCTGGTGCGGGCCAACCGCATCACCTACGAGGCCGGTCTCGAGAAGTGCCACCACGTCGAGGACTTCAACCGGCTGGTCGGCCGTTCGTCGAGCATCGGGCAGGGCATGACCGCAGCGATGCAGGCTGACCCCTCCTCGGCGGGCTACGCGAGCGGGACGGGGGCCTGACATGGCGACCGCGACGAAGGTCTTCGAGTACGCCGTCCGCAACCAGCAGGGCAAGCTGGTCAAGGGTCGGATCGAGGCGAACAACCAGGCTGCGGTGGTCAGCCGGCTCCGGACCATGGGCATCGCCCCGATCTCACTCAACGAGGTCAGCACGGGTGGGCTACAGACCGAGATCAAGATCCCCGGATTGGGGGACCGGATCACGCTCAAGGACCTCGCGATCCTCTCGCGCCAGCTGGCCACGATGATCGACTCAGGGCTGTCGATCCTCCGCGCGCTGTCGATCCTGGCGGAGCAGACCGAGAGCAAGGCGCTGGCGAAGATCGTCGCCCAGGTGCGCAGCGACGTCGAGACGGGTTCGGCGCTCTCGGTCGCCCTGGCCAAGCACCCAGAGGTCTTCCCGCCCCTCATGATCAACATGATCAAGGCCGGCGAGGTCGGCGGGTTCCTCGATCGGGTGCTGGTCTCCATCGCAGAGAACTTCGAGTCCGAGGTCAAGCTGCGCGGCAAGGTCAAGTCGGCCATGACCTATCCCGTCGTCGTGTTCATCATCGCCATCCTGGCGGTCGTGGGCATGCTCCTGTTCATCGTGCCGATCTTCGCCAACATGTTCGCGAATCTTGGTGGCGAGCTCCCGCTGCCCACGAAGATCCTCGTCATCCTGTCGGACTGGATGAAGGTCGGCGGTCCTGTTCTGCTCGTCGCGCTGGTCTTGTTCGGTGCGTGGTGGGGAAAGAACAAGCACAAGCAGGGAGTTCGGGACAAGGTCGACCCGATGAAGCTCAAGGTGCCTATTTTTGGCACATTGTTCCAGAAGATCGCAGTTGCCCGTTTCACCCGAAACTTCGGCACGATGATCCACGCGGGTGTGCCCATCCTCCAGGCCCTCAACATCGTCGGTGCAACCAGCGGCAACGTCGTGATCGAACGCGCGACCAAGGATGTCGGCGACTCGGTGCGCAGCGGAGAGTCGCTCACCGGTCCGCTGTCGAAGCACAGCGTATTCCCGCCGATGGTGGTGCAGATGATGGCCGTCGGCGAGGACACGGGGGCCCTGGACACCATGTTGGCCAAGATCGCTGACTTCTACGACCAGGAGGTCGAGGCGGCGACCGAGCAACTGACCGCCATGATCGAACCCATCATGATCGCGGTGCTCGGGGGCATCGTCGGGACGATGATCATCGCGCTGTACATGCCCATCTTCAACATCTTCGAGCTCATCGAGTGAGCGGCCGTTCCTCCTAACGGGTGAAAAGCGCGGATGCAGGGAACAAACACCTCAAGATCTTCAGAGGCTCGTCCGATGAAGCAGGTGCAAGGCCGAACAAGCGGTATCGGGTCGGCGCACTCGCGGCGTCGGCGCAGTGCCGGAGCATTGCCCGAATCGGACATATCGATTCCTCAAGCCATTCGTACCTGACCTCGAAGGAGAGCACCTCGTGATTGCTCGTATCCGTAAGTCCCTCGACGAGAAGGACCAGGGTTTCACCCTGATCGAGCTCCTCGTCGTCATGATCATCATCGGCATCCTCGCCGCGATCGCCATCCCGGTCTTCCTGAACCAGCGGAAGTCGGCCGTCGACTCCTCGATCAAGTCGGACCTCCGGACGGTCGCCACCGGCCTGGAGACGCACTTCGTCGACAACCAGGTGTACCCGGCCGCCGGTGGGGGCACGGGAACGATCGCTGTCGGCTCCCAGCAGGTCACTCTGAGCACAGGCAACGTCGTGAACTGGACACTGATCGGCACCACTGGCTTCTGCGTCGTCGGGAGCAACCCGGCTGGCAACGCCATCACCGCAGGCACGGCGCCCCACATCACATACAACAGCTTGACCGGTGGCCTGAGCACCACCGCCGCCTGCCCCTGATCGACCACACCTGATGGGCCGGGGCCAACAGCCCCGGCCCATCGGCCGTGCCACTGCCAGGAGAGCCAGAGGAGGGGTTATGCCACGGTCCCGCACCGAGACGCCCGACGCACGGCCAGACGACTCCGGCCTGACGCTGATCGAGGTCATCGTCTCGCTCGTCCTGCTCGGCATCGTCGCCACGGCAGCCCTCTACTTCTTCATCCAGGGCACCCAGACCACCAGTCACCTGCAGCGCTCACAGAACGCGGTCGCCGTCGCCAACGAGGCCATGGAGCGCGCCTACGCCGTCAACCCGATGACCGCCGGCGGGTCGACGATCTCTGGCCTCGCCGTCGGGCGGCGACAGGTCGACGTCGAGGCGGCCTGGTCAGCACTGGCAGCGCTCAACATCGACGGGCTCGACGAGACCTACCCGCTGTGGGACCCGGACACCGGGTTGACCACGTCGGACAACGCGACCGTGCCACTCGTGGTCACCAGAGCTCACTCCGGGCAGCAGTACACCGTCACGACCCTCGTCGGCGTGTGCTACCGGCCGAGCAACGTCGTGTCGACGGACCAGGTCTGCTCGAAGCTCCCAGGTGTGCCGTCGGCCCTGGCTGAGGACGCGACCCCTCCAGGCATGCTGCGGATGCTCCGGGTAACCACAGTCGTGACCTGGCCATCGACCAGCGGGCAGTGCGCGGGCGATCAGTGCAGCTACCACCTCAGTGGTTTGGTCGACCGCTCCTCCGATCTCAAGTGGAACCAGGTCCTCACCCCGATCGCCGTGGACGACTTCGAGGTCTTCCTGCACGGCGAGTCGCGCGCGATCAACGTCCTGACCAACGACCTCCTCGGGCCGGTCACCTCCAACCCCGTGATGATCGTGAGCCCGCCCGCGTCCGGGCAGGGCACCGCGACGGTAGCCACGAACGGCGTCATCACGTACACGGCCCCCACGAGCGGCTCCGGGCGATACACGTTCACGTACCGCATCAAGGACGCGAGTGGCGCGCAGTCCGACCCGGCCACGGTCGAGATCACCCTGCTACCCCTCGCGAGCAACGACACCGCGCTGGTCCTGGGCGGAACCTCCGCGACCGTCAACGTGACGGCGAACGACGTGGGTTCGCCCGCCTTGGTGACCATCACTGAGCCCCCGACCAACGGAACCGCGACGGTGTCCGGGCTCGCCGTCGTCTACACGCCGTCGGTCGCCTCGGGAGGTGACTGGTTCGAGTACCGGTACACGGACACGTCGGGGCAGGAGAGCCCGGTCGCCCGGGTCAACATCTTGATCAACACGATCGTCAGTGGGGACAAGGTCCTCGAGGTCCCGGCCAAGCCAACCAGCACGCCGACCTGGACGGACCTGACACCCAAGCTCCTCGAGGGCAACGCCGACCCCACAGGGTTGAGGGTCACGGTAACGAGCGGGGCTGCGGCCGGCGGAACCCTCCAGGTCGACGGTGTCACCTTCACGGGTGCGCCGCTGACTGGCACAACCGTGCGGTACGACTCGCCGCAGAACACGGCCCTCGAGCGCACCTTCGGCTACGTCCTGACCGACGCCGCCGGGATCTCGTCGGCCCCCGCGACTATGACGGTACGAGTCACCTACTCGGCTCCGCCACCGACCGCGCCGGTCGCGGTGGCGGACGACGTCCGTCTCTCCTCTCAAACCGCGCGGTACGTCCCCGTCGGCCTCAACGACACACCCGGTTCTTTCGTCAGGACGGGAACCGGCGTGCGGATCGACTACACCGGGATGACCGGGGGGTGTGACTTCCGACCTCCCACCGACCAGAACCGGTTGCACCTGGGAGAGATCAGGGTAATCGCCCGGACCACCGGCAACTCCACCTCCTGGCGGGTCTGCAACTTCACGTACTCACTCGTCGACCTGCAGACAGGCCTGCGGTCGGATGTCGCCAGTGCCCGGTTCGAGATCTACGGACGCGACTGATGCGCCTCCTCCGTGGCCGGTCGTCCGAGGACGACGAGGGGATGACGCTCGTCGAGCTCCTCGTGGCGATGGCGATCTTCAGCGTCGTCCTGGCCGTCTTCTTCGGCGGGCTCATGACGATGACGCGCAGCGCAGTTCGCGCACAGGACGTCACCGACTCGGGGGACGCCGTTCGCAAGGCGTTCCAGATGATGGACAAGCAGATCCGGTATGCGAACTCGATCAACTCACCCGGGCCCGGAGCCAGCGGTGCTCACTACGTCGAGTTCCTGACGACGTCCCTGCCTGGAGGGCAGGAGCCGCTGTGCACCCAGTGGCGGTTCGACCCGACCGCCCGGGTGCTCCAGGTCAGGACGTGGCGTGACGTTCCGACTGGTACCAGGTCTGCCTGGAACACCATCGCGACCGACGTGCGCAACGACATGCTCGGGGACCTCGCGGCCGGTATTGCACCGAATCCGCCATTCGTGCTCGAACGCGCCGGAGGCACGCTGACCCGCCAGCAGCTCATGGTCAGCGTGGATGTCGGACGAGGCTCGGCTGGACCGGGTTCGGTGACAGGAGCCGATGTCGCCACCGTCTTCGTCGCCCGCAACAGCTCCTACGAGTCGCCCAGCAACGCCGACCTCAACGGCGACGGAGTGAGCGACACCTTCATCTGCACGAGCCACCTGGAGCGCCCATGACAACCCTGACGTCAACGGCTTCGCGCGTCTTGAGCCGGTTCCGGTTGTGCCGCTCGGCGCGTGACTCCGAGGGTGGGGTGGCGATGGTGACCACTCTGATCGCGATCCTGCTGACCGCCATGCTGAGCATGCTCCTGCTGGGGATCATGATGTCGCAGATGATGCCGACGAGCTTCATGCGCACCAGCAGCCAGACGATCTTCGCTGCCGAAGCCGGCGTGAACACGGTGATCGGACAGATCCGGACCGCGGAGGCGCCTGCGGACTTCACCGGAGCGGTCTACGGCGACCGGGCAAAGCTGCCGTGCTCGGCCGAAGGGCCGGTCGATGACGCCGGAGCGAGCCTGACGTACACGGCCTCCATCCAGTACTTCTTGCAGGACCCTACCGGCCGTAGTGCCTCGTGGATCGCGTCCAACGCCCTTGCCTGCACCCCGGGTTCCGGCCCGACGGCCGACCCGAGCTACGCGCTCGTGACCGCCTCGGGGTTGGCCGAGGGTGTCGCAGGGATGGGCGCAGACGCAGGTAACCGCACCGTCCAGGTGACCTACGAGTTCCAGATCACCAACAACAACATCCCTGGCGGCCTGATCTATAGCTTCGACGGGTCGATCACCCCGGATCGCTTCTGTCTGGAGGCGTACTCGGCGAGTGTCGGGTCCCACGTGAGGTACGTCCCGGCGGTCGACTGCGGCACCGACGACGTGCACCAGCTGTGGATCTACGACACCGACTACCAGATCAAGCTCGCCAGTACGACGCTGCCTGGCCTCGGCGTCGATCCTCTGTGCCTGACCGGCCCGGTCGGCGGCAGCCCTCCACAGCGCATCACCCTAAGGGTGTGTGAACCCAAGACTTCCGCGGCGCGGTGGAACCAGCTCTGGAGCTGGGAGGGAGGAGCTCGCTGGCGCGGCCAGCGCGACCCCATCTCCTCAGGGTATGCGAGTACGTGGTTGAGCTCGGGGACCGCGTCAGGTTCGCCCAACGGCCGTGACCTCTGGGTGACGGGAAGTGCCCCGAGCAACAATGAGTGGGGCTCGTTCAATCCTGACCCACGGGTAGGTGCCGGAGCCGCGGGTGAAGACACCCGTCAGATCGTGAACTACCTGGAGTTTGGACGGTGCTTCGACGTCACCAACGAGGACGTCAACTACTCGCACATGATCGTCTACCCGTGCAAGCAGGACCCGATCCCCGGACAGCCCAACCTGCTCTGGAACCACAAGTGGTACTACACCGAACCGGCGAGCAAGGTCGGGTCGAGCGGACCGCAGCAGATCTCGATCCTGCGCCTGAACAGCACGTCGGCGCGCTACTGTCTCGTCTCACCCGGGACAGAAGGCGGCTACGTGTACCTGACCAGCGCGTGCAGCAGTTCGGCTGCCAACCAGAGGTGGACACGGTTCGCCGACACCGGCAGCTATGCGACCTCCTACACGTTCGTGGACAGCTGGGGTAGGTGCGCCTCCCTCGGGGACAAGTTCCTCGGTGCGTTCTCCAAGATCACCACGGCCACCTGCAACTCGGGTCTTGGCCAGAAGTGGAACGCGCCTCCGAGCACGGTGTCCGCCTCGCTCGACGGCTACCAGGAGATCCCCTGAACCTCGCCGAACCTGCCGTCCTGACAGGTCACGCTCAGGCCGCAGTGCTTGCCCTGGTCGCAGGGATCGGGCTGCTCATCGGGTCGTTTCTCAACGTCGTCATCTGGCGTGTCCCCCGCGGGGAGTCTGTGGTTGCCCCACCGAGTGCCTGCCCGCGCTGCGCGCACCCCATCCGCCGTCGGGACAACGTGCCAGTACTGTCATGGCTCGCGCTGCGTGGAAGCTGCCGTGACTGCCACGAACGGATTCCCGTCCGATATCCGTTGGTCGAACTGGTCACGGGAGTCGCCTTCGTCGTCGTCGCGGTCCGATTCGGGCTCGGAACGGACAACGGCTGGGCGGTACCCGCCTACCTATACCTCGCTGCCATCGGCGTGGCGCTCACACTGATCGACCTGGACACCCGTCGGCTGCCCAACGCGATCGTGCTTCCGTCCTACCTCGTCGGCCCCGTCCTGCTCGCGGTCGCCTCGTGGGGGATACAAGACTGGGGAGCGCTCATGCGTGCCGTCGCGGCCGGTGCTGTGCTCTACGTCTTCTACTTCGTCCTGATGGTGGTGTACCCGGTGGGCATGGGTTTCGGTGACGTCAAGCTCGCCGGGGTTCTCGGTCTCTACCTCGGGTGGATCGGCTGGGGCGCATTCGTTGTCGGCGCCTTCGCTGCCTTCCTCCTGGGCGGCGCCTTTGCCGTCGGTCTCCTTGCCAGCGGACGCGCCGGTCGCAAGTCGGGCATCCCGTTCGGGCCATGGATGGTCGGCGGGGCGGCCGTCGGTGTCGTGTGCGGCGAACAGCTCTGGTCGGGATACATCGGTCTGATGTCCTGATTGCCGCCGCGCCGTCAGCCCGTGTGGTCGTTCTTCTCAAGGGACCTGCCAGACCGTCCGATAGGACTGGTGCAGGGCACGAACACATCGGCAGAGGCGGAAGAAACATGGGCAAGACCCGGGTCGTAGGGCTCGACATCGGCTCGACCGCGGTGCGCGCTGTTGAGCTCGAGTTCGGCAGCGGTGGTCCGTCGGGCCGCCACCAGCCGACCTTGGTCCGGTGCGCAGAGATCGCTCTCCCGCCAGGTGCTGTTCAGGACGCCGAGGTCGCCGAGCCGGAGACCGTCGCATCCACGCTCAAGGACCTGTGGCGCCGCGGGAAGTTCAGCACGCGCGACGTGGTGCTCGGGGTCGGCAACCCCCGTGTCGTGGTGCGCGAGCTGGAGCTCCCCTGGGCCCCGATGGCGCAGCTGCGCGCATCCTTGCGGTTCCAGGTGCAGGAGCTGCTCCCGATGCCCGTCGATGAGGCGCTGCTCGACTACTACCCGACTGCCGAGTACCAGGGCTCCTCAGGTCGAACGCTCCAGGGCATGCTGGTCGCTGCCTCGCGGGAGACCGTCCGTTCGAACGTCATGGCCGCGGAGAGCGCGGGCCTGCGACCCGGAATGGTCGACCTTAACGCCTTCGCGCTCCTCCGCGGGATGGCCCGAGGGGAGTTCGCCGACAAGGTCGTCGCACTGGTCGACGTCGGCGCCCGGGTGACCAACGTCATCATCTCGGCGCACGGCGTGCCACGATTCGCGCGCACACTGCCCTCGGGTGGGAACGACGTCACCGACGCGTTGGCGGGGCAGATGCAGATGTCGGGTCCGGATGCAGAACGGCTCAAGCGCGAGATCGGGGTCGGTTACCCGGTCGCTCCCGAGCTCTCCCTAGGGGCCAACGCTGTGAGCGAGGTGACACGGAACCTGGTCGAGGCGATCCGTAACACCTTCGTCTACTACTCGAGCAACAACCCTGGTTCAGGCCTGGACGTTGCGCTCCTGACAGGCGGTGGTGGTCTCCTGCCAGGACTCGCTCAGTACCTGTCGACCGCCAGCCGCCTACCCGTGACCTACGGCGACCCGCTGGCCACCCTGAAGGTCGGAGCAGATGCCCGCAAGCACCTGCCCGAGTCCATCTCCCTGCTGGCCATCCCGGTGGGCCTCGCCATGGGAGTCGCCGCGTGAGCGCCACCTCCGTCGCTCCTGTTCGCACCGCCGCGATGGTGCCCGGAGCTCCCGCACTGCCGCAGGTCAACCTGCTCCCGCCGGAGATCACGGCGGGACGTCGGCTCGGCCGGCTCAAGGCGTGGCTCGGCGTTGCGATCCTCGTGTCGATCTTCCTTGCTGGACTGCTCCTCCTATGGGCCACCTTCAGCGCACGCCAGGCCCAGGCCGAGCTCAGTGATGTCGAAGCCGTGAACCAAGGGTTGCTCGCCGAACAGGCCGAGTACGCCGAGGTGCCCCGCGTCCTCAATCAGCTCAGCGAGGCTCTGACGGCTCGCCGGCTCGGGATGTCGACCGAGGTCAGGTGGCGTCCCTACCTCGCTGCACTGGCTGCGACGTCTCCGACGGCCGTGAGCTTCGACACGTTCTCCGTCGTGGCTGCCACCCCCACGATGGCACCTGTGGGAGCCGCTCACCCGTTGCAGGGCCCCAACGTCGGGACGCTCACCTTCACCGCGCGATCGGTCACCGTCCCGGACACCGCGGCCTGGCTCGACAACCTCGACGCAGTCACCGGGTTCTCCGACCCGTGGATCTCGTCTTCGCAGGTCACCGAAGACGAGGGCGTCTACTTCATCGTGTCGGGTTCGGTGCAGATCACTGAAGACGCCTACGCACAGCGCTTCATCGACATCGACGAGGAGAGCTGACATGGGCACCGCCAAGGCCAGCAGGTGGATCGCAGGCACGGTCGTCGTGGCCCTCCTGATCGTCGCTGGGGTCTGGTTCCTCGCTGTCACCCCCAAGCTCACCGAGGCACAAGAGACCCGCGACATCACCGAGTCGGAACTGGCCCGTCAGGACATCCTGCAGCTCCAGCTCGCCACCCTCAAGAAGCAGTACGAGGACCTCGACAGCTACAAGGCGCAGCTCGAAGCCATCCAGGTCCAGTTCCCGCAAGATGCAGACCTGGCCGACTACCTCCGTGAGATTGATGCTGCAGCGGCGGCGCACGGCGTGACGATCGTGGGGCTGACCCCTGGCCTTCCGCAGCTCGTCGTCCCGCCTGTCTCGGTGGCACCGGTGCCCGCAGCCGAGGAGGCCGACGCGGAAGAGGTTCCGGCCGAGGAGGCCGACGACATCACCCGTGACCCCACCCAGGACGCCGCACCGGAACCGGTCGCCGAAGCGACGCGCCTCGTCGGTATTCCCATGTCGATCACCCTGGTAGGCCCCTATGCCAATGTCTCTGCATTTCTCGAGGCACTCCAGGAGGGCACACGGCGGCTGTATCTCGTGACCAGTCTCAACACCTCCGCGTTGCCGCTCGCCGAGGCATCGGGCGGCAGGCCCGCTACCCAGGCGGGCGATCTGGACATGACGATCGACGGGATGATCTACGTGCTCCCCGCGGTCGACGTGCCAGCGGTCGACGGGGAGGAGCCTGAGGTCGAGCTCGCGCCCTTGCCAGCGAGCGAACGCAACCCGTTCGCACCCGTCGTCGGCAGCTGACCCGACCGCTTGCTCTTGCCGGTTCGCCCCTCGGCCCGCGTCCGCAGCCCGGACGCGGGCCGAGGTGCGTCCGGGGCCGTGGAAGGATCGACCCATGCTGCGCTGGTTGACCTCAGGTGAGTCGCACGGTCCCGCTCTGGTCGGGATCCTCGAGGGCCTGCCCGCCGGGGTCGAGGTCACCACCGACGACGTCCGGGAGAAGCTGGCCCGTCGTCGGCTCGGCTACGGTCGCGGGGCGCGGATGAAGTTCGAGCAGGACGAGGTCCGGATCCTCGCGGGGCTGCGTCACGGGGTGAGCCAGGGCGGCCCGATGGCGATCGAGATCGGCAACACCGAGTGGCCCAAGTGGGTCGACGTGATGTCTCCCGACCCGGTGGCGCCCGAGCGGCTCCAGGTCGACGCCGGCACCGGGGATGTGCGGGAGGTGGCACGCAACCGCCCTCTGACGCGTCCTCGTCCGGGTCACGCGGATCTGGTGGGCATGCGCAAGTTCGGCTTCGCCGACGCTCGCCCGGTGCTCGAACGGGCTTCCGCGCGCGAGACCGCGACCCGCGTCGCTCTGGGCGCCGTGGCGGCCGCGTTCCTCGAGCAGGCCGTGGGCATCCGGCTGGTCTCCCACGTGGTGGCCATCGGTCCGGTGAGCGTGCCCGACGGCGTCGACCTGCCCACCCCGCAGGACGCCGCGGCCCTGGACGCCGACCCGGTGCGGTGCTTCCACGCCGAGTCCTCGGCGGCGATGGTCGCCGAGATCGACGACTGCCACACCGCGGGTGACACCGTGGGCGGCGTGGTCGAGGTCCTGGCCTATGACGTGCCCTCGGGCCTGGGCAGCTACACGCACTGGGACCGTCGGCTGGACGCGCGCCTGGCGGCAGCGCTGCTGGGTATCCAGGCGATCAAGGGCGCCGAGGTGGGCGACGGGTTCCGCACCGCCACCCGACGTGGCTCGCAGGCCCACGACGAGATCGAGCGGGACGAGCAGGGTCGCATCCGCCGGCGCACCAACCGGGCCGGGGGCGTCGAGGGCGGCATGTCCAACGGGGAGGTCCTGCGGGTCCGGGCGGCCATGAAGCCCATCTCGACGGTCCCGCGTGCGCTGGACACCGTGGACGTGGTCACCGGTGAGGTCGCGCAGGCCATCCACCAGCGCTCCGACGTGTGCGCCGTCCCACCGGCCGCGGTGGTCGCCGAGGCCATGGTCGCCCTGGTGCTCGCCGAGGCCGTGCTGGAGAAGTTCGGCGGGGACAGCGTCGCCGAGGTCCGTCGCAACGTCGACGCGTACCTCGCGTCGATCCCCGAGCTGCAGCGGTGACCGGCGCCCCGCACGGACCCCGGGCCGTCCTGGTCGGCCCTCCCGGGTCGGGCAAGTCGACGGTCGCCCGGGCGTTGGCTGCGCTGTGGCACGTGACGAGCCGCGACACCGACGAGGACGTCGAGGCGGTTGCGGGCAAGTCCATCTCGGAGATCTTCGTGGTCGACGGAGAGCCACGGTTCCGCGAGCTCGAGCGTGAGGCCGTGACCACGGCCCTGGCGACCCACGACGGCGTGCTGGCCCTGGGTGGGGGAGCGGTGCTCGACCCGCACACCGAGCAGGCGCTGCACGCCTACACCGACGCCGGCGGCATGGTCGTCTTCCTGGACGTGTCGCTGGCTCAGGCCGCTCCCCGGGTCGGCTTCAACACCTCACGACCGCTGCTGCTGGGCAACCCCCGCGCGCAGTGGCAGGCGCTGATGGACGCCCGTCGCCCGGTGTACGACAGGGTCAGCACCCTGCACGTCGTCACGGACGGGGTCCGTCCGGGGCAGGTGGCCGCGAAGATCGCCGAGCACGCCCGCGCGCAGCAGCCCGACGCCGAGCAGGTGCCACCGCCCGACCCGACGTCGTCGGCGGCCCCGTCCGCGGCACCCGCCCGGCTCCCCGCGCCGCCACCCGCTCACGCCGCGACCCCGGAGGACGACCAGCATGAGTGAGACCACGCCCCCCTCGACGCCCACCTCGGTCCACGTGCCCGGGGACAGGCCCTACGAGGTGCTGATCGGCAGCCACCTGCTGGGCGAGCTGCCCCGGCTGCTCGGCGACCGCACCCGACGCGTGCTGCTGATCCACCCCGGCGCGCTCGCCACCTCGGCCGAGGCGGTCCGCGAGGACCTCGTCGCCCAGGGCTACGAGACCCTGCTCGCCGAGATTCCCGAGGCCGAGGAGGCCAAGACCGCTCAGGTCGCTGCGTTCTGCTGGCAGGTGCTGGGGCAGGCCGACTTCACCCGCAGCGACGCCATCGTCTCGCTGGGCGGGGGAGCGACGACCGACCTGGCCGGCTTCGTCGCCGCGACCTGGCTGCGGGGCATCAAGGTCGTGCACATCCCGACGACCCTGCTGGCCATGGTCGACGCGGCCGTGGGAGGCAAGACGGGCATCAACACCGCGGAGGGCAAGAACCTCGTGGGGGCCTTCCACCCGCCTGCCGGGGTGCTCTGCGACCTGGAGACCCTCGACTCGCTGCCCCGGCACGACCGCACCGCCGGGCTCGCCGAGGTCATCAAGACCGGCTTCATCGCCGACGAGCGGATCCTCAACCTCATCGAGGCCGACCCCACCGCCCTGACCGGCGAGACCCTCGAGCCGGCCGGCCGTGCCGTCCTGCGCGAGCTGATCGAGCGGTCGGTGGCGGTGAAGGCCCGGGTCGTCGGGCAGGACCTCCGTGAGGCCGACCTGCGCGAGATCCTCAACTACGGCCACACCTTCGCCCACGCCATCGAGCATGTCGAGCGGTACTCGTGGCGCCACGGTGCGGCCGTCAGCGTCGGGATGGTCTTCGTCGCCGAGCTCGCCCGGCTCAGCGGCAGGCTCTCCGAGGACGTCGTGGACCGCCACCGGGCGATCCTCACCTCGGTCGGGCTGCCGGTGACCTACCGCGGGGACCGCTGGGAACAGCTCCTCTCGGCGATGCGCCGGGACAAGAAGACCCGCGGTGACCTGCTGCGCTTCGTGGTCCTCGAGGGCATCGGGCGGCCGACCCGTCTCGAGGGGCCCGACCCGACCCTCCTGGTCGCCGCCTACGCCGAGGTGAGCCGCGAGGCGCCGTCGGGCACCGCGATCTCCCTGTGAGGTCGGCGGGCCGGTCGGAACGGGCCGCGGCGATCCCCTAGCCTTGCGCCATGACCCGTGTTCTGGTGCTCAACGGACCCAACCTCGGACGGCTCGGGGTGCGTGAGCCGGAGGTCTACGGGTCGGCGACCCTCGCGGACCTCGTCCAGGCCACCCAGCGCTGGGGGACCGAGTCGGGACTGGACGTCGAGGTCCGCCAGACGGACGACGAGTCCGAGCTCGTGGGCTGGATCCACGAGGCGGTCGACACCGGTGCGCACGTCGTGATCAACCCGGCGGCGTTCACCCACTACTCCTACGCGCTGCGGGACGCCGCCGCGCAGATCACCACCGCGGGGCTGCTCCTGGTCGAGGTGCACCTGTCCAACCCCGCCGCCCGCGAGGCCTTCCGGCAGCACAGCGTCATCGGCCCGGTCGCGACCGGCACCGTCGCGGGCTTCGGCCTCGACTCCTACCGCCTGGCCCTGTCGGCCATCGCCGCGCGCCTCTGAGCCTCGTCGCTCGCGAGATCGCGCGAGGTCTGCGTCGCTGAGAACAGCAGGAACCTCACCGGATCGTGTGTGCCCGCAGGCGGGTGCGGGTCACCGTGTGGAGCACGGTGTTGGGGCGGTCGGTGAGGTCGTGCCAGGTGAAGCGCAGGACGGTGAACCCTGCGGCGACCAGCCGGTTCTGCCGGGTCCGGTCCCGCTGGAACTGCGCGCCCTGGTGGTAGGCCTGTCCGTCCACCTCGAGCACCAGCTTCTCGGCGCGGAACAGCACGTCGGCGTTGCCGATGATGCCTGTGTCGTCCCTCAGGGTCTGGTCGGCCTGCCATCCGGCGACGCCGCCGCGCTCGAGGATGGTGTGCAGGCGGCGCTCGGCGAGGCTCATCGCCCCGCCCCGGGTGGTGGCGAGCAGGGCACGACGACGGACGTTCCCGGCAAGACCCGGGCGTTCGCTGAGCAGCCGCTCAAGGTGGGCATGGGTGAGCACGCGGCGGGTGAGCACCCAGACGAGCAAGGACTCGCTCTCCCGCTCGGGCAGGTGTCCCAGGAGGTCCAGGACGGTCCGAGGCAGCGTGGTCAGGGCGAAGCCGGCGAAGCGCAGGACGTCGTCCTCGGGCAGAGCGACCCGTAGCGGTTCCAGCCGTGCGCGGGCGCGTCGGCCGTGCGGGACGATCGCGTGGACCCTGCCCGTGAGGTCGACCGGAAGGCCATGGACCCTCGCCGCCGCCCGGCGGCAGACCACGGCATCGGGCCAGGTGAGGCACGCCGCCCAGACCGGGACCATCGGGTCCCGTCGTGCGTCGAGGTCTCGGTGCCGCAGGGCTGACCCGGCCACCGGGACCCACAGCCGGGTGGAGCGGCGGTGGCGCACCTGCCCGATCGTCATTCCCGCCGACAGCGCCTGAGCCGCGGTGAAGACCGAGGACTGCCCGTTGGCCACCGGGGGGATCCACTCGGATGCAGGAGGTGGCCGCACCGCCCCACCCTCCCGCACATCCCGACGCCACCACCACGCCCCCTCGGCCCCTGTGCACAACCTGCCCCGCCCGCCCCTCCCGACCCAGCCCCACCCGCCCGCCCCCACCCCGCGGGCTGCCGGATCGCGCGAGGTCTAGGTCGCTCAGAGCGACCGAAACCTCGCCGGACCGCGCGAGGGCGTGGGGTTGATGGGGGTGGGTTAAGGCTGGGGGCTTGAGGGGGCGGGATCTAGGGTCTAGCCTTGAGCGATGTTCGTACTGACGGTCGACCAGGACGCCAGCACCACGCGCGGGGACCTCGTGCCTGAGCTGCTCACGACGATGGCCCCGCTCACCGCCGCACTGCCCGGCGTGCTGCGACCCTTCGAGCGGACGGTGGGGGACGAGGTGCAGGCCGTCCTGCGCGACGCCGACGACCTCACGACCGTGACCCTGGCCCTGCTGCGCATCGGCGGGTGGAGCATCGGCATCGGCATCGGGCCGGTGCACGAGCCGCTCCCGGCCTCGAGCCGCGCCGCCTCGGGGGAGGCCTTCGTGCGCGCCCGTGCCGCGGTGGAGCGGGCCAAGGGTCGGGGGAGCGCAGCCCCGGTGGCGGTCGAGGCCGGTGCGGGTGAGACGGGGGCCAGAGGGCGCGAGGCGGAGGCCGTCCTGCGCCTCCTGGGCGGCGTGATCGCGCGACGCTCCGACGCGGGCTGGGAGGCGATCGAGCTGGTCGGTGCGGGCGGTCTGCGGCAGAAGGACGTCGCGGCGCGTCTCAAGATCAGTGAGCAGGCCGTCAGCCAACGGCTGCGTACGGCACTGTGGTCCGAGGAGGTGGCCGTCCGTCCGGTGGTCGCCCGGTTGCTCGCAGAGGGAGACCGATGAACCCCTGGCTCGTCACGCTCATCGGTGCCGCGGCGCTGGCCCTCAGCGCCCTCGTCGGCGCCCCGCTCACCGCCGGGGTGCTCAGGCTCGCCGCGCGATCGGCCGATGCCGGTGGCGAGGAGGGGGCCGCGCTGCGCGACGAGGCGCCGCAGGACGCCCCCCTGTCCGCGGAGCTCACCCGCGACCCCGACCTGGACGCCCGTGTGGGTGACGGCCCGGTGGGTGACCGTTCCCGGGACGCGCTGCGGGGCGGGACGTGGATCGGGATCCTCGAACGCATCGCGATCACCGGGGCGCTGCTCGCGGGCTACCCGGCGGCGATCGCGTTCGTCATCGCGATCAAGGGACTGGGGCGCTACCCCGAGCTGCGGGAACGGCCCTCCGCGTCGGAGCGGTTCGTCATCGGCACCCTCGCCTCGATGCTCTGGGCGGTCGCCGTGGGTGGGGCGTTCCGCGGTCTGCTGACCGGCTGACATCCGCAGGCGACCTGGCTGGCCCGTCCGGGGGACACGCCACGCTAGACTTGACGTCGCCCTCATGCCGTCGCCGGTCCCCACCGTCCCGCGCTGCCCTGGCAGCCTGCGGTGATCCGCTCGGCCCGTCCACGGGACGTGCCGCCTGGGCTCGGGCACGACCTCTTCGACCTCGACAGGAAGACCCACTGTGGCCACGACGAATGACCTGAAGAACGGCACGGTTCTCAAGATCGACGGCCAGCTGTGGTCCGTCATCGAGTTCCAGCACGTCAAGCCCGGCAAGGGTGGTGCCTTCGTGCGCACCAAGCTCAAGAACGTGCTCTCGGGCAAGGTCGTGGACAAGACCTTCAACGCGGGTCTGAAGGTCGAGACGGCCAACGTCGACAAGCGCGACATGCAGTACCTGTACAAGGACGGCACCGACTACGTCTTCATGGACAGCTCCTCCTTCGAGCAGCTGAACGTCTCCGAGACGACGGTGGGCGACGCGGCCAGCTTCCTGCTCGAGAACCAGCAGGCCATGGTCGCGACCAACGAGGGCATCCCGCTCTACGTCGAGCTCCCCCCCTCGGTGGTCCTGGAGATCACGTACACCGAGCCGGGCCTGCAGGGTGACCGCTCGACGGGCGGCACCAAGCCCGCGACCGTGGAGACCGGCGCGGAGATCCAGGTGCCGCTCTTCATCGAGAACGGGACCAAGGTCAAGGTCGACACCCGCGACGGCTCGTACCTCGGCCGAGTGAACTGATCAGCCGGTGAGCGCACGCAGCAAGGCGCGCAAGCGCGCGCTGGACGTCCTGTTCGAGGCGGACCAGCGCGGACTGGCCCCGCTCCAGGTGCTCAGCGACCGCATCGCCCAGCCCGGGACCGAGGCCTCGTTGCCCCAGTACTCGGTCGACCTGGTCGAGGGGGTGCTCGACCAGCGCGATCGCATCGACGAGCTGATCGCGACCTACGCCCACGGGTGGAGCCTGGACCGGATGCCCGCGGTCGACCGTGCCGTGCTGCGCATCGGCGCCTGGGAGATCCTCTTCAACGACGAGGTGCCCGACGCCGTCGCGGTGGACGAGGCCGTCGAGCTCGCCCGGGCACTGTCCACCGACGACTCGCCGACCTTCGTCAACGGGTTGCTCGGGCGGCTCGTCGAGCTCAAGCCGACGCTGCTGGGCTGATCAGCGGTCGCGGGCCGGTCAGGCGGCCCGGGCCGCTGGGTCGGGGTCCCCGGACCGGCAGGCCCGCTGCCGGCCGACCGAGCATGTGGCCCTGGACCGTGGGGACGTTCATCGCGATCAGGGCGGTGAGCTCGTCGACCCGCTCGACCCCTTCGGCGATGACCTCGAGGTGATGAGCCTCGGCCAGCGCCAGGATCGCCCGGAGCACCGCGGCGCCCTCGGGGGTGCGGATGTCCCGGACGAAGGTCCGGTCGATCTTGAGCACGTGCACCGGCAGCTCGCCGAGGCGTGAGAGCGAGTTGTAGCCGGTGCCGAAGTCGTCGAGAGCGATCTTGACGCCCTTCTCCGCGAGCGCCGCCAGGGCCGCGCAGACGTGCTCGGCGTCGTGCAGCAGCGCCGACTCGGTCACCTCGATGGTGAGGCGGTCCCAGGCGGTGTCGCCCCATGCCTGCTCGACCAGGTGCAGGAAGCCGGGCTCGTCGAGCTGACGGGCGGCGACGTTGACGGCGACCGGCAGGTCGAAGCGTTCCATGCCCTCGCGGGCGGCGACGAACATCTGTCGGCCGATCTCGACGATCAGCCCTGACTCCTCGGCGAAGGGGAGCCACTCGGCCGGGTGGCGCAGCCGACGCCCGTGACGCCACCGGGCGAGGACCTCCAGGCCGACGACCTCGAGGGTCGAGGTGTTCGTCAGAGGTTGGAAGTGGGCGATGATCTCGCCGTTGGCCACACCGTTCTGCAGGTCACGGCGCAGGGCGTTCTGAGCGGTCACCCGGCTGCGCAGGACGTCGTCGTACAGGGCGACCCCGGACCGGTGGCGTTTGGCCTCGAGCATCGCTACGTCGGCATCGCGCACCAGCGCCGAGGTGTCGACCTGCTCACCGGGCTCCCAGGCGGCGACCCCGATCGTCAGGGAGGTGGTCGCACTCTCGTCGTCGGGCGGACGGAAGTCTGTGCGCAGGCGAGTGGCCAGGTCGGCGAGCTCGTCCAGGCTCCCTGCGCGTTCGATCACGACGACGAACTCGTCACCGCCGTGACGAGCGATGAAGGGCTTGGGGCCCACGACCTCACGCAGGTGCTCGGCGGTGAGCACCAGCAGGGTGTCACCCCACTCGTGGCCGTGGCGGTCGTTGACCTGCTTGAACCCGTCGAGGTCGCAGAAGAGCAGTCCCACCCGGGTGCGCTCGACGTTGGCCTTCTCGAGCGCCTCGGTCAGGTAGCGGTCCAGGGAGTGGCGGTTGTGCAGCTGGGTCAAGGAGTCCGTCGACGCGGCCCTGCCGAGCCGGTTGGTGAGCTCCTGGCGTTCGGCGGCACCCGAGACGACCCGTGCGATGTCGCGCAGGAAGACCTGCTCGTCGGTGTCGAAGACGTGGCCTCCGCGCGAGTAGAGCTCGGTCACGAAGCGGTGGCGGGCCAGGGGCCGCAGGCTCCCCTCGATGGACTCGTCGGCGAGGAGGTCGCGGCTCTCGGCGATCGCCCGGTCCAGGATCTGCTCGGGGCACTTGACGAAGAGCGCCGCGTTGGCGACGGCGGACAGGGCGTCGCGCATCCGTGCACGGCGGACCGCGGCGCGCTGGACGGTCGAGATGCGGACCGCGGCCATGACGTGCAGGCCGATCACCATCGGCACGACCCACACGCCTCGGAGGAGCTCGCCGGCAGCGGAGGCAGGCTCGGCGTGAGAGGCCACGAGGAGCAGCGCTGACACGCACGCGGTCACCGTCACCACGGCGCCGACGGGGTTGATCGGTCGGCCGCGGACCGCGCGGACGAGGTACTGCCCGACGGCGAGCAGGGGCAGCAGCGCGACGGCGGTCGACAGCGGTCCGTAGACGGGCAGTCCGTCCTCGAAGCCGCGCACGCCCACGAGGTCCGTCGCGACCCACAGGACCGCACCCACCAGGTACCACCCGCCGACGGCGGCAGTCAGGGCACGGACCGACGGCCCACGGGTGTAGGCCTGCGTCGCGGGGAGGCTCAGGGTGATCGCCGCAGCGAGCGCGCAGAAGCGTGCGAAGGTCAGCGCGGAGGCCTGGCCAGTCTGCTGGGCACCGTCGAGCAGGCCGTTGGTGAGCAGGACCACCGCGAGGGCGAGGGACAACGTGAGGGTCCACGCGGCGCCCGAGCGACGGAGCTCGCTGCGCCACCACACCCAGTGGAGTGCGCACAGGCCGATGACCGCGCCCGCGACGACGCACTGGACGACCGTGAGCCACGAAGGCGCGAGTCCTTGCACGGATCAAGTATCGGCGCAGGCCAGCCTTACCGTGAGGACCTTTGCCCGCAGTTCTCCGTTTCTCTCCCATTTCACTCGTTCGGGCGTACCCGGAGCGGACACCTCGCCGGACCTGGTCACCCGTCCGGACGCAGCTCGTGCGGTCAGCGCTTCGACCGGGGCTCCGTGACGTGCCCGAAGCGGTGCAGGGTACGACTGATCGCCTGCTCGCGCAGCACGGTGAGCAGCTCCCGTCGGCCGCTCGCGAGAACCGGACCGTCGAGCACGGTGACCTCACCGACACGGCCCGCGGCGGCGTCGCGCAGACCGGCGGCGGTGCCGATCACGCGGACCCGGCCCGAGACCGCGCCCGAGCGGACGCGGGCGGCGAACGTCGCGTCGTCCTCGTGCGAGGCGCGGCTGACGGTGACCGGCACACCTGCCAGCGCAGCGGCTGCCAGGACCCGGCGGACCTCGCGGTCCCGGGCGTCCTGGGTGACCCGCACGGTCAGGTGAGGGACGGGCCGGTACCGCAGCACGTTGGCCTCGCTGTGCAGCCCGCTGGGGTCGTGCTCGCCCCCGAGCTCGCGGTCCCACCAGCGTTGGTCGTCGGCCTCGGCCCACGCCAACCACTCGTCGTCCTGCTGGGGGACGTCGGGCGAGTCGGTCCAGGTCCCCAGCTCGGCGAGGTAGTTGGGTCCACCCGCCTTGGCGCCCGGCCCGACGACCGACGCCTTCCACCCACCGAAGGGCTGGCGTCGCACCACGGCCCCGGTGATGTGACGGTTGACGTAGGCGTTGCCCACCTCGACGCGTTCCAGCCAGGTTGCGACCTCGGCCTCGTCGAGCGAGTGGATGCCCCCGGTCAGGCCGAAGGCGACCGCGTTCTGCCACGCGATGGCCTCGTCGAGGGTCTCGGTGCGCATCACACCGAGCACCGGACCGAAGCACTCGGTCAGGTGGAAGAACGAGCCGGGCGCGACCCCGTGCTTGACCCCGGGGGTCCATGACCTGCCCTCGGCATCCAGGCGGCGCGGTTCGACGAGCCACGCCTCACCGGGGTCGAGGGTGGTCAGGGCACGCAGCAGCTTGCCGGTCGCCGGCTCGGTCAGGGGCCCGACCGTGGTCGAGAGCTCGGTGGCGGGCCCGACCTGCAGCGAGGTCACCGCATCGGCGAGCTGGCGACGCAGCCGGTCGGACCGCCCGGCCGAGCCGACCAGGATCAGCAGCGACGCGGCCGAGCACTTCTGACCGGCGTGCCCGAAGGCCGAGCGGACCGCGTCGGCCACCGCCAGGTCGACATCGGCCGAAGGTGTCACGATCAGGGCGTTCTTCCCGGAGGTCTCCGCCAGGACGTCCAGGTCGGGGCGCCACGAGGCGAAGAGCTGCGCGGTCTCGATCGAGCCGGTCAGCACCACCCGGGAGACCGCCGGGTGGGTCACCAGGCGCCGGCCCACCTCGCCCTCGGGGGACAGCACGACCTGGACGACGTCGCGGGGCAGGCCCATGTCGTCCAGGGCCCGGTGGACCGCGCCCACCGCGACCTGCACGCACCGGGGTGTCGGCGGAGCGGGTTTGACCAGGACGGGGCTCCCGGCGGCGAGCGCCGCGAGGGTCGAGCCGAGGGGGATGGCGACCGGGAAGTTCCACGGCGGGGCCACGACCGTGAGCCCGTGCGCCCGGTAGACGGCACCCGGCACCGCTCCGTCGGCCAGCAGCTCAGCCTGCTCGGCGTAGTAGCGGGCGAAGTCCACGGCCTCGCTCACCTCGGGGTCCGCCTCGGCGACGGTCTTGCCGGCCTCCTGGACCATCGTGGCGACGAGGTCGCCGCGCAGTTCCTCGAGGTAGCGGGCGGCGAGCCGGAGAACCTCGGCCCGACGCCCGGGTGGCGTGTCGTGCCAGCCGGCGGCGAGCTCCGCGGCCCGGTCGACGGCGGCGTCGACGTCGGCGACCGAGGTGATCGGCACACCGTCGGGCACCAGGACGTCCCGGGTGAGCAGGTCCTGCGCCCAGCGACGGGATGCCTCGACGGCGGGGTCGGTGTCGGGCGCGTTGGTGAAGGGGTCCTCTGCCGGGAGGCCGGTGCGCTCCGTACGGCGCGGCGTGGTGCTCACCGTGCCCGCCTCGCGCACCGAGGTGAGGAAGGCCTCACGCTGCCGGTCCAGGGCGCTGGGCCGGCGCCCGCCGTGGGCCGGTTCACCGGCGAACAGGGCGTGCAGGAAGTTCTGCTCGGCGGCGTTCTCCTCGAGCCGGCGGATCAGGTAGGCGATCGCGACGTCGAAGTCCTCGCGCGCGACCACCGGTGTGTAGAGCAGGACCCGTCCGACGTCGGCCTGGACCGCCCGTGCCTGGGCCGGTGCCATGCCCTGCAGCATCTCCACGTCGAGGTCGGCGCCCACCCCGCGTTCGGCGGCGACCAGGTGCGCGAGGGCGACGTGGAACAGGTTGTGGCTGGCGACGCCCACCCGGAGCGCCGATGTGCTCGCGGGCCGCAGCGCGGTGTCGAGCAGGCGCACGTAGCTCGCGTCGACGTCGGGCTTGGTCGGGTACGGCGCCTGCGGCCACCCGTGGATCTCGGCCTCGACCCGCTCCATCGCCAGGTTCGCGCCCTTGACGAGGCGCACCTTGAGTCGTGCGCCGCCCTGCTCGACCCGCCGCTGAGCCATCGCGGCGATCTCGTCGAACGCGGCGTGGGCGTCCGGGAGGTAGGCCTGGAGCACGATGCCCATCTCGAGGTCGTGCAGCGCCGGGTCGGTCACCAGCCGCTCGAAGACCTGCACCGTGAGTGCCAGGTCGCGGTACTCCTCCATGTCGAGGTTGATGAAGGTGCCGTGGTGCTGCGCGGTCAGGTACAGCGGTCGGAGGCGCTCGACGACCCTGTCGCGGCTTCCCGCGGTGTCCCAGGTCGAGAGCTGGCTCGCGACGGCGGAGACCTTGATCGAGACGTAGTCGACGTCCGGCCGCTCGATCAGCGCACGCACGCGATCGAGACGGCTCCGGGCCTCGGCCTCACCCAGCACGGCCTCGCCGAGCAGGTTGAGGTTGAGCCCGAACCCGTCGGCCCGGGCAGCGGCCAGGTGCGCGCCGAGCCCGGGCCCGGCGTCGGCGACGAGGTGCCCGACGAGCTGGCGCAGCCGGGCGCGGGCCGCCGGCACCACGACCTGGGGGAGCACGGGGGCGACCAGGGTCCCCAGGCGCAGCAGGGTGCGATCCACGGGGCCGAGGAAACCGGCCGCGGCGTCGGCCGACGCGGCCAGGCCTGTGAGCTCGTGGGCGGCGACCGCGGTGTCCTGGGGCCGAGCCACCCGGTCCACGAAGCGGACCGCCAGCTCGAGCCCCGCGGGATCGGAGACCAGGGCCGCCAGCCGCCCGGTGGTGCGCCTCTCGCGGGCCGTCTCACCGGCGGCGGTCGCGGCCATCCACCGGTCGGCGAGGTCCGCGGCGGGTCGGGCGCACTGCGTCAGGGTCTGGGTGTGCATGGGCCCATGGTCCGTCGCGAGGGCCGTACGCGTCTTGTACGAATCCCGCAGGCTGCTGGTCGGCCGCCGGTCTTGTACTGTCCCCCCTGCCATGACGCCACGTCCGACCCGGCCTGCGGGCCACGCCGACCCCTGGCCCGAGGGTGAGCGTCTGCTCGCCGCCCTGAGCCCGGCCGTCCTGCAGCTCATGGACGAGCTCACCGCGACGATGTTCTGCGCCAAGGACACCAGCGGCCGCTACGTCGCGGTCAACCAGGCCTTCGTCGAGCGCACCGACGAGCGGTCCCGGCGGTCCGTGGTGGGCCGCCGCGCCGAAGAGGTCTTCGACGCGCAGCTCGCCGAGCACTACGTCGCCCAGGACGAGGTCGTGCTGCGGACCGGCAACCCGGTGCGCAACGAGCTCGAGCTGATCCGGCGGCCCGGGGGAGCGCCCGGGTGGTACCTGACCTCCAAGGTCCCGGTGAGCGTCGACGGCGTGGTGGTCGGCCTCGTGAGCATCTCGGAGGACCTGCGCACCTACGACCCCGCCGACGCAGCGGTGAGCTCGCTCTCCAGGGTCGTGGCCCTCGTGCACGAACGGGTGTCCGAGACCGTCACGGTGGCCGAGATGGCCGCCGCGGCGGGATGCTCCGCGTCGACCCTGGACCGTCGCATGAGGCGCGTCTTCTCGCTCTCGCCCCAGCAGTTCGTGCTGCGTGCGCGCATCGACCGGGCGACGGTGCTGCTCAGCTCGACCACGTTGCCCCTGGTCGAGGTCGCCCACCGGACGGGCTTCTACGACCAGGCGGTCTTCACCCGGACCTTCGGCCGGCTCACCGGTCAGACCCCCGCGCAGTTCCGTCGCCGGGCGGGTGCCGTGCAGCGTGCGCCGGGGCCCGAGGAGTCGTCCGGCGCGCCACGTCCCGACCGTCGGGACGAGCCCTGAGAGGTCGGTCGGGTGCAGTAGGGTGCGCTGTGTCCGACATCCTTTAAGACCCGTCCTGTGAGGCGGGGAAGGAGGTCGCCAGATGTCCTCTGGCCCTGCTCTGCCCGTACCCGCCTCCGGAGTCCCGGGGGCTGAGGTCCTCGGCCCCGCCGAGATCACCCGTGCGCTGACGCGCATCGCGCACGAGATCCTCGAGCGCAACAAGGGAGCCTCAGGAATCGTCCTGCTCGGCATCCCGACCCGTGGTCTGCCCCTCGCTCACCGGCTCGCGGCCAAGATCGCCGAGGTCGAGCCCGACGTCGACCCGAGCTCCCTGGTCGGCTCGCTCGACGTCACGATGTACCGCGACGACCTGCACCGCCACCCCACCCGGACCATCGGCGCCACCGAGGTCCCGGCCGACGGCGTGGACGACAAGGTGGTGGTCCTGGTCGACGACGTGCTGTTCTCGGGCCGGACCATCCGTGCCGCGCTGGACGCCCTGAACGACCTCGGCCGGCCCCGCGCCGTCCAGCTCGCCGTCCTGGTCGACCGCGGCCACCGCGAGCTGCCGATCCGCGCCGACTACGTCGGCAAGAACCTGCCGACCTCACTCAGCGAGAAGGTGCGGGTCCGGTTGAGCGAGACCGACCCGGACGCGGGTCCCCAGGTCGTGGACACGGTCCGCATCGACGGGGGCGAACGATGAAGCACCTCCTGAGTGCCGGCGACCTGGACCGTGACGCCGCGATCCACGTGCTCGACACCGCGGCACGGATGGCAGCGACCCAGGGCCGGGAGATGAAGAAGCTGCCGACCCTGCGCGGGCGCACCGTGGTCAACCTCTTCTTCGAGGACTCCACACGCACCCGGATCTCGTTCGAGACCGCCGCCAAGCGCCTCTCGGCGGATGTCATCAACTTCGCGGCCAAGGGCTCGAGCGTGTCCAAGGGGGAGTCGCTCAAGGACACCGCGCAAACCCTTCAGGCCATGGGGGCCGACGCCGTCGTCATCCGGCACCCCGCCTCGGGTGCCCCGCACCGGCTCGCGCACTCGGGTTGGGTGGGGACCTCGGTGATCAACGCCGGGGACGGGACGCACCAGCACCCGACGCAGGCACTGCTCGACGCCTACACGATCCGTCAGCACCTCGCAGGTGGTCCGACCCACGACCCCACGGCGGAGCCGGACCAGCGCGGTCTCGGCCAGGACCTGGCCGGTCTGCGCATCGCGATCGTGGGCGACGTGCTGCACTCGCGGGTCGCGCGGTCCAACGTTCAGCTGCTGCACACCCTGGGGGCGCAGGTGACGCTCGTCGCGCCACCGACCCTGGTGCCCGTCGGCGCCCAGGCCTGGCCGTGCGACGTCTCGTACCACCTGGACGAGGTGCTCGCCGACCAGCAGCCGGACGCGATCATGATGCTCCGGGTGCAGCGCGAGAGGATGGGGGCCGGAGCCGGGTCGGGCCCGTCCCACGGCACCGGGTTCTTCCCCAGCCCGCTCGAGTACACGCGGGCCTTCGGGCTCGACGCGCGGCGCCTGCGGATGCTCCCGGACCATGCGATCGTCCTGCACCCGGGCCCGATGAACCGCGGGCTGGAGATCTCGGCCGACGCTGCTGACTCGGCCCGCGCGGTGATCCTCGAGCAGGTCACCAACGGCGTGGCCGTCCGGATGGCGGTCCTGTACCTGCTGCTCGCCAAGGAGAAGGAGACGTGGGCGTGACCACTCAGTACCTGTTGCGGGGAGTCGCCCCGCTGGGCGGCGCACCGACCGACCTCCTGCTGGCCGACGGGCGGATCGTGGCCGTGGGACCCGACGCCTCCGACGGCGCCGGCCCGGAGGCGGTGACGATCCAGGGCGACGGCCTCGTGGCCCTGCCCGGGCTGGTGGACCTGCACACCCACCTGCGCGAGCCGGGTCGGGAGGACGCCGAGACGGTGGCCACCGGTACCCGCGCCGCTGCGCTCGGCGGGTTCACGTCGGTGCACGCGATGGCCAACACCTCACCCGTGGCGGACACCGCCGGGGTGGTCGAGCAGGTGTGGCGGCTCGGTCGCGACGCCGGCTGGGTGGACGTCCATCCGGTGGGTGCGGTCAGCATGGGACTGGCCGGTGAGCAGCTCGCCGAGCTCGGTGCGATGGCCCACTCGGCCGCGCGGGTGCGGGTCTTCTCCGACGACGGTCACTGCGTCGACGACCCGGTCCTCATGCGCCGGGCCCTGGAGTACGTCAAGGCCTTCGACGGCGTCATCGCCCAGCACTCCCAGGAGCCACGCCTGACCCTCGGCTCCCAGATGCACGAGGGGATCGTCTCGGCGGAGGTCGGCCTGGCCGGGTGGCCGGCGGTCGCCGAGGAGGCGATCATCGCCCGTGACGTGCTGCTGGCCGAGCACGTGGGCTCGCGGCTGCACGTCTGCCACGTCTCGACCGCGGGTTCGGTGGAGATCCTGCGCTGGGCCAAGTCCCGGGGGATCTCGGTGACGGCCGAGGTCACCCCGCACCACCTGCTGCTGACCGACGAGCTCGCCCGCTCCTACGACCCGCTCTACAAGGTCAACCCCCCGCTGCGTACCGCCGCCGACGTCGAGGCGGTGCGGGAGGCCCTGGCCGACGGCACCATCGACATCGTGGCCACCGACCACGCCCCGCACACCCGCGAGGACAAGGACTGCGAGTGGGCTGCTGCGGCCTTCGGCATGACCGGTCTGGAGACCGCGCTGGGCATCGTGACCCGGACCATGGTCGACACCGGCCGGATGACCTGGGCCGACGTCGCCCGTGTCCTGTCCTCCGCCCCGGCACGTATCGGCCGGGTGCACGAGGGGGAGCGGCCGCAGGGGCGTCCGCTGAGCGTCGGCGAGCCCGCGAACGTCACCCTGGTCGACCCGGCCGCGCGGTGGACGGTCGACGGCACACAGCTGGCGAGCACGAGCCGCAACACGCCGTTCGGCGGACGTGAGCTGAGCGGCCGCGTCGTGGCGACCTTCCTGCGGGGCAGGCCCACCGTGCTCGACGGCGTCGCGGCCGACGGGACTCGCTCGGGCGCGGCCGGCCCTCCTGGTGGCGCCTGATGGGCACCGGTGCCGCGATCGCGATCCTGGTCGGGGTGTTCGTCCTGGTCCTGCTGGGCATGTGGCTCGGCTGGCGCGCGCGTGGGCGTCGCACCGCCCGGGTCGTCGTCTCGATCCCGGACGTGCCGTCCACGGACGACCTGGGTGCGGGGCGCAGCGCCCCGATCCCCGCGACCTACGTCTCGACCACGCTCGGGGGTGACTGGCTCGAGCGCGTCGTCGCGCACGGTCTGGGTGTGCGTTCGGCCGCCACCGTCCGGGTGCACGACGCGGGTGTGGTGGTCGAGCGTCCCGGCGCGCGCGACGTCTTCGTCCCGGCCGCCTCGCTGCGCGAGGTGAGCCTCGCCCCGGGCATGGCCGGCAAGTACGTCGGCGGCCAGGGGCTCGTGGTCCTGCGCTGGGAGACCGGCGGACAGGTTCTGGACACCGGGCTGCGGACACGCGTCGCCGGCGACCGCGAGGTGCTCGCCACGGCGGCACGTGGTCTGGTCACCCCCCGTACCGCCGCGGCCGAGGCCGCTGCCCCCGACCGCACGAGCGAGGAGAACCCATGAGCGAGCACACCGCGGTCCTGGTGCTGGAGGACGGCCGGACGTTCACCGGTCTGGCCTACGGGGCGACGGGGCGCACGGTCGGGGAGATCGTCTTCAACACCGGGATGACCGGCTACCAGGAGACCCTCACCGACCCCTCGTACCACCGGCAGATCGTGGTGATGACCGCCCCGCACGTGGGGAACACCGGCATCAACGAGGAGGACGTCGAGTCGCGGCGCATCTGGGTCGCGGGCTACGTGGTGCGTGACCCGGCCATCCGACCCTCGAGCTGGCGCTCGACCCGGAGCCTGGCCGACGGGCTGGTCGACGAGGGGATCGTGGGGATCAGCGACATCGACACCCGCGCACTGACCCGCCACCTGCGTGACCGCGGTGTGATGCGTGCCGGGATCTTCTCGGGCGACGCGCTGGTCGACGCGAGCGGTCGGCAGCGGACCTCGGAGGACCTCCTGGCCGTGGTCACCGCGGCCCCGGTCATGTCCGGCGCGGACCTGGCCGGCGAGGTCACCACGAGCGAGCCCTACACCGTGGAGGCCCAGGGCGTCGACGCGCCCGTGGCGACGGTGGTCGCCCTGGACCTGGGGATCAAGACGATGACCCCGCAGCGGCTCGCCGAGCGGGGGGTCCGCACGCACGTCCTGCCGGTCGGCTCGAGCGTGCAGGACGTCCTGGCCCTGCGGCCCGACGGCGTCTTCTTCTCCAACGGCCCGGGGGACCCCTCGGCGGCCGTGCACGAGGTCGCCCTGCTGCGCGAGGTGCTCGACCGCAGGATCCCCTTCTTCGGGATCTGCTACGGCAACCAGCTGCTCGGTCGGGCGCTGGGCTACGGCACCTACAAGCTGACCTTCGGCCACCGCGGGGTCAACCAGCCGGTGATGGACCGTCGCACCGGCAAGGTCGAGATCACCGCGCACAACCATGGCTTCGCTGTCGACGCGCCGCTGGACGGCGAGTCCGTCGCCCCGCACGACGGCGGCCGCTACGGGCGGGTCGTGGTCTCGCACGTCGACCTCAACGACGACGTCGTCGAGGGCCTGGAGTGCCTCGACCTGCCGGCCTTCTCGGTCCAGTACCACCCTGAGGCCGCTGCCGGCCCGCACGACGCCGCGTACCTCTTCGACCGGTTCGTCGAGCTCATGTCCAGCGCCGGGTCGACCGGCAGCCCCACCGAGGAGTCACCCGCACATGCCCCGTCGCACTGACATCTCGAGCGTCCTGGTCATCGGCTCCGGTCCGATCGTCATCGGCCAGGCCGCCGAGTTCGACTACTCGGGCACCCAGGCCTGCCGGGTGCTGCGCGCCGAGGGGATCCGGGTGATCCTGGTCAACTCCAACCCGGCGACGATCATGACCGATCCCGAGTTCGCCGACGCGACGTACATCGAGCCGATCACCACCGAGGTGCTCGAGTCGATCATCGCCAAGGAGCGGCCCGACGCGGTGCTGGCCACCCTGGGCGGCCAGACCGCGCTCAACGCGGCGATCGCGCTGGACGAGGCGGGTGTCCTGGAGCGCTACGGGGTCGAGATGATCGGGGTCAACACGGCCTCGATCCACCTCGCCGAGGACCGGCAGGCCTTCAAGGAGGTCGTCGAGCGGTGCGGTGCCGAGTCCGCCCAGAGCGCGATCGCGCACACCATGGACGACGTCCTGCGCTACGCGGACGAGCTCGGCTACCCGGTGGTCGTGCGCCCTTCGTTCACGATGGGCGGGCTGGGCTCGGGCATCGCGTACGACGAGGCCCAGCTCCGGCAGATCGCCGGTGCTGGCCTGCACTACTCGCCGACCACCGAGGTGCTGCTCGAGGAGTCGATCCTGGGGTGGAAGGAGTTCGAGCTCGAGCTGATGCGCGACCACGCGGACAACGTGGTGGTGGTCTGCTCGATCGAGAACGTCGACCCGGTCGGGGTGCACACGGGTGACTCGATCACCGTCGCGCCGGCGTTGACGCTCACCGACCGTGAGTACCAGCGGATGCGTGACGTGGGGATCGCCATCATCCGCGAGGTGGGCGTGGACACCGGCGGGTGCAACGTGCAGTTCGCCGTGGACCCGGCCACGGGACGCATCGTGGTCATCGAGATGAACCCACGGGTCTCGCGGTCGAGCGCCCTGGCCTCGAAGGCGACCGGCTTCCCGATCGCCAAGATCGCCGCGCGGCTCGCGGTGGGCTACACCCTCGACGAGATCCCCAACGACATCACCAGCTCGACGCCCGCCTCGTTCGAGCCGTCGCTCGACTACGTCGTGGTGAAGGTCCCGAGGTTCGCGTTCGAGAAGTTCCCCGCGGCCGACCCGACGCTGACCACCACCATGAAGTCGGTCGGTGAGGCGATGGCCATGGGGCGCAACTTCGCCGAGGCGCTCGGCAAGGCCATGCGGTCCATCGACAGGTCGGGCTCGGTCTTCCACTGGGACGGCCCGGCGCCCGAGGGTGAGGTGCTCGACGACCTCCTGGCAGCGATCCGGATCCCCACCGAGCACCGGCTGATCCAGGTCCAGCAGGTGCTGCGCACCGTCGGCCGTGAGGGCGGTGCGAGGTTCGAGCAGGTCTTCGACGCGACCGGCATCGACCCGTGGTTCCTGGACCAGATCGTGCTCGTCAACCAGATCGCCGAGGAGGTCTCCCAGGCCCGTGAGCTGGGCCGCACCCTGCTGCTGCGGGCCAAGCGGCACGGCCTGTCCGACGTCCAGATCTCCCGGCTGCGGGGGATCAGCGAGCAGACCGTGCGTGAGGTCCGTCAGGCGCTGGGGGTGCGCCCGGTGTTCAAGACGGTGGACACCTGCGCGGCCGAGTTCGCGGCCACGACGCCGTACCACTACTCCTCCTACGACGAGGAGACCGAGGTGCAGCCCCGGACCCGCCCGGCGGTGCTGATCCTCGGCTCGGGTCCCAACCGCATCGGCCAGGGGATCGAGTTCGACTACTCGTGCGTCCACGCGGCGCTCGCGCTGCGGGGTGAGTTCGAGACGGTCATGGTCAACTGCAACCCCGAGACGGTCTCGACCGACTACGACACCTCCGACCGGCTCTACTTCGAGCCGCTGACCTTCGAGGACGTGCTCGAGGTCTACCAGGCCGAGCTCGCTGTCGGTCCGGTCGCGGGCATCATCGTCCAGCTCGGTGGCCAGACCCCGCTCGCCCTGGCCGAGCGCCTCGAGGCCGCGGGTCTGCCGATCCTGGGTACACCGCCCTCGGCCATCGACGCTGCGGAGGACCGCGGTGCGTTCGGCCGGGTCCTGGCGGCCGCGGGGCTGCCGGCACCCGCCTTCGGCACGGCCCGCACCCTGGCTGAGGCGACCGAGGTCGCCACCAGGATCGGGTACCCCGTCCTGGTCCGTCCGTCGTACGTGCTCGGCGGTCGCGGGATGGAGATCGTGTACTCCGACGGGCAGCTCGAGGGCTACGTCACGCGAGCGCTCGAGGGTGCCGCCCTGGCCGGGGGCACGGGCAGCAGCGGGGAGATCCCCCCGCTGCTGATCGACCGCTTCCTGGACGACGCGATCGAGCTCGACGTCGACGCGCTCTACGACGGCACCGAGCTGTACCTCGGCGGTGTCATGGAGCACATCGAGGAGGCGGGGATCCACTCGGGCGACTCGGCCTGCGTGCTCCCCCCGGTGACCGTCTCGGTCTCCGAGCTGGACCGCATCCGGGTCTCGACCGAGGCGATCGCCCGCGGGGTCGGGGTGCGGGGCCTGCTCAACGTCCAGTTCGCCCTGGTCAGCGACGTGCTCTACGTCCTGGAGGCCAACCCGAGGGCCAGCCGGACCGTTCCCTTCGTGTCCAAGGCGACCGGTGTCCCTCTGGCCAAGGCGGCGGCGCTGGTGATGGCAGGGCAGAGCATCGCGACGCTGCGCGCCTCGGGGGTGCTGCCCTCGACCGGTGACGGCGGGACCCTCGGGCTGGACGCCCCGATCGCGGTCAAGGAGGCGGTGCTGCCGTTCAAGCGGTTCCGTACCAAGGAGGGGCTGGTCGTCGACACCGTCCTGGGCCCCGAGATGCGTTCGACCGGTGAGGTGATGGGCTTCGACGTCGACTTCCCGACGGCCTTCGCGAAGTCCCAGGCAGCGGCGTTCGGTGGGCTGCCCGTCGGGGGCAAGGTCTTCATCTCGGTGGCCGACCGTGACAAGCGGGCCATCACCTTCCCGGTCAAGCGGCTCACCGAGATGGGGTTCGAGGTGCTCGCCACCGCGGGGACCTCGGCGGTGCTGCGTCGCAACGGGATCGCGTCGACCGTGGTGCGCAAGCACTCCTCGGGCCGAGGGCCTGCGGGGGAGCCGACCATCGTGGACCTGATCGTCGCCGGCGAGGTGGACATGGTGGTCAACACGCCCTCGGGGCAGGGGGCACGGGCGGACGGGTACGAGATCCGCACCGCGACGGTGGCCGCCGACAAGGCGATCGTGACGACCGTCCAGCAGTTCGCCGCGGCGGTCCAGGCCATCGAGTCGCTGCAGCGTGGACCGTTCGAGGTCCGCAGCCTGCAGGACCACACGCTCGAGCTCCGCGCCGTCCCCACCGCGATCCTCACGTGAGGACCGACGGCGCCGCCCGGCCGACCTTCGGTGACCGGCTGGCAGCGGCGATGGACCGTCTGGGACCGCTGTGCGTGGGGATCGATCCCCACCCGGCCCTGCTGACCCGCTGGGGGCTCTCGGACGACGTGGACGGTCTGCGTCGGTTCTCGATGGGTGTCGCGGAGGCGCTCGACGGCCACGTGGCGGCTCTCAAGCCCCAGTCGGCCTTCTTCGAGCGGCACGGGTCGCGGGGTGTGGCGGTCCTCGAGGAGCTGTTGCGCGCGGTGCGCACCTCCCCGAGCCTCACCCAGGTGGTGCTCGACGCCAAGCGGGGTGACATCGGCTCGACCATGGACGGCTACGCGGACGCGTACCTGCGCCCCGGCGCGCCGATGGCCTGCGATGCCCTCACGGTGAGCCCGTACCTCGGGTTCGGGTCGCTCCAGCCTGCGGTCGACGCAGCGACGGCCTCGGGCAGCGGGTTGTTCGTGCTCGCGCTGACCTCGAACCCCGAGGGCGCCTCGGTGCAGCACGCCCTGCGTGACCGGCAGCCGCCGGGCGGGGCCGACGGTCCCTTCGGGCGCTCGGTCGCCGGGTCGGTGGCGGCAGGTGCCGCTGCGCTCAACGCCGCGGAGATCTCGCTCACCGGTTCCAGGCTCGGCTCGGTGGGCCTGGTGGTCGGGGCGACCATCGGTGCGGCCGTGGCCGAGCTCGGGATCGACCTCGGCGCGGTCCAGGGACCGCTCCTGGCCCCGGGGGTCGGCGCCCAGGGTGCGGGGCCCGCCGAGCTGGTCGCGGTGTTCGGCTCGGCGCGGGGGGCCGTGCTCGCCTCTACCTCGCGGGCCGTCCTCGAGGCCGGTCCGTCGCCTGCCGCACTGCTCGACCAGGCACGTCGGGCGGCCGATGACGCCGCTCGCGCGGTGCGCTGACCTCGGTCGCTGCCGCTCTCGCGTTGCCGAGCGGGCCTCCGGCTCGCTAGGTTCGACCTCGTCCACCCACCCCGTCTGGGAAGAAGGTGAGCCCGCGTGGCCCTACCCCCGCTGACTCCTGAACAGCGTGCCGCTGCCCTCGAAAAGGCAGCTGCTGCCCGCCAGGCTCGCGCAGAGGTGAAGAACCGCCTGAAGTACTCGCAGGGATCCCTCTCGGAGGTGATCGAGCAGGGGCGTACCGATGACGTGATCGGCAAGCTCAAGGTCTCGGCCCTGCTGGAGTCGCTCCCCGGGGTCGGCAAGATCAAGGCTCGAGCCATCATGGCCGACATCGGCATCTCGGAAACCCGACGGCTGCGTGGCCTGGGCCCTCACCAGGCCCGCGCCCTGATCGAGCGGTTCGGCTGAGCTGCCGCGATCTTGACCTCCTCCGAGCAGCACCCCATCTCTCGTCATGCCCGGGGGCCGTCAGAAGCCCTCGCCGGCGCGGCCGACGGCGGTCGGTCCCGACTGACCGTCCTGGCCGGTCCCACCGCCGTCGGCAAGGGCACCGTCTCCGCCGACATCCGCCGGCGGTACCCCGAGGTCTGGCTGTCCGTCTCCGCGACGACGCGTGACCCTCGCCCCGGGGAGGTCGACGGCGTGCACTACCACTTCGTGGGACCCGCCGAGTTCGCCCGGATGGTGCACGAGGGCGAGCTGCTCGAGTGGGCGGTCGTGCACGGTCGGAACAGCTACGGGACGCCCCGCGCCCCTGTCCAGGAGCGGCTCAGCGCCGGGCGACCGGCGCTGCTCGAGATCGATCTGGCCGGCGCTCGGCAGGTCCGGCTGGCGATGCCCGAGGCACGTTTCGTGTTCCTCGCACCGCCCAGCTGGGACGAGCTGGTCCGGCGGCTGGTCGGGCGAGGGACCGAGGACGCCGAGGAGCGGGCCCGTCGCCTGGCCACGGCCAGGGTCGAGCTCGCGGCCGAGAGCGAGTTCGACCACGTGATCGTCAACGACGACGTGCACCGCGCCACGGACGAGCTGATCGAGGTCATGGGTCTTCCGAAGCGGTAGCATGGGAGGCTGCGTGCCTGGGAGACCGCCCCGGGCAGGGCCCGAGTGGTCACCCGCAGCCCCACGAACACCCGGAGCGAACATGTCTGGAACCGTTGCTGCCCCCGAGGGCATCACCGACCCGCCCATCGACGAGCTGCTCGCCGCGGCCGACTCGAAGTACGCGCTGGTGATCTACTCGGCCAAGCGCGCTCGGCAGATCAACGCGTACTACTCCCAGCTCAACGAGGGCCTGCTCGAGTACGTCGGCCCGCTGGTCGAGACCCGTCACCAGGAGAAGGCCCTGTCGATCTCGATGCGGGAGATCAACGCCGGCCTGCTGACCGTCGAGCCCATCGAGGGCTGACGAGCCCCGAGCCACCCCCCGGACTGAGTCGGACGTGCGCATCCTGCTCGGCGTGAGCGCCGGCATCGCGGCCTACAAGGCGGCTCTGCTGCTGCGCCTGCTCACCGAGTCCGGGCACGACGTGCACGTGGTCCCCACACGCGCCTCGCTCGAGTTCGTCGGCGCGGCCACCTGGGAGGCGCTGTCAGGTCACCGGGTCACCACGGGCGTGTTCGAGGACGTCCCGGCCGTCGAGCACGTCTCGCTCGGCAAGCAGGCCGACCTCGTGGTCGTGGCCCCTGCGACGGCCGACCTGCTCGCACGCGCTGCGTCAGGTCGCGCCGACGACCTGCTCACCGCAGCGCTGCTCACCGCCCGCTGCCCGGTGCTGATGGCTCCCGCGATGCACACCGAGATGTGGGAGCACCCGGCGACCCGTGCGAACGTCGCCCTGCTGCGCGAGCGCGGGGTGCACGTGCTCGAACCGGACTCGGGGCGGCTCACCGGTCAGGACACCGGGCCGGGCCGGCTGCCCGAGCCCGCGGTGATCGCTGCAGCGGCCCTGGCCCTCGTCGCACCTGCGACCGGCAGCGCGATCGACGCGGGCGCACAGCGCACGGTCCCGTCGGGTGCTGTCGTCGAGGACCTCGCAGGCCGTCGTGTGGTCGTGTCCGCCGGTGGGACGCGGGAACCGCTGGACCCCGTCCGCTTCCTGGGGAACCGCTCGACCGGTCGTCAGGGCTACGCGCTGGCCGAGACCGCACGGCGTCGAGGGGCGCAGGTGACGCTGGTCGCCGCGAACGTCTCGCTCGACCCGCCCCCGGGCGTCGACGTCGTGCCGGTCGAGACGACGGACGAGCTGCGCGAGGCGGTCCGCCGTGCCGCGGCCCGGGCCGACGTGATCGTGATGGCCGCTGCGGTCGCCGACTTCCGCCCCCTCACGGTCGCCGGTCACAAGATCAAGAAGGACGGCACGGGTCAGGGGCCCTCGATCGAGCTGGTCGCCAACCCCGACGTCCTCGCCGAGCTCGCTGCCGACCGGCTCCGTCCTGGCCAGCTGGTCGTGGGCTTCGCTGCCGAGACGGGTGACTCCACCGCGACGGTGCTCGAGCACGGCAGGGCCAAGGCGCGGCGCAAGGGCGCGGACCTGCTCGCGGTGAATGCGGTGGGCGACGGGCGCGGCTTCGCCAGCGCCGACAACGCGGTGACGATCCTCGACGCGGAGGGTGGGACGGTGTCCCAGGCCGAGGGCTCCAAGTCGGTCGTGGCCGACGCGCTCTGGGACGCGGTCCTGGGCCTGCTCAGGTCACGGTCGGTCTGACCGGTCCCGCGCGTGGACGCGCCGGGACGGGTTCTGAACCGTAGGTAGGGTGTCGGGCATGACCTCTGCTGAGCTGCGCCTGTTCACCTCGGAGTCGGTGACCGAAGGGCACCCGGACAAGGTCTGCGACCAGGTCTCGGACGCCATCCTCGATGCCCTGCTCACCCAGGACCGGCAGGCCCGTGTCGCGGTCGAGACGATGGTCACCACAGGGCTGGTGCACGTGTCGGGTGAGGTCTCGACCGAGGCCTACGTCGAGATCCCGCAGGTCATCCGCGACGTCGTGCGCCGTATCGGCTACACCTCGTCCGACATCGGCTTCGACGCCGACTCGTGCGGGGTGTCGGTCTCGATCGGTCAGCAGTCCCCGGACATCGCGGCCGGCGTGAACACCGCGTGGGAGGTCCGCAGCCACGGCGACCAGGAGGTCGATCCGCTCGACCTGCAGGGCGCGGGCGACCAGGGCCTGATGTTCGGGTACGCCTGTGACGAGACCCCCTCGCTCATGCCGTTGCCGATCTGGGCCGCGCACCGACTCGCCGAGCGACTGGCGACGGTCCGCAAGGAGGGCACGCTCGACTACCTGCGTCCCGACGGCAAGACCCAGGTGACCATCGGCTACGACGGTGACACCCCGGTGCGGGTGGACACGGTGGTCCTCTCGACCCAGCACATGCCCGGCATCTCGCTCGAGGGAAGGCTGGCCCCGGAGGTCGCCGAGCACGTCGTCCTGCCGGTCCTGGAGGATCTCGGGATCGACACCATCGGTCATCGTCTGCTCATCAACCCGACCGGTCAGTTCGTCGTGGGCGGACCGAAGGGGGACGCCGGCCTGACGGGTCGCAAGATCATCGTGGACACCTACGGCGGCATGGCCCGGCACGGCGGCGGTGCCTTCTCGGGGAAGGACCCCTCCAAGGTGGACCGGTCGGCGTCCTACGCCATGCGGTGGGTGGCCAAGAACGTCGTCGCCGCCGGCCTGGCCACCCGGTGCGAGGTCCAGGTCGCCTACGCGATCGGCGCGTCGCACCCGGTGGGCCTGTACGTCGAGTGCTTCGGTACCCACACGGTTCCGCTGGACCGGCTGACCGCCGCGATCCGTGAGGTCTTCGACCTGCGTCCGGCGGCGATCGTCCGCGATCTCAACCTGCTGCGTCCGATCTACTCGCGCACGGCCGCGTACGGCCACTTCGGGCGAGAGCTCGCCGACTTCACCTGGGAGCGAACCGACCGCGTCCTGGATCTTCACTCAGCCCTGTCCTGACCGCCGGCCCGTCGGCGGTGCCGACCGCCTGACCGCCGCCGCGAGGACGACCGGCCTGGGGAGCGTCGGGGGGTGCAGGTGGTCCGTGGTGGGATGTGGTCGTGGTGAGTGCCGAGCGGGACGGTGAGCAGCTGACGCTGAGCGGCCTGCCTGCGCCCCGTCCCGCCCGCCGGCGTCGGACGGCGGTCACCGGGGAGGTCGCCGCGGTCCGTCCCGTGGCCCGTGTGGCCGTGGACCGACCCCAGCCGCACCTGGACCGGCCCTTCGAGTACGCGGTCCCAGCGGCGCTCGACGACAGCCTCCGGCCCGGGGTGCGGGTGAAGGTCCGGTTCGGGGCCCAGGACGTCGACGGGTACGTGCTGGAGCGGACCGAGACCGCTGAGCACACCGGTGAGCTCGCGCAGGTGCGACGTGTGGTCTCCACGGAGGTCGTGCTCACCCCGGAGGTCCGGGGTCTCGTCGAGGCGGTCGCCCGCCGGTACGCCGGGACCCTGGCCGACGTGCTGCGGCTCGCGATCCCCCCACGGCACGCGCGGACCGAGCAGGAGACGTGGACCCGTGCGGAGCCGGGTGCTGCGGCCACGCCCGCCACCGCTGCCGAGGACGTCATCACGGACGCCGGAGAGTCGTGGGGGACCTACGCGGGCGGGCACGCCTTCCTGCGCCGGGTCACCGAGGGGCAGAGCCCTCGCGCGGTCTGGTCGGCGCTGCCCGGTCCCGAGGGTGCCACGTGGGCCGACTGCCTGGCCTCGGCCGTCCGCGCCGCGTGCGCGGGTGGCCGTGGAGCGCTGGTCGTCGTGCCCTCGGCAGCTGACCTCTCACGCCTCGAGCAGGCGCTCCTGCGGGCCGGCCTGCCGGCCTGGGTCCCCGGGGGCGCCCGTGGATGGGTACGTCTCGTGGCGGACGACGGTCCCGCGGCCCGCTACCGGGCGTTCCTCGCGGCTGCTCGCGGCGCCGCCGACGTGGTGATCGGTACCCGGGCGGCCGCGTTCGCCCCGGTGCAACGGCTGGGGCTGGTGGTCTGCTGGGACGATGCCGACCCCCTGCACGCCGAACCGCGCGCCCCCTACCCGCACGTGCGCGAGGTGCTCGCCCTGCGGGCGCAGAGCGAGGGTGCCGCCCTGCTCGTCGGCGGTTTCGCCCGGTCCACCGCGTCCCAGCGTTGGGTCACCGCGGGATGGGCCCGTGAGCTGGTCGCACCTCGTGAGGTGGTGCGGGGACGCACGCCCCGGGTGCGGGCGCTGACCTCTGCCGAGCTGGCGTCCGAGGGCGCAGGTGCCGCCGCGAGGCTGCCCAGCGCCGCATGGCGGGCGATCCGCGACGGGCTGCTGCGCGGCCCGGTCCTGGTCCAGGTTCCGCGGGCCGGCTACGTCCCGAGCGTCGCGTGCGTCCGTTGCCGCACGCTGGCGCGGTGCGCCGACTGCCACGGCCCGCTGTCGCTGCCCGGGCACGACGCCACGCCCCAGTGCCGGTGGTGCGGCCGGCTCGCCGGCGCCTGGCGATGCGGCGAGTGCGGGTCCACCGGGCTGCGGTCGGTGCGGGTGGGGTCCGACCGGACCGCCGAGGAGCTCGGTCGTGCGTTCCCCGGGGTCCCGGTGCACGTCTCGGGGGCCTCGGCCGTGGCAGGAGTCATCGCTGCGGTCGGTGAGCGTCCGGCCCTCGTGGTGGCCACGCCGGGCGCCGAGCCGGTGGCCCAGGGTGGGTATGCCGCGGCGGTGCTCCTCGACGCCGCCGTGGTGACCGCACGAGCCTCGTTGGACGTGGCGGAGCAGGCGCTGCGGACCTGGCTGGGGGCGGCGGTCCTGGTCCGGGCTGCCGCCGACGGGGGAGTGGTGCTGCTGGTGGGTGACGCGGCTCCGGCACCGACGCAGGCGTTGGTCCGATGGGACCCGGCAGGCCTGTCGGCACGTGAGCTCGCCGAGCGGTCGGAGCTGAGCCTGCCGCCCGCCGTGCACATGGTGGTCCTCGAGGGTGCCCGCGAGGCGGTCTCGGCGCTGCTGTCGCGGTTGCACCTGCCGTCGGGCTCGAGCGTCCTGGGTCCGCACGCCGTCGACCAGCACCCGCACGACCAGGGTCCGGTCGTGGCCGAGGAGCAGGCGCTCGTGCCGTTCGAGGACGACCGCCCTGTCCGGGCCCTGGTCCGCTCGGCCTGGTCCGACGCCCCCGGCGTCACGGCACAGGTCGCGGCGGCGGTCGTCACGCGCAGTGCTCGGCGAGAGCCGGGTGCGGTTCGCGTGGAGGTCGAGCCCGCCGAGGTGATCTGAGCAGCCGACGGCGGGGTCAGGGGATGTCGGTCAGCGTCTTCTCGATGGTCTGCAGCCGGCCGTCGATGCCGTCGAGCCGCGCGAGCAGGCGTGCGTTCGTCTCGGCCAGCTCGGCGGTCTGCTGCTGGTCGGCCAGGGCCGCCTCGGCGACCTTCTGGCGGGACCTGACGACGGTCTCGACGATCGAGTGCAGGAAGTAGCCGATGATGGCGACGATCGGGATCCAGGCGAACCAGGGGATGACGTTGATCTCGGCCATGGGCGCTCCTCGTACGGGTGGTGGGACTGGACGGGTGGTCAGACGTCGTGCGTCGTCGGTCTCTCAGGTCTCGGGCTCGGGACCGGGCTCGTCGACGGCCGCCCGGATCGCGGCGAGATCGACAGTGATCGAGAACTCCTGGATCTCGAAGACCTTGAGCGCACGGCCGTCGGGGGAGAGCTCGAGGTGCCCGCTCACGTAGCCGTTCTCCTCGAGCTTGGTCAGGTGCATGTAGAGCAACGGTCGGGACATGCCCACCCGGCGGGCGATCTCGCTGACGTGCAACGGTCCGTCACCGAGCACGGCGAGGATCCGCAGCCGCGGAGGGCTGGCCACGGCGGTCAGCCGTGCGCTCAACGCGTCCACGTCCACGTGCGCTCCCGTCGGCTGCCGTCCTGCACGATCTTGCATCTGTCAGAGAAATATGACAGGTGTCGGCCCGGTGAGCAAGGTGCGGCCGACGACGATCCGGCCGCACCTAGGATCACAGGATGCGCTTGCTCTTCGCCGGGACCCCCGAGGTCGCCCTGCCGGCCCTGGACGCCTTGATCGACTCGCCCCACGAGGTCGTCGCGGTCCTCACCCGCCCAGACGCACCCGCCGGCCGGGGGAGGAGGCTCACGGCGAGCCCCGTCAAGGAGCGTGCCCTGGCGGCCGGCATCGAGGTGCTGAGCCCGGCCAGCGCCCGTGACCCCGAGCTGGCCGCACGCATCGCGGCGCTCGAGATCGACTGCGCACCTGTGGTCGCCTACGGGGCGATGCTCCCGCCCACCCTGCTCGACCTGCCCGTCCACGGCTGGGTCAACCTGCACTTCTCGCTGCTGCCCGCCTGGCGCGGAGCGGCACCGGTCCAGCACGCCGTCCTCGCGGGCGACGAGGTCACGGGAGCCACCACGTTCCGGATCGAGGAGGGGCTGGACACCGGCCCGGTCTTCGGGACGCTGACCGAGACGGTACGGCGTCGCGACACCGCGGGCGACCTGCTCGACCGGCTCTCCCGTGCCGGCGCCGGCCTGCTGCTCGCCACCCTCGACGGGCTCGCCGACTCCTCGCTCGTGGCCGTTCCTCAGCCCTCGGACGGCGCGAGCCACGCACCCCGGCTGACCACGCAGGACGGGCAGGTCCGGTGGGGGCATCCCGCCCTGGCGGTCGACCGTCGGGTGCGTGCCTGCACGCCGGCCCCGGGGGCATGGACGACCGCGCCCGACGGAGCGCGCCTCAAGCTGGGTCCCGTCCGGCTGCTGGACGACGACGTCCCGGCGCTGGCCCCCGGTGAGCTGCTCGTGGCACGGACACAGGTGCTCGTGGGGACCGGGACCGACCCGGTGGCGCTGGGCGAGGTCGCACCGGCGGGCAGGCGGATGATGCCCGCGGCCGACTGGGCGCGCGGCGCGCGCTGGGAAGCCGGCGCGCGGCTGGGGGAGGTCTCATGAGCGAGGACCGGCACGAGCGGCGCGAGAGCACCGGACGCGAGGGCCCGCCCGGTCCCGGCCAGCGCCGTGGGGGTCGGAGCGCTCCGGGGAGGGACGCCGCTGGTCGCCAGCGCGGTCCGGCCCGTGCCGAGGGCAGGCCGGTCGAGCGATCGGCCACCCGCCCCGCCGCGCGCCCTCGCACCGGCGACGCCGCCCGCCGGGTGGCTTTCGACGTCCTGCGCGAGGTCGCCGAGTCGGACGCGTACGCCAACCTCGTGCTTCCTCCCCTGCTGCGCAGCCGTGGGATCGCCGGGCGCGACGCGGGGTTCGCCACCGAGCTGACCTACGGGACCCTGCGCTGGCAGGGCCGCTACGACGCCGTCATCGCCCTCGCCGCGAGCCGCACCACCGACCGGATCGATCCTCCGGTCCTCGACGTGCTCCGGCTCGGCGTGCACCAGCTCCTGGCGATGCGCGTCCCGGCGCACGCGGCGGTCTCGGAGTCGGTGGCACTGGCGCGCAGCACCACCGGGACCGGGGCGTCGCAGTTCGTCAACGCCGTGCTCCGCAAGGTCTCGTCGACCTCGACCGAGGAGTGGATCGACCGGATCGCCGAGGCCGCCGGCGAGGACGCCACCGAGCGTGCCGCCGTGGTCCACAGCCACCCCGTGTGGGTCGTCCGGGCGCTGCGGCAGGCGCTCCTGGCGGACGGGCGCCCGGCCGAGGAGCTCGATGCCCTGCTCGAGGCGGACAACGCCTCACCGGCCGTCTCGCTCGTGGCGCGCCCTGGACTCGCGGACAGCAGGACGCTCCTCTCGACGCTGACGGACGCCCTGCCCGGGCGCTGGGCGCGCACCGCGGTGATCCTGGACGGCGGCGACCCCGCGTCGGTCCCCGGGGTGCGCGAGGGCAGCGTGGGCGTGCAGGACGAGGGAAGCCAGCTGGTCGCCCTCGCCCTCGCGGCCGTCGAGCTCGAGTCCGCTCCCGGCGGGGCTCCCGAGCGCTGGCTCGACCTCTGCGCGGGGCCGGGGGGGAAGGCCGCGCTGCTCGGTGCCCTGGCCGCCCAGCAAGGAGCCACCGTCGTGGCGAACGAGCTCCAGCCGCACCGCGTGCGTCTGGTCGAGCGCACGGTCGCAGCCCTGCCCGACGGGGTGGTCGAGGTCCGCTGCGCAGACGGTCGGGAGGTCGGACTCACCGATCCCGACGTCTACGACAGGGTGCTCGTCGACGCGCCGTGCACCGGGCTGGGAGCGTTGCGCCGTCGACCTGAGTCGAGGTGGCGGCGCACGGCCGCGGACGTCGGCCCGCTGACCCAGCTGCAGCGCGAGCTCCTCGGTGCGGCCCTGGACGCCGTGCGACCTGGCGGGATCGTGGCCTACGCGACGTGCTCGCCCCACGTCGCCGAGACCCAGCTCGTGGTCCGCGACGTGCTCAAGCGGCGGGCCGATGTCGAGCTGCTCGACGCACGCGACGCGCTGCGGCTGGTCGGCGGTGAGGACCTTCCGCTCGGACCCGGACCCCACGCCCAGCTCTGGCCGCACGTCCACGGGACGGACGCGATGCACCTGACCATGCTGCGCAAGACCCCCGGTCCCGTACCGCCGACGCGGGCGCCGGGCGGCACCGACCCCCGAACGGAAGGCTGAGGCCATGGACGTCGTCATCTCCCCGAGCATCCTCGCCTCGGACTTCACGAACCTCGAGCGCGAGCTCGGTCGCATCACCACGGCCGACTACGCGCACGTGGACGTGATGGACAACCACTTCGTGCCCAACCTGACCCTCGGTCTGCCCGTGGTCGAGCGGCTGGTGCAGGTCTCGCCGGTCCCGATCGACTGCCACCTGATGATCGAGGACCCCGACAGGTGGGCGCCGGGCTTCGCCGAGGCTGGTGCGGCCTCGGTGACGTTCCACGCCGAGGCGGTTCAGGCGCCGGTGCGGCTCGCGCGCGAGCTGCGGCGCCTGGGAGCACGAGCCGGCCTGGCACTGCGGCCGGCGACACCGGTCGAGCCCTTCCTGGACCTGCTGGACGAGATCGACATGCTGCTCGTGATGACCGTCGAGCCGGGCTTCGGTGGCCAGTCGTTCATCGACGGGACGCTGCCCAAGATCCGTCGGGCCCGCGACGCCGTGAGCGCGGCAGGGCTTGACGTCTGGGTCCAGGTCGACGGCGGGATCTCGGGCGCGACGATCGAGCGCGCGGCCGAGGCGGGGGCGAACGTCTTCGTCGCCGGGTCTGCGGTGTACGGGGCCGACGACGCCGCCGCCGCGATCCAGGACCTCCGGTCGCTCGCGGCAGGGGCTCACCGCCACTGAGCGGACATCGACCACGGGTCCTGGTCCGCGTGTGGCAAACTGACGCCAGAACACACACGTGCTCCGGGGTCGGTGCAATTCCGAGCCGGCGGTGACAGTCCGCGACCCGGTCGCGGTGCAGCCTCACGGCGGCACCTGACCGGTTGACCTGGTGGAACTCCAGGACCGACGGTGAAAGTCCGGATGGGAGGAAGCGCGTGGCGTCCGCCGTACGGGACGGATCCGGGGACTTCCGGCCTCGTCCTGGTCCGGCGACGTCGTGGCACGGCGGCATCATGCGCCTGGCCGTCACCCCGGAGCGTTGACGCCCGGAGGTGACGATGAGCACGGAGCCCCGTCCGACGACCGCAGCGACCGCTGCCGAGGTCGCCGCGATGGACCGCGCCCTCGAGCTGGCCGCACGGGGCCCTGTGCACGGACCGAACCCTCGGGTGGGATGCGTCCTGCTCGCCCCCGACGGCACCACCCTGGCCGAGGGATGGCATCGCGGTGCGGGATCACCGCACGCCGAGGCAGCTGCGGTGAGCGAGGCCCTGGCGCGCGGGACGGACCTGAACGGGGCGACCGCGGTGGTCACCCTCGAGCCCTGCGCGCACACCGGGCGGACCGGACCGTGCACCAGGGTCCTCCTCGACGCCGGGGTGACCCGGGTCGTGGTGGCCGTCAAGGACCCTGACCCGGTCGCCGCGGGTGGCGAGAGGGTGCTCCTCGACGCCGGCGTGGACGTGGTGACGGGCGTGCGGAGCGACCAGGGGGAGCAGCTGCTGCGGGTCTGGCTCCGTGCGGTCCGGCAGGGGCGTCCTTTCGTCACCCTCAAGCTCGCGACGACCCTGGACGGGCGCGTCGCCGCCTCCGACGGCAGCAGCCGGTGGATCACCTCGGAGCCCGCACGGCGGCACGCCCACGCGGTCCGTGCCACGGTCGACGCCCTCGCGGTGGGCACCGGCACCGCACTGATCGACGACCCGGAGCTGACCGCACGGACGACGTCGGGGGACCTCGCGGCCCATCAGCCGCTGCGCGTGGTCGTGGGACGACGCGAGCTGCCCGTGGGGGCCCGGGTGCACGGCGCGGGGGGAGAGCTCGTGCAGCTCGCCACGCACGACGTCGGTGAGGTCCTCGCGCTCCTGGCCGCGCGCGAGGTACGGCACGTCCTGGTCGAAGGGGGACCGACCCTGGCGGCCGCCGTCCTGCGGGCAGGGGTCGTGGACGAGGTCCACGCCTATGTCGCACCCCTGCTGCTCGGCGCTGGCCCGTCCGCTGTGGGCGATCTGGGCATCACCTCGATCGTCGCGGCGTTGCACCTGGAGGTCGCGAGGGTCGAGCGGCTCGGCCCCGACGTCCTGGTCGTCGCTACCCCGCGCACCGACCACCGCGAGACCCACGAGCCGCCCGGGCCGGGTCCGTCGACGCTGGAGGAGAGCTGATGTTCACAGGGATCGTCGAGGAGGTCGGTGCCGTCATCGACCTGGAGGAGGGCCCGGGCGACGCGCGACTGAGCCTGCGAGGGCCCGTGGTCACGACCGGCACCCGGCTCGGGGACTCGATCGCCGTGGACGGTGTGTGCCTGACGGTGACCGCGCTGGGGGATGACGGCACCTTCGTGGCCGACGTGATGCCCGAGACCTTGCGCCGCAGCACCCTGGGGCGCCTCGTGCCCGGCGCACCGGTCAACCTCGAGCGCGCGATGCGCGCCGACGGACGCCTGGACGGCCACCTGGTCCAGGGGCACGTGGACGGGGTGGGCACCCTGCTGAGCCGGGATCCCGGTCCTCGCTGGGACGACCTCGTGGTCGGCTGCCCGGTGGACCTGGCTCGCTACATCGCCGAGAAGGGCTCGATCTGCGTCGCGGGCGTCTCGCTGACCGTGACCCACGTCCAGGACGACCGTTTCGGCATCTCGCTCATCCCGACCACCCTTGCTGCTTCCACCCTCGGGGGGCTGCGCGCGGGCGACGAGGTGAACCTCGAGGTCGATGTGATCGCGAAGTACGTCGAGCGGCTGCTCGGCACGACCCCGCCGGGTACGGCGAAGGGAGGACGACCATGAGCGTCGAGCACGAGGTGAGGCAGGCGCCCGACGGGGCGGACGATGCTCGACCGCACGCGACCGCGATCCGGCTGGGCACCGTCGAGGAGGCGATCGAGGCGCTCCGCGCGGGGCTCCCGGTGGTGGTGGCCGACTCCCTGGACCGGGAGAACGAGGCCGACGTCGTCCTGGCGGCGCAGTCTGCCTCCGCCGAGTGGGTGGCATGGACCATCCGGCACTCCTCGGGCTACCTGTGCGCCCCGATGCCCTCGGCCAGGGCCGACGCCCTCGACCTGCCCCTCATGGTGCCGCACAGCCAGGACCCGCGCCGGACCGCCTACACCGTGACGGTCGATGCCACGGACGGTGTGACCACGGGGATCTCGGCCCAGGACCGCGCCCGCACCCTGCGCGTCCTGGCCGACCCGGGGGCCGGCCCGCAGAGCATCATCCGGCCGGGGCACGTGCTGCCGCTGCGCGCCGTCCCCGGGGGGGTGCTCCACCGCGCCGGCCACACCGAGGCTGCTGTGGACCTGTGCCGGCTCGCCGGGCTGGAGCCGGTCGCCGGGATCGCCGAGCTCGTGCACGACGACGGCTCGATGATGCGGCTCGACGCCGCAGCCGGGCTGGCCGAGGGTGCCGGGCTGGTGCTGCTGACCATCGCCGACCTCATCGCGTGGCGTCGGGAGCACGACGACCTCGTCCCCGACCCTGAGCAGACCGTCCCGCAGCGACGGGTGCACAGCACCGGCACGGCCCTGCTGCCCACCCGGCACGGGCCCTTCGTCGTCCACGGCTTCCGGGACCTGCGTACGGGGGCCGAGCACGTCGCGCTGGTCGCGCAGGACCCCCTCGAGCCCGGCTCGACACCTGTGGTGCGGGTGCACTCGGAGTGCCTGACCGGGGACTCCTTCGGGTCGTTGCGGTGCGACTGCGGGCCTCAGCTCGACCACGCGCTCGAGCGGGCGGGGCGAGAGGGGGGTGCCGTGGTCTACCTACGGGGGCACGAGGGCCGGGGCATCGGTCTGCTGTCCAAGATCAGCGCCTACGCCCTCCAGGATGCCGGCCGGGACACGGTCGAGGCCAACCTGGAGCTCGGGCTGCCCGCCGACCGTCGTGAGTACGGCGCGGCCGCAGCGATCCTGGTCGGCCTGGGCATGGACAGGGTGCGACTGCTCACGAACAACCCGGCCAAGGTCACCGGCCTCGCGGCCCATGACGTGACCGTCGAGGAGGTGCTGCCGATCGAGGTCGGGCGCACCACCCAGAACGAGGCGTACCTGCACACCAAGGCTGTGGCGATGGGCCACCTGCTGAGCCACCACACCGAGGAGGACCCACGATGAGCGGAGCCGGAGCACCGAGCCTGGAGCTCGACGGACGCGGGCTGCGGGTGACGATCGTCGCCGCCAGCTGGCACACCGTCGTCATGGACGGGCTGGTCGCGGGCGCAGAGCGGGCGCTGGCCGAGGCCGGGGTGCACGACGTGCGGCTCGTGCGGGTCCCCGGCTCGTTCGAGCTCCCGGTCGCCGCGGCCAGGGTCGCGCGAGGTGGGGTGGATGCCGTGGTCGCCCTCGGGGTGATCATCCGTGGCGGCACCCCGCACTTCGACTACGTGTGCAGCGCGGCCACGACCGGCTTGACCGATGTCGCCGTCAGGTCCGGTGTCCCGGTCGGGTTCGGGGTCCTCACCTGCGACGACGAGGCCCAGGCCCTGGACCGTTCAGGGCTGCCCGGCGCGCGTGAGGACAAGGGCGCGGAGGCTGCCCAAGCCGCGGTCGCGACAGCCCTGGCGCTGCGTGGCGTCTAGGCTCACCCCGTGAAGACCTTCGACGGACTGTTCGCCGAGCTGGCCGAGAAGGCCCGCACCCGCCCCGCCGGTTCCCGCACGGTCGCCGAGCTCGACACCGGGGTGCACGGTGTGGGCAAGAAGGTGGTCGAGGAAGCAGCCGAGGCCTGGATGGCCGCCGAGCACGAGAGCGAGGAGCGCGCAGCGGAGGAGATCTCCCAGCTGCTCTACCACGTGCAGGTGCTCATGATCGCCCGCGGCCTGTCCCTCGAGGACGTCTACCGCCACCTGTGACCCCTCGGACCACTCCGACCCCCACCCGTGACAGGGCCCCGTGCCCACCGACCGCCTGAGGACCCCCGTGCTGCGCATCGCCGTCCCGAACAAGGGCTCGCTCTCCGAGCCGGCCGCCGAGATGCTGCGTGAGGCGGGCTACCGCCAGCGACGCGACTCTCGCGAGCTGGTCCTGCCCGACCCCGCCAACGACGTCGAGTTCTTCTTCCTGCGCCCGCGGGACATCGCGGTGTACGTCGGCTCGGGCACGGTCGACGTCGGCATCACGGGTCGTGACCTGCTGCTCGACTCGGGCTCGGCCGCCAGTGAGCACCTCGATCTCGGGTTCGCGCGGTCGACGTTCCGGTTCGCCGCTCCCGCAGGTCAGCTGACCGACGTCGCGCAGATCGCCGGTCGTCGCGTCGCGACCTCCTACCCGGTGCTGGTCGAGGGATACCTCACCGCCCGTGGCGTGACCGCGGCCGAGGTCGTCCGGCTCGACGGTGCGGTCGAGACCGCCATCAAGCTCGGCGTGGCCGACGTCATCGCCGACGTGGTCGAGACCGGGACGACACTGCGTGCCGCGGGCCTGGAGGTCTTCGGCGACCCGCTGCTGCGGTCCGAGGCGGTCCTGATCCGACGCGCGGGCGCCGACGCTGCGGCCCTCCCCGAGGGTCTCGAGGTCCTCACCCGGCGGATCCAGGGGGTGCTCACCGCTCGCCAGTACGTCCTGATGGACTACGACGTGCCGCTCGAGCACGTGGATGCCGCCGTCGCGATCACCCCGGGCCTGGAGTCGCCGACGGTCTCTCCGTTGCACAACCGGGACTGGGCAGCGGTACGGGCCATGGTGCGCCGCGAGGACACCAACCGCGTGATGGACGCCCTGTACGACGTGGGTGCCCGCGCGATCCTGGTGACCTCGATCCACGCCTGCCGGTTGTGACCCTGACCCGGACGTGAACGCATGACGGACCGACGCGCCGAGCTCCACCGCCCGTTCCGTCCGCGCGCGGCACGGTGGGTGTCATGGGTGTTCGGAGTCCTCGTCGTGGTCGTGCTCGGGTCGATCGTCGTCGTCCTTCCCTCTGAGGGACCCGTGGCCGCCAGCCCGCTGGACCGCGCCGGGATCGCCGCCTTCGCCGCCCTGGTCGTGTGGTTCCTCGGGCGGCAGGCCGGCGTCAGGGCCGACCCGGACGAGGACGGCCTGACCGTGCGCAACCTCGTCGTCCGGCGTCGCCTGGACTGGGGGCAGGTCGTCTCGGTGCGCTTCGGGCAGGGGCGTCCCTGGGTCCAGCTCGACCTGGACGACGGCGACACGTTGGCGGTGATGGCCATCCAGCGTGCGGACGGCCTGCTCGCCGCCGCCGAGGCACAACGTCTCGCCACGCTGGTCGCGCTGCACTCGACGACCGACCGCGACGACTGAGACACCTTCGGCCGGAACGGTTCGGGGCCGGCGGGGGAGAGCGGTCAGGGGGAGAGCAGGTCGGCGGCGTGCACCCCGGCGACCGCCGCCGCGAGGAACGCGTACGGGTCCTGGTCCAGTCCGCGGCCCATCGTGGAGAGCCGCACGGGGCTCGCCCCCAGGGCGTCGAGGAGCTCGGCGTCGGCCACCACCTCGACCAGGCGGTGGTGGCCCTGCGGTGCGCACAGACCGCGTGCCTGCTCGTGCACCAGCGCGGCGAGGTCGTCGACGACGACGACCGGGGCCGCTGCGGGCGCACGGTCCGCGGGCGGCACCGGCACGACGACGTCGACCGGGACCAGGGCGACCCTGCCGTAGGCGGTGAGCGAGTGGTGGGAGACACCGCGGTGACGTTCGCGGGGATCGGCGCCCGAGACCCGGAGCGCGGCCACGGGCCGACCACCCAGCACGCCGGTGGCGTTCAGCGCCTCTCCGGCCGCGACCCCCGAGAAGCCCCACCGGGTCCCGGTGCCGAGGTTGCCCGGACCCTGGGCGACGACGACCAGGTCGGCCTCGCACACCTCGCGCGCGGCCAGCAGACCGGTGTGCACGGTGACGGCCTCGAGGTCACCGCCGAAGGACTGGCCCACCGTCACGCACGCCTCGAGCCAGTCGGCCTCGCGCAGCCCGGCCACGGTCCGGGAGAACCACGCGGGCAGCGCCCCGCCGTCGGTCATCACGTAGACGACCCGCGGAGCGCGGTGGCCGGCCCTGCGTGCTGCGTGGCGGGCGCCGGCGATCACCGCCGGCAGTGCCGAGTGCAGGTCGGCCACGACCACGGGCAGGCCACCGAGGTCGTCCGCCTCGCGCAGCACCTCGTGGTGGGCCGACTCCTGCTCGTCGACCCCCAGGACCATGGTCTGCAGCGGCGTGTAGCGGGCCTTGACCAGATGGCCGGGGCCGGGTGGTGGGTCCTGCGGCAGGGAGTCCGGCGCGGCGACGACCAGCGCGTAGCCACCGGTTCCGAGCCCGCGGGCCAGGGCGGTGACGTTGAGCAGGACCCGTTCGCCGACCGCCGGCGCACCGACCAGCCCGGGGTGCGCGAGCGCTCTGAGCTCGTCGCCGTCCTCGGTGCGCACCCGCAGCTCGAGGGATCCCGCCCAGGCTGCGCCGTGCGCCACCACCGTTCCCGCACGCCAGGTGATCACCCCTGCACGCTACCGGCCGCTAGCGTGTGGGGTGATGCCCGCACAGATCCCTCCCGCAGAACGGTTGCTCAACCTCGTCATCGCGCTGGTCAACACGACCGGCCGGATGACCAAGGAGCAGATCCGTACCTCCGTCGCCGGTTATGACCCGTCCGGCTCGACCGAGGCCTTCGAGCGCATGTTCGAGCGGGACAAGGACACCCTGCGTGAGCTCGGGGTGCCCGTGCTGACGGTCACCGACCAGACTCACGGTGACGACCAGGGCTACCGGATCGACCCCGACGCCTATGCGCTGCCACCGATGGAGCTCACCTCGGCCCAGCTCGGCGTGCTCGCTCTCGCGGCCGAGTTCTGGCACGACCAGTCCCTCCAGGCCGATGCCGCGCGTGCGTTGACCAAGCTCCGGGCGGTGGGGGCGACGCCGACCGCCACGGACGCGGTCGCGGCGCTCGCGCCACGTGTGCACCCGGCGGGTCCGGCGCTCGTCCCGCTGCTCGACGCCGCCCAGGACCGCCGCGTCGTGTCGTTCACCTACCGGGCCGCCAGCACCGGTGAGGTGCGCCGACGCACGGTCGAGCCGTGGCGTCTCATCGCCAGCCGCGGTGGGTGGTACCTGGTCGGGCGTGACCGGGACCGTGCCGCACCCCGGGTGTTCCGGCTGAGCCGGATCACCGGTTCGGTGACCACGTCGGGCGGGCCCGACGCCTTCACGGTGCCGCCCGACGCCGACCCGAACGCCCTGCTGCTCAGCAGCCAGACCACGCAGGGGAGGGTCGCGCGGCTCGCTGTGGCCACCGACCGGGCCGGCGCCCTGCGCGCCCGGGCGACCTCGGTGGTGGGTGAGTCGACCCCCGACGCCCGGACCGACGTTCCTGCGGGCATGGACGTCCTGGAGGTCTCGTACACGGTCACCGGAGACCTCGCCGAGGAAGTGTTCGGATACGCGGACGCGGTGGTCGTGCTCGGCCCCCCGGCACTGCGCGAGGACGTGGTGCGCCGGCTCCGCGTGGCGGCGGCACTGGTCGACCTGGCCCCGACACCGCCCGCAGGAGGTTCGGATGGCTGAGCGCACGCCTGAGCGACTGACCCGGCTGCTGGGGATGGTGGCCTATCTCGACCGGCATCAGGGGGTCACGGTCGAGCAGATGGCAGGGCACTTCGGGGTGCCGCCGGCACAGATCCTGCGCGACGTCGACACCCTGTGGATGTCGGGGACCCCCGGCTACTGGCCGCACGACCTCATCGACTTCGACTCGGCCTCTCTCGAGCACGGGGTGCTGCGGCTGACCGAGTCGCGTGGCATGTCGCGCGCCCTGCGCCTGGGGGCCCGCGAGGCCGTGTCGCTCGTGGCCGCGCTGCGCGCCCTGCGGGAGTCGGTCGGTGAGGCCCTGGACGCCGAGCAGCGCGCCGTGCTGACCAGCACGCTGGACGCGCTGGTGAGCGTGACCGGGGAGGCGGCCGGCACCGTGGACGTCCAGCTGTCCGTGGGCGGCGTCCCCGAGGCGGTGGCGCAGGTGCGCACGGCGCTGGTCGGGCGTCGTCGGCTCCGGCTGCGGTACGTCGACGCGGCCGACACCGTGAGCGAGCGCGAGGTCGACCCGTGGCAGCTGGTGACGGGCGACGAGCGGTCCTACCTGCAGGCCTGGTGCCACGAGGCCAGGGGTGAACGGCTGTTCCGGCTCGACCGGATCCTCGAGGCGCGCGCACTGCAGGAACCGGTGACCCGTGCGGCCGGCTCTCGACGCGACACCACCGTGTTCCAGCCCGAGGCCGAGCACGAACGGGTCGTGCTCGAGCTCGACGGCCGCGCGCGGTGGGTCGCCGAGCAGCTCCCGGTCGACGAGCTCACCGAGCTGGCCGACGGCGGGTTCCGGATCGTGCTGCCGGTGGCTTCTCCGGCGTGGTTGCAGCACCTGCTGCTGCGGGTCGCGGGTTATGTGCGGGCCGTCGAGCCGGCCGCCCTCGCGGGTCAGGTCGCCGCTGTGGCCCGTCGGGCCCTGGCTGCCTACGACGAGGACCCGTCCGGGGGCTCGACGAGCGCCCCGGACGGCCCGGGCTAGGCTGGCGCGATGCTCTGGTTCACGGTGTGGAGCGTGCTCGTGGTGGGCACGCTCGTCGGTGCCTTCTTCCTCGGTCGTTCCCTCTACCGCTCGGGGCGCGAGCTGCTGCGTGAGCTCGAGCGTGCCGCCGAGGTCTTCGAGGTGGCCACCGACCGCGTCGAGGAGCTGACCGCCCTCGCCGAGGCCCGTGGCGCCCTCGCCCCGGTCGACCTGAGCGACCCCGAGCCCGCGCGGGCTCGGCGGGTCGCGGCCCGGGCCGCAACCGCCCGTCGACGGGCGGCACGTACGTCTCGCCACGAGGCGACGTACCGGCGCTGGCGGTCCTTCTCGCACTGAGCCGAGGGCTAGAGTGGGCGGAGACCGGCAACGCCTGGAGGACCCCGTGAGACCCGGAACTTGGCAGATCGTGCTGCTGCTCGTCGTCGTCCTGCTGCTGTTCGGGGCCAACCGTCTTCCGGGCCTCGCACGCAGCGTGGGTCAGTCCCTGAAGATCCTCAAGACCGAGGTCAAGGACCTGGCCGACGACGACAGGCCTGCCGCCACACCCGCTGACCGTCCCGATGGCGCTGCCCCGTCCGCCACGCCGGCGCCGCCCGCCGAGGGTGATCCCGGGCCCAAGGCCTGACCCCACGGTGGCCCGAACCTCTCGAGCGCGGGCGTCCGACGGTCGGATGCCGCTGCGCGCCCACCTGCTCGAGCTGCGCCGCCGCGTCGTCCTCGTCGCCCTCGGGCTGACGGCGGGCGCGGTCGTCGGGTGGTTCCTGTACGACCCTGTCGTCGCGGCCCTGCAGGATCCGCTCCTGCGGCTCGAGGACCGCGGTCTCGTCGCGCTCAACTACCCGGGGATCGCGACCCCGTTCGACATGAAGATCAAGGTCAGCCTCTTCCTCGGCGTCCTGATGTCGAGCCCGTGGTGGCTGCTCCAGCTGTGGTTGTTCATCACCCCTGGGCTGACCCGCAGGGAACGTCGCTACGCCATCGGCTTCCTGGGTGCTGCCGTGCCGCTGTTCCTGGGGGGTGCGTTCCTGGCCTGGCAGGTGCTGCCGAACGCCGTGCGCCTGCTCACGGCCTTCACCCCGGAGGGCGCCGCCAACCTCATCGACGCCCAGATGTACCTGGGCTTCGTGATGCGCGTCATCCTGGCCTTCGGGATCGCCTTCCTGCTGCCCGTGGTGATGGTGGCGCTGAACTTCGCCGGGCTGGTGAGCGCGCGCACCTGGCTCGCCGGGTGGCGCTGGGCGGTCATGCTCGTCTTCACCTTCGCCGCGTTCGCCACGCCGACCCCGGACGCGATCACGATGATCCTGCTGGCCACACCGATGTGCGGGCTCTACTTCGCCGCTGTCGGCGTCTGCCACCTGCGGGACGCGTCACGTCGACGCGCCGGTGAGGGCGGCACGCACGACGGCGGTCCCCAGGACGGTGACGGGTCGGCGTCCGGCGAGGACACCGAGGGCAGCACGGCGGCCAGCGGGACCACGACGGGCTCCTCCGCCCGTGATGCCGACGACCCGCGATGAGCGCCGTCCGCATCGGCGTCGTGGTCAACCCCACGGCCGGGCACGGCAGGGGCGCGTCGAAGGGTCGCCATGTGGTCGAGGCGGCCCGGCGTCGTGGGCACACGGTCGTCGACCTCTCTGCCGCGAACCTCGAGCAGGCCGCCCAGCATGCCCGGCAGGCCGTCGTGGACGGGCTCGACGCCCTCGTCGTGGTGGGTGGTGACGGCATGGTGCACCTCGGGGTGAACGTCGTGGCCGGCACCGACCTGCCGCTGGGCATCGTCGCCGCCGGGAGCGGCAACGACGTCGCACGGGCACTGGGCCTGCCCCGGCACGACGTGTCCACCGCCGTCCGGGCGATCGAGCGCGGGCTCGAGACCGGGGGACGTGCGGTCGACGCGGTCATCACCGGCCCGCCCGACTACAGCGCCCACGAGTGGTACCTCGGGGTGCTCTCGGCCGGCGTGGACGCCGCGGTCAACGCCCGGGCGAACACCTTCACGTGGCCGCGGGGAGGCGGCCGGTACGTCCGAGCCCTCGCGGCCGAGCTCGGCCGCTTCCGGCCGTACGGCTACCGCATCACGCTCGACGACACCACCTGGGAGTCCACCGGCACGCTGGTCGCCGTCGCCAACGGTGGGCTGATCGGGGGCGGGATGCGTATCGCCCCCGATGCCCGGATGGACGACGGCCTGCTCGACGTGGTGATCGGCGGACCGCTGAGCCGGGTGGGGCTGCTGGGCGTCTTCCCACGGGTCTACACCGGTTCGCACGTGCGTCACGCAGCCTGCCACGTGGCGCGCAGCCGCTCGGTCCTGCTCGAGGCGAGCGACGTCGGACCACCACCACCTGCGGCCTTCGCGGACGGTGAGCGCATCGGTCCGTTGCCCCTGCGTGCCGAGGTGCGGCCGGGCGCCGTCCGGCTGCTGGCCTGAGCGCGCCGGGGCGATCCGTCCTGCTCGGTGGTCGGCGACTGCCTAGGCTGCAGGCATGTCCTCCCCGGCCGAACGCTATGCCGCCTCCCGCCGCCGCGCCGTCGAGTCGCGTACCGAGCTCGCGACCTTCGCCGCGGGGACCGGGTTCGAGCTGGACCCCTTCCAGGTCGAGGGCTGCACAGCGCTCGAGGGTGGACGAGGAGTCCTCGTCGCGGCGCCGACCGGTGCGGGCAAGACCGTGGTCGGTGAGTTCGCCGTGCACCTGGCCCTGGTGCAGGGCCGCAAGGCGTTCTACACGACCCCGATCAAGGCGCTGAGCAACCAGAAGTACGGCGACCTCGTGCGACGGCACGGCACCGACAACGTCGGGCTGCTGACCGGTGACACCTCGATCAACGGTGACGCCCCGGTCGTGGTGATGACCACCGAGGTGCTGCGCAACATGCTCTACGCGGGGTCCACCGCGCTGGACGGGCTCGGGTACGTCGTGATGGACGAGGTGCACTACCTCGCCGACCGCTTCCGGGGCCCGGTCTGGGAGGAGGTGATCATCCACCTTCCCGACGACGTCCAGCTCGTCTCGCTGTCCGCGACGGTGTCCAACGCCGAGGAGTTCGGCGACTGGCTCACGATGGTGCGCGGGGACACTGCGGTCGTGGTGAGCGAGCACCGACCGGTGCCGCTGTGGCAGCACGTCATGGCGCGGGACGACCTCTACGACCTCTACGCGGGCCATGTCGACCCCACTGCTCCCGGGGTGGACCCGCCGATCAACCCCGAGCTCGCGCAGGCCCTGCGGCGTCAGGAGCGGACCGACGGTGGGTTCCGCGGCCGCTCCGGGCCGGGTGACCGCGGCTACCGGGGACGTGGTGGACGCATCCGGCCCGACGCGGCCCGCCAGGGCGGCGGTCCTGCACGTCGGCCGGCACCGCGGTTCGCCGTGGTGGACGTATTGGACCGTGGCGGCCTCCTCCCGGCGATCTTCTTCGTGTTCTCCCGTGCGGGGTGCGACGCGGCCGTCCAGCAGTGCCTGCGGGCGGGGCTGCGCCTGACCGGACCCGAGCAGGAGGCGTTGATCCGCGAGACCGTCGAGCAGCGGTGCGCCGCGATCCCCGCGCAGGACCTCGCGGTCCTGGGCTACTGGGAGTGGAGCCAGGCGTTGTCCCGCGGGATCGCGGCGCACCACGCCGGCATGCTCCCGCTGTTCAAGGAGACCGTGGAGGACCTGTTCTCGCGGGGCCTGGTGAAGGTGGTCTTCGCGACCGAGACCCTTGCGCTGGGGATCAACATGCCCGCCCGCTCGGTGGTCCTCGACAAGCTCGTCAAGTGGGACGGGTCGGCCCATCTGGACATCACCCCCGGTGAGTACACCCAGCTGACCGGGCGGGCCGGGCGGCGCGGCATCGACGTCGAGGGGCACGCGGTGGTGGTCGACCACGGCGCCCTGGACCCCGTCGCCCTGGCTGGTCTGGCCTCCCGGCGGCTCTACCCGCTGCGCTCGAGCTTCCGCCCGACGTACAACATGGCGGTCAACCTGGTCGCCACGGTCGGACGCGACCGGGCCCGTGAGGTGCTCGAGACCAGCTTCGCGCAGTTCCAGGCCGATCGTGGTGTGGTCGGGCTGGCGCGACAGGCGCAGGCGCACACCGAGGCCCTGGACGGGTACGCCGCCGCGATGCGATGCCACCTCGGCGACTACGAGGAGTACTCGGCACTCCGCCGTGCGCTGAGCGACCGTGAGTCGGACCTGTCGCGGGAGGCCGCCCGACGTCGGCGCCGGGAGGCCCTGGACAGCCTGCGGGCCGTGCGGACCGGCGACGTCGTGGAGATCCCGACCGGGCGTCGCGCCGGGTACGCGGTGGTGCTCGACCCGGGCAGGGACGCCGGGCTCGACGGACCGCGTCCCACGGTCCTGACGGGGGAGCGGCAGGTCCGGACCCTCTCGCCGGCCGAGCTGCCGCAGGGACTGCGCGCGGTCACGAGGGTCCGGGTGCCCAAGCACTTCTCGCCGCGTGACGCCCGTGCCAAGAAGGACCTGGCCGCGTCGATGCGCAGCGCCCTGGCTGCCGTCGGTGGCCGCGACCCCGCCACGGAGCGCGGCTCCTCACGGTCCGGGGACGACCCGACGATCGCGGACCTGCGTCGCCGGCTCAGGTCCCACCCCTGTCACGGGTGCTCCGACCGTGAGGACCACGCCCGGTGGGCCGAGCGTCACCATCGACTCCAGCGGGAGCACGACGCCCTGGTGCGTCGGATCGAGGGGCGGACCAGCTCGATCGCCCGGGACTTCGACCGGATATGCGACATCCTCCTGTCGGTCGGCTACCTGGAGAGGGTCGCCGACGGCGGTCGGCTGCGCGTCACCGACCCCGGCCAGTGGTTGCGGCGCCTCTACGCCGAGAGCGACCTCCTGGTCGCCGAGTGCCTTCGCGGTGGGGTCTGGGACTCGCTGGACGCACCGGGCCTGGCAGCGGCGGTGTCCAGCGTGCTCTTCGAGGCCCGTCGGGAGGACCGCGAGAACCCCCCGCAGGTGCCCGGAGGTCCGCAGGGCAGGTTGGGGCGGGCGCTGGACGAGACGGTGCGGGTCTGGTCGCGCCTCGAGGACCTCGAGAAGGACCATGGGATCTCGGCCACGCGGCCGCTGGACCTCGGGCTGGTCGAGCCGGTGCACCGGTGGGCCAGCGGCCGATCCCTGGGCGTGGTGCTCCAGGGCACCGACCTGGCCGCGGGGGACTTCGTACGGTGGTGCAAGCAGGTGATCGACCTGCTCGACCAGATCGGGCAGGCTGCGCCGTCCGCCTCGACACGGACCACGGCTCGCCGTGCGGTGGACCAGCTGCGCCGCGGGGTGGTCGCCTACAGCTCGGTCTGAGCGATGCCCTAGGGTCGGGCCGTGACCAGCACCCTGTACCACAACGGCACGATCCACTCGTCGGCCGACCCCTTCGCCGAGGCCGTCCTGGTCGCCGACGGTCAGATCGCGTGGATCGGCGCGCAGGACTTCATCGGGAAGGTCGCGGACGGTGCCGACGAGGTCGTCGACCTCGACGGGGCGCTCGTCACACCGGCCTTCGTCGACGCGCACGTGCACGTGCTCGAGACCGGTTTCGCGCTGTCGAGCATCGACCTGTCGCCCGAGGGCGGGGTCAGGAGCCTGACCCGGCTGCTCGAGGCGGTGGGTGCCGCCGCCGGGCGCGCGCGCACCGAGGGTCGCACGGCGCCCCTGCTGGGACACGGCTGGGACGAGACGACCTGGCCCGAGCGCCGGCCGCCCACAGCGGCCGAGCTCGATCGCGCGACGGGCGGGGCCCCGGTGTACCTGGCCCGTGCCGACGTGCACTCGGCCGTGGTCTCGAGCTCGTTCGCCGAGGTCGCTCGCTGCCGCGGGCTGCCCGGGTGGTCGGACGACGGGCTGGTCCGGCTCGAGGCCCACCACGCGGCCCGAGCCGCCGCGCGCGAGGTGACGCCGGCGCGCCGCGACGAGCTGTACCGGCTGTCGTTGGGAGCAGCAGCCGCCGCGGGCATCGCCAGCGTGCACGAGCACAGCGCCCCGTCGATCGACACCCGCGAGGGGTTGGCGACCTTGCTGGCAACGACCGCCGACCCCCTGAGCGGTCTCCCGCTGGTCGTGGGCTACCGGGGTGAGCTCTGCGAGACCACCGATGACGCCCGCGCCCTGCTCGAGGCGATCCCGGGGCTGTCGGGAATCGGGGGGGACCTCAACGTGGACGGGTCGATCGGCTCGCGCACGGCAGCCTTGCGGGCTCCCTACCAGGATCTCCCGAACGGTTCGCCCGAGGCGCTCGGTCGGCTCGCCCTGAGTGCGGAGCAGGTCGCCAACCACGTCGCGGCCGTGACGCGGGCCGGGGTCCAGGCCGCGTTCCACGTCATCGGTGACCGGGGCATGGACGAGGTCCTGCTGGGGATCCGCGCGGCGACCGAGGTCGAGGGGGTCGGTGCGGTCCGTGGCTCGGTTCATCGACTCGAGCACGCCGAGATGCTCGACGCCCGGGCGCTGGCGACCCTGGTGCTGCTGGGGCTGACCGTCAGCGCCCAGCCGGCGTTCGACTCCCGGTGGGGAGGTCCCGACCGGATGTACGCGCAGCGTCTGGGGGCAGGTCGTGCCGCCTCGCTCAACCCGCTCGCCGATCTCGCCGGGGCGGGGGTGCCGCTGGCGTTCGGGTCGGACGCGCCGGTGACGCCCTTGGACCCCTGGGCGGCCGTCCGCGCAGCGATCAGCCACCACGAGCCCTCGCAGCGGATCTCGGCACGGGCGGCCTTCCGCGCACACACCCGCGGTGGGTGGCGGGCCGCGCGCCTGGACCACACGGGGGCCGGGGAGATCCGGCTCGGGGCTCCCGCGTCGATCGCGATCTGGGCGACCGAGCGGCTCACCGTGCAGGCTCCCGAGGGTCGCCTCTCGGCGTGGAGCCCGGACGCGCGTGCGGGCATCCCGCTGCTCCCCGAGCTGTCTGACGACGTCCCGCCGCCGGTGTGCCTGCGCACCCTGCGCGAGGGCGTGGTGATCCACGACACATGGGATCGTCCGTCGGTGACCGGGTGACGACGGCCCTCGTGACGGATCGTGCGACACGCCGAACGACACGCCGCGTCACCATGATCGGGCTGGTCAGGACGGCTCCCGCTGACCTGCAGGGACGGCTCTGACCTGCACGTTCGTCGCCTTGACTGAGACGCGTGAACCGGTAAGTTCTGGGTGTTCCTCCCCGCGATCACCCCATGCTGGCGCCCCCCGTCGCACGTGGTCGTGAGGCTGAGGGCACTGGCTTGGCCCGCGTGTTCAGTAGACAACGGGCGGCGCACCTCCGGGTCGTCGCCGTCCGGTCCGAAGGACACGCGGGCCAGTCGGCCGGTGCGGCAGGTTAACCTTCTCTGGTGCCCTTCGTTGCGCCCCGCCGGGGCACGTCCCTGGTCCTGGCCATCGTGGGCGGCCTCGTGGCCGAGGCCGGTTTCCCCGGGCTCGGATGGTGGCCGCTGACCTTCCTGGGCATCGCCCTGCTGTTCATCGCGCTGGGTCGTGACAGTGCCTGGTGGAACACCCTGGTCGGGTTCCTCTTCGGGCTGGCGTTCTTCGCGCCACACATCACGTGGGCCGCACTGGCGGTCGGCCCGGTGCCCTGGGCCGCGCTCAGCATCGTCGAGGCCGCATTCATCGGGCTCTTCGGTGCGGCGTGGTCGTGGGCCCGCCGGGGAGCCGTCATCTGGACCCGCGCACGCCTGCAGGTCCCCGCCTTCGCCGTCCTGTGGGTCGGGATCGAGGAGATCCGCTCGAGCTGGCCCTTCGGCGGGTTCCCCTGGGGCCGGCTCGCTTTCTCGCAGGCCGACTCGCCGGTGGCCCGATGGGCGTGGCTCGGTGGCGCACCACTGGTCAGCCTGCTCGTGGTGATGGCCGGTGTCCTGCTCGCCCTGGCCCTGCTCTCGCTGCGCCGCGTCGACGTCGGACAGGCCAGCGCCTACCTCCTGCTCACGGTGACCGTGGTGCTCGGTGGTCTCGTCGTGCCGCTCGACACCAAGGCCGAGGAGGGCCGGCTCGCCGTGGGTGCCGTCCAGGGCAACGTCCCCAACGACGGGCTCGACGCCTTCGCCCAGCGTCGACAGGTCCTCGACAACCATGCTGCGGGGACGCTGGCCCTGCTCGACCAGGTCGAGCCCGGCGAGCTGGACCTCGTCGTCTGGCCCGAGAACGGCACCGACATCGACCCGCGCCGGGACGACGAGGCCCGCGCGATCGTCGACGAGGTCGTCCGTGCGGTGGGTGCCCCGACCTTGATCGGCACCGACGAGTACCCAGCGGAAGGTGGTCGACTCAACGTGGGGCTGCTGTGGGACCCGGTCGAGGGTCCCGTGGACAGCTACGCCAAGCAGCGACCCGCTCCGTTCGCGGAGTACATCCCCATGCGGGAGATCGCCCGTCGGTTCTCCGACGCGGTCGACCGGGTCCAGACCGACATGGTGCCCGGGACCGAGGTCGGGCTGATCGAGCTCGACTCCCCGCGTCTGGGTCGCACGGTGGGGATCGGGGACGTCATCTGCTTCGAGGTCGCCTACGACGTCCTCGTCCGCGAGGCGGTCGTCGCGGGCGGTGAGATCCTGATCATCCAGACCAACAACGCGACGTTCGGGATGTCCGACGAGTCGACCCAGCAGCTGGCGATGTCCCGGATCCGCGCGATCGAGCACGGCCGTGCGACCATCCAGATCTCGACGGTCGGGGTGAGCGGTGTGATCGCACCCAACGGCGTCGTCCGGCAGCAGACCGGTCTGTTCACCGCCGAGCAGATGGTCACGACCCTGCCGCTGCGCAGCACCCTGACCCCTGCGAGCCGCTACGGCAGCGCGATCGAGTGGGTCCTGCGCGGTCTTGCTCTGACCGTCACGCTGGCCGGGATGGCCGGGGCAGCGCGGATCCGGCGATCCGACCGCCCCCTGTCCGATGGCTGAGGTGGGGGAGACGGCGGACGAGCGCCGGCGTCCTGGACGGCCCGGGCGGGTGGTCGTGGTCGTGCCCACCTACGACGAGGCGCAGACCCTCACGGGCACCCTGGCTCGCCTGCGCCGCGCCGTCCCGTGGGCAGATGTGCTGGTGGTCGACGATGCGAGCCCGGACGGCACCGGAGACCTCGCCGAGGCTCTGGCAGCGCACGACCCGGCCGTCCACGTGCTGCACCGCACCGGGAAGCAGGGACTGGGGTCGGCCTACGTCGAGGGGTTCACCTGGGCGCTGGCCCGCGACTACGCGGTCGTGGTGGAGATGGACGCTGACGGCTCGCACCAGCCCGAGCAGCTGCCCGACCTGCTCGAGGCCCTGACCGGCGCGCCGGGAGACGAGGGCGGAGAACCGTGGGGGGTTGCCGGTACCGGTGCAGGGCTTCAGGTCGGGGGACCGGACCTGGTGATCGGCTCGCGGTGGGTGACCGGGGGGAGCGTGGTGAACTGGCCCGCTCACCGGTCGGTGCTCTCCCGAGGTGGCAACACCTACACCCGGTGGGTCATGGGTCTGCCGCTGCGTGACGCGACCGCCGGCTTCCGCGCCTACCGCGCCGAGATCCTGCGGCGGCTCCCGCTCGCGCAGGTGGCCTCGCAGGGCTACTGCTTCCAGGTCGACATGGCATGGCGTGTGCTCCAGGCCGGTGGACGGGTGGTCGAGGTCCCGATCCGGTTCGTGGAGCGCAGCGAGGGGCGGTCAAAGATGAGTCGCGCGATCGTCGTCGAGGCCCTGGTCCGGGTCACGGCCTGGGGGGCGGCCCACCGTGCGGCCCAGGTGCGCCGGGCGATCCTGGGCCGTTGACCCCGCGACCCCGTCCCTGGCGGCCAGCCGGTCCTTGGCGCCCGCAACCCGGCCGTCCTGCGCAGGAGACGGGCAGCACGACGGGCGGCGCCCCCCGGGGGGGGGGGGGGGGGGGGGCGGGGGCCCCGGGGGGCCCGGCCCCCCCCCCGCCCCGCCCCCGCCGCCGCCCCCGGCGCGGGCCGGGGCGAGGCCCCCCGCCCGGCGCGCGCCGGCGCCCCCGGCGGCCCGTGCCGCCGGGGAGGCGTCGCGACCGTCCGCGGTGACGGGGTCGTGCCCACGCAGCGACCCCCAC
>NZ_JAMBPP010000016.1 GCF_023369855.1 Actinotalea alkalitolerans | reverse complement strand
AACACGATGTAGAACGGGGAGATGTACAGGTACGGCGAGAGCTTGACATCCCACCGCCCCCGACGCTGACGCCACGACCCGCCCTGGTGACCGGCCGAGCGGCCGGAGGGTGGTGGGGGCTCGGCGCCGGTGGGCGGATCCGGTCGGGTGCTGGGCGCGCTGAGGACGGACATCGGCTGGCTCCTGCGTCGAGGGGGAGGGACCGCTGGTGGGCGTGTGCTGGGCCGCCGGGAAGGATCTCCCGACGGCCCAGCACGCTCGGGCTCAGCCCAGGCCGAGCTCGCTGTAGGCCTGGAGCGACTTGTCCCAGGAGGAGGCGATGTCGTCGGTGGCGTCCACGTCCACCCGGGTCAGACCATCGGTGACCGTGGTGTGGATCGCGAAGTAGTTCGGGCCCTTGAACGGTGAGGCCGCCACGGCCTCGGCCCGGTTGGCCAGGATCTGACCGGTCGGGGCGTTGTTGAAGAACTCGTTGGTCATGCCCAACAGCTCATCGGAGCTCAGCGCCTCGACCTGGCTGGGGAAGGTCCCCTTGGCCGCGAACGCCTTGATCTGCTGCTCCGGAGCGGTCAGCCACATCGCCAACGCCTTGGCCTCCTCGGGGTGAGCGCTCTGGGCCGGGACGGTCAGGAACGACCCACCCCAGTTGCCACCCCCACCGGGAAAGACATCAGCGATGTCCCAGCTCACGCCAGCAGCGTTGCCCTCGATGATCCCCAGCATCCACCCCGGGCAGGCCATCGTGGCAAACCCACCGGTCTGGAACGCCGCGAACCAGTCATCGCTCCACTGCGCCAGGTTCGCCGAGAGCTCACGGTCCACACTGGCCTGCAGCACCGTGACGAACAGGTCCTCGACCTCAGAGCCCTCCAGCCCCAGCGGGGTGCCGTCATCGGCCTCGTAGGCGTTCTCCAGCTGGTTGACCATCGCCTGATACGTCGCACCCGCCGAGTCGAACCACGCCGCGTCCGAGGCCCCCACGAAGTCCTCACCCACGCTGAAGTAGTTCTCCCAGTCACCCTCCAGCAGCTCGGCGACCTCCGCCCGATCGGTCGGCAGACCCGCCGCCTCGAACAGGTCCGGGCGGTAGCAGATCGCCTCAGGACCGATGTCGGTGCCATACCCGAACAGCATCCCGTCCTCGGTGGTCGCCGAGTCGGTCTTCCAGTCCAACCACCGACCCTCCACCTCAGGGTCGGACAGGTCCACGAACTTGTCCGGGAACTGCATCAGCTCGGTCAACCAGTCGACCTCCACCGCCTCGACATCCGACAGACCCGACCCCGCCGCCAGACGCGTGTTCAAGTTGTCCCGCGCCTCGTTGGCCGTCGCGGCCTTCTTCTGCTCCACCACGATCCCCGGGTTGAGGTCCATGTACTCACCCAACAGGTCCTCATACCCGAACTCGTTGAACGTCGCCACGGTCAGAGTGATCTCCTCACCGCTCCCACCGCCGTCCGAACCCCCGGCCTCGGGAGTATCCGTGCCCCCCGAATCCCCACCACACCCCGAAGCAACCAACGCGATCCCCGCGATACCCGCAGTGACCGCCAACCGCGACCTGGAAGTACGCACCTGTGACTCCTTCGTCGTCGAGCAGCACCGATGCCACCCGTCCCAAGCCACCAGAACCTGGCAGCCGTGCTCGTGCCGAGCTGTCTCCGTCTGAGACCGGTCTCACGCGACGCTGCGTGAAGGCAGTCCCGGAATGGGACCGGTCTCAGTGCGATTGCTTCACCATCGTCCCTCGCCGGGATCCCTGTCAATCGCCGTGACCGAACCGTGACCCGACCTCCCGGGGTGCGAGCACGCGACGGCCGGGTCATGCTCGATCGACGACACGTGCCCGAGCGCCCCGCAGACCGGGTCGGTGCGGGCCTGGAAGAGATGAGAACCCATGAGGCGTAGACACCGCCGCGCGAACGGCGGCACCAGCTCCCCCGACCAGGAGACCGCCGGCGCCAAGCGGGATGCGCCCGCGCCGGACGACGCGCGCAAGCCCGACTCGCCCGACGACCTGACCAAGCCCTCGTGGAAGTACATCCTCACCAAGAGCCTGCGGGAGTTCACCAAGGACGGCTCCCCGGACTCCGCGGCCGGTCTGACCTACTGGGCCGTGATGGCCCTGCCTCCCGCGCTCCTGGCGCTGCTGTCCCTGCTGGGTCTGTTCGGCAACAGCCAGCAGATCATCGACGACGTCCTGGCCGAGGCCGGCGGGCTGGCCGGCGAGGAGACTCTCGGGACGGTCCGGACCCTGCTCGAGACCGTGAGCCAGCAGGAGACGGCCGGGCTCGCGCTGGTCACCGGTCTGCTGGTGGCCCTGTGGTCCGCCTCGAACTACGTCAACGCCTTCAGCCGGGCGATGAACCGGGTGTACGAGGTCGACGAGGGGCGCCCCTTCTACAGGCTGCGCCCGACCATGCTGCTCGTCACGCTCGTCATGCTCCTGCTGGTGGTGGTCATCTGCGTGGCCATGGTCCTCTCGGGCGGTATCGCCGAGACCATCGGCTCGGTCGTCGGGCTCAGCAGCCAGGCGGTGACCATCTGGAACATCGCCAAGTGGCCGGTCATCGTCCTGCTCGTGGTGCTGACCCTGGCGATCCTGTACTACGCGACCCCCAACGTGAAGCAGCCCAAGATGCGCTGGATCAGCGTCGGCTCGGTGGTCGCCCTGGTCATCTGGGCGCTGGCGACCGTGGCCTTCGGCTTCTACGTCGGCAACTTCGGCAACTACGACGCGACGTACGGGGCACTGGCGGGTGTGATCATCTTCCTGCTGTGGTTGTACATCACCAACAACGCCCTGCTCTTCGGCGCCGAGATCGACGCCGAGATGGAACGGGGTCGCCAGCTGCAGGCCGGCATCGAGGCCGAGGAGACCATCCAGCTGCCGCCGAGGGCCACGAAGGCCAGCGACAAGAAGCACGAGAAGTACGCCGCGGACGTCGCCCGAGGACGCGAGCTGCGGCTCAGCAGCGGACGGCCCGACGGCGACGAGGGCTGACCCGACCTCGGGAGGGGCTGGCCGTGCGGTGCGGCCCCCACCGGGGTATCAAGGACGGGACCCGAACCAGCCAGAGGAGAGCATCACCCATGGAGCACTTCACCATCGCGACCGTCGCCGAGCAGAGTGCGGACTTCCGCCGTGTGCTGTGGACCGGCGAGCACAGCCAGCTGGTCATCATGACCATCCCGCCGGGCGGGGAGATCGGCGAGGAGGTGCACGAGGACATCGACCAGATCCTGACCTTCGTCAGCGGGACGGGCGAGGCGGTCGTGTCGGGGCAGCGGCGCAAGGTCGCGCAGGGGGACCTCGTCGTGGTCCCAGCGGGCCGCACGCACAACTTCCTCAACACCGGCGTCAACCCGCTGGTGCTCTACACGGTCTACGGCCCCCCGGAGCACGCGGACGGTGCGGTGCACGCCACCAAGGAGGAGGCGGACGCCGCGGAGGAGGCCGGCAAGGACGAGCCCCCCACCTCGTGAGCACGTGAGGAGGCCCCCGGCGATCGACCGCTGGGGGCCTCCTTGCTGCCCGAGGACTACTCGTCGGTGTCGGCGTCCACGAGGTCGAAGTCGAAGCCCACCTCCTCGCACGCGGTCCGCAGCGCGTCCTCGTCCACGGTGTAGTCGATGTCGCTCGCCCCGGCTGTCTCGAGGCGCTCAGGGTCGGGCTGGGGCGACACGGACTCACGGAACGCGCCCGTCTGGGAGCCGGCGGCTGCGCGGGCGGCGGAGTCGAGCAGGTCAGCGCGGTCGTCCGGGTCCTCGGACTGCTGGGCGAGCTCGAGGTCGCGGCAGGCGGTGAAGCCCAACGGGTCGTCCCTGGTCAGGTCGAACGAGGACGAGGTCGACTCGAGGTCGGAGTCCGAGCCGCAGGCGGCCAGGGTCAGGCCGAGCGCGGCGGCGACCGTCAGGGTGGCGAGGCGTCGTGTGCGATCCATGTCCCTCAGTACACGTCGAGGGGCGTGGCTCCGCGACTGCTACAGGAAGCGGCGGGTCCGCTCGCGGTACCGCACGTAGTCCTCGCCGAAGCGCGCGACCAGGCGTTGCTCCTCGCGACCGGTCTTGATCGTGAGGACCACGGCGAGGGCGACCCAGGCGATCGCGGGCTCGGGGCGGCGCCGGAGCGTGGCGACACCGGCGGCAGCCACCAGCAGCCCGGTGTAGACGGGGTGGCGACTGATGGCGTACGGGCCTCGGCTCAGCAGCGTGGCCTCGCTCGGGGGATCGACCCGGGGGGTCAGCAGCCGTCCGTGCGGTCGGGCGCCGTGCACGGAGAAGGTCGCACCACCCGCTGTCGCCGCAGCGGCGAGCAGGGCCAGCGACCGGGGCAGGTCCCAGCGGGGGCGCCCTGGCCACGCCAGTGCGGCGAGCGAGACCGCCTGGGCGGCGATGATCCGGTCGGCGGCCTGCATCCGCCCAGCCTGCCACCTCTCGCACGGGATGCACGGCCCGCTCGTGCGGCGCACAGTGGTCCGGTGGTCGCCGACGCGGCACGTCGGCGCGGGCGAGAGAGGTGAGGGTCATGCCGAAGCGCGAACCCGGTCCGAGCGTCAAGGACGACGAGCTCTACGAGAAGCTGCGCGACCAGGGCAGCTCCAAGGAGAAGGCTGCGCGCATCGCCAACGCGGCGGCCGGCTCCTCTCGCAGCGAGGTCGGCCGGAGGGGTGGCGCCTCACCCTCCTACGAGGAGTGGACCGTCAAGGAGCTGCGGTCGAGGGCGGCCGAGATCGGCATCAGCGGCCGGTCGTCGATGACCAAGGCCGAGCTGATCGAGGCCCTGCGCACCCACTGACGACGCGTGCGTCCGCCCCGCGGGGGACGGCGTCGCGCCGTCGTCCGGTCAACTCTGGGCGGAGGTCGTCAGGACCCGGGCGACGTCGTCCAGGGCTCCGGGCACCAGGGAGTAGTAGGCCCACACCCCGCGCTTATCGCGGGAGAGCAGGCCGGCGTCGACCAGGGTCTTGAGGTGGTGCGAGACGGTCGGCTGGGACAGGCCGAGCGGCTCGATCAGGTCGCACACGCAGGCCTCGCCACCCTCGCGGGCGCCGACGAGCGAGAGCAGCCGAAGGCGCGCCGGGTCGGCGATGGCCTTGAGCACGCCGGCCAGCCCGAGTGCGTCCTGGGCGCTCAACGGCTCACGGGCCAGCGGGGCGCAGCACGCGACCGCGGCGCTGGGGCCGGCGGGCGCTGGACCGGGGGAGGCGATCTCGACGGGTGTGGCGGTCATGCCCTCCAGTATGGCTTCGGTATTGACAACTGTCGATGTCAGCATCAAGATGCTCACGTATCGATAGTCATCTATGTCTGGAGGAACCATGGACGAGCAGCTGGTCGAGCAGGTCCGTACCCGGTACGCCGAGGCGGCGCAGCACGTGCTGGCCGGGCGCGGCGGTCAGGGCGCTGCCGCCGAGGCGTCCTGCTGCGCGGGCACCGACGCCGTCCCGTGCTGCACCGGCGGGGCGGTCCGGACCGATGGCTCGCAGGGTGGTGTCGCCTCGGCGGGGTGCTGCGGGACGTCCGGTCCTGCCGCCCTCGAGCAGGGGCAGGAGTTCGGCGCCTCGCTCTACGGCGCGAAGGATGCCGCCGGCCTGCCGGACGCCGCGGTGCTGGCGAGCCTCGGCTGCGGGAACCCGACCGCGGTGGCCGACCTGAGGCCGGGGGAGCGGGTGCTCGACCTCGGTTCGGGCGGAGGCATCGACGTGCTGCTCTCGGCGCGCAGGGTGGGCCCCACCGGCTTCGCGTACGGCGTGGACATGACCACCGAGATGCTGACCCTCGCGCGCCAGAACGCGGCCGACGCGGGTGCCACCAACGTGGAGTTCCTCGAGGGCCGGATCGAGTCCGTGCCGCTGCCCGACGGCGCGGTCGACGTCGTCATCTCGAACTGCGTGATCAACCTGTCCGTCGACAAGCCCGCGGTGCTGGCCGAGATGCACCGCGTGCTGGTGCCGGGTGGGCGTATCGGCTTGTCCGACGTCGTGGCCGAGGACCACCTGACCCCGGCCGACCGGGCCGAGCGCGGCGACTTCGCCGGGTGCCTCGCCGGCGCGCTGTCCCGCTCGGAGTACCTCGCCGGCCTGCGCGAGGCGGGGTTCGTCGACGTCGAGGTGCAGTTCACCCACGAGGTGCGACCGGGCCTGCACGGGGCGATCGTCCGGGCCGTCAGGCCGAGGGCACGAGACTGACAGCCGCGCGATAGACGCAACATCTCTTGCGCAATAGTTCTTGCGCAAGAGATGTTGCGCATCTATCCTCGACTCATGGACGACACGACGCAGGATGCGAGCAGCCCCACGGGGGGAACCGGGCCTGACCGCGGCTCGGGAGCCGTCCCCGCGATGCGGGTCACCGACCCGGCTCGGATCCGGGCGCTGACCCACCCGGTCCGCCTGGACATCCTCGAGATCCTCGACGACGTCGGGCAGGCGACCGCCACCCAGTGCGCGGAACGGCTCGGCGAGACCGTCGCGAACTGCTCGTTCCACCTGCGCAGCCTGGCCAAGGCCGGCTTCATCGAACCTGCTCCGGTTCGCGGTCGCGAGAAGCCCTGGCGGCCCGTGGCGCACCACCGCTCGATGGACTACGACCCGACCGACCCTGCGTCGGGTCGAGCGATGGGGGAGATGGCGGGACTCATGGTGCTGCGTGAGGCCGAGCGTGTGCGTGACTTCCTCCAGCGCAACGTCGAGCAGCCCGAGCAGTGGCGTGACACCGTCTCGATCACCACGGCCGGCTTCTGGGCGACGGCGGACGAGATGCGCGCCCTGGTCCAGGACGTCCAGCACCTCACCGACCGGTACGCCGGCCGGTGGCGTGATCCGTCGCTGCGACCCGCCGGCGCCCGCCCTGGGAGGCTCTTCGCCACCATCAACCCCGACGACTACCTGTCGGCCGACGACCCCCGGTCGACCGACGACCCCCGGCCGACCGATGACGAGGTGAGCTGAGATGGCCACGATCCACTACGTCCCGCAGACCACCCGCCTGCGGCTTCCGCACCAGCTGGCCCGCCTCCTGCGGGGAACGGTCGTGGTCGAGCTCACGGCGTGCGTCGGCCAGGTCGAGCTGCGCGTCGAGCGGTGGCGTCGGGTGCGCACCGGTTCGCAGGCGACCAGGGCTCGGCTGGCGCGGCTCGACGACGAGCGCACGCGAGCCCTCGCGGCGCGGATGGGTGCCGGCGTCTGACGCCCCGGGAGGGCAGGCGACCGGGACGTAGGTCCGGGGTCGGGGTCGGGGTTATTTTCTACGGTTAGTTCTGTGAAAATAGCCGGACGGATGGCACTGCTCCTCCCCGGAGGCATCGCCCTGCTCGCCGGCCTCGACGCCGCGCTGCTCCTGCTCGGCCTGCCGGCACCGCTCACCACCGACCGTCTGCCCCAGGTGCACGGCGGTCTGCTGGTGCTCGGCTTCGTCGGCACCGTGATCGCCCTTGAGCGGTCGGTCGCGCTCAGGCGTCCCTGGGGCCACCTCGCGCCGGGAGGGCTCGGCCTCGGCGCGCTCCTGGTGCTCAGCCCCGCACCGCTGGCCCTCGGCCAGGGTGTTCTCGTGGCCGGGACCCTCGCCCTGCTCGGCGTCTACGCCGCCCTGTGGCAGCGCCAGGCCTCGGCCTGGCTCGCGCTGCAGGTGCTCGGCGCCGTCCTGGCCGCGGGCTCGGCCCTGCTCTGGTGGTCGGGTGCGCCGGTCGCGACCGCGCTGCCCTGGTTCGCGGGCTTCCTGGTGCTCACCATCGCGGGCGAACGCCTCGAGCTCGCTCGCGTGGGGATGCTGGGTGACGGCGTCGAGCGCGGCGTCCTGCTCCTGGGTGTCGGGCTGTTCGCCGCGGTCGTGGCGACCACGCTGTGGCCACCGGTCGCGCACCCGGTGCTGGGTGCCGCGCTGCTCGGCCTGGTCGGGACCCTCCTGGTGCACGACGTCGCGCGCCGCACCATCCGGTCGACCGGGCTGCCGCGGTACATGGCGTGGTGCCTGCTCGCGGGGTACGGGTGGCTCCTGGTCGCCGGCGGCACCTGGCTGCTGCTCGGGTCGGTCACCGCGGGGCCCGCCTACGACGCCGTCGTCCACGCCGTCTTCCTCGGCTTCACCCTGTCGATGATCATGGCCCATGCTCCGGTGATCCTGCCCGCGGTGCTCACCCGACCGCTGCCCTACCGGCCCGTCCTGTACGTACCGGTCGCCCTGCTCCACGCGTCGCTCCTGCTGCGGATCGCGGTCGGCGACCTGCACGGTCAGGCGTGGGCGCTGCAGGTCGGTGGGGCGCTCAACATCGCCGCGGTGCTGCTCTTCCTGCTGCTGGCCGTGTGGTCGTCGGTGCGTGGCGTGCCCGCAGCCGCGAACCGCAAGGCCGCGCGCACCGAGCGCACCGAGGGCACCGACGGCACGGAGAGCGCCGCACCGCACCATGAGCCGGAGGTCGTCCGATGAGAGCCCGCTGGCACCTGCGCGTGAACTCCCTGGTCCTGCTGTGGCTGCTCGCGGCGACCGTGGTGGCGGTCGCCCACCGCGGCATCCCCGAGGCCCGGTGGGTGATGGCCCACCTCCTGCTGCTCGGGGCGGTGAGCACCGCGATCCTCATCTGGAGCGCCCACTTCGCCGAGGCCGTGCGCCGGCGCCCCCTGCCCGGCGGGCACCGCGGCCAGGCCCTGCGTCTGGCCCTGCACACCGCGGGCGCGGTCGCCGTGGTGACCGGCCTGCTGACCGGCGCGTGGGGCGTCGTCGTCGGCGGGGCGGTGGCGGTGGGTGCCGGGGCGGTGTGGCACGCCACGGCGCTGGTCGTCCAGGGGCGCGGTGCGCTCGGCGTCCGGCTGGGCTGGACCGCGTGGTACTTCGTCGTCGCGGCCCTCGCCCTCCCGGTGGGGGTGGTCCTGGGCGTCCTGCTGGCCCGGCCCGACATCGCCGGTGACACCGCCGCGCGCACCTACGTCGCCCACGTGGGGGTCATGCTGCTCGGCTGGGTCGGGCTCACCGTGGTCGGCACGACGGTCACGCTGTGGCCCACGATGCTGCGCACCCAGCTCGACGGCGACGCGCACCGCGCCGCCCGCCATGGCCTGGCTGTGCTCGGGGCCGGCCTGAGCGTCATGCTCGCCGGCGCGGCCACCGGATCGCTCGTCCTCACCTCGGCAGGCGTCGGGACCTACCTGCTCGGCCTGCTGCGGACCTCGTGGCCGCTGCTGGCCGAGGCCAGACGGCGCCCTCCTGCGGCGTTCGCGCCGCGGTCGGTCGGTGCCGCATGGCTCTGGTTGCTGCTGTGCGTGGCGACCTGGACGGTGCTGCTCGCCACCGCGCCCGGCTGGCCCGAGGCGCAGGTGCGTCTCGGCGGGCTCCTCGCACCCTTGGCCGTCGGCTTCGCCGCACAGGTGCTGCTCGGCGCGCTGACCCACCTGGGTCCGATGATCCTGGGCGGCGGCCCGTCCGCGGTGCGGGCCGCCATCGCGGTCGTCGAGCGGGGCGGCACCGCGCGACTGGTGCTCGTCAACCTCGGGCTCGCCCTCTTCCTGCTCCCGGCGCCGAGCCTGGTCCGGGTCGGGTCCTCGCTGCTCGTGCTGGGTGCGCTCGTCACGACACCGGTGCTCCTGGTGCGCGCCGCGGTCGTCTCGCGACGGTCGGCCGCCGCGCCCCAGACGGGCCCCGTCGCCCTGCCCGCGGCCCAGCTGCTGACGGCTCCACCGCGCCGCCCGATGGGACCGACCCTGGTCGCCGCGGCCGCCCTGGCCCTGGTGGTGGCCGGTGGCGCCGCGGCCGACCCGGCCTCGCTGGGTCACGGGACCTCGGCAGCAGCGGCGGCGGATCCCACCGGACGCGTCGTCGTGGTCGAGGTCGAGGCCCAGGACATGCGCTTCGAGCCCTCACGCGTCGAGGTCGCCGCGGGAGACGAGCTCGTCCTGGTCGTCACCAACGTCGACACGACCGTCCACGACCTGGTGCTCGACTCGGGGGCGGCCTCGGGCAGGGTCGCGCCGGGCGCCACGACCCGCTTCGAGGCCGGGGTGGTCGGGCGTGACCTGGCCGGCTGGTGCTCGGTCGCCGGTCACCGGCAGATGGGGATGACCTTCGACGTGGTCGTGACGGGGGCCGACGGGGCCGACGGGGGCGCGCTCGCCGAGGGCGCGCAGGTCGGGCCGTCCGGTGACGACGCCCACGGCCATGACGGGTCCTCGATCCGTTCCGCCGCCCAGGACATGGACCTGCGGGAGGCGCCCGGGCCGACCTTCGTCACCCGTGACGCGGTGCTGCCACCGGCTCCCGCGACGACGGTCCACCAGGTGACCCTCGAGGTGGTCGAGGTCGAGCGCGAGGTCGCCCCCGGGGTGACGCAGACCCTCTGGACCTTCGGGGGCACCGCGCCCGGCCCGGCGCTGCGCGGCCGCGTGGGGGACACCTTCGAGATCACCCTGGTCAACGACGGGTCGCTGGGCCACTCGATCGACTTCCACGCCGGAGCGCTGGCCCCGCAGGAGCCGATGCGCACCATCGAGCCCGGCCAGACGCTGACCTACGTCTTCACCGCGACCCGCTCAGGCATCTGGATGTACCACTGCTCGACCATGCCGATGTCCTTGCACATCGCCAACGGCATGGCCGGTGCGGTGGTCATCGACCCGCCCGACCTGCCCCCGGTCGACCGTGAGTACCTGGTGGTCCAGTCCGAGCTGTACCTGGGCGAGCAGGGCGGGATCGCCGACGCCGCGAAGGTCGGTGCCGAGAGGCCCGACGCGGTGGTCTTCAACGGCCATGCTGTCCAGTACCGGCACGACCCGTTGCCCGCCCGGGTGGGTGAGCGGATCCGCCTGTGGGTGCTCGACGTCGGTCCGAACCGGCCCAGCGCCTTCCACGTGGTGGGTGGGCAGTTCGACACCGTCTACCTCGAGGGTGCGTGGACGCTCGGCGGCCCGGGCAGCGACCCGGGGGGCACCGGCGGGGCGCAGGTGCTGGGTCTGCACCCCGCGCAGGGCGGTTTCGTCGAGCTGGTCCTCCCCGAGGCCGGCAGCTACCCGTTCGTCTCGCACCTGATGGTCGATGCCGAGCGGGGGGCCCTGGGCCTGATCTCCGTCACCGACTGAGCCACGGTCCCGCCGGCGCCGGCTCAGGGAGGGGTGAGGCCGGCGTCACGCAGCACCTGCTGGCTGCGCGGCGACAGGACGTGGTCGACGAAGGCCTGGGAGACCCGGGGCCGGGTCGAGGTGGGCAGCGCGGTGATCAGGTAGGACGTCGTCGTGTTGACCCGGTCGGGGATCCCCACGGCGCGCACGCTGCCGTCGAGCACCACGGCCGAGGTGGCGGTCACGTCCGAGGCGTAGACCACGCCGGCGTCGACCTCACCCGCCAGGACCCGGGCCATGACGGCCGTGACGTCCGTCTCCTCGAGGTGCGGGGACCGCGTGATCCCGGCCTCCTCGAGGGTCGTGCGGGCCAGGGCGCCGCACGGCACCTGGGCCTCGCACACCGCGAAGGTGACCTCGGGTCGGGCGAGGTCCTCGAGCGAGGAGATCTGCCCGGGGTTGCCGGCCGGCACCGCCAGGGCCAGCGAGTTCCCGGCGAAGACCACCGGCGAGGCCTGGTCGGCGCGTCCACCCAGCCCGTCGAGGGCCACGGTGGTCGTGCGCGGGTCCGCCGTGGCGAGCACGTCGACGGGCACCCCGGCTGCCACCCTGTCGGCGAGCCGCGAGCTCGGGCCGAGCTCGAGCTGGACCGTCACGTCGGGGTGCTCAGCCTCGAACGCGTCGACCAGCAGGAAGAAGGCGTCGGCGAGCGAGGCCGCGGCGAACACCGTGATCTCGCCCAGGAGCCGGGTCTCGGCGGGGCTCGGCACGGGGGTGGCCGCGGGGGTGGGGGTGAGTCTCGCCGGGGCGGGCCCGCCCTCGGCCTCTCCGGGGTCGATCACGGAGGACGGACGCTCCTGGGCCGCGTGCACACCTGACCACACGACCGTCCCTGCGAGCAGCAGGGCGAGCAGTGCCAGGAGCGTGGTGCCTCGGGGGCGGCGACGGCGCGGCGGCGGCGGGGGGACCGAGCTCATCGACCGTCGACCTGCTCCGTCACGGGGCCACGCACCACATGGCCAGGAGTCTACGGACCGGTGGCGCCGGCGGGCCCCAGGTGTGCTCTGGCTCGCCGACAGGTGCTCCGGATCGGTCCTAGGGTGGGCCCATGCTCGTGGCTTCCTCCTCCGTCCCCCCGCTCGTCGAACCCGGACCGCCGTTGACCCGTGAGGAGATCGGCCGGTTCTCCCGGCACCTGCTGCTGCCGCAGGTCGGTGAGGTGGGGCAGCGCAGGCTGCGCAACGCCCGGGTGTGCGTGGTCGGAGCCGGAGGTCTGGGTGCGCCGGTGCTGCTGTACCTCGCTGCGGCCGGTGTGGGCCGTCTGGGCATCGTCGACTTCGACGAGGTCGACGTCACCAACCTCCAGCGGCAGGTGATCCACGGGTGGTCCGACGTCGGCCGGCCCAAGGTCGACAGCGCGCGCGACGCCGTGCACGCGGTGGACGAGGCGGTGGACGTCGTGCTGCACCCGGGGCGGCTCACCCAGGACACCGTCGAGGAGGTGATCGGCGGCTACGACCTGGTCATCGACGGCACGGACAACTTCCCGACCCGGTACCTGGTCAACGACGCGTGCGTGCGGCTGGGCCTGCCGCTGGTCTGGGGCTCGATCTTCCGCTTCGACGCGCAGGTGTCGGTCTTCTGGGGTCGACCGGCGGCCGGCAGCGGGGTCACCCCGGTCCAGCTGCGCGACCTGTTCCCGGCACCGCCGCCGGCCGGCTCGGTGCCGTCCTGCGCCGAGGGGGGTGTGCTGGGGGCGCTGTGCGGGCAGGTCGGGTCGGTCATGGCGACCGAGGCGGTCAAGCTGATCACCGGGGCGGGCGAGCCGCTGCTGGGACGCGTGCTGGTGCTCGACGCCCTGGCGGCACGCTGGACGGAGGTCCCGCTGGTCGGTGATGCCGTGCGAGCGGCTGCGGCGACCCCGGCCGTGGGCGACGGGGCCCGCGACGTGGCCTGCGCGACCCCGGTCGTGGAGCCCGTCGTGGAGGTCCTCGAGGTGCCGAGCCTCACGGCGGCCGGCCTCGCAGACCGGCTCGTGGCGCGGGAGGCGGGCCGGGACGACTTCGTGCTGATCGACGTGCGCGAGCTCGGGGAGCGCGCGATCGTGGCCATCCCGGGGTCCCGGCCGGTCCCGCTCGCGACCATCCTGGACGGGACCGGGCTGGCCGACGTGCCCCGGGACGTGCCGGTGGTCGTGCACTGCCGCAGCGGGGTGCGCTCGGCGCAGGCGGGGTCGGCTCTGCGGGCGGCGGGGTACGACGAGGTGGCGCACCTGGCCGGTGGTGTGCTCGCGTGGGTCGACCAGGTCGACCCGTCGCTGCCTCGCTACTGACCGCCGCGCGGCGCGTCGGCGGGTGGTGAGGAGTGGTCGAGCTCGGCCACGCACAGGTGCGGCTCGACGAAGGGCAGCAGCCGGGTCGCGGAGACACCGGGCCCGATCCGGTCCAGCGCTCCCTGGATCAGCCCGAGGTGGGCCCCGCAGACGATCTGCGGGTGGGCCTGGGCGAGCTCGCGGAACGGGCAGTGCCGCAGGCTGATGCTGCGCGCGTCCGGCGAGAGCACGGGGGCGAAGCCGGTGCGTGCGAGCATGCCCACCACCGGGGCGAGCGCCTCACGCAGGCCTGCGGGGTCCTCGCCCTGCGAGGGGGTCGGGGGACCCGGCGGGCCGGGATGGTCCCGTGCCCAGCGTCGCCCGGCCTCGACGGCCTGCGCCCCCGGATCGGCCGCGAGCGCTGCGAGCTGTGTCGCCAGGACCTGGGCGAGCAGCTCGTAGTTGCGGTCGCCGGTCGGGGCGCCGGTCGCGGTGTACAGCTCGCGGGGTCGGCCCCGGCTGCCGCTGGGCGCACTGGCGCGCTCGACGTGCCCGCTGCGTACGAGGGCGTCGAGGTGGGTGCGCACCGTGTTGGGGTGCAGCCCGGTCATCGGTGCGAGGTCGCTGACGCCGAGGGGGGTGGGGTGGTCACGCAGGAGCTCGAGCAGGGCCGCGCGACGTGCGCCGGGAGGCCGGCGACGGGTGGGTTCAGCACGGGGGACGGGCACGACTGGATTTTCCCTCGCTAAAGGAGTAAAAATCAAGCCACCGCACAGCCGCGCCCGTACCGAGGAGACCGACGATGACCGCAGCGACCACCGACCAGCCCACCGCGCAGCAGCGCGACACCCTCGCGGCCGCTGCGCTGAGGACCCGGAACGACGAGCTCTCGCTCGCCGTCGGGACCGCGTCGGTCCAGGTGCGCGACGCCGCCGACCGGCTGGTCGGCACCACCTCCTTCCGGGACGGTCTCGTGCAGCTGCTGCACGACGAGGTGATGCCCCACCTCGCAGCGACCGACACCACGTTGCACGCCGCGGCGGCACAGGTCGACCGGCTCGCTCCCGTGGTCCAGGTGCTGCGGGCCGAGCTCGCCCGGCTGGACACGGTCGTCGAGGCGCTCGCGGGCACCCGCACGGCCGCCGGGGGCGTCGCGGCGGCGGCGGCCGCCCGGGTGCTGGTGGACTCGCTCCTCACGGCGCAGGACGACGTGCTGGTCCCGGGGCTGCTCGCCGCGCAGGTCGACGTGGCGGCCCTGGTCGAGGCCGTGCCCGGCGTGGACGACGCGACGGCCGGCTCGGGTGGGGGCTGCGGCTGCGGGGGGTGCGGGTGCGGCAGCGGTGGTGGCGACGCCGCTGACACGCTCTCGGCCCAGGACGTGCAGCCCGGCGACATGGACGTCCGGCCGCTCCCCCCGGCAGTGCGCCACGAGCAGATCTTCGCCACCGTCGCGCGACTGCTCCCGGGTGAGGCGTTCGTCCTGGCCAACGACCACGACCCGGCCCCGCTGCGGTACCAGCTCGACGCCGAGCAGCCCGGGCAGATCGGGTGGGAGTACCTTGCTGAGGGCCCGCAGGTCTGGCGCGTGCTGATCAGCCGTACCGGCTGCTGCTGAGGTCACGACCGCGCTGCCGCCACCACCGAGGGAGCTGGACCGCCCGTGCGCACCATCACCGAGCATCGCGCTGCCGCGCTGGTCCTGGTCGGCCCGTCGGCCGAGGTCGAGATCGCGCTCGCGGACCTCGACGGCCACGTCCTCGCCCGCGACGTGGTGGCCCCCACCGCCCTGCCGCGGTGGGACAACTCGGCGATGGACGGGTACGCGGTACGGGTCGCCGACCTGCACGCGGCCCGTGAGGACCATCCGGTCGAGCTCACGGTGCTCGCCGACCTGGCCGCGGGGAGCGACGCCGCGCCGCAGGTCGGCCCCGGGACGGCCGCGCGCATCATGACCGGCGCACCGGTCCCGCCCGGTGCCGACGCGGTGGTGCCCGTCGAGCACACCGACGGCGGCACCTCGACCGTGCGGGTACGACGGGCGCCGACGCCCGGCGCCCACGTCCGCAGGGTCGGCGAGGACGTCGCCGCGGGGGACCTCGTGCTCGCGGCGGGGTGCCGGATGGGCCCGGCGCAGGTCGCGGCGGCTGCGTCGGTCGGGTGCTCGACCCTCACGGTGCACCGCCGTCCCCGGGTCGCGGTCCTGTCGACCGGGAGCGAGCTCGTCGAGCCGGGGACGTCGCTGCGACGAGGGCAGATCCCCGACTCCAACTCCTTCCTGCTGGCCGCGGCCGTCCGGGCGGCGGGCTGCGACGTCGTCCGTCTCGGCGCGGTCCCCGACGACGCGGTGATCCTGCGCCGGGTCCTGGACGAGCTCGACGGCCACCCGGAGCACGAGGGGGAGCCAGGTCTTGCCGACGGGGTCGGGCGGGTCGACGCGGTCGTCAGCTCGGGCGGGGTGAGCATGGGGGCCTACGACGTGGTCAAGGAGGTCCTCACGGCCGAGCCGGCCATGGAGTTCGTCGAGGTCGCGATGCAGCCCGGCAAGCCTCAGGGCCTGGGTCGGCTCCGCGGCGGGACACCGGTCTTCGCCCTGCCCGGCAACCCGGTGAGCGCGTTCGTCTCGTTCGAGGTCTTCGTGCGTCCCGCCCTGCTCCGGCTGCGCGGGCTCGGCGAGGTCGACCGGCCGATGGTCGAGGCGGTCGTGCAGGACGGCTGGCGCACCCCTGCGGGCAGGGCGCAGTACATGCCGGTCGTGGTGCTGCCGCCCCGTCCCGGTGCCGGCGGCGAGTCCGGGGACCTGCTGGTGCGCCGCGCGGCACGCGGTGGCTCGGGCTCGCACCTGGTGGCCGGGCTGGCCGCCGCTCAGGGGCTCGCCCTCGTCGAGGCCGACGTCCAGGAGGTCCAGGCCGGGGATAGGGTTCGCGTCATGCTGGTGGACCGATGACCTTCACCCACCTGGACGACGCCGGGCACGCCCGGATGGTCGACGTGACGGCCAAGGAGCCGAGCGTCCGGCAGGCCACCGCCGCGGCGTCGGTGCGGTGCGCGCCGCACGTGATCACCGCGCTGCGCGAGGGCGGTGTGCCCAAGGGTGACGTGCTCGCCGTGGCCCGGATCGCGGGCATCAGCGCGGCCAAGCGCACCGCCGAGCTGCTCCCGCTGGCCCACGTCATCGGGGTCCACGGCGTCACGGTCGACCTCGAGGTGGTCGATGACGGCGTGAAGGTCACTGCGACCGTCCGCACCGCAGACCGCACCGGCGTCGAGATGGAGGCCCTGACGGCCGCGGCGGTCGCGGCGCTGGCTGTGGTCGACATGGTCAAGGGCATGGACAAGGGCACCTCGATCACCGACGTGCGGCTGCTCGCCAAGTCGGGTGGGCGTTCGGGCGACTGGCGTCGCGAGGAGCCGTGACGGACCAGCTGCCCGTGCACGACGCCCTGGTGCTCGCGGGTGGTCGCGGGAGCCGGCTCGGCGGGGTGGACAAGGCGATGGTGCCGGTGGCCGGCCGGGCGCTGATCGACCACGTGCTCGACGCGGTCCACGGCGCGCACCACGTGGTGCTCGTCGGCCCGGGGCACCTCGCCCGCCCGGGGGTCCCGGCCGTCCTGGAGGAACCCGCCTCAGGGGGGCCGGTCGCCGGGATCGCTGCGGGGCTGACCCAGCTGGCGACCCGCGGGTCGCACGAGGTCCCGGTCCTGGTGCTGGCCTGCGACGTCCCCCGGGCCGCCGCCGCGGTCCCGGGTCTGCTCGCCGCGCTCGCGGCCCACCCCGAGGTGGACGGTGCCCACCTGGTCTCCGCGGACGGCCACCCCCAGACGCTGGTCGCGGTGTACCGCGGCGCGACGCTGCGCCGGGCCGTGGCCCAGGTCGAGGCGGACGGCGGCGTGCGCGGAGCCTCCGTCCGGCGTCTGGTCCGGGGGCTGCGGATGCATCCCGTGCCCGACCCCGAGGGGCTCAGCCAGGACGCCGACACGTGGGACGATGTGAGCCGTCTCGAAGCAGCGATCAGCCGGAGGTCCACCGTGGACGACCACACGCACGAGCCCGTCGGCAGCGATCTGCACCGCTGGTGGGTGGGCGTCGCCGAGGAGCTCGGTGTCGAGCCCGACGCGGTCGACGTCGAGACGCTGCTGGACCTCTCGCGCGAGGTCGCCAACGGCGTCGCGCGACCGGCCGTCCCGGTCACCAGCTTCCTGGTCGGGTACGCCGTGGCCGTCTCAGGGGGGGATCGCGCGGCTCTCGACCGCGTCGTGACGCAGACCGGTGCCCTGGTGCGCGAGTGGGTCGCGCGGGAGGGTGGTCAGGCATGACCGCGACCGTGACCGTGCGCTACTTCGCCGCAGCGGCCGAGGCGGCCGGGGTGGGGACCGAGGCGCTCGCGGCGACCACCGTCGGGCAGCTGCGGAGCGTGATGGTCGCCACCCACGGCCCTGATCTCGAGCGCGTCCTGACCCGGTGCTCGCTCCTGGCGGGCGGGGTCCGGGTCGCCGCTGACGAGACCCCGTTGCCGCACGGGACCACGGTCGACGTGCTGCCCCCGTTCGCGGGAGGCTGAGCTACCTCAGCCGCCGATCGCGCTCATCGGGCGGTCGGGCTGCAGGAAGCTGGGATCGTCGATGTCGTGGCCGGGCTTCTTGCCGGCCAGGCAGTCGCGGAAGGCGGCGCCGAGCGTCTCGTCGTCGGCGCCGTCGCGCAGCAGCGTGCGCAGGTCGGTCTCCGAGCGGGAGAACAGGCACGAGCGCAGCTGGCCGTCAGCGGTCAGGCGCACCCGGTCGCAGGCCCCGCAGAAGGGGGCGGTCACCGACGCGATCACCCCGACCGTCTGCGGGCCCCCGTCCACGAGCCAGCGCTCTGCCGGCGCGGACCCGCGACCGGGCACCTCGGTGAGCGCGAAGGCCGAGCGCAGCGAGGCGAGCACCTCGGCCTGGGTGACCATCTGCGTGCGGTCCCAGGTGTGGCCCGCGTCGAGCGGCATCTGCTCGATGAACCGCATCTCGTACCCGCGGTCGACCGCGAACCGGACCAGGTCCACGACCTCGTCGTCGTTCACGCCCCGCATCGCGACGGCGTTGAGCTTGATCGGGTGCAGCCCGGCGGCGTCGGCCGCCGCGATCCCGGCCAGGGTGTCGTGCAGCCGGTCCCGGCGGGTGAGTGCGGCGAACCGCTCACGGTCGAGGGTGTCGATGCTGATGTTGACCCGGCGCAGGCCTGCGTCCTTGAGCGGTGCGGCCAGGGCGGGCAGCCGCAGCGCGTTGGTGGTGATCGAGACCTCGGGAGGGCCGAGCGGTCCGGTCAGCGCGGCGATCTGCCGCACGACGTCGACCACGTCGGTGCGCAGCAGCGGCTCGCCCCCGGTGAGACGCACCTCGGTGATGCCCAGGCCCACGGCCACCCGGGCGATCCGGACGAGCTCGGCGGTGGTGAGCATGGTCGACCCGGCGAGCCACGGGACGCCCTCGGCCGGCATGCAGTAGGTGCATCGCAGCGAGCACCGGTCGGTCAGCGAGATGCGCAGGTCGCGGTGCACCCGGCCGTGGCGGTCGGTCAGTGCGGGGACGGGGTCGCTCATGCCGAGCCCACCCAGTGGTGGGTGCCGTCGGAGAGCACCTCGCGCTTCCACACCGGGAGCTCTGCCTTGACGGTCTCGACGAGCCCCTGGCAGATCTCGAACGCCAGGGCCCGGTGCGCGGTAGCCACAGCGGCCACGATGGCCGGTTCTCCCACCATGAGCAAACCGACCCGGTGGCTGACGGCCACCCCGAGCACGCCGTCGGCTCGTGCGGCCTGCTCGACCAGACGCTCGAGCTCGGCCTGCGCGTCGGGGTGCGCCGAGTACTCCAGGGCGGTGACCTCGCCCGTGACGCTCGGGTCGTGGTCGCGCACCTGGCCGACGAAGGTGGCGACGGCACCTGCGCGTGGGTCCTGCACGGCGTCCACGTGCGCGCCGAGGTCGAGCGGTCGGTCGGTCACCTGCGCCCAGGTGCTCATCGGTGGTCCCCTCCGGTCAGCTGGTCGAGCAGGTGGTCCACGAGGGGGAGCAGCACCTCGAGGCCCTGGCCGACGCCCGCGGGCGAGCCGGGCAGGTTCACCACGACCGCCCCGAGGTCGGTGACCCCGGCCAGGCCGCGGGACAGCACGGCGGTGGGCACGTGCTGCTCGCCGTGCCGGCGCAGCGCCTCGGCCACCCCTGGGAGCTCGCGGTCGATCACGGCACGGGTGCCCTCGGGGGTGCGGTCGCGCGGACCGACACCGGTCCCGCCGCTGGTCACCACGAGCCGAGCCCCGGCGCCCAGCGCGGACCGCAGCGCGTGCTCGACCTGGGCTGCGCCGTCGGGCACCACGACGGCGTCCTGGGTCGGGAAGCCCGCGGTCCGCAGGGCTGAGACGGCGGCCGGTCCCGAGCGGTCGACGGCCTCCCCGCGCGAGCACCGGTCCGAGACGACCACGACCGCTGCGGCTGGGCGGTGGGGTCCGTCGTCCGGTGCGGGGGCGGGGGCGGGGGTCATGCGGTCACGGTACCTACCGAAGGTCCCAGGTTGGTCAGTCCGCCGCCGGGAATAATCGGGGCATGGTGCAGAGCTCCTTGAGCGCGTACCGCGCCCTCGCCTCCGAGAGCCGGGTCGCGATCCTCCACGTGCTGCAGGAACGGGCCGAGCCGGCGCGGGTCGACGACATCGCCGCCGCGGTCGGCCTGCACATCAACACCGCACGGGAGCATCTCGACCGGCTGGTGGCGACGGGGTTCGTCGAGCGCGAGCCCGAGGTCCGCACCACCCGGGGGCGTCCGCGGATCCTCTACCGTGCGGTGGACCGTGCCGCGGGGGCGACCCTGGATCGGCGGGCGCGTGAGCAGCTGACCCACGTGCTGGTGGCCGGCTACGGCAAGGCCCTGGCGTCACCGGCCGCCGCTGCCGAGGCCGCGGGCGAGGCCTGGGCCGCCGCGATGCCCAGCGCCGGGGTGTCCGAACCGTCCGCCCTGGCTCAGGTCGCCGCCCTCGAGACGCACTTCGAGGACCTCGGCTTCGAGCCCGAGGTCGACCTCACGGCGCTCGAGGTGCACCTGCGCCGCTGCCCGATCGCAGACCTCGCACGCGAACGCACCGAGGTGGTGTGCAGCGTGCACCTGGGCCTGGCGCGTGGCGTGCTGGCCCGTGCGGAGGGGCCGCTCACCACGGACCGGCTCGAGCCGTTCGTGGGACCGGACCACTGCGTGCTGTACCTGCGCTCGCGCTGACGGCTCTCACCTCGCTCGAGCGGCTCGCGCTGCGCGGGCGGTGCGGGCGGTGCGGCGTGAGCGCGACCCGCCGGGCCGTCGTGAGGGATGCGATGCCCGTGCCGGCCCGCTAGGGTCCACCCTGTGTGACGCGGGTCACACATAGGGGGATTAGAACCGGCGAATGCCGCTACAGATGCCCGACGCTGCTCGCGATACTCGCAGCAGGGGACGGCGACCGGCTCAGGCCCCTGACCTCGGCGTGGAGGAACGATGGCCTCTGGACTGCGACGACCTCAGGTCGACCTGAGCCGGTGGGACCCCGAGGACCCCGAGAACTGGGACCCGAAGCTCGCCTGGCGCACGCTGTGGATCACCACCTACAACCTGATGCTGGCCTTCTGCGTCTGGTACCTGGTCAGCGCGATCGCGCCGCGGCTCAACGACATCGGCTACGACCTGACCCGCGCCGAGCTCTACTGGCTCGTCGCGGTACCCGGCCTGGCCGGTGGGTCGATGCGGCTGATCTACATGTTCCTCCCGCCGATCCTGGGCACCCCGACGCTGGTCGGTGGTACCGCGACGCTGATGCTGCTGCCCATGGTCGGCTGGACCCTGGCCGTCCGTGACCCGGGCACCCCGTACGCGGTGCTGCTGCTCCTCGCGGCCGCCGCCGGTGTCGGGGGAGGGGCGTTCTCGGGGTTCATGCCCTCGACGAGCTACTTCTTCCCCAGGCGGATGGCCGGGACGGCCCTGGGCCTGCAGGCGGGGATCGGCAACTTCGGCGTCAGCCTGATCCAGTTCCTGGCCCCCTGGATCGTGGGCTTCGGCCTGCTCGGCACCGCTGCCCTGACCCCCCAGCAGCGGATCGACGGATCGGAGATCTGGCTGCACAACGTCGGGCTGGTCCTGATCCCCTGGGTGATCCTGGGCATGGTCCTGGCCGGTGTCTTCCTGCGCAGCGTGCCGGTCACCGCCAACTTCCGGCAGCAGCTCGACATCTTCCGGGAGAAGCACACCTGGGTGATGACCGCGATCTACCTGATGACCTTCGGGGCCTTCAGCGGGTTCGCCGCCCAGCTCGGGCTCATCATCGTCAACGAGTACGGCAGTTTCGCCGACGCACCGGACCCGCTCAAGTTCGCCTTCCTCGGGCCGCTGGTCGGCTCGGCCACGCGGGCGTTCTGGGGTCCGCTGTGCGACAGGTACGGCGGGGCGATCTGGACCCTGGTCGCCGGTGTCGGCATGACGATCAGCACGGTCTTCGCGCTCTTCTTCCTCAGCCCGACCGAGGTCGGCCAGTTCACCTGGTTCCTCACCGGCATGCTCGGCATCTTCTTCTTCGCCGGGATCGGCAACGCGGGCACCTTCAAGCAGATGCCGATGATCTTCCCCAAGCGGCAGGCGGGCGGGGTCATCGGGTTCACCGCCTCGATCGCGGCCTTCGGGCCGTTCCTGGTCGGTATCGCGCTGTCGATGGTCACGCCGCGCTCGTTCTTCATCGGGTGCGCGGTGTTCTTCGCCTTCTGCACGGTGCTGACCTGGCACTACTACGCACGTCCGGGGGCGCCCAAGCCCAGCTGACCGGCTCACCGATCGACCGGCCGGCCCTCGGGCCGGCGACGCAGTCCGCGCGAAGGAGCAGCAGATGAACCCGACCGTCACCCCGACCGGCGGCCCCGCAGGGCTCGACAGCCCCGCCTCGGACGCCCTGCTGCGGCTCGGCCGCTACCTGCGCAAGGGTGAGGTCTCGGCCGACCTGCGGACCCTGCACCAGATCGGCGGACGCGACGCGGACACCTTCTACCGGGACCGCTGGAGCCACGACAAGGTGGTCCGCTCGACCCACGGGGTCAACTGCACGGGCTCGTGCTCGTGGAAGGTGTACGTCAAGGACGGGATCATCACCTGGGAGTCCCAGCAGACCGACTACCCCTCGGTGGGGCCCGACAGCCCCGAGTACGAGCCCCGCGGCTGCCCGCGCGGCGCGGCGTTCAGCTGGTACACCTACTCACCGACCCGCATCCGTTACCCGTACGTGCGCGGTCTCCTGCTCGAGATGTACCGCGAGGCCAAGGCCCGCACCGGTGACCCGGTCGCCGCATGGGCCGACATCGTGGGCGACCCCGAGCGCTCGCGGCGCTACAAGGCGGCTCGTGGCAAGGGCGGGCTGGTCCGCGCCTCGTGGGAGGAGGCCGTCGAGATGGTGGCCGCCGCGCAGGTGCACACGATCAAGGAGTACGGTCCCGACCGGGTCGCGGGCTTCTCGCCGATCCCCGCCATGTCGATGGTCTCCCACGGTGCGGGCGCCCGCTTCCACTCGCTCATCGGTGCCCCGATGCTCTCCTTCTACGACTGGTACGCGGACCTCCCGGTGGCCTCGCCGCAGGTCTTCGGCGACCAGACCGACGTCCCCGAGTCGGGGGACTGGTGGGACGCCGGCTACCTGATCATGTGGGGCTCGAACGTCCCGGTGACCCGCACCCCCGACGCGCACTGGATGGTCGAGGCGCGCTACCGCGGCCAGAAGGTGGTGGCCGTCTCACCCGACTACGCCGACAACGTGAAGTTCGCCGACGAGTGGCTCGCCGTCCAGCCCGGCACCGACGGCGCGCTGGCCATGGCCATGGGGCACGTGACGCTCACCGAGTTCTTCGTCCGCCGGCAGGTGCCGTACTTCACCGACTACGTCAAGAGGTACACCGACCTGCCCTTCCTGGTGCAGCTCGAGGAACGGGCCGACGGCGGCTACCTGCCCGGCAAGTTCCTCACCGCCGCGGACCTGCCCGGCGCCGAGAGCACCTCGGAGAACGCCCACTTCAAGACGGTCCTGATGGATGCCGCGAGCGGCCTGCCCGTCGTGCCCGGAGGCTCGCTGGGCTTCCACTACGGCGAGGCCGGGGCGGGGCGCTGGAACCTGGACCTGGGCGAGGTCGACCCGCTGCTCAGCATGGGTGGGGCGGACAGCCTCGGCGGCCCTGACACCCGGGTGCAGGGTGAGGTGGTCGAGGTCGACCTCTCGCGCTTCGACACCCTGGACGGGGCGTCGGCGACCATCCGCCGTGGCGTGCCGGTCCGCAGGGTCGGCGAGCACCTCGTCACCACGGTCTTCGACCTCCTGCTCGCCCAGTACGGCGTGGGGCGTCCGGGGTTGCCCGGCACCTGGCCAACCGGGTACGACGACGCCTCGCAGCCCTGCACCCCGGCCTGGCAGGAGGAGTTCACCGGCGTGCCCGCCGCCAAGGCCGAGAAGATCGGCCGCGAGTTCGCCGCCAACGCCGAGGAGTCCCGCGGGCGCTCGATGATCCTCATGGGCGCCGGCACCAACCACTGGTTCCACTCCGACACCATCTACCGCGCCTTCCTCACGCTGACGACGCTCACCGGGTGCCAGGGGGTCAACGGTGGCGGATGGGCCCACTACGTCGGCCAGGAGAAGGTCCGGCCGGTCACCGGGCACGCGCAGTACGCCAACGCGCTCGACTGGTCGAGGCCGCCGCGCACGATGATCCAGACGGCCTACTGGTACCTGCACACCGACCAGTTCCGCTACGACGCGTTCGGCGCGGACACCCTGGCCGCGGCGACCACCGACCCCGCGAAGCGCCAGCTGGCCGGCAAGACCACCGCGGACATCATCGCGCAGTCCGCGCGGATGGGGTGGATGCCCTCGTACCCGACCTTCGACCGCAACCCGTTGCAGATCTCGGCCGACGCCGCAGCGGCGGGGCAGGGCGTCGCGGAGTACGTCCCGGCCGAGCTCAAGGCCGGCCGGCTGCGGTTCGCCGCCGAGGACCCCGACGCCCCCGAGAACTTCCCGCGGGTGCTGACGATCTGGCGGGCCAACCTGCTGGGCAGCTCGGCCAAGGGCAACGAGTACTTCCTCAAGCACCTGCTGGGCACCGACTCCAACCTGCGGGCCACCGAGGCGCCCCCCGAGAACCGGCCGCGCGACGTCGTCTGGCACGACGAGGCACCCACCGGCAAGCTCGACATGCTGCTGTCCCTGGACTTCCGGATGACGAGCACCACGATCTACTCCGACGTCGTGCTGCCGGCGGCGACCTGGTACGAGAAGCACGACCTGAACACCACGGACATGCACCCGTTCGTGAACTCCTTCAGCCCCGCGATCGCCCCGCCGTGGCAGACCCGCACCGACTTCGACGCCTTCCACACCCTCGCGCAGGCCTTCAGCCGGCTCGCCGCGGTGCACCTGGGCACCCGCACCGACGTCGTCGCGGTCCCGCTGACCCACGACACCCCCGACGAGATGGCCAACCCCCACGGTCGGGTCCAGGACTGGAAGACCGGCGAGTGCGAGCCGGTCCCGGGCCGGACGATGCCCAAGCTCGTCGTGGTCGAGCGGGACTACGCGGCGGTCGCGACCAAGATGGCGACCCTCGGTCCGCTGATGGACTCGCTGGGGACCCTGACCAAGGGGGTCGCGTACACGGTCGACAAGGAGGTCGAGCACCTCGGTCGCAAGAACGGGGTGGCCCGTGGCACCCCCGGGGGCGTGGCCGACGGCCGCCCCCTGCTGACCCGCGACGTGCACGTGTGCGACGCGATCCTGGCGCTGTCCGGGACGACCAACGGCCGGCTCGCCACCCAGGGCTTCCGGACCCTGGAGAAGCGCACCGGGCAGGCGATGGCCGACCTCTCCGCCGAGCACGAGGGCAAGCAGATCAGCTTCACCGACACCCAGGCCGGTCCGGTCACGGTGATCACCTCGCCCGAGTGGTCGGGCTCCGAGCACGGCGGGCGGAGGTACTCGCCCTTCACCATCAACGTCGAGCGCCTCAAGCCCTGGCACACCCTGACCGGTCGGCAGCACTTCTACCTCGACCACGACTGGATGAGCGAGATCGGGGAGAACCTGCCCGTCTTCCGTCCGCCGCTGAACATGCCGGCGCTGTTCGGCGAGACGGTGATCGGCGACACCGCGGAGGTCGCGGGCACCGGGACGCTCGGGGTGACCGTGCGGTACCTGACCCCGCACAACAAGTGGTCGATCCACTCCGAGTACCAGGACAACCTCTTCATGCTGTCGCTGTCCCGGGGCGGGCCCACCATCTGGATGAGCACCCTGGACGCCGACAAGGTCGGCATCGTGGACAACGACTGGATCGAGGCGGTCAACCGCAACGGCATCGTGGTCGCCCGGGCGGTGGTCTCGCACCGCATGCCCGAGGGCACGGTCTACATGCACCACGCGCAGGACCGGCTGATCGACGTCCCCCGCTCGGAGACCAACGGCAAGCGGGGCGGCATCCACAACTCGCTGACCCGCCTGCTGATCAAGCCGAGCCACCTGATCGGCGGGTACGCCCAGCTGTCTTACGCGTTCAACTACCTCGGCCCGACGGGCAACCAGCGCGACGAGGTCACCGTCATCCGCCGCCGCTCCCAGGTCGTGGAGTACTGACATGCCCGAGCACGCAGCGTCCACGCGATTCACGAGCCGAGCAGGGAGCGCCACCAGATGAGAGTCATGGCCCAGATGTCGATGGTGATGAACCTCGACAAGTGCATCGGGTGTCACACCTGCTCGGTGACGTGCAAGCAGGCGTGGACCAACCGGACCGGGACCGAGTACGTCTGGTTCAACAACGTCGAGACCCGCCCCGGGCAGGGGTACCCGCGCACCTACGAGGACCAGGAGCGCTGGCAGGGCGGGTGGGCGCTCAACAAGCGGGGGCGGCTGCAGCTCAAGGCCGGGGGCCGGCTCAAGAACCTGCTGACCATCTTCTCGAGCCCGAAGATGCCGTCCATCACCGACTACTACGAGCCGTGGACCTACGACTACGAGAACCTGACCAACGCGCCGCTGCAGGAGCACACCCCGGTGGCCAGGCCGAAGTCCCTGATCAGCGGCGAGAACATGAACGTCTCGTGGAGCGCCAACTGGGACGACGACCTCGGCGGGTCGAAGGGCCTGAGCCAGGTCGACCCGGTGCTGCGCAAGATCTCCGACACGGTCAAGATGGAGTTCGAGCAGACCTTCATGTTCTACCTGCCGCGCATCTGCGAGCACTGCCTCAACCCCTCGTGCGCGGCGTCGTGCCCCTCGGGGGCGATCTACAAGCGCGAGGAGGACGGCATCGTCCTGGTCGACCAGGACGCGTGCCGTGGCTGGCGCAAGTGCATCACCGGGTGCCCCTACAAGAAGATCTACTTCAACCACCGCACGGGCAAGGCCGAGAAGTGCACCTTCTGCTTCCCCCGGATCGAGGTGGGCCTGCCCACGGTCTGCGCCGAGACCTGCGTGGGACGGCTGCGCTACATCGGGCTGGTGCTCTACGACGCCGACAAGGTGCTCGAGGCCGCCTCGGTCACCGACGAGCGCGAGCTGCTCGCCTCCCAGCGCAGCGTCTTCCTGGACCCCTTCGACCCCGAGGTGGTCCGTGAGGCCGAGAAGGCGGGCATCCAGCGTGACTGGATCGAGGCCGCGCAGCGCTCACCCATCTGGAAGCTCATCAGCACCTACGAGGTGGCGCTGCCGCTGCACCCCGAGTACCGGACCATGCCGATGGTCTGGTACATCCCGCCGCTGTCGCCCGTGGTCGACGTCGTCGCCGAGACCGGCGTGGACGCCGAGGACTCGGGCAACCTGTTCGCGGCGATCGACACCCTGCGGATCCCGGTGGAGTACCTCGCCGAGCTCTTCACCGCCGGCGACCCCGCACCGGTCACCGCGGTGCTCAAGCGGCTCGCCGCGATGCGTTCCTACATGCGCGACCTCAACATGGGCCGCGACGGCGACCCGTCCATCCCGGCGGCCGTCGGCATGGAGCCCGACGCGATGTACGAGATGTACCGGCTGCTGGCGATCGCCAAGTACGACGAGCGGTACGTGATCCCCAGCGCCCACGCCGAGCAGGCGCACGGTCTGGAGGAGCTCGCGACCGAGTGCAGCCTCGACTACGACGGCGGCCCGGGCATGGGTGGGTCGGGACCGTTCGGCGAGGGGTCGGGGCCCGCTTTCCTCAACGAGCCGATCGCTGTGGAGAACTTCCACATGCTCCAGCAGCGGCAGACCACCGACACGGTGGCCGATCCCTCGACCCGCAAGGCCAGGGTCAACCTGCTCAACTGGGACGGCAAGGGCCGGCCGTCAGGAATGTTCCCACCCAAGGGCGACGCCCCGCCCGGTGAGGGCACCGGTCCGGCGACCGGCGGCGACGACGGGACCACGCGATGAACCGCGCGGCACGGGCGGCGAGCGCGCGCACGGCCGCCCAGCGTGAGCACGCCGTCGTGCACCGGGTCGCTGCGCTCCTGCTCGAGTACCCGAGCGTCGAGCTGATCGATCTGCTGCCCCAGCTGCGGGCCGCGTCGCACGAGCTGTCGCCGCGGCTGCGTGACCCGCTGCTCGAGGTCGTGGACCACCTGGGCTCCCGTCCGTTGCCCGAGCTCGAGGCCGAGTACGTCGCGACCTTCGACCTCAAGAGACGCTGCGCGCTGTACCTGACCTACTACGCCTACGGCGACACCCGCAAGCGGGGGGTCGCACTGGTCACCTTCAAGCAGGCCTACCGCGCCGCGGGTTTCGAGCTGGCCGCCGACGAGCTGCCCGACCACCTGGCCGTGGTGCTCGAGTTCGCCTCGACCGGGGGACCCGAGACCTGGGTGGCCGGCATCCGTCTGCTGCTCGAGCACCGTGCCGGGCTGGAGCTGCTGCGGCTGGCCCTGGTCGACTCGGGGTCTGCCTACGCCGGGGCGCTCGTCGCGGTCACCTCGACCCTGCCTGCCCTGCAGGGGGAGGACCGCGAGGCCGTGGCCCGGCTCGCTGCCGAGGGGCCGCCCGGCGAGGACGTCGGGCTCGAGCCCTTCGCCCCGCCCTCCTACATGCCCGACCCGAACGGGTCGGACACCCACGCACCGTTGCAGGGAGCCCGCCGATGACCACCCTCGACACGATCCTGTGGGTCGTCGTGCCCTACGTGTGCCTGGCGATCTTCGTCGTCGGTCACGTCTGGCGCTACCGGTACGACAAGTTCGGCTGGACCACCCTGTCCTCGCAGCTCTACGAGAGCCGCCTGCTGCGCTGGGCGAGCCCGATGTTCCACTTCGGCATCCTGGCGGTCTTCCTCGGGCACGTGATGGGGCTGGGGATCCCCAAGTCCTGGACGGTGGCCGTGGGGATGAGCGACGAGCTCTACCACTTCCTGGCGATCACGATCGGCGTCGTGGCGGGCGTGTGCACGGTGGTCGGGATGGCCCTGCTCATCTACCGGCGCCGCACCGTCGGGCCGGTCTTCAGCGCCACGACGCGCATGGACAAGTTCATGTACCTGGTGCTGGCGGTGGTGATCTTCCTGGGCATGTGGAACACCGTCGCGGGCTCGATCCTCAACCTCGGCGGGCACTACGACTACCGCGACGGTGTCTCGGTGTGGTTCCGCGGGATCTTCCTGCTCGACCTGCACCCCGAGCTCATGGCCGAGGCGCCGATCGGCTTCCAGCTGCACAGCCTCTCGGCGTTCTTCCTGTTCGCGCTGTGGCCGTTCACCCGGCTGGTGCACGTGTTCAGCATCCCGCTGGGCTACCTGGGTCGCCCGTACGTGGTCTACCGCTCCCGCCAGGACCGCCTCGGCGCGAGCGCCTCGCGCCGCGGCTGGGAGCCCTCCGCCCGCCGGCGTGAGACGACCCGTCGCTGACTCCGCGAGCCTGCCGGTCGGCTGCGGACTTCCCGAACGTTCCGGTGCGCGTGACGCGCGGATCCGTTCGAGAACCTCGGCTCACCGGCCGGGCGGCGGTCCGGGTGGGCGGCTCAGGCGATCGGGGCGGCGATCACGTCGATCACGCCCGTGTACATGCCCATCGCGCACGAGTAGTGCAGCCGGCCGGGCTCGGTAGGGGTGAAGGTGAGCACGTTGACCCCGGGCTCGAGCAGCACCGTGCCCATGCCCAGGGCCGGCAGGTACAGCGCCCCGGCGCAGCTCGCGGCGACCGAGTCGATCTCCCAGCGCACCTCGGTGCCCGCCTCGACGGTCGCGTGCTGCGGGGAGTACCCGGTGGCCCCCTGCACGGTGCGCAGCACCTGGACGCCGTCCTCGAGGGTCACGTTCTGCGACACGACCAGCCCGGCCGTCGGTCCGCCACCCAGGCCGGGGGCCAGCAGGGTGAGGGCGCCCGAGAGGTTGACCGCGGCGAAGGCGAGCACCGCGACCCCGGCGAAGCGGAAGAACCGCGGTGCGAAGGCCCCGCGTGCCACCGCGGTCAGGCCGCCGATCCCGAGCAGCCCGGGCATGGTGCCGACGGCGAAGAGCGCCATGATCGTGCCGGCCCGCACCGGGCTCCCGGTGGACAGCGCGTAGAGCTGGACGGCCTGGGTGAAGCCGCAGGGGAGCAGGAACGTGGCCGCACCCAGGGCAGCCGTGCGGCCCTCGGAGTAGCGGGCAGACGTCGGCCCCTCGCCGCCGAGCCTGCGGGTCAGCACCGGAGGCAGCGACAGGGTGCGCCCCGCGAGGCGGGGGGAGACCTTGGTCAGCTGCAGCCCGACGGCGACCATGGCCATCGAGACCACCACCGTCAGCAGGGCCACCGCGCCCCCGCTGAGGCTCACCGCCGACCCCACGGCCCCCAGCAACCCACCGAGGACGGCGAAGCCCACCACCCGTCCGGCGTTGAACGACAGGTGCGGGCGCAGTCGCTGCCGGGGTGTCGCCCCCGGGTGGCGCTCGGCGTGCCGCGCGGAGACCGCCAGCACCAGCCCGCCGACCAGGGCCATGCAGGTCGACAGCCCTGCGGCCAGCCCGAGCAGGACGACCAGCAGCAGGCTGCCGCCCATGGCCGCACCCCCCAGGCGACCGGTGGCCTCCTCGAGGCCGGTGAGCCGGGCGACCAGGACCAGCACGGCGACCACGGCGACCGCCGTCGCGACGTCGCGCCACACCTGGTGGTCACGGCTGAGCCACGCCCTGTCGTCCTGACCGAGCTCGTACCCGGCGCCGGTCACGGCACCGGCCAGCCGTGACCGCGGGACGGGCGTCGTGGTGCGTACCCGCGCGGTCCCGCGCGCTGCGGAGACCTGCACCTTGGTGACCCCGGGGACTGCTCGCAGCGCCTTGGTCACCCGGACCTCGCAGGCACGGCAGGTCATGCCCCGGACGGGCAGCTCGAGGTCGGGCACGGGTCCTCCTTGGAACGGACCATCCGAGGGTAGGGCGGGTCGGACCGGGAAAACCTAGGACCACCGGGTCAAAGCCGTGGGTCGTGGATACTCACCCGTGACCCGGGGCTGCCGATGGAGAAGGTGAGACCTATGGCCACCACCACCGCAGAACCCCGCGAGACATCGGGGGCGACGACGACCCTGCTGCTGCGCTACGTGCGCGCGCAGGGTGGTCAGGGAGCCGTCGAGAAGGTGCTCGCTCGGGCCGGCGTGGCGCACCTGGCCGGCGATCTCGAGCAGATGTCGCACTGGGTCGGGTACGACACCCGCATCCGTCTCTTCGAGGCGGCGACCGAGGTGCTCGACGACCCCGGTGCCATGTTCGGGGTCGGCTCCCAGGCGATCCGGCACGGCGGCAGCAACCACGTGGTCGGGCTGGTCCGCGCCATCGGCTCGCCGCGGGAGATCTTCCGACAGCTGCCGCGGGTGGTGGCGCGGTTCACCACCACCTCGACCATCACGGCGGTCGAGTGTCGCTCGACGTCGGCCGTCCTGCACTCGCAGCTCGCCGAGGGGTACCGGCACTCGCGGCTCGACTGCTCCTACGGCCAAGGGCTCATCGCCGCGGTGCCCGTCCTGTTCGGTCTTCCCCCGGCCGTGGTCGTCCACGACGAGTGCGAGGCGGACGGCTACCCCGCGTGCGTCTACCGGGTGACCTGGAAGAGGTACCGCAGGTTCTCACGCCAGCGCCGGCAGACCATCGACGGCCTCGAGGTCGCCGCGTTGCGGGCACAGCTCGAGGACCTGCAGCTCGCCGCGACCGACCTGGTCGGGGGAGAGGACCTCGGGGCCGTGCTCGAGCGGATCACCGACCGAGCGGCCGCGGCCGTGCTCGCGCCCGCCTACCTGCTCGTGGTGGACGGGGCGCCGGGCACCGACCCGACCATCAGGTTCAACGGCCTGACCCGCGAGCGCGCGCACGAGCTCGCCGACCTCCTCCAGCAGGGCCAGGATCCCGGTCCCTGGGCGGTGGTGGTCGACGTGCGATCGAGCCGGCGGCGGTACGGCCTGCTCGCCGCCCTGTTCGACCACGGACTGGTGGCCTCGGGCGAGGACCGCACACTCCTCGAGGCCTACGCACGGCACGCGGCAGCGGCACTGGACCTCCTGACGGCGCTCGACGACAGCCGCTGCGAGGAGAGCCGGGCGACCGCGCTCCTCGCCCTGGCCCACGACCTGGCCTCGGCTGCCGACCCCCAGGCCGTCGCCGAGCTGATCGCCGCTGCCCTGCCCCGGGTGGTCGGGTGCCGCGCGGCGACGGTGATGTTCTGGGACGCCGTGCAGGGCGAGCTGCGGCCGGTGGCCACAGCCGGGCACGACGAGGTCGAGCGCGACCTGCTGCTCGCGGCACGGATCACCCCGGTCGGTGTGCCCGAGCTGGTCACGATGCTCACCCATCACCAGCCCGTGCTGCTCGAGCTCGCGACGGCGAGCCCTCCTCTCGCGGACATCCTGCGCGTCACCGGGTCGGACTGCGTGGTGGCCGTGCCCCTGCTGGCGGGCGACACGCTGCTGGGCGTGGCGACGGCGGGGTGGGCCGGGAGCATCGCCGGGACACCCGCCCACGCCGAGGCGCTCGCCCGGATGGGAGGGGTGAGCGACCAGGGAGCCACCGCCCTGCAGAACGCCCGCCTGCTCAGCAGGATCCGCCATCAGTCCCAGCACGACGGGCTGACCGGTCTGCCCAACCGGGTGACCCTGGTCAAGCAGCTCGACGACGTGCTGCGCGGCGCGACCGCGGGAACGGTCACCGCGGTGCTCTTCTGCGACCTGGACCGGTTCAAGCACGTCAACGACGGGCTCGGGCACGCGGCGGGGGACGAGCTGCTCCGCCAGATCGCCGCCCGGCTGCGTGAGCAGCTGCGCGAGGGCGACATCGTGGGGCGGCTGGGCGGCGACGAGTTCGGCGTCGTGCTGACCGAGGTCGACGACCCCCGCCGGCCGCTGGACGTCGCGAACCGGCTCGTCGAGAGGCTCGACGAGCCCTTCCGGATCTCGGGCCACGAGCTGCGGGTCACGGTGAGCGTAGGGGTCGCGGTGCACGAGGGGCCCGACGGTCGTGGTGACCGGCTCCTGGCTGCGGCCGACTCGGCGATGTACGTCGCCAAGCAGTCCGGCCGCAACCAGGTCGCGGTGTCGGGTCAGGCGCTGGCCCGACGGGTCATGCCCTCGCTCGAGGCCGAGCTCGCGGGGGCGGCGGCCGGGGGCCAGCTGCGCCTCTTCTACCAGCCCGTGGTGGACATCACCGGGCCCGACCAGGGGCGTGTGGTCGGGGCCGAGGCCTTGCTGCGCTGGGCGCACCCCCGCCTGGGTCTGCTGGCACCAGGGGCCTTCCTGCCGCTGGCCGAGGAGGCCGGGCTGGTGAGCGACCTCGACCTGTGGGCTGTCGACGCGGCCTGCCGGGAGTGGACCGGCTGGCCGTCGCCTGCCGCCGGTCCGCTGCGTCTCGCGGTGAACCTGGCCGGCCCGACGCTGGTCGACCCCCGGCTGGTCTCCGTGGTCCGCTCGGCCCTGAGCCGGCACGGGCTGCCGCCCGGGACGCTGCACCTGGAGCTGGTCGAGAGCCGGTCCCTGATCGATCTCCCGGGGGTGGTCGAGCGTCTGGACGAGCTGCGGCGGCTCGGTGTCCGCATCTCGCTCGACGACTTCGGCACGGGCTACTCGACGCTCGCCTGGCTCCAGGGGCTCCCGGTCGACCAGATCAAGGTCGACCGCAGCTTCATCTCGAGGCTGGCGGACCACGCCCCGTCGCTCGCGGTGGTCCGAGGGGTGCTGTCCCTGGCGCGTGAGCTCGAGATCGACGTCGTGGCCGAGGGGGTCGAGGACCCGGAGCAGCTGAGCGTGCTGCGCAGCATCGGGTGCGAGTCCGTCCAGGGCTACCTGCTGGGTCGTCCTGCCCCCGAGCTCGCCCTGTCCGGTGTGCCGTTGCCGCTGCCGCACCAGGTGACGACAGGTCCGCCGTGGGGCCCGGGCAGGAGCCGTCGTCGCTGAGACGGCACACCGATCGGCCGCCCGCGGCGACGTGCTCCGGCTCAGGGACGGGCGTGCTTGTCCAGGAAGGCGTAGACCTCGGACTCGTCGACCCCGGGGAAGGTGCCGCTCGGCAGCGGGGCCAGGATGTGCGCGTGCAGTGCCGCGCTGGGCCACGCGTGCGGGGCCCAGCGCGTCTCGAGGGTCTCGTCGGGGCGGCGGCAGCACGAGGGGGCGGGGCACTGGGAGGTCGTGCGGGTGGTCGTCTCGCGCCCGCGGAACCACTTGGCGGCGGAGAAGGGCACCCCGACGCTGATCGAGAACGCACCCCCTGAGCCGCTGCCCGTCTGGGTCGTGCACCAGTAGGTGCCGGTCGGGGTGTCGGTGTACTGGTGGTACTCGGTGGTGCGGTCGCGGCGCGAGAAGGCCATCCGGGCGGCCCACTGCCGGCAGACGAGCTGGCCCTCGATCGCTCCGGTGCCGTCGGTGGCGAAACCCACCCCGTCGTTCTCGTACCCCTTGTAGAGGGCCCCGTCGTCACCTGCCCGCAGGAAGTGCAGCCGGATGCCCAGGTGCGAGGTCAGCAGGTTCGTCATGCGCTGCGCCGCGGCCTCGTGGGTCACCCCGAAGGCGTCGCGGAAGTCCTCCACCGCGAGGTCCTTGGTCCGCTTGGCCTCGGTCAGGAACCTCACGGCGGCGGCCCGGGGCATCAGGCAGGCAGCGGCGAAGTAGTTGATCTCGATGCGCTGGCGCAGGAAGTCCGCGTAGCTGCGTGGACGCTCGTGCCCGAGCACGCGGTGCGCGATCGCCTGGAGCGCGAGGGATCGTAGGCCGTGCCCGCCCGGGATGGAGGCCGGCGGCAGGTAGATCCGGCCGTTGGCCAGGTCGGTCACGGTGCGTGTCGAGTGCGGCAGGTCGTCGACGTGGATGAGGGTGAACCCCAGGTGCTCGGCCATCCGGGCGACCCCGCGGTGGGTCAGCGCCCCGGAGGTGTACCCGGCGGTGCGCAGCGCGTCCTCGGCGGCGTCCTCGATCTCGGGGAGGTAGTTGTCGCGCTCCCGCATCCAGCGGCGCAGCGCGGTGTTGACCCGGCGTGCCTCCTCCGGCGTGGCGATCGCCGCGTCGGCCCGCCGGGCGAGCTCCCGGTGCAGGCCGACGAGGGCCTCGAGTGCCTCGAGGGAGAGCCCCTTGCCGGGCCGGACGGCGGGCAGTGCGATCGAGGCGTACAGGGCGGACCGTTGCGCCTGGTCCAGGGCGATCTCCAGCGCAGCCCGGTGGGAGGGTGGCTCGGGAGCGAGCAGGTCCGGCAGGCGTACCGAGAGTGCCCCGGCGATGGACTGCAGCAGGGTGAGCCGAGGCTCGCGGTGCCCGTTCTCGACCAGGGACAGCTGGCTCGCCGTGCTCCCGACCGCGGCACCGAGCTGCTCGAGGGTCATCGACCGTGCGGTGCGGAAGTGGCGGATCCGTCGTCCGAGGGTGAGCAGGTCCGACCCCGTGGCGGGTGCGTCGGGTGCGTCCTCGGCGAGGTCGATCACGGCGCGCGCGGCGGACGGGCTCGTCCCGGCGGAGGGCGTCATGCGTCGACGGTAGCGAGGATGTGACGGGCCGTAAACAACTGGCGTTCTTGCGCGCGTGAGCGGTTGAACGTGTGGTCGGAGCGGCGCAGGCTGGAAACAGCAGCGCCGATGGTCGCTCCGAGACCGCGGCACCAGCGAGGGGCGACCCATGACCGCCGTGCACGAGTCCCGGACCCATGTGAGCGACCACCTGTCGGACGAGGTCCCGGGCCGACCAGTGCCGCACCACGAGAGGTCGGGTGTCGCGACGGCGCCGACCGACCACCCGGCGCTGCGCACCTGGGTGGCCGCCATCGCCGAGCTGACCCGCCCCGACGACGTCGTGTGGTGCGACGGGACCCCGCAGGAGTACGACCGGCTGACCACGCTGCTGGTCGACCAGGGCACGTTCCTGCGGCTGGACCCGGTCAAGCGACCCCGCAGCTTCCTGGCCCGCTCGACCCCCGACGACGTCGCCCGGGTCGAGAGCCGGACGTTCATCTGCTCGACCCACGAGCACGACGCGGGCCCGACCAACAACTGGCGGGCTCCGGGAGCGATGCGGGCCGAGCTCGAGGAGGTCTTCGCCGGCTCGATGCGCGGCCGCACGATGTACGTCGTGCCCTTCTCGATGGGCCCGGTCGGCTCACCCCTGGCGCAGTACGGTGTCGAGATCACCGACTCGCCCTACGTCGTGGTCAGCATGCACGTCATGACGAGGGTCGGCACCGCCGTGCTCGACCAGCTCGGCACCGACGGTGAGTTCGTCCCGGCCGTGCACTCGGTGGGCATGCCCCTGGTCGACCGCCACGGTCACCGACGCCCCGACGTGCCGTGGCCCTGCAGCGCGACGAAGTACATCAGCCACTTCCCCGAGACCCGCGAGATCTGGTCCTACGGCTCGGGGTACGGCGGGAACGCGCTGCTGGGCAAGAAGTGCTTCGCCCTGCGCATCGCCTCGGTGATCGGCCGGGACGAGGGGTGGCTCGCCGAGCACATGCTGCTGCTGAGGCTCACCTCGCCGCAGGGACGGCGCTTCCACGTCGCGGCGGCCTTCCCCTCGGCCTGCGGCAAGACCAACCTCGCGATGCTCGACCCCACGGTGCCGGGCTGGACGGCCGAGACGCTGGGTGACGACATCGTGTGGATGCGACCGGGAGAGGGCGAGGACCCGCGTCTGCGCGCGATCAACCCCGAGGCGGGGTTCTTCGGCGTGGCCCCGGGGACCGGTGAGTCCACCAACCCCACCGCGGTCCGGATGGTCGCGAGCGACACCATCTTCACCAACGTCGCCCTGACCGACGACGGCGACGTCTGGTGGGAGGGCCTGACCGACACACCGCCCGCCCACCTCACCGACTGGCAGGGCAGGTCGTGGACCCCGGACAGCGGCCGACCGGCTGCGCACCCCAACTCACGGTTCACCGTCGCGGCCGAGCGTTGCCCGACCATCGCCGACACCTGGCAGGACCCCGGCGGTGTCCCGCTGGACGCGATCCTCTTCGGGGGGCGCAGGGCGACCAACGTGCCGCTCGTCGCCCAGGCCCGTTCCTGGGCGCACGGGGTCTTCCTCGGTGCGACCATCTCCTCCGAGCAGACAGCCGCTGCCGAGGGCACCGTCGGGCAGCTGCGCAGGGATCCCTTCGCGATGCTGCCGTTCTGCGGGTACGCGATGAACGACCACTGGGCGCACTGGCTGCGGATCGGTGAGCGTCTCGGCGACGCCGCCCCCGCGATCTTCTGCGTCAACTGGTTCCGCAAGGGCGCGGACGGTCGCTACCTGTGGCCGGGGTTCGGGGAGAACTCGCGTGTGCTCGACTGGGCGCTGCGTCGTGTCGAGGGCACCGCGCAGGCCGTCGAGACGCCCGTCGGGCTGGTCCCGGCCCCGGGAGCCCTCGACCTCGACGGCCTGGACCTGCCGGCCGCGGACCTCACCGAGCTCCTGAGGGTCGACACGGCGGCCTGGACGGCCGAGTGCGACCTGACCGAGGAGTGGTTCGGCGTCTTCGGCGACGGTCTGCCCGCCGAGATGTCCGAGCAGCTCGCCGGGCTGAGGCAGCGGCTCGCCTCGGCCCGGTCGGACGGCACGGCCTGACCCGCGGGCACGGACCCTCAGGGCCGGTCGGTCCCGCGGGTCGACCCCTGCGCTCCGGAGCCCTGGCGTGCACGGTGCGCCATGACCATCGGCATCACGAACCAGAGCAACACCAGGAACGTCAGCACCGAGCCTGACGCGACGAGCGCAGTGGTCCGGCCCACCACGACGTCGAAGACCAGCAGCACCACGCCCGAGACGACCATCGAGAAGAACACCAGCGCGAGCCGCATCAGGGCGTCCGCCCCGCTCACCAGCGTCGACTTCGCGTGCTGGCGGAAGAGCCACCGGTGCAGGCTCACCGGCGCGACCATCAGGCCGGTCGTGACAGCAGCCATGACCACCAGGATCAGGTAGATCTGGCGCTGGTCGGCGGTGAGGTCGGCGAAACGCGACTGGAAGGGGACCGTCAGCAGGAACCCGGTGAGGATCTGGATCCCGGTCTGGGTGACCCGCAGCTCCTGCAGGATCTCGGTCCAGTTGCGGTCCAGGCGCTCGAGCGGTGTCTCATGGCGCCCGTCAGCGCTCCCGGGTGGGACATCCGGCGGCGGGGGTGCGTCCGGCGGTGCGCCGTGACGGGGCGTGCTGCGTTCCACGGGGACATGGTGCGCCCCCGTCCGCGGCTGCGCGAACGGGGGCGGTGCGGTGCCGTCTCGCCTGCACAGGGCGTGGCATGACACCAGCGACCCGAGGGCCGGTCACTGCTCTCGCCGTGACTGAAGGGTGTGACACGAGGTTAGCCCGCCACGCCGCGTCGCGCAGCCGGATGGCGACGGAATTCGTTGTCCGGTATGTCACACCCGCGACCGGCTGGCGGTCGGGACGTGCTCGACCCCGTCCCGACGAGCGTGGCCGCGGCGGCACCGCGAGGATGGGGAGATGAGCACCCCGCACCGGTCCTCGACGGCCGGCACCAGGACGTCCGACGCCTCCGCCACCACGGCCGACCTCGTCCGTCAGGTCGTGGTGCTCGTGGGGGCTGCCCTCGCGGTCGTCGGGGCCTTCATCGGGTCCGGAGCCGCCGGCGGGCCGTCCCAGCCCGAGGTCGGTGACGGGGCGCTGGCGGCCGACGCGACACCTGTCGCGCCCGGCAGCCCCGCCTTCTCCATCTGGTCCGTGATCTACACGGGACTGGTCGCCTACGCGATCTGGCAGGCGCTGCCGGCTCGGCGCGCCGACCCGCGGCAGCGCAGCATCGGCTGGTGGGTGCTGGCGTCGATGGTGCTCAACGCGGCCTGGATCGGTGTGGTGCAGGCCGACCTCCTCCCGCTCAGCGTCGCGGTGATCGTCGCGCTCGTGGCCGTCCTGTCGCTGGTCCTGGTGCGGCTGCTCGCGCACCCGCCCCGCGGGCGGGTCGAGGCCGTCGTGGTGGACGGGACCCTCGGCCTGTACCTGGGGTGGGTGTGCGTGGCCACCGTCGCGAACGTGGCCGCGGTCCTCGCCGCTGCGGGCGTCACCGACCTCGGCCTGGGTCCCGACGCCTGGTCGGTCGTCGCCCTCGCTCTCGCCGCGGTCGTCGGCGTCGCGCTCGCGGTGTACAGCGGTGGCCGGCTCGCCATCGGCGCCGCGATCGTGTGGGGCCTGACCTGGGTCGCGGTCGCGCGGACCACGGGCGACCTGCTGTCCACCCCGGCCGCGGTCGCTGCAGGGGTCGGTGCGGCTGTCGTCGCGGTCGTGACCGTGACAGTCCGGCTCAGAGGTAGTTCGTCGGGTCGAACTCGTCGAGCGAGATGATCCGCAGGCGCGGCAACCGGACGTTGAAGGCCTGGACGTCGGACTCGAGGTCGAAGAGCTCCAGACCTCCCTCGACCAGGTGCTGCAGAGCGCTGCTGGTGAACTCCTTGAACGAGAGCATCCCGACGTTGCGGTCGGTCCCGAGCAGCGCTGCCAGCTGGGGTGCGAAGTCGCCGTCGTGGCTCGCGAGCAGCACGTCCCCGGCGCGATCGGCGAGCGCGTCCAGGGTGCGCTGGATGCCGATGTCCACGACCTTCTCGTAGGACTCCCCGGACAGCGGGATCGGCTGGAAGCCGATCGCCACGAGGGCCTGGACGAACGACATCGGCATGGTGCCGCTCGAGGCGTTGAGGAAGAAGAGCCCCTTGACCTGCTCGGCACCCCACACGGTCCGCGCGAAGTCGAGCACGCGCTCCCACCGCGGCCGCTGGTCAGGGGTGGGCCGGGCACCGAGGATCGACCCGCCCAGGGTCGCGTCGATGTTCTCTCCGTCGACGAGCAGGTACGTGGTGCGTGGCTGCACGGTCAGGGCTGTCGCGTCGGTGCTCACCCGCTGAGCCTAGGGGAGAGGGCTGTGGGAACCCCTCCCACGCCCCGAAGATCAGCCTTATGGTGGTCCGGGCTCGACGCAGCGGACGGCGGCGGCGCACCTGTGCTCATGGACGGGCGTGCCCTCCTGTGGACGGACCACGCGCCCGCCAGCCGAGCGCGCGAGGATTCTGGTCGACCGACGACGACACATCGTGGCACCGGGAAGGAGGGGGCATGGTCGGGCTGGACCGTGAGCGCTGGACCGCCGTGTCACTGACCGGTGGGCACGGCGCGATGCGACGCCTCGCGGTCGGGGTGAACCTCTGCGTCGGCGTGGTGGCAGCGGCTGCCCCTTACCTCAACCCTCGACCGCCCGGTGAGCAGCCCCTGTACGCCGGCACTGCCGCGGTGGTCGTCGCGGCGGCCCTGCTCCTGCTCACCGGTGAGCGGTGGCCCGCGTGGCTGGTCCTCCTGGTCGCCGTCGCGGTGCCGAACGGTGCGGTCCTCGTGCTGCTGTCCCAGACCTCCGAGGCGGGTCTGATCCCGGTCCTCCTGGTCGGCTCGAGCCTGACCGCCGCGTGCTACGGCACCCGCATGGTCGCGACGGGGAACGGCGTGGCCGTCGCCGTCGGTCTCGCCGCCGCGGCCACGGCGTCCCCCGACCCCCGCCTGGGGTGGGCGGTGTGGGTGGTGACGGTCGTGGTCTGCGCGCTGAGCAGCGCGAGCCTGCGGACGACCGTCGAGCGCAGCGACCGGATCATCCGCGGCCTGGGTGAGCGGGCCCGCCGAGACACCGTGACAGGGCTGCTCAACCGACGCGCCTTCGACGACGAGCTCGATCGGCTCTGGGCCGATCCGGAGGCGACGCCGCTCGCGGTGCTCTTCTGCGACCTCGACCACTTCAAGGCCGTCAACGACACCTACGGGCACGCGGCGGGGGACGACGTCCTCCGGGCCTTCGCGGAGGTCCTCCTCGCGCACGTGGGCCCGCGGGACGTCGTGGCGCGCACCGGGGGCGAGGAGTTCGGCGTGCTGCTGCCCGGGCGCGACGGCCCGACCGCGCAGGAGTGGGCGCAGCACGTCGTGACCCACCTCGGCCGGAGCGACGTGGCGTACGCCGACGGGACCCTGCGGTGCACCGTGAGCGCGGGGGCCGCGGTCCGCTCGTCGCGGCACCAGGTCCCCTCGGACCTGTGCCGTGACGCGGACCGCGCCCTCTACGCCGCCAAGGACTCCGGCCGGGACCGGGCGGTGCTGTCCGGTCACTGACCGCCCCGGTCGGGTGGCCGCAGGTGGTCAGGGGTAGAGACCCCGGGTGCGGTGGGCTCCGGCGACCCGCTGGACACTGAGCAGCAGCGCGCCGTCGCGCAGCGAGACCTTCTCGCGACGTGAGATCTCGGCCACCGCGGAGTACGCGTGCAGCATGCGCTCCTCGAGCCGCTGCTCGATCTCGACCTCGGTCCACCAGTACGCCTGCTGCGCCTGGACCCACTCGAAGTAGGAGACGATCACGCCGCCTGCGTTCGCCAGGATGTCGGGGACGACCACGGTGCCGCGCTCCGCGAGGGCAGCATCGGCCTTGGCCGTGGTCGGCCCGTTCGCCGCCTCGACCACCCAGCGGGCCTTGACGTCCGCCGCGTTCTGCGAGCTGATCACCCCTTCGACCGCGGCCGGGACCAGGACGTCGACGTCCAGGGTCAGCAGAGCCGCGTTGTCGATCGGGTCGCCCCCGTCGAAGTCGACCACCGACCCGGTGTCGCGGACGTGGTCCATCAGCCGCGGGACGTCGAGCCCGCCGCTGCGGTGCACACCCCCGTACTCGTCGCTGACCGCCTCGACCCTCGCGCCACCCTCGGCGAAGAAGACCGCGGCGTTCGACCCCACCTTGCCGAAGCCCTGGATGGCCACGCGCACGTCGGAGAGCTCGAGCCCGGCCTCGCCGATCGCGGCGCGTGAGGCGTGGACCACACCGCGCGAGGTGGCGGTCGCCCGGCCGAGCGATCCACCGACCTCGAGGGGCTTGCCCGTGACGACGCCGGGGATCGTGTAGCCCTTGTTGACCGAGTAGGTGTCCATGACCCACGCCATGGTCTGGGCGTCGGTGCCGATGTCGGGGGCCATGATGTCGCGCTCGGGGCCGATCATCGGCATGATCTCGCTGGTGTAGCGCCGGGTGACGCGCTCGAGCTCGCCCTGGGAGTAGAGGCGCGGATCGATCGCCACCCCGCCCTTCGCCCCTCCGTAGGGGAGCTCGACCACCGCGCACTTCCAGGTCATCCACATCGCCAGGGCACGGACCTCGTCGACGTCGACGCTCGGGTGGAAGCGGAGCCCGCCCTTGCCCGGGCCGCGGGACACGTTGTGCTGGACCCGGAACCCGTGGAACAGCTCGGTCCGGCCGTCGTCGCGCCGCAACGGGATCGCCACGTTGATCTCGCGCCGTGGGGTGGCCAGCATCGCGTGCATCCCGGCGTCGTAGCCCAGGCGCTCGATCGCGCCGGCGAGCTGGGTCTGCGCGGTCGCGAGCGGTCCCGCGTGCGTGGGCTGGGCCAGGTCGGCCGGGACGTTGTCCGGCAGCATCCGGCTCAGCGCGGAGCGCGAGGGGTCGTCGGTGGTGGTCTCAGGCATTGCGGGTCACGCCTCCTGGTCTGGTGCAGGCAGGGACCCGGCGGGTGCGCCATCGGTCCCAGGGCCACTCTCCCACCTCGGCGCGGCTGACGCCCGCAGCGGTCAGCCGGTGTACTCGAAGTGCCAGTACTCGGGGTTCGAGCCGTCCTGGCGCGCCCAGCCCGGGGCGATCCAGCCATAGGCCGGGCCGTTGGTGACGAGCCACTCGTAGCGCGGCGATCCGAAGGAGTAGGCCTGCCACTCCCAGACGTCGAAGGCGGTGCCCCATCCGTGGTTCGAGGTACCCGGCTCGGCGGCCACCGATCCGTAGTGCCGGCGCATCGCGACCTGGTCCTCGTAGGACCGGTAGGACATGTCGACGGCGATGTTCTCGCCGAACTGCGCCCGGAAGGCCTCGTTCATCCGCGTCAGTGCCGCTGCCGCGTCCGAGCGCAGCCACTGCGCGTTGCCCTGGGAGTCGACGCACCACGACAGGCGGCTCATCGAGGCAGCGGGGAGGCGTCCGTTGGAGCCGTCGCCCTGGTCCGAGGGCGTCGAGGTGTAGAACGTCACGCCGCTGCTGCTGGCAGGCTCGGCGGAGTCCGGGCCACCGCAGTCGGGGCCTGCGCCGCCCCCGCCCGTCGCCGGTGCGGCCGCACCGGCCGCGCGCGCGGCTCGCTGCTCCTCGGCCTGCTGGGCGAGCAGTGCCTCGTGGGCGGCGCGCTCCTCCTGGGCTGCGAGCCACTCGCCCTGCGCCTGGGTGACCAGGGCCGTGGCCTGGGACATCGCGTCCGAGGCCAGGTCGACCTCGCCGGGGTCGAGCGTGTCCTGGGGGTCGGCGAGCACCGCACGCAGCGCGTCGATGGTCTGCGCCAGGGCCAGGCGGACGTGGTCGTCGGCCACCTGGCCGGCAGAGCCGGCCAGCACGGCCTCGGCGTCCCCGAGCTGCTGCTGCGCGCTGTCGACCGCTGAGGCGCGGGTCTGCTCGAGCTCCTCCTGCGCGAGCCGTTCCTCCTGCGCGAGCCGAGCGGCCTGGGCCGCGGCCTCGGCCCGCGCAGCGGCCTTCTGGTCGGCCTCCTCGGCAGCGGCCAGCTGCTCGCGCTGGGTCTCGGCCTGGGCGGCGCGGACCTGGACCGCGGTCAGGCCGCCGGCGAGCAGCGCGAGGAAGGTCAGTACGCCGACCAGGCTCTGGCGGCGCGAGGGTCGTCCGCGCGGCCGGGTGCCCTCCCCGGTCCTGTCGCGTGGGTTCGTCGTCTCGTCCACCTCAGCAGTCTGCGGACACGGTGCCGCCCGTGTCTAACCCGGGCCGGCCACGTCAGGAGCCGAGGGCGTCGATCCGGGCGAGCTCGTCCTGGCTGAGCGAGAACCCCAGCACGTCGAGGTTGGACTCGATCCGGGCCGGCGTCACCGACTTGGGGATCACCACCACGCGGTGCTCCAGGTGCCAGCGCAGCACGACCTGCTGCGCGGTGACCCCGTGGGTGTCGGCGATCGTGGCGAGCAGCTCGGATCCCATGTCGGTCCGCTTGAACGGGCTGTAGCCCTCGAGGGCCACCCCGCGCTCGGCGTGCGCGGCGACCAGCTCGGCGTCGAAGTCCGCCGGGCTCCACGGGATCTGGTTGATCGCGGGTGCCTCACCCGTCGCCCGGACCAGCTCGTCGATCTGGTCCACGGAGTAGTTGCTCACACCGATGGCCCGTACGAGCCCCTCGTCGCGCAGCTCGCGGAAGGCCTGCCAGGTGCCCGGGGTCGCCTGCTTGTTCGGGGGCCAGTGCACGAGCCAGAGGTCCACGTGCCCCAGCCCCAGCAGCCGCAGGCTCTGCTCGAGGGTCTCGCGCTCCCGGCCCGCGGCGTCGGGCGGCAGCTTGGTCGTCACGAAGACCTCGTCGCGTGCCACGCCCGAGTCGGCGATGCCGCGGCCGACCTGGTCCTCGTTGCCGTACCCCGTCGCGGTGTCCACATGGCGGTAGCCCACCTCGAGGGCGTGGCGGACGGCGCGGTAGGCCTCGTCGCCCTCCGACTGCCAGGTACCCAGGCCGAGCAGCGGGACGGGTACGGCACCGGCGGGCGTCGCGAGGTCGAGGGTGGGGATCGGTGGTGTGGTCATCGCGCCAGTGTGCCCCGCGCTGCGCCGACCTTCATCCGCTGGGCGGGACGGCCCGCCCGAGGCCACCGTGAGGCGTGACGGGACCTGTGGCCCAGGCAGCGGGGCCGGGAGCGGGTCACGCTGGGGATCAGGGCTTCGCACCGGCCAGGGTGCACGGGGCCAGTGCAGGGAGGTGGCCACCATGAAGGTCCTCGTCGCTGTGGCCTCGCGCCACGGATCGACCCGGGAGATCGGTGAGGCGATCGGTGAGGTCATCGCCGGCGCCGGCTTCGTGGTCGACGTCCATGACCCCGACGACGTCGAGAGCCTCGAGGGCTACGACGCGGTGGTGCTCGGCTCCTCGGTGTACGTGGGCCGGTGGGCGGCCTCGGCCCGAGCGATGGTCGACCGGCTCGCGGCGGGGCTCAGCAGCCGTCCGGTGTGGCTGTTCTCCTCCGGGCCGGTGGGGGTGCCGGCCGTGCCCGCGGGCGACCCCGAGGAGGTCGGCCCTCTCATGACCCGGCTCGGTGCCCGCGGCCACCGCACCTTCGCCGGAGCGCTGGACCGTGGCGGGCTCGGCATGGCCGAGCGCGCGGTCGTCGCACTGGTCAAGGCCGAGCACGGGGACTTCCGACGCTGGGAGGACATCCAGGACTGGGCCCAGCAGATCGTCGAGGAGCTGTCGGCCGAGATCGAGCGGCGCAGACGCAGCGCGGTCCGCTGAGACCTGGTGTCACGCTTCCCCTGCTAGGTGGGGCACCTGTCAGCGGAGCACCAGTGCCACGGCCACGGTCAGGCGGCCGGGGAGATCGAGCACGTGCGGTCACCACGGCAACCTGCCACCGGCCTCACGCGGAGGCGCGGATGACGATCTCGGCACCGAAGATGCGGGGTTCGAGCGAGGTCGCCGTCCCGGTGATCTGCGCGAGCAGCAGCTCGCCGGCCACCCTGCTCATCTCGACCACCGGGTTGTTCATCGTGGTCAGCTGGGGTGAGGTCGACGCGGCGACCCCCAGGTTGTCGAAGCCGACGATCTTGAGGTCGTCGGGAACGGCCCTGCCGTGGGAGGCGAGAACGCCCAGCGCTCCCGCGGCCATGAGGTCGGAGGCCACGAAGAGCCCGTCGATCTCAGGATGGGCCTGGAGCAACCGCTCCGTGGCGGCGGCACCTCCGGCCGTGGTGAAGTCGCCCCGCACCATCGCGTCGTCGGGCAGGCCCGCGTCCTGGAGCGCCTGGCGCCACCCGGCGAGCCGGTCCACACCTGCCGCCATGTCGAGCAGGCCGGTGATCGTCCCGATGTGACGGCACCCCGCGGCGATGAGGTGCTCGGTCGCCCGGCGGCCACCGAGGTAGTTGTTGACATCGACGTACTGCACCGGCCGTGGCGCGGTCCAGGGGCGGCCGACGAAGACGCAGGGAAGGCGCGACTCAGCCAGCACCGAGTCCAACGTGTCGTCCCGGTGGTGGGAGACGATCACCGCACCGTCCACGTGACGGTTGCGCAGGTACCGGTTGGTGCGCTGGGCCTCTTCACCGCGTCGGGCGATGAGCAGCACCAGCTGGATCTCGGTGGCGGCGAAGGCGTCGCTCAGCCCCTGCAGGGTCCCGGCGAAGTAGGGGTCGGTGAGCACGCGCTCGTCTGGCTCGGGGACCACGAGGGCGACCGAGTCGGTGCGCCGGGTGACCAGGGTGCGGGCCGCCCGGTTGGGCGTGTACCCGAGCTCGGCGACGGCGACGTCGACCGCGGCCTGCGCCTCGGGACTGACCTTGAGGCCGCCGTTGATCGCCCGGGAGGCGGTCGAGCGGGACACCCCGGCTCGCTCGGCGACCTCTTCGAGGGTGGGGGCGTGGGGAAGGGGGCCGACGGCCGCCGCCATGGCGGTCGTCCGGACATCTGCCGTCATCGGCGGTTCCTTCCTCGGGACCCCGTCGGGGTCGGCACCTCAATCATCGTGCTCAGGGGGTCGCCTCCGGAAGCGGAGCCAGACACCCTGGATGTGAGAGCGATTCCACACCGGCGTCATCCTCACGTCCCGACGGGGGAGTGTCAACACCCTGCCCTGCGCGGGCAGCGGGAGTCGGCCGAGCCGCTCGCACGCCCGGCGTCAGTCCGTCAACCAGTCGGCGGCAGTGCGCTCCTCGGCCTCGATGGCGGCCCGGACCGCGCCCGCTGTCGCCTCCTCGATCGCCGCACCGAAGATCGGCACGGAGGCCTTGAGCTGGCCGTCGTACCGCTGGGTGCTGGTGCCGTCGCCGTTGCCGGCCAGCCGGAGGGTCCCGGTCATCCGGACCGGCGCGCCGGTGATCTCGACCACGACCGTCCCCCGGCGGACATCGCCCTCGGCGGCCTCCCACGCCTCGACCTGGCGGACCTCGAGGCTGCTGCCCACCACCGAACGGAACTGGGCAGGGATGCTCGTGGTCGGCATCTGGCGCCGCGTGGTGACGGTGAACGCGCCCTCGCTGGTTCCCACCACGTCCACGTGCTGGCTGGTGGCGCCCGAGGCGCGAACCTTGGCGGCGACGAAGTCCTCGTCGGCGAGCATCTGGGCGACCCTGTCGGGCCCGGCCTGGAAGTTGGCCTGTGCTGAGACGTGCACGTGGGTCTCCGTGGGTGGTGAGCGGGGCGTCCGTTACCCACCGAGGCTAACAACCCTTGCGTCGCGGTGGGTGCCGGTCCGCACCGGCTGCAGGATGGACGCTCGGCAGGACCTCGTGCTCGGCCGCCTAGGCTGGCGCGGTGTCCACCCTCAGTGACCTCGTCTCCCGGCACGCCGACCTCGGGCCTGCCGACATCGAGTGGCTGCACCTGCTGGTCGGCGACTGGCAGCTGATCTCCGACCTGGCCTTCGCGGACCTCGTGCTCTGGCTGCCGACCCGGTCGGGCGACTACGTGGCGGCGGCCCAGGCGCGGCCCAGCACCGGCGCCACCGTGCACTACGACGACATCGTGGGCAGCAGCGCGCCTGAGGGTCAGCGCCCCCAGCTCGAGCGGGCGCTGACCGAGGTACGGATCCAGCGCTCGCGCGAGCCTCGCTGGTTCGGCACGTACGCCGTGCGTGAGGAGGCGGTGCCGGTGGTGCACGCGGGCCGCGCGATCGCCGTGGTCGCCCGGCAGACGAACCTCGGCGGTGCGCGGACGCCCAGCCGGCTCGAGCTCAACTACGTCGAGGCGGCCGACGACCTCATCGCGATGATCTCGCGCGGTGAGTACCCGGCCGCGAACTCCCCGACAGGGCCCCGTCGGGGTGCACCGCGTGTCGGTGACGGCCTGATCCGGCTGAACTCCGAGGGGGAGGTCCTCTACGCGAGCCCGAACGCGCTGAGCTGCTTCCACCGGTTCGGGGTGCTGGGGTCGCTGGTCGGGCGCTCGCTGGCCGAGGTGACGACCGAGCTGCTCGAGGACCACGCACCGATGGACGAGTCCCTGCCGCTCGTGGTCATGGGACGCGCGCCGTGGCGCACCGACGTCGAGAGCCGTGGGGTGTGCCTGTCGCTGCGTGCGGTGCCGCTGACCGAGGCGGGCCAACGCATCGGTGCCGTGCTCCTGTGCCGCGACGTGTCGGAGCTGCGCCGTCGGGAGCGCGAGCTCATCACCAAGGACGCGACGATCCGCGAGATCCACCACCGGGTCAAGAACAACCTGCAGACGGTCGCCGCTCTCCTGCGCCTCCAGGCCCGCCGGATGAAGACCCCCGAGGGTCGCGAGGCCCTCGAGGAGGCGATGCGGCGGGTCACCACCATCTCGCTGGTGCACGAGACGCTCTCGCAGACACTGGACGAGACCGTCGACTTCGACGCCCTCGCCGACCGCAGCCTGCGCCTGACCGCCGACGTCGCCTCGGCGGGTGCCTCGGTGCACACGCTGCGGGTGGGGACCTTCGGGATGGTCCCGGCCGAGGACGCGACAGCGCTCGCCCTGGTGCTCACCGAGCTGGTGACCAACGCCGTCGAGCACGGCTTCGCGGGCGGGGCCGGGGGCACCGTGGAGATCACGGCGCAGCGTGAGGGCTCGCACCTGCGGATCATCGTCGCGGACGACGGCGTGGGTCTGCCCGGGACGCAGGGCCCGATGACAGGCCTGGGGACGCAGATCGTGCACACGCTGGTCTACAACGAGCTCCGCGGGACCATCGCCTGGGAGGCGCGTGAGGGCCGGGGGACCCAGGTCGTGCTGGACGTCGACCTGCGGGACCCACGGGCCGAGGGGGCGCTCACGCCGCTGTGACGTCCAGGGCGAGTGGTGCCAGGACGCCCGGACGTCGCACGCGACGAGAGCGGGCCCCCGGTGCGGCGACGGTGGGTCTGCTCGCTGGGGACCCGCTCTCGGCAGGTCGGACGTGTGGTGTGCTGGTCAGCCGGCGCGGCGGGCGCGGGCGGTGCGCCGCTTGAGGGCGCGGCGCTCGTCCTCGGACAGGCCGCCCCAGACGCCGGCGTCCTGGCCGGACTCGAGGGCCCACTTGAGGCACGTGTCGACGACCGGGCAGCGACGGCACACGGCCTTCGCCTCCTCGATCTGCAGGAGTGCCGGGCCCGTGTTGCCGATCGGGAAGAAGAGCTCAGGGTCTTCGTCCAGGCAGGAAGCGCGGTGGCGCCAATCCATCGGGTATCTCCTCAGCGCATGCGTAGCCCGCCCCCGGTCAGGAGGTGGGCTTCGGGTGGGGGTCGTGCAGGACGTCCTATGTCTGGATCAAGACTCACATGCGGCGCTGCGCTGCACAAGGGGTAACGGGAAGGTTTCGGGGTGATAACGACTGAGGCGTTGATCACAGCCCGTGACCCCTCGACGAGCGCGGCTAGGGTCGTCCCGTGACCTCTTCTCCGCGCGACGAGCAGCCGGCCGCATCCGGGGCGGAGGACCCGGGCCCGGGTCCTCGTCCTCCCGTCCTCGCGCTGGCCCTGGGGCTGGTCCTCGTCGAGGCGGCAGGTCTGGTCGGGTTCGCGCTCTGGTCGCTCGTGTCGGTGCTCACCCAGGGCACCGACACGCTCGGTGTCGCCCTCGCCCTGGTGCTCTTCTGCCTCGCCGTTGCCGCAGCCCTGGTCGCCGCGGCCCGCGCCGTGCACGGTGGTCGCCGCGCGGCGCGGGCACCGCTGGTCACCTGGCAGCTGCTCCAGGGCGCGACCGCGGTCTCGGTGCTGCGGGCGGCCGGTGCCCCGCTCGCCTGGGCCGCGCTGGTCGCGGCTGTGGTGGTGCTCGTGGCGCTGCTCTCTCCCCCCGTGGTCCGCTTCACCGCCGAGCGCTGATCAGAGGACCGCCGTCGTCGGTCCGGTCGCCGGTCGGTGCACCACCTGGACCGGCACCGCTCGCCCGCGGTGCACCACGGCGCCCCTGCCCGGACGGCCCGGGTGGACCGGGTCGGCCACGGCCCCCAGGTCGATCCCGGCGACGTCCTGGCTCCCGCGCTCGGCCGGTGCCAGCACGAGGAGCGACGCCTGTGTGCGCAGGGCGGCGAGCGCGCCCCGGTACGCCGTGCAGGCGCGTGCCGTCGTGGCGGTCGCGACCACGACGACCACTCCACGGGCCACGATCCCTGCGAGCGTCTCGTCGAGCGACGGGTCGGTCCGTGACCTCAGGTCGAGGTCGTCGACCAGGAGCGCGAGTCGGCCGGGCACCGGCACGAGACCCTCAAGCACGAGCGGGCCCGCGCCCACGGCGCCCGTGTGGACCGTCCACCCCGCGCACCGCAGACCGTCGCCGATCACCTCCAGGGCGGTGGTCCGACCCGACCCGTGCGGACCGACGACGAGCACGCCGGGGTGCACCGGGAGCAGGACCGGCTCGGCACGGTCACCGCCCAGCCCGACGGGCACCGCCGCGGGTGTCGTCCGTCCGACCGCTGCGGTGGCCGAGATCCGCAGGGCCGCGGCGAGCGTTCCCGGAGCCACCTCGAGCGGGACGGGGAGCAGCCGGACTGGCGGCACGGCCTCGCGCGCAGCGTGCGGGGTGCCTGCCGTGCAGGGGGGCAGCGCCACCTGGCTGCGAACGGCCTGCCCGGCCACCAGGTGCACGGCGCGGCCCGGTGAGCGACGCCCACCGCTGAGCGCGCGCGGCACACCCAGCAGCGCGTCGTCGTGGTCGTCGGCCACCCCGAGCACGATCCTGGCGGCAGCGTGGGGCAGCAGCCGCGTCAGGTCGGCCGGCAGGCCTGCCACCGCCACGGCGAGGCCGAGCCGACCGGCGTCCCGCACCACCTGGAGCAGCAGCTCGGCGCCGGCCCCTCGGTCGTTCTGCTCGAGGGCCCGCAGGAGCGCGCCGACGTCGTCGACCACCAGGAGGGTGGGCACGTCGACGTCGGTCCTGGTGGCCAGCAGGGCGAGCAGCCGCCCGACCCGGCGCAGGTCCTGCGTGCCGACCACGGTCCCCAGGCACGGATGGTCGTGCTCGGCGGGTTCGACCAGCCCTGCGCCGCCGACCGCGTGGACGTGACGTCCGCGGGACAGTGCGGCGACCAGCAGGGTGCGCAGGGCCGTCGTCCGGCCCGACCTCGATCGCCCAGCGATCAGGAGCGGGCCGTCGTCGGGGCACCACCACGACGCGCCGGTGCGCTGCTGGTCGGGGTGGTCCGCCATCCCCCACAGCAGTGCCTCGCGCGGAGGGGGATCGGTGGTGATCAGGTCCGTGAGCTCGTCGGCGGCGACCGCGTCCGGGAGCGGGGGCAGCCAGGGTGGGCGCGGGGGTGGCAGCGACATCGCGCGCGCGGCGTGGACCGCGAGCCCCACCAGGTCCTTGCTGTGGTCGCGGTCCACTGGTCCGACCGGGCGCTGCGTACCTGTCCGGGTGTGCACCTCCCACGGCACGGCACGGCGGACCTGCCCCGTACCGGGTCGCCGAGGGGCAGGCGGCGCCGCCGCGTACGCCGACTGGAGGTGCTCGACGACCCCGGGCCCTCGTCGCAGCAGCGCCCTGCCGGGTCGTTCGGGCGGTAGGGCAGCAGCGTCCGTGACGTCCAGGACGTCGACCGAGTCGGCCGACTCCGTGACGCGCAGGCAGAGCCGCAGGGCCAGGTTCGCGCGCATCTGGGCGTTGACCGCACCCGCGGGCCGCTGGGTCGCGAGCACGAGGTGGATGCCCGACGACCGGCCCTGGGCGGCGATGCGGACCAGCCCCGGCACGAAGTCGGGGAGGTCCTCGGTCAGGGCCCGGAACTCGTCGACCACGACGAGCAGCCGCGGTGGCACCGCTGTCCGCCCCAGGGAACGGAGGCTCTCGAGGTCGCCGACCCCTGCGGCGGACAGCAGCCGCTCACGGTGGTGGAGCTCGGCGCGCAGGCCCGCCAGGGCGCGGCCGGACTCGTCCTGGTCGAGGTCGGTGACCTCACCCACGACGTGGGGAAGGTCCCGGCACGCACCGAAGCTCGTCCCGCCCTTGTAGTCCACGAGCATCACGGCCAGCGCGGTCGGGGGATGCCGCAGCGCGAGGCCGAGCACGAGGGTCTGCAGCAGCTCGGACTTGCCGGCACCGGTGGTGCCCGCGACGAGTGCGTGCGGGCCGTCCCGGACGAGGTCGATCTCCAGGGTCGAGCCGTCGGCGGCGACGCCGATCGGGGTCGCCAGCGTCCCCTCCTGGGGCGAGCCGGCCTCCGGGGCTGACGCGGTGCGAGCGGTCCATGCCCGCATGACGTCGTCCGCGGTCCGCAGGTCGACCAGGTCTGCCAGAGCCACCCGGTCGGGGGGCTCACCTCCCGCGACCGCGCGCAGGTCGGCGGTGACCCTCGCGTCGAGGGCGGCGATGCGGCGGACGAAGCGCTCCGTCCAGGACCTCGGCGCGCCGACCACCGCGAGCGGTGCACGCGCTGCGCCCGGTCCGTGCAGCGTGCACCCCCCGGCGGCATCGACCTCGATCACCCAGCGACACCAGCCTGGCAGGCGCGAGTCGTCCTCCTCGAGCAGCAGCACGGCGCCGGTGGTGCTCGCCGGCCTGGCCAGCCACCACCGGTCCAGCTCGGTCCGCCAGGCACCTGCACCGTCGCAGACCACGAGACCGGATCCCTGTGAGCGGTCCAGGACGGCGCGTGCCTCGTGGACCTCGCGGGCCACCCGGGGTGCGGCGGGCCCGAGGCGGAGGTCGAGCCACCTGAACCAGTCCCAGTCGGCCCCGGCTCCCGGTCCGTGCAGCAGCGTCAACCTGCGCGGCCCACGGGGGCGATGTGCAGCGGGGGTCTGGGGGTCTGGCGTGCGACGCGTATCGCTCGGGGGCGAGGTGCCGTCCCGGTCGGGCTCGGCCCGGCGCCTCGCGGTCATCAGGGCGTCGCACAGCAGCGCGTCGGCGAGCAGCGCGCGGGTCACCGCCAGCCGGGCCGTGCGCGGGCCCACCACTCCCACGGCCTCCAGGCCCAGCAGCCCTCGCGCCGGGGTGTCGGTCCCCGGACCGGGGACGGCGCCCCGCACGAGCGCCGCGGCCCGCACGTCGAGGAGGGCAGGGTCGCTCACCCCGGGCGGCGCGGTCCGGCGCCGGGCCGCCCGTCCGGCGCCGGCGGCGACGAGGGCCGGTGCGAGCACGGTGATCGGCCCGAGCGCTCCGAGCAGGAGGAAGAGCGGGTTGCGTGTGACCAGGGCGATGAGAGCCGCGCCGACCGCCGGTGTCAGCCACGCGGCCACGGGTGGGGTCGTTCGACCCGGCGGCCGCACCCCGGCAGAGGCTGAGTCGTGGTCGGGTGGCGTCGCCCGGTCCGCACCGGCCGTGGTGGTCGCGCAGGGCCCGCGTCGCAGGACCAGCTCGTGCTCACCCAGCCGTATCACCTGCTCGCTGCCGAGCGCCCGCCAACCTCGCCCGACCTGCCGACCTCGCCCACCCCAGCCCACGACCACGGTCCCGTTCGTCGAGCCCAGGTCACGGACCTGCCATCGACCTGCGGACCGGCCCCGGCGCGGAGGTCGCGCTCGGACCTGGAGATGCCGACGGGAGACGGCCCCGTCGGTCAGGGTGAGGGCCCCGGGGGTCTCGGGCGCCTCCGGGCGATGACGCTCGTCGTCCGGTGCGCCCGGGCCGTGCGACCGGTTCGTGGTACGGGCGGTCCGAGAGGGCTCCCGGCCGACCCGCACCGTCCGGTCCCGGCCGGGGACCGCGACCGTGCCCGTGCCGGGCCCGCGGGTCACCGCGACGTGCCAGGGTGCGTCGACGGCGAGGACCGCCCCGTCGACCCACCCCCGGCCACCGACACGCAGGACGCAGCCGTGCTCCCACGGCGGGCTGCCGGCGACCTGCTCGTGGGGGACCGGGCTGCCGTCCACGGTCAGCACGGCGTCGGTCAGCTCGTCACGGCCGGTCAGCCGAGCGAGGGCCGGACGGCACTCCGCGAGGGTCGCGCCGTCGGGCACCTCCAGGTCTCCACCGGGTTCGAGGGTCAGGCGCACCCGCCCAGCCTGGCGTCGTCCCTGACGGACGACGGCGCCGGACCCGGGGGGCGTGGGGAGCGTCCCACGTCCACAGGTCCGGCGCCGACGGGGTGATGACCGTGCGCGAGCGGCGTAGCTACTCGACCGCGAGCGCAGCCACCGGTGAGGTCCGGGCGGCGCTACGGCCGGGTACCACCGAGGCCAGGAGCCCGGCCAGCAGTGCCACGACCAGGACCAGTGCGAGGTCACGCCACGGGACGGTCAGCCCGACCGAGCTCACCTCACCCAGCACGGTCTGCGCCCCGGCCCACCCGTAGGCGACCCCCAGCACCGACCCGACCACGGCACCGACGCCGGCGATGAGCATCCCCTCGATCGCGAGCGTCCCGCGGAGCTGGCGGCGCGAGAGCCCGATCGCCCGCAGCGTCGCGGACTCGCGACGCCGTTCGAGGACCGACAGGGAGAGCGTGTTCGCGACACCGATGAGCGCGATCACGACCGCGACCCCGAGCAGCCCGACCACCACCGCGAGCAAGGTGTTGATCACCCGCTGGTAGAAGGCCCGCTCGACCGCGGCCCCCTGCACCGCGACCGCGACGTCGGCCCCGCTCGCGAGCTGCTGGATCTCGGCGACCACGCGCTCGACGTCGTCCAGGTGGGCGAGCCGCACCCACACGCTGGTCACCGCGGCGCTCGGGTCGAGCTGCTCGAGCACCTCCGGCAGCACGACGGCCGAGTAGGCGGCCAGGTCGGTGACCACCGCGGTGAGGGTGAGGCTGGTCCCGTCGTCGGAGAGCATCGTCACCTCGGACCCGGTGGTGATGCCGCTCCACCGCGCCACGGCAGCCGGGACCACGACGCTCGAGGCGTCCAGGCCGGCCAGCTGCTCGGGGCTGCGGAGCACCTCGGCGGCCGCGGCGGGATCGACGGCGTCGACCCCGATCTCCTCCGTGCCGTTGACCATGACGACCGTCGAGGTCAGCTCTGCGACGGCGGCGATCCCCGCGGTGCCCCTGATCCCGGAGAGCACATCGGCCGGCATCGCAGGTGCCCCCGCAGACCGGTTGGCCGTGATCACCTCGACGTCGACGGGGAACTCGTCGTTGAGGGCCTCGTCGAGCGAGGCGCGGGTGCTCGCCGCCCCGGTGGACATCATCGCCACCAGGGTCACGCCGATCAGCAGCGCGGCACTGGTGGCCGCAGTGCGACGGGGGTTGCGGACGGTGTTCGCCGCGGCCAGGGTCGCCGCCACACCGCCGCGGCTGAGCAGCCTGCCGAACCGGCCGACCAGGCGTGGGACCCAGAACACCGACCCGAGAAGGACGCCGACGAAGGACGCGGCGCCCCCCAGCACCCCGACGGCCAGCCCGAGCATGAGGTCGACCCGTGGGCCGATGACCACGCCGAGCGCGAGCCCCGCGAACCCACCGACCATCAGCAGGCCCGACAGCACCGCGCGGACCCGTCCCGAGCGGTGGGTGACCCGGGGCGCCTCCGCGGGACGCAGGGCGGCGAGCGGCGCGACCCGCGTCGCGGCACGTGCAGGTGCCAGTGCTGCCAGCACCGTCATGGTGACCCCCACGGCGACCGGGACGAGCACCGAGACGGCGGTCAGGTTCACGCCGTCCGGCACCGGCACGTCGGTGTCCATCCGCGTGAGGATCCCCAGGACGCCCTGCACCACGAGGGTCCCCAGCGCCGTGCCCACGACCGAGGCGGCCACACCGAGCAGCAGCGCCTCGGTCACGACCGAGCGCCGCAGCTGGGCACGGTCGGCGCCGACGCACCGCAGCAGCGCGAGGGTCCGGGTGCGCTGAGCGACGAGCACCTGGAAGGTGTTCGCGATCACGAGCGCGGCCACGAGGAGGGCGATCGCGGCGAAGCCGAGCACGATCGCGGTGAAGACCTGCGCGCTGTTGGTCAGACCGGCGACGGTCTCCGCCGCCTGCTCGTCGACCGTCCGGACCGCGATGTCGCCGTCGAGCGCGGTGCGCAGGGACTCCCGTACCTCGGTCACCGGGACGCCGTCCTGGACGGCCACCAGAACGAGGTGGTGCACGTCGGTGGTGGCCTCGGGCTCCAGGAAGCGGAGCCACCGGGCCAGGTCGGTGCGGTCCACCACGGCCGGCCCGCCACCCATCAACGCGGTCCCCGTGTCGTCGAGCACGCCCACGAGCTCGAGCTCGTCCTCGAGGGTGTCCGGGACGACGTTCTCGGGGTCCTCTGGATCCTCCCGGTAGGTGGTCTGCGTGGCCGGCACCTGGTCCGCGAGGGACAGTCCAAGCCGCTCGACGACGTCCGCGGGCATGGCGATCTGCCCCGGGCCGTCCGGCAGCCTGCCGTCCAGGACGGTCGAACCCTCCAGGCGCGGGTCCTGGGCCGGTGTGGTCACCTCGAGGTAGGTGATCCCGCCCCCGTTGGGCACCTCGACCCATCCGGTCAGCGGGGCGTGGACGGCCTCCACCCCCGGGACGGACCCGACCACGGCGAGGTCCTTGCCGGTCATCGGGGCCTGCGAGAGCACGAGGTCGGCCTGTGCGTAGGAGCGGCTCACCGCGTCGTAGGTGGTCCGGGTCATGGCGTCGCCGGCGAGAAGCGTCGCGGCGACGAAGGCGGTGCTGATGACGATCGCGATGCCTGCGGCGGTCAGACGTCCCAGGCTCCGGCGCATCTGGGCCAGGGTCAGTCGCAGCATCAGCGCACCACCGCGGGGAGGTCGTCGAGGGAGCGCAGCGCGTCCAGCCCGGCCAGCACGGACTCGGGGGTCGGGTCGGTGATGTCGCCGGCGATGCGGCCGTCGGCGATCAGCACGACCCGGTCGGCGTACGCGGCGGCCGAGGGGTCGTGGGTGACCATGATGATCGTGCGTCCCAGCTCGCGGACCGAGCGCCGCAGGAAGCTGAGCACCTGTGCCCCTGAGCGGGAGTCGAGGTTCCCGGTGGGCTCGTCGGCGAAGACGACGTCGGGCCGGGCGATCAGCGCCCGGGCGACGGCGACCCGCTGCTGCTGCCCGCCGGACAGCTCGCTGGGCCGGTGGGTGAGCCGGTCGGCGAGCCCCAGGGTCGTGGTGAGCGTGTCGAACCACTCGCGGTCGACCTTCGCACCGGCGAGCTCGAGCGGCAGGGTGATGTTCTGCTCGGCGGTGAACATCGGCAGCAGGTTGAAGGACTGGAAGACGAAGCCGATGCGTTCGCGGCGGAGCCGGGTCAGCGCGCGGTCGTCCATGCCGGTGATCTCGGTGCTGCCGAGAACCGCCTGGCCCGACGTCGCGGAGTCCAGGCCCGCGAGCAGATGCATCAGGGTGGACTTGCCCGAGCCCGAGGGGCCCATGATCGCGGTGAACTCCCCGGCCGCGAAGTCGACGTCGACCCCGGCGAGGGCGTGCACGGCCGCTTCGCCGCTGCCGTACGTCTTGGTCAGGCCGCGGGCCCGGACGGCAGCGGTGGTGGTGCTGGGTGGGCTGGTCGTGGTGTCCACAGGTGTTCTCCCGTTGAGTCGTCGATCGTGACTGCGACGCTACGGACGGCGGCACCGGACGGGCATCGAGCCCCGGCATGGTCCGGTGCGGCCCGCGGTCATCCCGTGGTGGGACCCGGTGTCCTCCCGACCGGGCGCACGTCACCGTCTCGAACGATCGGGTGCGTCCTGCGCACAGATCTGTTCGAGAAGGGTGGCTGCGGCTCGGTCGGGTCGGTCACGCCCCGGGGCGCACCAGGCCGCCCTCGTAGGCGGTGACGACGGCCTGGACCCGGTCACGCGCACCGAGCTTGGACAGGATGCGACCCACGTGGGTCTTGACCGTCGCCTCGGCGACGAACAGGTCGGACCCGATCTCGGTGTTGGAGCGGCCGCGTGCCATGAGCACGAGCACCTCGCGCTCGCGGTCGGTCAGCTCGGCCAGACCCGGGTGGACGTGCTGCGCGTCGGCGTCGGGCAGGGCGGTGACGAGGTGCTCGAGGAGGCGTCGGGTCGACGACGGTGCGATGACGGCGTCCCCGGCGTGCACCGTGCGGATCGCCGCGAGCATCTCCTCGGGGGGTGCGTCCTTGAGCAGGAAGCCGCTCGCACCGGCCTTGATCGCGGCGAGCACGTACTCGTCGAGGTCGAAGGTGGTCAGGACGATCACCCGCGGTGCACGGCGGGCCGGGTCGCTCGCCGTGCCACCGGCCTGTGCGGTGAGCCGTGCGGTCGCAGCCAGGCCGTCGAGATGGGGCATCCGGACGTCCATCATGACGACGTCGACCTCGACGGCTGCGAGCCGCCGCAGCGCCTCGTGGCCGTCTCCCGCCTCGACCAGCACCTCGAGGTCGGGCTGGGAGTCGATGACCATCCGGAACCCGGCACGGACGAGCTGCTGGTCGTCGACCAGCGCGACCCGGATCGGAGTGCCGACGCTGCCGGTGGGTGCGGGGTCTGACGTCACGGTCGCTCCTCGAGCAGGGGGATGGGGATCTCGGCACGGACCCGGTAGCCACCGCCGGGTCGCGGGCCTGCGGTCAGCGTCCCGCCGAGCATGGCAGCACGCTCACGCATGCCGAGCACTCCCTGGCCGGCGCCGTCGGTCCCCGCGGCGGCCCCGCGGCCGTCGTCGCTGACCTCGAGGACCAGGCTCGCGGCGGCCCACTGGAGCAGCACCGTGGCGGTGGGGCTCGGTCCGGCGTGCTTGAGCACGTTGGTGAGCGACTCCTGGCAGATGCGGTAGACGGTCAGCCCGGTGCCTGGCGGGAGCGTGCGTGCGGTGCCCATCCGTACCAGCGAGACCCGCACCCCGCTGGACCGCACCTGCTCGACCAGGTTCTCGATGTCCCCGACCGCGGGCTGGGGGGTCAGCTCGACCACCGCCGGCGGGGTGACCGCTCGGGGACCGCCACGGCGGTTCGTGGGACCGGTGGGCACGGGCCGGCCGTCCGGCCCGTGCCCCTGCGGGGCGTCGTCGGTGCGGAGCACCCCGAGCAGCCGGCGCATGTCGGCCAGGGCTGCACGACCGGTCTCGCCGATCGTGGTCAGCGACCGTGTCGCGGCCCCGGGGTCGGCGGCTGCCGCGTACCGGCCACCGTCGGCCTGGGCGATCATCACCGAGAGCGAGTGGGCGACGATGTCGTGCATCTCCCGGGCGATGCGTGCTCGCTCGGCAGCGGTGGCGATCTGTGCCTGCTGGTCACGCTCGATCTCGAGCCGGCGCGCCCGGTCGACCAGCGAGTCGATCAGCTCACGGCGCGAGCGCCGCACCAGCGCGAAGGCGAAGACGCTGACCGAGAGCAGGGTCGCACTGATCGTGGCGAAGGCCCCGGCACCGAGATCGCTCCCGGACAGGGTCGCGAACGCCGCGCCCAGCAGGAGGGAGCCGGCCAGACTCCCGGTGATCGCGACCCGGTAGGCCCACACGGGACCGTGCACGGTGACCGAGTACAGGGCCACCAGGACGAGGAAGTCGGCGGGGACGATGAGGACGAAGCCGATCAGGAGGTGCAGCAGGGCGAGGGAGAACACCGCTGCGGCCGAGGCGGCGGGCCGCACCCTGCGCCACGCGATCGGGATGACCATCGCGAGACTGAACAGCGCGGACACCGAGAACACCTGGTGGTTGCTGACCACTCCGTACTCGCCGGTCGCGAAGGGCACGGCGACGAGTCCGGCCAGCACGGCCCAGGTGACGTCGACCGGGAACCGGTGGGTGTCGTCCCACGCTCCGACCCGCTGCCACCACCGCATCGACCCAGCCTAGGTGGGCTGCGACCGTCCCGGATCGGCCCGGCGGGGGACCTGGGGGCAGGCGAGGTACCCCCGCGGGGGGACGCCGGTGCGACGTCGGCGGCGGCCTCCACCCACCCGGGCCCCGCGTGACCTAGCATGGGCGCATGACCCAGGTTCTCTTGGCAGAAGATGACCCGGCCATTGCCGAGCCGTTGGCCCGAGCCCTTGGTCGCGAAGGCTACGAAGTGATCGTGCAAGGCACCGGTCAAGGGGCGATCGACAACGCGGCGCGCGCCGACATGGTCATCCTCGACCTCGGCCTGCCCGACATGGACGGCCTGGACGTGGCGCGATGGATCCGCAACAACGGCCTCACCACCCCCGTGCTGGTGCTGACCGCCCGGGCCGACGAGGTCGACCTGGTGGTCGGGCTCGACGCGGGCGCCGACGACTACGTCACCAAGCCCTTCCGCCTCGCCGAGCTGCTCGCGCGGGTCCGTGCGCTGCTGCGCCGCTCGCACGCCGACGGCATGGAGGAGGACGAGATCTCCGCGCAGAACGTCCGGATGGACCTCGCCGCGCACCGGGCCTTCCAGGGCGAGCGTGAGCTGCACCTGACGGCCAAGGAGTTCGACCTGCTGCGTGTCCTGGTCCGGGACGCGGGCTCCGTGGTGGGTCGCGAGGCCCTGATGCGCGAGGTGTGGGACTCGGACCCGAACGGCTCGACCAAGACCCTGGACATGCACGTCTCGTGGCTGCGTCGCAAGCTCGGCGACGACGCCAACGCGCCCCGGTACATCTCCACGGTGCGTGGGATGGGCTTCCGGTTCGAGACGGGCGCCCCGTGACGCGCTCCGCGGTCCGCTGACCGGGTCGCCCTGAGATGCGTCGTCGCGTCCTTCAGGCGACCATCGCCGCCGTGACCGTCGCGGTCGTGCTGCTGGGCTTCCCCCTCGCGTTCTTCGCCGCCCAGCTGGTCCGCGAGGGCGAGTACCGGGACCTGCAGGCCCGTGCGGCAGCTCTGTCACGCTCGGTCGAGAGCCGTCTCGCCCTCGACCGCGAGCTGACCGAGGACATGCTCACGCCCTACGTGGGTGGCACCCGCGACCTCCCGGCCTACGTCTCGGTGGTCGGGCCGGACGGGACCCGGATCCGCGCGGGTGAGCCGATCGAGGGCCGGGCCTATCCCGCCGTGGTGCACACGGACACCGGCGCGGTGGTGATCCTGTCGATGTCCTGGTGGGACGTGTTCTGGCGCACCGCCCGGGCAGTGGCGCTGGTGGTCGGTGCGTCGACGGTCGCCTTCGCCGCGGGCATCTCGATGGCCCTGTGGCAGGCCCGGCGGCTGGCCGCGCCGTTGGTCTACCTGGCGGCGAGCGCCGAGCAGCTCGGGTCCGGGCAGGTCCGGCCGCGTCTGGAGCCCTCGGGGGTCGAGGAGATCGACCTGGTCGCTGCCGAGCTCGCGCGCAGCGCCGACCGGATGGCCGGGCGGCTCGCGGCCGAGCGTCAGTTCGCCGCTGACGCCTCCCACCAGCTCCGCACCCCCCTCACGGCGCTGTCGATGCGGCTCGAGGAGATCGCCGCAGCCACCGAGAAGGAGGAGGTGCGCGACGAGGCCCGTATCTCGCTCGAGCAGGTCGAGCGTCTCGTCTCGGTGGTCGACGACCTCCTCACCCGGTCACGGCGCGCGCAGGGCGGGACCACCGAGGCCGTGCACCTGATCGACGTGGTCCATCAGCAGGAGGAGGAGTGGGGTCCGTCCTACGCCTCGGCCCGGCGCAGACTGGTGGTCGAGGTCCCCGACGGCGTCGCTGTCCTGGCCACGCCGGGCGCCCTGGCCCAGGCGTTGGCCACCCTGATCGAGAACTCCCTCAAGCACGGCAGCGGGACCACGACCGTGCGGTCGCGTGCCTCGGGATCCGGGGGCGCTGTGGTGATCGAGGTGACCGACGAGGGTGCGGGGGTCCCGGACGAGATCGCTCCGCGGATCTTCGAGCGCGAGGTGACCTCGGGGGCGGGGACCGGTCTGGGCCTGGCGCTCGCGCGCGACCTCGTCGCGGCGGACGGCGGACGGCTCGAGCTCGCGCAGCGCCGACCGCCGGTCTTCGCGATCTTCCTGGCCGGTGTGCCCAAGACCCTGGACCCCGACGTCGTGCTGCCGCGCGGTGCGCTGGTGTCGCTGCGCAAGGGCCGTCGGCACCGTCGGTTTGTGCGTTGAACGGGCGGTCGAGGACGGATCGAGGGGCAAGGGTCGGCAGCTCGCCTGTCAGGCCCCGCGCGGCGCTGTGACGGTCGCGTCCTGGGCCGCCGCAGGTGACCCCTCAGCCGTGGAGGGGGCGCGCAGGGCGTGGGGACCATCGCCGGTGAAGACCAGGCGTCGATAGGCCACGTAGCGGAAGGCGGTGCCCAGGACCAGTCCGACACCGTTGGCGGCGATGTTGTCGGCCAGGGGCGAGGTCAGACCCAGCACGTAGTGGGAGACGGCCAGGCAGGCGACCGCGATGCCCATGCCCCCGACGTTGACGACCGCGAAGCCCAGCAGCTCACGGGAGGGCGCCGCGGTCCGCCGCGCGGCGAAGGTCCAGTAGCGGTTGCCCACCCAGGCCACCAGGGTGGCGACGACCACCGAGAGCACCTTGGCGGTGAGCGGGCGGTCACCGAGCAGCTGCCCGGGGCCGAAGCGGAGCAGGTTGAACACGCCGACGTCCACCACGTAGGCCACCGCGCCGACGGACCCGAAACGGGTCAGCTCCCCGAGTCGTGAGGTGACCCATGACCTGAGGCGGTGCATGGCGGCAGCGTATCTGGACGTCGGCAGGACGGCAGGCGGGGCGTTGTTAGGCTCGGCGGTCGTGACAGCACCTGTGGTGGCAGTGGTGGGCGGCGGCCAGCTCGCGCGGATGATGACCTCCGCATCGACGGCACTGGGGATCGACCTGCGGGTCCTGGTCGAGTCGCCGACGGCGTCGGCGGCCCGGGTGGTGGTCGACGCGCCGGTGGGGATGCCCAGGGAGCCGTCGGCGCTCCCGCAGCTCGTGGCCGGCCCCCCGGTGGCCGACGTGCTGACCTTCGAGCACGAGCACGTGCCCGCCGACGTCCTGGCCCAGGTCGAGGCTGCGGGGACACCCGTCCGTCCGGCTGCAGCGGCCCTGCTGCACGCCCAGGACAAGATCGTCATGCGGCGGCGGCTCACCGAGCTGGGGGTCCCGTGCCCCCGGTGGGCCGAGCTCCCCGACACAGGTGCCCTGACGGCCTTCCTGGCCACCTCGGGTGGTCAGGCGGTGGTCAAGACCGCCCGGGGTGGCTACGACGGCAAGGGCGTCCGGGTGGTGCGCGAGGCGAGCGAGGTCGCCGAGTGGTTCGCGGCCGCCCGGATCGGTGGGCCGGCCCTGCTCGTCGAGGAGAAGGTGCCCTTCGTGCGTGAGCTCGCGGTGCTGCTCGCCCGCCGGCCCTCGGGCGAGGTACGGGCCTGGCCCGTGGTCGAGACGGTGCAGGTCGACGGCGTGTGCTCCGAGGTGCTGGCCCCGGCGCCCGGCCTGCACCCCGAGGTCGAGCAGTCGGCCCTCGCGGCGGCGATCCGCATCGCCGAGGGGCTGGACGTGACGGGTGTCCTCGCGGTGGAGATGTTCGAGGTGGCCGGGGCCGACGGTGAGCCCGGCAGCATCGTGGTCAACGAGCTCGCGATGAGGCCGCACAACTCGGGGCACTGGACGATCGACGGTGCGGTGACCAGCCAGTTCGAGCAGCACCTGCGGGCCGTGCTCGACCTGCCGCTGGGCGACCCCGCCCCCCGCGCGCCGTGGTCGGTCATGGCCAACGTGCTGGGCAGCTCCCTGGACCGGCTGACCGACGCGCTCGTCGGGGTGACCGCGGCCGACCCCGGGGCTCGTGTCCACCTCTACGGCAAGGAGATCCGCCCGGGTCGCAAGCTCGGCCACGTCACGGTCTACGGCGACGACCTCGACGACGTGCGGGCACGGGCACGGGCGGCTGCGGCGCTCCTGCGCGGCGAGTGAGCTCGTGCCCCACCACGGTGGTGACCGCGCGACCCGCACCTGCGAGGCTGTGCCCGACCCGGGCCGTGCCCGACGACGACGGATGAGGAGAGTCCCGTGAGCGATCAGCCGCTGGTCGGCGTGGTGATGGGGTCCGACTCGGACTGGCCGGTCATGCAGGCCGCGTCCGAGGCCCTGGCGGAGTTCGACGTCCCGTGCGAGGTCGACGTCGTCTCGGCGCACCGGATGCCGCAGGAGATGGTCGACTACGGACGGCTCGCGGCAGACCGCGGTCTGCGGGTCCTGATCGCCGGGGCGGGTGGGGCGGCTCATCTGCCCGGCATGCTCGCGGCCGTCACGCCGCTGCCGGTGATCGGCGTGCCGGTCCCGCTCGCGCACCTGGACGGCATGGACTCGCTGCTGTCGATCGTGCAGATGCCGGCGGGTGTCCCGGTGGCGACCGTCTCGGTGGGGGGTGCCCGGAACGCGGGACTGCTGGCGGTCCGCATCCTCGCTGCGGGTGGCGACGCCGACTCGCTGGACCTGCGCGCACGGATGGTGACGTTCCAGGCCTCCCTGCGGGACCAGGCCCAGGCCAAGGGCGAGAGGCTGCGCGCCCGGTACGGTTCCGGTCGCCCGAGCCAGGGGACCGGGTTCGGTCCCTGAGGGCGTCGCGTCGTCCGGGTTCATCCTGGGCGGTGGGTGACCTCGAGGAGCTCACCCACCGTGCAGCCGAGTGCGTCGCAGACGGCGGTCAGCGTCGTGAAGCGGACAGCACGCGCTCGGTCGTTCTTGAGCACCGAGAGGTTCACCACCGAGATGCCGGCCCGGTCGGCGAGCTCGGTGAGGGTCATCCCACGGTCGGTGAGCAGCCGGTCCAGGTGGCACACGACCCGGTGGTCGGTCTCGCCGCGATCGGTGGACGGTGTCACACCAGCCCGTCCATCTCACGGGTCATCTGCTCGCCCGCGCGGAAGGCGACCGCGACGGCTGCGACCACGGCAGCGACGAGCACCGGTTCGACCGAGTAGAGCAGACCGGTCGAGAACTGGCCCTGGCCGGCCAGGCCGACCCGGTCCAGGACGAGGAGCCCGGCAAGCTGGGGCAGCAGCGGGGCGAGGAACCCGGCCACGGCGATGGCGCCTGCGGCGACCAGCAGGTGCCGGGAGGTGCCGCCGGCGAACGGTCGGCCCGAGGCGATCGCCAGCAGCACCCGGCGCAGCGTGAGGCCACCGACGAGCAGACCGAGACCTGCGACCAGCCAGTCACCGCGACCCAGGACCTGCTCCAGGACGGTGGAGTCCCAGGCCGCGAGGGTCAGCACACCGTCGGTGCCGCCGGTCGGCCCGGCGACACCCTCCGCGCCGACAGGGCGCGCGCCCGCGAACCACCCGCCGGCCACCTCGACCCCGGGGACGACCACCCGGGAGTTGCCCCACCCGCCACCCGAGTCCGGGGCGCCCAGGAGGGCGACCGGGACCTTGACCCATCCCCGTGCCTGGGTGGCGCCGTTCGCGACGTAGAGCACACCCCAGATCGTCGAGATCACCCCCAGGGCCCGGAGGAAGGAGCTCAGGGCGGCGATTCGACGTGCGGTTCGCGGTGCCGGTGAGAGGTCCCGATGTTCCGACGCCATCACATGCTCTCCTCGCCATAACGACCATCGATATGTCGCCGAACCTAGCGCGCGCTGCCTTCGTTGACCAGACCTGTCCCGTGCGCGCTGCGTGGCGCTTGCGAGCGAGGACCCGGGACGAACCCGGGAGGCGCTCGCGACGATTCGAACGTAAGGTCACGGAATGGTGACGACGAGCTCGTCGCGGGTTCCTGCGCCGCGACCGACCGCCCGCCCGGAGCCCTCGACCGGCGCTGCGCCGGTCGGGCAGGGTGTCCGCGCACCTCGGCTGTACTCGATGGACGGGCTGCGCTTCCTCGCCGCCTGGGGCGTGCTGCTCTACCACTTCACCACCAGGTGGAGCTCGGCCTGGGGCACCGACCCGGGTGAGGTGTTCCCGGCCTTCGGGCAGGTCGCGATGTACTTCGCCCTCGCCCCCGAGCTGTTCTTCCTGATCAGCGGCTTCGTCATCCTCTGGACGGCGTGGGGGCGCAGCGTCCCGGCGGTGGTTGCCTCACGGCTCGCCCGCCTCTACCCGACGTACTGGGCCGCCCTCGCGCTGACCAGCTTCCTGCTCCTGGTCGTGTGGCCCGAGGGCAAGCGGATCAGCCTCACCGAGGTCGCGGTCAACGTGACCCTGCTGCAGGAGGCCTTCGGCGTCCGGCATGTCGACGGCGTCTACTGGACGCTGTGGACCGAGCTGCGGTTCTACCTGCTCATCGTGCTCTTCGTCGCGATCGGCATCACCCGCCGCAGGGTCCTGGTCTTCGCCGCGGCGTGGCCCGTGGTAGCCCTGCTCGTCCAGGTCGCCGGGTGGCAGACCGCCGAGATGCTGCTCATCTCGCGCTACGCGCCGCTGTTCGCCGGCGGCATGCTGCTCTACCTGATCCACCGTGACGGGCACCGGCTGGTGCCGTGGCTCCTGGTGGGCGGGAACCTGGTGCTCGCGATCTACCACGTCGTCCCGGCCCAGATGGCCTCGCTCGGCCGCAACACAGCCTTCGACCCGTCCCCGGTGCTTCTCGGGCTCGTCGTGGTCGCCTGCTTCGTGACCGTGGCGGCCCTGTCGATGACCCGGCTCTCACGGGTCAGCTGGCCGGCACTGACCGCGATGGGTGCGCTGACCTACCCGCTGTACCTGATCCACGAGTTCTGGGGCTGGTGGGTCATCCACCTGCTGCACGACGTGCTCCCGGTGTGGTTGACCCTCGCCGCGGCCTGCCTCGCGTCGTTCGCGCTCGCGTGGCTCATCCACCACGGTGTCGAGAAGCGGGTCAACCTGCCCGCGCGGCGGTGGCTCGAGAGGCGCCTGACGCAGGCCTTCGGTCGACGCGACCGCTCGAGGGCCGAGGAGGTCACGCCCCGGGAGGCCCGCCGACCGGTCCCGGTGGGAGCGAGCCCTCCCTGATCGCGGCGAAGAACCCCGGGGTCTGCTCGGGGTCGAGCAGCACGGTCGAGCCGACGTTCCCCGGTCGGTGGTCGAGGCTCGCGATGGGTGGTGTCCCGGTGATGCCGCCCGGTCCCGAGGCCCGCCGGAAGGCGAGCCCGAGCCGGCCGAGGTCGAGCACGTTCGTCCCCTCGCTGACCACCAGGGCGTCGGTCCCTGCCCGGACGAGCGAGACCTGGCGGGAGGGGTTCACCAGCACGACGGGGTCGGCGACCTCGCTGGCGAGCGACCCGATGAGCTGCTGCTGGCGCTGGGCGCGCCCGATGTCACCGTAGGGGTCGGCGTAGCGCATGCGGGCGAAGGCCAGGGCCATCGTGCCGTCGGTGACCTGGCAGCCAGCGGTCCAGACCAGACCGCTCAACGGCTCGTTCACGTCGTAGTCGAGGCACAGCTCGACCCCGCCGACCGCGTCCACGACTCCCTCGACCCCACCGAAGCCGACCTCGACGTAGTGGTCGATCGTCATGCCGCTCAGGCCCTCGACGGTCTGCACGAGCAGGGGGGCGCCGCCCCAGGAGAACGCCGAGTTCAGCTTGCTGGCGTCGTGGCCGGGGATCTCGGTGTAGGTGTCACGGGGGAGGCTGATCAGTGCTGGGGGGCCCGAGGGGGGGACGTGCAGCAGCATGATCGTGTCGGTGCGCGCCCCCAGCGTCTCGGGGTCCTCGATCGCGCCGTCCTCGCGCGAGTCCGACCCGGCGAGCAGATAGGTGGTTCCCGGTGTGCCGCCCGCCCCGCTCAGCGCGTCGACGTGCTCGATCCGTCCGTTCGCCCACCACGCCAGGCCCAGCGGCCAGGCGAGCAGGAGCACCAGCAGCACCGCGAGCACCTGCCCGGCACGCCGTAGCGGCCGACGTCGTGCGCCCGCCGCGGGAGCGGGCAGGGGCGCAGCGGCGGGTCGGTGTGTGGCAGCGGGCCGCTGCGCTGCGGCGGCCCGAGGCGCCGCAGCGACCGGTGGGGCTGCCGGTGGTACCCGACGGGCCGGTGGGGCTGCCGGGGCACTGCCGACCACGGTCGGCGGGGGTTCCTGGGCTCCACCCGGGGTCGGTCGCGACCGACCACCGGTGCTGGGAGCGAAGCTCGGCGGACGGGTGTTCGGCGCCTGCGGGGCCGGCCGTGCCGTCCCGTTGTCGCGTGCTCGGCTCGAGACACGTCGGGGCGGCTGCCCCTGGGGTCCCTTCCCCTGCCCCTTGCGGTCCCGCCCCGGCGCCCGGGACTCGTCGTCGGCCACCGCGATCAGCCGCAGACGGCGGTGTCGTCCGGGGTGAACGGATCGACCCCGGGCTCCTTCGTCTCGACCTGTTCGGGGTCGGTGACGGGTGCGTCGGTCGAGACGTCCTCGGTCGAGCCCGCGCCGTCCGTGCCGGTCCCGGTGTCCGTGGTCGGGTCCTCGGCGGTCGGCGGCTCGACCGGGGTCACGAGCGGCTGGTCGGACGCGACCTTCGCCCAGACGTCGTCGGCCTCGGAGGTCCACACCACCCGGTTGGGGTCGGAGGGCGCCGGGGCGAAGGGAACGGTCATGAAGGTGATGCTGCCACTGGAGACCTCGCGGAGGCTGAAGGCGAGGCCGGTCATGTCGGGGATCGAGGAGAGCCCGCTGCTGACCGTCAGCGAACGGGTGACCGCGTTGAGGAACCGGACGAGCTCGGGGACGTCGGTCAGCAGGTTCTTGGACAGCACCGAGGACGCCGTCGCGGCGAGCAGCCGCTGCTGGCGTCCGATGCGGGCGGTGTCGGAGCCGTCGAGGCCCTCACCCGAGCGTGCGCGGGCGTAGGACAGCGCCTGCCCGCCGTCCAGGACCTGGTTTCCGGCCTGGAGGTGGAGGTTGTTCGCCTTGGGGGAGTAGATCTCCTCAGGGATGCAGATCGGCACCCCGCCCAGGGCGTCGACCATGTTGATGAACCCGGCCATGTTGATCACCACGAAGTGGTCGATCCGCACACCGGTGTTCTGCTCGACGGTCCGCTGGGTGCAGGCGGCCGCGTCGGAGATCTCGCCCGACATCCCGCCGATCGAGTACGCCGAGTTGAACATCGCGGTGCCCTGGGCTCGCGAGCTCGTGCCGTCCGACCGGAGGCACTCGGGGATCTGGACCAGGGAGTCGCGGGGGATGGACACCAGGTCGACCCGCTGCCGGTCGGCCGAGACGTGGACGACGATGGTGGTGTCCGAGCGCTGGCCCTCCTCGCCGTCGGCGACCGCCTCCTCGCTGCCCTCGCGCGAGTCGGTGCCCAGGACCAGGATGTTGACCGGGGCGCCGCTGTTGGGGTCGTCAGGGTCCGGGGTTGCCAGGACCTCGGGCCGGTCGTCGCCGAGAAGGTGGTCGATGTCCGCGGAGAGGATGTTGTTCTGCAGCCGGACGTAGGCCGTGGCCGCCCCGGTGACCCCGAAGGACATGACACCCACGACGAGCAGCGCACCGAGTCGCAGCAGGTGGTGGCGGTGCGGGTTACGGGCGTGCCGGACGGCGCGCGGGCGCGTGGCGGCAGCGTGTCGGGCGGTCACAGGTCAGGATCATAGGGCGGGCGCGTCCCTTGATCGGCGGACCTCAGGGGTGGGCGTGGTGGAGGAGTCGTGCAGATCAGGGTCGTCCCAGGCCCGTGTAGGTCCATCCGGCCGCACGCCAGCGCACCGGGTCCAGGGCGTTGCGACCGTCGATGACCTGCCGATGGGCCACCACGGTGCCGAGCTGCGCGGCGCGCTCGCGCACCGTCTGGTGGACGAAGTTGGAGCCGATGAAACGGGCACCACCCGTGACGAGCAGACGCACGGGAGTCTCGAGGTGGTGGGTGAGGTGCCACCCTAGCGAGCGGCGCGGCCCACCCGCGAGAACTTGGTAGCCGCCGCTGTAGGCTGTCGCGGGCCCTGGCCACTGGGGCTGACGGGTGCGCATGGCGTGCACCAGCGCCCTGCGCCGATCGGCGCCGACATCATCGAGCGGGAGTGGAGCCGACATCATCGAGCGGGAGTGGACATGATGCGCGAGCTCGAGCTGGAAGCCGTACGGACCGTGCAAGCCCACCTTGCTCGATCGCCGCTGCCGCAGGTTGCCCGGGCTCTGTCCCACTGGGGTGAGCACGGGCTCGGATGGTACGGACTCGCCGCAGTCGGCGCGGCCGTCGACCGTGACCGCCGCCGCGCCTGGATGCACGTCGGTGTGAGCGCGTTCGCAGCGCACGCTGCGGCCGTGGTGGTCAAGCGCGTCGTCCGGCGTTCTCGCCCGGATGAGGATCGCGTCCAGGTGCTCGTCGGCACACCATCGGCGCTGAGCTTCCCCAGCGCCCACGCGACGTCGACAGCGGCGGCTGCTGCCGCACTGGTGCCCCTCGTCGGGTGGGGGCCCGCGTCGGGTGTGCTCGGCGTCATGGGCCTGTCCCGCGTCCTGCTCGGAGTCCACTTCCCGTTCGACGTGCTGGCTGGCTGCGCGCTCGGTGCGACGGTCGAGCGCCTCGCACGGGTGGTGGTTGCCCGATGAAGCTCCGATCGCTGGTTCGGGCACTGCGACCGCGCCAGTGGCTCAAGAACGTCCTAGTGTTCGCTGCGCCGCTGGCCGCCGGGAGCCTGCTAGAGGGCGACTCCCTCCTCACCAGTCTCGCGGCCTTCGGGCTGTTCTGCCTCGCGTCGTCGGCGATCTATCTCGTCAACGACGTCCTCGACCGGCACGAGGACGCCCAGCACCCCGTCAAGCGGAACCGCCCCATCGCGTCCGGCGCGCTGACCGTGGAGGTCGCGGTCGGCGTCGCCGTGCTGCTCGCCGGCGTCGTCCTCGCCCTGTCACCGCTCGTCGGCGGATGGGGCTTCGCGGGAGTGGTCGCGACGTACCTTGCGGTTCATCTGGCGTACTGCGTGCGGCTCAAGCACGTCCCGGTCATCGATCTCGCTGCGGTGTCGTCTGGCTTCCTTCTGCGCGCGGCGGCGGGAGGCGTGGCGGTCGGCCTTGTGCTCTCCCCGTGGTTCATGCTGGTGGCGTCGTTCGGCTCGCTGTTCATGGTGGCAGGCAAGCGCTTCTCCGAGGTTCGCCTCATGGGCGAGGGCAACGCGACAAGCCGACGTAGCCTCGAGGAGTACTCGGCCTCGTACCTGCGCTTCGTCTGGGGTATCGCCGCGACCTCTGCCATCGTGTTCTACGCGTTGTGGGCCGTGTCGCTCGAGCGTGACCTCCCGCTCATCGCGCAGATCTCGATCGCCCCGTTCGCGCTCGCGATCCTGCGGTACGCCGTCGATATCGACAACGGGACGGCAGGCGAGCCCGAGAGCGTGGTGCTGGGTGACCGTGTGCTCCAGGCGCTGGGGCTCCTGTGGGTGCTGCTCTTCGGCGCGAGCGCGCTGCTCGGATGACGACGAGCACCGCGCGTCACGCCTCGGCGTGGTGGGTCGCTGTCGCGGCGGTCACGTCCGGAGCCCTGACCTACGCCCTGCTCATCGTTGTCGCACGCGCCGTGGGGCCGGCCCACTACGCGTCGTTCAACGGGTTCTGGGCGGCGGTCGTCGTGACATCGATCGGGGCGTTCCTCCCACTCGAGCAGGTCCTGGCTCGCCGCGAGGCCTCCGCGGCAGGCCGCGGCGGCGGGGCTGCCCCCGCGGTGACGCGCACGGGGGCCCAGCTTGCCCTCGTGGCCGTCGTGGTCGTCGCGGGGCTCGAGATGGTGAAGGGCAGGAGCCTGGCCGACGTCGGCGTGCTGGCAGGCATCTTCGCCGTCGCGTGCGCGGGCTTCGCGATGCAGTTCCCGGCACGAGGCCTGCTCGCCGGGAACGGAGACCTGAGGTCGTACGCCGCAGTGCTGATGGCCGACAACCTGCTGCGTACCGCCGGGGCCGCTGTGCTCGCGGTCACGGGCGCTGCGGACTGGCGCGCCTACGCCGCAGTGGTCGCCGGATCGGCGCTCGGGGCGGGTCTGCTCGCCCGGTTCCTCGCCCGCATGGTGCGGGGACCGCTGCTCAGCACGGCCGAGGGCGTGGGACTGAGGCGTGAGGTGTGGACTCTCGTGGTCGCGCTGTCCGCGATGCAGGCGGTCCTCAACAGCGGCAACGTCGTGGTCTCCCTGCCCGCGAGCCAGAAGGATGCCGCGCTCGCCGGCGGCATCGCTGCGGCCCTGGCGCTCGTCCGTGTCCCGGTGTTCGTCCAGCAGTTCGCCCAGGCGGCCTACCTGGCTCGGGTCACCGCGGCCGTGGCCCGCCGAGACCTGGCGCGGGTCCGCTCCCTGCTAGGTGTGCTAACGGCGGCGACCATCGGCCTGGCCGTGGCCACGGTCGGCGGTGCGCTGACCCTCGGGCCCTGGGCGGTGAGGATGGCGTTCGGTCCCGACTACCGGATCGATCGCGGTGCCTTCACGCTGCTCGCTGCCGCACTCGGGACATTCCTCATCGCGGCCGTGGCGAACGACGTGACGGTGGCGACCCGAGGGCACCGGCGTGCCGTCGTCGCCTGGGCCATGGGCGTGACGGCGAGCGTCCTGGTGGTCTTGGTGGTTCCCGACCTCGTCGTCCGGACGGCCGCACCGCTGCTCGTGGGGTCCGTCGTTGCGGCTGCGGTGCTGCTTCCGCCGCTCTTTCAACTCACCCGGCAGGTGGAGCTGTGATGACCGCGATCGTCTACGTGGTGGTTGCTCTTGCCGTGTCCACGGCACTCGGATGGGCCGTCCTGGCGCCGCTGCCGGAGGAACGGCTTCGTACGCTCGTCCCCGCCTTCCCGCTCGTCGGGGTGGCCTTCCTCGCGGCGGTGAGCTCGTGGACCTCGTTCGTCGTGGCCGCTGCTGGCTCCCTCATGGTCGCGGCCGTTGTCGCAGGCGTCGTCGCCGTGGTCGCGATCCGGCGCGGCGCGCGGCCGTGGCGGATTGGTCGTGGCCCGGTGCGTGCTGCGATCGGGCTGCTCGCGGGCGGCGCCGTCGTCGGGGCCGTTGCCCTGCTCCCGTCGCTGTGGGCAGGCGATGCCCGACCGATCTCCCCGAACCCGAGCCACGACGTCTTCTACTACGTCACCCAGGCCGAGTACCTGATCGACCATGACATCACCCCGGTACCCGCATTCGCACCTGAAGGACCGTCTCTCGATGCGATGACACCGGCCGAACAGCCGATCCGCTCCTCCCTCACCTTCCCAGTCCGCATCGGGCAGCCCCTCGTCCACGCGGCCCTGAGCGTCGCGTCCGGGACCAGCCCGAGGGATCAGGCCATGGCCGCGATGGCCGTGTGGATCTCGCTCATGGTGCCGGCCGGCTATGTCGCGGGGCGCCTCCTCGGGTTCGGTCGCTGTGGCGGTGCGGCGGCAGGGATCCTGACGGGGAGCTCGGCCCTGCTGGTCCAGCAGGCCTACCAGCAGAACGCGGACTCGTTGCTGGGCGTCTGTCTCGGTGTGCTGGCTGTGGCAGTCGCCGCGGCAAGCTTGAAGGAACGTGACCTGGCGTGGCCGGCGGTCGTGCTACTCGCAGGCGTAGTCGCGGTCTACACAGAGTTGCTGCTCTTCGTCGCCCCTGCAGTCGCGGGCGTCGTGCTTCTCCAACGTTGGCCGCAGATCAGGGCGGACATTCTCCGCATGGCGGGCATCGTGGTCGGAGCACTGGTGCTCGCCGGGCCGGGAGCTGTGCGAGGCGTCGCGTCACTCGTGCTGAACGATCGTTCCGGTGATGCGATCGGCTCGCCGTTGTTCAGCGAGGGCTGGTGGCCTGCTGCCGCGCGCGTGGTCGGCGCTACCTCGCTCATCGCACCCGCGGGCGCGTCGCGGACCGGTGTCGTGCTCGTCGTCGTCGCCGTCGCGGGTCTGCTCCTCGCCCTCCTGACCGCGCCTTGGCGACGCATGTGGTGGCCGATGCTCGCTGTCGGTGGCGTGTACCTGGCGATGGCGACCATCGGTCACCACGGCTACACGCAGCTGCGCACAGCGGTGCTCTTCACCCCGTTCGTCACCCTTGCGGTCGTCGACGGCTGGCGTGGGCTGGTCGACCGGCTCGGGGTGCTCGCCGCCCGACGTCCCCGCTTCCGTGGCGTGCGCACCGTCCTGGTGGTATGCCTGGCGATGACCGTTGTGGTGTTTCCGCTGGTGAACCTGCGAGCAGCGCCCCACGGGCTCGACCGTGCCTACGCGCTGTCCCGTCACGTCGACGACGACTTCGCGGAGGCAGCCTCCTGGATCTCCGACCTCCGCGGTGGTGACGGGGAGGACGTCACCGTGGTCGTCCCGGACTTCTTCAGCCAGCTGTGGCTCTCGGAGGCCCTGCGCGACCACAGGCTCACGTCCTACGTCAGCCTGTGGCTCGACTATCTCGGCACCAGCAGGCATTGGGCGGGCGAGCTCGATCGCTTCGTGCTCATCGGACCTGGCGCCGTGGTCGACGCAGACGAGGGGACGGTGGTCCATCGCAACGACCGGTTCACGCTGATCGACATGTCCCGTGGCCCCGTCGTCGTGATCGCCCCGACGGGAATGGCCGCGGAGTGGTCGCACCATGCGAGCCCAGGCGGGGGCATCGCAGGCGCTGACCTCGCGACGATGACGGTGCTGCGTTCCGAGTCGGCGTCGACGACGGTCTACGTCGAGGTAGCAGGGTTGCCTCCCGATGCGGTGGTCGCTGTCGTCCCGCTCGGAGCGACGGCCGTGCCACACCTGTCGGACTCGGCGGGTGGTGTGCCCCTGATGCTGACAGAGCGAGTGTCGACCGTCATCGTGGACACCGGGTCCGACGGTGTGGGTGGAGGACCAGGCTTCGAGCTGGAGGGGGTGCGTGGCGGTGGATGAGCGTCCGATCGATGTTCTGCAGGTGCTGAACTACTACTCGCCGTACGTCTCGGGTGTGACCGAGTACGCCCGGATGGTGGCCGAAGGGCTCGCGAGCCGCGGTCATCGGGTGGTGGTCGTCGCCGGCCACCACGACCCGGCCACACCTGCGCGCGAGATCCTCAACGGGGTCGAGGTCGTCCGAACCGGTGTGGTCGCCCGGATCGGCAAGGGGATCATCAGCCCGTCGTTCGTCCCGACAGCCGTGCGGCTCGCCCAGAGAGCGCGGATGACGTTGCTCAACGCACCGATGCTCGAGGCCGGTGCGATCGCGCTGGCGGTACCTCGCGAGCATCTGGTGACGCTCTACCAGTGCGACGTCTCGATGCCCCCAGGCGCGTTCAATGCCTTTCAGTCCGCTGTCCTTGACGCCTCGCACCGTACTGCCCTGCGACGCTCTGCGCGGATCGCGGTGACCACGGCCGACTACGCCGAGCACAGCCGTCTGCACGGCGCCATGCGCGGGCGCTTCACACCGGTCTCGGCCCCCGCGCTCGACCGTGGGCCGGGTGCGGCGTCGTTTCGCGACGGGGACGGCCTGCATGTCGGCTTCCTCGGGAGGATCGTCGAGGAGAAGGGGCTGGAGTACCTCGTCCAGGGCTTCCGTGAGCTCGGGCCGGACGCCCGGCTCCTGATCGGCGGCGACTTCGCGCAGGTCGCGGGCGGAAGCGTGGTCGATCGTGTTCGTGCGGCCATCGACGGAGATCCGCGCGTGCGTCTTCTCGGATTCCTCACGGACGAGCACCTCGCCGACTTCTATGCGTCGCTTGACGTGTTCGCTCTTCCCTCGATCAACTCCTTCGAGGCCTTCGGGATCGTCCAGGTCGAGGCGATGCTGCGTGGCGTGCGTGTGGTGGCATCGGACCTGCCAGGTGTCCGGATTCCGGTGCAGCGCTCAGGGCACGGCCGCATCGTTCCACCGCGTGACGCGGCGGCGATCACTCGCGCACTGCGTGAGCTCACCGTCGAGGGTGCGGCGGCAGGGGTCGACTCCTTTGCCCGCGAGGAGTGCACGCCAGACATCGTGGTTGCTCGTTTCGAAGAGATCCTGGGCTCGCTTGGCGCGGCGCCCCATGGGGTCTGGCCTCATGCGGGACGTAGACGTCAGACACGGTCAGGTGCTCGTTGACTCTCCACCGGTGGTGACGAGGCCTGTGGGGGCTCGCGTCCCTCACACGTTCGGATGCCCATGAAACACCTGCCGCACCGCGCGATCTGTTCCGACCGGCATGGTGGTCCTCGTGAGCATGCTGGGAATCGTCTCCTCGTCCCCGTCACGAACGAGGACGACGAGTCGGCGTGGGGACGTGTTCGGTGACCCGTCCACTCCCGTCGTCGCCGGGTCCGTCGCCACGCCGAGGGGTGGGCGTGGTGGAGGAATCGTGCAGATCAGGGCCGACCCAGGCCCGTGTAGGTCCATCCGGCTGCACGCCAGCGCACCGGGTCCAGGGCGTTGCGACCGTCGATGACCTGCCGATGGGCCACCACGGTGCCGAGCTGCTCGGGGTCGAGCGTGACGTACTCCTCCCACTCGGTCAGCAGCACCACGACATCGGCCCGGTCGGCGGCCTCGAGCGGGTCCGCCGCGAGGTTGAGGTCAGGACGCACCCGCCGCACGTTCTCCAGCGCGGCCGGGTCGGTGATGGTGACGTGCGCACCCGCCCCGGCGATCGTCGAGGCGACCTCCAGGGCCGGGGAGTCACGGACGTCGTCGCTGTGCGGCTTGAACGCCGCACCGAGGACCGTGACACGGGCACCCGAGAGGTCGCCGCCGCACGCCGTCCGGGCGAGCTCGACCACGTGGGTGCGCCGCCTCAGGTTGATCGCGTCGACCTCGCGCAGGAAGGTCAGCGCCTGGTCCACCCCGAGCTCCCCGGCCCTGGCCATGAAGGCGCGGATGTCCTTGGGCAGGCAACCACCCCCGAAGCCGACGCCGGCCCGCAGGAACTTGGGGCCGATGCGCTCGTCGTGACCGATCGCCTCGGCGAGCTGGGTGACGTCCGCGCCCGTGGCCTCGCACAGCTCGGCCATCGCGTTGATGAAGGAGATCTTGGTCGCGAGGAACGAGTTCGCCGCGACCTTGACGAGCTCGGCGGTCGCGTAGTCGGTGGTGATGAGCGGGGTGTGGCGTTCGAGCTGGCTCGCGTAGACCGTGTCCAGGACGACCCGCGCGGCCTGCCCGCGATCTCCCGGGCCGAGACCGTAGACAATGCGGTCCGGCGCCACGGTGTCCTGGATGGCGAACCCCTCGCGCAGGAACTCGGGGTTCCACACCAGGCTCGCCCCCGAGCCGGGTGCGTCGGCGTCGATCCGTGCGGCGATCTCCGCGGCGGTGCCCACCGGCACGGTGGACTTGCCGACCACGACCACAGGACCGTCGGCGTGCACCGCGAGGTGGGGGAGCAGGGCCTCCACGGCCGCGTGGACGTAGGTCAGGTCCGCGGCGTTCCGCCCGGCCTGCTGCGGTGTGCCCACGCAGATGAAGTGCACCTGCGAGCCGTGCACCTCGGCGATGTCCGTGGTGAACCGCAGCCGGCCGCTCGCGATGGCCCGCTGGAGCAGGTCGTCGAAGCCGGGCTCGTGGAACGGTGCCTTGCCGGCGGCGAGCTGGGCGACCTTGTCGGGGTCGACGTCGACCCCGACGACCTCGTGCCCGAGGTCCGCCATGCACGCCGCGTGCACCGCCCCGAGGTACCCGCATCCGATCACCGAGAGCTGCGTCATCTGGACGTCCTTGTCTGAGGTGGGGTCGGCCGGTCAGCGGCCGAGCTGGGCGTACTTCGCCTCGGTGGCGTCCTTCTGGGGTCGCCACCACGCCTCGTTGGCGCGGTACCACTCGATGGTCGCGGCCAGCCCGTCGCGGAAGGCGGTGAAGTGCGGCTCCCAGCCGAGCTCGGTGCGAAGCCGGGAGGAGTCGATCGCGTAGCGCATGTCGTGCCCGGGCCGGTCGCTCACGTGGTCGTAGGCGTCCCGGGGCAGGCCGCTGAGCTCGAGGATCAGCTCGACCACCGCCTTGTTGTTCTCCTCGCCGTCCGCGCCGATGAGGTACGTCTCGCCGATCGCGCCGCGCTCGATGATGGCCCAGACGGCCGAGTTGTGGTCCTCGACGTGGATCCAGTCGCGGACGTTCTCGCCCGTCCCGTAGAGCTTGGGGCGCACACCGTCGATCACGTTGGTGATCTGGCGCGGGATGAACTTCTCGACGTGCTGGAACGGGCCGTAGTTGTTGGAGCAGTTCGACAGCGTCGCCTGCACCCCGAAGGACCGGACCCATGCGCGCACGAGCAGGTCGCTCGCGGCCTTGGTCGATGAGTACGGGCTCGAGGGGTTGTAGGGGGTCTCGGCGGTGAACTTCGCGGGGTCGTCCAGCTCGAGGTCGCCGTAGACCTCGTCGGTCGAGATGTGGTGGTAGCGCGTCCCGTGCCGGCGCACCGCCTCGAGCAGGGTGTAGGTGCCGATCACGTTGGTCTGGACGAAGGGCCACGGGTTCGACAGCGAGTTGTCGTTGTGCGACTCGGCCGCGAAGTGGACCACGACGTCGGCGTCGGCCACGAGGCGGTCGACCAGCTCGGCGTCGGCGACGTCGCCCTCCACGAAGGTGACCTTCTCGGCCACGGGAGCGAGGCTGGCGCGGTCACCGGCGTAGGTCAGGGCGTCCAGCACGGTGACCTCGACGTCGGGTCGCTCGCGCACCGTCTGGTGGACGAAGTTGGAGCCGATGAAGCCGGCACCACCGGTGACGAGCAGACGCACGGGAACCTCCAGGGGGAGTGATCAGGTCAGCGAGCAGCCTAGCCCGACGGACCCCGGGTCGACGGCCTTGCGGAGGTGTGATATCAGGATGCTTCGGACATCAGGCGCGGCGTTCCTTGACCTGAGGTCACAACGTGCCGACACTCGCGATGACTCTCCGTCTCGCGTCAGGACCCCACATGCTCTCCCGTTCAGCACTCTCGCTCGCGCTCGCGCTGGCCACCGCCGTGACCTCGGCGGTCGCCACCCCTACCGTGTTGTCCGCGCCCACGGGGGTGACGGGTGAGAACACCGCGGCAACGTCGGCCCCCGCGCCGGTCGAGCCGACCGAGCCTGCCGAGCAGCAGGAGCAGCCCGAGGCCGACCTGCCTGCGGGGATGACCCTCGAGGAGATCGCGGTCGTCGTCCCTGCGGTCGAGCCCACGGGCGAGGTGATCCAGCCCACGGACCTCCCGCTCGCGCAGGCCGACGACGCGGTGATCGTCACCGACCAGCTGGTCGGTGACGGGCGGGTCGAGAGCGAGGTCGTTGAGACCGACGGGTTCCAGACGCTCGGTGTGACCTGGCCGCAGGACGCCTCGGTCGACGGGCTCGACGTCCAGGTCAGGACCCGCGCCGAGGACGGGTGGGGCGACTGGGTGGTCCTCGAGGTCGGGGACGACGGCCCTGACGCGGGTACCCCCGACGCGGAGAACGCCGCCGCGCGCGGTGGCACCGACCCGCTCTGGGTCGGCGAGGCCGACGCTGTGCAGGTGTCGTTCGCGGCGTCCGAGCAGGGCGGTCCCGAGGGCATCGAGCTCGCCCTGATCTCCTCCGACGCTGTGGCGACCGACGCCGTGGTGGGCTCGGTCGCCGACGAGGGCCTCGTGGTCCAGAACGCCTCCTACCTGACCTCGGGGTCGGTGGGCACCGCGGCGGTCGAGACCGTGAGCACGGCGGGTGCCCCGCGGGTGATCAGCCGCGCCCAGTGGGGCGCCCCCGCGCAGGTGTGCAAGCCTGCCGTCGCGAGCAAGCTCGTCGCTGCGGTCGTCCACCACACGGCCGGGTCCAACAACTACGCCACCCAGGCCCAGGCCATGCAGCAGCTGCGCAACGACGCGGCCTATCACATCAACGGACGAGGCTGGTGCGACCTCGGCTACAACTTCGTCGTCGACAAGTGGGGAAACATCTACGAGGGCCGTGCGGGCAGCATGACCCAGCCCGTCGTGGGTGTTCACGCCGGCGGGTTCAACACCGGCACGCTCGGGGTCTCGATGCTCGGCACCTACGGGAGCCTGCCACCCATCGTCACCCAGCAGGCCGTGGCCGAGATCATCGGATGGCGCCTGGGCGCATACGGCGTCGATCCGCGGGGCAGCTTCAACTTCTACACCTCGGGCGGGCAGAACTCGCGGTTCGCGAACCAGAACGTCTGGCTGCCGCGCGTCCTCGGGCATCGTGAGGTCGCCTTCACGGCGTGCCCCGGCGACGGCGGCATGGCCGCGCTGCCCGGCATACGCAACGCGGCCTGGGCCGCTCCGAGCCCCGGGCGCGCCAAGGAGGCCGCAGCGGTCGTCAATGCCCTCTACGCAGACCTCCTCGGTCGCAAGCCCGACTCGGGCGGCCTGAACACGTGGGCCGGTCTGTACGTCTCGGGTGCGGGCTCGTCGGCGCTCGTGGCGGGCGTGACGAGCAGCGAGGAGTACCACCGGCGGAAGATCGCCGAGGCGTACCGGACCGTCCTCGGGCGTACGACAGACGAGCAGGGGGTGCGGAGCTGGCTCGCCGCGATCTCCGCGGGCACCGTCAAGATCGACGAGATCGCCAATCATCTTGTGGCCAGCGAGGAGTTCTTCCTGCAGAGCGGTGGCACGAATGGTGGGCTGGTCCGTCGGATGTACACCTCGTTGCTCGGCCGCACGGGATCGAGCGCAGAGATCAACTACTGGACCGCCCGCGTACCCTCCCTCGGTCGTGGTGGGGTGATCAGCCAGGTCACCGGCTCCCGAGAGGCGGCGCAGCGCAAGGTCCAGCTCAACTACCGGCACTTCCTCGCGCGCTACCCGGACATCTCGGGTCAGAACCTGTGGACAGACGTCCTGCTCGTCCAAGGCGAGGCGGCCGTGCGCTCCAACATCGTCAGCAGCGAGGAGTACCGCCTGCGTGCGATCGCACGCTTCCCGTGAGAGCGGTCAGCTGTCCACTTCGCCGCGGAACTCGGCAGGTACGAAGAGATACCCCTGCGAGCGCCCGTCGGCCCTGATCATGAAACGCCCGCCGATGGGCAGTCGGGCGACCTCTTGACCTGAGCCGGTGGCGACGGAGGCATGGATCGTGTACTCACCCTCGCCCAGATGGATCGCCGGGAGTCGGAACGCGTACCGGATGCTCCCGTCGAGCGGTGGCAAGGGGGTACCGAGCAAACGGGTGTTCGTTCCGTAGACCACCACGCCGAGCGGGTTGTCGATCCCGATCCCCAGGATCCAGTCCTCGAGGCGTTCACCGGCGTCGACGACGACCTCGATCGTCAGACTGTCAGTCGGCGCGATGGTGGGCTGCTCCGCGGGGTCGTCGTCCGCGATGACACGCACTCCGGCGATGCTCACGTTGGGCCGCTTGGGCCTGTCCGTCCCGCTGGGGTCCGTCGCTTGCTCGACCTCCTTCTGACGGGTGGTCTCGAAGTCCGCCCGCAGCACCCTCAAGGCGTCACGGGGCACGTCGTCGGCGAGGACCCGGCCGTGCTCGAGGACTATCGCTCGGTCGCAGAGGTCAGCGACCTGGTCGAGCGAGTGAGTCACCAGGACGATGGTGCGTCCCTCCTGCTGGAACCCGCGGATGCGGTCCATGCACTTGCGCTGGAAAGGCTCGTCCCCGACGGCCAGGACCTCGTCGACGAGGAGGATGTCGGGGTCGACGTGCACCGCGACCGCGAAGGCGAGGCGCACATACATCCCAGAGGAGTAGAACTTCACCTGGGTGTCGATGAACTGCTCGATCCCGGAGAAGTCGACGATGGCGTCGAAGTACTTGTCAGTCTGTCGGCGGGTCAGGCCGAGGATCGAGGCGTTGAGGTAGACGTTCTCCCTCCCGGTGAGATCCGGGTGGAAGCCCGCCCCGAGCTCGAGCAGCGCGGCGAGACGCCCCCGGAGCTGGACCGAGCCGCTCGTCGGCTGGAGGATCCCGCCGATCATCTTGAGCAACGTGCTCTTGCCCGAGCCGTTGGCCCCGATGAGCCCGACGGTGCTGCCGGACTCGATCGTCGCATCGACGTTCCGCAGCGCCCAGAAGTCCTCCTTGTGGAGGTTGGAGCGGCCGAAGTTGACGAGTCGCTCTTTGAGCGACTTCTCCTTGCGAATGACGAAACGCTTGGACACGTCGTGGATCTCGATGACGGAGGGCGACATCACAGCTCCTGGGCGAAGTTGCTCTGGAGGCGTGCGAAGGTCCGCTGACTGAGCCAGAGGAGACACACCGAGACGCCGAGGGTGATGGCGAGGGACCTGCCCATGTGCTCCGGGACGAGCTGTCCGTCTCCGGCCACCCAGAAGACGTTCTGGAACCCGATGATCACCTGGGTCATGGGGTTGAGCAGGTAGAGCTGCTCGAACAGCGTCCCGGCCACCCTGTCATGGACCAAAGCCCACGAGTAGACGATCGGCGAGGCCCAGAACAGCACCATCAACAGGATCTCGACCAGGTACTGGATGTCGCGCAGGTACACGTTGACGGCCGCCAGGAACATCCCCACCGCTGTGGCGAAGATGATGAGGACCCCCAGCGCGAGGGGGAAGTACAGCCATCGTCCGCCGAGCGGGAAGCCTCCGACGACCGCAGTCGCGCCGACGAGGATGCTGAGCTGGATCGTGAAGTTGAAGAGGGAGGAGCCGAGCACGCTCAGCGGGAAGACCTCCCGTGGCAGGTACACCTTCTTGATCAGGCCGGCGTTGGCGACGATCGACCCGGTGCTGCCGATGACGATGTCACTGAACAGCTGCCAGGCGGTCAACCCGGTGAAGATGAAGATGGCGAACTGGGGGATGCCGCCGGGGTTCCGGGGTGAGGCCTCGGCCCCGAGGAACTTGCCGATGGCGATGTAGTACACCAGCAGCATCGCGAGGGGCTTCGCCAGGCTCCAGAAGAATCCGAGGGTGCTGTCCTTGTACTTGGCCCTGATCTCCCGTCGGACCAGGAGCCCCAGCAGCTCACGGTGGGCGTAGATGTCCCGGATGGACAGCAGGGTGCCACGTGCGAAGCCCGGCCGCGGGCCCGCCAGTCGCAGCGGCTCGTCCTCGAGACGTGCGGCTCTCGTCTCACTGGTCGTCGTCATGGCTCCCTACGTCCTGATCGCGTGCAGGTGGTGGCCTGCAACGGGCAGGTGCAGCCTACATATCGGACGTACATGCCGTTGCACTGCGGGGTCCGGTGCGCAGGCCCGGCCCTGTGCTCCAATGGTCGTGTGATCGAGAGCACGCACGACAACTGGTCCCTGCGAGGCCGCGGCGAGTCGGTTGCCGTCGCCGACGCCATCCACGCCATGCTGAGGGCCGTCCTCGTCCTCGTCCTCGCGGTGACGGGCGCGGCGCTGCTCCCGCCCGCGTCGGCACGTGCCGCAGACGGAGACCTGACGATCACCGGTCGGGGGTGGGGCCACGGCCGCGGGATGGGCCAGTACGGGGCCCTGGGGTACGCCATCGACCACGGCTGGGACTCCGCTCGCATCCTTGACCACTATTACGGCGGGACGACGGCCGGCTCGGTCGCCAACTCGGTGATCACGGTCGAGCTGCTGGCGATGAACGGCAAGGCGCTCGTGGTCACGGCACCCAAGCTCCAGGTCAACGGCACCGACGTCGGCGCTGCGGCGGTGCGCCTGACTCTGCAGGGGTCCACTCTCCGGGTCGAGAAGGGTTCCGGCTGCACAGCGACGTCCTGGACGCCCATGACCGGCAGCTTCAGTGCGGGGTCGACCCGGGTCGCCACCACGGCCGCCGCGACCTCCCTCGACAACCTGTTGGGCATCTGCCAGGACGCCGGCGTCCGCGCGTACCGCGGCTCGCTCGAGGTGATCAACCACAACGGCACCCAGATGACTCTCAACCGGGTGCGGGTCGAGTCCTACCTGCGCGGTGTCGTACCTCGGGAGAGCCCGGCGAGCTGGGCCTCGGCCGGCGGCGGCCGCGGGATGCAGGCACTCATGGCACAGTCTGTGGCGGCCCGCTCGTACGCGCTCTCGGGCAGCAGGCCCGCAACGGGTGCGACAACGTGCGACACCACCACCTGCCAGGTGTACAGCGGGGCCGGCCTGCGCACCGGCGCGGGTTGGACCGCGCTCGAGGACAGCAGGACCGACGAGGCGATCCGCGCCACGGCCGGGCTCGTCCGGATGCGCTCGGGCGCGCCGGCCCGCACGGAGTTCAGCTCGTCCTCGGGTGGCTACACGGCTGGAGGGACCTTCCCGGCCGTCGTCGATGACGGGGACCGAACGGCCAGCAACCCCAACTCGACGTGGTCGCTCACGATGCCGCTGTCGACGGTCGCCTCACGGCTGGGCACGGGGACGATCCGGAGCATCGCCGTCACCGCTCGCAACGGTCTCGGCGCCGACGGCGGACGCGCCACCGAGGTCCGGGTGGTCACGGCCGACGGTGCGAGCAGGACGTTCACCGGAAGTGCCGTGCGCGCGGCACTCGGCCTCAAGAGCGACTGGTTCGTCCTCTCCGGGGTGAGCGACGCCGAGGCCCAGGCAGTCATTCGTGCGCTGTACCAGGACATCCTCGGCCGCGCTCCTGACCCGGCCGGGATCGCGACCTGGAGCGCTTCGGTCCAGCAGACGGGCGATGCGCGGGTGGTCGCACGCGGCATCGTCATGTCGACCGAGCGGCTGCACACCTTCATCCGGGCCGAGTACCGGTCGGCGCTCAAGCGCGCCCCTGAGGCTGGGGGCTTGTCCCACTGGACCGGGTACATGCAGGCGGGGACGACCGTCCCTGAGCTTCAGGTGTACATCTACGCCTCGGACGAGGCGCTGCTCAACCTCGGGCAGGGGGACCTGGGTCGGTGGGTCGACGGCGTGTACCAGGGGATCCTCGGACGCAGCGCGAGCGCGACCGAGCGCGCCTACTGGGTCGACGTCGCGCGCCGTCAGGATCGACCGACAGTCGTGCGGTCGATCGCGATGTCCGATGAGGCAGGTCTGCGACGCTTGAACAGCTACTACCAGCGGATGCTCGGGCGTGCGCCCGACGCATCCGGGATCGGCACCTTCTTGCCGATGATGCGTGGGAACGGCGACTTCCTGCTCCCGATCGAGATCGGCGGCAGCCCTGAGTACTGGATGCGCGCACAGCGGCGCTGAGCCACGTGGCACGGCCGGCCCGAGGTCGACCTCAGTCGGTCGCTGGGCCCTCCGTGCTCAGGAAGGCCCACACCTCGGCGGCGTAGTCCGCCCAGGTGCGACGCGGCCGCCGTCGTGCCTCCAGGACCAGGCTCGCGTACAGCTCGCGGTCCTCGAGGAGCTGGGCGATGCCGTCGGCTATCGCATGGTCGTCCCGCGGGTCCACGAGCACTGCACCGCCGTCGGCAGCGACCTCCGCCATGCTGCCGAAGGCCGAGGTCACTGCGGGCGTTCCCACAGCGATCGACTCGGCGACCGGCAGGCCGTAGCCCTCATTGCTCGACGGGAACACTGTGCAGTGCGCCACCGTGTAGGCCGCCCACAGCAGGTCCTCGTCCAGGTCTGAGACACTGTCCAGGGGCAGCCCGGCACGTTGGAGGTCGTCCAGCGCCACCCGGAAGCTCTCCGAACGCCAGCCGTCCGCGCCGACGAACGTCAACGAGAAGCGGTGCCCCTTGCGCCACAGGAGCTGGGCAGCGTGCAGGACGGCCTCGTGGTTCTTGCGAGGTTCGTGCGTGCCCACGACCAGGACCAGCGGCATGTCGGCGATGGTGAACCGCTCACGGGCTTCGACCAATGCTTCTGCCGACGGCGTCACGCCTTCAGTCGGCAGCGGGATCCCGGTGATCTCCGGTCCGCGCAGGCCGGTCGCGCCCACCATCGTCCTCCAGCCGCGGTACTCGGCTGCCGCACTGCGCGAGATGGCGGCGATCCGGTCCATGTGGCGCACGGCCGCGAGATTGCCGACGAAGTGACTCGGGGTGCCCGGATGAGTCGTCTCGGCGGAGGTCAGCGGTACGCAGTCGAAGCCGACGACGCCTGTTCGGCACCGGGAGTACTCAGCGAGGCCCTGCAGGCGTGGCGTGAGCTGGGGACCGACGGCGAGCTCGGGCAGGAGGTAGCGCCCGCGATACGGAACGACGACCGTGACGCGGTGCCCTGGCGGCGGGGGGGCGGGTGCGAGCCCGTCGGTGAGCAGGTGGTTACGCTCGTCCGCGGTGAGGTCGATCAGCGCCGTCTGGTCGTCACGCCATCCCACCAGGCGGATGTCGTGGTGTGCAGCCCACTCCCTGGCGAGCTGCCGGGAAACGCGCTGGATCCCGGTGGACCGAGGCATCCGAGCAGTCTGGTAGACGTCCACGATCGTCTGCCCGGTGGCGATCTCGACCCGAGCAAGCTCGTCCTGATCCATGGTGGTGATCGCGTGGGCGAGCAGCAGGGCGGGGCCGTCCAGCCGAACGGCACGGGTGATCTCGATCGTCGTGGCGATGTCGGGCAGGCGAGCGGAGAGGACGGCCAGGGCGAGCCAGACGCGGTCCGCGCACGCATTGGTCAAGGTGGCTGCGACAGTGTCAGGCAGGCTCGCGGACGGCACACCAGCAGTGGTGACGTCCAGCGCTTCCAGGAGCGTCGCGCACCGTTCGAGGAAGGCCTCCCGTGCCGCCTGCGGCAGGGCGCGCACAACATCGCGGGGTGTCTGGGTCGTGCCGGTCGTCATGACTCGTCCCCCTCTGAACCGATGAGCTGTTCCCACAGCTCATCGGCATAGTCCGCCCAGGTACGAATCGGCCTCTCACGGGCCTCGCTGGACAGCCGTGTCCACAGGGCGTCGTCGACGAGCATGGATCGCATCGCAGCGACGAGCTCGTCGTCGTTGCGTGGGTCGATCAGCAGGCAGCCGCCGGCCTCGGCGATCTCGCGTGTGCTGCCGTAGTTCGTCGTGATGACGGGTGTGCCGCAGGCGAGGGATTCGGCGACCGGGAGGCCGTACCCCTCGTGGAGTGAGGCGAAGACCGAGAACCGTGACCGACGGTAGCTGTCCCAGAGCTCCTGGTCGTGCACGCCGCGACGGAAGGTCAGCGGACGGCCGGCGCCGATCAAGGCCTCTCCGCGTGCCTCGAGCCGCTCTGCGTTCCACCCTGCACGCCCGATGAGCTGGACCTCGAAGTCGAGGCCCTCACGCCACAGGATCTCGGCCGCGTGCAGCACCGCGAGGTGGTTCTTGTGCTGCTCCTGGCTGCCGACGCACAGGACTATCGGGCGCTCGGTGAGGGTCTGCTCGGGCGCGGTGGCGTGCGGGGCCTCGCCCGGCAGGAACGCCTCGGTGACGACGGCGGCCGGCAGACCCTGGCTAGGCAGCGCCTCGGCGAACCCACGGAACTCCTGGGCCGCTGAGACGCTGATGCCTGAGATCCGGGCTGCATGCTTGATCACCGACAGGTACTGCACGTAGTTGTCGGGCTCGGAGTAGGGCCGGACGTCAGCGCTGACCACCGGGATCGCGTCATAGCCGACGGCGGTGACCTCGTTCCCCGAGTACTCAGCGAGACCCTGGAGGGCCGGGTAGAGCTGGGGCAGAGGTACCTCGATGAGGACCACGTTGCTGCGCCACGGCACGACCAGCCGCGGCGGGCCGCTTGTTGTCGAGCTGCGCGCGACGTGCAGCTGCTGGTTCCAGCGCAGGACCCGGTCCGTCTCGACGTCGTCCAGACCGCGCATGATCCCGCCGGAGTCCGTCCACGCCACCGGGTGGACGTCGTGGCGAATGTCCCACCGAGGCAGGGTCTCGCGCACCACCCGCTGGATTCCGGTGTGATGCTCGACGCGTGCGCAGTAGTCCACGCTCGGGACGACGGCGCCGACCAGGACGTCCATCTCGCAGGTGAACGACTCGATGCTTCGCGGCGACACCTGGCAGCGACCGAGGAGCCAGATCGCGGCGTCTGCGGGAGGGTAGAGCTCGATCGTCCGCCTGGCCTCCTGGACCTCCGCGGCTGTCGGAAACGCACCTGCCACCGCTGTCCAGGTCAGCCACGCTCCGGCCGGATCGGCGGTCGCCTGCACCCGCCGGACCATGAGGTCGAGCAGTCTCCCGGCATCGTGAGCACCATGATCGATCGGCTCGGGGAGCTCGTCCAGGTAGACCTCGGCAGCGGCCCGGCAACGTTGTGCGAGGGCGCGTGCGACGCGCTTGTGACCTCCAGGTGACATCGGCACCTAGGCACCTCGGCCGAAGAGCCGGCGTCCCGCGCGCAACGGTGCGGTGATCCGCCAGGAGAGGGTTGCCCGGGTTGCGACGAGGTCGTGGCTCAGCTCGGCGACCTGGCGGCGCAAGCCCTCGACCTCGACCGACGAGGAGGAGCTCAGCACGTGCGACCACCGCGCTATCGCCTCGGTCCGCCAGCGGATCAGCTCATCCGTCGCGGTGTCGCGAGCCTCGGTGAGCTCGTCGATCGTGCGCTTGGCGGCAAGGGTGTCCTGGCGCGCGTAGAGGTCGAGCGGGCAGGCCGGGTAGGACAGCCGGGGACCGAGGTGGGCCTTGTGCTCGTCGGCGACGTAGTAGCGCGAGAGCCCGTCGAACATGCAGAACGTGTAGCCGGCGGCCAGGAGCGCAGGCTCCCAGGAGTCGTGGGTCTGGGCTGTCCCCAGCGGCACCGTCGACTCGACGACGAGGATCCACGGCCGCCAGTGAGTGAGGTCGAGGCTCTGCAGCACCGCCCGCTCGGAGCCTTCGGTGTCCACCGTGATGAAGTGGATCTCCTTGCCCGCAAGGCCCGCGTCATCGAGGATCGCGTCGAGGCGGCGGGCGCGCACGGTCGTGGCGTGGTGAGGGTGGCCGGCCGCGTCGTGGCGTTCGGTGATCTCGGCGTCAAGGGTCGAGAGCCCGGTCTCAGGAAACTCGTTGAGCACGACGTTCTCGACGTCCTCGTTCGTGACTGCCGCCTGGACGAAGGTGTCGCGGGGCCGCGCCCTACGGTGCAGGGCGGCGAACGACGCCACGGGGTCGATGGTGACCCCGCTCCAGCCACGGTCGTAGAACGCGCGGGTGATCGACAGGTCCGTCGGATGGTTGGCGCCGACCTCGACGTACCGCCCGTTCGGGATGTCTCGCAGCGCCCGCCAGAGGACGACGTCCTCGCCGTGCTGGGCATAGGACACGAAGAGGGCTTCAGGCACCACGGCATCATAGGGCAGCGCGACCGGCAGCACGGTCGCGCTGCCCGGTCGCGGCAGGTGCCCGGGGCCGCACCTACCGGGCTACGCTGGTCCGCGACACTCCCCGCCGAACTCTTGAGGAACCATGGCGCGCGCACTCATCACGGGTATCACCGGCCAGGATGGCCTGTATCTCTCCGAGCTGCTTCTGGCGAAGGGGTACGAGGTCTACGGCCTGATTCGTGGGCAGAACAACCCCAAGCTGGATCTTGTGCGTGCGACGGTGCCGGACGTCAAGCTGTTGACGGGGGACCTGACGGACCTCTCGAGCCTGTTGCGCGCGTTGAACGTGGCCCAGCCCGATGAGGTCTACAACCTGGGTGCCATCTCGTTCGTCGCGTACTCGTGGGAGAACGCGATGCTGACGACTGACGTGACGGGTAAGGGTGTGCTGAACATCCTGGAGGCAGTGCGGCTGTACTCGGGGGATGACCCCTCCCGCGTGCGCTTCTACCAGGCGTCGAGCTCGGAGATGTTCGGCAAGGTCCAGGAGGTCCCGCAGAGGGAGTCGACGTTGCTGTGGCCGCGGTCGCCCTACGGGGTGGCGAAGGTGTTCGGGCACTACATGACGATCAACTACCGCGAGTCCTACGGGATGCACGCCTCCTCGGGGATCTTGTTCAACCACGAGTCCCCTCGCCGTGGGCCGGAGTTCGTGACCCGTAAGGTCACCCAGGCGGTGGCACGGATCAAGCTGGGTCTGCAGGACCAGATCGTGATGGGCAACCTCGATGCCAAGCGGGACTGGGGTTTCGCAGGTGACTACGTCGAGGCGATGTGGCGGATGCTTCAGCAGGACACCGCGGACGACTACGTGGTGGCCACAGGAGAGACCCACTCGATCGGTGAGCTGCTCGATGTGGCGTTCGCGGCGGTGGGCATCGAGGACTGGGCCCCGTACGTGAGCCAGGACGCGCGGTTCATGCGCCCGGCCGAGGTCGAGCTGCTCATCGGTGACCCGTCCAAGGCTCGCGAGGTCCTGGGATGGGAGCCCAAGGTCGGGTTCACCGAGCTGGTGACGATGATGGTGGAGAACGACCTCGCCGAGCAGCGCACCCAGGTGGGGCGCTAGCGCGTGGGGCGGGTGCTGATCACCGGGATCACCGGCCAGGACGGCGGCTACCTCGCCGAACAGCTCGCCACGGCTGGGATGCAGGTGCATGGCCTGGTACGCCCCCACGACACCGCCGTGTCCACGTTGCGCGAACGGGTTCCGTCGGTCGTCGTGCACGAGGCGGACCTGGCCGACCACGCCCGGCTGCGCCAGGTGGTCGACGACGTTGAGCCCGACCAGCTCTACAACCTTGCCGGCATCAGCTCGGTGGCCTACTCCTGGGAGCATCCCGTGCTGACCGCCGAGCTCAGCGGCGTCGCGGTCGCTGTGCTGCTCGATGCCGCGTGGCAGCTCCAGGAGCGCACCGGGCACCCCGTTGCCTGCGTCCAGGCCTCGAGTGCGGAGATCTTCGGCAGTGCCGCGCAGGGACACCTTGACGAGCAGACGCCTGTGCGTCCGATCAACCCCTATGGCGTGGCCAAGGCCTACGCCCACCACATGGCCGGGGTCTACCGGACCCGTGGCCTGCACGTGGCCAGCTGCATCCTGTTCAACCACGAGTCCCCGCGTCGTCCTACGACGTTCGTCACCCGGAAGATCACCGCCGGTGCCGCCAGGATCGGGCTGGAGGGTTCCGGCGTCCTGCGCCTGGGTAACCTCGACGCCCGACGTGACTGGGGTTGGGCGCCGGACTACGTCGACGCCATGGTCCGAGCCGCGTCCCGGGACGTGGCCGCCGACTACGTCATCGCCACGGGCGAGGCCCACTCGGTGGCCGAGTTCGCCGAGGCGGCCCTGCGCCGCGCCGGTGTGGGGGACCAGTGGCGCGATCACGTGGTCACCGACCCGACCTTCGTGCGGCCCACCGACGCCGCCGTCCAGGTGGGCGACGCCTCACGCGCGCACTCCGACCTCGGCTGGTCCCCGACGGTCGGCTTCACAGACATCGTGCACCGCATGGTCGACCACGACACGGCACTCCTGCAGGGGGATGACGACTGATGAGCAGGGAACCACGCACTCCAACTGTCCGGCCCGGGGTGGTGTCTGTCGTCCTGGTCAACTACCGCGGTGCAGAGGACACGATCACCTGCCTGAGGTCCTTCGCGGACCTGGACTGGCCACGCGAGCGGCTCGAGGTCATCGTGGTCGACAACGACTCGGGGGACGGCAGCGCGGAGCGGATCCGGGCTGAGGTGCCTGAGACCATCATCGTCGAGTCGGGCGCGAACACGGGCTTCGCCGGGGGCTGCAACCTCGGGGTCGCGCACGCCACGGGCGAGGTGATCGGCTTCATCAACAACGATGCTCGGCCCGGTCCCGGCTGGGTGCGGGCCGGCGGCGGGGGCCCCGGCGGCGGCCGCACCCTCGCCCCTGTGGCGGGCAAGGGGCTTGGCTGGGGCGGGGAGCTGGGCGACTACGGCGACGGGGCGAGGGCCTGGGTCGTGCTGGGGGTCAAGC
>NZ_JAMBPP010000015.1 GCF_023369855.1 Actinotalea alkalitolerans | reverse complement strand
CCCACACCCGCGGGGCGCGGGGCCCGCTCCCCCCACGCACGCCCCGGGCCGGGGCCCGGGGGGGGGGGGGCCCCCCGTCGAGGTCCTCGACGGCGACCGCACCATCGCCGCTGTGGCGAGCAAGGTGCTTGACTGGGACGGGAACCTGATCGACTACGTCGACGGTTCGATGACCTGGTTCGGCATGGGCTACAAGCGTGAGGTCGAGAAGCCCGACACCGGTGAGTTCGACGTCGCGAAGGACGTCCTGTTCGGCACCGGTGCCGCGATGTTCGTGCGGGCAGAGCTCTACCGCGAGGTCGGTGGGTTCGACGAGCGCTTCTTCATGTTCTACGAGGACGTCGACCTCGGTTGGCGACTCAACCTCCTTGGCCATCGTGTTCGTTACGTGCCGGGCTCGATCGCCTACCACAAGCACCACGCGACCATGAACAAGTTCGGCAGCTTCCGAGAGAGCTACCTGCTCGAGCGCAACGCGCTCCTGGCGATCTACAAGAACTACGACGACGAGTCGTTGGCCAAGGCGCTGCCTGCAGCGATGGCCCTGGCGGTGCGCCGCTCCTTCGCCCGCACAGGCACGGACACGACGGCCCTGGATCTGCAGCGGTCACCAGGAGGCGACGAGTCAGGGACGCTCCAGATCGAGAAGATGGCCCTGACGGGTCCCTATGCGATCGACTACCTCGTCGAACAGCTGCCCTCGCTCATGGAGACCCGTGCCGAGCTCCAGGCACTTCGTCGGCGGAGCGACCGCGAGCTCTTCCCGCTCTTCCGCCACGCGATCGAGCCGGCTTACGCCGTCGAGAGCTATCTCGAGGCCCACCGGGTGCTGATCGAGGCATTCGGTATCGCTGAGCACTTCGTCTCGCGTCAACGGGTGCTGGTCGTGACCGGTGAGCCGCTGCTGGATCGCATGGCCGGACCCGCCATCCGGGCGTGGGAGATCGCTTCGGCGCTCTCCGGTGACCATGACGTGCGCCTGCTGTCCACGGGCGGGGCGCACGTGACGAGCGACTCCTTCGAGGTGGTGCACGCCACAGGCAAGCGTCTGCGCGAAGCGACGGACTGGGCCGATGTCATCGTCTTCCAGGGCTTCCTGCTCGAGGGTGCGCCGTGGCTCGTGGAGAGCTCGAAGATCCTCGTCGCGGACGTCTACGACCCCATGCACCTCGAGCAGCTCGAGCAGGCCAGGGACCTGGGCCCTGGCGGACGCGACCTCGCTGTCAAGGAAACCACCCGGGTCCTCAACGAGCAGCTTCGTCGGGCTGACTTCTTGCTCTGCGCATCCGACAAGCAGCGCGACTTCTGGCTCGGCCAACTCGCCGGTCAGGGGCGTGTGAACGCGAGCGTCTACGACGAGGACGAGAGCCTTGACTCGTTGATCGCCGTCGTTCCGTTCGGGATCCCGGCGGAGGCACCGGTGCAGACGCGCCATGCCATTCGTGATGCCGTCGCGGGGATCGGTCCCGAGGACAAGGTGATCCTGTGGGGCGGGGGGATCTACAACTGGTTCGACCCCCTCACGCTCATCCGGGCCGTGGACCGCCTCCGGGTGCGCCATCCCGATGTTCGGCTGTACTTCATGGGCCTCAAGCACCCCAACCCGGGCGTGCCCGACATGCGCATCGCGTGGGAGACCCAGCAGCTGGCCAAGGAGCTCGGTCTCGTCGGGAGCCACGTCTTCTTCAACGAGGGCTGGGTGCCCTACGCCGAGCGGGCCGACTACCTCCTGGACGCTGATGTGGGTGTCTCGACCCACTTCCACCACGTCGAGACCGCCTACAGCTTCCGTACCCGGATCCTCGACTACCTGTGGGCCTCGCTGCCCATCGTCGCGACGGACGGGGATACGTTCGGCACGCTGATCGCACGGCATGGCCTGGGCCGCACCGTCCCTGCTGAGGACGTCGACGCGCTCGAGCTCGCACTCGAGGAGATGCTCTACGACACAGACGCCGCCGAGCAGGCGAGGCAGAGCGTCCGACAGTTCGCGGGAGGTTACGTGTGGTCGACGGTTCTGACGCCGCTGGTGGAGTTCTGCCGTCTACCTCGGCGTGCTGCCGACCTGCGTTACCGCCTGGGCGAGCCTGAGACGATGGCACATCCGTTCGAACGGCGGACGTCGGTCCGGTCGGATGCGGCGCTCACCCTGCGGTACCTGCGGGCGGGGGGCGTCGGCGAGGTCGGTCGTCGGGCCGCAGGTCGGGTGCGACGCGTCCTGGGCGGCGGGACGTCGACCTAGCGGCTCGGGGGTTGCCCTGCGCGATCGCGTCTCCAGCGTCTCGGGCGCAGGGCGCCCAGGGTGCCGTGCGTCCGAGACGCTCGAGGCGGCTCAGGCTCTGACCTGGTCATGCGGATCTCCTCGAGCCGAGCCGCGACGCGGTGACCGGAGATGGCGGCCGAGTGCCGCTCGCGGATGTCCGCTGCGGCCCGGCGCCCCACGGCGGCGGCTGCTTCCGGGTCGTCGGCGACTGCGCGCAGCGCCGCGGCCGCCGCATCCACGTCCGGATCGGCCCAGGGTGACCCGGCCGGGTAGGGCTCGCACCCCGGCGGCACCGGAACCGGCGTCCACGGCACCAAGAAGCTGTTCTGCGGCGTCATGAAGTCCAGGTTTCCGCTGTACCCGGTCGCCACGACGGGCTTCCCGAGCGCCATGGCCTCGGCCAGCGTCAGGCCCAGGCCTTCGGCGCGGTGCAGCGACACGTAGCAGTCCGCGTGCTGGGTCAGGGCGTCACGCCGTTCGGAGTCGAGGTACTCCTCGATGAGGAGCACGTCGGGCTCGTCCGCCACCCTGATGCGGAGGCGCTCCGCATCAGCCATCTTGCGCGTGGCGTTGATCGTCTTGATCACCAGGGTGGGACCGGCTCCGCGGGGGAAGGCCCGACGGAACGCATCGATCAGACCGAGCGGGTTCTTTCGCTCCATGCCGCTGAGGAAGTCGAAGCTGAACAGGAACAGGAAGCCGTCGGGCAGGCCCAGGTCGGCGCGGCTCACCGCCGTCGAGGACGAGGGGACAGGAAGGGGTGGGGGGACCGTCCGGACCGGCAGAGCGGTGTGTCGTGAGATCGCCTCGCGCACGAAGTCGGTCGCCACCCAGACCTCGTCGACATGGGCGAAGGCACTGCGGAGTGCGGGTGGGAAGTCCTCGACCTCCCAGTACCACATACCGATCCGGTACCTCGCGGTGAGGAGCTCGGGAACCAGGGCTGAGATGTCGGCCGTCATGTCGGCGTTCACGCACAACAGGGTGATGTCGTACGGCTCGCCCTCTTCGTCGCCCGCCTGGAACGCCGCGCCCTGTCGGCTCTGGAGGTTGCGGGAGACGGCGATCGTGCGGTGCGGTGTGCCTGCTGCGGCCAGTGCCGTGAGCACAAGACGCGCTGACTCTCCGACACCCAGCTCACCGCGCAGGTAGCCCACCACGTTGACCCCCTCCGGGGCCGGGCCGGCAGGAGCGTGCGGGTCAGTGGTGACGTCCCTTCCGGCATCCCGGGGGGCTGCGAGCGCGAGGGACCGGTCGATCAGCGCAGGATCGTACCCTTCCTCGTCCCGGCCGTACCGGTCAGCCCACGTGAGCAGCTCACGCACGTGCAGGTCGGGGACCCCTGGGATGGCAGCCTGAAGGTCAGGACGGTCGAGGTAGATCGTGTGGATGTAGCGGGTGAGCGTTGGTGACGTGCCCGGCAGGGGATCCAGCAGCCAGTCGACGAACGAGTCATGGTCCGCCGGGTCGAGGGGGTCGGGAACGTTCTGCCCTTCGTCGAGCGCCCGGCGGTACGCTCTGCGGGCCTGGGCCTCGAGCGGGTCGTGCTCGACGGCTCCGGCGGGCCTCGTCGCACGGGCGGAGGCATCGGCGCGGAGCTGTGTGCCGTGGTCGCGGCACACCCGCGCGAGCGCCGGCTGGCGGCTCAGCAGGACCCGGGGTGCGGTCAGCCTCGCGTCGAGCAGCCACGGTCGGTCCGGGTCGAAGCCACTGAGGTCGACGTGCCGGACACGGCGCCCCCGCAGCATCGGCACGCCGGTGTCGCCGTCCACGACGACGGTGTCGTGACCAACCGACCAGGCGCTCACTGCGAGCCCGTCGTCGTGCAGCACCATGTGATCGGGCGACGTCGAGATCTCGTCGAGCCAGGGGCGACCAACCACGTCGGCGGCGCAGCGGTCCGCCCAGCGCTCGAGCGCTGGGCGAGAGAGCTGACCGACGCCGACGAGGGACGTGGTGAACAGGCCTGCACCCAGCAGGTCCTCGGGCCGTGGTTCGGAGCGGTCGGGGGGCAGCGGCCCGGGAGCACGGGGGAGCAGGACCGTGCCGTGCTCGTGAGCCAGGCGGGCGACGTCCTCCAGGTCCGCGAGGACGAGGCTCGACGGTGAGACCCAGACGCTGCTCTCACATCGGTCGAGGGCCCATCGCAGGATGACCGGCTGGATCCAGGCCAGGAAGCCGTCCCGGTCGAGGTATGCCGCACGGGAGTGCAGCCACCGACGGTCGGGGACAACCGTTTCTACCGGGATGACCTCCACGTTCGGCCCGAGGTCGTCGACCAGGGCTCCGTCGAGGTCGACGAGCGTCATCGAGACACCAGGGATCTCGGCGAGGTGTGCAGCAAGGCGGCGGGAGGTGCTGGCTGACCGCGACGTCGCGGCGGTGCAGACGTGCATGGACCCTCCGGGCTCCCTCGTTCCGCCGGCGGGGGCCGGCGAGTCGCTCTGGTCCGCGCGCGGATAGACTGCGCCGACCCAGCCCCGCAATCCAGGATCGTGATGTCGGACAGCACTGCAAGGCAGCAGGACGCGGCACACGTCGGCGAGGCCGCCGACCCGCGTCCCGGACGACGTGCCAGACCAGGGCGGTCGCGACACTACCGCCCATGGGCTCTCGGTGCGAGCATCGTCCTGGTCGCGCTGGGAGCCGCGATCCACGGTTGGGTGTCGATCGGCTCGGGTGCGCCGGTCTGGACCGACGACGAGATCGGTGTCCTCGCCAACGCCCGTGTGCTCGCCGGCGTCGGCGAGCCGTGGCAGCTCGCCAACCTCGGCTACTACCCCGGCTGGTCGGTCGTTCTGGCGCCCATCTGGTGGATGACTCAGGACCCGGCGACCGTCTACCGCGCCGCGGTGACGCTCTCTGCCGTGTGTGCTGTGGCAGCGGTGGTGCCTCTTGCTGCGATCGCTCGGGCGCTGGGGGCCCGAGGCGACGTCTCGTTCGCGCTGGCCGCGATCGTCACGCTCGCACCCGCCCGCACCGTGATGTCGAACTATGCGCTCAGTGAGAACTTCCTTGCGCTCATGGTGTGTCTGACCGTCTGGGCGGCGCTGAGGTTCTCGGACCGCACTACGGCCTGGCGCGCGGTCGTCCTCGGACTGGCGGCGGCCTACACGTTCTTCAGTCACGGACGAACCGTGCCCATCGTGGTGGCAACCGCCGCGTGGTTCGTCTGGCTGATCGTGCGTCGCCAAGTCCGAGTCGGGATGGTCGGGTTCGTCACCACCGCCATCGGCGCGGGGACCGGGTACCTGATCTACGCCTGGATGACCTCTCAGCTCTACGAGTCCGTCGGAGGACGGGAGTCGAGCGCGGTGTCAAGAATGCTCGAGGGGACGCCGCAGGCGATCGTCCGCTCGGTGCTGGGGCAGTCCTGGTACCTGTCGACGGCCTGGGCAGGCCTCGCGATCCTCGGAGCGATCGCCGTCGCCGCTGCCGCTCACCGTGAGATCCGCCGGGGCCGGCCCGACGTTGCGACCTGGTATGCCTTCGTGGTCCTGGGGGTGGCAGCGATCAGCGTGCTGTTCATCGCACGAACGATCGCCCGAGGCAGCGCTCGGCTGGACATCGTTGCCTACGGCCGCTATCTCGATCCCTTCTCGCAGGTGCTCGCGCTGGTCGGTCTCGTCCTGGTCGTCGGCGGACTGTCCGCCCGGGTGGGACTCGGCCTCTTGGCTGCGACCACAGCACTCTCTGCCGGATTCCTGGTCCTTGTCGTGCCGAGGGTGCCCGACGGCGGATGGTGGGGGACGATCAACGTCGCCGGCCTCCTGGGGTGGCCCTGGCCCCAGCATCTCGAGGAGTGGACGCCACCATGGGTGCCCTTGGCGCTGACGGCGGCTCTTCTGGTCGCTGTGCTCGCGCTCACCCGGCGTGCGCCCTGGCTCGGCGTCGCGGCGGTCGCCGCGTCCTTCGTCGTGATGTCGTTGTCGGCCGATCGCAGCTCAGTCGCGCGCTTCAACGAGATCAACGACGGCGCCGCACCGCTCTTCGGGGCGATCGAGACGCTCGGCGACCACCCGATCTCCTTCGACCGAACCGGCTCCGACGTCCGCAGTCAGAACCTGTACCAGTTCTGGCTCGGGTCGCGAGAGGTCGAGGTGTTCCGCAGTGAGACGGACGAGCCACCCACCGACGTCGTGATCTCGCGGGCTGACCGCGAAGGTGGCGTCTGGATGGATGCGGTCCGCGTCGAGGCTTTCGGCAGTAACGCGGTGTGGGTCCTCGACGGCGATCTCCAGGACAGGCTCGTCGCTTCGGGCACGATCACTCGTGAGTGAGGCAACGCACCGCTGGCGTTCGCGCACGCGGGGAGAGGCGGCGTCGTGGGCGATGGCGGCCGCAGCTGTGCTGGCCGCTGTCGTGGTCCAGCTCTACACCGCTGCGGACGCCTCAGGCCCGATCTACTACACCGACGAGGTCGGCTACCTGTCGAACGCCCAGCTGTTGGCGGGCGTCGGCGAGCCGCGTGACCTCTCCTTCACGAGCTACTATCTCGGCTGGTCGCTGCTGATCGTGCCGATCTGGTGGTTGACCCAGGACCCGGCGACCGTTTACCAGGCGGCGGTCGGGCTGTCGGTGGTGTGCGGGCTCGCTCTGATCGTGCCTCTCACGGCGATCGCCCGACGGACCGGACTATCCCTCCCGGCAGCCGTGACTGTTGCGGCGGTGGTGAGCGCCGCTCCGGCGCGCGTCCTGACCTCGGGCTATGCACTGGCGGAGAACCTCCTCACGCTCGTCCTCGCGGGCACCGTGCTGGCGGCGTGGCGCTATGCCGAGCATCCGACGCACGGGCGAGCAGCTCTCCTCGGGTCGACTGCCGCGATGCTCTTCCTCACGCACGGCCGGACGCTACCGGTGCTGCTCGTCTGCATGCTCTGGTTCGCCATGCTCGCCGTGCGCGGAACATGGTCGGCCGTGACCGGGATCGGTTGTGCGGTCGCCCTCGCGGTGCCGATGTACGCACTCAACCAGTGGGTGGCCGGCCAGATGTACCTCGAGGGCGCAGGTCGCGAGGAGAGGGGGATCCTACGGCTGCTCTCACTCGACCCCGGGCAGGCGGTGGTGGCTGGTACCGGCCAGGCTTGGTATGCCGTCGTCAGCTGGCTCGGCTTGTCGATGATCGGGTTGACCGTCCTTCTCGTGGCGGCGGGGCGGCACCTCCGTGCGCGCCGACTGTCGGTCGAGGTCTGGGCGGCACTGGCTGTCGCTGGGGCGACGATGGTGAGCGTCGTGTGGATCTCGGCCGTCGTCGGTGAGACCGCGACACGGATCGACACGTTCGCCTACGGCCGGTACCTCGACCCGTTTGCGACGATCCTCTCGGTCGTCGGACTCGCGGTCGTGGTCAGGCGAGCGCAGCGGCAGACCGTGCGGGGTGCTGCTGCCGCCGCTGCGGTGGTCGCCGGGGCGTTCCTGCTCGCCGTCGTGCCGAGGATCCCGTCGGGACCGGGCACGTGGTGGGTTCCGCTGAACGTCTCGGGCCTCCTCCATTGGGACTGGCCCAACGTGACAACCGCCTCGACCGGGCCCTGGGTGGCAGCGACCGTTCTCGCCGCCGTCGTCCTGACGCTCAGCCTGGTGCAGCGCCGATGGGCATCACACGCAGTGCTGGGGGTCGTCGCGGTGGTCCTGGTCGGCGGGTCAGTGCTGGGAGAGGCGAAGACGCTGCGACCCTTCTACGCCGCCTGGTACGACTCTTTCACCCTGCGCGAGGACGTCGCCGAGCTGACCGACGGGCCGGTGTCCTTCGACACCGCCGACACCACGACGGTCGAGGGGGGCGGGGACACCGTGAGCCGGAACGCCTATCAGTTCTGGCTCGCCCCGCGCACGGTCGAGGTGTTCGACAGCGATGCCTCGGATCCGCCGACCGAGCTGGTCATCGCACGCAAGGAGTGGCCACGGGCCGAGGCCCTGGGCGCGCGCAAGGTCGCGGACGACACCGGCTTGTTCGACAACGCGCTCTGGGTGCTTCCCGGTGACCTGCTCGACGAGCTCGCCGCGTCGGGCGGCCTCGAGACACCGTGACCGCGTACGGCCTCGGAACTACGCAGTCCGTGAGGGCTGCGCGCCTTGTTAACCTGATGCGCCGGCCAGGCGCTGACGATGATCGTCGCCCCAGGACCAGCGCCCCTACGCTCCGCCGAACAGGACTCCCATGAAGGTCTTCATCCAGGTCCCCTGCCTCAACGAGGAGGAGACGCTCGCGACGGTACTCGAGTCGATCCCCACCGAGATCGAGGGTGTCGACGAGCTCGAGATCCTCGTCATCGACGACGGCTCGACGGATCGCACCCTCGAGGTGGCCAGAGAGCACGGTGTACGGCACTTCGTCCATCACACACGGAACATGGGGCTTGCCAGGTCCTTCCGTGACGGCGTCGACTACGCCCTGGCCCAGGGCGCCGACATCGTCGTCAACACCGACGGCGACAACCAGTACCCGCAGGACCGCATCGGGGACCTGGTCAAGCCCATCCTGGCCGGGACGGCGGACATCGTCATCGCCGACCGGCAGACCCAGACGATTGCGCACTTCTCGCCGTTCAAGAAGCTCATGCAGCGCTTCGGGAGCCACATCGTCAACAGGGCAGCCAGCACCGAGCTCCCGGACGCCGCGAGCGGCTTCCGTGCCTACTCCAGGGCTTCGCTGCTTCGCCTGAACGTCGTGACGCAATTCAGCTACTGCATGGAGACGATCATCCAGGCAGGCAACAAGCGCCTGCGGATCGAGAGCATCCCGGTGGTGACCAACGCCAAGACGCGTGAGTCCCGGCTGTTCAAGAACATCTTCCATCACATGGCGAAGTCCGGCTCGGCGATCACGCGCAGCTACCTGATGTTCAAGCCCTACGTGATCTTCGCGACGCTGGCCATCTTCTTCGGGGTGATGGCTGCGGTCCCGCTGGTGAGGTTCCTCGCCATCTGGCTGCTCGGCTACGACACCTCGGGGAACGTCCAGTCGCTCATCTACGGTGCGATCATGGCCGTGGCCGCCCTGCTCTCGCTGGCGCTCGGTGTGCTGTCCGACCTGCAGCGCACCAATCGGGTGCTGATCGAGGAGCAGCTCGAACGCATCAAGGAGATGCAGTACCGCCGATGAACGGCCTCAGGGCCTTGGGGCGCCGGTAGACTCGCCAGTCGGAAGCGGAGCCGAGAGCGGATGTGCTGCTCGGCCGGCACACCCACGCGGCACGCGCCGTCGTCATACTGAGGACACCTGTGATCAAGAAGTTGAAGCGGATCGCCAAGCAGCTGCTGGCGATCCCCGCCGTCCGGAAGTCCTACGAGACCGCCAACCGCGGTGTCCTGGCCGTCGCCGGGTCGAGCCGCCTGGGGGCGACCCTCTACTCGCTGCCCGGCTTCGTGACGTTCAACCGTGAGCAGTTTGCCGTGCTCTCGGGTCGCCGGACCTACTACGAGAACCTGCGGCGCAGCCGCACCTCCCACGTCGAGCTGCGGCGCAACGTCCACCGGCTCGAGAAGGGGATCCTCATGCGTCCCCGTCGCGACGCCTTCGCGCGGGACTACATCCTTGAGACCGTCGAGTTCTACCGGACAGCCGTCAGCCGTCGGCCGCAGGACCCGGTGCTCGACGCGAGCGAGATCCAGTGGGCCCATGACGTGCTCGCGGAGTACTTCGAGATCATCACCGTCCCCGACCCGGTCGTGGACCGGGCGCGCGCCCTATTCGTGTCGCTCGCTCACACCCCGACCGACGGCACCGTCAAGCCGTACGAGCACGGGTCGATCACGCCCAGCGGCGTCACCTACGACCAGCTGCTCGCGCTCTCGCACCAGCGCCGGTCCGTGCGCTGGTTCCTGGACAAGCCGGTCGACCGGGACCTCATCGACAAGGCACTGGCCGTAGGTCGGCAGTCACCGAGCGCGTGCAACCGGCTGCCGTACGAGTACCTCGTGTTCGACGACCCGGAGATGGTCAAGAAGGTGGGCGCCATCCCGTTCGGGTCGGCCGGGTACTCCCACCAGATCCCCACGCTCATCGTGGTCAAGGGGCGGCTGGACAGCTACTTCTCCCCGCGTGACCGACATGTCATCTACATCGATGCGGCACTGGCCTCGATGGGCTTCATGTACGCCCTAGAGACGCTCGGGCTGAGCTCGAGCGTCATCAACTGGCCCGACTTCGAGCCGCTCGAGCGCACGATGTCCAAGACCCTCGGCCTCGCTCCGCACGAGCGCATCATCATGCTGATGGCTGTGGGCTACGCCGATCCCACAGGGATGGTGGCGTACTCCCAGAAGAAGGACCTTGACGTCCTGCGCAGGTTCAACCCCCTTGACTCGTAAGCGTCTGCTCCGCCTCGGGGCGACGATCGTCGTCCTGGGTCTGGTCGGCTACTTCTTCGCGCGGTCGCTCGCTGCGAACTGGGACGCCGTCCGCGAGATCGAGATCGAGATCAACTGCTACTCCGTGGCCGCGGTCGTGCTCTTCGCGGTGGCCGTCCTGGTCTCGGGCCTGCTGTGGGGCTCGATGCTCTCCCACCTCGGGCGCCTGCGGGTGCCGGTGACCGACGCGATCCGGGTGCAGTGTGCTTCGTGGCTGCTCAAGTACGTGCCTGGGCAGGTCGGCTCGGTCGCCAACAAGGTGATGTGGGCTCACCAGCGCGGGATCTCGCGAACGCTCGTCGTCATCACGTTCGTCTACGAGAACGTCTTCCTCCTGCTGGGCTCGGTCGTGCCCACCGTGGTCATCCTGCTCGTGCACGACGCCGTCTCGGGGACGGCAGGCGCCTCGAGCACGGCGCTGGGCTCGCTCATACCCGTCCTTCTGGCCCTGGTGCCGTTGCTCCTGGTGACCGACCGGCGGCTGTTTCGCTGGGCGGTCAACCTGGTCGCCCGCCGCGCCCTCAAGCGCGACGTGCCGCACGAGTACTTCCTGGGCTCTCTGCCCGCCATCGGCTACCAGCTCATGTTCCTGGTGCCGAGACTCATCAACGGCCTCGGGTTCGTGCTCATCGTCGCGTCCTTCCTGGACGTACCCGAGTCGTCATACGTCCCGCTCGCCGCCATCTACGTGCTGGCGGGTGCGATTGGTATCCTCGCCGTCTTCGTGCCGAGCGGGCTCGGTGTTCGCGAGTCGGTGATCGTGCTGTTGGCCTCCCGGTACATGCCGGTCGAGCAGGCGATCGTGCTCTCCCTTCTGGCCCGGCTGTACAGCACCGTCGGTGACATCCTGGTCGCCCTGGTGTACGGCGGGCTCAAGATTCGCGAAGTCAAGGAAGGACGTCCCTCATGAAGGTCGCAGTCATCGGGTCCGCGCTGTCGGGCAACAAGGGAGCAGCAGCGATGCTCGAGAGCGGGGTGCAACAGCTGTCAGCCCGTGACACCCGCTCCCGGTTCGTGCTGCTGAGCATGTACCCGCGCTCGGACGCCGAGCAGAACCCCTACCCGGCGATGCGGGTGCTCGACGCCTCCCCGTTGCGCCTTGGTGTGCTGATCAACGGCTCCGCCCTGCTGCACCGCCTCCTGCCGCCGTTGCGCCGGACGATCGAACGCGCAGTGCCTGAGGTCGGCGCACTGGCCACCGCTGACGTCCTGCTTGACCAAGGCGGCATCACATTCGTCGACGGACGTGGGAAGTTCCTCATCTACAACGTCGCGAGCATCCTGCCGGCGCTGTTCGTGGGCACCCCCGTCGTCAAGTGCGCGCAGGCGATGGGCCCGTTCCGCACTCCGCTCAACCGTCTTGCGGCCAAAGCACTCCTGCCCCGGATGGCGGCGATCGTCTCGCGGGGAGCGGTCACGCACGAGCACCTCATGGGCCTCGGCCTGGCGAATGTCACAGCAGGCGCGGACCTCGCCTTCACCCTTGAGGTCACCGAGCACGACGCGGCGATCGCTCGCGCGGCCGTCGACATGACCTTCTTCGATGACGACGACGGCGACGTCGTCGGGGTCTCGCCGAGCGCGGTCCTGCGCAAGTCCGCCGAGGCGAACGGCGGGGACTACGTCGCCGAGGTGCAGCGGATGATCGACCACCTCACCGGCACGCTGGGCAAGAAGGTGCTTCTGGTGGCGCACAGCGCCCGGGCGCACACGGACAAGACGCACAACAACGACCTCCCGCTGTGCCGCGAGGTCTTTGCCGGCCTGGGTCACACCGACCGGGTCCTGTTCCCCGACGCCGAGCTGAGCTCACAGGCGCTGCGGTACCTGATCGGCAGGTGCGACGTCTTCGTCGCCTCCCGCTTCCACGCGATGGTGTCCTCCCTGGCGATGGGCGTGCCAACGCTCGTGATCGGGTGGAGCCACAAGTACCGCGAGGTCCTAGACATGTTCGGCCTGGCGTCGTGGGCAGTGGGTCACGACGCGTACAGCGACGAGGTCTTCGCCGAGCGCATCGGCCGGCTGCTGGCCGAGCAGCATGCCGTGCGAGAGCAGCTGGTCGGGGCGCTGCCAGAGGTCAAGCAGCGCGCCCTGGAGCAGATCGACATCATCGAGCGGGTTGCCTGCGGTTGACCCTAGGGTGCTGGCCGAGCACTGCGGTCCTGACAGCTCGAGGGGCGACCGGTCAGGCCGACGACTGCGAGCCGAGCTTCGTACGCCGTATGGATCGCCGCTCGCGAGCGGTCCGCGGCGTGCGGAGCACTGCGTCGAGGATCCCTCGACCGCGCGCCGCGCGAGTTGCCGGCGACTCGTGGCGCCGCCATGCGGCAACCCATCCACCGATCTGGCGCAGGAGCGAACGGAGCACCATCGTGAGCGGCGCGTGACGACCGACCACCACCAGTGAGTTCCTCGTGTTGTAGTACCGGAACAGCGCGCTGCCCGCGTCCGAGCTCGCTGCATGCCGGTGGGAGGCGATGGCGGTGGCCTCGTACCGGATCGACCACCCGGCGGTACGGAGCTTCCAGGAGAGGTCCGTGTCCTCGTAGTAGAGGAACAGCTCGGGGTCGAACCCTCCAACCTCCTCGACGGCGGCACGTCGCAGCAGTGCCGCGCCTCCGCAGAAACCCATCACGTCGTCGCCGCCGCACTCGGTCCCGTCGACGGCCAGCCAGTCACGGTCCACACCCGCGCCGTCCCGGGAGACCAGGTTCCCGGTCGAGTTGACCAGCCGGACCGCCTCGGGGTGGTCGGCCGGAACCGGCACGTACACGGTGGTGCCCTGCCGGAAGCCCCCGACGGGCAGGGGTGTGCCGTCGTCCTGCTGCTCGCGGAAGTGGCCCTCGAGGAGGATCTTCGCGGTGACCGCTCCGACACGCTCGTTGCCGGGTGCGCTGAGCACGGCTGCCATCCGCTCCAGCGCCTGCGGAGCAAGGGTCGCGTCATTGTTGAGGAGCAGGACGAGCTCCTCGTCGGCGTCCTGCATCCCCAGCGCCACACCACCCGCGAACCCTCGATTGGTCGTGCTCGTGATGACCTCGACCATCGGGTAGGTCTCGCGCAGGAGCTCGGTGGTGCCGTCCTGGGAGGCGTTGTCCACCACGACGAGGTGGAGCTCGGGGGCCATCGACTGCGCCAGCAACGAGCCCAGGCAGGCTGGAAGCAGGTGCGCGCCGTTCCAGGAGACCACCAGCGCCCGGATGCGCCCACCTTGGCCAGTCATGGCGTGCGAGCCGTGTGCTCGCCTGGCACGGTGCCCGGTGAACGGATCGCCGCGTCCCGTGCCGACGAGACCTCGTCAGGGACGGGTGGCACCGCCCGCCAGACCATCACCGTGAGTGCCGTAGCTGCAGCGGCGAAGGCGGCGGTCCCGGTGAGGTACCCGATCGGCGACGACCAGTCCGGCGTCAGGGCGAAGAGGTCACCCTCCAGGCCCTCGCTGTACCGGCGCGATGCCCAGTAGAAGGCCGCAACGTGTCCCACCAGCAGCACCACGAGCGCCCCGCGCAGCATCCGTCGCAGGGCCGCACGGGTGGCGGCATGCTCGCCACCGAGAAGCAGTGCCGCGAGCAGGGGCACGCCGACCGCGATGGGTAGTGCGTACCGGCCCTGCCAGATGAGACCGGCGTTGGTCGCCGTGGGGATCTGGAGCGCGAAGGGCGATCCCGCGACGGCGAGGACCAGGAGGAGCAGGCCCGCACGCTGGCGGATCGGCGCGGACAGGCTCGTGGCGGCCAGGATGACCGCACCCGCACCGATGTACCAGGCGAGCATCGTCACGGGTGGTGCAGGGGCGTCGAGCCAACCGAAGTTGCCGATCATGTTGGCGAGGTAGCCGTAGCCGTCGCCAGTGATCTCCAGCAGTGTCAGACGCAGGTCCGCGTAGTGCGGGTAGAGGTCTCCGCCTGTGACCACTCCGCGGTGCACGGCGACCCACGCCACGGCGGTGACGCTCGCCAACGCTGCGGCAACACCGGCCCACCGTGCGGCACGGTGCGCGACCAGCTCGCGCCACCGCCCGGAGGGCGCGACGACGAGTGCGACCACCACGATCACCAGTGCCCAGAACGGCGACGACGTCCGCACGTTGACGAGCAGCGCGCCGCTGATCGCCGCGTGGACGATGCCAGACGTGGTCACGACGCCTCGTCGGGCAACCAAGGACAGGCAGGCGGCCCAGAAGGAGAAGGCCAGAGCGATCTCCAGACCCTGAGGGTTCACCGTGCCGCCCAGGAACAGGGTCATCGGGGTCATCGCGGCGGCGGCACCCCACAGGGCGAGGCCGTTCCCTGGCACGGTGCTGAGCCGGTAGGCCCCCCAGGTGACCAGACCGGCCGTGAGCAGCGCACTGAGCAGGCGCATCGCGTAGACACTGGCCTCTGCCCCCAGGACCAGGGAGGGCCAGCCCACCGCGGCGTAGTACAGCGGGGGGTACTGACCGGCGAAGGTCTCGACCGCGACGGTGCCCGGGCCCGCCGGTGCCAGGTCCTGCTGGCAGGAGGCGGGCACGGCAGGCTGGAAGGCGAAGCAGTTCGGCAGGGCTAGTGCGGCCGCGAAGTCGTCGGGGAGCTGCACGATCGTGCCCGCCCCCGGTCGGGAGGTGTCCGTCGGTGGGGGACCCAGCTCGCCGCTCCACTGCCCGCGTGCCACCGCTGCGGCCTTGACGACGTGGCTCGGCTCGTCGGGCGAGCCCATCAGGGGGATCGCCGCCGACCACGCCGCGGTCATCAGGAAGAGGAGGATCCCACCGGCAAGCCAGGCACGGAGCGGACGGCGCTCCCGACGGGCGTCGATCGCCGAGGAGGTGGCCCGGGTGGGTGAGGCAGCGCTCTGCATGTTCGCCGATCTGGGGGTGACGGCGTGAAACCGCCTGGAGGTTCGGGGCGGCCACAGTCTAGGTCTTCGGGCGACAGGCGACGGGGAGGACTTCGGTACTCTGTCGCCCATGTCATCCCCGCAGGGCCGCCGTGTCCTGGTCGTGCTCCCGGCATGGAACGAGGCGGAGTCACTCCCCGCGGTCCTGGCCGAGATCAGGACCCACCTGCCCGGCGTATCCGTCCTGGTCGTCAACGACGGCTCGTCCGACGGCACGAGCGCCGTGGCCCGGGGGTCAGACGTCGAGGTTCTCGATCTGCCGTTCAACCTCGGCGTCGGCGGCGCCATGCGTGCCGGCTTCCGGTACGCCCTCGCCGAGGGCTTCGACGCAGTGGTGCAGGTCGACGCCGACGGCCAGCACGACCCCCGTGACGTGCCGCTGCTGGTCGAGGGCCTCGACCGGTCGGACGTCGTCATCGGTGCCCGGTTCGCCGAGCGGGGTGAGTACGAGGTGCGCGGACCTCGTCGCTGGGCGATGAAGGTCCTGGCCGGCGTCCTGAGCCGGCTCGCGCGGACCCGGCTCACCGACACCACGTCCGGGTTCCGGGCAGCCGGCCCCCGGGCGATCCGTCTGTTCGCGGTCCACTACCCCGCTGAGTACCTCGGCGACACCATCGAGTCGCTCGTGATCGCCGTGCGCAGTGGTCTGACCGTCGAGCAGGTAGGGGTGGAGATGCGAGCACGACAGGCGGGACGACCTTCCCAACGGCCGTTCAAGGCGGCGATCTACCTCCTGCGGGCCTGCCTGGCGCTCGGGATCTCGCTCACTCGTCGACGGCAGATCCTCGTCCCGACAGAGGTGACCGCATGAACGGGCACCTGTTCGCCCTGGCCTGTGCCGTCATCGCGCTGCTCTTCATGTTCGAGCTGCTCAGGCGTCGTCGGCTCAGAGAGAAGTACGCCGTCCTGTGGATGGTCGTGGCGGTGGTCGTGCTGGTCAGTGTGGTGTTCCCGCAGCTGCTCGAGCAGGTGTCCTCCTTGGTCGGCATCACCGTCCCGATCAACCTCGTCTTCTTCTCCGGGCTGCTCGTGCTGCTGGTGGTCTGCGTCCAGCTCAGTGCCGAGATCAGCACGCTCGAGCACGAGAGCCAGACCCTTGCCGAGGAGTCAGCGCTGCTGCGCAACCGGGTGGAGCGGCTCGAGCGGGCCACCGGCGCGGCGCCTGGTCCGCCACCTGTGGCGGATCCTGATGTGAGCGGTCGCTCGACCGGATGACGGAGGTCGTGGGGGAGGACCCTCGTTCGCTCGACCAGGCTCGTGGTCGTGGTCGTGGTCGTGGAGGGCTCCTCTCGGTCGCTGTGGGTCTGGGCATCTTCGGCCTGTCGACCTATGGGTATCTCGGGCTCGCCGGTCGCGCGCTCGACCCCGAGGTCTTCGCGCCCCTGGCAGTCCTGTGGACCCTGCTCAACGCGGTGGGCATCGGGCTGTTCCTGCCGTTCGAGCAGGAGATGGGCCGTCGGACGGCCGCCCGCAGAGCCGTCGGGGACGGCAACGGCCCGGTCGTCCGGCAGGGCCTGGCCGCAGCGGGGGTTGTCCTGGGTGGGGCGGCGGTTCTCGCGACGGTCTTCTGGGGCCAGCTGGCCGCACGGCTCTTCGAGGGTCACGGCTCGCTGGTCCTGCTCTTCGTCCTGGCGATGGCAGGAATGGCGGCCTCGTACGTCGTGAGGGGCCTGCTCTCTGGTCACGGGCGCTTCGGTCACTACGGTGCCCAGCTCGCGGTGGACGGTGTGCTGAGGGTGGTCGGGGCGGGGGCTCTCCTCGCGGCGGAGGTCGACGGCGTCGTGCCCTTCGGCATCGTCCTGGTGGTGGCTCCGGTGATGGCAGTGCTGGTGACGACTCCTCGTCCGTCGACGGTGATCACGCCAGGTCGTGAGCAGGTCCGCGCGGCTGCCGCCTCGGCCCTGGCGATCCTCCTCGGCGCGTCGGTGCTCTCCCAGCTGCTCGCGAACGCAGGGCCGGTCGTCGTGCAGCTGCTCGCCACCGAGGGGGAGCGGGTGGCGAGCGGGCAGTTCACCGCGGCGCTGGTCATCGCCCGGGTCCCGCTCTTCGCCTTCGCTGCGGTCCAGGCGGTGCTCCTGCCGGGACTGGCCGGCCTGGTCGGCGGTGGCCTGGTGGTCGAGTTCGCCCGGCGGGTGCGGTTCGTCGGGCTGGTGACCGTCGCCCTCGGTGGCCTGGGAACCGTCGCCGTCTGGCTCCTGGGAGCCCAGCTGGTGCCGCTGCTCTTCGGCGAGGGCTTCGGCGTCACGCGAGGGGTGATCACGCTGATCGCGCTCTCCGGTGCGCTGTTCATGGTCGCCCAGGTGGCCGCGCAGGCTCTCCTCGCCCTCGGCTCGGAGCGGTGGGTCCTCGTCGGCTGGGGAGCCGGACTCATCGGTCTCCTGCTGGCCCTCATCCCGCACGGACCGGTCACCGAGCGTGCGGCGTGGGCCCTGGTCATCGGGTCGGCCGTGGCCATGGCGGTGCTGGTGGTCACGCTGGTACGTGAGCGCATGAGCTGGCAGCGCGGCCTGGTGGAGAGGACGTCATGACGCAGACCGGACCAGGGGACGACGGTGCCGCGGAGTCGACGGTGGCGGTCTCGGTGGTCATGCTCGCGTACGGGGACGAGCCCGTGCTCGAGGAGGCCCTCGCCGCCGTGACCTCCTCGACCGGGGTACGGGTCGAGATGGTGCTCGTCGACAACGGATGCACCCGGGCGGACGTGGACGACCTGTGCCGGCGCCACGGCGTCCGGCTGCTCCGTCCTGGAAGCAACCTGGGCTTCACCGGAGGGGTGAACCTGGGCGTGGCCGCCACGACCTCGCCGTACGTCGCACTGGTCAACAGCGACGCGATCGTCGCGCCCGACGCTGTGAAGGCGCTCCAGGAGGTTGCGGCCGATCCCGGTGTCGGCATCGCGAGCGGCAGCATCCGCCTGGCCGAGGACCCCACCACGATGAACTCCGCGGGCAACCCCGTGCACTTCCTCGGGTTGGGCTGGGCGGGAGGGCTCGGGGAACCCGCGGCCCGCCATGCCCTCCCGCGTGACGTCGCCGCAGCGAGCGGCGCGGGCATCGTCCTGCGCCGCAGCGTCTGGGACGCGCTGGGCGGCTTCCCCGCGGAGTTCTTCGCCTATCAGGAGGATCTCGAGCTCAGCTGGCGCTGCTGGCAGCGTGGGCTGGCTGTCCGCTACGTGCCCGGCGCGGTCGTCGTCCACCACTACGAGTTCTCACGCAACCCGCTCAAGATGTACCTGCTCGAGCGCAACCGGCTGCTGTTCGTGCTGACCTGCTACGGACGGCGGACGCTGATGCTGCTCGCACCGGTGCTGCTCGCCTTCGAGGTCGCGATGCTGGTCGTCGCGGGCCTGCAGGGGTGGGGGAGGAAGAAGGTCCGGGGATGGGGCTGGGTTCTGTCGCACCTCGGCTGGATCCGTCGACGCAGGCAGCAGGTCCAAGCCGCACGAACGGTGCCCGACGCTGATCTGGTCCACCTGTGGGCCGACCGCTTCACAGCCGCCGCGATGCCGCTGCCCCGCGGTGCGGGGGTGCTGCAGGCGGCGCTTGCGGTGTACTGGTCGCTGGTCCGCCGGGTGCTGTGAGGTCAGCCGGATGCAGCTGCCGCCCGGTATGCCTCGATGTGGAGCTCCGCCGATCGCTCCCAGGTGAACCGGGCGGCGTTATGCGCGGCGTTGCGCGAGAGCTCGGCATGGCGCGTCCCGCTGGCCTGCTCGATGCCCGTCGCGAGCTCGTCGGTGGCCGTGGGGTCCACAAGGACCGCCCCCTGCGGGCTGATCTCCTCCATCGAGGTCCCGGTTGACGTGACGACGGGGACGCCGTGGGCCATGGCCTCCAGGACGGGCATGCCAAAGCCTTCCCAGGTCGACGGGAAGCAGAATGTTCGGGCGCCCGCATAGGCCCGGTGCAGGTCGTGGTGACCCAACCGTCCGAGCAGGTGGACCCGACCTGAAGGGAGGGTCGCCGCCAGCGCGGTGACCTCCGCGGCTGCCCCACCCCAACCTGTGGGTCCCACCAGGACCAGGTCGAGCTCGGTCGCGTTCCGCACCAGGAGGCGGTAGGCCTCGAGCAGCGCCCCCAGGTTCTTGCGAGGTTCGAACGTCCCGCACCACAGCAGGTAGGGCCTGTGCAGGCCGTGTGCGGCGCGGAAGGCCGCCACCTCATCCTGCCCGACGCTCTCGGCACGTACACCGTGGTGGATGACCCGGATGCGTCCGGCCTCGATCCCGTGCTCGGTGCAGTCCCGTGCCGTCGTGCCCGACGGCACGACGATGATGTCCGCCTCGTCGCGCACGATGTCCAAGGCGCGACGGAAGAACGCGTTGCCCCGTGCCGTGAAGTGCCCGGGTTCACGCAGGAAGGCCAGGTCGTGCACCGTCACCACCAGGGGCGAGCTCCGGCGCGGGACCGCCCAGGTCGTGGCGTGCAGCACGCGGTCGGTCGAACCCGGCCGGACGCGAGCCAGCCGGTAGCGCGACCACGCCTCGTACAAGAGAGGTCTCGGCAGACGTGAGTGCCGGACGGTCATCGAGTGCGGCAGGGGATGGGCGGGAGGAGCGGAGCCGCGTGCGGCGATCCCCTCGAGGGCGAGGTCGTCGCGGGTCGCCAGGGCTCGGGTGAGCTCGCCGATGTAGGTCCCCGAACCTCCGGGGAACGGCTGCCAGAGCTGTTCAACGGTCATCGCGACGGTCAGCTGACCTGGTGGGATCACGGCCCGAGCCTAGGCGGTGCGGTCCCGGTGCGAGCAGCCCGCCCGGGCGGGCCGCGTTCGGGCGCGCGACGCCGCTGGGCCTCAAGGGCGTCCCGGGAGTGGTCGATACTCTGTGAGACCAATCACCCCTCGTCGCCGGCCCTCGCTCTGCCGACGGCGCCCTTGTGCTGACCACGCTGGAGAAGCATGCGCCCCTTGTCCCGGTCCGCTCCCTCCCCGCACCACCCTCCGGTCGTGGAGCGGGAGAGGCTGCGCCGCACCTGGGGCGCTCTCGCCACCGCCACCGCCGTCGTCGTCGGCGTGGTCGGTGCGGGCGGTGCCGCTGCGTCCGAGGTGCGGGAGGTCACGTACGAGGTGGCCGGGACCTTCTACCAGGTCTTCGTCGACACCCACCCCGACGACGTCGAGCTCGACCACGACCACGACGCGCACCAGGACGTGCTCGTGCCGATGCTCGAGGTCGACGGCCAGATGTACGACCTCCCCGAGGCGCTTGTGGACACCGACATGGTCTCGGGCGAGGGGGTCGTGGTGTCCGTGCAGTCCCATGGCGATCTCACACCGGACGAGGCCCTCGCGGCCGCGACCGACCCCACGGGCCCGGAGGCGCAGCTCGTCGAGGTCGCCCCCGCTCTCGAGGATGCGCCCCTGGGCGCGGGCGACGGCGAGGGGACCCTGCTCGCCGCCCCGGCAGGACGGACCCTGACCATTCTTCCGGTCCACTTCGGCTCCCCAGACGCGGCGACCAACGCATCGCTGACCAACCTCGCGGAGAGCACCCGGCAGTACTGGTCGGAGCAGTCCGCCGGACAGCTCGCGATGACCACTGACGTGAGGAACTGGAAGACCATCACCGATCCCGGGTCGTGCAACACCACATCGATCTGGAACCAGGCCCTCACCGCCCACGGGCTCACCGGGTCCCGGCCGTCCACCCACCACATCGCCGTGTACTTCCCGGTGCGCGCGGACTGCGGCGGGTGGGCGGGCATGGCCTCCGTGGGCGGAACCACGATCTGGATCAACGGATCCCAGGCGCGCGACGTGCTGGCCCACGAGTTCGGGCACAACCTCGGCCTGGGGCACGCCAACACCCGGACCTGCACGTCGAACGGTGCCCGGGTACCGCTGAGCGGGGCATGCACCGCCAAGGAGTACGCGGATCATGCCGACGTCATGGGGATCGGGATGTCGATGGCCTCCGGGAACCTCAACACGGCTCTCGCGGACCATCTCGGGATGGCCACGGTGACCAGGATCGCGGGTACGACGTCGAGTCAGACCGTCACTGTCGACCTGCACCCGATGGCGTCCGTCTCGCAGATGCGCGCGGTCGCGGTGACCGTGCCCCTGGGGACGGTCTACGTCGAGTTCCGCCCCAACGCGGGCCGCGACGTGAGAAGACCCGCCTGGGCCGGGGTACAGGTCAGGCTGCGGTCGACGGCCAAGGGCTACCCCGAGTCCTTCCTGCTCGACATGCAGGCACCCGCCACGAACGCGTTCTCGGCGCCGAACCTGCCAGCGGGCGGAGTGTGGCGGATCCCGGGGAGCTCGCTCGCGCTGCGGGTCGAGAGCATCGGCCAGCGCGCGCGGGTCGTCGTCGGGCCGGCCGACTCGGACGCGGTTGCACGCTACGTCACGCGGGTCTATCTGGACCTCTTTGAACGCCAGCCCGACCCCTCCGGTCTGGCGACCTGGACCGATGCGTTGCGCGCGGGCACCCCGCGGGTCGCCGTAGCCAACGCCGTCACCGGATCCGAGGAGTACCGCAGCCGTCTCATCACGGCGTCATACAAGGCCTTCCTGGGGCGCAGCCCTGATCCCTCAGGCCTGCAGCACTGGCTGGGCCACATGCGCGCGGGGATGACGATCCAGGAGATGGAGGCGGGCTTCCTGGCCTCCCCGGAGTACTACCTCGGCTCGGGGTCGAACGACCGCCGGTGGGTCACCCGCCTCTACGGGCACGTCCTGGACCGTGCCCCGGGAGCCTCCGAGGTCACGTTCTGGCGCCAGCAGCTCGCGGGCGGCATGTCACGCCACGCCGTGTCCCTGGGCTTCCTGCTCTCGACCGAGTATCTGACCACCGTGGTCGACGGCCACTACCGGCACCTGCTGGGCCGGTCCATCGACCCGACCGGGCGTCGGGACTGGGTCTCGCAGATTCAGCGGGGAGTGCGCGTTGAGGCGATCATCGGGGGGATCATCTCGAGCGACGAGTACTACGCGCGTCGTTGACCATGCAGGATCGCGCGGCCGAGGGCAGTCTACGATCGACCGGTGCGACTTCTCCTCGACGCGACGGCGATCCCGGCGGACCGCGGAGGTGTCGGCCGCTACGTCGACGCGCTGCTCCCTGCGCTGGCCGAGCAAGGGGTCGACCTGGTGGTCGTCTGCCAGGCCCGCGATGCGAGCGTCACCTCGGAGATCGTGCCGTCGGCCGAGATCGCGGTGGCCCCGGCCCTCACCAGTGGCCGTCCCGCCCGGATGACGTGGGAGCAGGTGGGGCTCCCGCGGCTGGTGCGCGGCACAGGGGTCCAGGTGCTGCACAGCCCTCACTACACGATGCCGCGGCTCGCCGGCGTCCCGGTCGTCGTGACCCTGCACGACGCAACCTTCTACAGCCACCCCGAGCTGCACTCCCCGCTCAAGGGGCGCTTCTTCCGGGCCGCGATCCGGACCGCGGTCCGGCGCGCGGCGGGTCTCGTGGTGCCCTCCGCGGCGACGCGCGACGAGGTGCGGCGTTTCGTCGGTGGCACCGAGGACCAGTACCAGGTCGCGCACCACGGGGTAGACACGAGCCTCTTCCGGCCGGTCGGCGACGCTGAACGGAGCAGGGTGCGGGGCTCCCTGGGACTCGGGCCCGAGCAGGAGTACGTCGGGTTCCTCGGCACGCTCGAGCCGCGGAAGAACGTGCCAGCGCTGGTGCGCGCCTGGGTAGCTGCCGTGGCCCACACCCCCGACCCGCCTGCGCTCGTCCTGGCAGGGGGTCGGGGCTGGGACGACGCGGTCGAACCGGCAGTGCGTGCGGTTCCCGCGCACCTGCAGGTGCTGCGCACGGGATACCTGCCGCTCGGTGACCTCGCCGGGTTCCTGGGGGGCGCTCGCATCGTGGCCTACCCCAGCCTCGGCGAGGGGTTCGGCCTGCCGGTGCTCGAGGCGATGGCGTGCGGCGCGGCAGTGCTGACCACCCGGGAGCTGTCCCTGCCCGAGGTCGGCGGCGACGCCGTCGCCTACTGCGGCACCGACGAGGAGAGCATCGCGTCGTCCCTGCGCGAGATGCTCGACGACCCGGCGCGCTGCACGGTGCTGGCCGCCGACGCCGTCGAGCGCGCGGCAGGCTTCACCTGGGCGGCGGCCGCGAGCGCCCACGTCGCCGCGTACGAGCGGGCGCTGCACCGGGAGTGATCATGAGTGAGTACACCGGGTGAACTCTGTCCGATCCGACCCGGCGGGCCCCTGCGACCCCTAGGATCTCGGCCAGCATCAGCCCTTGGACGTGCCCGCCCGGGTGTCGCCAGGGCCGAGAGGGGCGGGTACGTCGATGGGTGGCAGAAGCGCGCGCGAGGTCATGGGCATGCTCGGTCTCCGGGCAACGGCGGTGGTCGTCGCCTTGGGTCTGACGGCCGGATCGGCCACAGCAGCTCCAGCGGTGCCTGCCCCAGCCGTCGTCGCCGAGGCGCAGGTGGCTACCAGTGTCCTCGCCGGGATGGACGACGCGAAGATCAAGGCCTACATCGCGCTGGTGTACGCGGACCTCTTCGGCCGTGCCGTCGACCCCACTGGTCTGGCGACCTGGAGCGCGGCCCTGCGGTCCGGCACACCGCCCCGCGCCGTCGCCGACTCGATCACCGGCTCGGACGAGTTCCGCACGGGGCTCATCACGGGCGCCTACGAGGACTACCTCGGGCGAGCACCGGAGCGGGCAGGCTCGACGTTCTGGCTCCAGCGGATGCGCGAGGGCATGACCGTCCAGCAGCTCGAGGCAGGCTTCCTCGGTTCGGACGAGTACTTCCTGTCGGTCGCCGACGGTGTGGACCAGTACTTCATCCGGAGCCTCTACCGCGATGTGCTCGGCCGCTCGCCTGGCGACGAGGAGTTCTACTACTGGCTGAGCCGTCTCTGGGGAGTGCGCGTCGGGAACGGCCTCGACACTGTGCGGCCCCGGCCCCCGGCCCCTCCCAAGATGTCGCGTGAGCAGATCGCACTGGCCTTCTTGCTGTCCACGGAGCGACTTGCCGTCGACGTCGACGCGGACTACCAGTGGTTGCTCGGCCGGCGCCTGGACGCGAGCGGCCGAACGACGTGGGTCACAGCGATCCAGTCCGGGGTCCGCTACGAGTCGGTCATCGGCAGCATCATCTCGAGCCAGGAGTACATGTCCTACCTCTAGCGTCCGAGCGACCTGATGTAGTCCTCGACCGCGGTGTGGACCGGCAGGAGCCCTCGGTCCCGGGCCTCACGCAGGCTCGGGGCTGCGAGGTCCTTGTCGGACAGTTGCGGGGTCAGCGGGGATCCGTCCCGCGCCGTGGTGGGCCACTCGATCGCGACGTCGGGGTCGAGGGGGTGGATCCCGTGCTCGCGCCCCGGTGAGTACCCCGTGGAGCAGAGGTACAGGACGGTCGAGTCGTCCTCGAGGGACAGGAACGCGTGCCCGAGACCCTCGCTGAGGTAGATGGCCCGCCGGTCGACGTCGTCCAGGAGCACCGTGTCCCACCGGCCGAAGGTCGGCGAGCCGACGCGCAGGTCGATCGCCACGTCCAGGACCGCGCCCTTGGCGCACGTCACGTACTTCGCCTGGCCCGGCGGGACGTCGGCGAAGTGGATGCCGCGGAGCACCCCGGCCGCCGAGACCGAGCAGTTGGCCTGCTGCAGGTCGAAGGCGTGCCCGGTGGCCTCGGCGAAGGGACCGCCCTGGAAGTACTCGAGGAAGACGCCGCGAGGGTCGCCGTGCTGCTTCGGGGTGATCTCCCAGGCGCCGGGCACCGTGAGCTCGCGGTAGGTCATGTCTGTCCTCTCGGAGGGTGCTGCGAACCGGGCAAGCCTACCGAGGCCGCTAGTCTGACCGGGTTCCGACGACGACAGGAGACGGTGTGCGCTGGCTGGTGGTGGGTGCGAAGGGGATGCTCGGGCAGGATGTGACGGCGCTTCTGGCCGAGCGCGGTGAGCACGTCGAGGGCATCGACCGCGAGGAGATCGACATCGCCGACCCGCAGGCGTGCCTCGGGGTCGCGGACGGGTTCGACGTCGTGATGAACTGCGCCGCGTACACCGCGGTCGACGCCGCCGAGGCCGACGAGGCCACGGCCTTCGCGATCAACGCCGTCGGCGCCGCGAACCTCGCCCGGGCCGCCCGGAACGCGGGTGCGCGCACCGTCCAGATCTCGACGGACTACGTCTTCGACGGCCACGCCGCGCAGCCGTACGCCGAGGACGCACCGCTGGCACCCAGGTCGGCCTACGGGCGGACCAAGGGGGCCGGGGAGTGGGCCGTGCGCGCCGAGAACCCCGACCATCTCGTGGTCCGCACGGCCTGGCTCTACGGTGCGCACGGGGGCTGCTTCCCGAAGACGATCGTGCGGGTCGCCCGGGAGCGCGGTGAGCTCGAGGTCGTCGACGACCAGGTGGGTCAGCCCACGTGGACCGTGGACCTCGCCGACCTCGTGCACCGGTTGGTGAGCACGGGTGCTCGTGCCGGCACGTACCACGGCACGTCGTCGGGCCAGACGTCCTGGCACGGCTTCGCGCAGGCGGCGGTCGCTGCCGCCGGGATGGACCCGGGGATCGTCCGGACAACCACGAGCGAGGGGTACGTGCGGGCAGCCCCGCGCCCGTCCTACTCGGTGCTCGACCACACGGCTCTGCGGGCGGTCTCGGTCGAGCCCATCGACGACTGGGCACGTCGCTGGGCCGAGGCGTCCGAGACGGTCCTGCTGCCCGGCTGACCGACGCGGTGCGGGCAGCTCACCAGCTGAGGATGCGGGCGGTGATCTCGGGACTCGTGGCCTGGGCACGGAGGACCGCGGCCTGATCGGGGTCGAGGACGACGACCGCGCCAGGTCGCTCGAGCAGCAGACCCAGGACGCCGCTGGGCTCGTTCGCCGCACCCGTCGGCCCCACGAGGAGGGCGGTGTCGTCGTTCGCCTCCACGGTCCACCGGCCGCTGAGCGCCAGGAACCACTGCTGGGCGTTGATCGGGTGCAGCGCGCCCTCGCCCGGGGTAGCGAGGTAAGTGACCCGGGAGGCCGGGACGCCCGCGGTGGACCCCACCGCAGCGATGAGGTGCTGGGCGACGGTCGGAGCGGTGTCGGCGGCCCGGAATCGTCCCTGACCCGTTCCGGTGAACCCGAAGACCTGGGTGGCGGCCAGGGTGAGCACGACCACGGCGGCCCCCTCCCGCAGGCGCCCACGGCCGTGCGGCGCGCGGCCGGGCAGGGCGGGCAGGGCGGTGGCCAGGGCCAGGGCCAGCACCACGGCGCTGACCAGCTCGACCCCGACGAGCAGCTTCCAGAAGTAGTACGAGAGCTCACCGCCGGCGTAGAGCTGGAAGAGCCCGAGGAACGCGGCCGCCACCAGACCGGCCGCAGGCACCAGTGCGCACCAGGCCGTTCGTGGCCCGCCGCGGTACCTGGACACCAGGAGGCAGGCACCGATCGCACCGAGGGCCAGGGCGAGAACCCGCCCGAGGTCCGGTACGAGGATGCCCCCGGGGATGACCAGCACCTCTCCGGGGTCGAGCACGCTGAGGATCTGCAGTGCCTGCAGCATCCCGACGGCGGTCAGCACGACCACCGCGCCGCAGAGGACCTTCGTGGTACGGCTGGTGGCCCGACGCGTGCGCTCGACCGGGACGAGCACGAGCGCAGCGGCGGGAACAGCGACCACCAGCAGCAGGAACCACCCGTGGGCCACCGCGACGAGCAGACCGCCGAGGGCCGCCAGGTGCACCGGCATCAGGACCCGGTGCATCGTCACGACGAGCAGCGGGATGCAGGCGGTCAGGGCGGCCGCCACCATGAAGTTCGCGAACCCGGCGACGAAGGACCCGCCCTCGCTCCCCACGACGAACCCGACGACGGCGAACACCGCGACGGGCACCGCGAACGCCGGACGTCGGCGTAGGGCGGGCAGCGAGCACAGGCCCGCGGCGATCATCGTCGCGACCAGCACCAGGACCCAGCCCTGCGCGTTGACGTAGGTCACCACCTCGTCCTCGACCGAGGAGAGCTCCGGTGAGGACAGGGTCTCCATCACGGTCGCGACCACCGCGTGGTACCCCTGGGGATACTCGACGAACTTCCACTGCTCATCGGCCGGGGCACCCGCGAGGCCGGTGACCGTGGTGCCGTGCGCGCGCATCATGTGGACCATGCCGTAGTGGGCCGAGTTGTCCCACCCGGGCAGCAGGGCGGCCAAGGCCGTGGCTCCGCTCGAGACGGTGAGCCAGCCGTGGGCGACCCACGCGGTGGCCCCGGCTGCAGCGACCGGCACCAGGTCGACGAGAGCGCGCGCGGGAACGAGGGACCGAATCCGTGGTCCCGCCTCGGCGCGCCCCTTCCACAGGACCGCGGTGGTGAGCCCACCGGCGATTCCGGCCAGCAGGCCGGTCGCCCGGCCGACGGGTCCTAGCGGCAGGTCCCACCACCACAGGACCGGTATGGCGCCGAAGACCAGGGCGCCGGACAGGAAGATCCGCCGGGACAGGAGCCGCGAGGTCGGTACCGCCAGGACCAGGAGGATGGCCACGCCCAGCGCGAGGGAGCCGTGGAGCCCGCCACCGACCCGCAGGGTGACGGCCAGGGCTCCCACGACGATGCCCGCGGTGGCGGCGACGAGGTGGTCCCGCAGCCCGGTGCGCGAGATCGCCGGACCTGCTGCGGTCGTGAGCCGGCGGGGTGGCGCGTCGAGCATCCGGGTTTCCGATCAAGGACGACAGGCGCGGCGACGTCGCCGCACGGGACCTCTCAGGCGTAGGGCCCCTCGTGCTCGAGGAGCTCCAGCAGGTAGGTACCGTACCCGGACTTGACCAAGGTGCGGGCGCGTTCGCGCAGGTCGTCGTCGCTGAGGAACCCGCGTCGCCACGCGACCTCCTCAGGCGAGCCGATCTTGAGTCCCTGGCGGTGCTCGACCGTCCGGACGTAGTCCGACGCCTCGAGCAACGAGTCGAAGGTCCCGGTGTCGAGCCATGCGGTGCCCCGGGGCAGGACCTCCACCTGGAGGCGGCCCTGTGCCAGGTAGGCCTTGTTGACGTCGGTGATCTCGTACTCGCCGCGGGCCGAGGGCGCGAGGTCGCGGGCGATCGAGATCACGTCGTTGTCGTAGAAGTACAGCCCGGGGACCGCGTAGCTGCTCCGGGGCACCTGGGGCTTCTCCTCAAGGGAGAGCGCCTTGCCCGCGGCGTCGAACTCGACCACGCCGTAGCTCGTCGGGTCGGCCACCCGGTAGGCGAAGACCGCACCGCCGTCGATGTCGCTGAACCGCGAGAGGCGTGACCCGAGCCCGGGCCCGTAGAAGATGTTGTCGCCCAGGATCAGCGCGGCGGAGTCGGTCCCGACGAAGTCGGCCCCCAGGACGAAGGCCTGCGCGAGTCCGTTGGGCTCGGCCTGGACGGTGTAGCTGATCGAGATCCCAAACTGCGAGCCGTCCCCGAGCAGTCGGTGGAACTGCTCCGCGTCGTGAGGGGTCGTGATGATCAGCACGTCGCGGATCCCGGCGAGGATCAACGTCGACAGGGGGTAGTAGATCATCGGCTTGTCGTAGACCGGAACGAGCTGCTTGCTCACGCCCTGGGTGATGGGGTGCAACCTGGTCCCGGACCCGCCGGCAAGGATGATTCCACGCATGACCGTCAGTCTGTCGCACCCCGGGTATCCCTGACGAATCGTTCCCGCGGTGCGCGGGTCCCGCCCACCCCCGCCGTCGCTCGCTACGATCTTCGCGACATGCCCCGACGAGGACGAGGACGCCGTGCTGCCGCTCGCGAACACGACCCAGGACTACCCGTGGGGCTCACCGTCGGCGATCCCCCACCTGCTCGGCACCGAGGTCACCGGCGAGCCGGTCGCCGAGCTGTGGCTCGGCGCGCACCCGAGCTCGCCGTCCCGCGGGGTGACCGGGGCGGGTGAGGTGCCCCTGGACACCCTCATCGCCCAGGACCCCGACGCCCTGCTGGGGACGGACGTGGTCGCGCGGTTCGGACCTGCTCTGCCCTACCTGCTCAAGGTCATCGCGGCCGAGCGCCCGCTGTCGCTCCAGGTGCACCCTCACATCGACCGTGCGCGCGAGGGGTTCGCCGCGGAGGATGCTGCGGGCATCGACGTCCGCGACCCGGGTCGCAACTACAAGGACCGCAACCACAAACCCGAGCTGGTCTACGCGCTGACCCCGTTCGAGGCGTTGTGCGGGTTCCGTGCACCACGGCGGGCTGCCGAGCTGCTCGCGGGGCTGGACGCCCCGCTGGCTCGCGACCTGTCGCAGATCCTGCGCGCGGAACCGTCGTTCGTGGGGATCCGCACGGCCTTCGAGCGGCTGCTCGAGCCGGGCAGCCGACCGGGTGCCGAGGAGGTGGGCGAGGTCGCCGAGGCCTGTCGCCGCCGGCTGGCGGACGGCTCGCCCTCGCCCCGCGCGGACCGCACCGTCATGGTGCTCGCCGACGCCTTCCCGGGAGACCCGGGCGTGGTGACCTCTCTGCTCCTCAACCCGGTGACCCTCCAGCCCGGGGACGCGATGTTCGTCCCGGCGGGCGGGGTGCACGCCTACCTGGAGGGGGTCGCGATCGAGGTCATGGCGAGCTCGGACAACGTGCTGCGTGCGGGGCTGACGGCCAAGCACGTGGACGTCCCCGAGCTGCTCGCGAACGTCGACTACGTCGCCGCGCCGCCGATCCGTCTCGCCCCAGAGGTCTTTCGGGGGGCGACGCGCATGTTCTACGCGCCGGTCGACGACTTCGAGCTGTCGGTCACCACGGTCGACGACGCCGGGTCGCACCCGCTCCCCGGTCGGGGTCCGCGCATCCTGCTCTGCCTGGAGGGTGAGCTGACGGTCGCTACGGCGACCGGCTCCGTGAGTGTCCTGTCCCGCGGGGCGAGCGTGTTCGTGCCGGCCTCGGACGGCGCGCTCGAGGTGAGTGGCTCGGGAACCGTGGTCCAGGCCGACGTGCCCTGACCGACTGCCCGGACGACGGTTCTCAGCTGTCGGTGACCCGCTCGTCGGAGGCGATGCGGGACCGGCGGGACGGGTCGGCGGCGAGCTCGGCGGCCATCTCGGGGGAGGACAGCACGACCGAGCCGTCGACGGCGTAGGTGCGCAGCGTGCAGGCGAGGACCGCGGCGAGACCGTGCGGGCCGGGGAGCGGCTCGAGCAGCACCCGGGGGGCAGGCTGGTCCCGTTCGTCGTCGGCTGACGGCGAGGAGGGTGCCGCGCGGGTCGCACCCGCGGCGGCCCAGGTCAGGAGCCCGCCGTGCGTCACGGTGCCGGTCGCCTGCTCCAGCGCGTCCGCGGCGTCGTCGGCCGGCGGCACCCATCCCAGCTGGTCCCCGTAGGTCATCACCGCAGCGGCCGCGTCCACCGCTCCTGCGGGCAGCTCACCGTCGAACCTGCGCGCCAGGGCGGGCAGGGCGACGGCCACGACATCCACGCCCGGGGGCACGGCAGGTCCGGCCGGCCGATGGGTCACGACCAGGTCGGCGGTCGTGGGCGCGTCGTCCTCGAGGATCACCACGCAGCCGCCGGCCCGCCAGACGGCCAGCGCCCACACCACGGCCCGCCAGTGCGGCGGCAGGTCGAGGCGGACCCGCGACCCGGGTCCCACGTCGTACTCCTCGACCAGGAGGTTGGTGGTCTTGCTGACCCAGTTGTCCAGCACGTGACCCGAGAGCTCGATCCGCTCGCCGCCCGGGCCGTACCAGGTCAGCCGGGGTCGGCCAGGGTCCGCGGTCAGGTGCCGCAGGAGCTGGGGGAGCGTCTGGGTCGGGGCGGCGTGGCTCACCGTGCCAGCCTAGAGGTGCCCCTCGAGGCGGGCTCGGTAAGGATTTCACCCGCTCGGCGCGCCGTGCGGATGGCGATCTAACACATCTGGGCTTGACTAGTGCGTACGACACGCGTGTAATTCCATCAATGCATTTCACCCGGGCGGCTCGTCCGGACGCGAGAGGCAGGCGAACCCAAGGCACGGAGGCTGGCTGACCATGTGGAACGTGCTCGACGACGACGCAGTGTTCCCGACGGACGAGGTGCGACCCTCCGAGGTCGCCCCGGTGCTCCCGCTCTTCGGCACCGTGGAGGACGAGACGGTCCTGGGGTGGCAGGAGCGCGCCCTGTGCGCACAGACCGACCCCGAGGCGTTCTTCCCCGAGAAGGGCGGCTCGACCCGTGAGGCCAAGAAGGTGTGCACCGGCTGCGAGGTGCGCGCGGAGTGCCTCGAGTACGCGCTCGAGCACGACGAGCGCTTCGGCATCTGGGGCGGCCTGTCCGAGCGCGAGCGTCGCAAGCTCAAGAAGCGCGTCGTCTGACGTCGCGCCCGCGTGGCGCATGATGGGACTCGATGACTGACGCTCGACGCGACGCTCCGCGTGCTGTGCCCGTCACGGCGGTCGTCGTGACCCGTGGCGTGACGGACTACCTGCCCCAGACCCTGGCTGCCCTGGCCGCGCAGACGCGCGCCCCCCAGCAGGTCCTGGTGGTCGACGCGGCGCCCCCGCCCGGGACGACCGGCGCGGTGGACCTCGGCACCGGTCAGGCGCACGGCGGGATCGGCGAGCTCCTCGGGGAGCACTGGTCCGCGGGCCCACCGGACCCCTCACGCACGTCGGTGGTCGAGGCCCACGGTGCCCGCACCTTCGGTGCCGCCGTCCGGGCGGCTCTCGAGGCGACACCCGACGCGCCGCCGCCCCCCGGTGGTTCGCCGTCCCCGGGCGCCGCGGGTGGGTGGTTGTGGCTGCTCCACGACGACAGCGCCCCCGAGCCGACCGCGCTGGCAGAGCTGCTCCGCGCGGTCGAGATCGCCCCCTCGGTCGGCATCGCCGGGTGCAAGCAGCAGTCCTGGGCGGACCCGGTGCGCGTGCTCGAGGTCGGGTTGACCACCTCACGCTTCGGGCGGCGGATGACCGGCCTCGACGAGGCCGAGGTCGACCAGGGGCAGCACGACGGACGCGAGGACGTCCTGGCCGTCGGTCTGGCAGGGGCCCTGGTCCGCCGCGACGTGTGGGACCTGCTCGGCGGTCCCGATCCCGCACTGGGCCCCTACGGCGACGGGCTCGACCTGAGCCGGCGGGCACGCCTGGCGGGTCACCGGGTGGTGGTCGTCCCGACGGCCGTCGTGCGCCACGCCCAGGCCTCGCTCGCCCGCCCGACCCACGGTGCGGCCCTCCATCGCCCCGGGTGGGACGCCCGTCGGTCCGCGGTGGCCCGTCGCACCGCCTACCTGCACGCCCAGCTCACCGGAGTCCCCGCCGGAGCGGTCCCGGTGGTCGCCGTGCTGGCCGTGCTGAGCGGTGTCGTCCGTGCGCTCGGCCGGCTCGTCACCAAGGAGCCCCACCTGGTCCTGGGTGAGCTCAGTGCCCCATGGCGGGTTCTCGCCCGGCCCGCCAGGATCGCCGCGGCCCGACGCCGGGCGCGTGCCACCAGCCGGATGCCCCGTCGCTCGCTGCGCCCGCTCCAGGTCACCTGGCGCGACGTCGTGCGCCAGGCCCGGGACCGACGGATGACCGCCGCCGAGCGACGACGCAACCGTCAGGCACCGAGCGAGCTCGAGCTCGCCGAGCTGGCCGCCCTGCGGTCCCGCCGACGACTGACCCTCGCCGGTGTGCTGGTGGTCGTGTCCGCCCTCACGGCCTGGCTGCTCGGTGGGCTGATCACGCGGGTCCTCTCGGGCGGGAGCCTAGCCGGGGGGGCCATCCCGGGCGGTGACGCGACCCTGGGCGAGCTGTGGCGGGCGGCGACGTCGGGATGGGTCTCGGGTGGTCTGGGGCAGGCGGGGCCTGCCGACCCGCTGCTGGTCGCGATGCTCCCGCTCACCGCGCTCACCGGTGGGACCTCGGCCGCGGCGGCCCTCGTCATGCTCGGCGCTCTCGTCCTGGCCGCGACAGGTGCCTGGTTCGCCGCCGGTGCCGCGACCCGGTCGGTCGCCCTGCGGGCGTGGGCCGCGCTGGTCTGGACCGCCGCCCCCGCCCTGCTCCTGGGCCTGGGTGACGGGCGGCTGGGTGCGGTCCTGGCCCACGTCGCCCTGCCGTGGGTGGGGCTCGGGGTGGCCCGTGCCCTGGGCGTCGCGCGCGTCGACGTGGTCCAGTCGGGCCTGGTCGGTGCGCAGCGACTGCACGCCGACACCGGGACCGAGGGTTCGACGCCCGCCGTGACGCCTGGCTCGTTGCACGCTCCGGTGGTGCCGGAGCTCACCGGGTCGCCCGCCGAGCTCCCCACCGGTGGCCACGTCGTGGCCGTGCTCCCCGGGCCGGGGGCCGACCGCCCGTCGTCCGTCGCGGTCAACGAGGCGTCCATGGGAGAAGGCTCGCTCGCAGCGGCCGCCGGTGCCGGACTCGCGCTCGTCCTGGTCACCGCGGGAGCGCCCGTGCTGCTGCCGTTCGTCCTGCTCTGCCTGCTCGGGGTCGCCGGTCTCGCCCGCCGTCGCCGTCGCCGGCTGGTGTGGGTCGCCCTGCCCTCGTTGGTCGTGCACGCCCCGATGATCGTTCACGCGGTCCAGGGCTGGGCAGACGGTGCCTGGCGCGTGCTCGTGGCCGACCCCGGCCTCCCGCTCGCGTCGCGCGCCGGACCTGTCTGGGAACAGCTGCTCGGATGGCCGACGACCCCGCCCGGTCTCGCGGGACTGACCGGTGTCCCGGCGACCCTGCTGCCGCTCGTGGCCACCGGTCTGGTCGTCGTGGTCGCCCTTGTCGCCCTCGTGCGCGGCGGGACGGTCTCCCGGGCGGTGCGTGCAGGCTGGCTGGTCGCTGCCTGCGGCCTGGCGGCGGCGGTGGTGTCCGCGCGGGTCGTCACGGCGGTCTCCGACGGCGTGGTCGAAGGGACCACGGTTCTCACCGCGGCCTGGGCCGGCCCCGGCACGAGCCTGTGCCTGGCCGGGCTGCTCGCTGCGGCGCTGGTCGGGGTCAGCGGCGTCCGCACGGCCCTGGCGCGGGTCAGCTTCGGGTGGCGCCAGCCGACCGCGGCGGCTGTCGCGGCGCTCCTGGTCGCCGGCCCGCTGCTCGTCCTGGGTGCGTGGGCGGGCCAGGTCAGGCAGGCCACCTCGCCCGACGGTGCCGGAGCCCAGGCGCTCCAGGTCAGCTCCGTGCCGGTGGTCCCGGCGGTGGGCCGGCAGATGCAGACCTCGCCGACCGCCGCCCGCGTGCTCAGGCTCCGGATCGGACCCGAGCACGCCGACGCCGAGCTGCTCGGCGGCGACGGTCGCCGCCTCACCGAGCTGTCCAGGGTCACGCAGGTCCGTGGCCTGAGCGCTCCGGGCGCCGGCCCGCAGGTCGGGCCCGCCGTTCCCGACGCCGCGGCCGAGGAGCTCGCCCTGGCCGTCGCCCGTCTGGTGAGCGGCTCGGCCCCCGAGGTCGGCGCAGAGCTGGCTGCGCTGGGCGTCGGCTCGGTGCTGGTGCCGCCGCTGACCCCTGACGCGACGCAGGCCGGTGAGCCGGACCAGACGGGGACCCCGTCGGGTGCAGCCTCGGGGCTCGTGGACGAGGTCGAGACCGCGACAACGCCCGAGGAGCGGGCCGCGCACGAGATGCTGCTCGGCCGGCTCGACTCGACCCCCGGGCTCGAGCGGGTCACCGAGACAGGTTCCGGGATCATCTGGCGGGTCGCCCCCGAGGCGGGGGCGCAGGCCGGGAGCGCCACGGTGGCGTGGGCCCGGCTGGTGAGCTCCCCGGACGAGATGTCGGCCACCACGGTGCCCTCGGCCGACGGTCGGATCAGCACCCGGCTCGAGCCCGGTGCGTCGGACCGGCTGCTGGTGCTGGCGGAGCGGGCGGACCCGAGCTGGCGGGCCACGCTGGACGGTCGTCCGCTGCGCTCGGTCGACACCGGGTGGCGGCAGGCCTTCGAGGTCGGCGCCGAGGGCGGACGGCTCGAGCTCGTCCACGACTCGCCCGCGCGTGGCCCCTGGCTCGTCCTGATGGGGCTGGTCCTGGGGGTGGCCGGGCTGCTGGCGATCCCGGTCCGGCGACGGCGAGGAGGCCCACGATGACCCACGACAACCTGCCGCGTGCCACGCGCACGGCCCTCGTCCGCTCGCTCACAGCGCTCGGCGCCCTGTCCCTCACCGGCGTCGTCGTGGCGGCCGGGGTGGTCGCGCCGCCCACCGCCCCTGTCGACACACCGCTGCCCACGGTCGAGGTGCCCGCAGGCGGGTCCAGCGTGGTCTGCGCGGGACCCGTGCGGCTCTCCACCGCCCCCGAGGAGGGCGACGACGTCTCCTACGACCCGCAGTTCGACCCCTCGCCCGGCGAGTCGGTCCCCACCGTGACAGCCCTGGTCGTCGAGCCCTCGGACGCACCGACGACGGGGTCGCGGGGAAGGCCCGCAGGGGCGTTGCGTGCCCTCGGCGACCTCGACGGGACCACCGGCCTGGACCTCACGGCACCGACCGGGGGTGCTGCCGTGGGCGAGCTGCCCGACCTGGAGCAGGGCCTGCTCCTGACCGCGGAGCCCCTGGGCGAGCAGGACGCCGTGCCCCCGTGGGTCGCCGGCACGGTCACGGTGACGACCCTCGAGGGTGACCTGCGCGGTCTGGTCGCTGCTGCCTGCCAGCCCTCGGCCACCGAGACCTGGCTGGTCGGTGGCGGGACCGACCTGGGCACCAGTGCACGGCTCGTGCTGCAGAACCCTGGCCGCACACCGGCGACCGTCCGACTCACCCTGTGGGGGCCGTCCGGGCCGGTCGAGGTGGCCGGTGCCCCCGAGTTCCTGGTGCCGCCCGGGGCTGAGCGCGTCGTGCTCCTCGAAGGTGTTGCCGCCGAGCAGCGGCGCATCGTGGTGCGTCTGCAGTCCTCGGGCGGGCTGGTCGCGGCCTACCTCCAGGACAGCCAGCTGCGGGGGCTGGTGCCGGCCGGGACCGACTACGTGGTGGCCGGCCGGCCCCCGGCGCAGCAGCAGGTCGTCCCCGGGATCGTGGTCCCCGGCTCCGAGCCGGACGGTGCCGACGTGGCGGTCCTGCGCCTGCTCGCCCCGGGGACGACCGGCGGCACGGCCCGCGTGCGGCTGCTGGGCCCTGACGGTGAGGTCGAGCTCCCGGGCGCGCAGGAGGTCGAGCTCGAGCCGGGGGTGGTCCTGGACCTCCCGCTCGGTGGTCTCCCGGCAGGGGCGTACACGGCCGTCGTCGACTCCGAGCAGGCGGTCGTCGCGGGTGCCCTGATCACGCGGGGCCTCGGGGTCGGTGGCCAGGCCCCTGCCCCGAGTGCGCAGCGGCCGGTGGAACGGGCCTGGCCGGCCAGCGTCGAGCCGGGGGTCTCTGGGCCCCTCGCCCTGCCCGTGGGTCCCCGCGCGAGCCTCACGATCGGGGTTGTCGGCGGAACCGGCCCGGCCCAGGTCACCGTCCAGGTCGTGGGCACCGACGGGAGGCTGGGGGAGCCGGTCCGGCGCAGCATCGCTGCCGACTCCACGCTCGCGCTCCCGGTGTCTGCGGTGGTCGAGGACGGCGAGACGGCAGCCGGCGTGCTGGTGGTCTCTTCCGACCCGCGGGTGGTCTGGGCCGCGGTCCTGGAGGTCCAGGACGACGAGGGGGACATGGTCGGTGTGCTGGTGCCCGTCCGACCTCGCACGGCCGACGGCCAGGTCGGCGTGCGGCTCCGCTGAGCACCCGCTGCCGGCGTCGGATCCCGCGGCGTCAGCGGGCGCGACGCAGCTCGAGCGTCTGGCGCACCACCAGTCCGACCCGGATCGCGGCCCGCACGGGCCACAGGTACCAGCCGTCGTACCGTCGGGAGAGGTAGAGGTACGCGCTCGCGTGGTGCGCCCGGATCATGGGTGCAGGGCGCTCGCGCCAGGACGTGCCCCCGACGTGGGTCACCACTGCGGACGGCACGTAGACGTTGGTCCACCCGGCACGGCTCAGCCGTTCGCCCAGGTCGAGGTCCTCGAAGAACATGAAGTAGGCCTCGTCGAAGCCGCCGACCTGCTCGAAGGCCGTGCGACGCACCAGCAGGCACGCCCCGGACAGCCACCCCGCGGCCCGCTGCTCGAGGGAGGTGTCCTCCTGCCGGCGCTGGTAGGCGATCGTCCACGGGTTGGTCGGCCACACCCGACCCAGCACGGCGTGCCCGACGCCCTGGGTCAGCGACGGCAGCGCGCGGGCCGAGGGGTAGCGGGTGCCGTCGACGTTGAGCAGCGCAGGTCCTGCCGCACCGACCGTGGGGTCAGCGGTGGCGACCTCCAGGAGACGGTCGAGCGCGCCGGTGTGCCACACGATGTCGGGGTTGGCGATGACGAGCCAGGGTTCGTCGCCCTCCGCGGCACCGACGTTGGCCGCGCGCCCGTAACCGAGGTTCCCGCCGGGGTCGCGGACCTGGGCGCCGTAGGTGGTCGCGACCTCGTCGACCACGCGGCGGTCCGAGCCGTTGTCCACCAGCACCAGGTGGGTGGGGGAGTCGGTCGCTCCCCGCAGGGAGCGCGCGAAGTCCGCGAGCTCGGGCCCTGGGTGGTAGGTCACGCAGACCACGCGGACGGCAGGACGGTCGGCAGCGGTCATGGAGGAACCCTAGGTCAGGGGCGATGACGGCGGTGCCGCCGATGGCAGCAGGGCACGCTCGCCGTCACGGGGCGGTCAGGCGCGGTAGCGGGGGTCGATGTCCTCGGGAGGGCGGGACAGCAGGTGCGCCACCTGCTCGACGAGCACGTCACGGATGAGGTCGACGAGGTCGGCCTCGTCGACCGCGCGGGTCTCGACCGGCCGTCGGTAGACGACGATCCGCGCGGGCATCCCGGCGTCCGCAGGGAAGTACCTGCCCAGGGGCACACCGCCCCGCTCCCAGGGAGCCGGGTGCGAGGGAGGGACCTCCTCGACCGCGAACTCGGTGCCCTCGAGCTCACGGCCCCAACGGCGCTCGAGGCGTTCGACGGCCGTGAGCACGTGGTCGTCGAACCGCTCGGCGCGCGTGTGGTGCGCGGGAAGGGCTGGTGGCAGCAGCGGCCCACGCAGACCGCGCCCGCGCCGGTCGCGCCGGCGGGCACCCAGCGCCCGGCCGCCCGGTTGACCGGTCTGCACGGCGTGGTCGGGGACGCGCCAGGAGCTCACGGTCCCACTCTAGGGCGGCGTGGTGCTCGCCCGCCCGGACCACGCGCGGGTAGTGTCGGGCGTTGTGAGATCAGGTCGGCAGTGTTCACGCAGCGCCTGCGGGCGGCCTGCCGTCGCGACGCTCACCTACGTCTACTCCGACTCGACCGCCGTGCTCGGCCCGCTGGCCCACCTCGCCGAACCGCACTCCTACGACCTGTGCAGCGAGCACGCCGAGCGGCTGACCGCGCCGCGTGGCTGGGAGGTCGTGCGGGTCACGCCGGAGTTCGTGCCCACGGGCCCCACCCCCGACGACCTCCTCGCGCTCGCGGACGCCGTGCGCGAGGCGGGCCGCCCGCGAGCGGTGGCACCCGTGCCGGAGCCCGTGGTCGCCGAGGTCGCCCGCCGCGGTCACCTGCGGGTCCTGAGGGGCGAAGGGCTCTGACGGTGGGCGCCGAGCCAGGGTCCACGTCGTCGGGTCGCAAGCGTGCGTCGCCGAGGTCCGCGCCGACGCCTGAGCCGGCAACCCCTGCGGCCCCACCGCCCCAGCAGTGCTCGAGCTGCAGGTCGCCCGACATGACCCGGCTCCCGATGGTGCTCACCGACGGCACCGCGGTCACCTTCGTCTCGTGCCACCGGTGCGAGCGGCGCGAGTGGCTCGTCCCGGCGTCGGACAGCACCTGGGAGCCGATGCCGATCGAGTCGGTGCTCGCCCGGTCGGCCCGCAAGGCTCGCTGAGCCTCACGACCACCCGGTCCGGGCGTCTAGGCTGCCGGGGTGACCTCCACGACTCCTCCCGCACCCGATCTCCGTGCCCTCATCAAGGCCTACGACGTCCGCGGTGTCGTCCCCGACCTGTTCAGCCCGGAGGTCGCCCGCGCGATCGGCGCCGCCTTCGCCGACGTGGTCGTCCTGCCGGCGGCGCAGCCCTCCGGGACCACGCCGCCCCGCGCGGTGATCGGGCAGGACATGCGCGACTCGGGTCCCGCCCTGGTCGCCGCCTTCGCCGAGGGGGCACGGGCGCGCGGGGTCGACGTCGTGCTGATCGGGCTGTGCTCGACCGACGGGCTCTACCACGCCTCCGGGTCGCTCGGGCTGCCCGGTGCGATGTTCACCGCGAGCCACAACCCCGCCGAGTACAACGGGATCAAGATGTGCCACGCGGGCGCCAGGCCGGTCGGCCAGGACTCGGGGCTCACCGCGATCCGCGACCTCGCCGAGCGCTACCTCGCCGACGGCGTGCCCCCGGACGCGGAGCGTCGTGGTGAGGTCAGCGACCGCGAGATGCTCGCCGAGTACGCCTCGTTCCTGAGGTCCCTGGTCGACCTGGGCGGTATCCGCCCGCTCAAGGTCGTCATCGACGCGGGCAACGGCATGGGTGGCCTGACCGTCCCTGCCGTGCTGGGCACCGGAGCAGGCCTGCCCGAGCTGCCGCTGGACATCGTGCCGCTGTACTTCGAGCTCGACGGCACCTTCCCCAACCACGAGGCGAACCCGCTGGAGCCCGAGAACCTGCGTGACCTCCAGGCGGCCGTCGTGCAGCACGGGGCCGACCTGGGCCTGGCCTTCGACGGCGACGCGGACCGGTGCTTCGTCATCGACGAGCGCGGTGAGCCGGTCAGCCCCTCGGCGATCACCGCGCTGGTCGGGCTGCGCGAGGTGGCCCGCGAGCGGGCGGCAGGGCGCACCCCGACGGTCATCCACAACCTCATCACCTCGCGTGTCGTCCCGGACCTGCTGCAGGCGGCCGGCGCGCGCACCGTGCGCACGCGGGTGGGCCACTCCTTCATCAAGGAGCAGATGGCGGCCAGCGACGCGGTCTTCGGTGGTGAGCACAGTGCGCACTACTACTTCCGGGACTTCTACTTCGCGGACACGGGCATGCTCGCGGCGATGCACGTGCTCGCGGCGCTCGGGCAGGCCCGGAGCGCTGACGGCTCACCCGTCGCCCTGTCCGACCTGTCCGAGGCCTACGAGCCGTACGTCGCCAGCGGAGAGGTCAACTCCCGCGTCGAGGACGTCGCGGCGGCCCGCGCCAGGGTCGTCGAGGCCTACGTGACGCAGCAGGGCGCCGGGCCCGTCGAGGTCGACGAGCTCGACGGCCTGACGGTCTCGCACTGGGAGGACCACCCGCGCTGGTGGTTCAACCTGCGTGCCTCCAACACCGAGCCGCTGCTGCGCCTGAACGTCGAGGCAGCCGACGAGGACATCATGGTCAAGGTGCGCGACGACGTCCTGGCGCTCGTGCGTGCGGGGCAGGGATGAGCGCGGACCCCGGGCAGCCCAGCGGCCCCGCGGCGATCGAGCCGTGGGTCCGCGAGATCCTGCGGTGCCCGGCCTGCGGTGGTGAGCTGCTCGACGGGACCCGGCCCGACGGCATGCCTGAGCTGACCTGCACCGGCGAGACCTGCGCGCTGGCGTACCCGGTACGTGACGGCATCCCGGTGCTGCTCGTGGACGAGGCCTACCCCGCGTCCGGCACGGTCTGAGACAGCACGACGCAGGGCCCCGTCCGGTGGACGGGGCCCTGCGTCGTGCTGCGCTGCCACCACGCGGTGGCAGCGACCGGGACGGGGTCTTTCAGACCTCGCCTGCGGCATCCTTGATGTCGTCGAAGAAGGTCGGGTTCTCGTCGAGCCACTGCGAGACGGAGACCTCGTTCTGCGTGCCACCGTTCTCGTTGAACATGATGTTCTCGAGGGAGAACAGCTGCTCGTCGGTCAGCGTGAACTCGGCCAGCCAGGCGGCGAACTGCGGGAAGTCGGCGGTGAAGCCGGTGCGTCCGACCATCTCGATGCGCTCCGCGTCACCCAGGGCACCCTCGGGGTCCTCGAGGTCACGGATCGGGAAGGCCTCGTAGGCCCAGTGCGGACGCCACAGGGTCACCGCGATGTTGCGCTCGGCCGCGACCGCGCCGGTCAGCTCGGCGAGCATCGCCGGGGTCGAGGACTCGATGAAGTCGATGCCCTCCAGGCCGTAGGTCGGGATGACCTCGTCCTTGGTGATGCGGGTCAGGCCGGCGCCGGACTCGATGCCCACCAGGCGACCGTCGAAGTCGTCAGCGGCCTCGGCCAGCTCGTCCAGCGAGGTGATCGGGGAGTCCTCGTTGACCGCGATGGTCAGCCGGGCGTCGTCGTACCAGGAGCCGAGCTGCTCCATGTCGTCGCCGAACTGCTCGAGGTAGTCCTCGTGGGTGATCGGCAGCCACATGTCGAAGTTCACGTCGAACTGGCCGCTCGCGATGCTCGTGTAGATCGGCCCGGGATCGGCCATCTCCATCTCCACGGTGTAGCCCTCCTGCTCGAGCAGGTTCTGCCACAGGTAGGAGACGGCGATGCCCTCGTCCCAGCCGTTGTGGATCGCGATGGTGACGTCCTGCTGGTCGCCCGTGGCGGTCTCTTCGGGGGCCTGCGCGGGCTCGTCGGTCGATCCGGCGCAGGCGGCGAGGCCCAGGCTCAGGGCCAGGCCGGTGGCCACGGCGGCCGTGGTACGGCGGGTGCGATGAGTCATTGCTTCCTTTCATGGCGGCGGGGTGCCGCCGGGGGTGGCCGGCCAGGGCAGGCCGGGGGTGGGTGGTCAGGCAGAGGTGGTGCGGAGGGCCTTCGCGACGGGTGAGCGGTCGGCGAGAGCCGAGGTGATGCGGTCCAGGTACATCGCCAGGATCACCACGGCCAGCCCCGCCTCGAAGCCCAGCGAGACGTTCACGCGGGAGAGGGCGGACACGACGTCCCGCCCGAGTCCCGCAGCCCCGACCAGGCCCGAGATCACGACCATCGACAGGGACAGCATGATCACCTGGTTGACGCCGGCCATGATGGTCGGCAGGGCGAGGGGGAGCTGGATCTGCCGCAGGATGCGTCGAGGTGTGGAGCCGAAGGCGTGACCCGCCTCGACCACCTCCTGGTCGACCTGTCGGATACCGAGCTCGGTGAACCGCACACCGGGCGCGAGGGCGAAGACGATCGTGGCGACCAGCCCGGGCACGGGGCCGACCGAGAAGATGATGACCACGGGGATCAGGTAGACGAAGGCGGGCATCGTCTGCATGAAGTCGAGCACCGGTCGGACGGCCGCCGAGACCCGGTCGCTGCTCGCGGCCCAGATCCCCATCGGGATCCCGATCGCCAGGGCGATGGCGCTCGCGACGAGCACCAGGGCCAGGCTCGCCATGGCGTTGCCCCACTGGTCGACCCCCTGGACCACGAGGAACCCGATCAGCGCCCCCAGGGCCAGCCGCCACCCCTTGGCGAGGTAGGCGAGGCCGGCCAGGACGAGGGCGACGATCCACATGGGAGGGGTGATCAGGACGGTCTCGACCGCCTCGAACCCTCCGATCAGGACGGTACGGATCAGGTCGAAGAGTCCGCCGAAGGTGGCGATCAGGCCGTCCACCCCGGCGTCGACCCAGTCCCCGAGGGGCAGCCGGAAGCCCGGGTCGGTCAGGACCGAGGTGATGCTCGTGACGCTCATGCCGAGACCTCCGTCGTGGTGCCGTCGAGGGCTGCGGGGTCGGCGTCCGCGCTGACGGTCGTGGGGTCGGCGAGGTTCCGGGACATCGCCTCGAGCAGGGTCACGCGGGGGATCACCCCGACCAGCCGGCCGCGGTCGTCGACCACCGGGACGGGCAGCGGGGTCTCGGCGGACGGCGCGAAGACATCCATCAGCAGGGTCTCGGTCGAGACCGCCGTCACCTCGTCACGGGTCAGGTCGACCAGCGAGTCCGAGCCGTCGCGCAGGGCCTGGACGACGTCGTCGTCCCGCAGCACGCCGCGCAGCGTCCGGTCGCGGTCCACGAGGTAGGCCGCCGAGGCCTGGGCCTCGCGCATCTCGCGCAGGGCGACCCGTGGCCCGGCGCCGGTGGTGACGACGGCGGCGGGCCGCACCATCACCGAGGCGGCGGTCAGCACCCGGGTCTTGTCGACGTCGGCCACGAACTGGGCCACGTAGTCGGTCGCAGGGTCGGACAGGATCTGCTCGGAGGTGCCGATCTGCACGATCCGGCCCTCCCGCATGACTGCGATGCGGTCGCCCAGGTGCATGGCCTCGTTGAGGTCGTGCGTGATGAAGACGATGGTCTTGCCAAGGGTCTGCTGGAGCTCGAGGAGCTGTTCCTGCATCTCCCGACGGATCAGCGGGTCCAGCGCGGAGAAGGCCTCGTCCATCAGCAGGATGTCGGTCCCGGCGGCGAGCGCCCGAGCCAGACCGACACGCTGGCGCATCCCACCCGAGAGCTGCGAGGGCAGGTGATCCTCCCAGCCGGCGAGCCCGACCATCTCGAGGGCCTCGCCCGCCCGCCGGCGCCGCTCGGTGCGGTCGACGTCCTGCAGGGCCAGCGGGTAGGCGGCGTTGTCGAGCACCGAGCGGTGGGGGAGCAGGGCGAAGTGCTGGAAGACCATGCTCACCCGTTGCTGGCGCAGCGCGCGCAGCTCCCGGCCGGAGATCCCCGAGATGTCGGTGTCGCCGATCATCACCCGCCCCGAGGTGGGTCGCCACAGACCGTTGAGCATCCTGATCAGGGTGGACTTGCCGGAGCCGGACAGGCCCATCACGACGAAGGTCTCGCCGTCGGCCACCTCGAAGCTCGCGTCGATCACGGCGGCGGTCCCGTGGGGCTTGACGTCCTCGACGCTCGCTCCGGCCTGCAGCCGGCGTACCGCCTCACCGGGTCGTCGTCCGAAGACCTTGTACACGCCCTCGGCGCGAAGTGCTGGCACTCGTTCCTCGTCTCGATGGTCGGGCGGCGCAGGTCGGCGGTCGGCGGAGCGGTGGTCGCTGGTCCTGCGGTACGGGCGCCAGGTCGGCGCCGGTCGATCTGTGGAGGACGGTCGTGGCCTGCTGACGCAGGGCGCCGTCACCGACCGGCGCCTGCGTCACGCGGCCGTGCCGATCGGGGTCCGACGGCTCGTGCAGCCCACGGGGGAGGGGCGCACCGACGGCGCGTGAGCACCGGTCAACCCGGTCGATGCACTGACCGGACGTCCCCCACCCTGTCCCCAATCGTCGGACGAGTAAAGCGAGGTACGGGTGGATCGGGGGGGTCAGAGCCGTGTCGAGCACTCGTCCGATGAGGTCTGACCTGCGCCTTTACCAAATCCTGAATCGTTACCTACCTGTAACACAGACGGGCCCTTCGCCAGCCTCTCGGTGGCCGACCGGGGCCGCCGAGGGCAGGGGCGCGGACGGCTGCCGTAGGATGGGACGGCTTGGCGCAGGCGACGCCATCGGCCCCGCGGGGCCGCGCCGGGCACGCATGGCGACGGCCCGTCGAGCTGCTCGGACCCGGACGCCGCGCCCACCCGTCCCGCCGCACCTGCGCAACCCGTGCCCACCCGAGAGGTGACCATGTCCACGTCCCCCCGCCCCCCGTCCGGCTTCGACGAGATCCCCGGCCGGTACAAGGTCCGTGACCTGGGCCTCGCCGAGTCAGGTCGTCACCAGATCCGCCTGGCCGAGCACGAGATGCCCGGGCTGATGTCGTTGCGCGCCGAGTACGGCCAGTCGCAGCCGCTCGCCGGTGCCCGGATCGCGGGTTCGCTGCACATGACCGTCCAGACCGCTGTGCTGATCGAGACCCTCACCGCGCTCGGCGCCGAGGTGCGGTGGGCCTCGTGCAACATCTTCTCGACCCAGGACGAGGCCGCCGCTGCCGTCGCCGTGGGGCCGAACGGCTCGCCCGAGGACCCTCAGGGCGTCCCGGTGTTCGCCTGGAAGGGCGAGAGCCTCACCGAGTACTGGGAGTGCACCGAGCAGATCCTGGTGTGGCCGGGGGGCCAGGGCCCCAACATGATCCTCGACGACGGTGGCGACGCGACGCTCCTGGTCCACCAGGGGCTCGAGCTCGAGGCCGTCGGCACCGTCCCGGCCGACACCATGCCGGGCGAGCCTGACCACTCCGAGGAGCACAACGTCGTCCTGGGGGTGCTGCGCCGCTCCCTCGAGAGCGACCCCCATCGCTGGACGACGATCGCCGGGCAGGTCCTCGGGGTGACCGAGGAGACGACCACCGGGGTGCACCGGCTCTACCAGCTCGCGGAGGTCGGACGCCTGCTCTTCCCGGCGATCAACGTCAACGACTCGGTCACCAAGTCGAAGTTCGACAACAAGTACGGGATCCGTCACTCCCTGCCCGACGGGATCAACCGGGCCACCGACGTGCTGATGGGCGGCAAGCTGGCCTTCGTGGCCGGCTACGGCGACGTCGGCAAGGGGGCCGCAGAGGCGTTCCGTGGCCAGGGTGCGCGGGTCGTGGTCTCCGAGGTCGACCCGATCTGCGCGCTGCAGGCCGCGATGGACGGCTACCAGGTCGTGCGGATCGAGGACGTCCTGGACCAGGCCGACTTCTTCATCACGACCACGGGGAACCGTGACGTGATCACCGCCGACCACATGGCCGGCATGAAGGACAAGGCCGTGGTCGGCAACATCGGGCACTTCGACAACGAGATCGACATCGTGGGGCTGGCTGCCGTGCCCGGGATCGTCCGGACGGAGATCAAGCCGCAGGTCCACGAGTGGGTCTTCGCCGAGGACGGCCGTCCCGGCCGTTCGATCATCGTGCTCTCCGAGGGTCGCCTGATGAACCTGGGCAACGCCACCGGCCACCCGTCCTTCGTGATGAGCAACTCCTTCTCCAACCAGGTGATCGCCCAGATCGAGCTCTTCACCAAGCGCGAGGAGTACCCCGTAGGCGTCTACCGGCTGCCCAAGGTCCTGGACGAGAAGGTCGCCCGGCTTCACCTGGACGCGTTGGGCGTCCGGCTCACCGAGCTGAGCAAGACCCAGGCCGAGTACCTCGGGATCGACGCCGCGGGCCCCTACAAGTCCGACCACTACCGCTACTGAGCCGTCGGGTCCGGCGGGTGACCGTCGGACCCGACTCCTCGGGGTGCGCCCGGCAGCCGCGCCGCCCGGTCCGTGCTCCTCAGTCGACCGGGTCGGGCACCGCGTGCGGGAGCCGGTGGACCAGCACGGCCTCGGCCCGTGCTCGCTGCGCGGCCCTCACGGCCTGGACGTACTCGCGGTCGCGACGCTCGGCCAGGACGGCTGCCAGGAACCGTTCGGGGTGGGTCCCCGGTGGCGGGCCCGGGGCGACGTACTGCTCGACCTCGCCGGCCAGCTCGAGCCCGAGCCGTTCACGGGACCCCGGGTGCAGGCCCGTCGCCCGCCCCAGGAACTGCCGTGACTGCAGCGCCAGCCCGTCTGGCAGCCGACGGATGTCAGCGCCGTGGGCCCAGCGGGAGAGCTCGTGGGGCATCACGACCGGCGGGAGGGCTCGCTGGCCACCCCTGACCCGCACCGCGTACGTGCCGGCGAGCAGGTCTCCCACCCGCTTGCCCTGACGGTTGACCAGCGAGCAGATCAGTGCGATCGACCCGATGCTCAGCCACAGCTCGCCCACGCCGGTCATCGCACGGATGAACGCGTGCCGGAAGCGGACCGGACCGCCGTCGTCGCGCACGATGCGCAGGCCCATCACGAGCTTGCCGAGCGATCGGCCGCGCGTGAGCGTCTCGACCGTCGTGGGGATGCCGACCATGACGGTCACCAGCAGCAGGATGACGATCGCTGCCCCCGCCGCGTCGTCGACCTCGGCGCCGATCGATGCCATCAGGACCAGCAGTGCCACCGCGACCACGGCCAGCACGGCCAGGTCGATCAGCGCGCCGACTGTCCTGGTCGCGAAGGAGGCCGGGCGGGCGTCGAGGACGACCCCCTCGCCGGTCAGGATCTCGTCCGACACGTACCCTCCTGCTGATCGTCGACGAGCAGCGCGGGGCCTGGTCAGCGGCTCCCGCGTCCGCTGTGGCAGGCTACCTCGCGTGGACCTCGACGCGTTCTCCGCCGTGCACGGAGCGACCTGGCAGCGGCTGGACGACCTGGCCCGCCGACGTCACCTGACCGGGGCCGAGGGCGACGAGCTCGTCCAGCTCTACCAGGAGGTCGCCACCCACCTGTCGACGGTGCGCTCCGCCGCACCGGACCCCGCGGTGGTCTCGCAGCTCTCGGACGTGCTGGGTCGCGCGCGGTCCGCGATCGCCGGGGCCCACGAGCCCGCGTGGCAGGACGTCACGTCCTTCCTCGTGCACGCACTGCCCGCAGCGCTCTACCGCATCCGTTGGTGGACGACGGCCGTGACGGTCGCCTTCTGCGCGATCGCGGTGGTCGCCGGCGTGTGGGTCTACACGACCCCCGAGGCGCAGGCAGCCATGGGGACCCCCAGCGAGCTCGAGCGGTACGCCGAGCAGGAGTTCGCGAACTACTACTCCAACTACCCCGGGCAGAGCTTCGCCGCACAGGTGTGGACCAACAACGCGTGGATCGCGGCACAGGCCATCGCGTTCGGCATCTCGGGGTTCTGGCCCGTGCTCGTGCTGGTGCAGAACGCCGTGGCCGTGGGGTCGGCGGGCGCGGTCATGGCCCTGCACGACGGGTTGGGGATCTTCTTCCAGCTGATCCTCCCGCACGGGCTGATGGAGCTCACCGCGATCTTCGTGGCGGGCGCCGCCGGGCTGCGGATCTTCTGGACCGTGGTCGACCCGGGCGGGCGGCCCCGTGCGCGTGCGCTGGCCGAGGAGGCCCGTTCGCTGTTCACGGTCGTGATCGGGCTCGCGATCGTCCTGGCGGTGTCGGGGCTCGTCGAGGGGTTCGTGACGCCCTCGGGCCTGCCGTGGTGGCTCAAGATCGCCATCGGAGCCCTCGTCCTGGCCGCGTTCTGGGCGTACGTCCTGGTGCTGGGTCGTCGGGCGGTGCGTGCGGGGGAGTCGGGGGACCTGCGGGCCGACCTCAGCTCCGACGTCGTGCCCGTGGCCGCCTGAGGACGGTCGGTCGCCCGAGGGCGGTCAGGCCAGCACACCCAGCAGGGGCAGGGTCACCAGCGAGACCATCGCCACGGCGACCACGATCGCGATCACCCGCGCCTGACGGCGGCGGCGCTCCAGGGCGGTGGGACGTCGGTTGCTCACCGATCCACGGTCTCACACCCAGGCCCGGTCCCGACAACCGTGCAGGAGCGCACGTGCGGGCGCATGCCGCCCGCGCACGTGCGTGCCGGGCGGTCGTGCGTCACAGACGCCCGGCGGCCTTGAGGGCGAGATAGGTGTCGGCCAGACGCGGTGCCAGGTCCTCGGGCAGCGCGTCGACCACCTCGACGCCGCGCTGGCGCAGCCGGACGGTGACCGCGGCACGCTCGAGCTCGGCCCGTTCGGCCGCAGCGGCGTCGTACACCTCCGAGGACGTCGCGCGACCGGCCCGCAGGGCGGCGACCTCGGGGTCGGCGACGGAGGCGAGCACCACCTGGTGGTCGCCGGCCAGAGGACCCACCACGGGCAGCACCCCCACCTCGACCGCGGCTGGTTCGAGAGTCGTCAGGAGCACCACGAGCGCTCGCTGCGAGAGTCGCTGCCTGACGGCCCCCACGACCCCTGGCCAGTCGGTCTCGACCAGCGCAGGCTCGATGGGGGCGAGGGCGTCGGCGAGCGTGGGCAGCAGGCGCGGCCCGCTGGCCCCGGCGACCTGGGCCCGCACCCGCCGGTCGAAGGCGATGACGTCCACCCGGTCACCGGCCTTGGCGGCCAGCGCGGCGAGCAGCAGCGTCGCCTCGATCGAGGCGTCGATGCGGGGCACGTCGCCGATGCGGCCGGCCGACAACCGAGCGGTGTCCAGCACGATCAGCACCCGCCGGTCGCGCTCGGGCCGCCAGGTGCGGACCACCACCTCCGAGCGGCGAGCGGTGGCCCGCCAGTCGATCGACCGGACGTCGTCGCCGATGACGTACTCGCGCAACGAGTCGAACTCGGTCCCGGCCCCGCGGACCTGCACCGCGGTGCGGCCGTCGAGCTCGCGCAGGCGGGCGAGCCGGCTGGGCAGGTGGCGGCGGGAGGCGAACTCGGGCAGCACCCTCAGCCGCCCGGGGACCTCGATCGAGGCCTGCCGTGCGGCCAGCCGCAGAGGACCCACCGACCGGATCGTCACCAGGTCCGCCCGCCGGTCACCACGCCGTGTCGGGAGCAGCCGGGTGACCAGTCGACGTGACTCCTGCGAGGGCAGGTCCACCGGGTGCCGGTTGGCGGTGGCACCGGCCGACGGCTGCCAGGCGTCGCGGACGACCGCCCGCAACCTGCGCGAGGAACGGTTGGTCACCGTCAGGGTCGAGGTCGTGGGCTCGGTGAGCCGCACCGTCCCGGGCACCGCCCGGGCCACCGCGACCTGCCGGGGCGAGGCCGCCAGTGCGATGTCCACCGCGCACAGCAGCACCACGAGCAGGGTCCAGGCCACCGCCACGGCGGTCGCCGGGACGAGCAGCACCGGGACCACACCGAACGCGGTGAGGGCCACCGCCCTCCAGGTGATCGCCATCGGCGGGGCCGGTCAGCGAGGGACCGCGACGGCGGCCAGCACGGTGTCCAGGACGCTCTCGGCGGTGACGCCCTCGAGCTCGGCCTCGGCGCGCAGCTGCACCCGGTGCCGCAGCGTCGGCTGCGCGAGCGCCTTGACGTCGTCGGGCGTGACGTATCCCCGGCCCGAGAGCCACGCCCATGCACGGGACGTGGCCAGCAGGGCCGTCGCCCCACGCGGGGACACGCCCAGCGACAAGGAGGGCGACTGCCGGGTCGCCCGGCACACGTCGACCGCGTAGCCGAGGATCTCCGGTGCCACGTGGACCCGGGCCACCTCGGCCCGCGCCCGGGCGAGCTGGTCGGCGTCGGTCACCGCACGCACGCCGGCTGCCGCCAGGTTGCGGGGGTCAAAGCCGCGAGCGTGCCGGGCGAGCACCTCGATCTCCTGGTCACGTTCGGGCAGCGGCAGGGTCAGCTTGAGCAGGAACCGGTCCAGCTGCGCCTCGGGCAGGGCGTAGGTGCCCTCGTACTCGACGGGGTTCTGCGTCGCGATCACCAGGAACGGGTCGGGCAGCGGGCGCGGCAGCCCGTCCACGGAGACCTGTCGTTCCTCCATCGCCTCGAGCAGCGAGGCCTGGGTCTTCGGGGGGGTCCGGTTGATCTCGTCGGCGAGCAGGAGGTTGGTGAAGACGGGCCCCTCTCGGAAGGAGAACTCGGCCGTGCGCGCGTCGTAGACCAGCGACCCCGTGACGTCGCCGGGCATCAGGTCCGGGGTGAACTGGACCCGCTTGGTGTCCAGTGCGAGGGCTGTGCTCAGGGTCCGGACCAGCAGGGTCTTGGCCACACCCGGCACCCCCTCGAGCAGCACGTGCCCTCGGCACAGCAGGGCGATGACCAGCCCGGTGACGGCGGCGTCCTGCCCGACGACCGCCTTGCCCACCTCGGTGCGCAACGTCCCGAGCGCCTGGCGGAGCTCGCCGGACGGCACGAACCCGTCCGGTCCGGCGCTCGTGTGCGCGGGCAGGGGTGTCGCGGGAGGTGGCGTCGGGATCTGCGGCGCGTGGTCGGGCGCCTGCTGGACGGTGTCCGGTGCCGGCGGGTGGGTCTGCCAGGTGGGTTCGGTCACGTGCGGTGAACCTCGCTCTCGAGCTCGTCCAGCAGCCGGGCGAGCTGGAGCAGCCCGGCGTCGTCGGTCGGTGGTGGTCCGTACAGCAGGTCGGCGACCTGCCCGGTCGTGCGCCCGGTCGCCCGGGCCAGCGCATCGATCACGGCGCCCGCATCGGCTGAGCGAGGCAGGCCGAGCCGGGCCGCGGTCCGGTGGGCGACCCCGGCTCGCAGCGCGGCCGCGGCGTGCCCGCGCGACCGGGACCGACGGTACAGGCGGCCCCGACCACGGGTCGCCTCGGCCGCGCGGACGACGACGGGCAGCGGCTCGCCGACCAGCCGACCCAGCGCGCGGCCACGCCACAGGGCGAGGGCCAGCGTCGCGGCGACCAGCTGGAGTGCGAGCGGTCCCGTCCACGGGGGCAGCAGCTCGCCGACCGACGGCTGCGGGTCCGCGCCGGTGTCGGTGAGGGACGGCAGGTACCAGGTCAGCCTGTCGTGCGCGCCGAGCGCACGCAGCATGAGCGCGGCGTTGCCGTCCTGCGCGAGCCGATCGTTGGTCAGCAGTCCAGAGTCGTTCACCACCACCACCCGGCGTGGTCCCTCGACGCTCGCGTAGGCACCGCCACCCTCGCCCGAGGGGAAGCACAGGGTCGCCGCGGGGGACAGGGCGATGAGGTCCTGGCCCTGGCTGCGCAGCCGCCCCGCCGCCTGCGCATCGGGGTCGGTGCAGGAGGCCTCACGCAGGGTCGAGGCGTCCGAGGTGAACCCCAGGTCGACCGCGTCGGTCAGCGCCGACAACCCGTTCCACTCAGGGGCGACCAGGACGAGGTCGGCACGGGTCGCTGCGAGCGCGTCGAGCTGGTCCGGCTCGAGCAGGAACGTGGTGACGACCAGCAGGGTCGTGCCCTCCTGGGCGAGGGCGGCCGCCTCGGCCGAGGTCTGCACGTAGCTCACCTCGACCCCCTGGCGCTCGAGGATCCGGGCCAGCGCACGGCCACCCTGGTCGGCGGGGTTGTCCGGCGCGAACGGCCGGGTCGAGGTGCGCGGCGTGAACAGGCTCGCCGCGAGCCCGAGCACGAGGACCGCCCCCAGCACGGCGAGTGGCCAGCGGGCCCGCACCCACCGGCTGCGGGCCCGGGATGCAGCGGTGGTCCCGTCGCCCACGACGGCAGGGCCGTGGGTCGTGATGACCGGCGCGGAGCTCATCGGACGGCGTCCGTGAGCAGCGGGGCGTCGTCGCCGGAGGCCGTGGCTGCCTGCGGACGGGTCTCGGTCACCCGTCGATCGAGCTCGCGCAGCCAGGCGTCGTCCTGCTCGGTGGCGGTCGCGTCCCCGTAGCAGACGTCGTCGAAGAGGGCCGCGGCCGCGCGCAGGTCGGTGCCGCACGAGGGCAGGCGCTCTGCGGCCTGCTCGGCACCCTCGTGCGCGGTCCGTCCGGGCCGGAGGTCCAGCAGCGCACGGTCCTCGAGGCTGCGCAGCACTGCCCGGAAGCGGTCGAGCACGGCCTCGCCCCACCGCCCCTGCGCGGCGAGCTCGTCGGCGCTGGACCGGAGCTCCTGCGCGGACCGGGTGTCGTCACCGAAGACCTCGGCCGAGCCGCTGCGTGCCCGCCGTGCACGGCGTACCGGGCCGGCGACGAGCAGGGCGACGGTCACCACGACACCCGCGACAACCAGCACGACGATCGCCGCGAGCCCGGCGTCCAGCGCACCCGCGGCGGCCTCGGCGTCGGCGATCCGGGCCATGACCCACTCGAGCAGGAGGTCGAGCAGGCTCGGCCGGTCGTCGTAGGCCGGGTTGGCGAGCTCGGCCTCGGCCCAGCGGCGTGCCGTCTCCGCGTCGGGCACGACCGGGACGTCGGTGCTGAGCCAGGACGGCACGCCCCCCCGGGCCATCACCGGCCCCACTACGACGGGGACCGCGGGGTCGTGCCCGAGGTCGCCTCGGCTGCTGCGGCCTCGGCGGCTCGGGTGAGCTCGACGTCGAGACCCTCGCGGCGGATCCGCAGGTCGATGTAGAGCAGGGCGACGACCGCAGCGGTGAAGACCGTCGTCAGCGTGTAGGCCAGCGCGTTGCCGATCGAGGTGAGCGCGATGCTCCAGAACCCGGTCATGAAGGGGTCCTGCAGCACGAACGAGGAGATCAGGGCGAAGGGTGTCACCACGATCTGCGCGACCAGGTACACGATGATCGAGGTGAGCAGGTAGATGCCCAGCAGACGCCAGAAGCTGCCACGGCTCAGCCGCCACCCGCGCTTGACGGCCTCCAGGAACGGCGCCCCCTCGAGCACGATCGTGGGCGGGACCAGCAGGACCCGGACGAAGAACCAGATCGAGGCGACGAACAGCCCGAGGCCACCGATGATGATCACCGCGGCCATGGCGCCCCACTGCTCGGCCGAGGCGAGCAGGACGACCGCCGCCACCAGCAGTCCCCAGGCGAGGGTGAACAGCAGCCCGGTGGCCAACGAGAACACCACCAGCAGCACTCCGCGCCGCCAGTACCGGGTCCAGAGGTCACCCACGGTGATGGTCTGGCCGATCACCGAGCGGCTCACGGACACGATCAGCAGACCGGTCAGGACCGTCGTCGCCAGGCTGATCAACGGAAGGGTCAGCATCTGGCCGATGACCGCGCCGAAGGACCCGGCGATCCCGAACTCGCCGGTCGGGTCGAGCTCGGACGTCGCACCGGTCATCGCCGCGGCGACCGACTCGGCGAGCACCCACATGACGACGGCCTGCACCAGGACGGTCGCGGAGATCACGATCGCGGTGAAGCCGAACATGACCCGGGGGTTGTCACGGATCGCCCGGAACGCGCCGTCGAAGATCTCTCCGAGCCCGAGCGGGCGCAGCGGCACGATCCCGCGCTGGACCGGTGGCGGGCGGTAGCCCGGTGCCGGTGCGCCGTACTGCTGCCCCTGGTACTGCCCGTACTGCTGCCCGTACTGCTGGCCGTACCCCTGTCCGGGAGGCGGAGGCTGGGGTGCGGCGCCGGGTGGAGCGGGCTGCTGGCCGTAGCCGCCGTAGCCAGGGGGCTGCCCGGGACCAGGGGGCTGCTGCCCGTAGCCCGTGGGGCTCGAGCCGTAGGCCGGACCCCAGCCGGTCGGCGGCGGGGGTGGGGGAGAGGGCGGCGTGTGGCCCGCAGGCGTGGCACCGGTCCCCTGAGGGGTTCCCGGCTCGCGGGTCGGCTCGGTCACTGCTGCTCCCTGCGTCGTCTGCCGTCGTTCGGTGCCTGCTCGGCGGTGCTCGCGATCGTGCCCTGCGGCACCGCTCATCGTGCCACGCCGAGGGGTGCCGGTGCGGCACGCAGCCCCAGGTGTCCGCGGGCAGGCCACCGGGATGACACCATGGGTGCATGAAGGGTCGAATCCTCGTGGTCGACGACGACGTCGCCCTGTCCGAGATGATCGGGATCGTGCTGCGCTCGGAGGGGTTCGAGCCGCTGTTCTGCGCCGACGGCGACGAGGCGCTCGGGGCGTTCAGGTCAGGTCAGCCCGACCTGGTCCTGCTGGACCTCATGCTGCCCGGCAAGGACGGCACCGAGATCTGCCGGCTGATCCGTGCCGAGTCGGGGGTCCCGATCGTGATGCTCACCGCCAAGAGCGACACGGTCGACGTCGTGCTGGGGCTCGAGTCCGGCGCCGACGACTACATCTCCAAGCCGTTCAAGCCCAAGGAGCTCATCGCCCGCGTGCGCGCCCGGCTGCGCCACAGCGACGAGCCGTCCCCCGAGCACCTGTCCATCGGTGACCTGGAGATCGACGTGACCGGCCACCGCGTGAGCCGCGGTGGCGATCTCATCCCGCTGACCCCGCTCGAGTTCGACCTGCTCGTGGCTCTCGCCCGCAAGCCGTGGCAGGTGTTCACCCGCGAGGTCCTGCTCGAACGCGTCTGGGGATACCGGCACGCCGCGGACACCCGCCTGGTGAACGTCCACGTGCAGCGTCTTCGTTCCAAGATCGAGCACGACCCGGAGCACCCGGAGATCGTGGTGACGGTGCGCGGCGTCGGCTACAAGGCGGGTTCCGGCCCGTCGTGAGCAGTCCGGACCGATGACCGAGCGGTGGCGGGCGCTGCTCCGCGCTCTGCTGCGGATCAGGGTGCGGTCGGTCTCACGTCTGCGTCATCTGGTCCGCGCGTGGCGCGGGTCGCTCCAGGTGCGCGTGGTCACCTCGACCCTGATCGGTGGGATCGTCGCCGTCGGGCTGGTGGGGATGTACCTGTCCGACCGGATCCGCGACGGGCTGTTCGAGGAGCGTCTGGCCCAGGTGCTCGAGGAGAGCGCCCGGTCCTCGGCCCAGGCCCAGGGGAACATCGATGCCGCCGTGGTCTCGACCGCACCCCAGGTCGACGAGCTCTTCGACGAGCTGGTCCGGGCTCTGGCGGTCGGCGGGTCCGGCGAGCGTGAGGTGATCCTGCGGCGCTCACCGGGCGAGACCGCGACGTTGCGCGTGAACGACGTCTCCTCCTCCAACGACCCGACGATCCGACGCCTGATCTCCGAGGAGCTGCGCGAGGCGGTGCGTACCGACGACGCCCAGCACTGGCAGTCCGTGGGGATCCCCGACGCCCAGGACGCAGGGCTGCGACCCGGTCTGATGATCGGTTCGCTGGTCACGGTGCCGGCCGCGGGCCAGTACGAGCTGTACTTCCTCTACGACCTCTCGGGCGAGCAGGCGACGCTCGCCTTCGTCCAGCGGGTGATGGGGCTGGCCGCGATCGGTCTGATCGCCCTGCTGGGGGGGATGACCTTCGTGGTCGCCCGGCAGACGGTGCACCCGGTCCGCAGTGCGGCGCGGGTCGCCGAGAGGCTCGCCGACGGTCACCTGGCCGAGCGGATGACCGTGCGCGGGGTCGACGAGATGGCCACCCTGGCGGCCTCGTTCAACGAGATGGCCGAGAGCCTCCAGGACCAGATCCAGCGGATGGAGGAGCTCTCGCACCTTCAGCGGCGCTTCGTCTCGGACGTCTCGCACGAGCTCCGCACCCCGCTCACCACGATCCGGATGGCGGCCGAGGTGATCCACGCCTCGCGTGACGGGCTCGACCCCGCCGCCGCACGCTCGGCCGAGCTGCTGACCACGCAGCTCGACCGGTTCGAGGAGCTCTTGGCCGACCTGCTCGAGATCAGCCGGTTCGACGCGGGCGCGGCGATGCTCGACGCCGAGAGCCTGGACGTGCGCGACGTCGTCACGGGTGCGGTCGAGCAGGCCGCGCTCCTGGCGCAACGGCGTCAGGTGTGGCTGCGCGTGGACCTTCCCGAGCAGGCGACGATCGCGGACATCGACCCCCGTCGGGTCGAGCGCGTGCTCCGCAACCTGCTGGTCAACGCGATCGAGCACGCCGAGGGCCGACCCGTCGAGGTGCGGCTCGGCGCCGACGAGCGGGCCGTGGCGATCACGGTGCGCGACCACGGGGTCGGCATGACGCCCGAGGAGGCCGTGCACGTCTTCGACCGCTTCTGGCGGGCCGACCCGGCCCGCGCCCGCACCACCGGGGGGACCGGGCTGGGCCTGGCGATCTCGGTCGAGGACGCCCACCTGCACGGCGGTCGCCTCGAGGCGTGGGGTCGACCGGCGGCCGGCGCCTGCTTCCGGCTGACCGTCCCGCGTCGGGCGGGCATCACCCTGGTCGGCTCGCCGCTGCCCCTCGAGCCCGAGCCCGAGGCCGACGAGCCGAGCGTCTCGTACTCCCCGCACCTGGGACGCCCGCACCTGGACCCCGCCGGTGTCCCCGAGCTCGAGCACTGGGAGGTCTGATGCGACCGTCCGCCCCCGGGGCGTCCTGGTCCGCCACGCTCCGTGCGGTGTGCGGCGTGATGCTGCTCGGTGTCATGACCGGGTGCGTGGGGATCCCCGTGGCCGGTCCCGTCGAGGTCGGGGAGGCGGTCGGCTCAGAACCCGGTCTGGCCTTCCCGGTGGCCGACGAGCCCTCGCTGGACGACGGCCCCCAGGAGATCGTCACCGGTTTCCTCAACGCGAGCACGGCCGGGCTCTACGACGAGTTCGTCGTCGCCCGCAAGTACCTGACCACGCAGGCTGCCGCGCAGTGGGACCCACGGGCGCGGGTCCTGGTGTACCCGGTCGACGGCGGTAGCCCCGAGATCGAGGCGCGCGAGGACGGCGTCGTGGTCGTGTCGGTACCCGTCGAGGCCACGGTCGACGCCGAGGGGCGCTACCTCGAGGCCGTGCCGAACGCCCGGACCGAGGTCGTCTTCGAGATGTTCGAGGACGCCGCGGGACAGTGGCGGGTCGCCGGGCTGGACAACGGCGTGATGATGGCGGCCCCGGCCTTCGCCAGGTCCTACCGGCAGACGGCGATCTACTTCGCGAGCCAGGACCGTACGCACCTCGTGCCCGAGACACGCTGGTTCCCCCGGGGCAACCTGGCGGTGGGCGCGGTCAGCGCCGTCCTCGCCGGACCGTCAACCTGGTTGCAGGACGCCGTCTCGACGGGCGTCCCCGAGGGGACCCGGCTGAGCAGCCTCACCGGGGTCACGGTCACCGACCGGGTCGCCCGCGTCGACCTGTCTCCCGACGCCCGGCGCGCGAGCGAGGAGGACCGCGGCCTGCTGCTGGCCCAGCTCGAGGCCGCCCTGACGCGCCTGCCGGGCACGGTGGTCTCGTCGGTCGAGATCTCGGTCGGGGGGGTCGCGTGGGTGCCGGGAGCCGTCCCCGAGCTCCTGCGTGAGGTTCCTACGGGCGCCGGGCCGTACGTGGTGGACGACGGGCGGCTCGCGGTGGTCGACGGCGGGAACGTCACACCCGTGGTCGGCGCTGCCCCGTTGTCGGACCTCGACGTCCGCAGGCTGGGCGTCAGCCTCGACGAACAGGTCGTGGTGGCACTGGTGGGTTCGGGTCGGCTCGTCGAGCTGCCCACTGACGGTGGTGAGCCGGTCGACCTGGTCACGGGGGCGAACCTGCTCGCGCCGTCCTTCGACCGGCAGGGATGGGTCTGGACCGGCGAACGTGCCTCCTCGGGCTCGTTGACCGCGGTCCGGCCGGGTGATGAGGCGGTGGTCGTCGGTGCGGAGTGGCTCGAGAGCCGCACCGTGCAGTCCGTGCGAGTGGCCCGTGACGGCGCGCGGGTCGTCGTCGCGCACTCGGGCCCCGGGGGGTCGGACCTCGTGATGGACCTTGCCGCAGTGGTGCGCGGGCAGGACGGCACCCCTCAGCTGCTCAGCGAGGAGCGGGTCAGGGTCGGCACGGTCCTCGAGGGCGTGACCGACATGGCGTGGGTCGACGAGGGGCGGGTCGCGGTCCTGGGACGCAGCGGCGACGTGAGCGTCCCGACGGTCCACCTCGTCACGCTGGGCGGGTCGGTCGAGGATCTGACGACGCCTGAAGGTGCGGTCTCCCTGGCGGCCCGGGGCGACCGTGCGCTCTTCGTCGTCGACGAGTCGGGCAGGTTGCACTCGTGGCAGAACGCCGCCTGGGTCGCGGTGGCGACCGGCGTCGAGGCACCGACCTTCCCGGGGTAGCCGACCGGTCGGTGCGGCGCTCCAGAACCACCTGTGCACGGCCGTCCGCCGGCTGGTGGACAGGGCAGGCTCGGAGCATGCCCGACCCGCCCGCCAGCCGCCCCATCTGGTGGCGAGCCCTGACCGAGGGCGTCCATGACCTGTCCCGGCTGGTCCTGCCGGTCGAGTGCCCGGGATGCGGGGAGTGGGACGTCCCGGTGTGCGACGCGTGCCGGGCTGTGCTCGACGGACCGCCGGTGCGCTGCGAGGAGGACGTGCCCCGTCTGGACCGCATGGACGGACTGGCACCGTTGCCCGTCTGGGCGCTCGCGAGCTACGCCGGCCCGGCGCGCGGGCTCGTCCTGGGGTGGAAGGACCGCGGACGGGTGGACCTGACCGGTCTGATGGTCGAGGCGGTGCACCGCGTGGGTGCCGAGGTCGCCCCGTCCCTCGTGGGGGCGGTGCTGGGTCCCGGTGGGGGGCGGCTGCTGGTCGTCCCGGTCCCCACCACGGCTGCTGCTCGCCGTCGCCGCGGCGCGGACCTGGTGCGCCGGCTCGCCGTCGGGCTCGTCGACGGGCTGTGCCAGGGTGGGCTCGACGCCGGGCTCGCCCCGGTGCTCGCCCGACGCAGGGCGCGCGACCAGGTCGGTCTGGGCGCGCGAGCGCGAGCCCGGAACTCGGCCGGGTCGGTGCGGGTGCGTGCCCCTGGGAACGGACCGGGGCGTCGGCTCCTACCCGCCGTCACGGGTGCCAGCTGCCTCCTGGTCGACGACGTCGTGACGACCGGCAGCACCCTCGCCGTGTGCGAGGACGCGTTGCGTCGTCAGGGCGCACTGGTCCTCGGCGCGATCGTGATCGCAGCGACACCCGCGCCGTCAAGAGCCGAGGGTCGGGTGTCCTCCGGGGCTGCGGGGGACTAACGTCAGTGCATGGAGCGGCACCCGCAGGAGCAGGGTGGGCCACGGGCCCCCCGGAGCGGTGCAGAGCGCGGACGGGGCGGGAGGTGGTGCCCCTCGACAGCCCCGTGAGGGCGTCCCCGCAGTTCATCGGGCGGCGCAGCCGCCCACGCAACCCCCCATCGGAGGTCAGCCATGGAGATCGTCGTCATCGGCCGTCAGGTCGAGGTGTCGGACAGGTTCCGTCGTCACGTCGAGGAGAAGCTCGCCAAGGTCGGTCAGCTCGCGCCCGAGGCGCAGCGGATCGACGTCGAGCTCACCCACGAGAGGAACCCGAGGCTCGCGGAGACGAGCGAGCGCGTCGAGCTGACCGTTCGGATCAAGGGGAGGGTCGTGCGCGCCGAGGCGTCGGCCGACGACGAGTACGCCGCACTGGACTCCTCGACCACGAAGCTGCTCGAACGGCTCCGCAGGGCCAGGGACCGGCGCAAGGACCACCACCGCGGCATGCCGCTCACACCGGTCGACGTCCGCCCGCTCGAGCCGACCCCCGAGCCGGTGGTCGAGCCGGTGGCGGCCCTCGGTGAGGCCGTCGAGAAGCCGTGGGGCGACGGCGACTCGCCGGTCGTCATCCGCGAGAAGCTGCACGAGGCGCACCCGATGACGCTCGACGACGCGCTGTACGAGATGGAGATGGTGGGGCACGACTTCTACCTGTTCATCGACGCCGAGACCGCGCTGCCCTCGGTCGCGTACCGCCGCCGCGGGTGGAGCTACGGCGTGATCCGGCTCGACGCCCCGGTGAACGCCACCGTCGACGCGCTCTAGCCGGATCCAGGTCGGCGCGTCCGCCGATGTCGGTGCGGGGCGCGAGGATGGGTGACATGCCCTCCTCGCGCCCCGTCGACCTGTCGATGTCGCAGGCCCGGCGGGTCGCCCTGCGGGCCCAGGGGCTGGACCGCCGTCGTCCGGTGATCGACGTGGTGACGATGCGCCAGCTCCAGCAGGTGATCGACCGGGTCGGGCTGCTGCAGATCGACTCGGTCAACGTCCTGGCCCGGGCCCACCTGGTGCCGACGTTCTCCCGGGTGGGGCCCTACGACACCGCTCTGCTGGACCGGGCCGCCGGGAGCCCGCCCCGTCGGCTCGTCGAGTGCTCGGCGCACGAGGCGACCTACGTCCCGCCCAGCACCTACCGCCTGCAGGGCTGGCGGCAGCGGGCGTACCTCGACCACGCGTGGGGCACCGTCCGTGAGGTCCCGCTGCGGTACTCGGAGGTCGTGGAGGACGTCCGTGCGCTGGTGAGGGAGCGAGGGCCGGTCACCGGACGAGAGGTGCACGCCGTCTTCGAGGCCGAGCACCCGCGCGAGCGGACCGGTTGGGGATGGAACTGGACCGTGGCCAAGAGGGTGCTCGAGTTCCTGTTCTTCACCGGTGAGATCACCTCGGCACGACGCAACGCCGCCTTCGAACGCTGCTACGACCTCACCGAGCGGGTGCTGCCCGCCGCGGTGCTCGCCTCGCCCGAACCCGCTGAGCCCGACGCGGTACGGGCCCTGATCGAGATCGGTGCGCGTGCACAGGGGGTGGGGACGGTCGGCTGCTTCGCCGACTACTTCCGGCTGGGGTCGGGTCGAGCACGCCGCGCGGTCGAGGAGCTGGTCGAGGACGGTGTGCTGAGCCCCGTGCGGGTGCGCGGATGGGACCGCCCGACGTACCTGCACCGTGACGCGACGCTCCCACGCCGGGCCCTGGGCAGCGCGCTGCTCAGTCCGTTCGACCCGCTCGTCTTCACCAGGCCCCGGCTCGAGGAGCTGTTCGGGACGCGCTACCGCATCGAGATCTACGTCCCGGCGGCGCAGCGGGTGCACGGCTACTACGTGCTGCCGTTCCTGCTCGGCGAACGGATCGCCGCCCGCGTGGACCTCAAGGCCGAGCGGGCCGGCGCCGTGCTCAAGGTCCAGGCTGCGCACCTCGAGCACGTGAGCGACCCGGCACGTCGGCCGACGGGCGAGGTCGCGTCCGAGCTCGCAGCAGAGCTCGGCCTGATGGCCTCGTGGCTCGGGCTCGAGCAGGTGCGGCTCGCCGACGACGCCCACGGCGACCTGGTGGCGAGCCTCGCGGCAGCGCTGGGACCGGGCTCGGTGCCCGTCGCGGCTCCTGGGTCCGTGCCGTGACGGCCGGTGCCGACGCCCGACCGCGGCGAGCCGACTTCGGGCTCGTCGTCCTCGGTGCGGTGCTGTGGGGGACCGGTGGTGTCATCGGCGCGGTGCTGGCCGAGCTCGGCGCCCTGCCTGCGCTGGCCGTGGCCTCGCTGCGACTGACCGGGGGTGGTCTGGTGATGCTCGGGGTGCTCGCGGTGCTCGGCCGGCTGCGGATGGCGGCCACCCGCGACGTCGTGGTGCGGGTCGGGCTGGTCGCGGTGCTCGCGGCGCTCTACCAGGGCAGCTACTTCGCCGCGGTCGAACGCGGGTCGGTGAGCGTCGCGACACTCGTCGCCCTGGGTGCGGCGCCCGTCATGGTGGCGGGTTGGACCGTGGTGCGTGAGCGTCGCCGCCCCCCGGGCCGGATCGTCGGAGCCCTGGCCCTCGCGCTGGCCGGTCTGGGGGCACTGACCTGGCCCTTGGGAGCGGGCGGAGCACCGGGCGGGTCGGCGATGGTGCTGGCCCTCGTGGCGGCCGGTGCGTTCGCGACCCTGACCGTGGTCAGCCGGCGTCAGGTCCCCGGGCTGGGTCCGCTCGTGACCACCGGCGTGGCGTTCACCCTGGCCGGCCTCCTGCTCGCCCCTGCGCTGCTGCGGGGCGGAGGCGCGCTCGTCGCCCAGCCCGCGGGTGTGTGGCTGCTCGTGGGACTGCTCGGTGTGGTGCCGACGGCGGCCGCGTACGGCGCCTACTTCAGCGGGCTGCGCACCGTGCCGGCGACGACCGCGACCCTGGTCGCGCTCCTCGAGCCGCTCACGGCAGCCTGCCTCGCGGCACTCGTCCTGGGTGACCGGCTCGGGCCGCTGGGGACGGCTGGTGGGGTCGCTCTCGCGGTCGCCGTGATCGTGGTGCGGCCACGGGCCAGCCGCGGCGGTGACCGGTCCGTGGCGCGCGGTCGGCGCCCGGGTGGACCGGCGGCGGGGCGTGAGCCGGAAGTGGGCTCGCACTCGCCTACGATGGATGGTGGTCTGCGCTGACCGCACGGCACACGCCCGTGCGCCTCGGTGCACCGACAACGTCCCGCCGCCGTCCGACGGCGGGTGCCCACGAGTCTGGAGCGTTTCGTGCCCTCGATCCTCGACAAGGTCCTGCGCATCGGCGAGGGCCGGATCGTCAAGAAGCTCGCCGGCATGGCGGACCAGGTCGCAGCCCTCGAGGACAGCTTCACCTCGCTGACCGATGAGGAGCTGCGCGAGGAGTCCGACCGCTTCAAGGCCCGGATCGCCGACGGCGAGAGCCTCGACGACCTCCTGCCCGAGGCGTTCGCGGCGGTGCGCGAGGCCGCCCGGCGGACCCTGGGCCAACGCCACTTCGACGTCCAGATGATGGGTGGTGCGGCGCTGCACCTCGGGAACATCGCCGAGATGAAGACCGGTGAGGGCAAGACCCTGGTGGCGACCGCTCCGGCCTACCTCAACGCCCTGACTGGCAAGGGCGTGCACGTGGTCACGGTCAACGACTACCTGGCCCGCTACCAGAGCGAGCTGATGGGGCGCGTCTTCCGCTTCCTGGGGCTGACCACCGGGTGCATCCTGTCGGGGCAGCGTCCCGAGGAACGGCGTGAGCAGTACGCGGCGGACGTCACCTACGGCACCAACAACGAGTTCGGCTTCGACTACCTGCGCGACAACATGGCGTGGACCCCCGAAGAGCTCGTCCAGCGCGGCCACCACTTCGCGATCGTCGACGAGGTCGACTCGATCCTCATCGACGAGGCCCGCACCCCGCTGATCATCTCCGGCCCTGCCTCGGGAGACGCGAACAAGTGGTACGGGGAGTTCGCGAAGGTCGCGCGACGGCTCACCGTCGAGGTCGACTACGAGGTCGACGAGAAGAAGCGCACGGTCGGTGTCCTGGAGCCCGGGATCGAGAAGGTCGAGGACTACCTCGGCATCGAGAACCTGTACGAGTCGTTGAACACCCCGCTGATCGGGTTCCTCAACAACGCGATCAAGGCCAAGGAGCTCTTCAAGCGCGACAAGGACTACGTCGTGATGAACGGCGAGGTGCTCATCGTCGACGAGCACACGGGCCGGATGCTCGCCGGGCGACGTTACAACGAGGGGATGCACCAGGCGATCGAGGCCAAGGAAGGCGTGGTGATCAAGGCCGAGAACCAGACCCTGGCGACCATCACCCTGCAGAACTACTTCCGCCTCTACGAGAAGCTGTCCGGGATGACCGGGACCGCGGCGACCGAGGCGGCCGAGTTCCAGAGCACCTACAAGCTCGGCGTGGTGCCCATCCCGACCAACCGCACGATGCTCCGCATCGACCAGCCCGACCTCGTCTACAAGAACGAGGAGGGCAAGTTCGCCGCGGTCGTCGAGGACATCGTCGAGCGCCATGCGGCGGGCCAGCCCGTGCTGGTCGGCACCACCAGCGTGGAGAAGAGCGAGCTGCTCTCGCGCATGCTGCGCAAGCAGGGCGTCCCGCACGAGGTCCTCAACGCCAAGCAGCACGCGCGAGAGGCATCCATCGTCGCCATGGCCGGGCGCAAGGGTGCGGTCACCGTGGCCACGAACATGGCCGGTCGAGGGACCGACATCATGCTCGGTGGCAACGCCGAGTTCATGGCAGTCGCCGAGCTCGAGGCACGCGGCCTGACCGCGTCGGACCAGCCGGAGGAGTACGAGGCCGCCTGGCCCGAGGCCCTCGAGAAGGCGACGGCCGCGGTCGCCTCCGAGCACGAGGAGGTCGTGGCGCTGGGTGGTCTGTACGTGCTGGGTACCGAGCGCCACGAGTCACGGCGCATCGACAACCAGCTGCGTGGACGGTCCGGCCGGCAGGGCGACCCGGGTGAGTCGAGGTTCTACCTGTCGATGGCCGACGACCTCATGCGGCTGTTCAACTCCCAGGTCGCCGAGTCGATGATGGCCCGGGCGGGCTTCCCCGACGACCTGCCCCTGGAGTCCAAGATGGTGACGCGCGGGATCCAGAGCGCGCAGGCCCAGGTCGAGTCGCGCAACCTGGAGATCCGCAAGAACGTCCTCAAGTACGACGACGTGATGTCCCGCCAGCGGACCGTCATCTACGCCGAACGGCGCAGGGTCCTGCAGGGCGAGGACATGGCCGACCAGATCCAGCACTTCCTGACCGACGTGATCACCGCGTACGTCGACGGGGCCACGGGAGAGGGTTCGCCCGAGCTGTGGGACCTCGAGGCGCTCTGGACGGCGGTCCGGGCGATCTACCCCGTCTCGATCACCCCCGAGGAGGTCGTCGAGGAGGCAGGTGGAGCGGACCGGCTCGGTCGCGCCCTGCTGCTCGAGGAGCTGCTCTCCGATGCCCGGCACGCCTACGCCGAGCGTGAGGAGAAGATCGGCGAGGAGAACATGCGCCAGCTCGAGCGCCGCGTCGTGCTCTCGGTGCTGGACCGCAAGTGGCGTGAGCACCTCTACGAGATGGACTACCTCAAGGAGGGCATCGGCCTGCGCGCGATGGCCCAGCGTGACCCGCTGGTCGAGTACCAGCGTGAGGGCTTCCAGCTCTTCGGCGCGATGACCGAGGCCATCAAGGAGGAGTCGGTGGCCTTCCTGTTCAACCTGGAGGTCAAGGTCGCCGAACCCGGTGCCGACACCCCGGACGAGACGGTGGCTGCGCCGGACGGCTCGGCCACCGACAGCCAGGACGTCGCCGCCGAGCCGCAGCCCGGTGCCGTCGCACCGGTCGCGGCCGCGGGCGGGGCGCCCCGCGCACCGCGTGCACGGGCTGCCACGCCGACGTTGATCGCCAAGGGGCTCGACGGGCCGGATCGCCGTGCGCCGTTGCAGTACTCGGCGCCGAGCATCGACGGTGACGCGACACCGGCTCCTGCGGCAGCCGCCGCTGCCGTCTCCGCCGACAAGGACGGGCAGACCTTCCCCGGCACGCCGCGCAACAGCCAGTGCCCGTGCGGCTCGGGCAAGAAGTACAAGGTGTGCCACGGCAAGAACGAGGAGTGAGGCCGGCGGCGGTCCTGCTCGGTCATCCGATCTGCAGGACCGTCGCTCGCCAGCTCCCGCGGTGAGCCTCGACGCGGATCGCCGCCGCTCGGGCCCGTGACCCGTCGTGCACCACGACACCGGCCTCCGCGACCCGGGGCGAGACCCGGCACAGGTGGGCCGGGCGGACGGTGGCGCGTCGCAGCGTGCGGCCCTGGCGCGTGCCCGTCGAGCGGATCTGCTCGGCCAGCGCCTCGTAGACCTGCGGGCTCACCCAACGGGTGAGCTGGGCGAGCGGACGGGTGCCGTTGAGGGCCTCGACCGCCGCCAGGACGACCGCGGAGCACAGGTCGTCAGGGTCGGGGAGCTCGGTGGGTGCAGGTTCCAGACGAAGCTGACCGTGGCCCCAGGCGCGCAGCACCGGCTCGTCGGGGGGCGAGAGGTGTGGCGGCGGCACGAGGGCGGCCAGGGCACGTTCGGCGGCGAGCTCGCGTGACTCCGCCAGGGGAGCCAGCAGCAGCCGCGGAGGCCCCGGTGCCGGGACGTCTCGTGCGACCGGGCTGTGGGATCTGTCCGCCCCGCCGCGGGCGGTCCTGGACGTGCGCGGCCCTCGATCGGGGACGGCTCGCAGGGCAGGACGACGCTGTGCCGCCGCAGGTGGTCCGGGCGTGGGCATGACGGCGCTCATGGTGCTCCTGAGGGGTCGGTGATCGGGGTGTGCGGGCTGTGCTGACCTGGGCTCCGGGCGTAGCTGCCCAGCGCCTCACGGGGCCGTGTCAGGCGGGACGAGACGTTGACCGGGGCGGATGAGATCCGGGTCCTCGCCGATGACCCCACGGTTTGCGGCGTACCAGCCGGGCCAGTGCTGGGCCACCTCGCGGGCACCGGACCCGGCGGGGAGGTGGGCCGCGGCGATCGACCAGAGCGTGTCGCCCTCCTGGATGACGACCTCCTGGGTCGATGTCGACGGCGCAGGGTCGGGTGCGCTCTCGGCCGCCGGCGAGATCTCGGTCGGCTGTGCTGGTGTCGCGGCCGGTGCAGGACCGCGCGCGGTCGGAGCGCCGCGACCGGTGCCCGCGCCTCCCGAGGGGACGAGGTCCGTCGTCGGTACCGCGACGATCGACGCCGCCTCCCTGGACGTCGTGTCCGCCGCACCCCAGCCCAGGTCGAGCTCGCTCGCCGTCGCTGCCCCGGTGGTCGCGGCGAGTCCTATGCCGGTCGAGACGGTGACCGCGACCACGCGGCGCAGGACCGCGGGGGTCAGGCGGGCGGCGAGCCGGTCGAGCGCCGAGGCTGACCGGCCGAGGACGCGGGACACCGCGCTCAGGGTGAGGAGTGCGCACCCGACGGTCAGGATCAGCCCCGCGCCGGTCCCGGTCATCAGCGCGAGGGTGCCGACGAGGGCGTCAGGAGGGCTGTGCGGTGCGAGGGCGGCGGGGACCGAGGCAGCGGCCTGCAGCCCCAGGGCGGTGGTGGCCGTGGCGAGCAGAGCGGTCGCGGTCGCGGCGCGGACCAGGCCGGGTGGTCGAGCTGACATGAGGTTCCCCCTGCGGTGACACAGAGCGCGGCAGAGCGCCCGTGGACACGTTTGATGTCGTTTGATGCTGTTTGACGTGGATAGGTCTACGCCATCACGTGTCTTGCTGTCCATCCCCCGGACGTGAGCTGTGCAGGAGCGAGAGCGCAGCGGATCGCTACGGTGGACCGATGCGGTGGGATGCGCTGTTCACGGACATGGAGCTCCAGCTCGAGTCGGCTGCGGCGCAGGAGCTCGCGGCCGAGGTCGCGGACCGGACGCGCACCGAGCGGGCGACCGTGCTGCTCGCCGATCGCCTGCGGGCGTGCCTCGGGGACGAGCTGTCGGTGGTGGTCAGGAGCGGCGCGACCGTCCTCGGGGAGGTCCGCGACGTGTCGCCGTCCTGGGTGGTCCTGACCCGCGCGCAGCGAGAGCACCTGGTGCCGTTGAGCGCGGTGGCATCGATCTCGGGGCTACGGTCGTCCTCGGCGCCACCTGCCGACGCCGTGCTCCGCCGCCTCGGTCTGGGTCATGCGCTGCGCGCGGTGGCCAGGGACCGGTCGGTCGTGCGGGTGGTGGCAGGGGGTGCCCTGCACCAGGGCAGGGTCGAGGTCGTGGGGGCGGATCATCTCGAGCTGGCGGTGACCTTCGACGACACCGCACGGCCCACCGGTGTCAGCGTCGTCCTGACGTTCGAGGGGCTAGAGGTCCTCAGCACGTCCTGATCCGAGGGACGGGGAGTCGTCCTGCGGACGGTCGACCTCGGCCCGGGCGCGGGACTGGGCGTACATCCGCTGGATGTACGTCTCGAGCTCGCTCGCCTCGACCCGCCAGATCCCGCGGCCGCCGATCTGGATGGCGGGGAGCTCGCCGCTGCGCACGAGCGCGTAGGCCTGAGGGGAGGAGATGTTCAGGATCTCCGTCACGTCGGCCAACGTCAGGAAGCGAGGGGGCATGAGAAAAGTCTGTCACGCGCGTCCGCGCGGCCCCCGGTCTCCACAGGCGGCCGTACGGTCCCCGCGGCGATCCTGGGTCGGGTAGGTTCGCAGACCGGTACAAGCTTCGCGAAACACCCGTCGACCACCTGGCAGGGGCAGATGCACAGCTCGCAGCAGCACTCTCCACCGAGCCCACCAGCGGTGCGCCTGCGCCGGCCGAGCTGGCGCGACCCGAGGTTGCTGGTCGGGATGGTGCTCGTCGGCGTGTCGGTCGCGGTCGGGTCCTGGGCGGTCGCGGCCGCCGGGAGCACCACGGCAGTGCATGTCGCCGCCGGTCCGCTGATCCCCGGTGCACCGCTGACCGCCGAGGACCTCGACGTGCGACACGTCCGGCTGGCCGAGGGTGCCCCGTACCTCGAGGCGACCTCGGAGCTCCCTGCCGGGCTGGTGGTCGTCCGAGGGGTCGGTGCCGGCGAGCTCGTCCCGCTGTCGGCCCTGGCCGAGGGACAGGACCTGGGTCTGCGACCGGTGGCGATCACGCCCTCGGGCGACCTGTCCAGCGACCTGGTGGCGGGCGCCGCCGTCGACCTGTGGTTCGTGCCCGACCGCCCGCTGCTGGGCGGCGTCGCCCCCGCGTCGGCAGGCGACTCCACGGCAGCCACGAACGCCCCCCACCAGCTCGCGAGCGCGCTGACGGTGGCCGAGGTCTCCGCTCCCCAGGGTGCGTTCGCCGTCGGTGCGCGGTCGACGGTGCACGTCCTGGTCCCCGTCGAGGACCTTGCGGACGTGCTGGCCGCGATGGCCTCGGCCGGGTCGGTCGCCGTGGTGCCGGTGCCGGCGGGGGTTGCCGGCTCGTGAGGGTCCCGGTCCTGAGCGGTGTCCGTGGCGCGACGGAGGCCACGATCGTCACGTCCCTGGGCGAGCCCCCCGGCCGCTTCGAGGTGGTCCGACGCTGCGCGGACCTGGCCGAGCTGCTCGCCGCTGCGGCGGCGGGACTGGGTACCGTGGCGGTCGTCTCGGCTGATCTGCCTGCCCTGGACCGGGAGGCCGTCAACCACCTGCACGGCTCGGGCTGCTGGGTGGTGGCCCTGGCCGATCCGCGAGCGCCGTGGCAGGCCGAGCGGCTGCGTGCACTGGGCGCCGACCGGGTGATCGACGACGCCCGCCCCGAGCAGACGGTCGCCGCCGTCGTCACGGGTCTGCTCGACGAGGTGGACCGCACCGGAGCCGTTCCTGGCCGCAGGGTCGCCGAGCCTGGCTCGGGTGGCGCCGCGAGGCGTGCACCGGACTCGTCGTCGTCCGGTACGCATGGCCCGGAGGCGGGGGAGGGCATCGCTCTGGAGGTACCCCCGGATGCGCGACAGGGTGCCACCTCGACCGACGCCGCTCCCGGTGGTGACGCCCCGAGCACGGTGATCGCCGTGTGGGGGCCGACGGGGGGCCCGGGGCGCACGACCATCGCCGTGAACCTCGCGGCGGAGCTCACGGCGCTGGTCGGGGCCGGGGTGCTGCTGGTGGATGCCGACACCTACGGTGGAACGGTCGCCCAGCAGCTCGGCCTGCTCGACGAGGCCCCGGGGCTCGCTGCTGCCGCCCGGCTGGCCGCTACCGGGACCCTCGACGAGCGCGGGCTGGCGGCGCTGACCCCGGTGCTCCAGGACGGCACCCGCGTCCTGACCGGCATCAGCCGCGCGGAACGCTGGCCCGAGCTGCCCGCCTCGAGCCTGGAGATCGTCTGGCAGGTCGCACGACGGCTCGCCACCTGGACGGTGATCGACTGCGGCTTCAACCTCGAGCAGGACGAGGTGCTCAGCTATGACACCCGTGCCCCACGCCGCAACGCCGCGACGCTCTCCGCGCTGTCCGAGGCCGACGTCGTCGTGGTGGTGGGCAGCGGTGACCCGATCGGGCTCCAGCGGCTGGTCCGGGCCCTGCGGGACCTGCAGGACGCAGTGGCCCCGGGTGCCGCCCGGCACGTCGTGGTGAACCGGGTGCGGGCCTCGGCCAGCGGACCTCGACCCGGAGCCGCGATCACCGACGCCCTGCTCCGCTACGCGGGCGTCGACGACCCTCACCTGGTGCCCGAGGACAGGGCGTGCGACGGCGCCGTGCTCACGGCCCGCACCCTGGCCGAGCACGCACCGTCCTCAGCGGCGCGCACCAGCATCGCGGCGCTCGCTGCGAGGCTCGGCGCGAGCAGCACGCAGGCGGCGACCCCGGTGCCGGTCGAGGTGCCATTGGCCTCGCGGTGACCCGCAGGGGCACACTGACCCCGTGCGCATCTATCTGCCGTCGACCCTGCCCGAGCTCCTCGAGGACGACCTGGCCCCTCGGGTCGTCCACGCGGTGACGCCTGCGTTGCGGGCAGCCCTGCCCGACGAGGACGACGAGGGCCTGGAGTACGCAGCGCAGCTGCTCGCGGCCGACGACAGTCTCGACCTCCTGGGTGGGTCACCCGGCATCCCGCGCCGCCGCCTGGTCGTCGCGGCGGACGTCCCCGACGAGGCCGTGGAGGCAGTCAGCCCCGATGAGGAGCACGCGCCGAGCCTGGTACGGCTGACCGCGCGCGTCGCCTGGTCGGAGGTCGCCTGCGGCCACGTGGACGAGCCGGGGGCCGAGCAGGACGTCCGCGCAGCCCTGCGCGGAGACCAGGCGGCCGTGGAGCGCCTGGTCGAGCGTGACCTGCTCTGGTACGACGTCAGCGAGCTGGCCTCCCTCGCAGGGCGCCGCTGAGTCAGGTCCTGGGGTCCGGGCCCGCCAACCGGACCCGGAGGGCCCCTCGCCGGTCCCTCAGCGACCCTCGAGCGGGTCGAGGACGGCGAGCACCTCGTCGTGCAGGGTGCCGTTGGTGACCAGGGCCGACCCGCCGAAGGGGCCGGGTACGCCACGCACCGAGGTGAAGCGCCCTCCCGCCTCGGTGACGATGGGGACCAGGGCGGCCATGTCGTGCAGCGCGAGCTCGGGCTCGACCGCGATGTCCACCGCACCGTCGGCCACCAGCATGTACGACCAGAAGTCGCCGTAGGCGCGGGAGCGCCACACCGAGCGGGTCAGGTCCAGGAAGCTCTCGAGCCGGTCCTGCTCCTCCCAGCCGGACAGGCTCGAGTACGACAGCGACGCGTCCTGGAGCCGGCTGACCCCCGAGACCTGCAGGCGGCTCGCTGCGGCGAGAGACCGGCCCGTCCAGGCACCCGAACCCAGCGCAGCCCACCAGCGGCGGTGCAGGGCCGGTGCGCTGACCACGCCCAGCACCACCTCACCCTGATCGATCAGGGCGATCAGGGTCGCCCAGACCGGTACCCCGCGGACGAAGTTCTTGGTCCCGTCGATCGGGTCCACGACCCACTGCCGGGGCCCGTGGCCGGTGTCGGGGTACTCCTCACCCATCACCGCGTCGCGCGGTCTGACCCGCGCGAGCTGGGTCCGGACGATCTCCTCGGCATGGCGGTCGGCATCGGTCACCGGCGTGGTGTCCGGCTTGGTCTCGACGCGCAGGTCCTGGGCACGGAACCGGGACATCGTCAGGTCGTCGACCTGGTCGGCGATGACATGGGCCAGTCGGAGGTCGTCGTCGTAGCGGGGGCGCTCAGTCATGGCTGCACGCTATCGGGCCGACGCCCCGCGTCCTCGGACGGCGAGGCCCCTGTCTCCGCGCCCGTCCGTGAGGCGATCAGACGCCGCAACGAGTCGACCCGTGCTGCACGTGCGGCCCGGAGGTCGTCGGGTGCCTCGGCCACCCAGTCGTCCAGCGCGCAGTCGGGGGCGTCCGCCGTGTGGGTGCACCCACGCGGGCAGCGTGCGGTGCTCACCTCGGCGAGGTCGCCGAAGGCACCGAGCAGGTGGTCCACGTCGACGTGCGCGAGCCCGAAGGAGCGGACACCCGGGGTGTCGATCACCCAGCCGGCTCGCCGACCCGCGGTGGTGGGCGTGTCCGCCGGGTGGGGCAGGCCCAGGGCCACCGCGGAGGACGACGTGTGCCGCCCGCGCCCGGTGACGTCGTTGACGACACCGGTGGCCCGCAGCGCGAGCGGCACGAGGGCGTTGACCAGGGTCGACTTGCCGACGCCCGAGTGCCCCACCAGGACCGACATCCGACCGGTCAGACGTTCGCGGACCTCGTCGAGCCCGCGGATCGTCGGGCGGCTCGCGTCCTGGTCGATCGAGGTGACCACCACCTCCACGCCGATCGGCGCGTACATGCCGACCAGCTCCGCCGGGTCCGCCAGGTCGGCCTTGGTCAGGCAGAGGAGCACGTCCATGCCGGCGTCGTACCCCGCGACCACGCACCGGTCGATCATCCGGGTTCGTGGCTCCGGGTCGGCCAGGGCCGTGACGATCACGAGCTGGTCCGCGTTGGCGACGATCACCCGCTCGATCGCGTCGGTGTCGTCGGCGCTACGACGCAGGGCCGTACGCCGCTCGCCGATCCGCACGATCCGTGCCAGCGAGCCGGGGTCGCCGCTCGTGTCACCGACGACGTGGACCAGGTCACCGCACACGACCCGTTCACGGCCCAGCTCGCGGGCCTTCATCGCGATCGCGATCCGCTCGTCCTGCGTGTCCGGATCGACCAGCAGGGTGTACCGGCCGCGGTCGACTCCGGTGACCAGCGCGGTCCGGGCGTCGTCGTGATCGGGTCGTTGCTTGGTCCTGGGACGGGATCCGCGGGGGTTGGGGCGGGTCCGCGCGTCGCTCTCGTCGTACCCCGAGCTGCGCCGGGTCACGTCGTGACCGTCATCGGCTCGTCACTCCCGTGGTCACCGAGCGGCCCCGCCGAGCATGGTCGACCACAGGGACACGAAGTCGGGGATGGTCTTGGCGGTCGTCCCGACGTCGACGACCCCGATCTCGGGCACGCGGAGACCGATGAGGGCACCAGCGGTCGCCATCCGGTGGTCGTGGTACGTCTCGACGACCCCACCGTGCAAGGGCTGGGGTGTGATCACCAGGCCGTCGGAGGTCTGCTCGACCCGACCTCCGAGCCGGGTGATCTCGGTCGCCAGGGCCGCGAGGCGGTCGGTCTCATGGCCCCTGAGGTGACCGATTCCGCGCAACCGCGACGGGGAGGACGCCAGGGCGGCCAGGGCCGCGATCGTGGGGGCGAGCTCGCCGGCCTCCTTCAGGTCGACGTCCAGGCCGTGGATCTGGCCCGTGCCCCGCACGGTCATCAGGTCACCCTCGAGGCTCGCCTGCCCTCCCATCCGGGTGAGCAGGTCAGGGACCATCGCCCCGGGCTGGGAGGTGCGTGTCGGCCAACCCGGGACGCTCACGCTGCCCCCGCAGACGAGGGCGGCGGCCAGGAACGGTGCTGCGTTGGACAGGTCGGGCTCGACCCGGACGTCGCGGGCCGTGATCGCGCCTGGGGCGACCCGCCAGATCTCAGGGCGAGAGTCGTCGACCTCGACACCCGCAGCCCGCAGCACCTCGACCGTCATCTCGATGTGGGGCAGGCTGGGAAGGGTCCGGCCGGTGTGTCGCACGACCAGGCCACGCTCGAACCGCGGTGCGGTGAGCAGCAGCGCCGAGACGAACTGGGACGAGGCCGACGCGTCGACGTCGACCTGCCCGCCCCGGACCCGGCCCCCGCCGGTCACGGTGAACGGCAGGGTCCCGCGGCCGTCGTCGAGCACCGTCGCTCCCAGGGCGCGCAGGGCGGTGAGCACGGGTCCCATCGGGCGTACGCGGGCCTGGTCATCACCGTCGAAGCGCACGGGTCGGCCGAGGAGCGCAGCGACCGGGGGCAGGAAGCGCATGACCGTCCCGGCGAGGCCGCACCGGATGTCCGCAGCCCGCGTGGGGTCGTCGACACCGCCGATGTCGATCGGGTCGACGATCCAGTCGACTCCTTGCGGGGTGATGCGGGCACCGAGCTCCTCGAGCGCGGCGGCCATCAGGAGCGTGTCCCGTGAGCGCAGTGCACCGCGCAGGCGGCCGGGTCCGTCGGCGAGCGCCGCGAGCACCAGGTACCGGTTGGTCAGCGACTTGGAGCCGGGAATCTCCACGACGGCCTCGAGGGGGCCGGCCGCTCGCAGCGCCGACCACGGGTCGGTCTCGAGGCCGGCCGGAGCTCCCGCAGGGACGGGGCTCGGCGACGCGGAGGGTGTCAGGGGCATGGGGCGAGGTTACCGGTGCGCCGGACGCCCGGGATGGTCCGGTCCACCTCCGGGGGACGGTGCACCCGGCCCTGGTGCGTGGAGCGGGTGCTCGCGGCGGGACCGGTCCGTGGCGCCACGGATCAGTGCGCGAGACCGCGGGCGGTGCGTGCGGCCGCCTGCGCCTGCTTGCCGGCCAGTGCGAGGGCACCCTTGGCCTCGCGCGCGACCGCGCGGTCGACCCGTGCGTGACCGACACGCCAGGCGATCCCCGGCCGAGCCTCGGTGTCGATGCCGGCGAGGAGCGCACCGCCCAGCATCGTCAGGTTGCGCAGCCAGCGCTCGCGCTGCTCGGCGCGGTCCACCCCGGGGGTGTCCTCGGTGCCGACAGCCCGCACCGAACGCGTCGAGACGCCACCGGTGGCCCCGATGGGACGGGAGAACCGGCTGCGGACCGTGGTCCCGCCCTCGACCGACCGGCGACGCAGCACGGGCCCGAACGGTTGGTTGACCACCACGAGCGGGACCGTCAGCGCGGCCAGGGTGAGCGCCGCGGTCCGCGGCTTGCGGCCGATCGCGAGCATCACCGCGGCCTTGAGCATGATCGCTCCGTGCAGCCTGACCAGGAGGGTCAGACGCGACCGGTCGGTGAGCGCGTGCGGCAGCTCGAGCACCGTCCCGAGGTCGCGCAGCACCGGCTCGGTCCGCTCGACGTGCGGCCGTGGTCGACGCAGGGCGTCGATGCCCTCGGCCACGAACCAGGCGGCGAAGAGGGGGCGGGCGATCCGTCGGACCAGCATGGGGATGTCCTTTCCTCGGTACTGCGATGGGACGGCTCCTCGAGTGCGCCGCTGTGCGCCTACAGGGCGCCTCCTGCGGCCGCGGGTGCGTCGGCCGACTCCCCGCCGTCGCCGATCTGCTCGCGGGCGACGTAGTTCTCGAGGTCGAAGAGGTTGGTGCCGGCTCGTTCAGCAACCGTCAGCAGCGTCGTGGCGGAGGCGACCTCCTCGACCTGCTCCTTGAGGAACCACAGCAGGAACTGCTCACCGAGGGCGTCACCCTCGGTACGAGCGGCTGCGAACAGCGCCTCGATCTGCTCGGTGACCACTCGTTCCTGGGCCAGGGCCAGGGAGATGGGGTCGGTCACGGTGACGAAGTCGTTGCGCACGGGCCGGCCACCGGGGATCTCGATCGAGAGGTCCCGGTCGAGCATGTACTGGACGATCATCATCGCGTGGTTGCGTTCCTCGACGGCCTGCCGGTAGTAGTGCCTCGCCAGCTGGGGGAGGTCCTGGCCGTCGAACCAGACAGCGATCGCGATGTACTGCTGGTGGGCGTCGAACTCGTGGCCGACCTGCTCGCGGAGAAGCGTGAGGAATCTGGACATACGGCCACGCTAGTGCGTCGTAGGCCTGCGGGCACCCTCTCGTCGAGCACGCTCCGGGACTGGCCCACGTGCACCGCCGTTCCGGCACGGGAATGGTTGGTGCCCGCGTGGGCGTTGGCCCGGGTATGACTCTTCTGGTCGAGAACGCCCAGGGCAGGGGCCCGGCGACCCGAGGCATCCGTGGGCTGCGGCGACGGCCGGTCTCGCGGCCAGGCAGCCGCGGCCCGTCCCGGAGGCTAGGCTCGTGGGCGATGACTGAGGACACCCACCGTGCGCCCGAGGCAGAGAGCACTGCCGAGCGCGCTGCCCGGTTCGAGACAGAGGCACTGGTCTACGTCGACCAGCTCTACTCCGCCGCCCTGCGCATGACGCGCAACCCCGCCGATGCCGAGGACCTGGTCCAGGAGACGGTCGCCAAGGCCTTCGCCGCGTTCCACCAGTACCGCCCGGGGACCAATCTCAAGGCGTGGCTGTACCGCATCCTGACGAACACGTTCATCAACACCTACCGCAAGAAGCAGCGTGAGCCGTTGCAGTCGGCGGCTGAGGACATCGAGGACTGGCAGATCGCCCGGGCGGCCTCCCACACCTCGGCCGGCCTGCGCTCGGCCGAGGCCGAGGCCCTGGACGGCCTCCCCGACTCCGACGTCAAGGACGCGCTGGCCTCGATCGGTGAGGAGTTCCGGATCGCGGTCTACCTCGCCGACGTCGAGGGGTTCGCCTACAAGGAGATCGCCGAGATCATGGGCACGCCGATCGGCACGGTGATGTCGCGGCTGCACCGTGGTCGTCGACAGCTGCGTGAGCTGCTGACCGACTACGCGAGGGAGCGTGGCCTGGTCCCTGCCGCAGCGGACGAGAGGGGTACACCGTGAACGACGCGACCGGCAGCGCTCCTGAGAGCGCACCGTCCAGGGCCCACGCGGCCGACTGCGGCGAGGCGCTGGACCGGCTCTTCGAGTTCCTCGACTCGGAGTGCTCCGAGGTCGACGGCGACCGTATCCGTGAGCACCTGGCCGACTGCGAGCCCTGCCTGGCCGAGTACGACATCGAGGACCACCTCAAGAAGCTGGTTCGCCGCTCGTGCCACGAGGCGGCGCCGATGGCCCTGCACCTGCGTATCCGCGAGCAGCTCGTGATCCTGCGCGGCGAGTACCCCGGGAGCTGACACAGCAGGAGGGGGGGGGGGCCCCCGGGGGGGCCCCCCCCCCCTCCTGCCGTGCGTCCTACGACCTCAGGCGTTGGGGCGCTTGCCGTGGTTGGCTGCGCTGCCCTTGCGGGCACGGCGCTTGCGACCGCGCTTGCTCATGGTGACTCCTCAGCAGTAGCTCTGACGGACCGGCCGTCAGCCGATTCGCAGCGCTCATCGTCCCACACCTCGCCGGGTCCGGTGTGCACGGTACGGCCGCCGAGGGCGCTGCCCGTGCAGCTGGGGCGTCCGAGGGTTCAAGTCCGGGCCTCGGACATCCGATCATCTCAGGGTGACCGATCAGCCGCAGTCCATCGTCCCGCTCCTGCATGCCCTGGTGGGCTCCTCCGGGTCCGACCTGCACTGCAAGGTGGGCTCGGCTCCGCGCGTCCGGGTCGACGGCAGGTTGCGTCGGCTCCAGGTGCCCGACCTGAGCCCGGCCGACACCCGTCACATGGTCGACGAGGTGATCCCCGAGCGGCTCAAGGAGTCCTTCCTGGAGCAGCACGAGGCGGACTTCGCGTACTCGGTGCCAGGGCTGGGGCGCTTCCGGGTGAACGCCTACCAGGCGCGAGGTACCTACGGGCTGGTCTGCCGGCGGGTCGCGATGGGGGCGCAGAGCCTCGAGGAGCTCGGGCTGCCCGAGGTCGTGGGCGAGCTGGCCCTCGAGCCGCGTGGTCTGGTGCTGGTGACCGGGCCGACCGGGAGCGGCAAGACGACCACGCTGGCCTCGATGGTCGACCTGGTCAACGCCTACCGCGAGGTCAACATCGTCACGATCGAGGACCCGATCGAGGTGCTCCACACCGACAAGAAGGCCATCATCAGCCAGCGTGAGGTGGGGCAGGACACCGACAACTTCGACGTGGCGCTCCGGGCCGCGATGCGGCAGGACCCTGACGTGATCCTGGTCGGGGAGATGCGAGACGTCGAGACGGTCCGTGCGGCGCTCTCCGCGGCGGAGACCGGACACCTGGTGATGTCCACGCTGCACACCATCGATGCGCAGGAGACGATCAACCGCATCGTCGACTTCTTCCCTCCGCACGAGCAGAAGCAGGTCCGCTCCGCCCTCGCCCAGGCCCTGCGCGGGATCGTGTCGCAGCGGCTGATCCGCAAGCAGGACGGCACCGGCCGGGCCGCCGTGATCGAGGTGCTGGTCAACACCGGTCGGACCGCCGAGGCGATCGTCGACCCGATGAACGCCCCGCCGCTGCAGGACCTCATCGCCGACGGCGAGTACTACAAGATGCAGACCTTCGACCAGCACCTCTTCCGCCTGATCCGTGAGGAGATCGTCTCCTACGAGGACGCCTGCACCGTGGCCTCCAACCCCCAGGACCTCACCGTCGAGCTGCGCGGGGCGGGCATCCTGCACTGATCGGGCGGGTCAGCCCAGGTCGGAGGGCAGTCCGAGCCACTGGTGCCAGCCGGTGTGCAGCACCAGCCAGGCGATCAGCCCGTAACCGGCCTGGCTGGGCAGGTGTCCGTCGCCCGCGGCGAGGTCGGCCTGCCACTGCTCGTGACCGACGAGCGGTGCGTAGGTCTCGACGAACGGGACCGCGCGGCGCTGGGCCACGTCGGCGAAGGCCGAGGAGAGCTCGGCCTGGCGGTCGGGGTCGTGGTGGGCGCCGGGGGGAGGGCCGACGACGAAGGTGCGCAACCTGCGCGACTCGGCGACGTCGAGGATGTTGGCCAGGTTGAGCCGGCTCCGCGCGAGGGAGATGCCTGCCGAGAGGTCCGCACGCCCGAGGGCGACGACGAGGTGGTTGGTCTCCTCACCGGCCGACCCGTCGAAACGGGGTGCGGTCTCGGTGTCCCACCGTGCGCTGAGCGCCGTCGTGGTCTCCTCGGGGACTGCCAGGGTCATGACCAGCGGCGGTCGGTCCAGGTGGGTGCGCGCCACGACCCGTCCGACCCATCCGAGGGCCTTGGGGTCTCCCGCGCCGGCGGCGATCTCGTCGCCGATCACGCAGATGCGCCGTGCGCGGTCTGCCACCGATCCTCCTGCTGCTCGTCCGTGGTGCCAGTGTGGCCGACGGCGGCAGGCAGAGCGGTGACCGACGCGCGGCGCGCGGCCTCGCCTGGGTCAGCGGGTCACCACGGGGTCGAGAGGTGCTCGTCCCATGCCGGGTGGGACCGGGGAGCGGGGCGTTGCCCGTAGCCGTCGTGCCGTACCGCACGGGCGACCGCGACCACCGAGAGGAGGATCAGGACGGCGAGGGTGAGGACGAGGAGTGTGCTCATGGCAGAAAGTCTGCGCGCGTCGATGGGCAGCCACCAGTGGCTGATCTGCCGCCGTCCATCGACTTTCTGCCAACGGTGTGCGACCGTAGCCTCATGCTCCGTTCCGTCGCCGCGATCGTCCTGGACGGGATCGCCCCCTTCGAGCTGGGCGTGGTCTGCGAGGTCTTCGGCATCGATCGCAGCGACACCGGTGGGCCCTCGTTCGAGTTCACGGCCTGCACGCCTCGACCCGGTGTGCCGATCCGCACCAAGCTCGGCATGGAGCTGATGATCCACGACGGCCTCGAGACCACCGGCTCGGCGGACCTGGTCGTGCTGCCGGCCTACGGCGACGACAGGGACCTGCCCGTGGAGGTGCTCGAGGCGCTGCAGCGTGCGCACGCACGGGGCGCCTGGATCCTCAGCGTGTGCAGCGGTGCATTCGGCCTGGGCCGCGCCGGTCTGCTGGACGGGCGACGGTGCACCACCCACTGGATGTACGCGGACCGGCTGGCCGCAGCCTTCCCACGGGCCGAGGTCGACCCCGCCGTCCTCTACGTCGAGGACGGCGGCGTCGTGACCAGCGCGGGCACCGCAGCCGGCATCGACGCGTGCCTGCACCTGGTCCGCCGCGAGCTCGGAGCGGTGGCAGCGGCCGCGGTCGCCCGTCGGATGGTCGTCCCCCCGCACCGCGACGGGGGGCAGGCGCAGTACATCGACTACCCCGTGCCGCCGGGGGACGGTGGTGAGCTCGCGCCCGTCCTGGCCTGGATCGAGGACAACCTCGACGCGGAGATCACGGTGCCGTCTCTCGCGCGCCGGGCGAGGATGTCAGAGCGCACCTTCGCGCGGCGCTTCCGTGCCGAGACCGGGACGACGCCTGCAGGATGGACGGCCCGCCAGCGTCTGCTCCGCGCGCAGGAGCTGCTCGAACGCACCGAGCTGCCGGTCGAGGAGATCGCCCGCAGAGCGGGGTTCGGTGGTGCCCCGGCGCTGCGGCACCACTTCGCGCGCACCCTGGGGACCAGCCCGTTGGCCTACCGACGCACCTTCGCCTTCCTGCCCTGACGGTCCGTACTCCGTCAGGGCAGCGGCGGCAGCAACGGTCCCTCCCGGGGCTGCCGTCACCGTGCGAAGGCGGTCTCCACCAGATCGGCCTGCTCCGCGGCATGCACCTTGGACGACCCGGAGGCCGGCGAGGCCGCGGCGGTCCGTGACACCACGCGCAGCTCGCGGCCGAGCGCAGGCTCGAGGTGCATCTTGATGAAGCTCCAGCCGCCCTGGTTCGCCGGCTCCTCCTGGACCCACACCGGCTCTGCCGAGCCGAAGGGCTCCAGCGCCTGCGCGACCGCGTCGGTCTCGAGAGGGTAGAGCTGCTCGAGACGGACGATCGCGGTCCGCTCGTCGGTCAGCTTGGCCCGGTGCGCGAGCAGGTCGTAGTAGACCTTGCCCGAGCACAGCAGCACCCGGTCGACCGCGGTCGGGTCGGGCAGGTGGGACTCGGGGATGACCGGTCGGAAGGTTCCGCTGGTGAAGTCCTCGATCGGTGAGGCCGCCGCCTTGAGGCGCAGCATCGACTTGGGTGTCGCGACCACCAGCGGGCGGCGCGGCCGGTCGTAGGCCTGGCGGCGCAGCAGGTGGAAGTACGACGCGGCGCTGCTCGGTGCGGCGACCGTCATGTTGTCCTCGGCGCACATCTGCAGGAAGCGCTCGACCCGGGCCGAGGAGTGGTCCGGGCCCTGGCCCTCGAAGCCGTGCGGCAGGAGCAGCACGACCGACGAGCGCTGACCCCACTTCTGCTCGGCCGAGGAGATGAACTCGTCGATGATCGTCTGCGCGCCGTTGACGAAGTCGCCGAACTGGGCCTCCCACAGCACCAGGGCGTCGGGTCGCTCGACCGAGTACCCGTACTCGAACCCCATCGCGGCGAACTCCGACAGCGAGGAGTCGTAGACCCAGAACTTCGCCTGGTCGCTCGACAGGTACAGCAGCGGCGTCCACTCGGCGCCCGTGTTGCGGTCGTGCAGCACCGCGTGACGCTGCACGAAGGTCCCGCGCCGGGAGTCCTGACCTGCCAGACGCACCGGGGTGCCCTCCATCAGCAGCGAGCCGAACGCCATCACCTCGCCGTAGCCCCAGTCGACGCCGCCCTCACGGGACATCTGCTCGCGCTTGCTGAGCAGCTGCTCGAGCTTGGGGTGCACGGTGAACCCCGCCGGCGGACGCACGTGGGCCCGCCCGATCCGGTGCAGCACCTCGGGGTCGACGGCGGTCTTCCAGCCGACCATGATGCCGGCGTCCTCGAGCTGGGCCTCGGGCCGCTCCAGCCCGGCGATCGGCTCGCTCGACGGTGGTGGGGTGTAGCCGCCCTCGCGGGTCTCGGTGAAGACCTGCTCGATCCGCTTCTGGTAGTCCTGCAGCACCTGCGAGGCCTCGTCGACCGTGATGTCCCCGCGGCTGACCAGGGCCTCGGTGTAGAGCTTGCGTGCCGAGCGCTTGGCCTCGATGAGGTTGTACATGAGCGGCTGGGTCATCGAGGGGTCGTCGCCCTCGTTGTGACCCCGACGGCGGTAGCAGATCATGTCGATGATCACGTCACGGTCGAACTGCTCGCGGAACTCGAAGGCGAGCTCGGCCACGCGGACGCAGGCCTCGGGGTCGTCCCCGTTGACGTGGAAGATCGGGATCTGCAGGCCCTTGGACACGTCGGTGCAGTAGTGCGTCGAGCGCGACGAGGAGGGGCCCGTGGTGAAGCCGACCTGGTTGTTGACGATGACGTGCACCGTGCCGCCGGTGCGGTAGCCGCGCAGCTGGGCCAGGTTGAGGGTCTCCACCACGACCCCCTGGCCGGCGAAGGCGGCGTCGCCGTGGATGAGGATCGGCAGCACCGAGAAGCCGTCGCCGCCGAGGTCGATCCTGTCCTGCTTGGCGCGGACGATGCCCTCGAGCACAGGGTCGACGGCCTCGAGGTGCGAGGGGTTGGCGGCCAGGTAGACCTGGGTCGTGGCCCCGGACTCGGCGGTGAAGGTGCCCTCGGTGCCCAGGTGGTACTTCACGTCGCCCGAGCCCTGGACGCTCTTGGGGTCCTGGTTGCCCTCGAACTCCGCGAAGATCTGCGCGTAGCTCTTGCCCGCGAGGTTGGCCAGCACGTTGAGCCGTCCCCGGTGGGACATGCCGATGCAGACCTCGTCGAGCCCGTTCTCCGCGGCCTTGGACAGCACCGCGTCGAGCAGCGGGATCAGCGACTCGCCGCCCTCGAGGGAGAAGCGCTTCTGCCCGACGAACTTGGTCTGCAGGAAGGTCTCGAACGCCTCGGCCGCGTTCAGGCGTCGCAGGATACGCAGCTGGTCCTCGCGCGGGGTGCGGGCGTAGCCCGACTCGAGTCGTTCCTGGAGCCACCGGCGCTGGCGGGGGTCCTGCAGGTGCATGTACTCCACGCCGATCGTGCGGCAGTAGGAGTCGCGCAGCAGGCCGAGGATCTCGCGCAGCTTGGCCTTCGGCTTCCCGGTGAAGCCCGCGGTGGGGAAGACGCGGTCCAGGTCCCACAGCGTCAGTCCGTGGTTCTGGATGTCCAGGTCCGGGTGCTTGCGCTGGCGGTAGGCCAGCGGGTCGGTCTCGGCCATCAGGTGGCCGCGCGACCGGTAGGAGTGGATGAGCTCGGCGATGCGTGCGGGCTTGGCGAGCTCGGTGTCCTGGTCGACGGTGTTGTCCCGGACCCAGCGCACCGGCTCGTACGGGATGCGCATCGCGGTGAAGACGCGGTCGTAGAAGCCGCCCTCGCCCAGCAGCTTGGCGGCGACGATCCGCAGGAAGTCGCCGGACTGCGCGCCCTGGATGATGCGATGGTCGTAGGTCGAGGTGATCGTGAGCACCTTGGACACGCCCAGGCGCGCGAGCTGCTCGTCGGAGGCCCCCTGGAACTCTGCGGGGTAGTCCATCGCCCCGACGCCGACGATCGTGCCCTGCCCGGCCATCAGGCGCGGTACCGAGTGCACGGTGCCGATGGTGCCGGGGTTGGTCAGGGTGATCGTGGTCCCGGCGAAGTCGTCGGCACCCAGCTTGTTGTTGCGGGCGCGCCGCACCACGTCCTCGTAGGCCGAGACGAACTGACCGAAGTCCATCCGGTCGGCTCCCTTGATGCAGGGGACCAGCAGCTGACGGGTGCCGTCAGGCTTAGCCAGGTCGATGGCCAGCCCGAAGTTCACCCCGGCGGGCTTGACCACCGAGGGCTTGCCGTCGGTGAGCGCGTACCCGTTGTTCATCGCGGGCATGTCCGCGAGGGCCTCGACCACGGCGAAGCCGATCAGGTGGGTGAAGGAGACCTTGCCGCCCCGGCTGCGCACCAGGTGGTTGTTGATCACGATGCGGTTGTCGACCATGAGCTTGGCCGGGACGGCGCGCACCGAGGTCGCGGTGGGGACCTCGAGGCTGGCCTCCATGTTGGTGACCACTCGGGCCGCCGGGCCTCGCAGCCGCTCGATCGTGGGCTCGGCCGGCCCGGACTGGGGGGCCTTCCTGGTCGCGGCGATCTCTGCGTAGGGGGCCGTGGACGGCTGCGCCGAGGCGACCGGCGGGGTGGCGGTCGCCTCGCCCGCCGCGCCGTCGCCGGTCTGCGGCTCGCGCGGGGTGCGCGAGGTGGCCTGGGCCGGTGCCCGCTGAGCCTGGGGGGCCGGCGCTGGGCGGTCCTGCGGGCTGCTGGGCGGGGCGGACGGTCCGTCGGCCTGGGGCACCGGCTGCTGGCCGGTGGCTGCCGCACCGGTCGACCGTGCACCCGCGGTGGACGAGGGCCCGGAGGCTCCCGACGGTTCGGGCGCGCTCGCGGCGGTGGTCGACGCCGACGTCGGGGCGCTGCTCGAAGCCTGGGTCCGTGAGGGCTCGGACCCGGACGCGGGACGTCGGGCACCGTCCTCAGGGGAGCCGTTGCGCTGGTCCGTGCGTGGACGGTAGTCCTCGAAGAAGTCCCACCACGCGGGGTCGACCGCGTCCTTGTCGGTCAGATACTGCTCGTAGAGCTCGTCGACGAGCCATTCGTTGGCGCCGAAGACGGCACGCACCGAGCCTTGTTCTGCGTTCTGGGACACGCGAAGATCGCCCTCTTCCACCACGGACTTTCGACCGTTGCGACAGGTCTGCTGATGTGTCCAACCCTAGGCCACTTCGCCGTGCGCTACGTCCCCTGCGCAGCTGCTGGGGCCATGTCGGCGCGTCGTGGCACGGGCCGGTCGCGAGGCGGCAATGCCCGCGCAAACGGGCTGCCCCGCGACACCCAAGAACACCATGGTTGAGTGTCGATCAGGTTTCGTGCTCCGGCCGACGTGCCGTGCAGTCTCAGGTGACGTCCTTGCGGAGCGTCGTCAGGCGTCCCACGAGCGCCAGGACCAGACCGTACGCGATCAGCACCAGCAGGCCCTGCCACCACACCAGCAGGTCACCCAGCCCGGTCGCGCTGTAGAAGCTCACGCCGGTCACGGCCTCCCCGGCCGCCCCGGGCATGAACTTGGCGATCTCCATCGCGTCGACCACGCCCAGCACCATCCGGACGATCGGCTCGACGAACTGGGTGAAGGCGAGCAGGACCACCACTGCGGCCACCTGGTTCGGCAGGGCCGCGCCGAAGCCGACACCGACCGTGGTCCACACCGTGAGCACGAGGACGCACAAGCCGATCGAGCGCAGCACCTGGGGGTCGGTGAGCATCGGGTCCTCGCCCAGCAGGGCCAGGACGGGGGCACCTCCGGCCACCGTCGCGAGCGTGCCGACCAGACCGAAGAGCACCCCGAGCGGGATGCTGGCCAGCAGCTTGGCACCCAGGACGACGCTGCGCCGGGGCTCGGCCAGGAACGTCGGGGTCACCGTCATGTGCCGGAACTCGCCGGTCACGGCCAACGCCCCCACGATCACCGGGAAGACGTACCCGAAACTCGTCGAGAGCGTGTAGACCGTCTGCGCGACCGCGGCCGGGTCCAGTGCCGCGGCGGCGCCCGGGTCCCCCATCCCGCCCGAGAGCGAGGCGCCGGCGTCGTCACTGCCGAAGACGAAGCCCATCATCGCGCCCAGGAAGGCCATGTAGACCCCCATGACCAGCAGGAGGGCCCACCACAGCCGGGTGGTGACGAGCTTGCGGTACTCCGTGACCAGGGCGGCTCTCATGCGGCACCCACCTCGGTCGTCGCGACGGGTTGCTCACCGGTCAGCCGGAGGAAGACGTCCTCGAGCCCGACCTGCTGCGTGGCGAGCTCGTGCAGCTCGAGCCCTGCGCGGTGCGCGGCTGCGCCGACCGTCGCGGCGTCCAGGTCGCGCAGCAGCAGGCTGCCGGTGGCGGGTCCGTCCTGCGGGGCGACGGTGAGCAGGCGGTCCCCCCAGCCGTTCTCGACGACCACACGGTCCAGTCCTGCGCGATCGGGCGAGGCGACCCGCACGCTCGTGGAGGTCAGTCGGGCGAGTCCGGCGAGCGGCGAGGCGTGGACCAGGCGGCCGCGCGCGATGATCACGACGTCGTCCACGGTCTGCTGGACCTCGGACAGGACGTGGCTCGAGACCAGCACGGTCCTGCCCTCACCGGCGAGGTGCCGCAGGAAGCGACGCAACCAGGCGATCCCTTCGGGGTCGAGCCCGTTGGCGGGCTCGTCGAGCACCAGGACGCGCGGGTCGGCCAGCAGGGTCGTGGCCAGGCCGAGGCGCTGCCGCATGCCGAGCGAGAAGCCGCCCGTACGGCGACCGGCGACGTCGGCGAGCCCGACCAGCTCGAGCACCTCGTCGCACCGGGTGTCGGGAACCCCGGCCTGCGGTGCGTACACGCGCAGGTGGTCGCGGGCCGTCCGGCCGGGATGGAAGCTCGCGGCCTCGAGCGCGGCCCCGACCATCCGCTGCGGGTTGCGCAGCTCGGCGTAGTGGTGCCCGCCCACGGTCGCGGTGCCGGAGGTCGGGCGGACCAGCCCGAGGAGCATCCGCAGGGTGGTCGTCTTGCCCGCACCGTTGGGCCCCAGGAAGCCGGTGACGCGACCGGGCTCGACCCGGAAGGACAGCTCGTCGACAGCACGGACCGGCCCGAAGGACTTCGAGAGGTGGTCCACCACGATCACCCCCTCGTCCGAGGGCGGGGTGCGACGGGTCGGATCGGACGGGACAAGGGGCGAGGTCGGTTCACTCACCCGTTCACGGTATCGACTCCCGGGCCCGGCCGGGTGCGTTCGGCTGGGAGCGTCAGCCGCATCACGCAGCCGGTCGGGGAGTCCGCGACACGGATCGTCCCCCCGTGCAGCTCGACGGCCCACCGCACGATGGCCAGGCCCAGCCCCGTCCCCCCGGTGCTCACCTGGCCGGTCTGGGCGGGTGCGTTGCCCCGCTGGAAACGCTCGAACACCTGCGTCCGGTGGGCGGGCGGGATCCCCGGGCCCTCGTCCACGACGTCCAGGACGACCACCGCTCCGGCCCGTCGGGCCTCGAGCCGTACCTCGCCCCCGGGAGGGGAGTGGCGGGCGGCGTTGTGCAGCAGGTTCGCGACCACCTGGTGCAACCGCTCGGCGTCGGCAGGCACGTGCAGGTCGGCGGGCTCGACGGTGACGACCACCGACAGGTGCTTCTCGCCCGCCACCATCGCGGCGGAGTCCGCGGCGTCCTGCAGGAAGTCCTGCAGCGCGACGTCCGCGATGTCCAGACCCACCGCCCCCGCCTCGACGCGGGAGAGGTCCAGGAGGTAGGTCACCAGGCGCCCCAGGCGCTCGGTCTGGGCCAGCGCCGCCTGCATCGTCGCAGGGTCGGGCTCGCTGACCCCGTCGACGATGTTCTCGAGCTGGGCCTGGAGGGCCGCGACGGGTGTGCGCAGCTCGTGCGAGACGTTGGCCACCATCTCGCGGCGCACGCCGTCGGCGTGCTCGAGGTCCTGGGCCATCGTGTTGAAGGCCTCGGCGAGCTGACCCACCTCGTCCCGGCTGCTCGCACGGACACGCTGGGAGTAGTCGCCGTCGGCCATCGCGCGGGCGGCTGCCGTCATCTCCCGCAGCGGTGAGGTCATCCCGCGGGCCAGGACCTGCACCGCGAGCACCGAGACCGCGATCGCCAGCGGCAGCGTCCGCGTGGGGCCCAGGGCGTTGTACAGGCCCACCCAGGTGATGAAGGCGGCGAGCGTGACGGTCGCGGTCACCAGCACGCCGAGCTTGATCTTGATCGTGGAGAACCGGTCGAGCGGACGGACGTCCGGGAGACGGGCACCCACGGCGTGCCGAGGGGTGATCATCGGTCTAGCCCTCGGCGGGCTCGAAGGCGTAGCCCACACCGTGGACCGTCCGGATGAGGTCGGCGCCGAGCTTGCGGCGCAGCGCCTTGACGTGCGAGTCGACCGTGCGGGTGCCGCTCGCGTCGACCCAGTCCCACACCTCGGCGAGGAGGCGTTCGCGGGTCAGCACCGTGCGTGGGGTCGAGGCAAGGGTCACCAGGAGGTCGAACTCGGTGGGGGTGAGGTGGACCTCGGTGCCGGCCCGGGAGACGCGCCGCTGACGCCGGTCGATCGTCACGTCCCCGGCCGTCAGGGCGGGGTCTGCGGGCGTCTCGACCACGCGGGCGGACCGCTCGACCCGGCGCAGCAGCGCCTTGGTGCGGGCCACCAGCTCGCGCATCGAGAAGGGCTTGGTCATGTAGTCGTCGGCGCCGACGCCCAGCCCCACGAGCATGTCGGTCTCGTCGTCGCGCGCCGTGAGCATGATCACCGGCACGGGGCGGTCGGCCTGGATGCGACGGCACACCTCGAGGCCGTCGATCCCGGGGAGCATGACGTCCAGCACGACGACGTCGGGCTGGATCCGCGCTGCCGCCTCCACCCCGGCCAGCCCGTCGGAGGCGATCTCCACCTTCCAGCCCTCGGCGACCATGCGGCGCGCGATGGCGGTGGCGATCGCCGGCTCGTCCTCGACGACCAGGACGACGGCCGAGGGAGGCTCGGGCACTGCACCCCCCTGGCCGGCGGGGGTTCCGGTGGGGGAGTCGACCCTCGGGGCAGGCATGCCCCCAGCGTCGCACATGCGCTCGGATATGATCCCTCCACGATGACCAGCTCAAGTCCGTGCCGGTGCTGGCCCACCAGCACCGGCACAACCCCGAACCAGCTCCCGCACCCTCGCCCGCGCACCAGTCCGTGCGTGGGCGCCGCGCCGTGCTGACCGAGTGGCTGCTGGTCCTCCTCGGTGTGGGCCTGACCGTGGGGACCGCGGTCTTCGTCGCCGCCGAGTTCGCCCTGGTGACGCTGGACCCGGGGCTCGTCGAGCAGCAGGTGGGCCAGCGACCCGACCGCCGCTCGACCCAGGTGCTCAAGGCTCTCCGGCAGCTCTCCACCCAGCTGTCCGGCGCCCAGGTGGGCATCACCGTCACCACGATCCTGCTCGGCTACACGACCCAGCCGGCGCTCGCGACGCTCCTCGGGGGTGTCCTCGAGGGCACGGCGCTGTCCCGGGCCGCGGTGGCAGCGGTCTCCGGCGGCGTCGCGCTGCTGCTCGTCAACGTGTTCTCGATGCTCTTCGGAGAGCTCGTCCCGAAGAACCTCGCGCTGAGCAGGCCGATGGCCACCGCCCGCGCCGTCGCGCCTCTGCAGCGGGGGTTCACCACGGCCCTGGCCCCGGTCATCCGCACCCTGAACGACAGCGCCAACTCGCTGCTGCGCCGGGTCGGTGTCGAGCCCCGCGAAGAGCTCTCCGGGGGGCGCTCGCCGCAGGAGCTCGCCGCGCTGGTCCGTCGTTCGGCCGAGATCGGCACGCTGGACGTCGGGATCGCGACCCGGCTGACGAACTCGATCGACCTCGAACGGCTCACCGCGGTCGACGTGATGACCGACCGCACCCGGCTCGAGGTGCTCCGGCGTGAGGACTCGGCGGCGGACGTGGTCGAACGAGCACGCACCACGGGCCACTCCCGGTTCCCGGTGATCGGGGAGTCGCACGACGACATCATCGGTCTGGTCCACCTGCGGCGAGCCATCGCCGTGCCGTTCGAGCGTCGAGGTGACGTCCCGGCGGCGGCACTCATGGACGAGGCTCCTCGGGTCCCCGAGACCGTCCGGCTCGGACCGCTGCTGGTGGACCTGCGCGGTCAGGGCCTGCAGATGGCGGTGGTCGTCGACGAGTACGGCGGGACGTCCGGCGTGGTCACCCTCGAGGACGTCGTCGAGGAGCTCGTCGGAGACGTCGCCGACGAGCACGACCCTCGGCGGGCCGGGGTCCACCGGGTGACCGACGGCGCATGGAGCGTCCCGGGGCTGCTGCGCCCGGACGAGCTCACCGAGCAGACCGGCCTGGTGGTCCCTGACGACGGCGCGTACGAGACGCTCGGCGGCCTGGTGATGGCGGGCCTGGGTCGGGTCCCCAGGGTCGGTGACGTGGTGGTCACCTCCGCGGTGGTCCTCAAGGTCGAGCAGATGGACGGGCGCCGTGTCGACCGGGTGCACGTCGGGCGCGAGGGTGCCACGAGCACCGGCGCGCCCGGTGCAGGCACGAGCGGCTCGTCGGCTGGCGGTGCGCGGTGAGCTCAGGGGCGGCGATCCTGCTGGGCGTCGTGCTGCTGGCGGCCAACGCCTTCTTCGTCGGAGCCGAGTTCGCCATCATCTCCGCCCGGCGCAGCGCGATCGAGCCGCTCGCGGCCGCCGGCTCGCGCCGCGCCAGGACGGTGCTCTGGGCGATGGAGAACGTCTCCCTCATGCTGGCCTGCGCACAGCTCGGCATCACCGTGTGCTCGACCTCCCTCGGGGTCGTCGCCGAGCCGGCCCTCGCACGGGTGATCGAGGGTCCGCTGACCGAGGTCGGGCTCCCGGCTGCCGCGGTGCACCCGGTGGCCTTCGTGATGGCGTTGTCGATCGTGGTGTACCTGCACGTCGTGCTCGGCGAGATGGTGCCCAAGAACCTCGCGGTGTCGGGGCCCGACCGTGCGGTCCTCTGGTTCGGACCGCCGCTGGTGCTCATCGGCCGCGCGGTCAGCCCGGTGATCCGGCTCCTGAACTGGATGGCCAACCACATCCTGCGTGGTGCGGGGGTCGAGCCCAAGGACGAGGTGGCGTCGGCGTTCACCGCCCGCGAGGTGCAGTCGATCGTCGAGCGCTCGCGTGCCGAGGGGCTGCTCGTCGACGACCAGGGTCTGCTCACCGGGGCGATCGAGTTCTCGGACCGGACCGCCGGTGAGGTCATGGTGCCCGTCGGGGACCTCGTGGACCTTTCGCAGGGCTGCACACCCGACGCGGTCGAGCGTCTGGTCGCCAGGACGGGCTTCAGCCGGTTCCCGGTGAGCGACGAGAACGCCGTCCCGATGGGGTACCTGCACGTCAAGGACGTCCTGTACGCCACCCCGGACCAGCGCGGCGAGCCCGTGCCGGCATGGCGGGTGCGCGGTCTGGCCCTGGTACGCCCGCAGGACGAGGTCGAGGTGGCGCTGGCCGCGATGCAGCAGACCGGTGCCCACCTGGCCCGTGTCGTCGACGAGGACGGCGAGGTGGTCGGGGTCGTGTTCCTCGAGGACATCCTCGAGGAGCTCGTCGGTGAGGTGCGCGACGCGATGCAGCGGCGCCAGGGAGAGCGCCCCCGCAGCGAGCCTCCCGTCGACCTGACGGTGCCGCAGGTCCGGAGAGGTGGCGTCGCCGCCCGCCCGACGGACGGGTCGTGACCACCCAGGACCAAAGGGCGCTTGGATCCGCGGCGCTGAGCCGTTACTGTTTCGTAACCGCCGCGTCGGCACCGGGCCCCCCCTGTGTCCCGGAGCTGTGCTCCGGAGTGTCGAGGGCGGTCTCGCGATCCGTGCATCGCGCGAGCGTGTCCAAGTCGTCCTGCACCAGCTGCAGCAGTCGGAGGTGTCGTGCAGTCTCAGCAGTCCGGGTCCCCGGTGAGCACGCGGACCTCCCGACGCGAGATGCGTACGACGCAGCAGCAGGTACCGGCCCGGCGCCGTTCACCTCTCGGTCTGCACCTCCTGCCACGAGCGGTGCTCCTGGGGGCTCTCGCCTCTGCCACGATCGTCGTGCCGGTGGTCAGCGCGGGCTCAGCCCAGGACGCGTCGCAGGGTGCGGGGGTGGAGATGGCGCAGGCCGGCGTGCCGACCACCTACGAGGTCCTTGCCAGCACCGAGCAGCAGACGACGCCCACCTCGCTGCTCGCCGCCGTCCCGGGTGCGACCCGGGTCTCGGACACGGTGAGCCGATCGGTCGAGCGGGACCCGCTCCCCGGGTGCGACGGCGAGCCTCGCAGCACCGGGAGCAACGGGCAGATCCCGTCCTCCGACCTGTGTCAGCTGTGGGACCCCGCGCACAGCCTGCGCGGGGACGCCGCCGTAGCCATCTCCGAGCTCAACCTCGGGTACCGCGCCGCCTTCGGTCGTGACCTGTGCCTGACCGACTCGTACCGCACCCTGGCGTCGCAGCGACGCCTGGCCAGCACCAAGCCGGGACTCGCGGCGACGCCGGGCCGGAGCAACCACGGCTGGGGGCTCGCAGTCGACCTCTGCGGGTCCGAGCACCGTACGACTGCGACCTGGAACTGGCTCAACGAGAACGCACCCGTCTACGGCTGGGACAACCCGAACTGGGCCCGCCGCGGGGGCTCCGGCCCGTACGAGCCGTGGCACTGGGAGTACGTGCCGGGCACGACGGCGATGGACACCAACTGGGACGACTGAGCCCTCCACGGTGCGCAGCAGCACCGTGGCCCGGCTCCGCGCGAGGGCTCAGATGAGCGTCGCGCCCCAGGTCACCTCATGGCTCGCCCCTGGGGCGAGCCTCACCAGCCTGTCGCCCGTCCGGAAGGCGTCGGCGATGCAGCTCATCGGCTCGGCCGCGAGTCCGGTCCGGCGGTAGTCGACCGCGTCGAGGTGGTCACCCGAGCACACCTGCCAGGTGTCCATGGACTCGTCCATCCACACCGCGGCTGTCCGGCCGTCCACCCCGGTCAGGCGGATCCATGACAGACCCCGCTCGTCGCGCAGCACGTCCACGTACGCGTCGTCGAGGTCGAGGCCGCGCATCGGTCGCGGTGCACGCAGGTCGTACACGCCGTCGACCGGAATCGTCCCGGTCGGGAGCAGGCGCTCGTCGACGGTGACGCGGGTCGAGGCGTCGAGCCTGACGGCGCAGTCGTCGAGCGATCCCTCACCTGGTGAGAGCCAGGGGTGGAAGCCGACTCCGTAGGGCGCGGTCGAGCTCCCGAGGTTGGTCGCCACGGTCCGGACGTGCAGACCGTCGACCGTGAGCCGGTAGGTGACCCGGACCAGCAGGTCGAAGGGGTAGCCGCCGCTCGGGGCGAGGCGCAGCTCGAGGGTGGTCGCGCGCCCCTGCGTGTGCGCAGCGTCCAGGGCCGACCCCTCGGTCACGACGTGCCACCGCTGCCACATCGCCAGCCCGTGCAGCGCCGTGCCTCGTTGCGGCTCGGTGATGTCGAGCTGTCGTTCGACACCGTCGAAGACGTACCGGCCGTCCCGGATCCGGTTCGGCCACGGCACCAGGACACCGCCGTGACCGGCGGGCGCGGGCTCGTCCTGGTCGAACGGGGTGAAGACCTCCCGGTCGCCCACGCTGTAGGAGCGGACCTTGGCCCCCACGTCGGTGACGACGGCGCTCTGGTCGCCCAGGGCGAGGCGGATCTGGTGCCCGGAGAGAGGCGCAGGAGTGGTGGAGGAGAAGGGTGCTGTACTCACCCGCACCACGCTAGTGGGCCGGTGCGGACTGCCGCAGGCGACTCCCCGGTGGGGGGCGGGCGATCGGTCAGGTGGCGTCGTCCAAGCGGTCAGAGAGGCGCTGCACCTGGTTCGCGAGCTCGTCCAGAGCGGTCCGCAGGCCCCCCTGGGCGTCGGCGGCGGCGTCGTTGATGCGGGTCGTGGCATCGTCCAGCGCCCGGCGGGCGTCGGCGACGGCCGCCTCGGTCTCGGGGCCGACGGTCGAGGAGGTCTCGTCCAGCGCGGCCCGTGCCTGCTCGACGGCGGCCGCGGCGGCGGCCGTGGCCGCCTCGACCTTCGCCCGTGCGTCTGCGTCCAGCCCCGAGGTCTCCGAGAGCGACTCACGTACCTGGTCGACCCTCGCCCGTGCGTCCTGCGCGCTCGAGCGGACCTGCTCGCCGAGGCGGTCGAGGTCAGGGGTCCGGCTGTCGGCGCCGCAGCCGACCAGCAGCAGGGCGAGAGCGGTGAGGAGGGAGATCGGGAGGGTCCTGCGCATCGGTGTGCTCCACGGGGCTCGGGGACCTCCAGTGTGCACGGTGGGCGGCACCGTCCGCGCCGGTGATCGGTGCTCCCCGATGCCAGAAGGGCGGCCCCCCCCCCCCCGGGGGGGGCCCCCCGGGCCCGGGGGGGGGGCGCCCCGGGCGCCGGGGGTGCCCGCGCCGCCGCCCCCGGGGGGCCC
>NZ_JAMBPP010000014.1 GCF_023369855.1 Actinotalea alkalitolerans | reverse complement strand
AACGGCTCATGGCCGACCTCGGCTTCCTCGACGACCCGGGTGACCGGCTCGGCATGCTCGACGGGCAGCGGCTGCGCACCGCCCGGGTGGTGCTCGACATCGGGGTGCACCTGGGCCTGCCGCGTCCGCAGCGGTGGGGCGGAGGCGTCTGGGACGCCGACACCGCCTGGGAGTTCCTGCTGGCCAACGTGGCGATGGACGAGGACTTCCTGAGGTTCGAGCTCGACCGCTACCTGGGATGGCCCGGTCAGGCTCCGGCGTACAAGGTCGGGCAGCGGTTGTGGGAGGCAGCGCGCGACGCCTCGGCCGCCGCAGCGCAGGCCCGGGGCGAGGAGCACGACCTGACGGCCTTCCACGCGCACGCGCTGGGTCTGGGGTCGGTCGGACTCGACGTGCTGCGTGAGGCCCTTGCCGGAGACTGAGCGGCCTCCGCGCCGGGCCCGGGAGGTCACGTGCACGCGCGGCGGCTACCCTGCCGCGGTGACCTCGCTGCTGCTCGCCTCCGCCTCCCCCGCCCGCCTGACGACCCTGGGTCGGGTCGGCATCGACGCTCTCGTGCAGGTCTCGGGGGTCGACGAGGACGCTGTGCTGGCCGCGGCCACGCAGCGGTTCGGGGTGCTCGCCCCGGTCGACGCCGTGCTGCTGCTCGCGCAGGCCAAGGCCCAGGCGGTCGTCGACCGTCTCGAGACCCTGGACGTGCCCGAGGACGTCCTGGTGCTGGGCTGCGACTCCCTGCTCGACCTGGACGGCATCGCGCTGGGCAAGCCCCGGGACGCCGAGGACGCCGTCGCGCGGTGGCGCCAGATGCGCGGCCGCTCCGGCGTCCTGCACACGGGGCACTGGTTGGTCGACGCCCGACCGGTGGTCGCCGAGGGCGGCGCGGGCACCGGTGGCACCCTCGGGACCACCTCCTCGACCACGGTGCACTTCGGCGACCTCTCCGACGGGGAGATCGACGCCTACGTGGCGACCGGTGAGCCGCTCGCGGTCGCCGGGGCGTTCACCGTCGACGGCCTGGGCGGGGCGTTCATCGAGGGCATCGAGGGCGACCACCACGGCGTCGTCGGCCTGAGCCTTCCGGTGCTGCGGGCCCTGCTCGGTGAGATCGGGCTGACGGTCCCCGACCTGTGGCGCTGAGGCCCGGCGACCCGGGTCGGGTCGGCGCGGGCGATGCTCGCAGGCACGGCGAGCCCCGCGACTGGTGATCGGGCACAAAGGTCAGGGGCACCGCTTGGCGGGTTCGGCGAATTGTCGTCCGGGCGTGGTCCCGGCGTGAACGCCGGGCGCCCGTGACGTTACGGTGAGCCGTGCCCGACATCCGCAAGGTCCTCATCGCCAACCGCGGTGAGATCGCCGTCCGCATCGCCCGAGCCTGCGCCGACGCCCGGGTGGCGAGCGTCGCGGTCTACGCCGACCCCGACCGCGAGTCCCTGCACGTCCGGCTCGCCGACGAGGCCTTCGCCCTGGGCGGCGCCCGCGCGGCCGAGACCTATCTCGACATCGGCAAGCTGCTCGAGGTCGCACGACGCTCGGGAGCCGACGCGGTCCACCCGGGCTACGGCTTCCTGGCCGAGAACGCCGGGTTCGCCCGAGCGGTCATCGAGGCGGGCCTGACCTGGATCGGCCCGTCACCCGCGGCGATCGACGCGCTCGGCGACAAGGTGAGTGCCCGTCACATCGCCCAGCGAGCCGGGGCGCCCCTGGTGGCCGGGACCTCCGACCCCGTGGCCGACGTGAGCGAGGTCCATGACTTCGCGGCCGTGCACGGGCTGCCGATCGCGATCAAGGCGGCCTTCGGCGGTGGCGGGCGCGGCCTCAAGGTCGCCCGGACCGTCGAGGAGATCGACGAGATGTTCGACTCGGCCGTGCGCGAGGCCACCGCGGCCTTCGGACGCGGGGAGTGCTTCGTCGAACGCTTCCTGGACTCACCCCGGCACGTGGAGACCCAGTGCCTGGCCGACTCCCACGGCACGGTCGTGGTGGTCTCGACCCGTGACTGCTCGTTGCAGCGACGCCACCAGAAGCTGGTCGAGGAGGCTCCTGCCCCCTTCCTGAGTGCCGCGCAGGAGAAGCTGCTGCGCGACTCGTCGATCGCCATCCTGCGCGAGGCCGGGTACGTGGGGGCGGGCACCTGCGAGTTCCTCGTCGCGGTGGACGGCACCGTGTCCTTCCTCGAGGTCAACACCCGCCTCCAGGTCGAGCACCCGGTGACCGAGGAGGTCACCGGCATCGACCTGGTCCGCGAGCAGCTGCGGATCGCGGCAGGTGAGCCGCTGGGCTACGACCAGGTCGCGGTGCGCGGCCACTCGATCGAGTTCCGGATCAACGGCGAGGACCCGTCAGCGGGCTTCCTGCCTGCACCGGGGCGCATCCACCACCTGCGCCTGCCAGGCGGTCCGGGTGTCCGGGTCGACAGCGGCGTGATCGAGGGCGACAGCGTCTCGGGGGCGTTCGACTCGATGGTCGCCAAGCTCATCGTGACGGGCGCCACACGCACCCAGGCCATCGAGCGGGCCCGGCGCGCACTGGCCGAGCTCGAGATCCGCGGGATCCCCACGGTGGTCCCGTTCCACCGTGCGGTCCTGGACGAGCCGGCCTTCGCCCCGGCCGACCCCGAGCAGCCCTTCACCGTGCACACCCGCTGGATCGAGACGGAGTTCGCCGACCGGCTGCCCTCGCTGCGCGAGGACGGAGCCCCCGTCCAGAGCGAGCCCGAGCAGGACGACGAGCCCTCGACCGAACGGGTCGTGGTCGAGGTCGGCGGCAAGCGCATCGAGGTGGTGCTGCCAGGTGGTCTGGGCGGGCTGGCCGGCCTGGGCGGCGGTCGCGGCCGTGGTGGCAACCGTCCGCTGCGCCCGCGTCGCACCGGTGCGCGCACACTCGCCGGCCCCGCGAACGGGACCACCCTGAGCTCACCCATGCAGGGCACGATCGTCAAGGTCGCGGTGACCGAGGGCGCACAGGTGTCCGAGGGTGACCTGGTGGTGGTTCTCGAGGCGATGAAGATGGAGCAGCCGCTCGTGGCGCACCGCTCCGGGATCGTCCAGGGCCTGTCCGCCGGCGTGGGCGCGAGCGTCAGCGCCGGGACGGCGATCTGCGACATCGTCGGCTGACCCGGATGCCTCCTCGGCCGTCCGGCCTGCACCCGCAGCCGGGCGACGGCTGGGTCGAGTGCACCTGCGGGCGTCGGCACTGGGGGCTGCACGGTGCCGCCGGGCTGCTGCTGTTCCGCGCGGACCACCAGGGCCGCGCCACCGACGTCGTGCTGCAGCACCGTGCCCTGTGGAGCGACCAGGGGGGCACCTGGGGGCTTCCCGGCGGGGCCCTCGCCCCGGGTGAGAGCCCGGTCCAGGGTGCCCTGCGCGAGGCCCACGAGGAGGCCGGCATCGACCCGGGCGCGCTGGCGGTGCTCTCTACCCACGCCCTGGACCACGGGCCGTGGAGCTACACGACCGTCCTGGCCCGCTCGACCGGGCGGCAGCGGCCGCGGCCGACCGACCCCGAGAGCCTGGCGATCAGCTGGGTGCGGGTGGCCGAGGTCGACGACAGGCCCCTGCTGGGTGCCTTCGCCGACGCCTGGCCCTCGCTGCGCGCGCGCATCGACGGTCGCACCGACGAGCCGTCCTCATGACCGGCGCAGGGACGGCTCGCGCGGGGCAGCGGGTCCCGCGCGCCCTGACCACCCTCGTCGCCCTGCTGACCCTGGTGACCCTGGAGCTGGTCCGATCCAGCGGGCCGCTGCTCGACATGGCCTTCGCCCTCGGGGTCGAGGTCGCGGCCGTCGCGGCGCTCGCCACCTACCTCATGCCCGGTGTGCTCGCGGTCCTGCTGCTCGCGCCGGCCCGCCGCCGGGGGGTCCGGCTCCCGGTGGCCGCGGGCGCGATCGCCCTGGCGGCCGCCCGGCTCGCCGTGCAGGGCGTGGAGGCCGGAGCGCGGTTCGCCGTGGGCCTGTCCACCGTCGCCCTGGCGATCGCCGTGCTGACCGTGACCGTCGCGGTGCTCGCCGGACGCCCGGGGGGTGGTCGTGCCGTGGCGGGCGCAATGGTCACCGGCGCGGCTGCCGCGACCGGCCTGCAGCTCTCCCTGGGCACCTGGGACGCGTACTGGCGGCCAGGTGTGGTGGGCTGGGGCATCGCGACCGCGCTCGCCGTCGCCCTGGTCCTGGCCGGCCTGCTCGCCGCCCGCGACCCCGGTACCCCGCCCTCGATGCGACCGGCGCGGCTGTGGGCGCTCGGACCGACCCTGGCACTGGCCGCCATGATGCTGGCGAACCCGGCCTTCGCCGCCTCGCAGTCCGGCCTCACCCTCGCCGTGGCCGGGCCGGTGGCGGCCGGTGGGCTGCTGCTCTCCGGGTGGGTCGCCGCCCTCGGGTTGCCGTCGGGGTGGGGAGGTCGAGCGCCGGTCACCGTCCTGGTGCCTCTGCTGCTCGCCGGAGCCGTCGCCGGGGTGATGTGGACGACCGGACCGCTCGTGCTCGTCCTGCTGGTCCTCGCCCAGGTGCTGGCCGCCGCCGCCCTCGCCCTGGCCCTCGAACCACGGGTCCGGGCGACCACGACCACCGGTCCGCCGGCGGGTGCCACCGTGCCCGTCAGGGTCGCCGGGAGCGCGTGCCTCGTCGGCCTCGGGACGATCCTGCCGCTGCTGGTCTTCCAGCTCGACTACGACCTCCCGTTGGGGTTCCCCAACGTCCTGACCCTCGTGGCCACCGCTGCGCTGCTCGGGGCGGCCGCGCTGCATCGCGGTGTCGCCACCGGCCGTGCCACGCAACCGGGGGTGGGCTGGTTGCTGATCGGCGCCACGGCGCTGGTCGTCGCGGGATCGGCCCTCACCGTGGGTGGCGCACTGAGCACCTCACGTGCCGTGGCCCGGGCGGCGCTCGACGTCCCGACCGACATCCGGCTGGTCTCGTGGAACCTGCACTACGGCGTCGACGGGACAGGGGGTGTGGACCTCGAGGCGATCGCGCGCACCCTCGAGGAGCAGGAGCCCACGGTGATCACCCTCCAGGAGGTCTCCCGCGGCTGGGTCATGGGCGCGGGGTCGGACACCGCGACCTGGCTGGCGAACCGGCTCGGCATGCGGATGCACTTCGCACCGGCCGCCGACCGCCAGTTCGGCAACGCGATCCTCACCGCACTGCCGGTGCAGGACGTGAGCGTGCTGGCCCTGCCCTACGGCGTGGGGCCCCAGAACAGGTCGGCGCTCTCGGCCGACGTCCTGCTGCCCGACGGGGTGCTGCGGGTCACCTCGGTGCACCTCCAGCACCGCGAGACCAGCACCCCGACCCGGCTCGCCCAGATCAGGACACTCCTGGCCGCCGAGGGCGACACCCCGGTCGCGGTGATCGCCGGTGACCTCAACGCCGAGCCCGGCTGGCCCGAGATCGACGCCCTCCTGGGCGCGGGCCTCACCAGCGCCCAGGACACCGCGGGCGACCCCGACGCGCTGACCAGCCCGAGCCTGGACCCCCGGTACCGGATCGACTGGGTCCTGACCCGTGGCGTGGTCGTCGAGGAGGCCCTCGTGCTCGACGACGCGCACTCCTCGGACCACCTGCCGCTCAGCGTGCTGCTCCGGCTCGAGCCCTCCGCACCCCCGGGCTGAGGACCGCCCTTTGCGGGTCAGTCCTCCCGCTGGTGCAGGATCCGTGCGACCTCGGCCACCGACCCCGACAGCGAGGGGTAGACCGTGAAGGACTGGGCGACGTCGTCGGTCGTGAGCTTGTGCGCCACGGCGAGCGTCAGCGGGAAGATCAGCTCCCCGGCCCGCGGGGCGACCACGACACCGCCGAGCACCGTCCCGGTGGCCGCGTGCGCGAAGATCTTGACGAACCCGTCCCGGATGCCCAGCATCTTGGCCCTCGGGTTGCGGGCCAGGTCCAGGCTCGCGGTGACGAACCGCACCCCGGACTCCTCGAGCTCCTTCTGCGACCTGCCCACGGTCGCGATCTCCGGTGCCGTGAAGATGTTCGCCGCGACGGTGGTCAGGTCCAGCGGCAGCACCGCATCGCCCAGCGCATGGGCCATCGCGATCCGACCCTGCATCGCCGCGACCGAGGCCAGGGGCAGGACACCCGTGCAGTCCCCCGCGGCGTACACACCGCGGGCGCTGGTCCGTGAGACCCGGTCCACCTCGACATGACCACGCGGGGTCAGCCGCACCCCGGCCTGCTCGAGACCGAGCCCCCCGGTCGAGGGGACCGAGCCCACGGCCAGCAGGCAGTGCGAGCCGGTGACCACCCGGCCGTCGGCCAGCCGCACCTCCACACCGTCGTGCGTGCGGGTCACGGCCTCGGCCCGGGTCTGCGACAGGACGGTCATCCCCCGGTCGCGGAAGACCTCCTCGATGACCTCCGCGGCGTCGTCGTCCTCTCCCGGGAGCACGTGGTCCCGGGAGGACACCAGCACGACGTCGACCCCCAGCGACGTGTAGGCCCCCGCGAACTCCGCACCCGTCACCCCGGAGCCGACCACCACCAGCCGGGTCGGGAGCTCGGTGAGCCCGTAGACCTGCGTCCAGGTCAGGATCCGCTCGCCGTCCGGCTGGGCCTCGGGGAGCACCCGTGGGGTGGCCCCGGTCGCGATCAGGATGATGTCCGCCTGGAGGGTCACCGGCTCGGTGACGGCAGCGGGGTCCTCGTGCGGGTCGGCCGTGTCGGGCTCCGCGCGCACGTGAGGCTCGACGACCACGCGCTCGGTGCCCTCGAGGCGCCCCGTGCCGACCAGGACGGTCACCCCCTCGTTCTCGAGCCGTGCGCGGATGTCGACCGACTGGGCGTGCGCGAGCTCCAGCACCCGCTCGTTGACCTTGGTGAAGTCCACCTGGTGGCGGTGCGCGGGTCCGTCCATCGGGAAGCCTGCGGTCCGGATGCCGAGCTCGGGCGCACGGTCGGCGATCGTCATCCACTCGGCCGTCGCGATGAGCGTCTTGGACGGGACGGCGTCGGTCAGCACGGCGGCACCGCCCAGCCCGGTGCGCTCGACCAGCGTCACCCGGGCACCCGACCGCCGGGCGACCAGGGCCGCCTCGTAGCCGCCGGGGCCTCCTCCCACGACCACCACGTGGGTCGCGGGCCGGGGCTCGGGCTCCTCGGCGGAGGGCGTCGGACGGGGTGCGGTCATTCCGGGGGTGGTCGACGTCACCCGGCCATTGTGCCGCGGGTCCGGTCGGGCGGCGCGTGCGCCGGCTGCGTGGCCCGGTCCCACCCCCCGGGCGATAACGTGGCGTCCCATGAGCCACGACATCGCAGCAGGGGCCATCGACGACCCCACGACAGACCCGTTCGCCGTCGCCCGGGAGGCCGCCGCACACATCGCGCGGGCCACCGGTGTCCCCACCCACGACGTCGCACTCGTCCTCGGCTCCGGGTGGGGCGGCGCAGCCGACCTGCTGGGCGAGACGGTCGCCGAGATCCCCAGTCACGAGATCCCCGGCTTCAGCGCACCCGCGGTCGTGGGCCACGTGGCGACCACCCGGTCGATCCGGCTCACCGGCACCGACCGGCACGCCCTGGTGCTCGGCTCACGCACCCACCTCTACGAGGGCAAGGGCGTGCGTCGGGTGGTGCACGGGGTCCGTACCGCCGCCGCCGCAGGAGCACGTGCCGTGGTCCTGACCAACGGCTGCGGCGGGCTCGACCCGGACTGGGCGCCGGGCACCCCGGTGCTCATCCGCGACCATCTCAACCTCACCGCCACCTCGCCGCTCGAGGGTGCGACCTTCGTGGACCTGACCGACCTGTACACCCAGCGCCTGCGCGACGTCGCGCACCAGGTCGACGCCTCGCTCGCCGAGGGGGTCTACGCACAGTTCCGCGGCCCGCACTACGAGACCCCGGCCGAGGTGACCATGGCCGGGCGGATGGGTGCCGACCTCGTCGGGATGTCCACGACCCTCGAGGCCATCGCTGCCCGGCACGCCGGCCTGGAGGTGCTGGGGATCTCGCTGGTGACCAACCTCGCCGCGGGCATCAGCCCGGTCCCGCTCTCGCACGGCGAGGTGATCGAGGCCGGAGAGGCCGCCGCACCGCGGATCGGTGCGCTGCTGGCCGCGATCGTGGGACGGATCTGAGATGAGTGCGCCGCTGCCCTCGACGCTGGTCACCGCCGTGCAGACCTGGATCGACGACGACCCGGACCAGGTCACCTCGCGGCACCTCGCCGCGATGCTCGAGCTCGCCCTGCAGGAGGAGCCCGACGACCCGCCGCTGCAGGACGCCGCCAGGGCCGAGCTCGCCGACCGGTTCAGCGGGACGCTCGAGTTCGGCACCGCGGGTCTGCGCGGCGCCCTGGGAGGCGGCCCCCACCGGATGAACCGTGCCGTGGTGATCCGCGCCGCCGCGGGTCTGGTCCGGTACCTGCGTGAGGCCCTCGACCTGCCTGCGGAGCCCGGCGACCGGGTCGACGGTGAGGGACCGCGGGTCGTCATCGGCTACGACGCACGGTTCAACTCCGAGGTCTTCGCGCGGGACACCGCAGCGGTGGTCACGGGCGCCGGCGGGCACGCCCTGCTGCTGCCGTCGCCGCTGCCCACACCGGTGCTCGCCTTCGCCGTGCGACACCTGGGCGCCGACGCCGGGGTCATGGTCACCGCGAGCCACAACCCGCCCGAGGACAACGGCTACAAGGTCTACCTGGGCGGTCGGGTGGTGACCGACAGCGGTCAGGGCGCGCAGATCGTCACCCCGTACGACGCGGCCATCGCCGCGCACATCGCCCGGGTGGTATCGGTCGCCTCGGTGCCGCGCACCTCGGGGGGCTGGACCCTTCTGGGTCAGGAGGTCCTCGAGGCCTACCTCGCCTCGGTAGCAGCTCTCGAGGAGCCCGGCCCGCGGGACCTGCGGATCGTCTACACACCGTTGCACGGCGTGGGCGGTTCGACCTTCGAGCGCGTGCTGCGTGGTGCGGGCTTCACCGACCTGCACGTGGTGCCCGAGCAGGCCGTTCCCGACCCGCGCTTCCCCACGGTCGCCTTCCCGAACCCCGAGGAGCCCGGGGCGATCGACCTGGCCCTCGCACTGGCCCGTGAGGTCGGGGCCGACCTCGTCCTGGCCAACGACCCTGACGCCGACCGGTGCGCGGCCGCGGTCCGGGACCCTCGGGCGGCCGTCGCCGGGGCGCCCTCGGGTCCGACGACCGCCGTCGCCGACGGATGGCGCATGCTGCACGGCGACGAGGTGGGTGCGCTGCTCGGCGAGTACGTGGCCCGACGGGCCACGCCGGCCGGCTCGTCACCGCAGGGTCATGCCGGCGTGCTGGCCTCGTCGATCGTCTCCTCGCGCCTGCTGGCCCGGATCGCCGCGGCCCACGGGCTCACCCACCGCTCGACGCTGACCGGGTTCAAGTGGATCTCGAGGGTCGAGGGGCTCGCCTTCGGCTACGAGGAGGCTCTGGGCTACTGCGTCGACCCGCTCCGGGTGCGGGACAAGGACGGGCTGAGCGCGGCCCTGCTGCTCGCACAGCTCGCCGCCAGGACCCACGCCGAGGGGCGCACCCTGCTCGACCTGCTCGACGACCTGGCGCTCGAGCACGGCCTGCACCTCACCGACCAGCTCTCGGCCAGGTTCGCCGACCTCGACCAGATCCCGGCGACCATGGCACGGGTCCGGGCCGAGCCCCCGGCGACCCTGGCGGGCTCGCCCGTGGTCGAGCTCACCGACCTCGCCCAGGGCAGCGTCGACGGCCCCGAGGGCCTTCCGGCGACCGACGGGCTCCGGCTGATCTCGGCCGACGGGACCCGGGTGGTCGTCCGGCCCAGCGGCACCGAGCCCAAGGTCAAGTGCTACCTCGAGGTGATCGTCCCCGTCACACCGGGCGACCACGATGCCGTGGGCACGGCACGACGGACCGCACGCGACCGGCTCGACGCCGTCCGTGCGGACCTCGCCCTGGTGCTGGGGATCTGACCGTCAGTAGCCCTGGTCGGCGGCCCCGGCCCCGTCCTCGGCCGGTGGCTGCTGGTCCAGGCCGTCGAGCACCGCGGCCGTCCCGGACAGGCCCAGCCGGGTCGCGCCGGCGGCGATCATCTCCCGCGCAGCGGCGCCGGTGCGGATGCCCCCGGACGCCTTGACCCCGAGCCTGCCCCCGACCGTCCGGGACATCAGCGCGACGGCGTGTGCGGTGGCCCCGCCGGCCGGGTGGAAACCCGTCGAGGTCTTGACGAAGTCAGCACCTGCCGCCTCGGCGGCCCGGCATGCGCCGACGATCTCCTCATCGGTGAGCGCGGCCGACTCGATGATCACCTTGAGAACCGTGGGGGCCGGAGCCGCAGCCCGCACCGTCGAGATGTCGGCCTGGACCGCGGACCACTCACCGGCCTTCGCCGAACCGATGTCGATCACCATGTCGACCTCGTGCGCGCCGTCCGCCACGGCTCGTGCCGCCTCGGCGGCCTTGACCTCGCTGTGGTGCTTGCCCGAGGGGAAGCCGCAGACGGTGGCGACAAGCACGGCGCCCGCGTCGACCGGGAGCATCGAGGGCGACACGCAGATCGAGTACACCCCGAGCTGCTGGGCCTCGGCGATCAGCGCCCGGACGTCGCCACGGGTCACCTCGGCCTTGAGCAGGGTGTGGTCGACCATCTGGGCGACGGCCGCACGATCAGGCGCGGCCTGGGAGGGGGTGGTGGGGGTGCTCATGCGCGGTGCCGTCCGTTCGCGGACTCGGTGAAGCCGGGGATGATGACGTCCTCGACGAGGTCCTGGCGCTCGTCGTGGTGGATGAAGCCGTTCCAGGCGGCCGTGAGCGTCGCGTCCCTCAGCTCGGCGAGCCCCCAGCCGGCCTCGGTGACCAGTCGGCTCATCTCCTGGGTCATAGACGTCCCCGACATGAGCCGGTTGTCCGTGTTGACCGTGACCGCGAAGCCGAGCTGGGCGAGCATCGTGATCGGGTGCTCGGCCACCGAGACCGCGGCCCCGGTCTGGACGTTCGACGAGGGGCACAGCTCGAGGGGCACCTGCTGGTCACGCACCCAGTGGGCCACGCGGCCCAGCCGCACGTGCTCGAGGCCGCCCGGGTCCTGCGGGGTGGGCTCACCGAAGGTGAGGTCCTCGACCAGGCGGACACCGTGGCCGATGCGCAGCGCGCCACCGATGTGCAGGGCCTCGGCGATCGACTCCACGCCGGCCGCCTCGCCCGCGTGCACCGTGACCGGGAAGCTCTCCTGACGCAGCGTGCGGAACGCCCGCTTGTGCCGTGACGGGGGGAAGCCGGCCTCGGCACCGGCGATGTCGAACCCGATCACCCCTCGGTCCCGGTTCTCGAGCGCCAGGTGGGCGATCTCCTGGCTGCGGTCGGCGTGACGCATCGCCGTGATCAGCTGGCCGACCCGGATGTGGTGCCCCGCTGCGGAGGCCTCGGCCACACCCTCCTCGAGCCCTTGCTGGACGGCGTCCACGACGTCCTGCAGGGCGAGCCCGCCGGCCTGGTGCTGCTCGGGGGCGTACCGCTGCTCGGCGTACACGACACCGTCGGCGGCGAGGTCGACGACCGACTCGCGGGCCACCCGGCGCAGGTTGTCGGCGGTCTGCATCACCGCGACGGTGTGCGCGAAGGTCTCGAGGTACCTCTCGAGAGAACCCGAGCTCGCGGACTCGACGAACCAGTCACCCAGGCTCTGCGGGTCGTGCGCGGGCAGCTCGTGACCGGCCTGCCCGGCGAGCTCGAGGATGGTCGAGGGCCGCAGACCCCCGTCGAGGTGGTCGTGGAGGACCACCTTGGGCAACGCGGCGATGGCCTCGGTCGTCAAGGGCGCGGCAGTTCTGCTCATGACCCCAACGCTACTGGTCGTGGCCGTCCTCGGCGCGCACGGCGCCCGACCCGGCCCTCGCGGCACGGGACGGGTCAGGCGCGCTGACGTGTCCCGTGCGGTCTGCGGTCAGCGGTCAGCGGTCCTCGTCCGAGTCATCGATCGGCACGGTGAGCGCCTGGTCGACGACGTCGGGCTCGGGTGCCTCGTCCCGGAGGTCGGGGCGAGGAGCACGCGGCTGGTGCTCGGGTTCGACCGGGATCGTGGTCAGGCTCGGGTCCTGCGTCTGCGAGGAGTCCGGCGGGACGAGACCAGCGTCTGCCCATGAGCTGTCTCCGGGGACGGTGCTCATCGCGTCACCTCCTGGTCGGCGGACGCCGCCGTGGCGGCCTGTCCCCTCCATCGTCGTCCGCCTGGCCCTCGGACGCCACCGGGCGGTCCCGGTTCACCGGGCCGGCCGCAGGGTGGGAAGCACCGCCCAGGCCAGGTGCGTCCACCCACCGAGCGCGGCGCGCGGCCCGGTGGGCGCGAGCAGGTCGCCCCGTGGGACCGAGAACCTCCGCCCGCTCGCCGGCTCCCAGAGCACCAGGCCGTCGCCGGTCGTGCCCACAGCCAGCACGACGTGCCTGGGCACCGCCCGTGACCATCCCTGCGCGCTGTCACCCCCCACGTACAGCGGCACCGGGACGCCGCGGTCGACCGCCAGCGCCACCCTGTCCAGCGCGCCCGTCAGCTCCTCGGTGCGGGTGTCGTCGAGCACCACGGAGCCGTAACGCACACCCGGGTGCCGCGCCTGGGCGGCAGCGCCCCACGGAGGGGTGCCGAGGGAGGGCGGCCAGGGCGCCACGAGCAGCCCTCGCGCCGAGGTGCGGCGACGCACGACCTGCTGGACGGCCACGAACCGGCGCTCGGGCGGGCCGTCCGCGAGGCTCGCGAGCTGGTGCCCGGTGGCCCCGGACAGCTCGGTCGGACGCCGCCCGGCGCAGGACGTCCCGTCGGCGAGCCACAGGGCCAGCCACGGGTCGCCGACCGCGGCGAGCAGCGTCAGGACGGCCGAGCCGCAGGTCGTCGCATCTCCCTGACGGGCAGCGGTGCCCATGCTCCGGACCGGGTCGAGCACCGCGGCCCTGGTGGGCCGCGGTCGGTCCCGCCAGGTGGCGAGGAGCTCGGACGCGTCGTCGGGCCCGACGTCGGCTGCCAGCGCACGGCGGAGCACGGTGAGCCCCTGCGGGTCGTCCGCGAGGGATGCGACGACCTGCGCCGACCGCACCGGCTCGTCAGCCCGCCACCGCTCGAGGTGGGCCGATCCGAGCGCCTCGCGCAGGTCCCCCGGCGGCCAGCTCGGCGACACCTCGTCCGCGGGCGGGACGACGCGCTGCACGAGCCGTCGCGCGGCCGCCAGGACGGTGGTCAGCTGGTGGCCCACGGCCGCGCCCCCGCTCGACCGTGCCGCGTCAGTCGGCCGCGATGCGGTCGATCACGAGCGGGCGCTCGGGTGGACGGGAGCCCTCGGGGGCGATCGTCACCGCATCGGCGAGCGCCTGGCGCGCCCGCTGGAAGCGCTCGGGCGTGTCGGAGTGCAGCGTGAGCAGCGGCTCACCCGCACGGACCAGGGCGCCCGGCTTGGCGTGCAGCTCGATCCCCGCCCCTGCCTGCACCTGGTCCTCCTTGCGCGCCCGGCCGGCACCGAGCCGCCAGGCCGCGACACCCACCGCGAGCGCGTCCAGCCGGACGACGACACCGTCGGCCGGTGCGAGCATCACGTCGGTCTCCCGCGCGACCGGAAGCGGGGCGTCGGGGTCGCCGCCCTGGGCGCGGATCATCCGGCGCCACACGTCCATCGCGCGCCCGTCGACCAGCGCGTCGGCGGGATCGACGCCGTTGCCCGCGCCCGAGGCCGCGAGCATCTCGCGGGCGAGGGCCACCGTGAGCTCGACGACGTCGGCCGGGCCTCCCCCGGCCAGCACCTCGACCGACTCGCGTACCTCGAGCGCGTTGCCCGCGGTCAGCCCGAGCGGTGTCGACATGTCCGTCAGCAGGGCCACGGTGCGGACGCCGGCGTCGGTCCCGAGCGCGACCATCGTCCGGGCGAGCTCGGTGGCCTGGTCGACGTCCTTCATGAACGCCCCGGTACCGACCTTGACGTCGAGCACCAGGGCCCCGGTGCCCTCGGCGATCTTCTTGCTCATGATCGACGAGGCGATCAGCGGGATCGCCTCGACCGTGCCGGTGACGTCGCGCAGCGCGTAGAGCTTGCGGTCGGCGGGGGCGAGCCCCGAGCCGGCCTGGCAGATGACCGCCCCGACGTCCTCGAGCTGGGCGAGCATCTCCTCGTTGGTCAGCGCGGCACGCCAGCCCGGGATCGACTCGAGCTTGTCCAGCGTCCCACCGGTGTGCCCCAGACCCCGGCCGGACAGCTGCGGGACCGCCACCCCGCAGGCGGCCACCACGGGGGCCAGCGGCAGGGTGATCTTGTCCCCGACCCCTCCCGTGGAGTGCTTGTCCGCGGTGGGGCGCGAGAGTCCGGAGAAGTCGAGGCGCTCCCCCGACGCGATCATCGCCGCGGTCCACCGGGCGATCTCACCCCGGTCCATCCCGTTGAGCAGGATGGCCATCGTCAGCGCTGACATCTGCTCGTCGGCCACCACGCCGCGCGTGTACGCGTCGATGACCCAGTCGATCTGCCCGTCGCTGAGGCGACCGTGGTCACGCTTGGTGCGGATGACGTCGACGGCGTCGAACTGCTCGGTGGTGCTCATGTCCCTCAGGCTCTCTCGACGAGGTCGTCCGGACCGAAGGCGTCAGGCAGCACCTGCGTCATCGGCTTGATCCCGCTGACGGTGTCCACCAGCAGGCGCGCACCGCCGTGCTCCCACAGCAGCTGACGGCAGCGTCCGCAGGGCATCAGCGCGTTCCCGTGGCCGTCCACGCAGGCGAAGGCGACCAACCGACCACCCCCCGAGGTGTGCAGCGCACCCACCAGTGTGCACTCGGCGCACAGCCCCACGCCGTACGAGGCGTTCTCGACGTTGCAGCCGACCACGACGCGTCCGTCGTCGACCAGCGCGGCGGCGCCCACCGGGAAGCCGGAGTAGGGCGCGTACGCCGTGGTCATGACCTCACGGGCAGCGGCCCGCAGGGCGTCCCAGTCGATCTCGGTGGCGTCGGTGGTGCTGCTTGACGGTTCAGCCATGGTCGGTCCTTCGATCACTTGACGTACGGGATGCCCTCGGCGGCAGGCGGGCGGACCCGACCCACCAGACCGGCGACCGCGAAGATGGTGGCCAGGTACGGCAGCATCGACAGGAACTGGCTCGGCACGGGAGACCCGAGGTTGTTCAGCACCTGGCGCAGCGAGTCGGCGAAGCCGAAGAGCAGTGCCGCCGCGAGGGCGCCCTTGGGGCTCCACCGGCCCAGGATCATCGCCGCGAGCGCGATGAAGCCCTTGCCCGAGGTGAGCTCCTTGGTGAACGCCAGCCCGGCCGAGACGAGCGCTGCACCACCCAGGCCCGCCACCGCACCACCCAGGATGGTGTTCCGCACCCGGGTGAGGTTGACCTTGATGCCCACGGTGTCGGCGGCCTTGGGGTGCTCGCCCACGGCGCGCACCCGCAGTCCCCACCTGCTGCGGAACAGCATGACCTGGAGCACGGCCACCACGATGTACATGAGGTAGACCACGAACGAGTGGTTGAACAGCACCGGGCCGAGGATCGGGATCTGGGACAGCACCGGGATCGGCAGGGTGGGCAGCCGCGGCGGGGAGTTGAGCGCCTGCGGGTTCTGGGTGAGGACCGTCGAGAACAGGTAGTTCGTCACCCCGATGACCAGCACGTTCAGCACGACGCCGACGATGATCTGGTCGATCCGGTAGCGCACCGCGAAGAGCACCAGCCCCGCTCCCACGATCGCACCGGCGATCGGCGCCGCGATGAGCCCGGCGTAGGGGTTGCCGGTCAGGCTCGCGACCACCACGGCGAGGAACGCCCCGGCGAGCAGCTGCCCCTCGATCGCGATGTTGATGATCCCGGACCGCTCGCACAGCAGGCCCGCGAGCGAGCCGAAGATCAGCGGGATCGAGAGCGTCAGCGCTCCGGTGAGCAGGATGGTCAACGGCAGCGCGTTGCTGTTGCCCGCCATGACCCAGACCAGGAAGGCCAGCAGCACCAGGCCGCCGAAGAGGATCGGGATCCAGGTCGCGACCCGACGCCTCTGGAACGTCAGCACCGTGGCCCAGACCGCGAGCGCGAGCGCACCCAGCGAGAGGACCATGGCCGTGGCCTGGGAGGGCACCGCGAACGGGGAGATCTCCACGTAGTCACGGCTGCTGGCGACCATGAACCGTGTGGTGTCGTCGGCCGGCGTGAGCAGCGCGAAGAACACCAGCGAGATCAGGCCCACGCCGATGTAGGTGATCGGTCCGCGCAGACCGATCCGAGCCTGGATCGTCGCGGCGTCAGGCGTCTGCAACGAGCCGGACGGCGGCTGGGGTGCGGTCACCGTGCTCATGCGCGGGCCCCCTTCATCGAGTAGCCGAACAGGGTGGCGATGCGGTGGAAGATGGAGAGCTCTCGGACCAGCGGCGGTGCGGCGATCAGCAGCACGATCGAGGCCTGGATGACCTGGACGATGTCGATCGGCGTGTTCGCCGAGGTCTGCATGAGCGGGGAACCCGCACGCAGCGCCCCGAACAGCAGGGCCGCGAGCACCGTCCCGAGCGGCCTGGAACGTCCCAGCAGCGCGACGGTGATCGCGTCGAAGCCGATCGACCCTGCGCTCGAGGCCTGCAGCGACTTGTCCGTCCCGAGGATCTGCGTGGCGCCGCCCATGCCCGCGAGCCCGCCCGCAGTGAGCATGACGAGCACGAAGACCAGGTTGACCCGGATGCCGGCCGTCCGGGCCGCGTTCTGGTTGGCACCCACGGCGCGGAACTGGAAGCCGAGGACCGAGCGCTCCAGCAGCCACCAGACCGCCCACGCCGCGAGGATCGCGACGATGAACCCCGCGTGCAGGCGGAACCCGCTGCCGAGCAGCAGCGGGAAGGTCGCGGTGTCGGCCACCACGGGCGAGATCGGCCTGGTGCCGCCCTGGGCGAGCAGCTGGGTGGTCAGCAGGTAGGAGATCAGGTACACCGCGATCGAGTTGAGCATGATCGTGACGATCACCTCGTTGGCCCCGGTCCGTGCCTTGAGGAAGCCCGCGATGCCGGCCCACAGCGCCCCGACCACGATCGCGGCGAGGCAGGCGATCACCAGGTGCACCCCGGCCGGCATCGAGAACGTGATGCCGACGAAGGTGGCGGCGGCCGCCCCCACCAGGACCTGCCCCTGGGCGCCGATGTTGAACAGACCCGAGCGGAAGCCGACCGCGAGCCCGAGGCCCGCGAAGATCAGGGGCACCGAGGCGGTCATCGTCTCGGTGATCGGCCGGATCCGGCGTACCGCGGTCGTCGCCTCGTAGTCGAAGATCGCACCACGGAACAGCGAGGAGTACGCCCCGAAGATGGCGTCCCAGGAGGCGCCGAAGAAGTCGCTCGGCCGTGCGAAGAGGTACACGGCTGTGGCCTGGACCTGCGAGTTCGCCGCGGCGATCAGCACGGACGACGCGATGAGCGCCATCAGGATCGCCAGGATGATGGTCAGCCAGGAGGCGTCGAGGACCTGCTGGAGCAGGTTGCGCCGCTCACCCTCGGCCGCCGGTGGTGGCGCCGACGGCGCGACCAGGGTGTCGGTGGTCGTCACGGGATCTCCTCGTCGCGGTCGGCAGGCGCTGCCGGGTCGGACCCGCCGAGCAGGGTGTGGTGCTCGGCGGCCTGGTGCTCGGCGGCCTGCGGCGGGACGCCGGCCATCATCAGGCCCAGGACGTCACGGTCGGTGCCCCCGGGGACGATGCCGATGATCTTCCCGCGGTACATCACCGCGATCCGGTCGGCCAGGGCGAGCACCTCGTCGAGCTCGGTCGACACGATGATCACCGGGGTGCCGGCGTCGCGCTCCCGCACGATGCGCTTGTGCACGAACTCGATCGAACCCACGTCCAGGCCACGGGTCGGCTGCGAGGCGACCAGGAGGCGCAGCGGGCGGGACATCTCGCGGGCCAGCACGACCTTCTGCTGGTTGCCCCCCGACAGGGTGCTCACCGGGTCCTGGATCGAGGTGAGGCGGACGTCGAACTCCTCGGTCCGAAGACGAGCGTTCTCGGCGACCCGAGCCGGGCTGAGCGACCCCGCCCGGGCGAAGGGGGGCTCGCCGTGCAGGTCGAGGATCAGGTTCTCCGCGATCGAGAAGGAGGAGATCAGCCCGTCGGTGCTGCGGTCCTCGGGCACGAAGCCGACGCCAGCTCGCAGGACGTCGTCGACCGACCCGCCCAGCAGCTCCTGACCGTCGAGCGTGATCGAGCCGCTGCGCGCGCGCAGCAGCCCCAGGATGGTCTCGGCGAGCTCGGACTGGCCGTTGCCCTGCACCCCGGCGATCGCCAGGATCTCCCCGCGACGCACCTCGAAGGAGATGTCGTCCACGACCCGGGTGCCCACCGGGTCGATGACCGTGAGGTGCTCGACCCGGAAGGTCGCCTCGGCGACCTGGGCGGGGGCCTTGTCGACCCCGAGGTTGACCGAGCGACCGACCATCAACGACGCGAGGTCGGCGGCCGAGTCCTGCGGGGAGGCAGTCCCCACGACCTTGCCGCGCCGGATCACGCTGATCCGGTCCGCGACGGCGCGTACCTCGCGCAGCTTGTGGGTGATGAAGACGATCGCGGTGCCGGCGGCCTTGAGCTGTCGCATGATCGCGATCAGCTCGTCGGTCTCCTGGGGGGTGAGCACGGCGGTGGGCTCGTCCAGGATGAGGACCTTGGCGTCACGGCTCAGCGCCTTGATGATCTCGACCCGCTGCTGGACCCCGACGGGGAGGTCCTCGACCAGCGCGTCCGGGTCCACGTGGAAGCCGAAGCGGTCAGAGATCTCCTTGACCCGACGACGGGCCTCGGTGAGGTCGATCAACCCGCCCACGGCCGAGGTCGGCTCGTGGCCGAGCACGACGTTCTCGGCCACCGTGAAGACCGGTACGAGCATGAAGTGCTGGTGGACCATGCCGATGCCGGCCGCCATCGCGTCGCCGGGACCGGCGAAACGCACGGGCTGGTCGTCGAGGAGGATCTCGCCACCGTCCGGGTCGTAGAGCCCGTACAGCACGTTCATCATCGTCGACTTGCCGGCCCCGTTCTCCCCGAGGAGGGCGTGGATCTCGCCGGTCTCGAAGGTGAGGTCGATGTTGTCGTTGGCGACCAACGACCCGAACCGCTTGGTGATACCCCGTAGCTCAAGCTTCACGGCTTCTTTGCCTCCCACGATGACGGTGACCTGACCCTAGACGCCTCGCCGCCGGCGACACGAGGGACCACGTGTCGGGCTCTGGCAGGCCGGTGGCCCGGGCGCTCTCACGTCCCGGGCCACCGGTCGGTCGTCGACGACCGAGGTGCCTGCTGTGCTGGTGCGCGTCAGTCGGTCGGGGTGGCCGAGACCGAGTCGACGACCAGGTCACCGGCGATGATCTGTGCGCGGAGCTCCTCGATCATCGACACGACCTCGGCGTCGACCTGGCTCTCGAAGTCGTGCAGCGGGGCGAGGTCGACGCCCTTGTTCTCCAGCGTGCCGACATACGGCTCGGAGCTGAAGTCGCCCTGGACCGCAGCCTCGATGGTGTCGTAGACGGCGTTGCCGATCTGCTTGATGACCGAGGTCAGGATGAGCGACTGGTACTGCTCGTTGGAGGCCTGCAGGTAGCCGTCCGAGTCGACCCAGATGACCGAGACGCCGTCGGCCTGGCTGGCCGCGTTGAGCGAGCCGGCACCGACCGGGCCGGCGACGGGCAGGATGACGTCCGCGCCCGAGGCGATGAACTGCTCGGTCGTGGTGCGCCCGGCCTCGGTGTCGGAGAAGTTCCCGATCATCGAGCCGTTCTGCGCTTCCTTGTCCCAGCCGAGCACCGAGACGTCGGTGCCGTTGTCCTCGTTGTACCGTGCGACACCGTCGACGAAGCCGTCCATGAAGATCGTGACCGACGGGAAGGGCATGCCGCCGAAGGTCGCGACCGTGCCCGTCTCGGACTGGCCGGCCGCCAGGTAGCCGGCCAGGAACGCGGCCTCCTGGGTGTTGAAGAGCAGAGGCTTGGCGTTGTCGAGCTCGACCGGGCTGAAGTCCTCGGCCGAGAACGCGCTGTCGACCAGCGCGAAGTGCATGTCGGGGTTCTCCTCGGCGGCCGCCTGGATGGAGTCCTCGAGGGCGAAGCCGACACCGATGATGAGGTCGCAGCCCTCCTGGACCATCGAGTCGACGTTCGCGGTGTACTGACCGGGGTCGGCGGACTCGGCGGTGCGGATCTGGATGCCGAGGGTCTGCTCGGCGAGCTCCAGGCCCTCGAAGCCGGACTGGTTGAAGGAGGCGTCGTCGAAGCCGCCCTCGTCCGAGACCATGCACGCGGTGAAGTCGACCGTCTCCTCGGCCGTCTCACCAGGGTCCGCGGTCGTGGCTGCCGGCTCGTCGTCCGGTGCACTCGCACAGGCCGAAAGGGCCAGGGCCGTCGCGGTGGCGAGCACCGCTACCCGAGTCACTCTGTTCACGTCGTCACTCCTGTTTCGTCCATCGACGTTCGTGCCGTCTCGGTGCTGCGTGTCTGCGTGCGCCGTTGCGCGCAGAACTGTGGTGCAGGTCCCTATCGGCTGTTGTAGACCGAACACTAGTGGTGCTCAGATCACGCCCGTGTTACCCGTCGGTACTCGACCTGAGTTGTTACCCATTCGGAATGTTGCCGGCCAGCAGCGCGACGTGGCTGAGCACCTTGGCGCCCACGCCGATGGCCTCCTCGTCGACCGAGAAGTCCCCCTGGTGGATGTCGTAGGTCCGACCGCCCGGGGTCCTGGTACCCAGGCGCGCCATCGCCCCCGGAGCACGCGTCAGGAGCCAGGCGAAGTCCTCGCCTCCCAGCGACTGCTCGGTCAGGTGGACGGCCGCAGGGCCCAGGACGTCACGCGCGGCGATGTCGAACAGCCTGGTGGCCGCGGCGTCGTTGTCGACCGGGGGGACACCGCGCTGGTGCTGGATCTCGACCTCGACCCCGTACGGGGCGACCACGTGCTCGACCGCCTCGCGCAGCACCCGACCGGCGTCCTCCCAGGCCCGGGCCTCGAGGCAGCGCAGCGTCCCGCGGACCGTACCGCTGGCCGGGATCGCGTTGCTCGCCGTCCCGGCATGGACCGCACCCCAGGTCAGGTTGACTCCCGAGCGCGGATCGAGCCGACGTCCGAGCACGGCCGGGACCTGCGTGATGACCTGCCCGAGGGCGAAGACGACGTCGCCGGTCAGGTGCGGGCGCGAGGTGTGGCCCCCCGAGGCCGTGAGGATCACCGACACCGGGTCGGAGGCCGAGGTGATCGGGCCGATCCGGGAGCCGATCCGGCCGACGTCGAGCTTGGGGTCGCAGTGCAGCGCGAAAACCTGCGCGACCCCGTCCATGGCCCCTGCGGTGATCGCGTCGATCGCTCCGCCCGGCTGGATCTCCTCGGCGGCCTGGAAGAGCAGGCGGACCCCCGTGGTCAGCCTGTCCTGCGCGGCGAGCTCGCCCAGCACGAGACCGGCACCCAGCACGACGGCGGTGTGCACGTCGTGCCCGCAGGCGTGCGCGACACCGGGGATCGTCGACTCCCAGGGCTCGCCGCACGAGTCGGTCACCGGCAGGGCGTCGAGGTCGGCGCGGAGCATGATCCGACGACGACCGGTCGCGACCGGTCCGGGTCCGATGTCGCAGACCAGGCCGGTGCCCGGGAGCAACCGGGGCTCGAGGCCCGCCTCGCGCAGTCGCGCGGCGACCACGTCCGTCGTGCGGCGCTCGGTGCGGCCGACCTCGGGGTGGGCGTGCAGGTCTCGGCGGATCGCGATCAGCTCGTCGAGGTAGGAGTCCACGCGAGCGGCGAGGTGGTCAACGGTCACGGTCCGGGCAGCTTCGAGCACCTCCCGAGCCTAGTTGCCCGTCAGGGCGGCACCCACCCGCGCGGGCCAGGGCACGGTCGGGTGCCTCAGAGCAGGTCGGTCCGGCCGGCGTCGCGGACCGCGTCGACCACGGACTTGAGCCGCTGGGCGTGGGCGCGGGTGGTGACCAGAAGTGCGTCGGGGGTGTCCACGACGACGACGTCCGGCAGCCCGAGCACCGTGACCATCCGTCCCGACCGCGGCACCACGAGCGCTCCGGGCGCGTCGACCAGCAGGGCGTCGCGGGGGTCTCCCAGGATGCGCGACCCGTCGTCCGGGGCGGTCCCTGGGCTCGGCGCGGGCAGGACCTCGACCAGCGAGGCGAAGTCCCCCACGTCGTCCCAGCTGAAGCTGCCGGGGACGACCGCCACCCCGCCGGCGGCCGCGACCGGCTCGGCGATCGCGTGGTCGATCGCGATCCTCTCCAGGGTCGGCCACACGCGGTCCAGCACCTCGGCGCGGTGCGGGGTGTCCCAGGCCGCGGCGATCTCCCGCAGCCCGTCATGGAGCTGCGGGTGCAGCCGCGCGAGGTGCCCCAGGAGAACCTCGACACGCACGATGAACATGCCCGCGTTCCAGCGGTACTCCCCGGTGTCCAGGTAGGCCTGCGCGGTGGCGGCGTCGGGCTTCTCGGTGAACCCGGGCACGTGCCGGGCGCTCGGTGCGGCAGCCAGACCGAGCTCCTCGCCCGCCCGGATGTACCCGAAGGCCGTCGAGGGGCTCGTCGCCTCGATGCCCACGGTCACCACGTAGCCCTCCCTGGCCGCGGCGACCCCCTGCTCGACCGCCTGGGCGAAGCCAGGACCGGCGTCGATCACGTGGTCGGCGGCGAACGACCCGATCACCACGTCTCCCTCACGCTGCGCCAGCAGCGCCGCGGCGAGCCCGATCGCCGCCATCGAGTCGCGCGGGGAGGGCTCGGCCACGAGTCCGCCCTGACCCAGGTCCGGCAGCTGCTGCCGGACGGCCGCCTCGTGCCGCGCCCCGGTGACCACCAGCACACCGTCGGGCCCGGTGAGCGGGGTCAGCCGGTCAACCGTGGCCTGCAGCAGGGTCCGCCCGCTGCCGGTCAGGTCGTGCAGGAACTTGGGCTCACCCGCCCGGGAGAGCGGCCAGAGCCGCGTCCCGGCCCCGCCGGCGGGCACGACGGCGTGGAAGCCTGGCACGCGACCCGTGCTCGGCGCCGGGTCGGGCGCGCCACCCTCGCCGGTCGCCGGACGGGCGACGCCGCGGGGGTCGGAGGGCTGGGGCACGGAGGGCTGCACGTCGGCGGACACCCGTGAAGGGTAGCCAACCCCCGTCGTGCGCCGCGGCCTGGCCGAGACCTGTGGTGTTGGTCACAAAGTCGCACGTCACAGGACTCCTGGCCCTTGCGCCGGCGTCGCTCCGCGCGGCGCGTGGTTACAGTCGAGGTCGATAGACTCGACAGGACGACGTCGTTCCAGGACTGGGAGGCTCACCCGTGCCCGATGCGCCGGCTGGCACGCTCTACCGCGGCCGCGAAGGGATGTGGTCCTGGGTCGCCCACCGGGTGACCGGGTTCCTGATCTTCTTCTTCCTCCTGGTCCACGTGGCCGACACCTCCCTGGTCCGGGTCTCCCCCGAGGCGTACAACGCCGTGATCGGCACCTACAAGAACCCGATCATGGGCCTGGGCGAGCTCGGGCTGGTCGCCGCGATCGTCTTCCACGCCTTCAACGGCATCCGGGTCATGCTGGTCGACTTCTGGTCGCAGGGCACCCGCCACCACCGCCTCATGCTCTGGATCGTCATGGGGCTCTTCGTCGTGACCATGGCCGCGTTCACCCCGCGCCACCTGATGAACGTGTTCGGAGGCCACTGATGGCGCAGACCGTCACCCCCTCCGCGCTCGAGGCGCCGCGCAGCCCGCGCAGCCCGCGCAGCCGTCGCAGCACCCGGACCAACTACGAGCTGTACGGCTGGGTCTTCATGCGCGCCTCGGGCGCCCTGCTGCTCGTCCTGATCTTCGGGCACCTGTTCATGAACCTCTGGGTGGGCGAGGGGATCAACGCGATCGACTTCGCGTTCGTCGGTGGCAAGTGGTCCTCTCCCCTGTGGCAGACCTGGGACCTGCTCATGCTCTGGCTCGCGATGATCCACGGCACCAACGGCGTGCGCACGATCATCAACGACTACGCCGAGCGCGACGCGACCCGCATCGTGCTCAAGAGCGCGCTGTACCTGGCCTTCGTCGTGACCGTGGTGCTCGGCACCCTGGTGATCTTCACCTTCGACCCGTGCCCGCCGAACGCCCCGGCCGAGCTCCTCGCCTCGTTCTGCACCGCCTGACCCGACCGCTCCTGACCGACCCGCCGACGAAGGACTGAACACCTGATGCAGACCCACCAGTACGACGTCGTGATCGTCGGCGCCGGGGGCGCGGGGATGCGGGCTGCGCTGGAGTCCTCCGGTCGCGTCCGCACCGCAGTGATCAGCAAGCTCTACCCGACCCGGTCCCACACCGGCGCAGCCCAGGGCGGCATGTGCGCGGCCCTGGCCAACGTCGAGGAGGACAACTGGGAGTGGCACACCTTCGACACCGTCAAGGGCGGTGACTACCTGGTCGACCAGGACGCCGCCGAGATCATGGCCAAGGAGGCCATCGAAGCGGTCCTGGACCTCGAGCGGATGGGTCTGCCCTTCAACCGCACCCCCGAGGGCAAGATCGACCAGCGCCGGTTCGGGGGGCACACCCGCAACCACGGCGAGGCCGCCGTGCGCCGCTCGTGCTACGCCGCCGACCGCACCGGTCACATGATCCTGCAGACCCTGTACCAGCAGTGCGTGAAGCAGGACGTCTCGTTCTTCAACGAGTTCTACGTCCTGGACGTGCTGCTCAGCTCGGACCTGTCGACCGGCGAGGTCGCCGACGGTGAGCCCGTCGCGGTCTCGGGGGTCGTCGCCTACGAGCTGGCCACCGGCGAGATCCACCTCTTCCGCGCCAAGTCCGTGGTCTTCGCGACCGGGGGCGCGGGCAAGATCTACAAGACGACGTCCAACGCCCACACCCTCACCGGTGACGGCATGGCGCTGGCCCTGCGCCGCGGCATCCCGCTCGAGGACATGGAGTTCTTCCAGTTCCACCCCACCGGCCTGGCCGGCCTCGGGATCCTGCTGTCCGAGGCTGCACGCGGCGAGGGCGGCATCCTGCGCAACGGGGACGGCGAGCGCTTCATGGAGCGGTACGCGCCCACCATCAAGGACCTCGCCCCACGCGACATCGTCGCCCGGTCCATGGCCAACGAGGTGCGCGAAGGTCGGGGAGCGGGACCCAACAAGGACTACGTCCTGCTGGACCTGACCCACCTCGAGCCCGCGCACATCGACGCCAAGCTGCCCGACATCACCGAGTTCGCCCGGACCTACCTCGGCATCGAGCCCTACACCGAGCCCGTCCCGGTCTACCCCACCGCGCACTACGCGATGGGCGGCATCCCGACGAACATCAACACCGAGGTGCTGCGCAACAACACCGACGTCGTCCAGGGGCTCTACGCCGCGGGCGAGGTGGCCTGCGTCTCGGTCCACGGCTCGAACAGGCTCGGCACCAACTCGCTGCTCGACATCAACGTCTTCGGCAAGCGCGCCGGGATCGCGGCCGCCGCGTACGCCGCGACGGTCGACTGGGCCGAGCTGCCCGAGGACCCGGCCGCCTACGTCGTGGGCGAGATCGAGCGGATGCGCGACCAGCCTGTCGGCGAACGCGTCTCCGACCTGCGCCGTGAGCTCCAGGAGTCGATGGACCTCAACGCCCAGGTCTTCCGCACGCAGGAGTCCCTCACCCAGGCGCTCGCCGACATCAAGCACCTCAAGAAGCGCTACGGCTCGGTGAGCGTCCAGGACAAGGGCCGGCGCTACAACACCGACCTGCTCGAGGCCCTCGAGCTGGGCTTCCTCCTCGAGCTGGCCGAGGTGGTCGTCGTCGGTGCGCTGGCTCGCGAGGAGTCTCGCGGCGGCCACTTCCGGGAGGACTTCCCGACCCGTGACGACGAGAGGTTCATGATGCACACCATGGCCTACCAGCGTCCGTCCTCCACGGCGGGCGAGACCGAGATCCGGCTCGACCACAAGCCCGTGATCATGACCCGCTACCAGCCGATGGAGCGCAAGTACTGATGACTGCCGTCGTGGACGCCCCGTCGGGCGCAAGCCCAGAGACCGCACCCGAGGTCGGAGCCGTGCCGACGTTCGACGTCACGCTCCGGATCCGGCGCTACAACCCCGAGGTGGCCGGCGACGAGGCGTACTGGGAGGAGTTCACGGTCACCGCCCACGGCACCGACCGTGTGCTCGACGCGATGCACAAGATCAAGTGGGAGCTCGACGGGTCGCTGACCTTCCGTCGGTCGTGCGCCCACGGCATCTGCGGCTCGGACGCGATGCGGATCAACGGCCGCAACCGGCTGGCCTGCAAGGCCCTGCTCAAGGACCTCAACCCCGACAAGCCGATCACGATCGAGCCGATCAAGGGCCTGCCGGTCGAGAAGGACCTCGTCGTCGACATGGAGCCGTTCTTCGCCTCCTACCGCGAGATCATGCCCTTCCTGATCACCAGCGGGAACGAACCCAGCAAGGAGCGGCTGCAGTCGGCCGAGCAGCGCGAGCGGTACGACGACACCACCAAGTGCATCCTGTGCGCGGCCTGCACCTCCTCGTGCCCGGTCTTCTGGACCGACGGCCAGTACTTCGGCCCGGCGGCGATCGTCAACGCGCACCGGTTCATCTTCGACAGCCGTGACGAGGGTGGTACCCAGCGGCTGGAGATCCTCAACGACAAGGAAGGGGTGTGGCGCTGCCGCACCACCTTCAACTGCACCGAGGCCTGCCCCCGGGGCATCGAGGTCACCAAGGCGATCCAGGAGGTCAAGCGGGCGATGATCACCCGCGCTTTCTGATCCCGACGCCGCGAAGGGCCTCCCCGGTCGTTCCGGTGGGTCCCTTCGTCGTGTCCGCGTCAGGTCAGGGTGATCCGAGCGGGAAGTCACGCACGGGACGCCACACGCCGTCGTCGCCGTGCTCGAAGACCTGGATCGCGTCGACGAGGAAGTCGGCCTCGTAGTCGGCGAGCTCGTCGAACGCACGGTCGAGCGCGGAGTCGTCGAGGTCGTGGGCCACGGTGACGTGCGGGTGGTAGTTGAACCGCAGGTCGGCCGCCAGCGGTCCCGAGCGCACCGCACGCTCGAGCAGCTCGCACTCGGCGATGCCCTTGACCACCTGCACGAAGACCACGTCGGACACCGGGCGGAACGTGCCGGTCCCGCGCAGCAGCACGGTGAACGGGGAGTGCCCGCGGGTCACCTCGGTGAGGTGGTCCCCGACGACCTCGAGGTCACGCTGCTCGACGAGCGTGGGGCCCAGGAGTGTCACGTGCGGAGGGATGTCCTGCGCCAAGGGGTCCCCGAAGGCCGCCCGGGCACGTTGCAGCATCGGCCCGTAGGGGGCCGGCACCTGGATCGCGACACCGATGCGGACCTGGTCCCCCACGCGCTGGGGGGAGATCACCGCAGCTTCCCGCGAGCGGGAAGCAGACCGATGCTGTCGTAGACCCGGGCCACGGTGGCCCCGGCGATCGCCCGCGCCTTCTCGGCCCCGTCGGCCAGCACCTGGTCGAGCAGGTCGGGATCGTCGAGGTAGCCGTGCACCCGCTCCTGGAAGGGGACCAGGAAGTCCACGACCACCTGGGCGAGGTCGACCTTGAGGTCGCCGTAGCCCTTGCCGTCGTACTGCTGCTCGAGGTCGGCGACCGGACGGCCGGTCAGCGCCGAGTAGATGGTGAGCAGGTTCGAGACACCGGGCTTCGTGGCGACGTCGAACCGGATCTCGCGGCCCGCGTCCGTCACGGCGGACCTGATGCGCTTGGCGACGGTCTTGGGCGGGTCGAGCAGCTCGATCAGTCCGTTCGCCGTCGAGGCCGTCTTGCTCATCTTCGCGGTCGGCTCCTGCAGGTCGTAGATCTTGGCCGTCTCACGCACGATGTGCGCCTCGGGCACGACGGTGATCTCCCCGTACCGGGCGTTGAGCCGCTGGGCGAGGTCCCGCGTGATCTCCAGGTGCTGACGCTGGTCCTCCCCGACCGGGACGAGGGCGGCGTCGTAGAGCAGGATGTCGGCGGCCATCAGCACCGGGTAGGTGAACAGGCCCACCGTCGTGCCCTCGGCGCCCTGCTTGGCGGACTTGTCCTTGAACTGCGTCATCCGCGACGCCTCGCCGAACCCCGTGTGGCACGAGAGCACCCAGGCCAGCTGGGTGTGCTCGGGGACGTGGGACTGCACGAACAGCACCGACCGCTCGGGGTCGACCCCGGCGGCGAGGTACTGCGCGGCCGTCCGGCGGGTCCGCTCGCGCAGCAGGGCCGGGTCGGGGCTCACCGTCAGCGCGTGGAGGTCGACCACGGTGTAGAGGGCGTCGTAGTCGTCCTGGAGCGCCACCCAGCTGGTCAGCGCGCCGAGGTAGTTGCCCAGGTGCAGGGAGTCGGAGGTCGGTTGCATCCCGGACAGGATGCGGGGTCGCTGCGACGCGTGGGGCATGGCGTGCATTCTGACAGGTCACCCGGCCGTGGGGCGAAACGGGTCAGGTCGCCTCGTCGTCGAAGGGGGCGACCGGCGTGGCCTCGTCGGCGTCGGGTGTGCCCGGGCGACGCGTGGCCGCCGGCGCCGGGCGGGTCGTGGACGCCCCCGGGCCCGTCACGTAGGCACGGACCCCCGGGTTGAGGGAGACCGGCTTGGGATCGTCCAGGAGGGCCTCCCGGACGATCCTGCGAGGGTCGTAGCGCCGAGGGTCCAGAGAGGCCCAGTCGACCTCGGCGGCCTCCTCGCCGAGCTCGCTCGCGACCCTCTCCTTGGTCGTCGAGACGAAGCTGCGCAACGAGCGGACCCAGGTACCGAGCTGCTCGGCGTACCCGGGCAGGCGTTCGGGCCCGATCACCAGCAGGGCGACGAGCAGCAGGACGAGCGCCTCGGCGCCGTTGATCCCGAACACGCGGCCAGCCTAGTTCGTGCTCACCTCGTCCAGGACGACCCGGACCTCACGCTCCGCACCGTCGGTGCGCACCGTGAGGACTGCTGAGTCCCCGGGCGTCTTGGCGCGGATCGCGACGATCAGCTCGTCGGCCTGGGTCACCGGCCGTCCGTCGATCGCCAGGATGATGTCGCCCGGACGGATGCCGGCCCGATCGGCGGGGCCCTGCGCGGTGACCGGGTCGTTGCCGTTCTGCGCCTCGGTCGCGACCTGCACACCCTGGCCGCTGTACCGCGAGTCCAGCAGGACGCCGATCACCGGGTAGGTCGCCGTGCCCGACTCGATGAGCTCCTCGGCGGTGCGCCGGGCCTGGTTCGAGGGGATCGCGAACCCGAGGCCGATGCTGCCCGAGGCCGCCACCTGCCCGGGGGGCTGGGCGATGGCCGAGTTGATGCCGACGACCTCGCCGATCCCGTTGACCAGCGGTCCGCCCGAGTTGCCCGGGTTGATCGCCGCGTCGGTCTGGATCGCGTTGATGAACGCGGTCTCCGAGGCGTTGCCCGCCGAGACCGGACGGTTCAGGGCGCTCACGATGCCCGTCGTGACCGTCCCGGTCAGCCCCAGGGGGGCACCGACGGCGATCACCGGGTCGCCCACGCTCACCGCGTCCGAGTCCCCCAGGACCAGCGGCGTCAGGCCCGAGCGGTCCACCCGGATCACCGCGAGGTCGTACTCGCTGGTGCGGCCGATCAGCTCGGCGGTGGACTCGGTGCCGTCGGCGAAGAGCACCGAGATCTGCGCCCCACCTGTCGCCCCCTCGGAGACGACGTGGTTGTTGGTCAGGATGTAGCCGTCCTCGCGCAGGACGAACCCTGAGCCGGTCGCCGCGCCCTGCGCACCGCGCACCTCGATCGACACGACGCTCTCGAGCACCTGCGCGGCAACCGCGGCGACCCCGGTCAGCTCACCGCTCAGACCGGCACCGTCCGAGCGTCCGACCGGCAGCGCAGCGTCCACCGGACGTGCGGAGTCCGTCACCCGCTCGGCCAGGACACCACCCACGGCTCCCATGAGGAGGGCGCCGATCAGCAGCGGGACCACCCACAACGGGCTGACGCCCCGCCGACGCCCCTCGCGCGGGGTCGGGTCAGGAGGGAGCGGTCTGCCCCAGCTGTCCGAGCCGAAGCCGGAGAGCGGCGGAGCGGCTGAGGGTGCGACAGGAGCCACCGGTGCGTAGGGCGTCGTCCCCGCGGTGACGACCGGTGCCGGCACGAGCGGGACGGGCTGCGGCGACGGGCTGTGGAAGCCGTGGTCGGGCGCGGGTGCTGCCCTGCCGGGGTGAGCGTCGGTGGGGGCCACCGGAGCGGGAGCGGGTACCGGGGGTGGGACCGGCGCCGGGATCGGCACCTCCCCCGTCCCGCTCGCGGGACCCTCGAGGGGCCGGCGGGTCGACGTCGGCGGAGCGAAGGGGTTCTGCTGCTCGTTGCTCACGGGTTCCATGATCCTGCCAGGACCGCCCAGCCGCGCGAGATGCGCGCGGGCACGCCGTCGTCGTAGTCACGCGTGGGGAAAGCTCCCACGAGCTGCTCCAGCACCGCGGGAGGGACGTCTGCCACGACGCTGACCACGGTCTCGCCCGACTGCCACACCCCGTGCCACGGCTCCACGGACAGGACGTGGACGACCTTCCCGTCGAGGTCGACCGTCATGCTCCGCGCGACGGCGGCCGGGTCGAGACGACCCTGCTCCTCGCAGATCACGATCGTGCCGTTGTCGCCCGACAGGTCGATCTCCAGCGTCCGACGCCCGGTGGCATCACCGTCGGTCCTGACCGCGGTCACCGCGAACCCCTCGGGCAGCCGCTCGGGAGAGGTCCAGTGGTGACGCTCGAGCCACTCGAGGACCGCGAGATGGCCCTCCGGCGCCTCGAGCGGGCCGTCACCGGCCCGGACCAGCACCGCCCGCCGGGCCTCACCCAGGTCCACCGTGCCGGGCTGGGCCTGCGCAGCCCGGCCGAGCAAGGTCAACGCGTGCGCCGGGTGCGCCGCCGGGGCGACGTCAGGACGCTCCCCGAGAGTGACCAGACCCGAGATCAGCACCCCGGCGCCTGCGGCCGCCACGACGACCCACCGGCCGGTGACCCGCCGTCGACGGGCCAGGTTGCCGTCCAGGCACCCGGGAGGGAGCGAACCCTCGGGCCGCGAACCGGGCAGCGGCGCCCCGCTCGAGGACCGGACCCCGTCGTGCGTGACGCGGGGGCGCTCGCCGCTCGTGGCACCCTCGGCGTGCGCGGGTCGGTGATGCCCCAGCGCCATCAGTCGCGCTGTCAGCTCGGGCGCGCACGGCACGTCCATCGCAGCGGTGAGCGCCCGACGGGCGGCACGGGCCGCCGCGAGCTCGGTCGCGCACGCGGGGCACGTCGCGACGTGGGCCAGGGCCCGCTCGGTGGCCGTCGGCGACAGCTGCCCGTCGGCCAGGGCACTGATCTGGGTACCCAGGTGGGTCATCGTGCGCCCACCCGGACCTCGGACCGGGCCCGAGGCACCCCCTGGTCATGCTGGCCCGTCCGGGCCGGCGCGGGCGGGTGCGCCGCGCTGGACCCGCCGTCCAGGACGGGCCGAGGAGCACGGTGCGCGAGCGTGTCACGCAGCTGGGCGCGGGCGCGATGGATCCTGGAGCGGACGGTGCCGAGCTTGATGCCGAGCGTGACCGCGATCTCCTCGTAGGACAGCCCCTCGATGTCACAGAGCACCACGGCGGCGCGGTACTCGGGCGAGAGAAGGTCCAGGGCGTGCTGCACGTCGTGGTCGAGGTTCGCGTGCTCGTAGCCGCGTTCGGGCGTCCCCAGGCCGGTCCCGCCGGGCACCTGGTCGGCGTCGTCGCCCAACGGGTCCATCCGGATCCGTCGTCGACGGCGGACCTGGTCGAGGAAGAGGTTGGTGGTGATGCGGTGCAGCCAGCCCTCGAACGTGCCCGGCGTGTAGCTCGACAACGACCGGAACACCCGGATGAACGTCTCCTGGGTGAGGTCCTCGGCGTCGTGCTGGTTGCCGGTGAGCCGGTACGCGAGGCGGTACACGCGGGCGGAGTGGTCGGTGACGATCTGCTCCCAGCCCGGCGCCTGGTACTCCGCGGGCTCGATGGCGTCCAGGGCACGCCCGACGTCGGCAGCGCCCGTGTCCGGTACCACCCGCGTCCTCCGTCCCTCGGTCACGACCAGTCTCCCAGGCCGTGCTCGTTCAACGAGCCAGGAGTCGTACATGTTCCGTGAAGACCTGGAGACGTCCCTGCCGCCGGTGCGCACCGGCTCGCGGCGGTAGCATCAGGCCAGATCCTCACCCGTCGCAGAGCCCCTGGAGGCCACCATCGCCGCCGACGCGTCCGCCAAGTCCGCGAGCTGGGCCTACAGCGAGGACTTCGTCGTTCTCGACGACGCCCTGCTCGCGGCGACCGACCGGGCCGCCCAGCTGGGCTGCGCCGCGGTCAGCCCCGGCACGGGAGCCGTCCTGCAGCTCGTGGCGGCAGCGCTGCGCGCGACGGCGGTCGTCGAGATCGGGACCGGCGCGGGCGTCTCGGGCCTGTGGCTCCTACGCGGGATGGCACCCGAGGGTGTCCTGACCAGCATCGACGTCGAGGCCGAGCACCAGCGGGCTGCCAAGCAGGCGTTCGCCGAGGCAGGGATCCGCACCACCCGGGCCAGGACGATCACCGGCCGCGCGCACGAGGTCCTCCCCCGCCTGACCGACGGCGCCTACGACATGGTCGTGGCCGACGCAGACGTGCTCGACCTGCCCGCCCACATCGACCAGGCCCTGCGTCTGCTGCGGCCCGGCGGTGTGCTGGCCGTCCCACGCGCACTGGGGCACGACCGCGTGCCCGACCCGGCTCGACGCGACGAGGTCACCACGACCCTGCGTGAGGTGGCCCGGTCGCTGCGCACCGACGAGCGTCTGGTGCCTGCGCTGCTGCCCTCGGGCGACGGCCTCCTGCTGGCCGCCAAGCGCTGAGGACGGACCTCAGCGCAGCTGGGCGAGCCAGCGCAGCAGCAACCGGGCACCGAAACCGGTGGCCCCCTCGACCACCTCGTGGCTCGAGGATGCCGCCCGGGCCGGGCCTGCGACGTCCAGGTGCACCCAGCGGTTCGCGCCCACGAAGGCCTGCAGGAAGAGCGCGGCGGTCACCGCTCCCGCTCCCACGGCCACCTCGCCCGGGACGTGCCGCAGGTCTGCGACGGTCGAGCGGGTCGCCGAGCGGTAGTCCTCGACCAGAGGCATCCGCCAGAGCGGTTCCCCGGCAGCCGCACCAGCGTCCTCGAAAGCTCGTGCCAGGCGGTCGTCCGGGGTGAAGAGCGCCCCATGATGCTTGCCGAGCCCCTGCGACGCGGCACCCGTGAGCGTGGCGACGTCGACCAGGATGTCGGGATCGAGGTCAGCCGTGGCGTGCGCGAGGCCGTCGGCCAGGACGATGCGTCCCTCGGCGTCGGTGTTGGCGATCTCGACCGTGGTCCCGCCGTACACCCGCAGCACGTCACCCGGTCGGTACGACGACGCCCCCACGGCGTTCTCGGCCAACGGCAGCACGGCGGTCACCCGGTGACGCAGGCCGGCAGCGGCCGCACCGAGCACGGTCGCGAGCGCCACGGCCGCGCCGGCCATGTCAGTCTTCATCGGGACCATCGCCTCACGCGCCTTGATGGACAGTCCCCCGGTGTCGTACGTGATCCCCTTGCCGACCACCACCACGTGACGACCCGGGCGCTCCGAGGTGCCCTGCGGGGGCTCGTAGCGCAGCGTCACCAGCCGGGGACCGTGCGCCGAGCCACGACCCACGGCGAGGATCCCGCCGAACCCTGCCTCCTCGAGGGCTGCAGGCTCCAGGATCTCGACCCGGAGCCCGGCCGCCTCGCCCAGCTGCCGGGCCTGCTCGGCGAGCCACTGCGGGTTCTTGGTGTCCGACGGCGTCGCGGTCAGGACCCGTGCGGTCCAGGTCGCACGTGCAGCCAGGCGACCGGCCTCGACCGCGGACTCGGTGTGGCGACCCAGCAGCACGAGCTCCTCGGCGGGTCCGGGAGGGGGCTTGCGGGTCGCGCGGGAGGGGTGGCGGTAGCAGCCCAGCAGGTAGCCCTCGACCAGAGCGCGTACACCGTCCTGACCGGCGTCCGCGCCGGTGGTGGTCACGACCCGACGCAGCCCGCGGGTGGACCGGGCCACCGCCGCCCCGGCACGCCTCAGGTCCGCCGGACGGCCCGCACCGATGCCGACCAGGACGACCCGACGAGGCAGCCCGTCCCACGGCAGGTCCCGCGACGTGCCGACGCCCCGGGGCAGCTGCACGGTCTGCACCTCACCGGCCGCACCGGTCACCTCGAGGCGGTCGGCCAGGTCGGACAGGTCGATGCCGTACCGGGCTGCCGCGTCGGCCGTCCCGGTCCGTGGCTGGACGCCCTCGTCGTCGTCGGACGCGGGTGCGACCGGCAGGACGAGCGCATCCACGCCCTCGTCGTGCAGAAGGGTCGAGGACGCGACGGTGCCACGGACCACACGGATCGCAGGAAGATCCTGCGGGACGACCGGCGCCGGCGTCACCTCAGCCCCCGCACGAGGGCCCGCGGCCCGTCGGGACGTCGTCGCGCGGCGACTGCTGACCGGACCTGGCACGGCGCTCGGTGACCTCGGAGGCTCGTTGATCAGCTGACGACGGAGGTCAGGGCCTCACCGAGCTCGCCCGCCTCGGTCGCGTTGAGCTCGACGACGAGACGCCCGCCACCCTCGAGCGGGACACGCATGACGATGCCGCGACCCTCCTTGGTGACCTCGAGCGGTCCGTCACCGGTCCTCGGCTTCATCGCAGCCATCGGTGGATCCTCCTCGTTAGTCCCAGCCCGCCCTGCAGACCTTCCGGACGCTCGCCGACCAGGGGTCGGGTGGAGAGCTCAGGGAGGCCGAACGGACGGATGTCCGAGATCAGTCTAGTTCACCCGGACCACTTGTCCGGGCCGGTCCGCGCCGGCAGACCAGCAGCATCACGGCGGCCAGTCGGCCGGAGGGATCAGCCGCCACAGCGTCCAGACCCACCAGACCTGTCCTGCGACCCCCAGGACGACCAGCGCCGCCGTCCCGCCGACCAGGGCGCGAGCCGGCCACCGGGCCCCCGGGGCACGCGCCGCGGGAGCACCCGCGACGAGCAGTCGCACCACGCCCAGCAGCACCGCCGGGGCCAGACCCACGGCCAGCAGCAGGAAACGCACCAGGCTCGTGCCCGGCTCGACGACCAGCAGGAGGTACGCGAGGTAGCCCGTGGTCCACCCGGACAGCTCTGGTCCGAGGTCGCGCAGCGTCCGCCCCAGCACCAGGGCGAGCAGCAGCATCACGACCACGGCGAGCAGGACCACGCCCCACGGCCCGGCCAACCAGCGCGCCATGTCGAGCCACGGGACCAGCGGCACGACCTCGGGCCGCGCACGCCAGGCCGCCTGCGTCTGCAGGTACGCACCCGGGACGCCGGTGACCAGCGCGCACACGATCGGCCAGAGAACGCCCGCCACGGCGCTCGCGACCCCCAGCACCGCGAGCCCGAGCCGGTCGGCGGAACGCATCGACCCACCGTCCCGCATCGCCCACCAGCGGTGCAGGCCGTGGACGAGGACCGCGACCAGGACGGGCAGCGCGACCGCACGGGTCAGCCCCAGGGCCAGCACGAGCGGCACCGCCGCGAGGTACCGGTGCTCGCGCAGTGCCAGGAGCACAGCCGCGACCAGGAGCAGCGCGAGCGACTCGGTGTACGCGACCTGCAGCACGGGGGACGCCGGTGCGGTCGACAGGACCGCGACCGTACCCAGCGCCAGCCCGCGGGGTGGCACCCGCACCCCTCCCCGCGCGGGGAGCCGCTCGGCCGCCCCGAGGACGAGCCGGTGGACCACCAGCATCGCCGCGGCACCCAGCACCAGGGCGAGCGACGGGGCGACCACCTCCCACGGCGCCCCGGTCACGACCATCAGGACCCTGACGAGCGTCGGGAAGAGCGGGAAGAACGCCCACGCGTTCTGGAGCACGGCGCCGTCGGCCCCCCGCGGGAGCTCGGTCGGATACCCCTCGACCGCGATCTGCCGGTACCACGACGCATCCCACATCAGGCCCGTGTACTCGACGTACGAGGGCGCGGCCCCGGTCCACAGCGAGGCCTCCTGGGCACCCGCGACGACCACGAGGACCAGCGCGCTCAGCGCCCGAGCCGCGCCGTGCACCGCCAGCACCTGGACCCACCACGGCCACCGGGTCGGGCGCGGACGTCGTCCGACGGGCGACCGGCGGGGCTCGGGTGGGTTCACGCGAGCCCGCGGGCCACCCGCGCCGGCGGGCGGTCTCCCCGCAGCACGGCGACCATCTCCAGCACCCGCCGGGTCGCCCGCACGTCGTGGGTGCGGAACACCGACGCCCCCGACCACGCAGCGACCGCGGTGGCCGCCAGGGTCCCCTCGAGCCGCTCCTCGACCGGGAGGTCGAGGGACTCCCCCACGAAGTCCTTGCGGCTCAGGGCCATCAGCACAGGGAACCCGAGCGCCACCAGCCGGTCGGTGCGACGGGTCAGGTGCAGCGAGTGCCAGGTGGTCTTGCCGAAGTCGTGCGTCGGGTCGACCAGCACGCTGCGCGGGTGCACGCCGGCGTCGACAGCCCGCCGCGCCGCGGCGGTGAGCGTGCGCAGGACGTCCTGGAGCACACCGTCCAGCGGGTCGACCGACGGCCGCTCACCGGCCCCGTGGAGCCCAGGCCCGCCGTCGTCGTCCGGCGCGGCCAGCGGGTAGGCCGGGCGCAGCGGGTCCGTGCGGGGCGGGAGCCCGCCGGTGTGCGAGCAGACCACGCCGGCACCGTGGGCTGCGGCGACCTCGACGACCCGTGGGTCGTGACCCGCCCAGGTGTCGTTCAGCAGGTCGGCACCCGCCGCGGCGACCACGTCGGCGACCTCCGACCGCCAGGTGTCCACGCTGATCAGCACCTCGGGGAACTCGCGCCGAACCTGCTCGACCAGCGGCAGCACACGGGCGATCTCCTCGGCCGGGGTGACCGCGGGGCCACGACCGGCCCGGACGCCCCCGATGTCGACCAGGTCCGCACCGTCGGCCACGGCCTGCTCGACCGCTCGCAGCGCCGTGCTGCCGGTGCTCCGTGCCGCAGGGTAGAAGGAGTCGGGTGTGCGGTTCACCACAGCCATCACCGCCGCCCGGCCCGGTGCCACCGCGCGCCCCCGCAGGCGCAGCCCCGCACCGGCCGGCGGCACCCCGACGCGGTCGGTCATCCGTGCTCGCGCGAAGCCCGCTCGGCCTCCTGCTCGGCGGCCGCGTTCTCGGCGACAGCCGCCTCCTCCTCGGCCCGGCGCGCGGCGTCGCGCTCGCAGACCAGACGCACCGCGTCCTGGGGGTCGTCGACCAGCTCGATCAGGTCGAGGTCCTTGGCGCTGATCGTGCCCTGGTCGAGGACAGGTCCCCGGAGCCACTCGAGCAGGCCCTTCCAGTACGAGGTGCCGACCAGCACGATCGGGAACTCGGTGACCCGCTGGGTCTGCACGAGCGTGAGCGACTCGAAGAGCTCGTCGAAGGTCCCGAAGCCGCCTGGCAGGACGACGAAGCCCTGGGCGTACTTGACGAACATCGTCTTGCGGGCGAAGAAGTACCGGAAGTTCACACCGAGGTCGACCCACTGGTTCATGCCCTGCTCGAAGGGCAGCTCGATGCCCAGGCCGACCGAGAGCCCGCCGGCCTCGTGGGCCCCCTTGTTGGCAGCCTCCATGATCCCCGGGCCGCCCCCCGTGATGACGGCGTACCCCTCGTCCACCAGACCACGGCCGATCGCCTCACCCATCACGTACTCGGGCTCGTGCGGCTTGGTCCGGGCCGAGCCGAACACGCTCACGGCACGGCCGACCTCGGCCAGCGCCCCGAAACCCTCGACGAACTCGCTCTGGATCCGCATGACGCGCCACGGGTCGGCGTGCACCCAGTCGGCCGCACCCCCCTGGGCGAGCAGGCTCTGGTCATGGGTGCGGGCGGGGACCTGACCACCACGCAGGAGGACCGGTCCCCTGCGGTAGCCGTTGGAGGGGGCGGGTGGACGCTGGTCTGCAGTCATGGTGCCGACTCTATGAGGTCAGCCACGCACTCAGCCCGGCGTAGCAGGCGTAGACCTGGTCCACCGGGCACCGTTCGTCGTCCGCGTGCGCGAGGCTCGGGTCCCCGGGACCGAAGTTCACCGCGGGGACACCCAGCTCGGAGAACCTGGCCACGTCCGTCCACCCGTACTTGGCCGTCGGACGCACCCCGGTCAGCCGCTCGACCGCCGCGGCGAAGTCGGCAGCGACCGGGTGGTCCAGGCCCGGACGCGCACCTCCGGCCGCGTCGGTCACCGTCAGGTCGTACCCGCTGAAGATCTCCTGGACGTGCTCGAGCGCCTGCTCGACCGTGGCCGCCGGGGCGAAGCGGTAGTTGACGGTGACCACGCACTCGTCCGGGATGACGTTCCCGGCGATGCCGCCACGGATCCCGACCGCGTTGAGCCCCTCGCGGTACACCAGACCGTCGACCTCGACCTCGCGCGGACGGTACGCCGCGAGGCGGGCCAGCACCTCGGCGGCCCCGTGGATCGCGTTGACCCCGCGCCACGCGCGCGCCGAGTGCGCCGCCCGGCCGGCGACACGGACCTCGACCCGCAGGGTGCCGTTGCAGCCTCCCTCGATCGCCCCCGAGGTGGGCTCGCAGAGCACGGCGAAGTCCCCACCCACCCAGTCCGGGTGGGTCCTGACCAGGCGTCCCAGACCGTTGAGGTCGGCAGCGACCTCCTCATGGTCGTAGAAGACCCACGTCACGTCCCGGGTCGGTGCCACGACCGTGGCAGCTAGCGCGAGCTGGACCGCGACACCGGCCTTCATGTCGACCGTGCCCCGGCCCCAGACCTCGGCGCTGTCGCCGTCCGCGCTCTCCCAGGTCGGCAGGTTCCCGGCGACGGGGACGGTGTCCAGGTGCCCGGCGACCACGACCCGCTCAGCACGACCCAGGCTGGTCCGGGCGACGACGGCGTCCCCGTCACGGAGCACCTCGAGGTGGTCGAGCCCGCGCAGCGCCCGCTCGACGGCGTCGGCGATCGCCCGCTCGTCGCCGCTGACCGACGGGATGTCGCACAAGGCGCGGGTCAGGACGACCAGGTCGCCCGTCAGGTCGAGCGACGCGACGGGTACGGGCTGGACAGGCGGTGCGGCCGCGTGACCGGGGGCAGGCTCGTTCGACACGGTGCGACCCTACTGCCACCCCCGGGCGGGCACCCGGGGGTCCGGGCGTGCGAGCAGGGTGGTCGCGTGCGGCCTCTAGGCTGGACGGCATGACCGACCTCATGGCCTGGGGCCACGGCCTGGCCACCCTCACCCTCGGGACCGGCACCGTGCTCGACGCCTGGTTCCCCGCCCCGGCCCTGGGCCGTCGACCCGACGACGCCGACGTCCCGTCCGAGCTGTCCGCGCTGGCCGGCACCGACGAGGCCCGGGGGGTGCGGCTCGAGGTCGTCACCGTCGAGATCGACCTGTCCTCCCCGCCCGCCGGCACGACGGACGCCTACCTACGGCTCCACCTGCTCTCGCACCGCCTCGTCCGCCCGCACGGCCAGAACCTCGACGGCATCTTCGGCGTGCTGCCCAACGTCGTGTGGACCGACCGCGGACCGTGCGCGGTCGAGGGCTTCGAGAGCACCCGCCTGCGCCTGCGCGCGGCGCACGGCACTGCCCCCACGGTGCACGGTGTCGACAAGTTCCCCCGGATGGTCGACTACGTCGTGCCCTCCGGTGTCCGGATCGCCGATGCCGACCGGGTACGCCTGGGTGCGCACCTCGCCGAGGGCACCACCGTGATGCACGAGGGCTTCGTCAACTTCAACGCCGGCACCCTGGGCACCTCGATGGTCGAGGGGCGCATCTCGGCCGGTGTCGTGGTGGGCGACGGGAGCGACATCGGCGGGGGTGCCTCGATCATGGGGACGCTGTCCGGCGGCGGGCGCGAGGTCATCTCGATCGGCCAGCGGTCGTTGCTCGGCGCGAACGCGGGCCTGGGCATCCCGCTGGGCGACGACTGCGTCGTGGAGTCCGGCCTGTACCTCACCGCCGGGACGAAGGTCGACCTCGAAGGGCGCGTGGTGGCTGCCCGCGAGCTCGCCGGGGCCCACGGACTGCTCTTCCGTCGCCACTCGATGACCGGAGCGGTGCAGGCGCTGCGCAGGGCCGGTACCGGCGTCGACCTCAACCCCGCGCTGCACGCCAACTGAGCCGATGGGTCGCTCCACGTCGCGCCGCCGTCGATCCGTCCTGCGGGGCGTGCTGGGCACGACCCTCCTGGTGGCGGTGACCGGGGTCGGTGCGCTCGGGGTCGCCGGTCTGCTGGGCCGGCTCGACTCCCCCGCGCCGGTGGTGCGGTGCGCGGCGGCCCTCGACGGCACGGACTGGTACCTCGCGACCGACCAGGCCGACACCGCGGCCCTCCTGGTCGCGACCTCGGTGCGGCGAGAGATGCCGGCCAGGGCCGCCACCATCGCTATCGCGACGGGTCTGCAGGAGTCCAAGCTGCGGAACATCGACTACGGCGACCGTGACTCGGTCGGCATCTTCCAGCAGCGACCGTCCCAGGGCTGGGGCACCGTCGAGCAGATCATGGACCCGGTCTACTCGACCAACGCCTTCTTCGACGGGCTGGCCCGGGTCGAGGGCTACCAGGACCTGCCGGTGACCGAGGCGGCGCAGGCGGTGCAACGGTCGGGCTTCCCCGACGCGTACGCCCAGCACGAGACCCGCTCTCGCGCGTGGGCCTCGGCACTGACCGGGAACTCGACGGCAGCCGTGAGCTGCACGCTGCGCGAGCCCGGCGGGCCAGGTGACCCGGCCGCACTGCTGGCCCGGGCCGAGCGTGACTTCGGGGCTCTGACCGGCGCCGTCGGGCAGGACGGTGCCGTCCTGCTGGACCACTCGGCCCTCGCCGGTGCTCAGGACGACGTCGACCGGCTCGGCTGGGCCGTCTCGCAGTGGGCGGTCGCGGTGGCCTCGCCGCTCGAGGTCGTGGAGGTCGAGCACGCCGGGCAGGTCTGGACCAGGGACTCGGCGGGATGGTCGGTCAGCGACCGTGAGGGCCCGCCCACCGGCCAGGTGAGGGTCGTCCTGGCCGGTTGAGCGGTGCGGTGCGGGCTCTCAGCGGGTCGCGGGGTCGGTGTAGTCGCGCGTCGTCGGGCCGGTGTAGATCTGCCGCGGACGGCCGATCTTGGTCGACGGGTCCTTCATCATCTCGCGCCACTGGGCGATCCACCCCGGCATGCGCCCCACCGCGAACAGCGGGGTGAACATGTTCGTCGGGAAGCCCATGGCCTTGTAGATCAGCCCGGTGTAGAAGTCGACGTTGGGGTAGAGCTTGCGCTCGATGAAGTAGTCGTCGCTCAGCGCGATCTCCTCGAGCCGCATGGCGATGTCGAGCATCTCGTCACGCTTGCCCAGGTTGGACAGGACCTCGTCCGCGGCCTTCTTCACGATCGCGGCCCGGGGGTCGTAGTTCTTGTAGACGCGGTGGCCGAAGCCCATCAGGCGGACCCCGTCCTCCTTGTTCTTGACCCGCTTCATGAACTCGGTGGCGTCACCGCCACCGGCCTGGATCGAGTCGAGCATCTGCAGCACGGCCTCGTTCGCGCCACCGTGGAGCGGACCCGAGAGCGCGTTGATCCCGGCAGAGACCGACGCGTACAGGTTGGCCTGGCTCGACCCCACGATGCGCACCGTCGACGTCGAGCAGTTCTGCTCGTGGTCGGCGTGCAGGAGCAGGAGCACGTCCAGGGCCTTGACCATGGTGGGGTCGAGGTCGTACGCCGAGCCGTTGGGCTGGAAGGCCATCCGCAAGAAGTCGGCGACGTAGCCGCGGCCGCGGTCGGGACCGATCATCTCCTGGCCGACAGAGCGTCGGAACGCGTAGGCGGCGATGGTCGGAGCCTTGGCGAGCAGCAGCACCGTGGCCAGCTCGACCGTCGCGGGGTCGAAGGGGTCGACGCTCTCGGGGTAGTAGCCCGGCAGCGCGGAGACCGCGCTGGACAGCACCGCCATGGGATGGGCGTTGGTCGGGAAGGCGCCGATCAGTGCCTTGAAGTTGTCGTGCAGGTGCGTGTGGCGCTCGACCCGCTCGATGAAGGCCGAGAGCTGGTCGGGGGTGGGCAGCTCACCATGGGTGAGCAGGTAGGCGACCTCGAGGAAGGAGGACCGCTCGGCGAGCTGGTCGATGGGGTAGCCGCGGTAGAGCAGCACGCCGTCGTCCCCGTCGATGTAGGTGATCGTGGACTCGCACGACGCGGTGTTCATGAACCCGGGATCGACGGTGACCATCCCCGTCTCCTTGAGCAAGGACGACACCACGATCCCGTCGTTGCCTACCGATGCACCGACCACGGGCAGGTCGAGCGTCCGTTCGCCGACGTGAAGAGCCACCGGAGTGGTCACGGTCTCAGTCATACGTCTCCTCCTAGCGGTCCAGCACGTCGTCGGCACCTGACGGGTCCGGTCCGTGCTGGTCGAGCGTCGTCGGCCTCGACGACGGTACCTGTGCGGAGAGGCCCAGGCCCACTCCGCAGTGGGCTGAACGTCCCTTTCGCCGCGTGATCCGTGTCACATGGCGTTTCTCGTCATCTCCCCTGCTCTGCCTTAAGTGTTTGTCAAAGATAGACCAAGTCTGCACCGTGCGCGTCCATGTCGGTGCGGGAGTCCGACGCGTCGCGCAGACCTGTCGAGCGGGGTCGGTCAGGCTCCCTGGAGCCGCGCGGCAGCCCGCGCCACCGCGTCGTCCGACGCGGTCAGCGCGATCCGGACGTGGCGTGCGCCCGCGGGACCGTAGAAGGCGCCCGGCGCGACCAGGATGCCCAGCTCCGCCAGGTCGGCGACCGTCTGCCAGCAGTCCTGGCCTGCACCGGCTGCGCGGGCCCACAGGTACAGCCCGGCCGGCGACGCCTCGACCTGCAGACCGGCAGCCTCCAGCCCATCCAGGAGGACCCTCCTGCGCCGGCGGTACCGCTCACGCTGCTCGGCGACGTGGTGGTCGTCGGCGAGGGCTGCGGTCATCGCCACCTGGACCGGACCAGGGACGATCATCCCGGCGTGCTTGCGCACCTCGAGCAGGCGGGACACCAGTGCGGGGTCACCCGCCACGAACGCCGCCCGGTAGCCGGCGAGGTTCGACTGCTTGGACAACGAGTGCACCGCGAGCAGGTCGGTGTGGCTGCCGTCGCACACGCGCGGGTCGAGCACGCTCGGCACGCCCGCACCGGCCCACGGCTCGTCCCAGGCGAGCAGCGCGTAGCACTCGTCGCTGGCCACCACAGCGCCGATCCGGCGCGCAGCGACCACCACCTCGCGCAGCTCGTCGACCCCCCGCACGCGACCCGTCGGGTTGGACGGTGAGTTGATCCACACCAGCCGGACGTCGTCCCGACCGGACCAGGCCGCGACGTCGTCGGCCGGGAGAGGCTGCGCGCCGGCGAGCCGCGCCCCGACGTCGTACGTCGGGTAGGCCACCTCGGGGTGCACCACGACATCACCCGTCCCGAGCCCCAGGAGCGAGGGCAGCAGCGCCACGAGCTCCTTGGAGCCCATCGTCGGGAGCACCGCGGTCGGGTCCAGGTCAGTGACAGCGCGGCGCCGGGCGAACCAGTCGACCACCGCACCGCGCAGGGCAGGTGTCCCGTGGGTCGTGGGGTAGCCGGGCGAGTCCGCCGCCCCTGCGAGCGCCTCGCGCACGAGAGCCGGCGTCGGGTCCACCGGCGTGCCGACCGAGAGGTCGACCATGCCGTCCGGGTGGGCGCGTGCACGCTCCGCGTAGGGGACCAACGAGTCCCAGGGGAAGTCCGGCAGCGCGCCGGCCAGCAGACCCACCGCTACCCGACCAGCGCCCGGGCGCGCGAGGTGGTCCTCACGCCTCGGTGTTCTGCGGTGGCAGGGCGGCGATGATCGGGTGGTCGTAGTCGATCTCGCCGAGCTTGGCGGCGCCACCCGGCGACCCCAGGACGTCGAAGAACTCGACGTTGGCCTTGTAGTACTCGCTCCACTGCTCGGGGGTGTCGTCCTCGTAGTAGATCGCCTCGACGGGACAGACAGGCTCGCAGGCTCCGCAGTCCACACACTCGTCGGGGTGGATGTAGAGCGAGCGCTTGCCCTCGTAGATGCAGTCGACCGGACATTCCTCGATGCAGGCCTTGTCCTTGACGTCCACGCAGGGCTGAGCGATCACGTAGGTCACGAGCAGTACCTCCCAGAGCCGAGAGCACGCCGTTGGCGCACCGCCCTAGTATCCCTCAGGTGAGACGGTGCGCGACGAGTGGTCCACGATGAGCGAGACCGACCCTGAAGGGCGCCCGCCCGAGCAGCCGACCGGGCGACCGGCGGGCCTCGGACCGCCCCCCGCGTGGTGGACGTGGGCACCAGGCACCCGGGTCGTGGTGCGTCGGCGGCTGCCCGAGGGAGGCTTCAGCGACGTCCTGGGCGACGTCCTGAGCAGCGGGGCGCACGGCGTCCGCATCCTGACCCGCACCGGAGAGGTCGACGTGCCGGCCGGCCAGATCGCCCTCGGCAAGCCGATCCCTCCGCCGCCCCCGCGACGCGCGCCTCGCAGCGCCCCGCCGGACGGGTGAGCCCGGCCCTGGTCGTGCCCGGCACCTCGCTCGGGCGTCATCGGGCAGGCTCAGGCGGACCGAGCCACATCGCCCACAGCGCAGGCCCGTCCGGCACGGGATCGAGGTGTCCCCGGCTCACGAACGCCCAACCACGCCGCGACGGCATCGCTGCGGGTAGCGGTCGCCGGAAAGACCCAGCACATCAGCGGGTCGTCCGCGTAGGCGCGCGCGAGCAGCGTCCTGATCTCCGGGACGCTCGTCCCGTCCCGCGCCGCCACGCCCTGTGGGCCTAGCCTGCGGGTGGCTGCTCGGGCGACCCCGGGGCCGGACCGCAGACGATCGCGTTCTGCGGCTGGTACTTCCAGCTGTTGGACTCCTCGTGCTGCACCTCACCCTCGAGCAGCAGCCGACGCGTCACCGTGACCTGGAAACCGGGGTTCCCGGCCGACTGCGAGATGCAGCCCGCCGAGGTGTTGTAGACCGTCTTGGGCGCCACGATCCCCGACCGGCCGCTCGTGGAGTGCTCGACCGTCCAGTAAGGGGTGCTCCACACCGCGACGTGCAGGCGCCCACCAGCCACCCACGACTGCAGGAGCACGCCGTACGGGGTGTTGTTCCCGAGCTTGACGTCGAGCACACCGTCGTAGATCGTCGCCTCACGCCCCTCGGGGTAGCGACTGAAGTAGTAGCTGTGGGGGCGGTGCTCGACATCCTCCAGCCCGGCGAAGAACCCTGCGTTGTACACCGTGGTGCCCATCTGGGACAGACCACCACCCGTTCCCTGGGTGAGCACACCGTTGACCACCACGCCGGCCTGGCGGTAGCCCCCCGCCGTCGTGATCGGTGCGAGGGTGTCCGTCAGGCTGAAGACGTCGTCGGGGCGCAGCAGGGTGCCGTTGACCCTGCTCGCGCCCAACGTCAGGTTGTGGTTGCGGTCTGCGTCGTTGGTCAGCGGGGTCGAGAACTCGGCGACCTTGGTGGTCACCCCGAGACCCTCGAGCTCTGCCGTCGTCTGCTCGGGGTCCACCTCGACCAGGTCGACCCGGGCCGTGCGGTCCGAGGCCGTCCCGGCGGCCGCGACAGCCGCGCCGACCTGCTCGGGATCGAGGGTCGTCCCCTGGACCCCTCCGACGATCACCGGCACACCGTCCTGGAACTCGAACGAGGCGTCCGCGGGCGAGATCAGCAGGTCGGTCGTGCGGACCACGACCGCCTCGACCAGCGCTGCACCGTCCATCACGAGCTCGAGCCCACCTTCGTGGGGGACGAAGGTCGCGGCCGAGGTCACGACGTCGACCGGGAGCTCGGCGAGCTGCTCGCCCACGGCGACCGCGACCGGTGCCCGGGCGAGCGGGCCGGCCAGCGTCGCGACCGTCTCGTCGACCTCGGCCTGGGTGATGTCCGGCTCGGTGACGAGGGTCGGCAGGTCGATCGGGCGCGGAGCCGTCAGCCACCCGTCGACCAGCAGCCCGGTCGTGCCGTCGACATCCAGAGCCGTCCCCGCGACGGCATCCGTGGTCTGGGGTGTCCCGTCGACGAAGAGGACGGACCCGTCCACCGGGGGCGTGACCAACGAGTCCTCGAGGACGGTGACAGCCGCGGCGAGCGCATCGCCGTCGACCTCGGTGACGGGGTCGACCACGCCGACGCCGAAGACCTGGTGCCAGAGGCGTGCGGGCTCCAGGCTGAACCCGGTCATCTGCGCGACCGTCGCGTCCGTGTCGAGCACGAGACCCGCAGCGACCGGGTCGAGGGTGGTGCGCTTCTCCCCGGCCGCGACCGGGAGCGGCTCCGAGGTCGCAGCCCGCAACGACTCGTCGAGACGTGCCACCGCCTCGTCGGCCTCGAGACCGCCGATCTCGACCCCCGCGACCGTCGCGCCGGGCGGAACCCTCTCGGCCCAGAGCCACTGCGCACCGACGTAGGCACCACCGAGCACCACCAGGACCGCCCCGACCAGACCGAGGACCCGGTGCCACCGGCGTGGGCGCCGTTCGTCGGGGAAGACGTCCATCGGCGAGCCGTCCCGTCCTGGCGCCGTCTCGTGCCCGACCGGGGCGGCGTGCGCGGAGGACTCGCTCCGGGGCTCGGTGCGCTCCGGGAGCCCGCTCTCGGGACTCGGGTCCGGGCCCGGCTGCGCGGAGGGCACCGGCGGTGAGGGCCGGGTCGACACGCGCGCGGGAACGGGGGCCGGGTCTGCTGGTCCGGAGCGGCTCTCCCGGTCCGCGGACGCCGAGACAGGTGTCGACGGACCCGCGACCGACGCGGTGTCGAGCGAGGTGGTCGCGGTGTCCTGGGCGGTCGGATCGGGCACCGGGGAGCGGGACCACGACTGGGGTGTCCACACCGCGGTGTCGTCCAGGGCCGGCGCTGTCGAGTCGTCGGGCGCCGGAGCGTGCTGGTCTCCCGACGCGTCGCTGTCGGTGTCGCCTGCGGCGTCTTCGGACGCGGGTGCATCCGGCGCGACCGGCGTGGGCACGTCCGGTGAGGGCTGGACGGGCTCGGTCTGCCGAGGGCTCCCGTCGCCGTCGGAGCGACCGATGGTGTCGGACGGCGAGCCGGTGGCTACCGGGACCGACTCGTCGACCGGCTCGGGACGGGTCTGCGCGTCGGGAGCGCTCGGCTCGGTCGCAGGTGCGCTCGGCACGGGCTCGGCCGACTCGGGGCTCGCTGCCTCTGCCTCAGCCTCAGCCGGATCGGGCCCGATCGCCTCGGGCTCGGCCACCTCGGGGGCCGCTGCCTCCGGTTCGGCCGGCTCCGGCTCAGTCCCAGGCTCGGCCGGCTCCGGCTCAGTCCCAGGCTCGGCCGGCTCCGGCTCAGTCCCAGGCTCGGCCGGCTCCGGCGCGGCCACCTCGGCGGCCGCTGCCTCCGCCTCTGCCTCTGCCTCTTCTGGCTCAGCCGACGCGGACTCGAGCGTCGGCCCAGGAGCAGGCGAGGTCTCGGGAGCGGTCACGGCTACGGTCTCGTCTGGATCGGCCAGCACCTCGGGAGGCGCAGTCTCGTCGGACGGAGCCACAGCCTCCGTGGGCGTCTGCTGCATCGTGCCCGAGGGTGCCTCGGCGGTCGGGTCGTGCGCGTCGCCGTCCGGCCGTCGCTCGTCCGTCATCTGTCCCTGGTCTCCCCGCAACACGACGGGGCCACCCCCCGCCGGCGCGATTCTACGTGCTGCCCGGCCCGTCTCTACCAGGACGCGAGCGCGCCTCGTCGACGAACCACCCCCGAGGCGCGAAGGCAGCGACCGCATACAGCCCCAGGTGCCCGTAGGCCCAGATCACGCTCAGGCTCTGGGCGGGGATGAGCACGTCACCACCGGGACCGCGGCCACCCATGAGCTGGACGGCGAGGAACGTCCCGGCTGCGACCGCGAGAACCCCGGCGAGCCCCGACCACGCCCGGGCGAGCACCGCGGCCGAGAGGACCGTTGCCAGTGCGAGGACGAGGCCCCACGGGACCATCGCGCGGTGCACAGCCGTGCCGACGACTCCCACGACGAGTCCGACGAGCAGCGCTCCGGCCCAGCGCGCGAGCACGCGACCGCTCAGGGGTTCCACGGCGGTCAGGCTACCTGGGTCACGCCCTCGGGCCAGACCACCGTCCGCCCCGGGCCTCCCGGCGCTGACCGGTAGGTCTCGTGCCTGAGCAACGGTGCGAGCACCCCGTTGCTCAGGGCGTAGCTTCCCAGCCGGTGGGCGGTCGGGACGTGGGTCCGCACAGCCTGCACCTGCGTCGCGTGGGCCAGAAGAGCATCACGCACCCTCGGCAGCACCGGCGCGACCTCCACCATCACGTCCACGGCGGTGGAGGGGACCGCACAGGACGGCACCGGACCCGCCGGGTCCGGTGCGGTGAGCAGGGACGGGGAGCCCGGGCGGGAGGCACCCCCCGCACCGCCGGCATCGGCCAGCTCCCGCCACGCGGCCCGCAGGGATGCCTCGTCCAGCACGGTCCAGAGCACCATCGGGACGGTGAACGGTCCGGGCACCATGGGTGCTGTGGTCCCACGGGCCTCGGCGAGCTCGACCGCACGGTGCATCACCGCGTGCGCCCGGACGTGGTCGGGGTGCCCGTAGCCGCCTCCGGGCTCGTATCCCACGACGACCTCCGGCTGCCGGTCGAGGATCACGTCGGCCAGGCGTCGAGCGGCGTCGTCCAGGTCGACCGAGACGAAGGCGCCGTGGGGCAGACGCTCGGCGGCAGCCGCCTGTCCGGCACCCACCCAGGCCATCCCGGAGTCCACGAAGCGACGTGGGACGCCGCGTGCAGGAGCCGGCAGGTCGGGGGACGGCGCCACCTGGTCCAGGAAGAGGTGATCGGTCACCCCGAGCGCGGTCAGTGCACCGGCCAGCTCGGCCTCGCGGTGGGCGGCCAGAGCCGGCCCGTCGCCCTCGAGCGAGGCCCTGGCATCCCCGATCACTTCACCGGCCTCTCCCCGGGTACAGGTCACCACGGTCACCGGGCGGCCGGCCGAGGCCCACGTCGCCAGGAGTGCGCCGTTGCTGAGCGTCTCGTCGTCGGGATGGGCGTGGACGGCGAGCAGACCTCCGCGTCGCAACGTCAGGTCCTGGGTGGGGGGAGGGACTCCGGGCCGGCGTCGGGTCGTGACCGAGCCGATCGCCGCGGACCTGTCGCCTGCGCGCGTGAGGCCTCGTCGAGCATGGTCGTGACGTGACCGGTGACGTGACCGGTCACGTGCGCGGTCAACCGGTCCCTGAGCACCAGCCGCTGGGCCCGGAGGAGCAGCTGGTGCTCGTCGTGCAGGGCACGGGTGGTGGCGAAGGCCATCCCGATCATGACCACGCTGAAGGGCAGCGCGATGAGGATCGCCGCCGTCTGCAGGGCCAGGAGACCACCGGCGATCAGCAGGGCGATCGCCAGCAGACCCTCGAGCGAGGCCCAGGTGACCCGTACGGCTGTCCGCGGGTGCGGGTTGCCGCCGGTGGCGAGCATGGCCACGACCAGCGAACCGGAGTCGGAGGACGTGATGAAGAACAGGGCGATCAGGACGATGGTCAGGACGGACAGCACGGCACCCCAGGGCAGCCCCCCGAGCAGGTCGAACAACGCGTTCTCCGGGACGACGCCGCCGTCTTCCCCGATCAGGCCGCCGTCGCCGAAGAGCTCACGGTAGATCGCGCTCCCGCCCAGGACGGAGAACCACAGGAACGTGATGAGCGTCGGGACCAGGAGCACCCCGCCCACGAACTCGCGGACCGTGCGGCCGCGAGAGATGCGGGCGATGAAGACCCCGACGAACGGTGCCCACGAGATCCACCAGCCCCAGTAGAAGGTGGTCCAGCCGGCCTGCCACGCCTCACCCTCGGCACCGGCGAAGGCACTCACGTTGAAGGTCATCGGCAGGACGTTTGCGAGGTACACGCCGATCGACTGCACGAAGTCACGGAGCAGGAAGAGCGTCGGACCCAGCAGCAGCACGGCCAGCAGGAGAACTCCCGCCAGCATGACGTTGATGTTCGAGAGCCACTTCAGCCCCCGGTCCAGGCCTGAGACCACCGACAGCGTCGCCAGGGTGGTGATCACGATGATGATGACGACCTGCACGACGGTCGTGGAGTCCACCAGCCCGATGTGCTCGAGCCCGGCCGCGATCTGCAGCACGCCCAGTCCGAGCGAGGTCGCGACCCCGAAGATCGTACCGACGACGGCCGTGACGTCGATGAGGTCGCCCCACCGGCCCTTGACCCGGTCACCCAGGAGGGGCTCGAGGGCCCAACGGATCGAGACAGGACGCCCCCGCCGGTGGATCGAGTACGCGAGCGCCAGACCCACCACCACGTAGATCGCCCACGCGTGGACCCCCCAGTGGAGGTAGGTCTGGGCCATCGCGGTCTCAGCGATCCGCTCGGGAGCGCCGGCCACCCCGGGCTTGGGGGACGCGAAGTGCGTGAGCGGCTCGGCGACGCCCCAGAAGACGAGGCCGATGCCCATCCCGGCGGCGAACAGCATCGCGAACCAGGGCCGCACCCCGAACTCCGGCTCGTCGTCGTCCTTGCCGAGCTTGATGTCGCCCCAACGGCCCAGACCCACCCACAGGGCGAAGGCCACGAAGGCAGCGACCAGCAGCACGTAGTACCAGCCGAAGACACCGATCACGTTCGACTGGATCGCCCCGATGGTCCGCTCGGCCGCGGCCGGGAAGATGATCGCCAGCAGGGCGACGGCAAGGATGATCGCCATCGAGGGCCAGAAGACACGGGGCGCCACACCACCCCACCCACGGCCGTATCGGGGCTCGTCAGCAGGCTCAGGATCGCTCGGCGGCGGTACGGGCACGGCAGTTGATGACTGGACCATCCCCCCACCGTGGCAGAGTCGGCCGCCCCTTGTCCTCCCCCGCCCCGTAGGCCTCCCGGTTGGGGAGACCTACGGCAGAGGTCACGCGCGCTTGGAGCGTGCCATCGCGCGGGCCCGGTCCGTCTGGTCGAGCAGCACCTTGCGGATCCGCACGAACTCGGGCGTGACCTCGACGCACTCGTCCTCACGGGCGAACTCGAGGGACTCCTCGAGGGTGAGCTTCCGCGGAGGGGTGAGGTTCTCGAACGTGTCGCTGGACGCAGCGCGCATGTTCGTGAGCTTCTTCTCCTTGGTGATGTTGACGTCCATGTCCTCGTTGCGGGAGTTCTCGCCGACGATCATGCCCTCGTAGACCTCCTGCGTGGGGTCGACGAAGAAGGAGCCACGCTCCTGGAGGTTGATCATCGCGAACGGCGTGACCTTGCCGGCGCGGTCGGCGACGAGCGACCCGTTGCTGCGGGTCTCGATCGGCCCGAGCCACGGCTCGTAGCCGTGCGCGATCGACGAGGCGATGCCCGTGCCGCGGGTGTCGGTCAGGAACTGCGTGCGGAAACCGATCAGACCGCGCGCCGGGACGACGAACTCCATGCGGACCCAGCCCGTGCCGTGGTTCGACATGGTCTCCATGCGGCCCTTGCGCTGGGCCAGCAGCTGCGTGACCGAACCGAGGTACTCCTCGGGGACGTCGATGGTCATGTGCTCCATCGGCTCGCACACCTTGCCGTCGACCACGCGGGTGACGACCTGGGGCTTGCCCACGGTCAGCTCGAAGCCCTCGCGGCGCATCTGCTCGACCAGGATCGCCAGCGCGAGCTCACCACGGCCCTGGACCTCCCAGGCGTCAGGGCGCTCGGTCGGCAGGACCTTGAGGGAGACGTTGCCGACGAGCTCTGCGTCGAGACGGTCCTTGACCTGTCGCGCGGTGACCTTGTGGCCCTTGCCGCCCTTGCCCGCGAGCGGCGAGGTGTTGATCCCCACGGTCATCGAGATGGCCGGGTCGTCGACCGTGATGAGCGGCAGCGGCCGAGGGTCGTCGATGTCCGTGAGGGTCTCACCGATGGTGATGTCGGCGATGCCGGCCACGGCCACGATGTCGCCCGGACCGGCCTGGTCGGTGGGGACCCGCGAGAGGGCCTTGGTCTCGAGCAGCTCGGTGATCTTGACCGTCTGCAAGGTGCCGTCCGCCCGCGCCCAGGCGACCTGCTGGCCCTTGCGGATGGTGCCGTTGAACACGCGCAGCAGCGCGAGCCGGCCCAGGAACGGCGAGGCGTCGAGGTTCGTCACGTGCGCCTGGAGCGGCGCGCCCTCGGTGTAGGTCGGGGCGGGGATCTTCTCGAGGATCGTCTTGAACAGCGGCTCGAGGGTCTCCGAGTCGGGCATGCCGCCGTCGGCGGGCTGGTTGGTCGAGGCGCGGCCGGCACGTGCCGAGGCGTACACCACGGGGACGTCCAGGATCGCGTCCAGGTCCAGGTCCGGGACCTCGTCGTGCAGGTCGCTCGCCAGACCCAGCAGCAGGTCGGTCGACTCGTGGACGACCTCCTCGATGCGGGAGTCCGGGCGGTCCACCTTGTTGACCAGCAGGATCACCGGCAGCTTGGCGGCCAGGGCCTTGCGCAGCACGAACCGGGTCTGCGGCAGCGGTCCCTCGCTCGCGTCCACCAGGAGCACGACGCCGTCGACCATGGACAGCCCGCGCTCGACCTCACCGCCGAAGTCGGCGTGGCCCGGGGTGTCGATCACGTTGATCGTGATGCCGTCGGCCTGGCCTGCCGCGGCAGCAGCGGGACCGCGGTAGCGGATGGCCGTGTTCTTGGCCAGGATCGTGATGCCCTTCTCACGCTCCAGGTCGCCCGAGTCCATCGCCCGCTCGTCGACGTGCGCGTGATCGCCGAACGAGCCCGACTGCCACAGCATGGCGTCGACGAGCGTGGTCTTGCCGTGGTCGACATGGGCGACGATTGCGACGTTGCGCAGGTCGGAGCGCACAGGCATGCGGGTACTCATCTCAGATGTTGGGGAGCGCGCCGCGACATGGGGCGCCCCACGATTTTACACGCATCGACGCAACCCTGCGTCCAGGGTCCACGTCGAGGGACGTGGACCCTGGGTCGGCTCGTGCGATGCCCGGCCCGCAGGGCGACGCCGGGGCCCGCGGAGGTCGCCGGTCAGCCCCGAGGAAGTCGACGCGGGTCTCCCGCGGCGTTGTCGCTCTGGAGCCGCTGCTCGTTCCGCTCGACCGCCTCGCGGTCGGTGCGGGCCGCACGCTGCGCGGTGTGCAGGCCCATGCGGACCGCCTCCTCCTCGAGGAGGGCGTCGCGCGCCTCGCGGCGGATCTTCTGCTCGGCCGGGTCGGGAACGGGCACCGCGGTCAGCAGCCGTCGCGTGTAGTCGTGCTGCGGATCCCGCAGGATCTGGTCCCGCGGCCCCTGCTCGACGAGCTTTCCCTTGTGCATCACGGCGATCCTGGTCGCCAGGATCTCCACGACCGCCAGGTCGTGGCTGATGAACAGGCACGCGAACCCGTGCTCACGCTGGAGCTCCTGGAAGAGCTCGAGCACCCGGGCCTGCACCGACACGTCCAGGGCCGAGGTGGGCTCGTCCGCGACCAGCATCTTGGGCGACAGGGCCAGGGCGCGGGCGATGCCCACCCGCTGACGCTGCCCGCCGGAGAGCTCGTGCGGGTACCGGTTGCGCATGCCGCGTGCCAGGTGGACCTGGTCCAGCAGCGTCTCGACCCGCTTGTTGAGGTCGGCCCCCTTGGCGATCTTGTGCAGCTTGAGCGGCTCGCCGATCGACTCGCCGATGGGCAGCCGCGGGTTGAGGGACGAGCCCGGGTCCTGGAAGACGATCGAGACGTGGTTGCGCAGCTCGCGCAGGTCCTTGGGCCGGATGCCGGCCATCTCGGTCCCGCCGATCGACAGCGAACCCCCCGCCACCGGGAGCAGACCGACGACGGCGCGCCCCACGGTGGTCTTGCCCGAACCCGACTCGCCGACCAGGCCGACCACCTCACCGCGCCCGATCGTCAGGTCGATCTCGTCGACGGCGCGGAACGCAGGGACCCGCCCTCGCGAGGGGTACTCGATGACCAGCTTCTCGGCCTGCATCGCGGGGAGGTCCTGCTGCGCGGCGGTCCCCATCATCGACTCGGGACGGCCGGTCGCGGCGGTGACCGGGGTCGCCGTCGTCGAGCTCGTCGCGAGGGCAGGGGTCGCCGACCCCTCGGGCGCACCTGCGACGGTGCGGCCCAGGTGGGGGACGGCGTCGAGCAGCTGGCGGGTGTAGGCGTGCTGCGGGCGGTTGAAGATCTCGTCCGCCGTCCCGGCCTCGACGATCCGGCCGCTCTTCATGACGATCACCCGGTCGGCCAGGTCGGCGACGACCCCCATGTCGTGGGTGATCAGGATGATGCCCGAGTCGATCCGGCTGCGCAGGTCGCGCAGCAGCTTGAGGATCTCGGCCTGCACGGTGACGTCCAGCGCCGTGGTGGGCTCGTCCGCGATCAGCAGCTTGGGGTCGCAGGCCAGGGCCTGGGCGATCATCGCGCGCTGCCGCTGCCCACCCGAGAGCTGGTGGGGGTACTTGTCGACGGACTTCTCCGGTGAGGGGAGGTCCACCAGGCGCAGGAGCTCGACCGCACGCTCACGCGCAGCCTTGGGCCCGATGTCGAAGTGCGTCCGCAACGTCTCGACGATCTGGAACCCGACCGTGTAGACGGGGTTGAGCGCGGTCATCGGCTCCTGGAAGATGACCGCGACGTCCTTGCCCCGGACCTTGGACAGCTGCTTGTGCTTGAGACCGATGAGCTCGCGACCGAGCAGCTTGGCACTGCCCGACGCGCGACCGTTCTGGGGCAGCAGTCCGATCAGCGACATCGACGACTGCGTCTTGCCCGAGCCAGACTCACCGACGATCGCCAGGACCTCGCCCGAGCGCACGGTGTAGCTGACGTCGATCGCGGCGGGGAACCACTCACCCTCGACGTAGAACTCCACCCCGAGGTCGGCGACCTCGAGGATCGATGCGTTCTCCTGCGCAGCAGGTGCCTCAGTAACCACGGGGGGACCGTGCCCTTTCCTGACGTGCGTCGCGATGCGCACTGGTGGGACCGGACGGGCGGGGCCGCGCGGTCTCGGGGGGATCTGTAACGATGACGCCATGACGACGCCTGCTGGACCTGTCGAGTTCCGCGCACGACTCGGTCGCGGGCTGACGGTCGCCGTGGCGGTGCTCTGCGGCATCGCGCTGGTCTCCACGGTGCTGACCGACCCGGGCGCTGCTCTGCGCCTGGCTCCTGCGCTGGCCCTGCCCGCGGTAGTCGTCTGGGCGCTCTTCGGACGTCCGGCGGTGATCGTGAGCGACGCCGGGGTCGAGGTGCGCAACGTCCTGCGGACCGTGCGGCTGCCCTGGCCGTCGATCGAGCGGATCGACACCAAGTACGCCCTGACCCTCTACACGGCCTACGGCTCGTACGCCGCCTGGGCGGCGCCGGCCCCGAGCCGCGTGCAGGCCATGGGCTCCGGTCCGCAGGACCTCAGCCACCTGCCCGAGTCGTCCTACGCGGCAGGTGGGGTGCGCCCGGGCGACCTCCTGAGCTCGGCCTCGGGCCAGGCCGCCGCTCACATCCGTCGCCGCTGGGAGGACCTGCGGGACGCGGGGTACCTCGACGCACCGCGCCTCGAGCGCGACACGCCCGAGGTGCGGTGGCACCTGCGTCCGGCCACCGCCGTCCTGCTGCTGGCCGTCTCGGCAGTGCTCAGCAGCCGCTACCTCTGAGGTGTCGGGAGCCACGCGCACGCGGCTCAGCCCTTCGCCATCTTGCGCTTGCTCGGGATGCGGCGCTGCCTGGGGTCGAAGGCGTCGCGCAGACCGTCACCGATGAAGTTGACGCACAGCGCGATGCTCACGATGAACAGACCGGGCCACCAGAAGAGCCAGGGCCGGGTGGCGAAGGCGGTCTGGTACTCGTTGATCAGCTGCCCGAGCGAGACGTCGGGGTAGCGGATCCCGAACCCGAGGAAGCTCAGGGCCGTCTCGAGCAGGATGGCGGCAGCCATCAGCAGGGTCGTGTTGACGATGATCACACCGATGGCGTTGGGCAGCATGTGCTTGAACATGATCCGGAAGCTGCTCGCCCCGGCGACCCGGGCCGCGTCCACGAACTCACGCTCACGCAGCGACAGGAACTCCCCGCGCACGAGACGTGCCATCGAGGTCCACGTCACCAGGCTCAGTGCCACGGCGAGCGTCACGGGGCTCGCACCGCCCACCCAGAAGCCCAGGATCGCACCGATCATGACCACGGGAATGGTGATGACCATGTCGGTCAGTCGCATCAGCACGTTGTCCAGGTGTCCCCGGAAGAACCCCGCGAGGGCTCCCATGACGATCCCGATCGTCGTGGCGAGTGCTCCGATGATCACCATGACGAGCAGCGACTGCTGCGTGCCGCGCATGACCCGCGCGAAGGTGTCCTGGCCGATGTTGTCCTGGCCGAACGGGTGCTCACCCACGACCAGCCCGCCCGAGAAGCTGAGCGTCGGCGCACCACGCGGGTTGGCGATGGGGCTCATGTCCTGGGGGGTGTGCTTCCACCAGCCGGGGATCGGGCCCCAGCCGATCGAGGTGGTCGCCAGCACGACGATGCCGAGCAGGACGATCGCGGCGATCATCGCGCCACGGTGACGCACGAACCTTCGCAGGACGATGCGGCCCTGCGACAGGCCCTCGACCTCCTTGAGCTCGATGGCGTTCTCGGTGTTCTCCACCAGGTCGTGGTGGTCGCCCGGCTGCGGGGCGATCGGCGTGGGGGTGGTCATGCGTTCACCCGGATCCTGGGGTCGAGTGCGGCGTACACGAAGTCGACGATGATGTTCGCCAGGACGAGCATGGTCCCGACGACGATGAAGTAGCCCATCACCGGGTTGGCGTCCCGAGCCTCGAGCGAGTGCAGGAAGAGCGACCCCATGCCGCTCCACGCGAAGATCCGCTCGGTGATGATCGCGCCGCCGAAGAGCGCGGCGATGTCGAGCGGGACGATCGTCGCGAGCGGGATGAGGGCGTTGCGGAAGGCGTGGCGCACCGTGACGACCCGTTCGGGCAGGCCCTTGGCGCGCGCGGTCCGGATGTAGTCCTGGTTCATCACCTCGAGCAGGCTCGCCCGGGAGTACCGGGTGTAGGAGGCGAACGAGATCAGGATCAGCGCGATCGTGGGCAGCAGCAGGTGGGTGAACGTGTCGAGGGTCAACACCCAGAAGTCGTTGCCACCGAACCCGGGTGTCTGCGACCCGATCGTCGCGATCGGCCGGCCACTGATCCTGCCCGAGTTGCTGTAGGCGTACCAGACGCCCATCAGCCGGTCGATGAAGATGAAGACCCCGACGACCACGGCCGTGATGGCCGCGCCCCGCATCGACTGCGCGCGGTCGGGCCCCCCGAAGAGGAAGCCGACGATCAGGCCGGACAGCACGCAGGCCAGCCCCATGCCGAAGATCAGCCAGAACGTCGCGTACTGGAACGCGAACTGCAGCGGGTAGTACAGGGCAAGCCCCAGCGCCACGACCGTGAGCGCCGAGTACAGGGCCTTGCGGTTGCGCAGACCCGCCGTCAGCGCGGTCACGCCGAAGGCGACAGCCACCCCGATCAGCCCGATCGTGACCGGGCCGAGGCTCGGGTCGAGCAACCACCCGGAGATCGAGATGAAGGCCAGGGCCGCGGCGGTCGCTGCCGCGGCGATCGCGAAGGTGATGGCACGGCGTCGTACTGCGCCCCCGACGACCGCCTGCCAGATCAGGCCGCCCACCACCGACAGGCCGATGATCGCCGGCGTCGAGAAGGTCGGGTCGGCCAGGAAGTCGTTGAAGCCGATGGCGCCCCACAGCTTGAGCAGGACGGCGACCCAGAACGAGGGCAGCGAGTAGAGCACGAAGGACATGAACGTCACGCCGTAGTCGAAGCCCGTGTACTGGCGCAGCGCGCTGGCGATGCCCACCGTGATGCCCAGCCCGATCGCCAGGAAGGTCGACATGGTGATGAGCTGCAGGGTCGAGGGGATCGCCGAGCTCAGCAGGTTGATCACCGGTTGCCCGGTGACCCAGCTCGAGCCCAGGTCGCACTGCCCGATCAGGCAGCCGCCGGCGCCCTGCAACCACAGGAGGTAGCGGATGGGCGCCGGGGTGTCGAGGTTCAGCGCACGGATGCGCGACTCGATCAGCTGCTCCTTGTTGGGCGCGGAGCTGGCGTAGAGGTCCTCGAGGGGGTCGAGGGCCACCGACAGGAGCATGTAGACGATGAACGTCGCGCCGAGGAGCACGATCACCGACGACAGGACACGTCGTCCGATGAAGGTGAGCATCGGGGCCGAGCTGCGGAGCCTGGCGCGGGGGCCGGTCGAGCCGGTCGACGTGGCAGATCCTGCCTTGTCGCTGTCGGCTCGACTCGTCACTGAGGTTGCCATGTGGGTGCTGGACCTCGCTGGAGGAGTGGTCTGGTCGGCGCGAGTCTACGCGGACCCTTCGGTGGTGCTGCGACACGGGCGTCGGCCACCGGTTCGGTGGGGCAACGCCCGGTGGGGTGCTGCGGTCCGAGGACCGCAGCACCCCACCGGTCATGCGTGGCACCCGGCCCTGGGGGCCGCCGTGGTGCCAGGTCTGGCGATCAGGTCAGAGGGTGTCCTCTGCGCTGATCTCCCAGTCCCAGTAGTTCCAGAAGATGGTCGGCGACAGCGGGATCGTCGAGACGCCGGAGAGCACGTCACGCTTGGCCACCACACCGGGGAACTGGAAGATCGGGACACCGAAGGCGTCCTCGTTGACCTGACGCTCGATGTTGATCGTCAGCTCGGTCTCACGCTCGGGGTCCGTGTTGGTCCCCATCTCGGCGTACCAGGCGTCGACGTCCTCGTTGGAGTACCCACCGAAGTTGTTCAGCCCGCCGGTCACGTAGTTCGCCTCGGAGTTCAGGGCGAACGTGTTGGTCGACTGCCATCCGAAGAGCGAGGCGTCGTAGGTGTCGGTCTGGGTCAGACGGCCGCCCCAGGCGTCGTCACCCTCGTCGATCACGTTGAAGCCCGCCTGCGCCGCGGAGGCGGCGATCAGCTGGTACTCGTTGGCACGACGCACGTTGGACGCGCCGTACAGGAAGCGCACGTCGACCGGGGTCTCGACGCCGGCCTCCTCCAGGAGCTGCTGCGCCTGCTCGATGTCGACCTCGGAGTACAGGTCGGACGCGTTGTTCTCGACGACCTCGTCGTAGGCCGGCGAGCCGGGGACCACGGTGTGCGAGTTGCGGAGCGTCGCGTCCTCCTGGAGGGGGATGATCAGCTTCTCGAGGATCTCGTCACGCGGGACCGTCAGCAGGAAGGCCATCCGCACCATGCGGGCAGTCTCCTCGTCGCCACCGTAGGTGGCGGGGTCGAACGGGCCACCGTTGTTGAAGATCAGGTCGACGTGCTCGTAGGTGCCCTCGGCGCCGGTCTCGTAGGTCACGCCGTCGATGCCGTCGAGGGTTGCCAGGACGTCCACGGACGACTGCGGCGCGATGAGGTCGACCTCACCGTTCTGGAGCGCGGTGACCGAGGCCAGCGGGTCCTCCGAGTACCGGATGGTGATCGACTCGACCTTGGGCGCGGGGCCCCAGTCGTAGTCGTCACGAGCGGTGACCGTGAGGTACTGGTTCTCGACGTACTCGGTCATGACGTACGCGCCCGACGACAGGTACAGACGCTCGTCGTCCGGCATCGAGGTGTAGTTGAAGGCGTTGTTCCAGGCCTCCGACATCGGCGCGAGGGCCGCGGTGTCGCTGTTCGTGAAGGCGTCGACGACGGCCTGCTTGCCCTCTTCGGCGTCCTCGATGTCGAGGGCGACGCCGGCCAGGGCGTGAGCGGCGATGGGGGGAAGGTTGAAGGAGACCTCCCAGTCGGCGCGCGGCTCGTCGTAGACCAGCGTGATGGTCAGGCCGTCCTCGCTGATCTCCGGGGTCTGCGAGATCAGGTTCATCGCGACCGAGGAGCTGTCGAAGTAGACCTCGTCGCCCGCGGCGATCTCGCCGGTCTCCTCGTCGACCTCGATGTCCTCGTCACCGGCGGTGTCGAACTGGTCGTTCTGCGCGCCCCACCAGAGCAGGAGGTCGGCGGCGTCGACGGGCGTGCCGTCGGACCAGGTGACGCCCTCGTTGATCGTGTACTCGACCGTGAACGGGTCCTCGGAGACGACCTCGTAGGAGCCGAAGTCCTCGTTCTGCGCGATCTCGAGGTCGCCGTCGTAGTAGAAGAAGTACGAGCTGGTCAAGTAGATGACGTTTGCGTTCGCCGTCGCGTTGCCGGACGAGGTGAGGTTGTTCTGCGAGTAGAACGGCTGGTTCCAGCCGACACTGACAGAGGTGTCCTCAACGATCTCGCTTCCACCGGGGGTGGCGCACGCACTCAGCACGAGTGCGCCCGTCGCGACGATGGCGCCTGCGGCACCGATTCGCCTGATCTTCACTGTTCCTCCTGACAAGGATGCGGTGGAGCCCTCGCCCGTGTCGCTCGCCCGGTCCGGCCGGGTCCGTGCACGCCACGTTCAGCAGGCATCCACCTTGGATGATGGGGAGCGTACAGCGGTCGATTCCGGCATTCGGGACACGTAACGGAGCAGGTCTTCGATCGTTACCTATTCGATACTGGCTGGTAGGTATCAGATGATGAGACGGCAGTGGTCGTGGGTTCGATCGACCCTGGCACGCGGCTCGTACCGTCACGACGATATCCATCGTGAACGGTGTCTCGAGCTGCTGAAATCGGCGCCCGGAAGGTGCCATACGGGCTCTACCAGATCGCACTGCTCGGAGTCGCTGAGTGAGACTGGCCGGCGGCCGCGGCCGCCGGTGTCGACGACACCCCGCCGCCGGCGCCCGACCGGCCCCGCACGCCGTCACATCGCCCCGCGGGCGCCGAACGACCGCGGATGACACACAATGGTCACCGCCCGGCCGCCCACCGGTCCAGGCGGTGAGGAGGACCGATGTCCACGCGCCCGTCGCCCGAGCACGGACCGTCGGGCGGCCCCTCCCCCCGTGCCGCCCAGCGTCGTCCCTCGGTGAACGGTGACGAGGCCCGCCGCGTCATCGGCGAGCTGGCGATCTCGGCGGCCGGCATCGGCACCTTCGACTGGGACCTGGTCACCCAGACGTTGGAGTGGGACGACCAGCTGATCGAGCTCTTCGGCTACGACACCGTCACCTTCGACCGGACGATCAACGCCTTCGACGCACGCGTCCACACCGAGGACCTGCCCCGTGTCCATCGGGCCATGTGGGGAGCCATCGACGCCGGCGGCGAGTACGCGGCCGAGTACCGGATCGTGCTGCCAGGCGGTGAGACCCGCTGGGTCGCGGCTCGCGGTCGGGTGCTGACCGACGAGGACGGTCGGTCCGTGCGGCTGCTGGGTGCTGCCTACGACACCACAGCCCGCCAGGACGGCGAAGCCCGGGTCGCTCGGGTCCTGGAGTCGATGCCCTCGGCGTTCTACTCACTGAACCGGGACTGGGAGTTCACCTACGTCAACGCCGCTGCGGAGCGACTGCTCGGGCGACGCCGGGAGGAGCTCGTCGGTGGCGTGGTGTGGGATCTCTTCCCCGCCGCGCTCGACTCCGACTTCGAGTCCAGCTACCGCCACGCGATGGCCACCGGCCAGGACGTCACCTTCGACGCCTACTACCCCGCTCCGCTGAACGGGTGGTTCGAGCTGCGTGCCTGGCCCGGACCGGACGGGCTGTCCGTGTACTTCGTGGACATCACCTCGCGCCGGGCCGCGCAGGCAGTGGCGGAGGCAGCAGTCCGGCGTGCCGCGCTGCTCGCCGAGGTGACGACGGAGGTGGCAGAGACCCTCGACGCCGAGGAGGCGGTCGGACGGCTCGCACAGCTGGTCGTCCCAGCGCTGGCCGACTGGTGCGTGGTCACCCTCGTCGACGACGTCGAGCACGCCGAGGCCCTGCGAGGACTGCGTGGCCTGCGCGACATCGGCTCGTGGCACTCCGATCCCGAGCAGCGCGAGCGGGTCGCCCGCTACGCGGCCCTGCGCCTGGACGCCCTGACCGAGGGGTCGTTCCTGGGCCGCGCCTTCGAGACAGGGCAGGCCGTGACGCTGACCGACCACGCGACCGACGCCATCCGGTCCGTCCTCGAGCCCGGTCCGGCCCGGGACGTCCTGACCGAGCTCGCCCCCGAGACAGCGCTCGTGCTGCCCCTGCGAGGACGCGGACGCACGGTCGGAATCCTCAGCCTGTTCAACGGCGCGAAGCGCGGCCCGATCAGCGACGAGGCGCTCACCACGGCGCAGGAGGTGGCCGGCCGCTCGGGGCTCGCCCTCGACAACGCCCGCCTGTACAGGCAGCAGCTGCGCCTCGCCGAGGGCCTCCAGCGGTCGCTGCTGACCGCCCCACCAGAACCTGACCACGTCCAGATCTGCGTCCGCTACGAGCCTGCTGCCGAGGCCGCCCAGGTGGGCGGCGACTGGTACGACGCCTTCCTGCAGCCCGACGGGGCGACCGTGCTGGTCATCGGCGACGTCGTGGGCCACGACGTCACCGCCGCAGCCGCGATGGGACAGATCCGCTCGCTGGTACGCGGGATCGCCGTGGCCACCGGTGTCGGCCCGGCCGACCTCCTTCGCGGGGTGGACAAGGCCATGCGCACGCTCCAGGCCGAGACGGTCGCGACGGCCGTCGTCGCCCGGATCGAGCAGCGTGCGGACGAGCTCGAGCGCGGCATCACCAACGTGCGCTGGTCGAACGCGGGGCACCCGCCGCCCATGGTGATCCATCCCGACGGCACGGTCGCGGCGATGCTGGGGATCCAGTCGGACCTGCTGCTGGGGATCCTCCCGGAGACCCAGCGGGTCGAGTCCAAGGTCACCCTGGACCGGGGGTCCACGATCCTGCTCTACACCGACGGGCTGGTCGAGCGACGGGACCGTGGCCTGGCCGCCGGGATGGCCGAGCTCCGCGACACCCTGGAGCAGCTCTCCCACCTCGAGCTCGACGCCCTGTGCGACGAGGTGCTGCGGCGGATGCTCCCGGCCCGACCGGCGGACGACGTCGCCCTGGTCGCCGTCCGGCTGCACCGGCAGGACCGGCCACGACCCGCCGAGGCCGGCCCGAACGACGTCCCCCCGGACGTCCCCGACCCGCCACCCTCACCACCGCAGGCCGGCTGAGAGCCGTGGCGATCTTCCATCTGGCCCGCCGCGACGAGTGGGACGCGGCAGTGGCCCACGGAACCTACGAGATCTCGACCCGCGGCGCGAGCCTCCACGACGTGGGCTTCATCCACGCCTCGTACGTCCACCAGCTCGCAGCCGTGGCCGAGCTCGTCTACGCCGGGGACGACACCGAGCTCTGCGTGCTGGTCCTCGACCCGGGCGCCCTCCGCGCCCACGGGACGCGTGTCGTGGACGAGGACGGCGGGGAGGGTGAGCTGTACCCGCACGTCTACGGCCCGATCGACCCCTCGTGCGTGACAGAGGTCCGGCCGGCCTGGTTCGACGCCGAGGGCCGCTTCCGGTTCTGACGACCTCCGCGGACGCGCCCGACCTCACACGTTGAAGCGGAACTCCACCACGTCGCCGTCGGCCATGACGTAGTCCTTGCCCTCGATGCGGGCCTTGCCCGCAGACCGGGCGGCGGCTATGGACCCCGCCTCGACCAGGTCGTCGAAGGAGATCACCTCGGCCTTGATGAAGCCTCGCTCGAAGTCGGTGTGGATCACACCCGCCGCCTGCGGGGCCGTCCACCCGGTGCGGATGGTCCAGGCGCGGGCCTCCTTGGGCCCGGCGGTCAGGTAGGTCTGCAGCCCCAGGGTGTGGAACCCGACGTGTGCGAGCTGAGCCAGGCCGGGCTCGGACTGACCCGACTCGGCGAGCATCTCCGCAGCGTCCTCGGGCTCGAGCTCGACGAGCTCGGACTCGAGCTTGGCGTCCAGGAAGATCGCGTCGGCCGGGGCGACGAGCTCGCGCAGCGAGGCCTTCATGCCCTCGTCCGCGAGGCCCGCGTCGTCGGTGTTGAAGACGTAGATGAACGGCTTGGTCGTCAGGAGCTGGAGCTCGCGCAGGGCCGCGGGCTCGACGCCCTCCTTCGTGAGCCGGTCGCGGGCGGCGAAGAGGGTGGTGCCCTCCTCCAGGACGGCCTGCGCCGCCTGGGCCGCCGCGAGCACCGAGGCGTCGACCTTCTTGGTGCGCACCTCCTTCTCGAGACGCGGCACCGCCTTCTCGACCGTCTGGAGGTCGGCCAGGACCAGCTCGGTGTTGATCGTCTCGATGTCGTCGGCGGGGTCGACGCGGCCCTCGACGTGCACCACGTCGTCGTCGGTGAACGCCCGGATGACCTGGCAGATCGCGTCCGCCTCACGGATGTTGGCCAGGAACTTGTTGCCCAGCCCCTCGCCCTCGCTCGCACCGCGGACGATGCCGGCGATGTCGACGAAGGACACCACGGCCGGCACCAGTCGCTCGGAGCCGAAGACGTCGGCGAGCACCTGCAGGCGGGGGTCGGGCAGGGGCACGACCCCGATGTTGGGCTCGATCGTGGCGAACGGGTAGTTCGCTGCGAGCACCTGGTTGCGGGTCAGTGCGTTGAACAGGGTGGACTTGCCGACGTTGGGCAGGCCGACGATGCCGATGGTGAGTGCCACGGGCGACGAGTCTACGGTGCCCGGCCCGCGCGCCGGACGGTGATCGTGTCGGACCGGGCTGGCACGGTGGGGACATGGGACTCGCCGACGTACTGATCGTGCTCGTCGCCCTGGGCGCAGGACTCGCCCTGGGCCACCTCCTGGCGACGGTGCGTGGAGCTGGGGCCGACCGGCGGCTGCACACCGAGCTCGCGACCGCCCGGGCACAGCTCGACGCCGAACGCCGGTCGGCCGCCGAGCGGGTCGAGACCCTCCGCGCCGACCACGGCCGGCTCGCGGACCAGTTCCGTGCCCTGGCGGCCGACGCCCTCGCGGCCAACAACCAGCAGTTCATGGGCCTGGCCGAGCAGCGGCTCCGGACCGCTGAGCAGAACCACGCGGCGACCCTCGCCTCACGCGAGCAGGCGGTGCGTCACCTGGTCGAGCCCCTCGCCCAGGTGCTCGACCGGGTCACCACCGACCTCGCGACGGCCGAGGAGGCACGGGTCGCGGGGCAGTCGGCCATCGGGGAGCAGGTCCGTTCGATGCGGGAGGCCTCCGAGCTGCTGCGCACCGAGACCTCCCAGCTCGTCACCGCCCTGCGCTCGTCCCAGGTGCGAGGCCGGTGGGGCGAGATCCAGCTGCGCCGGGTCGTGGAGGCCGCGGGGATGCTCGACCACGTCGACTTCGTCGAGCAGTCCTCGACCCGGACCGACGACGGCGTCCAGCGGCCCGACATGGTCGTCCACCTCGCCGGCGGCAAGCACGTGGTGCTCGACTCCAAGGTCGCCTTCCTCGGCTACCTCGACGCCGTCCAGGCGACCGACGACGCCGTCCGCGCCCAGCGGATGGCGGCGCACGCCCGCCACCTGCGCAAGCACGTGGACGACCTCGCCTCCAAGCAGTACTGGGAGCAGTTCTCCCCGGCCCCCGAGTTCGTCGTCATGTTCGTCCCGGCAGACGCCTTCCTGCACGCGGCCCTCGAGGCGGACCCGGGCATCTACGAGCACGCGATGGAGCACAACGTGGTCCTCGCCACGCCCATGACCCTCATCGCCCTGCTCCGCACCGTCGCGTACGGCTGGCGGCAGGAGGCCCTCGCGGCCAACGCCCAGCAGGTGCTGAGCCTGGGCCGCGAGCTGCACGGGCGGATCGCGACCCTCGGCGGCCACGTCAGCAGGTTGGGACGCCAGCTCGACGGCGCCGTCCGGGCCTACAACGAGTCGGTCAGCTCGCTCGAGTCCCGGGTGCTGGTCAGCGCCCGCAGGCTCGCCGACCTCAAGGTCACCGACGACGAGCTCGAGGCTCCGCAGCAGGTCGACCGGGCCGCCCGGCAGGTCCAGGCCCCCGAGCTGGTCGCCTCGATGACCTCGGCCGTTGTCTCCCTCGACGACGCCTCGAGCCGCGAGGGCGCGGCGCAGCGGACCGGGACGTGATCCCCGGGGCGCGGCCGGCTCAGACCGGCTCGACGCTCAGCGACCGGCGCTCGCCACGGGTCGGGCGAGGAGGTTCCTGGCCCGCGGCCTTGAGGTCTGCGCGCAGCTCCTTGGGCAGCGAGAACATCAGGTCCTCGGTCGCGGTGCGCACCTCCTCGACGTCCTGGTAGCCACGCTCGGCGAGGTCCGCCAGGACGTCCTTGACCAGGATCTCGGGCACCGACGCTCCCGACGTGACACCGACCGTGCTGACCCCCTCGAACCAGGCGGGGTCGATCTCGGTGGCGCGGTCGATCCGGTAGGACGCGCGGGCGCCGGCGTCCAGGGCGACCTCGACCAGTCGCACCGAGTTCGACGAGTTCGCCGAACCGACCACGATCACCAGGTCGCAGTCGGGCGAGAACTTCTTGACCGCGACCTGCCGGTTCTGGGTCGCGTAGCAGATGTCGTCGCTGGGCGGGTCCTGCAGGCTCGGGAAGCGCTCGCGCAGCCTGCGGACCGTCTCCATCGTCTCGTCGACCGACAGCGTCGTCTGGGAGAGCCAGACGACCTTGTCGGGATCCCGCACGGTGACCTTGTGCACCTCGTCCGGGGAGTTGACCACCTGGACGTGGTCGGGTGCCTCCCCGGCGGTCCCCTCGACCTCCTCGTGACCGTCATGGCCGATCAGCAGGATGTCGTAGTCGTCGCTCGCGAACCGCACCGCCTCCTTGTGCACCTTGGTGACCAGGGGGCAGGTCGCATCGATGGTGCGCAACGACCGTGCAGCGGCAGCCGCGTGCACCGCGGGTGAGACGCCGTGGGCCGAGAACACCACCCGGGCACCCTCGGGGACCTCGTCGGTCTCGTCGACGAAGACCGCGCCACGCTCGGTCAGGGTCTCGACCACGAACTTGTTGTGGACGATCTCCTTGCGGACGTAGACGGGAGCGCCGTAGTGGTCCAGCGCCTTCTCCACGGCGATCACCGCCCGGTCGACCCCCGCGCAGTACCCGCGGGGGGCGGCGAGCAGCACACGCTTGCGGACGGGGACGGCGGGGTCGGGGATCACCCGGACAGTCTACGAAACCCCTTGGGCGCGGTCGTCCGGCCACGGGCCCGCACCGGCCGCGTTCGCTGTCGGCGTCGAAGACCGCGTCAGCCGACGACGCGTCCGCGGCAGGTGGCAGGCTGGTCCCGTGAGCCCCTCCACCGGTCCGTCCTCCGAGCCGGCGGGCAGTGCCGTGGCTCATCCGCCGACCGCGGTCCCCCGTGGACCGCTGCCCCTCAAGGCGCTGGAGACCACCGCGGCCCGGCCCTGGCCGGTGCGACACCTCTCGCCCAAGATCGCGGACTACGTCGCCAAGATGCCGCCGGTCTGGGTCGAGGGCCAGGTGCTCAACGTCAAGCGGTGGAACCAGATGTACTTCCTGACCCTGCGCGACACCGACGTGGACATGTCCGTGCAGGTCACGCTTCCCGCGGCGGCCGTGCTCAAGGTCGGCGGCGACGCCGGCGTCCAGGACGGCGCGCACCTCGTGGTGCACGCACGCCCCACCTTCCACCTCAAGAAGGGCTCGCTGGGCCTCGCCGGTGACGAGGTCCGGCTCGTCGGGGCGGGTGAGCTGCTCGCCCGTATCGAGCACCTCAAGGGGATCCTGGCCGCCGAGGGACTCTTCGACGCCGCCCGCAAGCGGCCGCTGCCCTTCCTGCCGGCGGTCGTCGGGCTGGTCTGCGCCCAGCAGGGCGACGCCGAGCACGACGTGGTGTCCACCGCGCGTGCCCGTTGGCCGCAGGTCGAGATCGAGATCCGTCGGGTGACCGTCCAGGGGGCCCAGGCCGTCCCCTCGGTGGTCGGCGCCATCGCCGAGCTCGACGCAGACCCTCGCGTCGAGGTGATCGTCGTGGCCCGGGGCGGCGGCTCGTTCGAGGACCTCCTGCCCTTCAGCAACGAGACCCTGGTACGGGCGGCCGCAGCGTGCCGGACCCCGTTGGTCAGCGCGATCGGCCACGAGAAGGACAGCCCTGTGCTGGACCTGGTCGCCGACTTCCGCGCCTCGACGCCCACCGCTGCGGCGAAGCGGGTGGTGCCCGATGTCGGCGAGGAGCGCGCGCGCGTGGTGCAGGCGCGCGCCCGCACCCGGGCTGCGATCACCCAGCTGCTGCGGCACGAGACCGAGCGGCTCACCGCGTTGCGCTCACGCCCGGTCCTGGCCGGTCCGCTGACGATGCTCGAGCCACGCGAGCGCGAGGTCCGCACCTTGCGCGAGGTGGTACGCAGGGCCCTGGACCGGGTGGTGCAGTCCGGGTCGGCCGAGGTCGACCGCCTCGCGGCACAGGTCCGCGCGCTGTCCCCGGCCTCGACCCTCGAGCGTGGGTACGCGGTCGTGCAACGGGTCGAGGACGGCGCAGTGGTCCGCTCGCCGAACGACGTCCGAGCCGGTGACCGCCTGCGACTTCGGGTCGCCCAGGGTGAGGTCGGGGCCACGGTCGACAGCGAGTGACGGTCGCACACGGTTTACTGGACCCGTGCCAGCTGCCGAGCAACCCCCCGCCGCGAAGAACCGATCCGCCACCGATCCGGCCCTCGCCTCCGAGGTCCCGGTCGACACCCTGACCTACGAGCAGGCTCGTGAAGAGCTCGTCTCGGTGGTCCAGCGGCTCGAGACCGGCGGCGAGACGCTCGAGGGCTCGCTCGCCCTCTGGGAACGCGGGGAGGCCCTGGCCGCTCGCTGCCAGGACTGGCTCGACGGGGCGCGCCGTCGCCTCGAGCGGGCGCGGGGCGAGGACGCCGCCGCGACGACGACGATCACCGAGGAGTCCTGATGTCCGAGCCCACCCCCGTACCGGTCCCTGCTCCTGGAGCCGCACCCGAGGACGTCGCCGGAGACGCACAGGTCCCGACGGGTCTGATCGACCGGGACACCGTCGAAGGATCGCTCGATGCCGAGCCCGAGGCGGCCATGACCGACGCGGGCGTCACCGAAGGACGCGCCCTGGTCATCGGGGAGGCGCTGATCGACGTGGTCCGCCAGGCCGACGGCCCGGTGGCCGAGCACCCTGGCGGCAGCCCGGCGAACGTGGCGCTCGGCCTGGGCCGGCTCGGCCGGACGGTCGACCTGCTGACGTGGTTCGGGCCCGACGAGCACGGTCGGCTCCTGCGCAGCCACCTCGAGGCCTCCGGCGTGACGATCTCGCCCGGGAGCGACACCGCGCCCCGCACCTCGGTCGCCGCGGCCACGGTGGACGCCGACGGCGTCGCGACCTACGACTTCGACCTGTCCTGGCACGTCCCCGACACGTGGGCCTCACCGCCGACGGCGCCGCTCGTGGTGCACACCGGTTCGATCGCCGCCGTGCTCGCACCGGGCGCGTCGGACGTCGCCAACATCCTGGCCGCGCACCGCGAGTCCGCGACCCTGACCTACGACCCCAACCTGCGCCCGAGCCTCATGCCACCTCCCGAGGCGACGAGACCCGTCGTGATGGAACTCGTGGCCCTCGCCGACGTGGTCAAGGTGAGCGACGAGGACCTCGCCTGGCTCGAGCCCGGCTCCGACCCGCTCGAGGTGGCCAGGACCTGGGTGGGTGCCGGGCCGTCGGTGGTGATCGTGACCCGAGGTGGCGACGGGGCGACCGCCCTGACCTCCCGCGGTCTCGAGGTCGACGTCGCCGCCCCGCGGGTGCAGGTGGCCGACACCGTGGGAGCGGGCGACTCCTTCATGGGTGGACTGATCGACGGGCTCTGGTCCGCCGGGCTGCTGGGCGGCGCGCACAGGTCGGCCCTGCAGTCGATCGACGAGGCCACCCTGCGTGCCGTGCTGCAGCGGTGCACGGAGATCGCGGCGATCACGGTCTCACGACCGGGCGCCAACCCACCGACCCGGGCCGAGCTGGACGCGACCTGAGCCACGTGCGCCCGGGGTGCGGCTCAGTCGGCCACGACCTGATCGGCGCGGTCGATCTCGTCCAGGGTGAGCAGCACGACCGACGCGGTCCAGGCGAGCGGCGCGACAGCCGACGGCCGTCCGTCCCAGAGGACCTTCTCGGGCAGTGAGCCACGCGCGGTCCGGTGCTCGTCCAGCCACCCGAGCCACCGGTGGGCCTGGTCGAGGTCCCCGGACGCCGCAGCGGTCAGAGCGAACAGAGCGGTCTCAGGGGTCCAGGAGATCCCGTCCTCCTTCCAGCCCTCGCCCGGCGCCAGCCCGCCGGCCGGGCGGGCCATACCCACAGCGGCCTCCTGCCACGCGCGACGGACGCCGCCGTCGGGCGGGGCGAAGGGCGGCATGAGGAAGGCGACGGCGGTGTCCTGCAGCCGGCCGCCGAGATGACGGGGGTAGACCGGCGCGAAGTGCGTGTCCACGGCTGTGGCCAGCAGGCGCTCGAGCGCGGTCTCCGCTGGGGCCCCGAGCGCCACCAGCACCGGCTCGGCAGACCGTACGCCCAGGAGCAGCGGTGCGAGGGTGCCCAGGGTCGGCACCGACTCGGCGACCTCCCAGTAGTCCGGGAACACCTCGGGGACTCCGGACGTGGGGTCGGTGCGTGAGCGGATCGCGTCGAGCGAGCGCTCGACCAGGGGGCGCAGGGCCTCGAGCCCCCGGTCGCGACCCGGCCCGGGAGGAGCCGCGGCGTACCACTGCGCCACCGCCCACAGCACCCAGCCGTTCCCGTCGAGCTGCAGGCCACGACCGTCCGGGACGTCACCCGAACCGTCCGGGAGATACCGCGCCTCGAACACCCCGTCGGTCGACCGGCGGTCCTGCATGTCCTGGAGATAGGCCAGTACCGCGTGGGCATCCTCGGGGTGACCGGTGCGAGCCAGCGCGGCAGCGGTGAACGACGCGTCACGTGGCCACACGTAGCGCCAGGCCGTGCTCGCCGCGGCGATCGACGCCCCGTTCTCCAGGACCAGCGCGTCGAGGTCACGCAGGGCACGCTCGGCCATGTCCCGGTAGCGCTCAGGCCCCGGGACCACGCCCTCGGCGAGCCAGGCGTCCTGGGCGGCAAGCACGGCGGCGTCCTCGGACGCCGCACCGCCGACCGGGACCAGGTGGGGCATCCCGTCCGCGCCGAGCAGCACCCCGTCGGAGTACAGCGGGATCTCCTCGTAGGGCTGCGTCACCGATGAACCCGCCGATGCCGCACCCACCAGGACGCAGACGGCAGCGAGCCCCGCGAGAGCACGCAGTCGACGCGAGGAGGGCAGCACCACGCGACACTAGCGTCCCCGCGGCGCGGCGGTGGAGGACGGTCGGCGCGCCCGGGCGCGCACTCAGCCCGTCGCGGGCTGCGGAGCACCGCCACGGTGCCGCCCGGTTGCGGCCGCACCGCCGTCGTCCTCCTCCCGCGCCTCACGAGCCTGGGCCCGCTCGAGGGACGCCTTGCGGTCCTCCTCGTTCTCGGCGTCGATCTGCGCCGCGACGTCGTCGTCCCGGGTCAGGTTCACACCGGTCTCCGGGTCGAAGACCAGCAGCCGGGCCGGGTCGTACCAGAGCCGCGCCGCGGAGCCGTCCCGCACCCGGCTCTCCGAGCTGAGGGCCACGATGACCTGGGTGCGCATGCCCTCGCCGTCGAGCTCGCGGTCCAGGTCCTCGAGCTTGGCCGCCACGTCCGGGTGGGTGTCGAAGGGGATGTAGGCGTAGAGCTCCGAGCCGAGCCACTCGGTCGCGTCCACCTCGCAGTCGAAGGAGAACCCGCTGGCGACCTTGTCCTGCTCGAGGAGCGAGGCGTCCTCGAAGTGCTCGGGCCGCAGCCCCACGATGACCAGCGCCCGGTCGCCGATGCGCGTGCGCAGGTCCTCGTCCAGCGGGAGGTCGGCGAAGGGGAGCCGGAGCCTGTCGCCCTCGACCTGACCGGGCACGAAGTTCATCGGTGGTGAGCCGATGAACCCGGCGACGAAGAGGTTGACCGGCTGCTCGTAGAGGGCTCGGGGGCTGGCGACCTGCTGCAGCTCACCCTTGCGCAGCACCGCGACCCGGTCGCCCAGGGTCATCGCCTCGGTCTGGTCGTGGGTCACGTACACCGTGGTGGTCCCCAGCCGGCGCTGCATCCGGGCGATCTCGGTGCGCATCTGGCCACGGAGCTTGGCATCGAGGTTGGACAGCGGCTCGTCGAACAGGAAGGCCTCGGCCTCGCGCACGATGGCCCGCCCCATGGCCACGCGCTGACGCTGGCCACCCGAGAGGTTCGCGGGCTTGCGCTCGAGGTGCTCGCGCAGCTCGAGGGTGTCCGCGGCGAGCTCGACCTTGCGTCGGATCTCCGACTCGGGGAAGGCGCCCTTCTGCAGCCGCAGCGGGAAGGCGATGTTCTCGAAGACCGTGAGGTGGGGGTAGAGCGCGTAGTTCTGGAACACCATCGCCAGGTGACGGTCGCGGGGCGCCTTGTCGTTGACCCGCGTGCCCCCGATCTCCAGGTCCCCGTCGGTGATGTCCTCGAGGCCCACGATCATCCGCAGGAGGGTCGACTTCCCGCAGCCCGAGGGACCGACCAGGATCACGAACTCGCCGTCGGCGATGTCCAGGCTCACTCCCTTCACGGCGGGGAAGCCGTCGCCGTACTTCTTGACGATGTCCCTCAGGACGATGGATGCCATGGGATCTCCTTCGGAGTCGGGCGGGGCGAGGGGCTCAACCCTTGACCGCGCCCTGGGTGAGGCCGGCCACGATCTGACGCTGGAAGAGCAGGACGAGCACGACGACGGGAATGGTCACCACGACGGCTGCCGCGGAGATCGAACCGGTGGGCTCCTCGAACTGCGAGGCCCCGGTGAAGAACGCGAGCGCCGCGGGCACCGGCCGTGCCGCCTCGGTCGAGGTCAGCGAGATGCCGTAGACGAAGTCGTTCCACGCGATGAAGAACGCGATCAGGGCAGTGGTGAAGACCCCGGGGGCGGCGAGCGGCACGATCGCCTTGCGGAACGCCTGCCAGGTGGTCGCCCCGTCCACCTGGGCGGCCTGCTCGAGCTCCCAGGGGATCTGGCGGAAGAAGGCCGTGAGGATCCAGATGGAGATCGGCAGGGTCAGCGACAGGTACGGGATGATCAGCCCGGGCCAGGTGTCGTACAGGCCGATCGTGCGCCACAGGTTGAACAGCGGCGTGACGATCGAGATCACCGGGAAGATCGAGACCGCGAGCGCCGTGGTCAGGATCAGCCGCTTGCCGGGGAAGTCGAGCCGGGCGATCGCGTAGGCGGCCAGCGTGGCCAGCACCGCCGCGATCGCGGTCGCGATGAGCGAGATGCCGATCGAGTTGCGCAGCGAGGACAGGAACAGGCTCTGGGCGTCGCCCACCAGGATCTGCTCGTAGTTGATCAGGCTCCACGTCCCCGGCAGGAAGCGCCCGTTGTCGAGCTCGCTGGGGATCTTGAAGCTCGTGGCGGCGATCGCCGCGACCGGGAACAGCGCGTAGACCAGGACGACGACCGTGATGACCGCCCACCAGACCTTCTGCTTCGTGGTCAGGCCCATCACTTCTCCCCTCTCGCGCCGGCCAGATCGACCTTGAAGAGCTTGATCGCGATGAAGCAGATGAGGATCACGCACACGAAGAGCAGCACCGAGATGGCCGATCCCAGACCGATCTCGAGCCGGGCGATCGAGGTGCGGTAGGCGAGCAGAGACAGGACCTCGGTGTTGTTGGCCCCTCCGGTCATGATGAACACGTTGTCGAAGATCCGGAAGGCGTCCAGCGCCCGGAACAGCACCGCGACCATGATGGCCGCCTTCATGTTGGGGATCACGACGCGGTTGAGACGCTGCCACCAGGTGGCGCCGTCGACCTCGGCGGCCTCCTCGAGCTCGGTGGGGACCTGGGCGAGGCCCGCGAGCAGGAGCAGCGAGATGAAGGGCGTGGTCTTCCAGATCTCCGAGGCGATGATGACGAACAGGCTCGTCCCCATGTTCGCGAACCAGTTGAGGTTCTCGTCGACGCCCGGCACCCAGGCGAACCAGGTGTTGACGAACCCCGAGCTGATGTCGAAGGCGTAGAACCAGGCGAAGGCCGAGACGACCGTGATGATCCCGTAGGGCACCAGGATCGCGGTGCGCAGCAGCCCCCGGAGCTGGGTGATCGCGCGGTGCATGACCAGGGCCAGGGCGAAGCCGAGCACCACCTCGACCGCGACGGCCACCACGGTGATCAGCAACGTCACCCCGAGCACGCGCCAGAAGACGACGTCGCTCAGGACCACGACGTAGTTGGTCAACCCGATGAACGCCCGCTCGTCGGGGGCGCTGAGCCGGAAGCGGAAGAGCGAGTCGAAGATCGCCTGGGCGATCGGGTAGGCCGTGACCGCGAGCATGACCACGAAGGCCGGCCCCGCCAGGTACCAGCCCAGCCGGGACTCGGCGCGGGTCCGGTCGGACTTCTGTGCCCGGTTGCGACGCTTCCGGGCCTCTTCCTCGGCGGCGGCCTCCGACGCGCCGCTCCCCTTGGCGGGTGCTACCTGGGCGCTCACAGCAGACGCTCCCCTCGCAGGACGGCGGTGATGAACTCCGACGACTGCGCCGGCGTGGAGTCCGGATCCACCGCGGACGGCGGGTGCCAGGTCCCCTGGAGCCCGGTGGACACCTCGTTGTAGTACGGGGTCTGCGGGCGGGGCGCCGCCTGCTCGAGGGACTGCCGGATCACGTCGGCCATCGGGAAGGCCTCCTGGACGGCGGGGTCGTCGTAGGCGCTGATCGACGACGGCGGGTTGCCGTTGGTGGTGAAGTACTCGGCCTGGTTCTCGGGGCTCACGATGCACTCGGCCGCCGCGTACGCCAGGTCCACGTGCCGGGAGTACGCGCCGATCCCCAGGTTGATGCCGCCGTACGGCGGTCGGGACTCCTGGCCCTCGGTGACCTGGGGATACACCGCCCAGCCGATGTCGTCGAGGAGCTCGGTGTCCAGGGTGCCCGCCTCGACAGCCGCACCGGTCGCGGTCCAGACGAAGGGCCAGTTGACCATGAAGGACCCGCGGTCACCCTGGAAGAGCGAGAGCGAGGCGCTCTCGTCGGCGGTGGGGAGCCCGGCGCCCGCAAGGCCCTGGGCGCCGATCTCGCTCATGATCCGGGCGGCCTCACGCCCCGCGTCGGAGTCCAGGCCCAGGGTGACGTCGGCGGCCTCCGCCTCGGGGTTCTCGACCACGTGCCCTCCCGCGGACTCGACCAGGGCGTTGATCCACACGGTGAGGGACTCCGCACGGGTCCCCTGGACCCCCAGCAGGACGTCCTGGTCCTGCGCGGCCTGGATCAGCTGGTCCCAGGTGACGGGCTGCTCCATGTCGAGGCCCGCCGCCTCGGCGACCGAGGTGCGGTACCAGAGCAGCTGGGTGTTGGCCCAGAACGGCACCGCCACGAGCCGGTCGTTCCAGGTGGCCCCCGCGAGCGCTCCAGCGACGACGTCCTCGCTGACCCGCTCGGCGACGTCGTCGGGCACCTCGGCGAGGAACTCCCCCTCGACGAACTCGGGGATGAACGGGGGGTCCAGGCTCATCAGGTCGATCGAGGCGTCGCGGGCCGCGAGTCGGCGGGCGAGCTGCTGCCGCTGCTCGCTCGCGTCGCGCGGGAGCAGCGAGATCTCGATGCGGTACTCACCGCCGGCATCCTCGGTGCATGACCGGGCGATCGCCGCCTGACCGCCGTCGTCGGGGTTGATGTACCAGGTGAGCGTGGGCGGGCCGTCGTCCGCCCCGCAGGCCGCCATGGTCAGGACGGCCGCGGCGGCCATCCCCCCTGCCATCCATCTGCGTCGTCGCACCGGATCTCCTGACTCGCTGAGCATCTGGGGACCCGCTGAGCGGTGTGCCCTCCACCATGGCTACACCGACCTGGCGGACGACGCCACCGGGAGGAAGATCGAATCGGTTCGGGCGCGCGGATCCCTCGTCCTGGCCGGCGGGCACGGTGCCGCGACCAGCCGTGCGGATGCCACTATGTGGCCATGCCGCACTCGATCACCCCCGCCCAGGCCTGGACCGCCCTCCTCGAGGGGAACGCCCGCTTCGTCCGCGGGGAGATGGAGCACCCCTCGCAGGGGATGGACCGGCGCGCCGAGGTGAGCGTCGCCCAGCACCCGTTCGCGGTCATCTTCGGCTGCTCGGACTCCCGGGTCGCCGCGGAGATCGTCTTCGACCAGGGCCTGGGCGACCTGTTCGTGGTCCGCACCGCCGGCCACGTCGTGGACACCACCGTCATCGGGTCGATCGAGTACGGGGTCGACGTCCTGGACGCCCCGATCGTCATCGTGCTGGGCCACGACTCCTGCGGCGCCGTGGGTGCGGCGGCTGACGCGCTGGCCACCGGGCGCATGCCCTCGGGCTTCGTGCGGGCCGTGGTGGACCGGGTGATCCCGAGCATCGTCAACATCCCCGACCCCGACCGACCCGAGGGCGACGCGACCACCGGGGCCGACCGGCCCCTGCTGGCTCCCACCCCGGAGATCCTGGGGCGCGAGCACGTGCGCCACACCGTGCGGATGCTGCAGAGCTACTCGGCGGGCCTCTCGGCCGCGGTCGCCGAGGGCCGGTGCGCCATCGTGGGGCTGGAGTACACCCTCGCCGACGGCCGGGTCAGGCTGGTCGAGTCCTCGGGAGACCTCGACAGCGAGATCCCTTCCTGAGGGCTGTCGCGTCCTGAGGGCTGTCGCGTCCTGAGGGCGGTCGCGCGAGCCACGCCCTCGGGTGAGGCCCACCCGCTCCGGATGGAAGACTGCTGCCATGACTGCCGACGACGCGACCAGCACCCGACCTCCTGCCGGCTTCCGGGTCGAGCACGACACGATGGGGGACGTCCTGGTCCCCGTCGACGCCCTCTACCGGGCGCAGACCCAGCGGGCCGTGGAGAACTTCCCGATCTCGGGCACCCGCCTCGAGCGCGGGCACATCGAGGCCCTCGCCCGGGTCAAGAAGGCGGCGGCCCGGGCCAACGCCGAGCTCGGGGTGCTGCCCCAGGACGTCGCCGACGCGATCGTGACCGCTGCGGACGAGGTCGCCGACGGACGGCACGACGAGCACTTCCCGGTCGACGTCTTCCAGACCGGGTCGGGCACCTCGTCGAACATGAACACCAACGAGGTGCTGGCCACGCTGGCGTCGGCCCACCTCGGCCGGGCGGTGCACCCCAACGACCACGTCAACGCCTCGCAGTCCTCCAACGACGTGTTCCCGACGTCGGTGCACGTGGCCGCGACCGCGGGGGTCGTGCGCGACCTCGTGCCCGCCCTCGCGCACCTGCGTGACGCGCTCCGCGAGAAGGAGCGCGAGTTCGCGACGGTCGTGAAGTCCGGACGCACCCACCTGATGGACGCGACCCCGGTGACCCTCGGCCAGGAGTTCGGGGGCTATGCGGCGGCGATCGGCTACGGGATCGAGCGTCTCGAGGCTGCGCTGGTCCGGGTCGCCGAGGTACCGCTGGGCGGCACGGCGGTGGGCACCGGGATCAACACCCCCGCCGGGTTCCCCGCGCGGGTCATCGAGCTGCTGGGCCAGGACACCGGGCTGCCGATCACCGAGGCGCGGGACCACTTCGAGGCCCAGGGGGCCCGCGACGGGCTGGTCGAGCTCTCCGGGGTGCTGCGCACCGTGGCGGTGAGCCTGACGAAGATCTGCAACGACCTGCGGTGGATGGGTTCGGGCCCCAACACGGGCCTGGGCGAGATCTTCATCCCCGACCTGCAGCCGGGCTCCTCGATCATGCCCGGCAAGGTCAACCCGGTGATCCCCGAGGCGGTCCTCATGGTCGCCGCCCGGGTGGTCGGCAACGACGCGACCGTGGCCTGGGCCGGTGCGAGCGGCTCCTTCGAGCTCAACGTGCAGATCCCGGTGATGGCGCAGGGTGTGCTCGAGTCGGTCCGGCTGCTGTCCAACGCCTCCCGGCTGCTCGCCGACCGCACGGTCGTCGGGATCACGGCCAACGTCGAGCGCGCTCGCGCCCTCGCCGAGTCCTCCCCCTCGATCGTCACGCCGCTCAACCGGGTGATCGGGTACGAGGCTGCGGCGAAGGTCGCCAAGCACGCCGTCGCCCAGGGAGTCACGGTGCGCCAGGCGGTGGTCGACCTGGGCTTCGTCGAGCGCGGCGAGGTCACCGAGACGCAGCTCGACACGGCCCTGGACGTGCTGTCGATGACCCGACCGCCGCAGGCCTAGGTCTCCGTGCCGCCGGAGCCAGAGCGGGCCGGGGCCGCGGTGCCCGACCGCTCCGTGCTCCGCGCCGACTGCTCGCGCTGCGTCGGCCTGTGCTGCGTCGCCCCGGCGTTCTCCCGGTCCGCGGACTTCGCCCTGGACAAGCCTGCGGGGACACCGTGCGTCCATCTCGGTCCCGACTCCCGGTGCGGGATCCACACCGAGCTGCGGCCACGGGGCTTCGCGGGGTGCACGGTGTACGACTGCTTCGGTGCGGGGCAGCGCATCACCCAGGCGACCTTCGGCGGGAAGCACTGGCGCGAGGACCCGGGGACCGCCCGCGCGATGTTCGCCGTGCTGCCGGTCGTCCGCCAGCTCCACGAGCTGCTCTGGTACCTGGCCGAGGCCCTCGACCTGATCCCGCCCGGCGAGCTCCGCACGGCCCTCGCCCGCTCGGCCGCCGCGACCGAGCGGCTGGCTGCCGGGAGCGCCGACGAGCTGCTGACGCTCGTCGTCGCCGATCACCGGGCACGGGTCAACCCGCTGCTGCTCCGCACGAGTGAGCAGGTCCGCGAACCGGTGCTGCGAGCCGGGTCGAGAGCCGCGAAGGACCACCGTGGTGCGGACCTGAGCGGTGCGGACCTCTGCGGTGCCGACCTGTCGGGCGCGAGCCTGCGTGGGGCGCTGCTGCTGGGCACCGACCTGCGCCGGGCCGACCTGCGGGTGGCCGACCTCATCGGGGCAGATCTTCGGGGCGCCGACCTGAGCGGCGCCGACCTGCGAGGCAGCATCTTCTGCGTGCAGGCCCAGCTCGACGCCGCGCGAGGCGATGCCACGACGCGCGTCCCGGACGCGCTCGTCCGGCCGGGCCACTGGTCGAGCTCGTCCTGAGGGGGGAGCAGGGAGAAGCGCTGGACCCTTTCTTCGTTAATCCGTACTATCGAATTATGACCACTGATCTGTCGCTCCGCCTGGCCGCCCTCGAGGAACGCGTCGCAGCCCTCGAGGAACGACGCGGCGACCCGCACGCCTCCTCGGGTGGCGATCCGCGCGGGCCGGACCCCGACACCTTCTGGGCCCTGACAAGCCTGCGCGCACGGCTCCCCGAGCAGGGCGGCGTCCTGTTCACCGGGTCGGTGCGGTTGCCTACGGGCGAGCACGTCGAGTGGCAGCAGTCCGCCGAGACCGAGAGCCTCCTGGAGCAGGACTGGTCCACGGCCGCCCCCGCCCTGGACGCCCTCTCCCACCCGGTGCGCCTCCTCGTGCTGCACGCGGTGCTCGGCGGGACCCGCTCGACCGCGGAGCTCGCGGCCCTCGAACCCCTCGGCACCGCAGGGCAGCTGCACCACCACCTGCGCCCGCTGGTCGCCGCGGGGTGGCTGCGCACCACCGGGCGAGGTCGGTACGAGGTCCCCGCGACACGCGTCGTGGCACTGCTGGCCGTCCTGACGGCGGTGGGGCCGGCATGAGCATCGAGCTGCCCACCCGCACCCGCCTGGCGGCACGCGTCGGCTCAGCGGCCGCACTCTTCCCGATCCCGGCCTTCGCGCTCGCCATCACCCTGGACCTCCTGGACGCACCGCTGCAGTCCGGGCTCCTGTACCTCGCGGGGCTGAGCAGCCTGATGGTCGGCTTCCCGCTGTCCTTCGTCCTCCCACGGCCCCTGACCGTCGACCCGCTCGTGGTCGACTCCCCGGTCGCCGGACGCTGGTTGGCCCTGAACAGCCCGGCGACCAAGGTCCCCAGCCACGGGACGCACGCCTACGGCCAGACCTACGCGGTCGACCTGGTGCACGCCCCCGAGGGGGTCGAGCGCCCGACGTTCGGCGACGGCTCGCACCTGCGAGAGCCCGAGGACTACCCGGCCTTCGGCCAACCGCTGCACTGCGTGGCCGACGGCGTGGTCGTCCGCGTGGTCGACCGGTGGCGCGACCACCGCAGCCGGTCCAGCTGGCCGGCGTACCTGCTGATGATGGTCGAGGGCATGGTCCGCGAGTTCGGTGGACCTGGCCCGATCCTGGGCAACCACGTCATCATCCGACTCTCCGACGGCACCTACGTCCTGTACGCCCACCTGCGGCGCGGCAGCGTCCAGGTCGGGGTCGGGCAGCGGGTCACCGCGGGTGAGCGCCTGGCCGAGTGCGGCAACACCGGCAACTCGAGCGAGCCGCACCTGCACCTGCAGCGCATGGACCACCCCAGACCTCTCCTGGCCCAGGGGCTGCCATGGGCCATCAGGGGCGGGGCCGCCGACGGCGGAGACGGGCTGCCCGCGAGCACCGAGGCCCTCGAGGGGGTCCCGGCGACGGGCCGAACCGGCGGCCCGACGAGCGGGCGACCAGAAGGACCCTCAGCCCTCGATGCCCTCAAGCAGCTCGGTGACCAGCGCCGCGACCGGTGACCGCTCGGACCGGGTGAGCGTCACGTGCGCGAACAGCGGGTGGCCCTTGAGCGCCTCGATGACCGCCGCGACACCGTCGTGGCGCCCGACGCGCAGGTTGTCCCGCTGGGCGACGTCGTGCGTCAGGACCACCCGCGAGCTCTGGCCGATCCGCGACAGCACCGTGAGGAGCACGTTGCGCTCGAGGGACTGGGCCTCGTCGACGATCACGAAGGCGTCGTGCAGCGACCGCCCCCGGATGTGTGTCAGGGGCAGCACCTCGAGCATCCCCCGGTCCATGACCTCCTCGACGACCTCGGAGGACACCAGCGCACCGAGGGTGTCGAAGACCGCCTGCGCCCACGGGTTCATCTTCTCGGCCTCGGAGCCCGGCAGGTAGCCCAGGTCCTGCCCTCCGACGGCGTACAGCGGTCGGAACACCATGACCTTGCGGTGCTGACCCTTCTCCAGGACCGCTTCCAGGCCTGCGCACAGCGCGAGGGCCGACTTGCCCGTCCCCGCCCGGCCGCCGAGCGACAGGATGCCGATCTCCTCGTCGAGCAGCAGGTCGATCGCGATGCGCTGCTCGGCGCTGCGGCCGTGCAGGCCGAAGACGTCCTGGTCACCGCGGACGAGCTGCAGGTGCTTGTCAGGGGTCACCCGCCCCAGGGCCGACCCGCGCGGGGAGTGCACGACCACACCGGTGTGGCACAGCAGCGGACCGGTGTCCTGGCTGCCGAGGTCGATGTCGGCGAGCTCGACCCGCCCGCTCTCCCAGAGGCCGGCCATCTGGTGCTCGGCGATCTGCAGCTCGGTCATCCCGGTCCACCCCGAGTCGACGGCGAGCTCGGCGCGGTACTCCTCGGCCGCGAGACCCACCGCAGACGCCTTGACACGCAGCGGCAGGTCCTTGGACACCAGGACCACACGTTCACCCTCGTCGGCCAGGTTCTTGGCGACCGCGAGGATGCGCGTGTCGTTGTCGCCCAGGCGGAACCCCGCCGGCAGCACCTGCGGGTCGACGTGGTTGAGCTCGACGCGCAGCGTCCCGCCCTGCTCCCCGACCGGGACCGCCTGGTCGAGCCGCCCGTGGGTGACGCGGAGGTCGTCGAGCATGCGCAGCGCGCTGCGTGCGAAGTACCCCAGCTCGGCGTGGTGCCGCTTGGCCTCGAGCTCGGTGATCACGACCACCGGGAGGACCACGGCGTGCTCGGCGAACCGCAGGATGGCCCGCGGGTCGGAGAGGAGCACCGAGGTGTCGAGCACGTAGGTGAGCGACCGGTCGACGTCGTCCCTGGTGGTGTCCTTGGTGACCATGGCGGGCTCCCTCCGGCGCCTCAGCGCCGCTCTCGCTGCCTCCTGCCGGCGCACGGCCGGCGATCGGCGACTGGGTGGGGGCGGTCGACCGGCCACAGGGCCGGGTACCGACCCTCCTCCCGGAGCGAGTGCTCCATGGGCTGGCCTCCCGGAGGACGGCGAGCGCCGTCCGTCACCGCGAAAGTACGCCGCACCACCGACACCCGAAGCCCTCGACACGCCTACCGCGGGGAGGTCACCAGAAGTTCACACGCCGGTCACACCGGGAGGTCAGCGACCGAGCCGACGTTCGCGGGCTGCGTAGGCCCGTAGTGCCCGCAGGAAGTCGACCCTGCGGAAGTCCGGCCAGTAGGCCTCGCAGAAGTAGAACTCGCTGTGGGCGCTCTGCCAGAGCAGGAACCCGCCCAGCCGCTGCTCCCCCGAGGTGCGGATCACCAGGTCGGGGTCGGGCTGGCCCTTGGTGTAGAGGTGCTCAGCGATGTGCTCGACGTCGAAGGAGTCCGCAAGGTCCTCCAGGGAGGTCCCGTTGCCGGCGTGCTGCCGCAGCATCGAGCGGACCGCGTCGGCGATCTCCCGCCGGCCGCCGTAGCCGATGGCCACGTTGACGTGCAGGCCGGCGACGTCGCGGGTGCGCTCCTGCGCTCCCCGCAGCGCCTCCGCGGCGGGTTCGGGCAGCAGCTCGAGGGCCCCCATGACCTGCAGCCGCCACCGCCCGGTGGCGGCGAGCCGCTCGACCGCGTCCTGGATGATCTCGAGCAGCTGGGCGAGCTCCTCGGGCGAGCGCGAGAGGTTGTCGGTCGAGAGCATCCACAGGGTGACGACCTCGACCCCGACCTCCTCGGACCAGGTGAGCAGCTCGGTGATCTTGTCCGCCCCGCGCTGGTGGCCTGCCGAGGCGGTCGCTCCGAGGGACCGTGCCCACCGCCGGTTCCCGTCCAGGATCACGCCGATGTGACGCGGGATCCCGTTCTCGGGCAGCGACGACGCCAGCCGCCGCTCGTACACCCGGTAGAGCGGGTTGGGCAGTCGCATGCACAGTCCTCGGGCATCGGTGGGTGGCGTCCTACGGGTCGAGGTCACGCTACCGCTCGGGGCCCGCGGCCGGGGTGGAGGACGCGTGGAGACCGGACCCCTCGCTGCGATAACCTACGCTCCCGTAGGTTCATCCAGGGAGAGGATCAGCATGGCGACCGAGGCGATCACCGACGCCCTCAAGCCCCGCCTGCGCGGGTGGATCCACGCGGGCATGGCACCTCTCGTGGTCGTCGCGGCGATCGTGCTGATCGCGCTGTCCCCCACGACCCCCGCCCGGGTCTCCAACGCGGTCTTCGGCGCCTCCGCGATCCTGCTCTTCGGCACCAGCGCGGTGTACCACCGGGGCACCTGGTCCCCGCGGGTCACCGGCGTGCTACGACGCCTCGACCACACCAACATCTTCCTGATCATCGCGGGGACCTACACACCGCTCGCCGTGCTCATCCTCGAGTCGCGCCAGGCGCGGATCCTGCTGTGGATCGTGTGGCTCGGCGCGCTGGCCGGACTGCTGGCACGGGTGTTCTGGCTCGGCGCGCCGCGCTGGCTCTACGTGCCGATCTACGTCGCGCTCGGCTGGGTGTCCGTCGGCTACATGCCGCAGTTCTGGCGGGACGGCTCGCCCACGATCGTGTGGCTGATCGCGGTGGGCGGGCTCGCCTACTCCCTCGGCGCGGTGGTCTACGGGCTCAAGCGTCCCAACCCCAGCCCACGGTGGTTCGGGTTCCACGAGATCTTCCACGTGCTGACCGTGATCGGCTTCAGCTGCCACTACGTCGCCGTGGTCATCGCGACCTATCGCCTGGCCTGAGGGCGCACCCCCGTCGCGGTGCTCGCTGCCCTGTGATCACAGCAGCACGAGCACCGCGGCGAGGGTCCCCCCCACCACGGCGACCAGCACGACGTCGGGTGCTCCGACGCCGGCCGGCCGCCACACGGTGCGCTCCCCCCTGCGGAGCGCACCGAGCCCCCGGCTCTCGAGCGAGATCGCGACCCGCTCGGCCCGGCGGATGCTCGTGGCGAGCAGCACGAACGCCACCCGACCCAGGACACGGGGCGAGGTCGAGAGCCGACGGCGTCCGTCCTGCCGGGCCACGGGCTCCCGCACGGCGTGCGCCCGCCGGACGGCGACCCACTCGGCGGGAAGGTCGTCGAGCAGCCGGTGCGCAGCCAGGAGGGCGGACGTCACCCGGACCGGGAGCCTGCCGACCTGGTGCAACGAGGTCAGCAACCGGGAGGGTTCGGCGGTCGCGAGGAAACCCACCGCGCACACCCCCACGAGCAAGGTCCGCACCCCCAGCGCGAACCCCGTCCTGAGCCCGAGGTCGGTCACCTCCACCGGGCCCCAGGCCGCGACCACCACCGCGTCACCGCCGCTGCGGGTCACCGCGTTGACCATCACCAGGCTCAGCGCGAACGACACGAACGGCAGCTGGGCCAGGAGCAGCCGGCGCACCGGCACCCGCGCCGCGAGCACCACCCCGACCACCGCGCACGCCCACAGCGCGAGCAGCGGAGCCGGTTCGTAGACCCTGAGCAGGACCAGCGGCACGCCGACGACCACGACGAGCAGCACGGTGGGGTCGCACCGGCGCAGCACGGCTCCCGGGCCGGCCACGACCACCGCGCTCATCCTCGCCCCACGCGGTGCAGCACCGGCGCCTCGACCAGCAGACCGGCCTCGGCGAGCAGCCCGGCGTCGTCGAGCAGACCGGGTCCGCCGACCGCCACCTGCTCACCCTGCGAGAGCACCAGGACCTGGTCGGCGAGCCGTCGGCCCAGGTCCAGGTCGTGGGTCGCGACCACGACCGCTGTGCCCGCGTCGGCCAGCTCGCGCACCAGGTCCACCACGGCGCGGGTCTGCGGCAGGTCCAGGCCGAAGGTCGGCTCGTCCAGGAGCAGGACCGGCCGGCCGACCACGGCCATCGCCGCGACGGAGAGCCGCCGCTGCTGGCCACCCGAGAGACGGAACGGATCCGCGTCGGCCAGCGGTGCCAGGTCGAAGCGGTCGAGCCAGGCTGCGGTGGTCGACGCCCGGGCGGCCTCCTGACGGTCGACGCCTTCCCGGGCGGACGCACGGGCCCACCAGCGCCGCGAGCCGGTCGGTCGGGGCAGCCCGTGGGCGACCTCCTGCGCAACGGTCCGGGCCAGGAACTGGTGCTCGGGGCGCTGGAAGACCAGCCCGGCGGCTCCGGCGCCCGCCCGGACCCCGCCGCCAGGCAGCAGCCCGGCGGCCCCCAGCAGCACCGAGGACTTGCCGCTGCCGTTGCAGCCCACCACGACCGTCACCTGCCCTCGGCGCACGGACAGGTCGACCCCGCGCACCACGTCGTGACCACCCTGGGCGAAGTGCGCACGACGCAGCTCGAGCACCACGTCGCCGCCCGAGCGGCCCGGCACCGCCGCGGGATCCCGTGCGGCGCCTGCCGCGTCGCGTCGTGCGGCGAGAAGGTCGCCCGCCGGGCCGTCGGCCGCGACCCGCCCGGACTCGTCGAGCAGGACGGCTCGCTCGGGAGACCACGACATCTCCGCCGTCCGGTGCTCGACCAGGAGGGTCGTGCGCGTTCGGCTCTGCTCGCCGATCAGGGTGAGCACCTGCGCGGCGCTGACCGGGTCCAGCATCGAGGTGGGCTCGTCCAGGACCAGGACCTCGGGCTCCCCGGCGAGCACCGCGGCCAGGGCGACCCGTTGCTGCTCACCGCCGCTCAGCGTGCTGGTGCGGCGGCGGGCCAGGTGCTCGGCGCCGACCGCGACCAGCGCGCGCCGGACCCGTGGACCGATCTCCTCGCGCGGGACGCCCCGGTTCTCGAGCGGCAGCGCGACCTCGGTCTCCACGACCGGCAGGCAGGCACCTGCGGCCGGGTCCTGCCCGAGCCAGCCGACCTGCAGGGCGAGCTGGGGGACCGGGACGACCTGCGGGTCCTGCCCGAGCACCCGGACCTCCCCCGCCACGTCGGCGTCCACCGACTGCGGCACCACACCGGTGAGCACGTGCAGCAACGTCGACTTGCCGCCGCCCGAAGGTCCGAGCACCAGGACCCGCTCCCCCGGCCCGACCGTCAGGTCCACTCCGGACAGGCTCGGCGCCGCGCGACCGGCGAAGTGCACCGACAGCCCGCGCGTGGTGATCGCGGCGACGCTCACCGCGAGAGGTCCGGCGCAGGGTCGACCGAGGGCTCCCGGGCGACGCGCGCGGCCCGTGCCGCCCTGCCCGGGGCGAAGTTGTCGAGCACGCCCGTCCTGAGCAGCGCCTCCGCGATGAGCTTGGCGAGCACCCCGGTCAGGAGCAGCCCGCTCGCGAGCTGCAGACCGAGCCGCAGCAGCACGACGTCCTGGGTCCACCAGTCGTAGAGCGTCCCGGCCCACACGAAGCTCGCGATCGCCCCACCGAGCCCCGAGGCCAGGAAGGTCGGCCAGCCGTAGCGACGGTACCGGGTCAGGGCGAAGGCCAGCTCGGCGCCGCCACCCTGGACCAGACCGGCGATGAGCAGCATGGGCCCGGCCGGTGAACCCAGGAAGGCGAACTCGACGAAGGCGGCCGCGATCTCCGCCACGATCCCCGCCCCGGGTCGCCGCACGATGAAGACAGCCAGCGGAGCGACGGTGATCCAGCCCCCCATGAGCACGTTCTGGGCCAGGTCCCCGAACGGACCCATCGCGACCTGCAGCCCTCCCCAGGCCTGGACCAGGGCCCAGTACAGGAAGCCGAAGACCGCCGCGAGGACCGCCAGGACGACCAGGTCCCTCAGCGCCCAGCCGGCGCGCGGACGGCGCGACGCGCTCACCGGGCACCGGCCCGGCTGCTCGGGCTGCCCACGCTGATCGTGGCGTGCGCAGCGACGTGGGCCACCTCGCGGCCCACCCTGGTCCACGTGTCGAGGAAGGTCGCGATCACCTCGGCCAGGTCCCCGTCGAGCCGGGTCGCGAAGTTCTCCGCCCCGCCCCACGTCCCGGCCTCCCGCGCCAGGTCGATGGCCGACGCGATGGGACCCATCGCGTCGACGACCCCGAGCGGGTAGAGGGCCCAGTGCGCGGCGGCCGCGTGCCCCGTGCTCTCGAGCACGACCCGCGGGACGGCGACCAGGTCACCGGCCGGAAGCTCGCAGCCCACCTCGCCCGGGCACCCGCGCGACAGGGCGACGGTCGCCACGACGTGCCCCGAGCCGGTCGCCTCCGCGGCGTGCGCGACCACCGTGGTCAGGAACAGCGCGAGGTCCTGCTCGCTGCCGCGCAGCAGCGTCGAGACGTCGTCGGTACGCACCGTGACCGACGGGACCGCTGCCCGGCCCGCGGCCAGGGCGCCCAGGATCACCGGCACGACGTCGTCGGCCGCGGGGTGCAGGGTGAACCGGGCACCGACACCCAGGCGGACGTGGTCGGCAGCGGTGGGGGGCGTGGTCGGGGCCTCGGGGGACGTCGACTGGTCGAGGGTCATGGATGCCTCCAGGTGGGTGCACGGACCCCCGGACAGCACGGCACGTCGAGCAGTGCCTCGCCCAGCTCCCTACGCCGGCATGAACCGGATCAGGTTCCACGGGTCAGTGGCTCGACCTCTCGGTCCGACCACACTCTCAGCGCGTCCGCGCTCCCCGGGGGCTTGTCCCTGCAGACCTTACGCACAAGTCACGACCCGTCACAACGCGGGTCAGGAGATGGGCACCACGCCGTAGCGCCGGTTGGCCAGCGACGGGTTGCGCTCACGCACCGTGCGGACCACCTCGGGGTCGAGGTCGGCCGCCGCGACGCCCGGCGACCCGCCCTCCGTCACCCTCCCCCCGGCGCGGGCCAGCACCACCCCGTGCGGGTCGACGACCACCGAGTCCCCCACGACGCCGTGCCCCTGCTGGGCCGAACCCAGGACGTACGCGGTGTCCTCGATCGCCCGCGCCCGCAGCAGCGTGAGCCACTGGTCGGCCTTGTGCTCACCGGCGGCCCAGGCGGCGGGGACCACCAGGACGCTCGCACCGGCGTCCACCAGCCGGCGCGCGGACTCGGGGAAGCGCAGGTCGTAGCAGGTCATCACCCCGACCCGCAGGCCGTCGACGTCCAGCACCAGCGGAGCGGCGTCAGCCGGACCGGGCTCGAGACGCTCGGACTCACGGTGCCCGAAGGCGTCGTACAGGTGGACCTTGCGGTAGACCCCTGCGAGCCCACCCGTGCCGTCGACCGCGACCACGGCGTTGACCGCGCGGTCGGCACGCTCGCCCGGGAGGGTCGTCCCCGCCACGACCGAGACCCCGGTCTGCTCCGCGAGCCCCCGGAGCAGGTTGACGAACGGCCCGTCGAGGGGCTCGGCCAGCTCGGGGCCCACGCCCCGGGGGTCGAAGCGGGCCGCGTACTCGGGCAGCACCACCAGCCGCGCACCGTCTCTCGCCGCGGCGGTGATCGTCTGCGCCGCGGTGTCACGGTTGCGGACGGTGTCGGTCCCCCCGGTGGTCGCAGCGACGTGGACGCGCACCACCGCGGTCACCGGAGCCCGTCGACCTGGGTGCCCCGTCCGCCGTCAGTCCCCTCGGTCGGCTCGTCGGCCGCCTCAGCGGCGCCGTCGCCGGCCTCGGGATCGTCGGCGGGGGCCCTGCGATCGACACCTCGCAGCTTGCTGGTCAGCGACCGGAACAGCGGGATGCAGGCCACCGCAGCGCCGAAGATCACCAGGAAGCCCAGCAGACCGGGGGTGACGTCGTCGGGGGTCAGCCCCTCGCGCAGCACCGGGGTCGAGGGCTCGTCCACCTCGGTGGTCGCCCAGGTCTGCGAGGGCTGCGCCGGTAGGCCCGGGACGACGAGCAGGCCCGATGCGGGGGCGGTCATCCCGCGGCCCCCCGCACGGCCGGCCGATCGTCCTCAGGGTGGATCCCGGCGAAGAGGTCGTCCTCGGGGAGCTGGACGGGCACGTGCGACTCCGCGAGCTCGTACTCCTCGACGGGCCACACCTCGGCCTCGAGGTCGCGAGGGATCGCGAAGAAGAACCCCTTGGGGTCGATCTGCGTGGCATGGGCGACCAGCGCTGCGTCACGGGCCGGGAACCAGTCCGCGCACGCGATGCGTGTGGTCACCTCGCGCTCGGGGATCTCCCGCATCGCGCGCGAGCTGACCCACTCGCCGAAGGGCGACTCGAGCCCCGCCGCGACCACGGCCTCGTGGACGGTCTGGATCCGGTTCAGCGAGAAGTCGTGGTTGTAGTACAGCTTGAGCGGCTGCCACGGCTCGCCGTGACCGCGGTACCTCTCGATGCTGCCCGCCGCGGCGAACGCCTCGGCCGCGACCCGGTGGCACATGATGTGGTCGGGGTGCGGGTACCCACCCGTGGGGTCGTAGGTGGTCATCACGTGCGGGCGGAAGGAACGGACCAGCTCGACGAGCGGGATCGTGGCCTCCTCGAGCGGCACCGTCGCGAAGCACCCGTCCGGCAGCGGCGGCAACGGGTCTCCCTCGGGCAGCCCCGAGTCCACGAAGCCCAGCCAGTGCTGGCTGACACCCAGCGCCTCGGCGGCCTCGGCCATCTCCTGGCGTCGCACCCGGGCCATGTCCTCGAGCGTCGCCGGGGCCTGACCGTAGTGCGGGTTGAGGATGCTGCCGCGCTCTCCGCCGGTGCACGTCACGACCAGCACCTCGACGCCCTGCGAGGCATAGCGTGCGGTGGTCGCTGCCCCCTTGCTCGACTCGTCGTCGGGGTGCGCGTGCACCGCCATCAGACGCAACCCGGTCCTGGCTCGCACGTCGTGCCTCGCCTCGTCCACCAGCACACACCCTTCGTCGGCCTGCGGTGCGCCGACGACGCCCACGGACGGCGCGCACCAGGGACAATGGTCTCGCACGCGGAGGCCCCGTCGCACCTGCGTGCACCAGACCGAGGGCCGGTGCCCTCGCGTCGCGGTCGACCACCGACCCCTGACCGCTGGAGAGACGATGACCGAGCAGTCCTCGGACGAGCGCACGCAGCAGCCCGCTCCGGCGGCGCCCCCGGCCGGACGCTACGGTCCGCCCGCCGACCCGCGGGCCCGCCGCAGGAACGTGGTCACGCTGTGGGCGCTCGGCCTGCTCGGGCTCGCGGCGACCCTGTGGATCGGGTACGGCGCAGCGATGACCCCGGTCACCTGGAAGGACGTCGGCTTCCGGGTCGTGGACGACGGGACGATCGAGGTCACCTACGACGTCATCCGGCTCGACCCGTCGGACACCGTGCACTGCACCCTGGAGGCCCTCAACTCCCAGTACGCCCAGGTCGGCGTGCTCGAGGCACGGGTGGACCCGGCCGAGGACCGGGTGCAGCGGCTGACGTCGACCCTCTTCACCACCGAGCGTGCCGTGACCGCGGTCGTCGAGCTCTGCTGGGTGGTCGACGGCGACTGAGCCACCGATCCCGTCGACCATCTCCGGACGGCGAAACCGCAGGCCGGAGGGGTGTTCGGCCAGGGGGTGAGCGCTCTCGTTGCTACACTGGTCGTTTTCCACGCCTTCATGGCTTCCGGACGCACTCCTGACGGATCTGCGGACGGGGTCCGGCAGGTCCGGCACCGTCCGGCAGGCCGAGCACAGCGTCGTGCCCCCCGGGGCACGAGCGCAGGCGTGACACCCCCAGGGACACCCGTCCCACCGTGCGCGTCCTCCCCCGGCCGCGTCGCGACACGTACGACGAGCTCGAAAGGAGCGACCGTGACCGATACCGCCGCTGTCATCTGGCTGACCCAGGAGGCGCACGACCGCCTCACCGCCGAGCTCGCGCACCTCAGCGGGCCCGGCCGGAGCGAGATCGCCGAGAAGATCGACTCAGCGCGTTCCGAGGGCGACCTCAAGGAGAACGGTGGTTATCACGCCGCCCGTGAGGAGCAGGCCAAGCAGGAGGCCCGCATCCGCCAGCTCGAGGACATGCTCCGCAAGGCCGTGGTCGGCGAGGCCCCGCCCGACGACGGCGTGGTCGAGTCCGGCATGGTGGTCACCGCGACCGTCGCCGGCGACAAGATGACCTTCCTGGTCGGCTCGCGCGAGGTGGCCGAGGGAACCGGTCTCGACGTCTACAGCGTCAACTCCCCCCTGGGTGCCGCGATCGTCGGTCGCTCCCGTGGGGAGGCGACCTCGTACACCGCACCCAACGGCTCGGTGATCGAGGTCGAGATCCACGAGGCCAAGCCCTTCCAGGCCTGAGCCGCTCCAGGACCGAGCCCCGCCGGACCCGCCTCCGCCCTGCATGACGAACCCGTGCCGTGTCCCGACCGGCACGGGTTCGTCATGCCCGGCGTGGAGTGCCTAGCCCTCGACGACCTGGTACCCGGCCGCCCGGAGGTGCTCCAGGACCTGGACCCGATGGCTCGGTCCGCGGGTCTCGACCTGGACGCCGATCTCGACCTCGTCGATCGCCAGGTCCACCCCGGTCCGCACGTGACCGACGTGCATGACGTTGCAGCCCGTCGCCGCGAGCTCGCCCAGCAACGCCGCCAGACGGCCCGGGCTGTCATCGATGATCACCCGCAGCTGGAGGTATCGGCCGGCTGAGGCCAGCCCGTGCCGCACCACCCGGAGCAGCACCAACGGGTCGATGTTGCCTCCCGAGAGGATCACGACCGCGGGGGTGCGGACAGGCTCCCCACCCGCCATCAGCGCCGCGACCCCCGCGGCGCCCGAGGGCTCGACCAGCATCTTCGCGCGCTCGGCGACCAGCAGCAGCGCCCGCGAGAGATCCTCCTCCGAGACGGTGCGCACCGGCACGTGCGCGGCGTGCAGCAACGCGAACGGCACCTCACCGGGCCGGCCCACAGCGATGCCGTCGGCCATGGTGGACATCTGCGGGACCGGGATCGGCCTGCCCGCCACCAGGGACGCCGGGTAGGCCGCGGCCCCCGCCGCCTGGACCCCCACGACGTCGATCTCCGGATGGTCGTCACCCAGGGCCGCGACGACCCCAGCAGCCAGACCACCACCGCCCACCGGGACCACGATGGTCCGGACGTCGGGGACCTGCTCGAGGATCTCCCGCGCGATCGTGCCCTGCCCGGCCACGACGTCCCGGTGGTCGAACGGGTGGATCAGCACCGCACCCGTGCGCTCGGCGTGCAGCCGCGCGTGGTCGAGCGCCTCGTCGACCGAGCTGCCGGCGGCCAGCACGCGCGCTCCGTACTGCTCGGTGGCCGCGATCTTGGGCAGTGCCGCACCGTGGGGCATGTAGACGGTCGCCTCCACCCCGAGCAGACGGGCCGCCAGCGCGACCCCCTGGGCGTGGTTGCCCGCGCTCGCCGCGACCACCCCGCGCCGCTTCTCCTCGTCGGTCAGGCGCGCCATCCGCACGTACGCACCACGGATCTTGAAGGAACCGGCACGCTGGAGGTTCTCGCACTTGAGCAGCACCGGCCCGCCGGCGAAGGCCGAGACGGCCCGACTGCTCTCGACCGGGGTCCGGGTCACCACACCCTCGAGCAACCGGGCAGCGGCGGCGACGTCCGCCGGGCCCAGTGGCTGCTCGGTCACGCCTTCCGCTTGCTGCTCGGCGGTCCGCTGAGTCTCGCGAGCTCGGACTCCAGACCCCCGGGATCCAGGCCGAGGGCAGGGAACTTGTCCCTGCCGTGCAGGTAGAGGACCACGGTGTTGATCGTCGCGGCGATGGGCACGGCCAGCAGTGCGCCGACGATCCCGGCGGCCAGCGCCCCACCTGTCACCACGAGGAGGACGGCGACCGGGTGGAGCGAGACCGCGTGGCCGAGCAGCAGGGGCTGGAGCACGTTGCCCTCGAGCTGCTGGACACCCAGCACGATCGCGGCCATGATCAGCGCCGTCGCTGGGCCCTGGTCCACGAGGGCCACCAGGATCGCGATGGCGCCGGTGGCGATCGCCCCCACGAACGGGATGAACGAGGCCAGAAAGACCAGCACCCCGAGCGGCAGGGCGAGCGGCAGCCCCAGGATCGCCGCCCCGACCCCGATGCCGATGGCGTCGACCAGCGCGACCAGGATCTGCGCCCGGACGTAGGAGCCCAGGGTCAGCATGCCGCGACGTGAGGCCTCGAAGGCGGGCATCCGCGAACCCACGGGCAGCAGCCGGATCAGCCAGGCCCAGATGGTCTTGCCGTCCTTGAGGAAGAACAGCAGGCAGAACAGGGCGATCAGCGTCCCGGCGAAGACCTGCCCGATGGTCGTGGTGACGGAGAGCGCACCCGAGATCAACGTCTGGCTGTTGCTGCCGATCTGGTCACCGATCTGGGCCACGTAGCCGTCGATCTCGTCCCGGTCCAGACCGAGAGGGCCGTTGACGGCGTACTCCAGGAGCGCGTCGAACCCCTCGAGGGCCTGGTCCCGCAGGTCGGCGAAGCCCTGGACGATCTCGCGGCCCGCCATCGTCAGGAGCCCCGTCACGAACGCGACGAGACCGATCACCGACAGCCCGGCGGCTGCTCCGCGCGGGAAGCGCAGCCGGGCCTCGAGGTAGTTCACCACGGGGAGCAGCAGCACGGTCAGCAGCAGGGCGACCACGACCGAGACCCAGATGACCTTGCCGACCGACAGGGCGACGACCACCCCTGCCAGGGCGATGGTGATCGCGACCAGCCGCCAGGACCAGCCCGCGGCGACCTGCACGGACCGTGGGATCGAGTCGAGCACCGGTCGGGAGGCCTTCTGCTCGGGCGCCGGGGCGGGCTCGTGGGACGGCGCGGGGATGCTCGGTGTGCGTCGTCCGGTGGGACGCGGGCTCACGCGAGGGCCTGGCCGAGGTCCGCGACCAGGTCCGCGAGGTCCTCGATGCCCACCGAGAGCCGGACCAGGTCGTCCGGCACCTCGAGCATCGAGCCCGCGACCGAGGCGTGGGTCATCTGCCCGGGGTGCTCGATGAGCGACTCCACTCCCCCGAGGGACTCGGCAAGGGTGAACACGCGGGTCCGTGCGCAGACGTCGAGGGCCTTGGCCCGGCTACCCGTGCGGAACGAGATCATGCCGCCGAAACCGCTCATCTGCCGTGCGGCGACCTCGTGGCCGGCGTGCTCCTCGAGCCCGGGGTAGATGACCTGGGTGACAGCGCTGTGTCCCACCAGGAACCGCGCGATCGCCGCCGCGTTGCTCGAGTGACGCTCCATCCGGACGGCGAGCGTCTTGAGCCCGCGCAGGGTGAGCCAGGCGTCGAAGGGCCCGGCCACCGCCCCCGAGGCGTTCTGGTGGAAGGCCACGGCGTCGGCCAGCCCGGTGGTGCCGGTCGGCCCGTCGAGCCCTACCGGGAGCTGCGCGCCCTCGGCCACCACGAGCGCCCCGCCGACGACGTCGCTGTGCCCACCGATGTACTTGGTGGTCGAGTGCACGACGACGTCCGCCCCGAGCGAGAGGGGCTGCTGCAGGTACGGGGTCGCGAAGGTGTTGTCGACCACGAGGACCGCTCCCGCGGCCCGGGCGATCGCGGCGATCGCGGCGATGTCGCTGATGCCGAGCAGCGGGTTGGTGGGGGTCTCGACCCAGACCACCTTGGTGCGGCCGGGCTCGATCGCGGCAGAGATCGCGTCGAGGTCGGAGAGGTCGACCGGGGTGTGTTCGACCCCCCAGGGCCCGAACACCCGGGCGAACAGGCGGTAGCTGCCGCCGTAGGCGTCGTCCGGCACCACCATGTGGTCCCCGGGACGCAGCACGGCGCGCAGCACGGTGTCCTCGGCGGCCAGGCCCGAGGCGAAGGCGAAGCCCCGTGCACCTCCTTCGGCGGAGGCCAGGGCCTGCTCGAGCGCGGTGCGGGTCGGGTTGGCCGAGCGCGAGTACTCGTACCCTCCGCGCAGGCCGCCGACGCCGTCCTGCTTGTACGTCGAGACCTGGTAGATCGGGGGGACGACGGCGCCGGTCGCAGCATCCGGGTCCTGGCCCGCGTGGATGGCCCGGGTGGAGAACCCGGCATCGGTCCAGTCGTGGGGCGTGGGCGTGTCGGTGGTCACGGGAACAGGCTAGAGGGTGGGACGTGGGAACACCCCTGGGCACCCGGGGTGTTGTCGAGGAGCAGGTGGTCCGACCACCTGGCTCTCGCACCAGCGAAGGAGACGACGTGTTCGGTTCGATGCTCCGTACCACCATGGTCACCCCCGAGCGCGCGCTGCGCGGCAGGGACTCCTCACCGTTCCCCGTGCCCGCCCGGCACGCCGTGCTCGGGACCCCGCTGGCCGGGCCGTGGCCCGAGGGCACCGCGGTGATCGGCCTGGGCCTGGGCTGCTTCTGGGGTGCCGAGCGCGAGATGTGGCAGCTGCCGGGCGTGGTGACGACCGCCGCCGGCTACCAGGGCGGCTACACGCCGTTCCCCACCTACGAGGAGACCTGCACCGGCCTGACCGGCCACACCGAGACGGTCCTGGTCGCCTACGACCCGAGCGTCCTGAGCCACACCGAGCTGCTGCGCACCTTCTGGACCCTGCACGACCCCACGCAGGGCTTCCGTCAGGGCAACGACCGGGGCACGCAGTACCGGTCGGCGATCTTCACCACGACCTCCGAGCAGGCCGAGGCAGCCCAGGTGACCCGCGCGCTGTACGAGCCCGAGCTGCGCCGCAACGGCTTCGGCGAGATCACCACCGAGATCCGCCCGGTGGACGGTCCTGGCGGCGCCGGGCCGTTCTACTACGCCGAGGAGCCGCACCAGCAGTACCTGCACAAGGTCCCGAACGGCTACTGCCCGGTGCACTCGACCGGGGTCGCCTGCCCGCTGCCCTGACCACCCCCCGGGGGAGACGTCATCCTTCCGGCGTAGTCGACGGGGCACCCAGGTTCGTCCTCGTGGGTGTCGGCGTGGGTGGGGTCGGGTGCCTAGGTTCGTTCTCAACGGCACACCCTGAGGAGAACGACATGATCGAGGCCACCGGCCTGACCAAGAGATACGGCACCAAGACCGCGGTCGACGACATCACCTTCACCGTCGCACCGGGCAAGGTCACCGGGTTCCTGGGCCCCAACGGGGCCGGCAAGTCCACCACCATGCGCATGATCGTGGGACTGGACCGCCCCACCCACGGCACCGTGAGCGTCAACGGCCACCCCTACCGCACCCACCGCGCCCCCCTGGCCCAGGTCGGCACCCTGCTGGACGCCAAGGCCATCCACACCGGACGCACCGCGGCCAACCACCTGCACGCCATGGCCGCCACCCACGGCATCAAGCGCACCCGCGTGGACGAGGTCATCGAGATGACCGGCCTGGGCCAGGTCGCCCGCAAACGCGTCGGCGGGTTCTCCCTGGGCATGGGCCAACGCCTGGGCATCGCCTCAGCCCTGCTCGCCGACCCCCAGACCCTCATCCTGGACGAACCCGTCAACGGCCTGGACCCCGAAGGAGTCCTGTGGGTCCGCAACCTCGTGCGCTACCTGGCCACCCAGGGCCGCACCGTGTTCCTGTCCTCGCACCTGATGTC
>NZ_JAMBPP010000013.1 GCF_023369855.1 Actinotalea alkalitolerans | reverse complement strand
ACGGCGATGAGCTTGCCGGTCCAGTCGAGCTTGGACATGACGATGAACAGGGGGACCACGCCGAGCTGGGTGGGTACGGCCATGGTGGCGATGATGAAGATCAGCAGGGGGCGTCGGCCGCGGAAGCGGAGCTTGGCGAAGGCGTAGCCGGCCAGGGTGGCGAAGAAGACCACGGAGGCTGAGGTGATCACGGCCACGATGATGGAGTTGGTCACTGCGGGCCAGAACTTGATGTCTGAGGTGACCACGCGGGTGAGGTTGTCCAGCAGGTTGGGTCCGGGGATGGGTGAGGGGATGGGGTTCTGGGCGATGGTGATGGGGTCGGAGGAGGCCAGCAGGATGGCGTAGTAGATGGGGTAGACCGAGATCGCCAGGACGATGCCCAGCAGGGTGTAGGTGATCGGTCCGGGTCGGCGGTTGACCCCGGCGGTGCGCAGGCCGCGTTTGCGGGCGGCGGCGCGTGCGGCGCCGGCTCCGGCGCTCTGGGCGATCATGGGCACGGACTGGCTCATCGGGCACCTCCGCGCAGGGTGGTCTTGGTGGTTTTGGTCTTGGTCTTGGTGGGTGGTGGGGCCCCGCCCGAGGCGATGCGTCGGGTGATGGCGAAGTTGATCAGTCCGATCACGATGATGATCAGGAACAGGATCCAGGCCACGGCCGCGGCTCTCCCGAAGCTCTTCTGGGCGCCCCAGCCCAGCTCGTAGAGGAACATCGTCACGGTCATCCACTGCCGGTCGGCTCCGCCCATGCCGAGCTGGTCGAACATGCGGGGCTCGTCGAAGATCTGCAGGCCGCCGATGGTGGAGGTGATGACCACGAAGATCACGGTGGGGCGCAGCATCGGGACGGTCACCGAGACGAACTGGCGCAGCCGGGAGGCGCCGTCGATGACCGCTGCCTCGTACAGGTCGCGGGGCACGGCTTGCATCGCGGCCAGGAAGATCAGGGTGTTGTACCCGGTCCAGCGGAAGTTGACCATCGTGGCGATGGCGATGTGGGAGGACAGCGGGTCGGCGTGCCAGCGCACCGGGCCGACCCCGACCTGACCCAGCAGGGTGTTGATCAGCCCGGCCTGGTCGGCGAAGAGCCGCGAGAAGATCAGTGCCACGGCCACCGGGGCCACCACGTAGGGCAGCAGCACCCCCATGCGCCAGAACGTGCGGGCCCGGATGTTGGCGTCCAGGATCGCGGCGATCACGATCGCGGCCAGGACCTGGGGCACCGAGGACAGCAAGAAGATCGAGAAGGTGTTGCGCAACGCGGTGGCGAACCTCGGCTGGGCGATCACGTCCAGGTAGTTCTGGGCCCCCACGAACGCCCCCTGACCCCCGATCAGGTGCCAGTCATGGACCGAGACGTAAGCGGTGTAGACCAACGGGAACAGCCCCACCACCGCAAACACGATGTAGAACGGGGAGATGTACAGGTACGGCGAGAGCTTGACATCCCACCGCCCCCGACGCTGACGCCACGAACCACCCTCAAGACCCCGCAAGGGGCCAGGGGTGCGCTCGGACCCGGGGTTGTGGGTCTCGGGGGGCAGACCGGTGGTGCTGAGGGTGGCCATCACGCGCTCCTGGCATCAGTCAAGGGACAGCGGTCAAGGACGAGCGGCGCCCCACCGGGGCGCCGGGCACCCACCGTGAACCCCACCCCCGGCTGGGCCACCGGGAAGGATCTCCCGGCGGCCCAGCACGAGGGGCTCAGGGCCCAGGCAAGGTGCGGTCGGGCTCAGCCCAGGCCGAGCTCGCTGTAGGCCTGGAGCGACTTGTCCCAGGAGGAGGCGATGTCGTCGGTGCCGTCCACGTCCACCCGGGTCAGCCCATCGGTGACCGTGGTGTGGATCGCGAAGTAGTTCGGACCCTTGAACGGGGTGGCCGTGATGGCCTCGGCCCGGTTGGTCAGGATTTGACCGGTCGGAGCGTTGTTGAAGAACTCGTTGGTCGCACCCAGCAGGTCATCCGAGGTCAGCGCCTCGACCTGGCTGGGGAAGTTCCCCGTGACCGCGAACGCCTTGATCTGCTGCTCAGGGGCCGTCAACCATGCCGCCAACGCCTTGGCCTCCTCGGGGTGAGCGCCCTGGGCCGGGACCGTCAAGAACGCCCCACCCCAGTTCCCGCCCCCACCGGGGAAGACATCAGCGATGTCCCAGCTCACACCCGCAGCATTGCCCTCGACGATCCCCAGCATCCACCCCGGGCAGGCCATCGTGGCAAACCCATCGGTCTGGAACGAAGCGAACCAGTCATCGCTCCACTGCGCCAGGTTCGCCGAGAGCCCGCGATCGACACTGGCCTCCAGGACGGTGACGAACAGGTCCTCGACCTCAGAGCCCTCCAGCCCCAGCGGGGTGCCGTCATCGGCCTCGTAGGCGTTCTCCAGCTGGTTGACCATCGCCTGGTAGGTCGCACCCGCCGAGTCGAACCACGCCGCGTCCGAGGCCCCCACGAAGTCCTCACCCACGCTGAAGTAGTTCTCCCAGTCACCCTCCAGCAGCTCGGCGACCTCCGCCCGATCGGTCGGCAGACCCGCCGCCTCGAACAGGTCCGGGCGGTAGCAGATCGCCTCAGGACCGCTGTCGGTGCCATACCCGAACAGCATCCCGTCCTCGGTGGTCGCCGAGTCGGTCTTCCAGTCCAGCCACCGACCCTCCACCTCAGGGTCGGACAGGTCCACGAACTTGTCCGGGAACTGCATCAGCTCGGTCAACCAGTCGACCTCCACCGCCTCCACATCCGCCAGACCTGACCCCGCGGCCAGACGCGTGTTGAGGTTGTCGCGCGCCTCGTTGGCCGTGGCGGCCTTCTTCTGCTCCACCACGATCCCGGGGTTGAGGTCCATGTACTCGGTCAACAGGTCCTCATACCCGAACTCGTTGAACGTCGCCACGGTCAGCGTGATCTCCTCACCACCACCACCGGCGTCCGACCCACCCGGCTCAGGAGAGTCCCCCTCACCCGCATCACCACTACACCCAGCAGCAACCAAAGCGATCCCCGCGATACCCGCAGTGACCGCCAACCGCGACCTGGAAGTACGCACCTGTGACTCCTTCGTCGTCGAGCAGCACCGATGCCACCCGTCCCAAGCCACCAGAACCTGGCAGCCGTGCTCTCATGCCCTGCGTGCAGTGCGATGGACGCGCTCCCACGCGGGAACGCTCCCACGGTAGCGCCAGATGAGCACGGTCGGAAACGAGACTCGCATCACGATGCGGTCACGATCGCGCGACAAGTGATCCAGGTCACTGTCACCGGTGGACACGCATCCACGCCGAGGACACCTCGGTACCGCACTCCCCCGGAGCCCGCGCCGTCGGCCGGTTCGAGCTCGGGCCCGCTCGCCAGGTAGCCTGGACGGTCGTGGCAGCCACCGACTTCGCATCCGAGATCAGCGCCCTGCGCAGCACCCTGGGCACCATCCGCGCGGTGACCGACCCCGAGGCCCTGCGCACCCGGATCGCCGAGCTCTCCGACCAGGCCTCGTCGCCCGACCTGTGGGACGACACCGACGCCGCGCAGAAGGTCACCTCCGCGCTCTCCCACGCGCAGTCCGACCTCGAGCGCATCGAGACCTTCGAGCAGCGCATCGAGGACCTCGAGACCCTCGTGGAGATGGCGACCGAGGAGGATGACGCCGAGACCCTCGCGGACGCCGAGAAGGAGCTCGCGGTGCTGCGCAAGGACCTGGGTGGTCTGGAGGTGCGCACCCTGCTGTCCGGCGAGTACGACCAGCGCGAGGCGGTCGTCACGATCCGCGCCGGGGCGGGCGGCGTGGATGCTGCGGACTTCGCCCAGATGCTCCTGCGCATGTACCTGCGGTGGGCCGAGCGCCACGGCTACCCCACCGCGGTCCTGGACACCTCCTACGCCGAGGAGGCCGGGCTCAAGTCCGCGACCTTCGAGATCAAGGTGCCCTACGCCTTCGGCAACCTCTCGGTCGAGGCCGGCACCCACCGACTGGTCCGCATCTCCCCCTTCGACAACCAGGGCCGCCGGCAGACCTCCTTCGCGGCGGTCGAGGTGATCCCGCTCATCGAGCAGACCGACTCGGTGGAGATCCCCGAGAACGAGATCAAGGTCGACGTCTTCCGGTCCTCCGGTCCGGGCGGCCAGTCGGTCAACACCACCGACTCGGCCGTGCGGATGACGCACATCCCGACCGGGATCGTGGTCTCGATGCAGAACGAGAAGTCGCAGATCCAGAACCGCGCCGCCGCGCTGCGTGTCCTGCAGTCCCGGCTCCTCCTCCAGCGCCAGGCCGAGGAGGCTGCCTCGAAGAAGGCCATGGCCGGTGACGTCAAGGCCAGCTGGGGCGACCAGATGCGCTCGTACGTGCTCCAGCCCTACCAGATGGTCAAGGACCTGAGGACCGAGCACGAGGTCAACAACCCCTCTGCGGTCTTCGACGGGGAGATCGACGACTTCATCGAGGCCGGCATCCGCTGGCGCCGTGGTGCGGGGACGCAGAGCTGATCTCCCCCGCACCGCCCCCGAGACCGGGACGAACCGGACCAACCTCGCTCATCCTCGGCAGCGGCGGGCAGACGGACAGGTCCACGCGGCGTGTCCCGGCCATCGCTCGCGGTGGGCCTGCTTAGGCTCGAAACGCCCTGCGCGCCGGACTCAGTCCGACGCCGAGCGACCCTGCCCCCCGTCCCCGAGCCTGGCCGGAACCCTGTGATCCGATTCGAGAACGTGACCAAGGTCTATGCCCGTGGCGCCCGTCCGGCGCTCGACGGCATCGACCTCGAGGTCGAGCGCGGGGAGTTCGTCTTCCTGGTCGGCTCCTCCGGCTCGGGGAAGTCGACCTTCCTACGTCTGGTGATGCGCGAGGAGAGACCCACCGCAGGCCGGGTCTTCGTCGCGGGCCAGGACCTGTCGACCCTCTCGACGTGGAAGGTGCCGCACCTGCGCCGCCAGATGGGTGCGGTGTTCCAGGACTTCCGGCTGCTGCCGAACAAGACGGTCTTCGAGAACGTCGCCTTCGCGCTGCAGGTGATCGGCAAGCCACGGCACCACATCATGACCACGGTGCCCGACACCTTGGAGCTCGTCGGCCTGGGTGGCAAGGAGAAGCGTCGCCCGCACGAGCTGTCCGGAGGTGAGCAGCAGCGCGTCGCCATCGCGCGGGCCTTCGTCAACCGGCCCTCGATCCTGCTGGCCGACGAGCCCACCGGGAACCTCGACCCGACCACCTCCGTGGGGATCATGCGCCTGCTCGACCGGATCAACCGCACGGGGACCACCGTGGTCATGGCCACCCACGACGACGAGATCGTCGACCAGATGCGCAAGCGCGTGGTCGAGCTGGTCGACGGCGAGATGGTGCGCGACCAGGCCCGCGGCGTCTACGGCTCCGAGCGCTGAGGGGCGACATGAGACTCCAGTTCATCCTCTCCGAGATCGGCCTCGGCCTGCGCCGCAACCTCTCGATGACTATCTCGGTCATCCTGGTCACCTTCGTGTCCTTGACCTTCGTCGGAGCGGCCGCGCTGCTCCAGCTCCAGATCAACGAGATGAAGGACGACTGGTACGACCGCGTCGAGGTCTCGATCTTCCTGTGCCCCTCGGAGTCCGACGCACCCACCTGCGCGGGAGGTGAGGTGACCGCGGACCAGCGGGACGCGATCCTCACCGAGCTCGAGTCCGAGGCGCTCGCGGAGTACGTCGACGAGGTCTTCGTCGAGACCAAGGAGGACGCCTACGAGGCCTTCCAGGAGCGCTTCGAGGGCGAGTGGTGGGCCCAGGGGGTCACCGCCGACCAGCTGCAGGCCTCCTACCGGGTCGCCCTGGTGGACCCCGAGCAGTACCAGGTGGTCTCCGACGTCTTCACCGGCCGTCAGGGTGTCGAGGAGGTCAGAGACCAGCGGGAGGTGATCGAGCCGCTGATCCTGGTGCTCAACCGCGCGACCTTGCTCTCGGTGGGCCTCGCGGCGGTCATGCTGCTCGCCGCTGTGCTGCTGATCACCACCACGATCCGGCTGTCCGCCCTCAGCCGTCGCCGGGAGACGGGCATCATGCGCCTGGTCGGTGCGTCCAACCTGTTCATCCAGCTGCCGTTCATGCTCGAGGGCGCGATCGCCGCGACCATCGGGGCCGCGCTGTCCGTGGGTGGCCTGTGGTTCGGCGTCCGCTACCTCGTCGAGGACTGGCTCGCCCAGACCGTGCGGTTCATCCCGTACGTGGGGACCGATGCCGTGTGGACCATCGCACCGGTCCTGATCGTGGTCGCGATCGGTCTCGCCGCGATCTCCTCCGTGGTCACCCTGAGCCGATATACGAAGGTCTGAGGCCCATGTCGATGACGCCCCGCACGCTACGTACCGTCCTGGTCGCCTCCCTGAGCACCCTCGTCCTGGGCGCCACGGTCGCGATCCCTGCTCTGGCGACCGACTACGGCTCGCAGCGTGACGAGACCGAGCGTCGGCAGCAGGCCAACGAGCGCGCGATGGAAGAGCTCCAGGCCGACCTCGAGGACACCGACGCCGAGCTGCTGGCCGCCCAGGCTGCCCTCGACGGCATCCTGGCCCGCATCCCGGTCGCCCAGGCCGAGCTCGCCGCTGCCGAGCAGCTGCTCGAGCAGCTCCAGCGCGAGGCCGCCATCATCGCCGACCGGCTCGAGGTCGCCGAGGGCGAGGAGACCCTCATCACCGGGCAGATCGCCGGGGACGAGGAGCGTGCAGGACTGATCAAGAACTCGATCGGCCAGATGGCGCGCGACGCCTACAAGGGGGACATGGCGACCTCGTCCCTCGCGGCCGTGCTGGACTCGCAGAGCACCGACGAGTTCGTCGAGCAGACGGCGCTGGCCTCGACCGCCCTGCGCACCCAGACACGCGCGCTGCGCGACCTGGAGCAGATCAACGGGGTGAACCGCAACCGCCAGGCCCGCCTGGCCGCGGTGCGTGACCAGATCGTCGGGCTCAAGGCCGAGGCGGACGCCAAGGTCGTCGAGGCGCAGGCCGCCCGCGCGGAGGCCGAGGCCCGCACCGTCGAGCTCGAGGAGCTGCGTGAGCAGCAACAGCTGCGCACCCGCCAGATCGAGAGCCAGCGTGCCGATCAGCTGGCCCGTCAGGCCCAGCTCGAGCAGCAGCAGGCGGCCCTGGCGGACGAGCTCGCTGCCATCATCCGCAAGCAGGACGAGGAGCGCCGGCGGCAGGCCGAGGCGGCAGCAGCAGCGGCGAAGGCCGCCGCCGAGCAGGCCGCACGGGAGGCTGCCGCTGCCGGGCGTCCGGCCCCTCCCGCGCCTGCGCCTGCGCCGGGTCTGCCTCCTGCGCAGAACCCCGGCCGCGTGCTCGCCTACCCGAGCCCGATGAACCCGCCGGTCATCACCTCGCACTACGGGTGGCGGGTGCACCCCGTCTACGGCTACCGCAAGCTGCACGCGGGAACGGACTTCCGTGCGTACTGCGGCACGGAGATCATCGCCTCGGCTGCCGGCACCGTGGAGTGGGCCTACTACCGCGGCGGGTTCGGCAACCAGGTCATGCTCAACCACGGATACCACAACGGCAGCTCGCTCATGACGAGCTACAACCACCTCTCACGGTTCGCGGTGAGCGCCGGGCAGCAGGTGTCCAAGGGTCAGGTCGTCGGCTACTCGGGGACCACAGGAACGTCGACCGCCTGCCACCTGCACTTCGAGGTCTACATCAACGGTGCCACCCAGAACCCGATGAACTACCTGTGACCTGCGCCTGCCGCCGATAATGATCGGGCTCCGTGGTGGCTCGACCCCGTAGCCTGGGGTCATGGCCAAGGAGAGCGGACGCAAGGTCGTCGCGAACAACAAGAAGGCGCGCTACGACTTCCACATCGACGACACCTTCGAGGCCGGCCTGGTCCTGACGGGCACCGAGGTCAAGGCGCTCCGCGCCGGCCGGGCCTCACTCGTCGACGGCTACGCGAGCGTCGAGCGCGGTGAGGCGTGGCTCGAGAACGTCCACATCCCCGAGTACACCGAGGGGACCTGGACCAACCACACTCCACGACGCAAGCGCAAGCTGCTGCTGCACAAGCACGAGATCGAAGAGCTGGACCACGAGTCACAGGCCAAGGGCCGCACGATCATCCCCCTGTCGCTGTACTTCGTCGACGGCCGTGCGAAGGTCGAGATCGCGTTGGCCCGAGGCAAGAAGGAGTACGACAAGCGCCAGACGCTGCGCGAGAAGCAGGACGACCGTGAGGCCCAGGCCGCGATGAGCCTGCGCAAGAACCGGTGAGCGACCCGACCGACCGCAGTCGCCGTCCGGCCGCTCGGCGCACGCTGACCCGCGCTGCGCTGGCCCTGGGTGGCGTGCTCGGGGCCGCCCTCGCCCTCGCCGTCCCCGCCGCGGCGGAGGACGGGGTGGATACCGTCGTGCGGTACTCCCAGACCATCGAGCTCGCGGCGGACGGCACGGCCGATGTCGTCCTGGACCTGGACATGGACTTCGGCGAGTCCCCGAACCACGGGCCCTACCTGACCTACGTCGTCAAGCAGCGCCACGACGACACCCAGGACCGTATCTACCGCTTCCGCGACGTCCGTGCGACGAGCGAGACGGCGGCCGCCGACGTCCACCTCGAGGAGAACGAGGGCTGGGTCGAGATCAGGATCGGCGACGAGGACAGCAAGGACGTCACCGGGGTGCACTCCTACCGGGTCACGTACACGGTCGAAGGGTGGGTCAACGCCGCGGGGGCCTTCGACCTGCGCGCGGACGAGCTGTACCTCAACGTCATCGGTGACCACTGGGTCGTCCCCATGAACGACGTGAGCGTCCAGGTCACGGGGCCCGCCGAGGTCACCGGCGCCGAGTGCTTCGCCGGGTCGCAGGAGGAGTGCACCACCGTCGCTCACGAGGGCACGACAGCCTCCTTCGAGCAGGCCACCCTCAGCCCTGGCGAGCAGCTCACGGTGCTCGCCCAGTTCCCCGCCGGTACCTTCGCGGGCGCCGAGCCGATCCTTCAGGACCGCTGGAGCCCGGGCCGGGCCTTCGCGCTGACCCCTGGTACGAGCAGCGCCGCGGCCGCGGTCGCCCTGGGCGGTGGGCTGCTCGTGGTGACCCGGATGCGGCGCCGTGGGCAGGACGAGCAGCACCTGGGGCTGACCCCGGGCCTGATGCCGGCCGAGGGTCAGGAGCACGCCGTCGGCGCCCGACGGCATGGCTCGCCCACCGTCCGCTTCACCCCGCCCGAGGGCTTCCGACCCGGCCAGATCGGGACGCTGGTCGACGAGCGCGCCGACCCTCACGACGTGACCGCCACGATCATCGACCTCGCGGTGCGCGGCTGGCTCAGCATCGAGCGGACCACCGCCCCTGACGACTCGGACGAGGACGACGACTGGGTGCTGCACCGCTCGGACCGGTCTCCCGATCAGCTCCTGGGCTACGAGCGGGCGCTGCTCGACGAGCTCTTCGAGGGACGCACCTCGGTTCGCCTGTCGGAGCTGCGGACCACGTTCTCGGGCTCGATGACCTCGCTCCAGACCGCCCTGTACGAGGACGTGACCGAGCGCGGATGGTTCCGCGGCAACCCGCAGACCCTGCGCAACCGCTGGGCCGGCCGGGGCATCCTGCTGTTCGTGGCAGGGGTGGCGTTGACAGTCGTCCTGGCGATCTGGACCTCGTGGGCGCTGGTGGGTGTGGCGGTCGTCGTTCTCGGCGTCGTGCTCACGTCGATGTCCGGGACGGCCCCGGCGCGCACCGCGGACGGCTCGGCGATCCTCGCCCAGGCCGAGGGCTTCCGCCTGTACCTCGAGACCGCCGAAGGCGACCAGCTGCGCTTCGAGGAGGGCGAGGACCTGTTCAGCCGTTACCTGCCCTACGCCGTGGCCTTCGGGATCACCGAGCGGTGGGCACAGGTCTTCGCGGACCTCGCCGCCCAGGGACGCGCCATGGTCGAGCCCGCCTGGTACACCGCCCCCGGGTACGCCCACGGGGCCTTCTGGGCCCACGGGGCCACCCTGGGCCACGAGCTGTCGAGCTTCACGAGCCTCGCCGACACCTCGCTGACCGCCCCCACCCCCGGCTCATCAGGCTCTTCCGGCGGTGGTGGGTTCAGCGGTGGCGGGGTCGGTGGTGGCGGAGGCGGGAGCTGGTGAGGGCCGGTAGCGTTCGATCCGTGGCCCTCGCCGCACCCCCTACCCGATCCACAGGAGTTCGACATGACGCACCTGCCCACCGTTGCTCTCGGACGCACCGACATGGCGATCACCCGGGTCGGCCTGGGCGCCTGGGCGATCGGTGGCGGTGACTGGGCGTTCGCCTGGGGCCCGCAGGACGACGACGCATCGGTGGCCGCCATCCGCCACGCGGTCGAGCAGGGCATCAACTGGATCGACACGGCACCGGTCTACGGCCTGGGACACTCCGAGGACGTCGTCCGCCGCGCGCTGGCCGACCTGCCCGAGGCCGACCGGCCCTACGTCTTCACGAAGAGCGGACTGGTCTGGGACGAGTCCGACCGCAACTCCAAGGCCCGGCGGGTCGGGGCCCCCGACTCGCTGCGCCGCGAGGTCGAGGCGTCGCTGACCCGGCTGGGCGTCGAGCGAATCGACCTGTGGCAGATGCACTGGCCCGCCGAGGACGGCACGCCCATCGAGGAGTACTGGCAGGTCTTCTGCGACCTGCGCGCCGAGGGCAAGATCCGTGCCGCGGGCCTGTCCAACCACGGCGTGGCCCAGCTCGAGGCCGCCGAGGCGGTCGGGCACGTGGACACCCTGCAGCCGCCGTTCTCGGCGATCCGTCGTGACGCCGCGGCCGACGTCCTGCCCTGGTGCGAGGAGCACGGGACGGGAGTCATCGTGTACAGCCCGATGGGTTCGGGCCTGCTCACCGGGGCATTCACCGCTGAGCGCGTCGCTGCACTCCCCCAGGACGACTGGCGCCGCAGCGCCCCGGCCTTCACGACCGACCTCGAGGACAACCTCGCGGTGGCGGACGCCGTCGCGCGGGTCGCCGAGCGCCACGACGTCCCCACCCCCGCCGCAGCGGTCGCCTGGGCACTGGGCGTCCCGGGGGTCACCGGCGCGATCGTGGGGGCACGCACCCCTGAGCAGGTCGACGGCTGGCTGCCGGCGGCGAGCCTCGAGCTGAGCCGTGAGGACCTCGCGGAGATCGCACCGCTCGGCTGACCGAGTCCGCGGGTCGGCTCGCAGTGGTCCGAAGGGCACTGGTCTTCGGACCACGGGTGGGGGAAGGTGGACCCGTGAACGACACCGAGCTCGCGCAGCGCATCGTCGACCTGATCGGCGGTCCGACGAACGTCGTCCGCCTGTCCCACTGCGCGTCACGCCTCCGCTTCGAGCTGCGGGACGACTCGGCGTGCATGGTGGCGGCACTCGAGGCGATGTCCGAGGTGGTGATGGTGGCGCGGCAGCCCGGCCAGGTGCAGGTCGCCCTGCACACCGGCGCCCTGGGGGTCCATGCCGAGATCATGGGGCTGGTTGCCACCTGAGACTCGCTCGTGCCCCGCCGTGGGCGCTGCGAGACGGAATACCGGCGACCGCGGCGCCGTTGTCGCGTAGGATTGACCTGCTCGACCGTCGGGGCTCGCCCCGGGTGCCGGGTGGTTGACAACTGCACAGGGGGTGATCGGTTTCGACGATGGTTGTCGAACCAGGAGAAGCGGGCCGAGGATGCAGGGTTATCTCGTAAACGCTCCTTGCAAACCAATAGGTGCCGATTCCAAGCGCACCGACTTCGCACTCGCCGCCTGAGCGAGTCTTCGAAGTCCGTCAGTCCGAGTTCGCTCTCGCCTCGGTAGCTGGCGTCATCTAGAGAGCCACTGCTCGTCGTTCATGTCACGGGGACGGCGGGGACACTCACGTGACTGAGCCCGTCAGCGACTTGTCTGCGTGATCGCTGGGGCCGAGAAAATCATTAGCAGACTGCGCCCGGAGAAGTACTGGTTCACTGCTGTCGGACGCGGGTTCGATTCCCGCCACCTCCACGTGTCTGACCTGCGGAAACGCACGTCATGTTGACAGGAGGGTAGTCATCCGTTGACGCGGAGGGCTACCTTTTCTGTTTGTGGCCAGCATTCGCGAGCGTCGACGGGCCGACGGGACCCGATCCTTCGCCGTGCTGTGGCGCGATCCGGACACCGGACGCCAGACCTCCCTGACCTACGACGACGAGCGCGCCGCTCGGGTGTCGCGCGAGCTGATCGAGGCGGCCGGCGGGCATGCCGATGAAGCAGCGCGAATCGCTGAGGCAGTTCGGACGCCCGGGCCGACCGTCGAGGCCGCGGTGACCGAGCACATCGACCTGCTCACCGGCGTCGGGCCGGACACTCGCTCGCACTACCGCGGACAGCTCCGGACCCATATCGCCCCGTGCTCGGCCCCTACCCCGTCGCCGCGATCACCTACCGGCACGTCGCCGGCTGGGTCCGGGCGATGAGCGACAAGGGCCTGTCCCCCAAGACGATCGCGAACGTCCACGGGCTGCTGTCCGCGGCGATGACGACGGCGGTGCGACTCGGGTACCGGGCCGACAACCCGTGCGTTGGCGTCGAGCTGCCCACGTCGGTGGCGACGCATGACGAGATGACCGTCCTGACGCGCGACGAGTTCGCGCTGCTGCTCGAGAAGGTGCCCGCGTTCTACCAACCACTCGTGCTCACGCTCGTGGCGACCGGGCTGCGGTGGGGTGAGGCGACGGCTCTCACGGCCTGTGACGTCGACCTGTCGGCGCGTCCGGCGACGATCCGGGTGACCAAGGCCTGGAAGCGCGACGCCGACCGGCGCTGGTACGTCGGGCCACCGAAGACCAAGCGCGCGCGGCGGACGGTGTCCTTGCCTGACGACCTGGTCGACGTGCTGCTGCCGCTCGTCGCCGGAAAGGGGCGTGACGCACTGCTGTTCACCAACACCGTCGGGTCCCAGCTGTCCTCGTCGCGGTTCTGGATGACGACCTGGACGCCGGCGCTCGACGCTGCGTGCGACCCGCGTCAGGCTGACGGGACGCCTGACGCGGACGCGCCACGCCTGACGAAGAGGCCGCGCGTGCACGACCTCCGGCACACGCACGCGTCATGGATGATCGCTGCCGGGACCGACCTGTTCGTTCTCCAGCGTCGGCTCGGACACGAGTCGATCACCACGACGACCGAGACGTACGCCCACCTGCTGCCGGATCAGCAGCGGGCTGCGGCGGACGCCGCGGGCAGGGCGATGGCCGGCCTCGCCTTCGCGCGCGACGATGGTCTTCGTGATGGGTGACGACGCGCGGGACCTTCCCTCGGAGGTGGCGCGGGAAGACCCAGCCTTGCTGCGCCCGAACCGCGACGCGGCCGACACGTCCCCTGACCCCGAGAAGGCGACGTCGGCGATGCCCGGCCTCGCCAGGCAAGCGGTCGGTGCGATGTCGCCTCCAGCCGATGTCGGGGCTCTCGTCTGCGCTGCTCTCAACGAGGTGATGGAGGGCATCGGCTTTGCGCCCGCTCAGCTCGGCCCCGACCCCGACGGCTTGGTGTCGGCGATCTTCTGCACCGGCAACAACGCTCTCCTGGCGGCCTACCCGGGCTTGCCTGTTCCGGTCTACCCCGACGCCCGTGCCTGTTCGGACTTCACCGTCGCGATCGGTGCCGGGCGCGACGCCCGTCTCGTCGAGGCTCGCCTTGAGGGAGAAGATCTGGAGAGGTTGGTTGTCGCGGTCGGACGGGATGACCTGCTCCCGGCTGCAAGCGCGCTGGACCAGATGCTTCTCGAGGACGCGTTGTCCGATCTCGCGGTCTTGATCGGTGAGGTCTTCGCGACGGCAGCCGCAGCTCGCTGTCCATGACGCGCACCCGCTCATCCGGCGGGAACGCCGCAGCCGGTGCCTTCACGTCCGGATTCCGCCCCTCGTGTTCCAGCATCGACTCGTCGATCACCACGACGACCGAGACGTACGCGCACCTGATGCCTGTCGAGCAACGTGCGGTCGCCGAAGCGGCCCTGCGGGCGCTCGGTGGGCTCTTTGCGTCCAGTCGTGCCGCAGCCGGCTTCGGAGCCGTGAGCGGTCGCCTTCCCATCCTCGCGCCCCGTCCAGCGAGACTGTGGACAATCACTATGCAGTTCTTAGTCCTCCTGACTAAACCCTGCATGGTGAACACCGAGCGGGAAGTCCGTCGGCTCCTCGCTCGCGCACCCATGCGAACGGTGCGCGCGGCGAACCTCGTCGGCCTCTATGCCCACCCCGGGCCCGAGCTTGCGATCCTCCATCGTCGGGGCGTGGTGCACCGTCTCGCGCACGGCATCTACTGTGCAGTCCCGGTCGAGCACACCGGTGGCAGCTGGCGCCCCACGCTCGAAGCCGCGACAGCCGCCGTCGCGACGGTCCTGTACGGCGATCGGGTCCCCGTCCTGACCGGACTCACTGCTGCCCGCATGCATCGTGCCCTCCCCCGCGCGATCGGAGTCGGCTACGTCGCCGTCCCCACCCAGCGCCGACCGCTCCGACTTGCCGATCGCGACGGCGAGGTCCGCTTCGTGACGCGTGCGGTCGCCAACCTCGACGCAGTCGCGATGGCAACGGAGCTCGGTCAGGCCCTGGTCACGACGCCCGAGCAGACGGTGCTCGACCTCGCGCGCGCTGACCCCCGGGCTGAGGACCTGGACGCCCAGGAGGCGATCGACGCCCTGTGGCCCGAATGCGACCCGGGCGTCCTCGAGGAGATCGCCGGACGCCAGCGGATGCGAACCACCTACGAACGCGTCGCGGAGAACCGATGACCGCCAGCCGGTACGACGGGTGGGCGACCGTCGCCGAGCAGTTCGGCGTCGACATCGAACAAGTGCGCCGTGACCACCTGATCTCGCACATGCTCGCTGCCATCGCGGCCGACGTGCCCACCGACGACGTCGTCTTCTTCGGCGGCACCGCACTCTCGCGCACCCACCTGACGGACGCGCGGCTCAGCGAGGACATCGACCTCATTGCGCTCGCTCCACGTACTGACGTTGCCGTACGGATCGAGGCTGCCCTTTGGCGGGGCCTGGCCCGCAGCCACGGCCGCCCCACCTCGTCAGGGGCGAGGGCTACCTCTGGCCCACCGAGGTCCACGAGTTCCCCGACGCTGCGCACCCACATCGCTGACCCCATCTGCATTGGTTGCCGCACCCACATGGGTGGTCCCCGTTGACGGCTGGGCGCCAGGGAGGCGCGTCGACCGGATCTGCCGATGACCGCTCGCAGCGGCGCGTGCGACCAGACGCGCACACTCGTTTTACACTTGCGCAAGTGGAAAGTGCCCGATGTACTTGCCAGCATGGAAAACGCTCAGGACGCCCTGCGGGACATCGATCGGGCTGCCGCTGCCCCCTTCGTGAACGATCCCGTGACCGCGTGGTGGTACCCACCGACGATGGCGGGCTTCTTCACCGCGATGGCGGCGGGACCTCTGCTCATCAGCCAGGGGCGCGGTGCAGCGGGGTTCGGCCTGCAAGCCGTGGCGCTCATCACCTTGGTGATGGTCTACGCCGCCCACCGGGCCAAGTCGGGCACTTCACCGAGGATGAGGTCGGCACCTGACGAGTTCAAGCACGCGTACCGCTGGCTTTGCCTGACGTACGCCGGATCCTTGGCGGTCAGCGTGGTGGTGTGGGTGCTTCTGGGGTGGCAGGTGGGGCTGAGCGCCGTCTTCGTGACGATGCTGGCCGCGACCTGGAGCTATGAGCGGGTCGTGTATCCCCGCGCTGTCCACCGAGTCCGAAACCGGCTGGCGTGAGCTCGCCCCTGACCGACCTGGACGCGGTCATCCACGCTCCTAAGCGGTTGGCGGCGATGGCTGTTCTCGCTGCCAGCAGCGGCACTGACTTCGTCTTCCTGCGTGACCACCTCCAGCTCTCGGACTCAGATCTGTCCAAGCAGATGTCGGCGCTACGAGCCGCCGGCTACGTCTCGGTGAGCAAGTCCGGACACGGCCGAGGGAGCACGACGACCTACACGATCACGCGAACCGGCCGCGCGGCGTATCGCCGGCACCGTCAGGCGCTCGAGGCCCTCTTGCACGGGGAGCGCTCCTGAAGCCGAGGCACATCTTCGCGGGGCAGCTACTGGTCATGCCTCTGTCCGGTGCACCGGCCGGTGACCGCTCATGCCGCCGTCCGTGCGTCTGCCAATGTGCGCGAACAGCTCAACCCGGTCCAAGACGGCCACCGCGACGCGCAGGCCGACCCCCTCTGGAACCCGCTCCTTTTTCGTCATACGATACTCGTGTGGTAGACGAAGAGCAGATCCAGAAGTGGGCCGATGAGGCCGAAGCGGGCTACGACGTCGACACGCTCAGACGTCGGGGCCGTGGGCGTCCCGGTCGCGGGGCTGAACCGATGCAGGTCGTGGCGGTCCGGCTGACCGCTGAGGAGCTCGCCGCTCTGGACGCGGCGGCAGCCAAGAACGACATGAGCAGGTCCGAGGCGATCCGGGCTGCACTGGCCCATTTCGCTGCGTGAAGGTCCACCGCAGCGCGTTCAAGCACGGCGTCTCGCCGGAGGACGCCATCCAGGCGGCCAGCTGGGCGCTGTGGGTCGAGCCCCTCGACGAAGACGGCCCGCCTTTCCGAGAGCTGCGTCTGGGCTTCGACACGCAAGCACGCCTGCTGGAGACCGTGGTCCTGGTCCTCCAGGCCGGAGACGAGCTGGTCATCCACGCGATGCCGGCTCGCAGGAAGTACCTTGACCTACTGCCGTAGCGCCCACCGTTGCCCCGACGGCCTGGAAGTAGGCACGGGCCGCAACGTCCGCGTCTGCCGCACTGAGGGCGGCTGAGCTCGCCCGGGTCTGGTCACTCGAGGTACCTGACCCGGACCAGTCGAGCCGGCCCGCAGAGGTGGTGGGAGCGAGCAACCATTCCAAGATCATCTGGACGTGTTGACGCCGTCAACGTAGGCGCCGCTTCAGCACCCCTCCCCCGTCACCGCTCCGTCGCATCTCCGCACGTCACAGCCTCGCGTCGCAGCGATCGCAACCCTCCCGACAGGTTCGACTCCCGCCACCTCCACCCCTGACTTGCGCGAACGCAGGTCACGTGGCAGAAGAGGTTGTCATCCGTCGACGCGGATGACTACCTCTTCCGTTGTAGCCGGTAGTCGAGAGCGCCGAACCACACACATCGGTACGCCGGTGCAGTGCGCCCCGCGGACGGGCCCGTGCCAGCACGAGCCACCCGCGGCCGGGACATGGGGAAGGTCTCGGACCCAGTCCTCCACGACGCCTTCGGTTCCGGTGTCGACCACCTGATGCGAGCGTTCTCTGGTCCAGCGCACCCAGACGCGGTCACAGCCGTCACCCCGGTCTCGAAAGCCAGCCAGCCGTCAGGGCGAAAGCATGTGTGGACTACACGGATCGTCTCGACCCAGTCCGCGTCCTCAAGGAAGACCTGGGCGACGAGCGACAGTGGCGTCTCGCTCATGGCGCATACGTCGTAACGACGAGGCAGCCGTGTCCGGGTCAGCCGAGGACCCTCCGGCGGCAGACTCCACGAGGGGACCGGGGACTCGGTACGTCCACGTGGTGGGGCGCTGCGCAGGCAGGGCGGGCGGGGTGATCCGCTCGATCGACGACCCCCGTCCTCGAGCTTGCCAGGCCACCGCTCCCCCAGCGCGCGCCTACCCGATGACCTTGAGCGGGCCCTCAGCGATGGTCGGCGGCTCGAAATGGTCGAAGTACGCAGCGGCGAGCACTGGGGCAAGAGGGAAGTCGTCGGCGTGGGCAGCAGCCCGCTCACGGATGCGGGCGAGCACAACCCCACGTGAAGTGGCCAGGTAGATCGTCTCGGGCTCGACCCCGAGCGGCTTGAGCAGGTCGCGGTAGTCGTCCCGCATCTGCAGGGACCAGAACGAGAAGTCGAGCACCACGTCCGCGCCCGACGAGACGAGACCGATCAGGTGCTCACGCAGGTCGCCCTCGATCTCGCGATGGACCTCGACCGGAATCGGCATCGAGCGATGCCCCCGCTGCCACGCCATGTCGTCAAAGGACAGCCGGGTCATGCCCTCGGACTCGAGCTGACGAGCGACCGTCGACTTGCCCGAGCCCGCGGGTCCGCACATGAAGATCACTCGACTCACCTTCGCAACCTACCTCGACCGTCCACACGCGGTGCCCAGCCACTGCCATCTACGGCGTACCCCGTGGCACCTCGTGAAGGACCTGTGCCGGCAGTTCGTCCCGCCGCACCAGCCGGACCTCTGCCGGGCGCAACGGCACGGCGTCGAGCCGCAGCGGTGCTTCGTCCGGGACATCGACGCGCGCCGTCACCATCGCCACTCCGAGCGTCTGCCCCACGCGCTCACGCAGATGCAGGACGCTCGGGGTGTCGATGCCTCGCCAGGCAGAAGGATCCATCGGATGAATCGCGATGCGGCCACTGTCGCCGGGCTTGATGCTTCGCCGCCCGTCCAGCAGGTCTATCGGACCCGACCCGAGGCATCTTTCCTCGTCGCCCAGGATGAGCCACCACGACGCGTGATAGCCGCTCTGCACGGCACGGCCGCGACCACCCTCCCCAGGCGTGCTCAGCCGCAGGTCTGCAAGCAGACGACCGTCGTGCCCGATGAGACGCCTCCAGCGATCCATCCCTGAACGCTAGTCGGGCGAGGGGGCCAGGGTTCTGCCCATGGTCCGAGCCCCACAGGGAACAAGTGACCGCTGCCCGGCAGGCGGCACTCAGCCGGGGGACGGGTCGGTCAGCGGTCGACGTCGTGCCTCGATGGTCCCTGCCCGATCGAGCTCCCAGCAGCGCGACGAGGGAGCACTCCGGCCGCGGCGACAAGGAGCGCGACGCTGACCATGAAGGCGACGGTGGGACCGACGCTTCCGGCGAGGGCACCGGTCGCGGCTGAGCCCACTGCCTGGCCGGCGGTCAAGGAGATGAAGAGGGTCGCGGTCGTCGCACCGGCGAGGTGAGGGCGTAGGGCACCCGCCCACGCGATCAGCACCCCGCTCAGAGCGGTGTAGGAGCCACCGAAGAGGCCAGCGGCGACTCCGGCCGCGACGACGTGCACGGCGGCCAGCGCGAGCACGGCGGTACCCGTGGCCGACAGCAGGGCGGTGAGTACCCATGCGCGACGCAGCCCGAGCACACGCACGATGTCCCCGCTGAAGGCTCCGAGGACTGCCGCGACCCCGAGCAGCACCCACAGCGTGGCCGTCGTCCTCTCCGGCAGTCCCCCGGTGCTGGCGAGCAGCTCGCGCCCGAAGGTCCAGACGGCAGCACTCCCTGCGCCGGCCAACCCCGCGGCCAGGACCGGTCGCACCAGCGCCGTCCAGCCGCCGCGGTCCGCATCGTCGTCGTGAGGGGCTCCCTGGTGTGGCAGTGCGGAGCCCGGAGGTTCCGGCCAGCAGGTTCGACGGTCGACCCTCGCGGCCACGACGACGACAGCCACCGCGGCCAGGGCCCACACCGGACGCCACACCGACGGGGCGAGGATCGCCACGACGCCCACCGTGGCGATGCCGACGCCCGTGCCGGCGTTCACCACCGCCTGACCGCGGGGGGCCGAGCGGTGCGGCATCGTCGAGGCTACGGCGACGACCAGTGCGGGCGTGGCTGCGCCGGCGGCGTTCCCCGCGACCAGCACACCCATGGCGAGCACCACCGCGGACCAGGACACGGCGACCACCACAGCGCCGGCCGCGGCCAGGACGGCCGACAGCCACAGGACGAGCCGGGCACCTCGACTCCCGACCAGGCTCCGGGCGGCCAGCGCGGCCACGCAGTAGGCGACGAAGCCACCCGAGGCGATCAGGCCCGACGCCGACTGCGCCGCGCCCACGTCGCCCCAGCGACGCTGTACGCCCACTTCCCCAGCAAGGACCACCTCGTGGCCGCCTACCTGCAACGACGTCACGAGCGATGGAGGCTCACCTGGGACACGGCGCTCGAACGCGTCGGCGACGATCCCTTGGCCCGCCTGCTGTCGGTCTTCGACGCCCTGCTCGACCTGCAGCGTGCCCAGGACGCCGGGCGCGGCTGCGCCTTTCTCGCTGCCGCGGTCGAGGTCGTGGAACCGCACCACCCCGCGCATGCCTGGCTGCTCGCCGACACCCAGCTGCTCACCGAGCGCCTGCGGTCGTTGGCCGTCGACGCCGGCGCCGACCAGCCGGACACGTTGGCCGCCGAGCTGATCCTGCTGTACGACGGCGCCCTGGCTGCCCGGGCCCGTCGCGCCATCAGTCCGGGGAACGGGGCGCCGCCACCTGTACGGGACCTCGCCGCGGCGGTAGCAGCACGACACGTGAACGCGGGGCGTGACACCCGTTCCGTCAGGGACACTAGGCAGCACCAACCGTAGCTTCGACAAGGAGTCAACCGTGCCCCAGGGGACTGTCCGCTGGTTCGACGCCGAGCGGGGGTTCGGCTTCCTCGCCCTCGAGCAGGAGGCCGACGACCTCTTCGTGCATGCGTCCGAGATCATCAGCGACGACGGGACGAGGCTGCTCCGCGAGGGGCAGGTTGTCGAGTTCGAGAGGGGTGAGGGGGATCGCGGCCCGCAGGCGCGCCGGGTCCGGGTCACGGGCGACCTGGCCGCCGACGCCCCGGTCGGTGTGCTCGGCAGCGTCACCTGGTACGAGCCGAGCAAGGGGTACGGCTTCATCACGCCCGACGGAGGTGGCGCGGAGATCTTCGTGCACAGCTCGGCGATCGTGGGGGGCGGCGTGATCTCGGAGGGGCAGCGCGTGGCGTTCCTGGTCGTGGACGGGGAGAAGGGGCCGCAGGCGGATCACCTGCTGCCGCTCGGCGCCGAGGCCGCTCAGGCCGCTGTCACCTCCGACGGAGCTGACGGCACGGTGACCTGGTACGACGCTGACAAGGGCTTCGGGTTCGTGACCCCAGACACGGGCAGCGGCGACGTCTTCGTCCACGTCCGGGCGCTGACGGGTGGGCTGACCGAGCTGTCCGAGGGAGACCGCGTGGCCTACGACGTCGTCGTGAGTGAGAAAGGCCCGCAGGCACGCGACCTGCGGCTCATCCGCGGCTCAGCACCTCGGGGTGCCCCCGCGGCGTCGACCCGCGGCCGCTCGGGGCACCCGACGACGTCCGAGGCCCCCGTGCGCGGCGGCGAGGGCGTGGTCGCGCGCTTCGACGCCGAGCGCGGGTTCGGCTTCATCACCCCCGATGCGGGGGGCGCGGACCTGTTCGTGCACGTATCGGTCCTGCGCGGTGCCGAGGCGCTGCAGGAGGGCGACCGGGTCCAGTACGTGGTGCGTCAGAGCGACCGAGGGCCGCAAGCCGACCGCGTCGAGCGCGTGTGAGCATCCGGGCTACGCCAAGCCCCCCTCTCGAGGCCGGAGGCGACCGACGAGGATCAGGGTGACCCCTTCGAGGAGCGTCTGGATGCCCACCAGCGTGCCGAGCAGGGTCAGTGTGGCGGCGCCGATGTTGAGCAGCACCCACAGGCCCAGTCCGATGGAGACGACGCCTGACAGGACGAGCAGCCAGCGACCCTGCCGTGCCTGGTTCGCGGTGATGACCCGGGTCAGTCCGGACGCCAGGAACATCGAGCCGGCCATCAGGGTGAGGCTCACCGCACCGATCAAGGGGTTGCGCAGCACGAAGAGGCCGAGAACCACCAGGATCGCGCCACCCAGTGCCGCCGACCAGAAGCCCCCGGACCTGATGCGCAACAGCGACCCGGCGACGAGGACGACCCCGGAGAGCAGTGCGATCCAGCCCACCAGGAGCACCGAGACCGCCGTGGTGAGGACGACGTTGCCGAGCAGGATGAACCCGCCCACGATGATCGCCGCCCCCAGGATGACGTCCCAGGCGGTGCGGCGGACAACGAGGTCACGAGAACGGGCGTCGGTCGCGGTCACGAGGCCTCCAGGCGTTCGGTACGGGTAGCGCGGGTCAGAGACTCCCCTGACGCCTCAGCGTGCGCCCACGGCCGACGCGGCCGCATCACCCGTTCCGGGTGTCCCGGTGGCGCAGGGCCGGCGCCGGTTCCGGTCGTCTCGCGCACCGCCGCGCGGGGTGGTACCGCGCGGGCGCGGACGTCGACGTCGTGTTCGTCCACGGCTTACCCACTGGACCCTCACGGTCCATCTCGACGAAACATCGGCCTGCAACCCTGACGAGGGTGGCAACGGGGCACACACCCGAGGAGGGTCCGATGATGGTTGCGACACAGCCTTTCGAGCACACGATTGTCGAGTCGGACGAGACGCAGGTCGTCGTCGAGTACGGCGAGGACGGTCATGCCCGCCTCGACGTGAGGGCGAACGGCTACCGCCGTGGATCGGCCGAGGCCGGGCGGCTCACCTGCGAGGCGATCCACGAGGCGCGGATGCGCAACGCCGGTCGCATCATGGGGGCGCTCGACGCGTCCCGCCCGACGTGCGGAGCGATCCTCGAGGCGCTGCACCACCAGGTGGGCAACGACGTCGAGTCGATCGCGACGCACCGGGCGGGGGCATCGGTGATGTTCACCCTCCAGATGCGACCCGCACCGACGACGACGGGCTGACCGCGGAACGCCTCCGCCGCGGACCTCGGAGGCTCAGGCCACGCCGTCGGCGGTCAGCGCGTCGGTGAGCAGCCCCACCAGGGCGTCGAGCTGCACGTCCGTGGACGACGAGGCGTCCTCGTCCCCCGCACCGTCCAGCGCTCGCGCAGCCAGCCCCGACTTGCTGTCGATCAGCTCGGCGATCTTGGAGTCGATGGTCTGCGCGGCGATGATCCGCCACGCGGTGACAGGCTCGGACTGACCGATCCGGTGGATCCGGTCGATGGCCTGCGTCTGCTCCGCGTGGGTCCAGGACAGCTCGGCCAGCACGAGGTTCGAGGCGACCTGGAGGTTGAGACCCACCCCCGCGGCCATCAGGGAGCACACCACGATCGACACGTCAGGGTCGCCCGTGAACGCGGCGATGTTCTTCTCGCGCACCTTGGGTGTCTGGTCGCCGCGAATCGAGGCGTAGCGGATGCCACGGTCGGCGAAGGTCTGCTCGGCCTGGTCCATGACATCGACGTGCTTGGCGAAGAACACCACCTTGCCGACGTTGCGTGCGAGCTGGGCGGCGTAGTCGGCGGCCAGCCCGGCCTTGGCCTGGCCGATCCGGCGAACCATCGTGAACACGTTCTCGCCGCCGGCCTTCGACGTCGAGTCCTTGAGCTCCGCCGCTGCCACCCGCCGTGCGAGCTCGAGGTCGATCCCGTCCACGACGGCGGCCTCGGCGCGGGCCGCCACAGCCGCCCGGTAGCGCTCCACCAACCGGCGGGCGAGCGCCGCCTCGGACGCACGGATCGAGCGGCCGACCGCACCGTCGAGCTCGACCGGCAGGTCTGCCACCCTGCGAGCAGGGATGTCCGCCGCCACGTCGGCCTTGCGGCGGCGCACGATGCCCATGTCGATCACGCTGGCACGCGCGGCGGCGTAGAAGCCCCGGTCCGCCGGGGTCAGGCCGGTGTCCTCGAGTGCGGTCTGCAGCGCGCCGAGCGGCTGCGTCTCGTCGATCCATCCGAGGAACTGCCAGATCGCCCGGAAGTCCTCGATGTCGTTGATCAGCGGGGTGCCCGTGAGCGCCATCAGCAGCGGCCGTGCCGTGCGAGTCCGGATCCGCTCCGAGAGGGCGAGGACGTGCTGGGAACGCTGGGAGCTCTTGTTCTTGATGAAGTGGGCCTCGTCGACGACCATGCCGCGGAAGCCGAGGTCGCCGAGCCAGCCGACGTGCCGGTCCAAGAGCTCGTAGTTCACGATCACGACGTCCGCGAAACCGTCGACCCGGTCGCCGTCGCCGTGCACCACGGTGGACCGACGGTGCGGGGTCCACAGACCGACCTCGTGCGCCCAGTTCGTCTTGACCACGTTGGGCGCCACGACCAGCAGCGGGTAGGCATCGGCCGCCTGGGCCGCGAGCAGCGCCTGCGCGGTCTTGCCGAGCCCGGGCTCGTCGGCGAGCAGGAACGTGCGATGGCCCCGGGCCGTGGCAGCGACGACCCGGGCCTGGTGAGGCATCAGCTCGCGGTGGTGGGCAGCGGACAGCGAGCGCGCCTCCGGCAGCGGCATGCACGCAGGTGCGCCCGTGGCGGCGTACTCGAAGGACCGGAAGAGCGGTTCGAGCAGCTCCCAGCCGGCGAGCCGGCGGGCCCGCGTGGCGAGCCGCTCGGCTGCCGCCTCGAAGTCGGGAGCCAGGAACGGGTTGGCGAGCTGACGCGAGATCACCGAACGGGGCACCACCTGGCTCTCGGTGCCGGTGACCGGTGCAGCCGGCGCGGCCGGCTCAGGTTCCTCGGGCGGCTCAAGGCCGCCGGCGCGCATCACGGTCGCCTTGAAGGCCCGCGCCGCGTCCGAGACCCGGGCGTCCTCGGCGAGCAGCTGGAGCAGCGAGGTGTCTCGCGCCGCGGTCCTGGCCAGCAGCGTCGCGACGCCGTCGAGACGCTTGAGCTGCTTGGCACGCTGCGCCTCGGTCGAGCCGCCGTCAGCCATCACCCGGGCCCGCTCCTCGCGCACGAGGAGCGCCACGACCTGGAACTTCGTGCGCACCGCGGGTCTCGTCGGGGGTCGCTGCACAGCGCTGTCGACCTCGCGGGCGACCTCGGCGAGCACCGGGATGATGCCCTGCTCGGTGGGGCGCGGCGCTCGGCGGCGCTGGGCGCCGGCATCCGGGCGCGCGCCACCTGACCGGCGTTGGCCTGGTCGTGCCACATCTCCTCCTTCGCAGCATCCGCCGCGACTGCGACGCAACGGGACATGACAAGAGGCGGCGCGGGACCCGTCAGGCGTCGGACCTGAGCCCCGTATCGCCGGCAGTCCGGGCCAGGGCGCTGAGATCGGGCGCCAGGTCACCGCCCACGGTCTCCGCCTGCGCCGCCCGCTGGCCAGTGCTCAGGCCAATGGTGTCACGCCGCGGGTCGTGATGGTGCACCGACGCGGCGCGGCTCCTCCGCGACGACGAGCAGCCGGACCCCGACGGCGCACAGCCAGAGCATCGCGACGCCCATCGCCGCGCGCTGCACGAGCCCGCCGACACCGGTGAGCAGCTCCAGGGCGATCAGAGGCCCCGACAGCAGTGTCAGGGACCCCAGGGCCACCGAGGCCACCTGCCACCGGACCGAGAACCGCCCGTCGACGCGGAACGCGGGACCCGAGGCGATCATCGCCGACGACACCCCGATCGCCCCGGGTGCGCTGAGGATCGAGTGCCACCGGCCGGTGGCCGTGACGTCCACGCACCCCGCATCGCACGGGGTGAACCCGACCGCGATCATCCCCGCACCCGCAAGCACCAGCAGCACAGCAGCGACCTCACGCCAGGCGCTGGGTCGCAGCTGGGATCGGTAGGCCAGCGCGAAGGCGAGCAGCGTGACGCCCAGGAGCACGAAACCCCCGAGGTTGACCACCCATCGGACCGGGGAGCCGACGGCGCCGAGCTCGCTGTGGGTCTGACGCACCGGGTCGTAGCCGGCCCAGGACAGCCCGGCGAGCAGGACGACGGTCATGAACACCAGCGGTCCCGCGGCGCCCAGCAGCGCCACCGCCCGCGACCATCTGTCCTGCTCGGGCGCGATCCGGGTCACGACGACCTCCTCGAGGTCCATCGTGCTCCCACTTCCCCCGGTGGCCCAAGCAGTCCAGACACCGGCTACGGGATCGAGATGCCGTGCTCCTCGAGGTACTCACGGGCCCGGTCGAGAGTCGCCGCCTCTGCCGACCGCAACGCCGAGCGATACTCGGCCGTCTTCTCGAGGTACGCCGCCTGCTGCGCGGCGTCCCGGTCCCCCATCCGCTGGATGATGTCGAGGCGCTCCTTGCAGGCGACGTCGATCAGCCCGATCCGCACCTGCTCCTCGAAGGGGGCGTCGCGGACCCCCTCGGGCAGCCAGTCCGCGTCCTGCGGGGGCGGCTCCACGCCTGCATCGGCGAGGCACTGACGCCACTCCTCACGGATGGAGCGACCCTCGCTGGTTCCCTCGGCCGGTGTGAAGCCTCCTAGCGCCCCGTGCTCCTCAACGAGGTCGCTCTCATCGACGGCCAGTCCTGCGTCGACGAGGGCTGATTCGCAGGCCATGAGCGCGTCGAACTCCGCGTCGTCGAGCTCCCTGGGGCTCTCGGACTGAACCAGGCGCTCCACCAGGACGCCGTATCCGTTCTCCCGAACGTCGCTCGTCCGCCACACCCCGTAGGGCAGGTTCACCCAGGGCGGTGGCTCGACGGCTGGTCCCTCGAGCCACCAGAGATCGTCGAACCCTCCGTCTTCCATGCAGGCTGAGACGAAGTGCCTGTACATCGTCGTGGACACGTCCCAGTCGTCGGGGGTGAGCCCGGTCTGGTCGATCGGCAGCGTGATCGTTCCGGCCGCACGGTCGACGATCGCCCGCGGGGGCGGTGCGACGGTCTCCGCCGGCGTCGGCGCGGCCGGCGGGGCCGGAGCCCGGTCCGGGGTCAGTGCCGCAACGGCCGGGTAGGCACCGGCTGCGAGCGCCAGCACGAGCCCGGTGGTCCCCACCCGGCGGGCCAGGCGGCGCCGTCGGCCGGCCCGCAGCACACCAGCGCGGTCGACGCTCACGGGCGGCTCGACCTCACCGAGCCGCCGCAGCCGGTCGCGGATCGCGTCGTCGTCCATCACTCCTCTTCCACCCTCGCACCGGCAAGGCCGTCGACCTCACCCAGCACCTCTCGCAGCTGGCGTAGACCTCGCGCCGCCGCCGACTTCACCGCACCGACCGAGATGTTCAGGTCGTCGGCCACCTGCCGCTCGGACAGGTCGAGCACATACCGCAGCACCACGACCCGACGCCGCTGCGGGCTCAGCTGGGCCAGTGCACGGACCAGCGCGTCCCGCTCGGCGTGCTGGTGCTGCCCCGATCCGTCAGCTCCCCCTTGCGCACCAGGCCTGCTCGGCTCAGCCATGTCCTCGGGCGCCACGAGCAGCTCCCGGCGACGCCGCCGCCACAGGTCGATCCGCCCGTTGGCGAGCGTGCGGCGGGCATAGGCCAGCGGGTCCGTCGCGCGGGCACGGGGCCAGGCGACGTATGTCCGGACGAGCGTCTGCTGGACGAGCTCCTCAGCCCGGTGGGTGTCACCGCACAGCAGCCACGCCGTCCTGCTCAGCAGCGGCTCGGCCTCGACCATGAAGGCCGAGAACTCCTCGTCGCGGGTCAGCCACGACCGCGAGCTGCCAGCGACCCGGTCGACCACCTGCTCCTCGGCGAGGATCGGCCCGTCCTCGACACCCACTGGCACCCCGCTCATGAGCTCACCCCCGCCACCATGCCCTGTACACGCACGAGCCACCCGAGAGGTTGCCTGCCCGGCATGATCCTCGCCGACTCCTGCCGGCTGCGTGACGCGATCGCCAGCGCCTGCCCCGCTCCGCTCCGCTCCGCTCCGACAACGATCAGCCTCGCGATGAGTACCTCTCAGAAATGGCTGTCGCAGTCGATGGGAACCATGGACGCCCGCCCGACCAGCCGCCCCGCCGACAGGACCACATGCCCCCGTCCAGCACGACCAGTCCTGGGCACGACCCGGGTGGCCCGTGGGTGCCCACCCCCAGGATCCGCGACGTCGACCTGGGCCTCGCCCACACCGCCGACGTGGTGGTCTGCGACCGTGACGACGTCTCGGCGCTGCTGACCGCTGAGGTCCTGCGCGGCGCGGGCCACCGGGTCCATGTCCGCGACCTCGCCGACGTGCTGGTCGACCCTGCCGCGGCTCCGATCCTGGTCCTGGGCGACCCGACCGCCGCAGGCCCGGCCGAGGAGACGCTGACCGCCGTGCGCCGCCACCCGCAGGGAACCCACCCCTCGATCGTCGTCGTCACCCCCACGGCCGACCCTGCCGTGAGCGCCGAGCTCCTGGACGCCGGCGCCGACCAGGTCATCCCCCGACCGTGGAGCCCGCGGCTCCTGCGCGCGGCCGTCGGCGCACACCTGCGCCGCCACCACCTCACGTGCGGTGCGACCCCCGACGGGGACGCCGACACGTGCTGACCGCGACCCTGATCGTCCTCGGCTGCCTGACCGTCGTCCTGGCCGGCCTGGTCACGCTCACCACCGCTGGTCGGGCCCTTCGCGAGCGCGCCTCACGCCGGGTCGCCGACCGGCGTACCCACCTGCGCGCCCAGGCGGTGGTCGCCCTGGGCCTGCGACGAGGCGACACCACGGCCGCCACGGCCGCACTGCGTGCGGCGGCCCGAGGGCGCCACCGGCAGGAGGTCCTGGACATCTTCACCTCGATCGCCACGACCCTCGGCGCCGAGCACCGCGAGACCGTCACCGACCTGTCCACGGCGCTCGAGCTGACCGACCACCTCCTTGCCGGCCTGCACCACTCCGAGCCGGCGCGACGGGTCGCAGCCGTGGAGATCATCGGGCTGCTCGGTGGGGCGGACCACACCCCGGCGCTGCACCAGGCGATGCGCGACGGGGACCAGCGGGTACGGGTCGCGGCCGCCCGCGCGTACCTGGTCACCGCTCCCGCGACCGCAGCCACCGCCATCGTGCGGATGCTGACGCACGAGGAGCCCCACGTGGCCGGCGAGCTGGCCGAGGTGCTGCGCTCCCACCACGGCCCCCAGGTCGGGCAGGCGGTCACCCGGGCGTGGACCCGCGGCACCCGGTCACCGCTGCTGGTGTCGCTGGTCACCCACACCGTCGATCCCTCCACGGCCCTGGGCATGCTCGTGGACGCCACCCGCTCCCCCGACCCTGCACTGCGTCGGGCCGGTGTCAGTGCCATGGCGGGCATCCCCACCGAGCTGACCCTGACCGCCCTGGCCGACGTCACGGGCGATCCCGACCCCGGTGTGCGGGCCCTGGCGGCGACAGCCCTGGGCGTCATGGCCGGCCCGACCACCATCCCGCTGCTGATCGCCGCCCTGGACGACGCGTCCTGGGCCGTGCGTCACCGGGCCGCCGCGGCCCTGGCGTCCATCCCCGACGGGACCGTGATCCTGACGAGCCTGCTGGGTCAGGCGACGCCGTTCGTGACCACGGCTGTGACGACCGCCCTGCACGAGCACGTGGCCACGGGTGGGCTCCTCAGCGCCCTGGTCGACCCCGTCCACACCGATCGGGCACGCCGGGCTGTCAGGGTCCTCGCGGACCGCCCGGAGATGGTCCCCGTGCTCCACGCAGCGGCCGTCCGTCATCCTGACCCCGCGGTGCGGGCCGCGCTGTCCGGTCTGGTCCCCGCCCTGCCCGCACCTACCGACCCGAGCGTGGTCGAGCTGGTCGGCGCCCGGTGATGCCGTGGGCCGGTTGGGTCCAGGCCCCGATGTGGGTGTACGAGGCGATCGCTGCCTGGTTCGTCATCGGCGCGGTGTACACCATCGCGCTGCAGCTGACGATGGCAGCCCTGGCGGTGGGTGCGAACCTGCACCTGCGCGACCACCGCGGCACCCTGCGGCCCGGTCAGCTCCACCACCTCACCGCGACCGGCCGCCCTCCTGGGGTCTCCATCGTGGTCCCTGCACACAACGAGGGACCGGTGATCGTCCCCACCGTCCGGGCACTGCTGGCCTCCGACTACCGCGACCTGGAGATCGTCGTGGTGGACGACGGGTCCACCGACGACACCCTCGCCCGCCTCGTCGACGCCTTCCACCTGGCCCCGGTCAGCCCCCCGCCCGCTGATGTCGGGATGTTGAGCACCGCCGCCGTCCGCGGGCACTACCTCCCGCTGGGCGAGGTGCGGCTCCGGGTGATCAGCAAGGACGGCGGTGGGTGCAAGGCCGACGCGGTCAACGCCGGGATCAACGCAGCGACCCGACCGCTGCTGCTGGTCGTGGACGGTGACGGGCTCCTGGACCGCCGGGCGATCAGCCTGGCTGTCGCGGCGCTGACCGAGGGCGGCCGGGACGTGGTAGCTGCCGGCGGAACGATCCTGCCCGTCAACGACTGCGTGGTCCGCGGCACCACCGTCACCGACGCCCGGGTCCCGCGCAGCTTCCTGGCCGCCTGTCAGCTGCTCGAGTACCTGCGTGCGTTCGTGATCGGCCGCACGGGCCTGGCTCGCGCCGGTGCGGTCACGCTGGTCTCGGGGGCGTTCGGGCTGTTCCGCACCAGCGCGGTCCGGGCGGTCGGCGGGTACACCGCCGGTCACCTGGGTGAGGACCTGGACATCACCCTGCGTCTGCTGCGTCACCACCGGCTGGCTCACCCGGGATCGAGCCCGCGGGTGGTGCAGGTCCCCGAGGCCATCCTGTGGACCGAGGTGCCCGCGACGTGGTCGGCCCTGGCACGCCAGCGGGTGCGCTGGCACCGCGGCCTCGTCCAGGCTCTGCAGGAGCACTCCGACATGGTCGGGCGCCCACGCTGGGGCGCGATCGGGATGGTCGGGATGCCTCAGCTGGTGATCTTCGAGCTCTTCGCCCCGCTGATCCAGGGGACCGGGATGCTCACCTTGGTCGCCGTGGTCTTCCTCGGGGTCTTCGACCCGGTCCTGGGCGCGGCGCTGGTCTGCGCGGTCATGGCCGCAGGGCTGGTCGCGACCGTCACGGCGATCTGGTCCGAGGAACGCAACCTCCGCCAGTACCTCTCGACGCGGGACCTGCTGCGCCTGCTGGGTGTTGCCGTCGCCGAGCAGGTGGTCTACCTGCCTGTCACCGTCCTGTGGCGCCTGAAGGCCACCTTCATGCGGGGCCCGTCAGTGTGGGGCGAGATGACCCGGTCCGGCTTCGGCAGCTCCACGGCCCCCGCCCCGGCGACCTCCTGACCGCCCGGCGCAGGCGCTCCGTTCCGGGCGCCGTCGATCGACCCACCGCGCGCCTCGTACCATCGACCGGTGCCTCCTCGCTCCCCGCTCCCGGCACGCCACGGGCTCGCGGCCGCGCGCCTGCGTACCCCCGACCGTGATCCCCAGAGCCCTGCCCCGTGGCTGACGATGGGCGCGTGGCTGCCCCACCCCCTGCAGCTCCTCGCGGCCGAGATCGCGTTCACCGACCCGGTGGACGCGCAGCCGCGGCGGTTCTGCGGCATCCGGTCCCTGCCGCTCGCCGTCGAGGGATGACCGGCCACTACCCGGGAGTAGCATCGACAGGGAGCGGCTGGCCCGTTCTCGACAGGCCCCGCCGGGAGGGGCTTGCGATGAGCGAACGCGCCACGCACGGGCAGACCACGTCGGGCGAGCGCCGGGCACGGGAGGTCGCCGAGGCGGCCCGGGATACCTCGTGGAGCCGTCCGAGCTTCGCCAAGGGGATCTACCTCGGCGCGTTCGACCTCTCGCTCATCCACCCCTACCCCGTGCCGGACCCGGACACCGCCGCGCGCGGGCAGGCTTTCCTCGATGCCTTCGAGGCGTACTGCCGAACGCTCGACGGCCGCCGGATCGAGCGCGAGGACCACGTCCCCGACGACTACCTCGCAGGTCTGCGTGAGCTCGGCGCCTTCGGGATGAAGATCCCGAGGCAGTACGGCGGGCTGGGCCTGCCTCTGGTGCACTACGGGCGGGCGCTCATGATGGTCAGCTCGGTGCATCCCTCCCTCGGCGCGCTGCTCTCCGCGCACCAGTCCATCGGGGTGCCCGAGCCCGTGCGCATGTTCGGCACCGAGGAGCAGAAGCAGGAGTACCTGACCCGCTGCGCCCGCGGCGCCATCTCGGCCTTCCTTCTCACCGAGCCCGACGTCGGGTCCGACCCCGCTCGCCTGAGCACGACGGCGACACCCGACGGCGACGGCTACCTCATCGACGGGGTGAAGCTCTGGACCACCAACGGTCCCATCGCCGAGCTCCTCGTCGTGATGGCCGTGGTCCCTCCGCACGACGGTGGCCGCGGCGGGATCACGGCCTTCGTGGTCGAGGCCGACAGCCCCGGGATCACCGTGGAGGCACGCAACTCGTTCATGGGCCTCAAGGGGATGGAGAACGGTGTCACCCGCTTCCACCGGGTCCACGTCCCGACCTCCCAGCGCATCGGCCGCGAGGGCCAGGGGCTCAAGATCGCCCTGACGACCCTCAACACCGGCCGACTGTCCATCCCGGCGATCTGCGCCGGGGGCTCGAAGTGGGCCCTGGGGATCGCCCGCCAGTGGTGCACCGAGCGGGTCCAGTGGGGACGGCCCATCGGTGAGCACGAGGCCGTGGGAAAGCGCCTGGCGTTCATCGCGGCGACCACCTTCGCCCTGGAGTCGGTCTTCGAGGTGTCGGCCGCCCTGGCGGACGCCGGCCAGAAGGACGTGCGGATCGAGGCAGCCCTCGCCAAGCTCTGGGCGAGCGAGATGGCCTTCCGGGTCGCCGACGACCTCGTCCAGATCCGCGGCGGGCGCGGCTACGAGACCGCCGACTCGCTGGCGGGCCGCGGGGAGCGCGCCGTCCCCGCCGAGCAGCTGCTGCGGGACATGCGGATCAACCGGATCTTCGAGGGTTCCTCGGAGATCATGCGGCTGCTCGTCGCACGTGAGGCGGTCGACGCCCACCTCACCGCGGCCGGCGACCTTGCCTCTCGGGACGCGGACCTCCGGTCCAAGGCCCGGTCCGCCGCGCGGGCGAGCGGCTTCTACGCCCGCTGGCTACCACGGCTCGTCGTCGGCGAGGGGGTCCGGCCCGGCGCGTACGGGGAGCTGGCCCAGCTCGCCCGCCACGTCCGCTTCGTCGAACGCTCCTCGCGGGCCCTCGCCCGGCGGACGTTCTATGCCATGGCACGGTGGCAGGCGGGCCTCGACCGACGACAGGTCCTCCTGGGGCGCATCGTCGACATCGGGGCGGAGCTGTTCGCGATGTCGGCCGTCTGCACGCGGGCCGAGCACCTCCGCTCCCTGGACCCCGAGCAGGGCGCAGCGGCCGTCATGCTCGCGGATGCGTTCTGCGCGCAGTCCCGCACCCGGGTCGACGAGCTCTTCCGCCGCCTCCGGAGCAACACCGACCGGCAGGACCGTGCGACGTCCGAGGCCGTGATGCGGGGCACGGCACGCTGGCTCGAGGACGGCGTGATCGACGCCTCCGAGGGCACGGGGCCGTGGATCGCCACCCCCTCGAGCGGTCCCTGAGCCTCAGGATCAGGATCGGGACCACCACGTGGTGCATGTGTTCGACGTGACCAGCGGCACGGGGCTCATCCCCTGCCGTGAGCGCGCTGCTCGCCCCTCAGCCCGGGCACGCGACATCGGTTGCGCGAGCATGTCTCGGCGTCAGACCTGTGAACGACAGGCACCGTGCCCGTCGCGCATCAGGAGGAGCGCCATGACCAGCACCCCCAGCCCCGACCGTCGAGCCCTCGCGCGCGCAGTCCGCGAGCCGGTGAGAACGTCGCCCAGCCCCACCGTGGTACGTCGCAGCGTCACTGTCGCAGCGCCGCCGTCGGCCGTGTTCGCGCTCCTCACCAACCCGCACGAGCACGCGACGCTCGATGGCAGCGGCTCCGTCCATGGCGTCGTCGACGCTCCCGCGCACCTGGTGCTCGGGTCGGAGTTCCGCATGCAGATGAGGGGCTACACGGCCCTCAACCGTGTCGTCGAGCTCGTGCTGCGCTTGCTGGGTGTTGCCGTCGCCGAGCAGGTGGTCTACCGAAGCGCTCCGTGCAGTCGAGATCGATCGCACCGATGTGCGCCTCGTACCATCGACCGGTGCCTCCTCGCTCCCCGCTCCCGGCACGCCACGGGCTCGCGGCCGCGCGCCTGCGTACCCCCGACCGTGATCCCCAGAGCACTGCCCCGTGGCTGACGATGGGCGCGTGGCTGCGCCACCGCCTCCCGGAGCACGTCGACGTACCCGGAATGCTGGCGCAGGGCCGCTTCGTGGACGAGGACGGCCGCGCGCTGGGCGAGGCGGACCCCTATGCGCCGCAGCGGCTCGTCTGGTTCCACCGCGACCTGCGTGACGAGCCCGAGGTGCCGGGCCGCATCCACGTGGTGCACCGCGACGAGCGCCTCGTGGTGGTCGACAAGCCGCCGTTCCTCGCCACGATCCCGCGAGGCGGGCACGTGATGCAGAGCGTCGTCGTGCGGCTGCGGGCAGAGCTCGACCTGCCTGAGCTGTCGCCGCTGCACCGCCTCGACCGCATCACGTCCGGCCTGCTAATGCTCGCGACCGAGCAACGGTGGCGGGGCGCCTACCAGACGGCGTTCGAGCGGCACGCGGTGGACAAGACGTACCGCGCGCTCGCCCCGCTGCGCGCCGACCTCGAGCTGCCGACCGTCGTCCGCAACCACATCCGCAAGGAACGCGGCACCTGGTGCGCCGAGGTCGTGCCCGGCGCGCCCGTCAACGCCGAGACGCGTGTCGAGCTCGAGCACGAGGTCGACGGCCGAGGGGTCTACCGGCTCACACCCCGCACGGGCCGCACCCACCAGCTGCGCCTGCACCTGCTCGGGCTCGGCATCCCCATCGTCGACGACCCGCTCTACCCCGTCGTGCGCGACGTCGCGGTCGACGACTTCCGCCGGCCCCTGCAGCTCCTCGCGGCCGAGGTCGCGTTCACCGACCCGGTCGACGGGCAGCCCCGGCAGTTCCGCAGCGTCCGGTCGCTGCCGCTCACCGCGCAGGGCTGACCCGACCGGCGGCGGCCAGTCGGACCCCGACGGCGCACAGCCAGACCATCGCCACCCCCGCGGCCCGCTGCAGGAGCATGACGACGACCTCACGCCAGCCACTGGGTCGCAGCAGCGATCGGCAAGCCAGAGCGAAAGCGAGCGGCGAGATCCCCAGGAGCACGAACCCACCGAGGTTCATCACCCATCTGCCCGGGCTCGATCCGGTCCACGTCGGCCCCCTCCCAGGACCATCCTGCTCGGCGCTGCCCGCGACCAAGGGTCCCCGCGGGGCGACCTGTGCCGCGCATCCGGGTGATACCCGTGCTGCAAGTACTGACGCGCTATTGCACCAGTTTGCAGAAAGTCGTTACAGTCCGACTCGCCTGGCACTGGCCGGGCAGAATCGCGCATGCCGACAATGGAGTCCCCTATGGCATCGGGCCAGAGCCTGTCTCGTTCGTTCGTCCTGCGCTCCCCCCGCTCGACCGTCGCCGCGCTCCTTGCGCTCGCCGTCGCGCTCATGGGAGCACTAGCAGCACCTTTCGCCCCGCCCGCACACGCCGCGGGAGAGGTGTACAGCCTCGTCGGGTCGCTCCAGAGCGAGATCGGCTGCGCCGACGACTGGGATGTCAGCTGCTCCGACGGCGACCTCACACAGGTCGAGGGCGCCCCGACGCAGTTCGCGACGACGGTCACCTTGCCTGCAGGCTCCTACGAGTTCAAGGTCCTGACCGACCGGTCATGGGACAACACCGCCTACGGCCGTGGGGGCAGCACGGCGGAAGGCAGCCAGAACATCCGGCTGACGGTGGGTGGGACGGCCGAGCTCGACGTGTCGCTCGATCTCGAGACCGGTCGCGTGGGGGTGTCGCCCACCTCGACCGACCCGTCGGCGGCTCCGATCGCTGATCCCGTCCGCCAGCCGGGCACCGGTGAGCAGTTCTACTTCGTGATGGCCGACCGGTTCGACGACGGGGACCCGTCGAACAACGACGGCGGCACGGACGACGCCGACCGCATGGTCAGCGGCTACGACCCGACGGACAAGGGCTGGTACCAGGGCGGGGACCTGGCCGGCCTCGCGGACCGGCTCAGCTACATCGAGGGTCTGGGCACCACGGCGATCTGGCTGACCCCCTCGTTCAAGAACAAGTACGTGCAGGTGGACCTGGGCACGGGCGATGCCTCAGCCGGGTACCACGGATACTGGGTCACCGACTTCGAGGCCCTCGACCCGCACTACGGCACCGACGCCGAGCTCGACGCGTTCATCGCCGCCGCCCACGCACGGGACATCAAGGTCTACTTCGACATCATCACCAACCACACCGCGGACGTCATCGACTACGAGGAGACGGCGGCAGCCACCCGCCCGTACTACCCGTACCGCGACATCGCGACCTACCCGTACCGTGACGCAGACGGCAACGTGGTGGACGTCCAGGCACTCGCCGGGACGGAGATCCCGACGATCGTCGACTTCCCGTACACCCCGGTGGTCGACCCGACCGAGGCCGACGTCAAGAACCCGGCGTGGCTGAACGACACCTCGCTCTACCACAACCGTGGGTGGTCCACCTACAACGGTGAGTCCTCCACGTTCGGCGACTTCGACAACCTCGACGACCTCCTCACCGAGGACAAGCGCGTCGTCGACGGCATGGCGGACATCTTCAAGGGCTGGATCGACCGCGGTGTCGACGGATTCCGGATCGACACCGTCAAGCACGTGAACATGGAGTTCTGGGAGGACTGGTCAGAGCAGATCACCGACCACACCGCCACGGTGAACCCCGACTTCTTCATGTTCGGAGAGGTCTACGAGGGCGACGCCCGCAACACCGCTCCCTACGTCCGCAACACCGACATGAGCTCGGTGCTCGACTTCCCGTTCGCCTTCACCGCGCAGAGCTGGGCGCAGGGCGGCTCTGCCGTCCCGCTGCGAGGCCTGTTCGAGAGCGACGACCTCTACATCACGGCCGACAGCAGCCAGTACGCGCTGCCGACCTTCCTCGGCAACCACGACATGGGCCGCATCGGGTACTTCGTCCGTGACGCCTCCGCGCGCGAGCAGCGCTCGATCCTCGCGCACGAGCTGATGTTCCTCACCCGCGGCCAGCCAGTGGTCTACTACGGCGACGAGCAGGGCTTCGTCGGTACGGGCGGCGACAAGGACGCCCGCCAGACCATGTTCGGCAGCCAGGTCACCGACTACCACACGCAGGCCAAGCTCGACGGCACCGTCATGGGCACCGGTGACCACTTCGACCAGGACGCGGCGATCTACGAGGTGATCGCGGGTCTTGCCGCTCTGCGCGAGGCTCACCCGGCACTCGTCGACGGCGCACAGGTGGAGCAGTACGTCGCCTCCGGCCCCGGCATCTACGCCATCTCCCGCGTGGACCGCACCGAGGAGACCGAGTACGTCGTCGCGGTGAACAACACGGCGTCGGAGCAGACCGCCGAGATGACCGCGCTGAGCGGCTCGACCGCCTTCGCCGGCATCTACGGGGCGACCGCACCGCTCACCTCTGCCGCCGACGGCACGCTCAGCATCACCGTGCCGCCGCTGTCCGCAGTGGTGTACCGCGCGGCGACACCGCTCCCCGTCCGCACCGAGGGCATCCCGGCCGAGTTCGCAGGCGAGGCCGGCCAGCCGGTCACGAGCCTGCAGGCCCTCGAGATCACGCTCGGCGAGGAGGCCTACGCCGAGACCACGTTCTCCTTCCGCGCCGCGGGCGGAGACTGGCAGCTCCTCGGGACCTCCGACACGGGCAAGCCCCGCGTCTTCCACACCACGGCGGGTCTCGAGCCCGGCACCCTGATCGAGTACGCCGCCGTCGTCGTCGACGCGAGCGGTAACCAGACGCGGGAGACCACCTACGCAACGGTCGGTGACGACTACGGCCCCGGCACCCCGGTCACGGGCACCTTGGTCACGGTCCCCGGTAGCCACAACAACGAGATGGGGTGCCCGGGTGACTGGCAGCCCGACTGCGCAGCGGCTGCCCTGACCCTCGCGGACAACGGCCTGTACACCGGCACCTTCGACCTGCCTGCGGGCACGTTCGAGTACAAGGTCGCCGTGGGCGGGTCGTGGGCCGAGAACTACGGTGCGGACGGGGTCCTGAACTCTCCAGGGGACAACGTCGAGTACACCGTCCCGGAGGGCGGCGCGTCCGTCACCTTCGTGTGGGACCCGGTCACCAAGAAGCTCACGAACAACGCCGCTGACGGCCACCTGTACGCCCTGACGGGCACCTTGCAGGAGGCCCTGGGCTGCGAGACCAACTGGAACCCGGAGTGCCTCGGCGGGACGCTCGAGGACTTCGACGGCGACGGCGTGTTCACCTACACGACGTCGGCGATCCCCGCCGGTGACTACGAGGTCAAGGCCACGCGAGACCTCGGCTGGGACGTCTCCTACGGCAACGCCGACGGCAGCAACGTCGCGTTCACGGTCGGTGCTGACGGCGACCAGATGGTCTTCACGCTCGACACCACGGCCGAGACCATCGTGCTGGTCGTCGAGGGAGCAGCCGTCGACCCCGACCCCGAGCCGGAGCCCTGGCCGCAGTTCGAGGCCGTCTCGATTCCGGGCGACCACAACAGCGAGATGGGATGCGCGGGCGACTGGCAGCCGGAGTGCGACCAGGCACAGCTGACCGAGCGTGCCGACGGCATCTGGGAGCTCGTCCTGGACGACCTCGCAGCAGGCGAGTACGAGTACAAGATCGCCATCGACCGCGCGTGGACCGAGAGCTACGGCGTCACCGAGGGTGAGTTCGTCTTCAACGGTGGCAACGTCACCTACACCCACGCCGGCGGGGCGATCGCGTACTACTTCAACCCGTCGACCAAGGCGTTCTTCACCACTGCCCAGCAGCCGGTGATCACGGTCGCCGGCAGCTTCCAGAGCGAGCTCGGCTGCCCTGGCGACTGGGCTCCGGACTGCCTGCGCTCGATGCTCACGGACCCCGACGGTGACGGCATCTTCACCTATGTCACCGACGCGATCCCGGCCGGCAACTACGAGGGCAAGGTCGCTCACGGGATGAGCTGGGACGAGAACTACGGCGTCGACGGCGCCCCCAACGGCGGGAACTACTCGTTCACCGTCGGCCAGGACGACATCATCAGCTTCAGCTACGACATCGAGACCCACGTCCTGACCATCGTGGGCAGCTCGCCGCTGGTCCCGGGCCAAGGAGGCTTCGCGGCCCACTGGCTGGCACGCGACCTGGTCGCGCTGCCGACGGCGGTCGACCTCGACGCCACGTACCGGCTGCGGCACGCCGCCGAGGGCGGCCTCGCCGTGGTCGACGGTGCGCTGGTGGTTCCGCAGGGCGCGGGCGAGCTCAGCCTCGTCCACGACTCCGCGGGCCTGCCCGCCGCCGTGGCCGCACGTTTCCCGCACCTGCAGAGCTACCGGGTCTTCCGGGTGCGGGACGGTGGCTCCGCGCCATCGGACAGCACCCTGGCGGAGATCCTGACCGGTCAGGTCATGGTCACCGGGGAGCTCGACGGCACGCTGACCATCGCGACGGGCGCCCAGATCCCGGGCGTCCTGGACGACCTGTACGCCGCGGACGCTCGTGATCGCGAGCTCGGCGTGACGTTCACCGGTCCGGTCCCGGCGTTCGCGCTCTGGGCGCCGACCGCCAAGGACGTCGACCTGCTGGTCTGGCCGCGCGGCGACGCCTCGCTCGACCCGGTCCGCGCCCCGATGCTGCGCAACGCCGACGGCACCTGGACGCTCACCGGTGGCGACGGGTGGGGCAGCGCGCTCTACCAGTTCGCCGTCGAGGTGTACGTGCCGAGCACCGGCCAGGTGGAGAACAACATCGTGACCGACCCGTACTCGGTCGGACTGACGATGAACTCCACCCACTCGGTGGTCGTCGACCTCAGCGACCCGGCGTTCCAGCCGGAGAACTGGGTCGAGGCCGAGCAGCCCGTCGTCCGTCCGGTCGACCAGACGATCTACGAGCTGCACGTGCGTGACTTCTCCATCCACGACGAGTCCGTGCCGGAGGAGATCCGTGGCACCTACCTCGCCTTCGCGCAGGAGGGCACGAACGGCCGCGAGCACCTGCAGATGCTGGCCGAGGCCGGGATCACCACGATCCACCTGCTGCCGACGTTCGACATCGCGTCGATCGAGGAGGACCGTGACGCCCAGCTGACGCCGCCGTGCGACCTCGGGTCGTTCGCGCCGGACTCCACCGAGCAGCAGGAGTGCATCAGCTCGATGCGGGACCAGGACGGCTTCAACTGGGGCTACGACCCGCTGCACTGGACGGCGCCCGAGGGTTCGTACGCCGTCGAGCAGAACGGTGGCGACCGGGTGGCGGAGTTCCGCACGATGGTCGGCGCCATCCACTCCGACGGCATGCAGATCGTGCTGGACAAGGTGTACAACCACACGGCTGCCGCCGGCCAGGACCCGAAGTCGATCGTCGACCGCGTGGTACCGGGCTACTACCACCGTCTCAACAGCCAGACCGGCGCGATCGAGACGTCGACCTGCTGCCAGAACATCGCCACCGAGCACGAGATGGCCGAGAAGATGATGGTCGACTCGGTGGTCGTCTGGGCGCGTGACTACAAGGTCGACGGCTTCCGCTTCGACCTCATGGGCCACCACTCGGTGGACAACATGCTGGCGGTCCGGGAGGCGCTCGACGCGCTCACGATGGACGCGGACGGCGTCGACGGCTCGGCCGTGTACCTGTACGGCGAGGGCTGGAACTTCGGCGAGGTCGAGAACGACGCCCGCTTCGAGCAGGCGCGTCAGGGAAACCTGGGCGGCACCCAGATCGGGACCTTCTCCGACCGGCTGCGTGATGCCGTCCGTGGTGGTGGCCCCTTCGACGCGGACCCGCGCATGCGGCAGGGCTTCGGCAACGGCGCCTACACCGACCCCAACGAGTGGGACACCCGAACGGCGGAGGCGCAGCTGGCCGACGCTCGGCACCAGACGGACCTGGTCCGGCTGGGTCTGGCGGGCAACCTGCGCGACTTCTCGTTCGAGACGTCCGCGGGCGAGGTCCAGCGCGGTGACGAGATCGACTACAACGGTCAGCCGGCGGGTTACGCCGACAGCCCGGAGGAGATCATCACCTACGTCGACAAGCACGACAACGAGACGCTGTTCGACGTCCTCACGCTCAAGCTGCCCCGGGAGACCTCGATGGACGACCGGGTCCGCATGAACACGCTCTCGATGGCGACCACCGCACTGGCCCAGACGCCCTCGTTCTGGCACGCGGGCAGCGACCTGCTCCGCAGCAAGTCGCTCGACCGCAACAGCTACAACTCGGGCGACTGGTTCAACCTGCTCGACTTCTCCGGTGAGCAGAACGGCTTCAACCGCGGGCTTCCGCAGGCAGGGGACAACGAGGACAAGTGGTCCATCCACCGCGAGTTCCTCGGCAACGACGCGTTCGCGCCGGCGCCCGAGGACATCGCCCTGGCGACGCTGTCCGCACAGGATCTGCTCCGTCTGCGGTTCTCGACGGACCTGTTCCGCCTCGGCTCGGCTGACCTGATCAACGAGAAGGTCACCTTCCCCAACAGCGGTGCGGACGCCACCCCAGGCGTGATCTACATGAGCATCGATGACCGGAGCGGTGTGGACGTCGACCGCGACCTGGAAGGCGTGCTCGTGGTCTTCAACGCCTCGGACGAGACCGTCACGGAGGCCGTCGAGGGTCACAGCGGTCACGAGTACGAGCTCTCCGAGGTCCAGCAGGAGGGCGTCGACGACGTCGTGCTGCAGACCACCTGGGACTCGGCGACGGGCACCGTCTCGGTCCCGGCGCGTACCGTCGCCGTCCTGGTGGACGTGCAGGCGGCCGACCCGACCGATCCCGGCACACCGACCGATCCGGGCACACCGCCCGGACCCGGCGGGCCCGGCACACCCGCCGGACCCGGCACACCCGCCGGACCCGGCACACCGGCCGATGCCGCCGCGCAGGGCAAGGCGAACCGCGGCTCGCTCGCCGACACCGGGTTCGCCGCGCTGGCGATCGCCCTCCTGGCGGCTCTGGCCGTCGCGGGTGGCGTGGGCATGCGGGCGATGACGCGCCGGCGGGGCGAGGAGGATCTCGCCGAGGCGGGTGGCGGTGACCAGCTGAGGGATCTCGTCTGACCGACAGTTCATCGACGACGAGGGGCCCCGGGGAGTCCCGGGGCCCCTCGTCGTCCGGGAGGCCCGGTCGGCCGGTGTCCTGGCTGGCGGGGCGCGCGATGGCGTCCGGCGGGTCGAGCGACGCGCTGATCACCATCGAGGCGGAGGACGCCTTCGACGTCGAGGCGACCTCTCGCGCGTGTCCGCCCCCACCTTTGGTCATCGGCGGCGCGAAGGACCAGTTCTACGACGAGGAGATGTTCCGCACGACCGCGACAGGTGTGGCGGACGGACGGGCCCATGTCTTCCCGACCTGGGGACACATGCGGACCTCGAGCTCCACCGCGACGACGCACCTCACCCTCGGGTTCATGCTGGCCGGGAGGGGCACGAGCACACTGTGAGGCGTGCTGCCCTCCCCCGGTGGCTCGCCTGTCCGGGTGCTCTTGCTTTCGACGCAGACAGGGCGCACTCTCACGGAGCAGGCCGACGGAGCGGATGCCTCGATGACCTCACCAGCGAAAGGCAGCCCCATGACCAGCGACACCCCGGACATGATCGTCTCCGGCGTCCCCTATGCCGTGACCGACGTCGAGGGCGACGAGCCGTCGACGCTCGAGAGCTTCGTCGGTCAGACCACCATGCACACCCAGGGCCCCACAGGTGAGCACGAGGTCTCCGGCTCCGGGGAGCACGAGCACGACGGCGCCGTCCGTGTCCACGAGAAGGACCACGACGGCACGGGCAGAGATGTCCGCACGTGGACGGTCTCCCCCGATCCCGACCCCGACCACGAGGGGTTCGTCGCCGTCGGGTGACGGCGCCGCAGTCCTGATGCGCGCTCAGGGGCCGGCGACGCGGCGGTAGGCCCGGACGGCGCTCGCGACCGTCGGGTAGAAGTGGTCGGGCCCGAACCGTCCGCCCATGCCGTAGCGGACGAGACGGTCCTTGACCGGGCCCTTCATCTCGGCGAAGACCATCGTGACCCCGAGCCGTTCGAGGTGGTCGTCGAGCTCGACCAGCTCGTCGACGGCGGTCGTGTCGACACCGGTGATCGGTTCCGCGGCGATCACCACCCATCGGACGGGCGCCGGCGCACGGTGCACGAGCTCGCGGACCCACGTGTCGAAGACGTCGCCGTTGGCGAAGAACAGCGGGGCGTCGAAGCGCGCGATGACCAGGCCCGGGATGCGGTGACCCTCCGGGTGACGGCCCAGGTCGTGATACCCCGGTACCCCGTCCAGGCTCACGAGCTCGGCCCGGTACGGGTCCCAAGCCCGACGGACGAACGCCATGAGGGACAGCACGACCGCCACGACGACTCCCTCCAGGACCCCGATGAACGCCACCCCCAGGAAGGCCGCCGCGAGCAGGGCAGGCTCTGTCCGGCTCATCCGTGTCAGTCGGACGAACGTCCGGACGTCGACCAGGGACGCCGCGGCCACGATGACGACGGCGGCGAGCGCACCGGACGGCAGGTAGGCGGGCAGCCCCGGCGTCAGGAGCATGAACGCGACCAGCAGGGCTGCGGCCGTGACCCCGGCGAGCTGCGTGCGCGCTCCGGCCTGGATCGCAACCGGTGTGCGGGACGTGCTGCCCGAGACGGCGAACCCGCCGAGCATGCCGCTCGCGACGTTGACCACCCCCAGCGCACCCATCTCCTGGTCGCCGTCGACGGTGCGACCCGACCTCGACGCCAGGGTCCGCGCCAGCACGGCCGTGTCCGCGAACGCGATCAGGGCGATCCCGGCGGCAGGGGCGAGGAGGGCCAGGACATCACCGAGGCCCACCCCGCTCAGCGCCGGGGCCGGCAGACCGCGCGGGAGCTCCCCGACGACGGGCACCGTGTGCTGCAGGCCGAGGACCGCCGTCACCACCATGGACCCACCGACCGCGAGGAGCACCCCGGGGACCCGGGAACGCAGGATCCGCGCGACCACGATCACTGCCAGCGCACCGGTGCCGATCCACAGTGCCGTGAGGTCCGCCTCCCCCGCCACGAGCCCGCCGACAGTCCGCCGCATCCGCTCCCAGACCGTGCCCTCCGTGACGGAGAGCCCGAGCAGCGTCGGCAGCTGGGTGCTGATCACGACCACGGCGATGCCGTTGAGGTAGCCGACACGGATCGGCTTGGACAGCAGGCCGGTGACGAACCCGAGGCGGAGCGCCCTGCCGATCACCAGGAAGAGGCCGACCAAGACGGCAAGGGTCCCCGCGAGCGCCACGGCACGGTCGGGGCTGCCGAGCGCCAGGGGCAGGACGGCAGCAGCGATCATCGGCGCGAGAGCGGAGTCGGGCCCGAGCACGAGGACCCGCGACGGACCGAGCAACGCGTACACCAGCAACGGGACGATCGTGGCGTACAGACCAGTGACGGGCGGCAGCCCGGCCACCGTGGCGTAACCCATCCCGGCGGGGATCGCCAGGGCCACGACCGCCACCCCGGCGACGACGTCGGGTCTGAGCCACTCCCGCCGGTAGCGGCGGGCGACGGCCACACCGGGGAGGAACCGCTCGATCCCTCCCCGATCCATCCCGCCAGCCTAGGAGGTCTCGCTCACCGCTGAGCAGGTCACACGTCGGTGAGCTCCCGCGGGAGGGCGTGGACGTCGACGAGGGCGCCGTTGCGCCACACCGTGATCTCGACACGACGGCCAATCGCACCCTCGACCATGGCGCGCTGCACCTGGGTCGTCGACGTGATCGTCCGCTGGTCGAGGCCGACGACGATGTCCCCCCGTCGCAGACCCGCGCGGTCGGCCGGGCTGCCGGTGACGACCTCGGAGACGTGCAGCCCGTCGCGCCGGTCGAGCTTGGCGGCCAGGACGGGCCGCAGCGGGGCCTGAGCGCCGACGATGCCCAACCGGGCCCGCCGCACCCTGCCGTGCTCGACCAGCGTCCGCAGGAGTCCGCGGGTGGTCGCGTTGATCGGGACGGCCAGGCCGAGCCCGACGCCTGCGACCGCCGTGCCCACGCCGACCATGCGGCCGGAGCTGTCGGCGAGGACGCCACCGCTGTTGCCCGGGTTCAGGGCCGCGTCCGTCTGGATGACCTCGTCGACCACGCGACCGGCGCGGGTGGGCAACGAGCGCCCCAGCGCCGACACGATGCCTGCGGGAGATGACGTCGGCGAGGACCTCGGTGCCGTCGGTGAACGCCGCCTCCGCCTGCTGCGCACCGGCCACGACGTGCGCACTGGTCAGGAGCAGCCCGTCGGCCGAGAGGACGCTCGCGCTGCCCGCCCCCGATCCACGCGCCGTGGGCGTCGTCGTCGAGCGTGCGGTCGGTGTCCATGACCAAGGGAACCTCGCACCCGCCCGGATCGTGCGCGGCGTTCGCACAGGGCGGACACGCCCTCGCAAGGGCGTCGTGCTGCGAAGATGCGAGCCATGGCAGACCTGCCGCCCGGCCGCCGACCGGGCCTGGACCCCGACGAGTGCCGACGGCGCTTCGGGGCGTCCGAGCACGCCTACCTCGCGACCGTCGGTCCCGATGGCGCACCCCACCTGGTGCCCGTCGTCTTCGACCTGACCGACGACCGGATCACCGTCGCGGTCGACCACAAGCCCAAGCGCACGACCGCGTTGCAGCGGCTGCGCAACATCGCGGCAGACCCACGCGTGACGCTGCTGGCCGATCACTGGTCCACCGACTGGCAGGAGCTGTGGTGGGTGCGTGCCGACGGCGAGGCGACGGTCGTCGACAGCGGTCGGGAGCACGAGGCCGCGGTCCGGCGGCTTCAGCGCCGGTACGCGCAGTACGTCACGACACCCCCACGCGGACCGGTCATCCTCACGGTCGTGCACCGCTGGACCGGCTGGGAGGCGCGTTCGTGACCGACGGGCACGCCGTCGGCCGGGCACCGCAGGCGTGCCTGCCGATCACCCGCTGCCGCTCGGCGCCGGCCCGGTGCTCTCCCGCACCACGAGCTGGACGGGGATGGTCACGGTCGCCGGTTCGCCAGGCTCGGCCGGGCTGGTGCCGGTGGTCGCCCGCGCGGCGGTGAGGGCCTCGGTCAGTGCGTGCGCGGCCGCGCGACCCTTGGCCACGAAGTCTTGCCGCAGCGTCGTCAGCGCAGGCCGCACGGCTCGGGCGAGGACGGAGTCGTCGAACCCGACGACCGACAGGTCGTCGGGCACGCGGAGACCGGACTCCTCCGCCGCGCGCACCACGCCGGCAGCCATGAGATCGGAGAAGCACACCACAGCGGTCGGCCGGTGGGGATCGCCGAGGATCGCGGCTGCGCCGTCGGCGACGTACCGGTCACGGTTGTCGTACACCTCGTAGACGCGAGCTGTCAGCCCGGCTTCCTCGATCGCCTCGACCGCACCGGCGGTGCGGACCCTGGAGACGTGGTTGGAGCCCACCCGGTGCGGGTCGCGGGCCCAGCCGGGCTCGTCCCGGTCGCTGTTCATGGTGAGCACCACGATGTCGCGGTGCCCGAGACCGGCCAGGTGCTCGACGGCCAGGCGTCCGCCCGAGCGCTCGTCCAGCAGCACGGCGGCGCTGCCCGGCAGCGGGGCCTGGTCGACGAACACCAGGGGCAGGCACCGACGGCTCAACCACTCCACGGCGTCGGTGTCCCCTGCGCACGCGTAGATGACCGCTGCGTCCAGAGCCAGGTCGCGCGCCGGCACCCGTCCGCCGACGGCGTCCGCAGGCACCAGTGACAGCGCCATACCGGTCGGGGCGAGCTCGTCCGCGAGCGCTCCGAAGAACGCGGAGGCCACCGGGTCGAGGAATGCCTCGCCCAACGAGTCGGTCAGGACGACGCCGACCGCTCCCACGCTGCGCCGGGCCAGAGCCCTCGCGGCCGGGTCCGGGCCGACGTAGCCCAGCTCGGCCGCGGCCGCGAGGATCTGCGTGCGCAGCCCCGCCGAGAGCTGGTCGGGCCGCGAGAACGCGTTGGACACGGTCATCCGGCTGACGCCGACCTTGTCGGCGACCGTCTGCAGGGTCACCCTGCCCACATCGACCCCGCCTTCGGCATGCCACCCAGCGTAGTCCGGCAGGACCGTTCCGCCTCGCGGCCCGTCGGCCCGGCTCACCGTGCCGGGTCGACGCAGTTCGACGCCGGGGCGACGGCGTCCGCCGCACGGTGCAGCGCGCGGGCCAGCACGCGACGCGGGCGGGCCGCCCGCACCGGGATCGCCGCCGCGTACCGGTCCGCCGAGCTCCCCCGCGCCCGGTGCGGGAGGACCGGCGCCCACGGCCGGGCGCTCTCTGCCTCGATCCTCGCGGCCCGCACGCCCAGCAGGCCGAGTCCCATGCCGTCCATTACTGCCTCCATCCGCCTCTGTACCGATACAGTGGATCACTTGACACCGTACAAGTGACTGTCTGGACCGGTCAAGACGAATAGCACTCGCATCTCCGTTCCGTGGCGCGCGAGGGCCGTGCGCGAGCATGATGGGGAGCACCCGGAAGGAGATCGACATGGGCACTGCCCACCCATCAGCGGGTCGCCGAGGACCCAGCCCGTTGCAGCTCGCATTCGCGGCGCTCGCCGTCGCGGCGGTCGTCAAGGAGCTACGGCTACCGTCAGATCAGCGCACGTGGCACGGCGTCGTTATCGGGTTCGTCCCGTACGAGTTCCGCGTACCGACGCTGCCCCGGGTCAAGGCTCGGGTCTGGAACCCTGAAGGCCCGCTGCTGTCGCCCCATGTGTTCGGCGTCGGCTGGACGCTCAACATCGGCAAGGTCGTGGCCCTCGTACGCCGATCGGGCGAAGCCCGACAACACCCTGCCGGGGCCTGAGACCGATCATGTAGTGTGCCGCGGAGATCGGCGCAGCGGTGCCGACAGGGTGACGGATCGGCCAGCGCCAGGGCTCCTGCGCGGCGCTCGACCCGCACCGGTGGACTCGCGGAGGAACTCGGATGGGATTCATCAAGGCGTTCTCCGGTGCCGTCGGCGGCATGCTCGCGGATCAGTGGAAGGACTTCCTGGCCCCCCCGGCGAACCTGGCACCGACCGCAGCCCTCTTCCCGGCGGTGGCCCAGGGCCAGAACGCAGGACGCGGCTCCAACACCAGGGCCTCCGAGAACATCATCACCAACGGCAGCCGGATCCTGGTGCCCGAGGGCTACGGTCTGCTGACGTTCCAGGACGGCCAGCTCACCGGGCTGGTGGCCGAGCCCGGTGGGTTCATCTTCAGCTCCGACGACCAGAACTCGCAGTCCGTCTTCGCCGGCGACGGCATCCTGAGCCCGACGGTCACGATGTCCTGGGAGCGCTTCAAGTTCGGCGGTCGGCCCGGTTCGCAGCAGCTGGCGTTCTACGTGAACCTCAAGGAGATCCCGAACAACCGCTTCGGCACGCAGTCGGAGATCTACTGGGACGACGCCTACCTCGGCGCCCAGGTGGGAGCCGTCACCCGCGGCTCGTACTCGCTGCGCATCGTGGACCCCATCCTGCTCGTCAAGCAGTTCGTCCCCCTGACCTACCTCACGGCGGACGCACGCGTCTTCGACTTCTCCGACCTGGACAACGACGCAGCCAGCCAGCTCTTCAACGAGGTCGTCGGATCGCTCGCCGCAGCGTTCTCGAACTACACGAACGACCCGAGCAAGGGCAACCGGATCGCTCGCATCCAGGGCGACGCCATCGGGTTCGCCCAGTCGCTGGCACTCGCGGTCGAAGAGGGATACCAGTGGACCACCGGTCGTGGACTGACGATCGTCAAGGTCGCGCTGCAGGCGATCGAGTACGACGAGGACACCCGCGCGCTGCTCAGCGACGTCAAGAAGGCCGACGCGCTCGGCGGCGCACGGGGCAACTCGTTCATGCAGCAGGCCGCGGCACGGGGCTTCCAGGCAGCCGGTGAGAACCCGGGCGGCGCCGGAGGTGGCGCCGGGATGGCGTTCCTCGGCATGGGCGTCAACGCGACGGCGGGCGCGGCAGGTGCACTGCAGCAGCCCAACGTGCCGCCCGCACCGGCACCGGCAGCGGCAGCGGCCCCGGCGGCAGAGGACCCGGTCGCCAAGCTCACCCAGCTCAAGGCGATGCTCGACCAGGGTCTGATCACCGAGGCCGACTACGAGGCCGCCAAGGCCAAGGTCCTCGGCCTCTAGGGGCGACGATGGATCCCCTCGACCCCCACGCGGTCGCCGGCGCCGCGCCGCCACCACCCCCACCACCTGCACCGCCTGCACCCGGGACGACGCCCGAGCAGGACGAGGCGTCCGGACCGCGGGTCGTCCGGACCGACGAGGGCGCCGAGGACGGCCTGGCCAAGTGCCTGCGCTGCGGTGCCACGGAGATCTCGCTGAACCCCGCGAACGGCAACCTGCGGTGCAGCTACTGCCGGTTCGAGTGGCAGAGCGGCAACGCGCTCGAGACCCTTGACCTCAACGGCGCCATCGGGGAGCTCACCGGGGTCGTCGTGGGGTCGGGCACGGCCGACATCGTCCCGTCCACCGACGAGGTCCTGACGTTCAGGTGCACGGCCTGCGGGGCCGAGGTCGTCATCGACACCCGCACAGGCACCCAGGCCCGGTGCCACTGGTGCCGGAACACGCTGTCGATGAACCAGCAGATCCCCAACGGTGCGGTGCCGGACATGGTTCTGCCGTTCTCCATGACCAAGGCGGCCGCGGTCCAGAGCATCGCCGACTTCGTCACGAAGCGGACGTTCTTCGCCCACCCCCGGTTCAAGGAGGAGTTCAACCCCGAGAACGTCATGGGGGTCTACCTGCCGTACATGGTCGTCGACATCAACGCCCACGCCAGACTCACCGGGCAGGGCGAGCACCAGACGCGGTCATACACCGTCAAGAGCGGCGACACGGAGAAGCGGGTCTACGACGCCGACGTCTACGACGTCGTGCGCGAGTTCGACATCCACATCGACGACCTGACGGTGGAGTCCTCACGGGAGCGCCTGAACCAGAGCACGTCCCAGAACTCGAACAACATCATCAACTCGATCATGCCGTTCGACGTGGAGAACTCGGTCCGCTACGACTCCAACTACCTCTCCGGCTTCGCCTCTGAACGTCGTGACAGCAACATCGACCAGCTCGCGCCGGTCGCGACGGTGCAGGCCGAGGACATCGCCCGGCACAAGGCCAACGAGACCCTGGCCTTCTACGACCGCGGCGTGCGGTGGGACGCCGAGCAGGTCGAGGTCGTCGGCCAGCGGTGGGTGTCCGCGTACCTGCCGGTCTGGCTCTACAGCTACCACGAGACGAAGCCGAACGGCCGGTCGTTCCTGCACTACGTCGCGGTCAACGCCCGCACCGGGGAGACGATGGGCAGCGTGCCGGTCAACCAACGCAGGCTGCTGCTCGTCGCCGGCGCGGTCCAGGTGGTCGGCACCGTCCTGTTCGCCCTGATCACCCTGGTGGGCGGATGATCCTCGACCTCGCTGCGCTGACGGCGTCGACCTCCGAGCTCCTTGCGTCCTCCGGTTCGTCCGACGGCGACGGCTCCGGGTTCGCCTACCTCTTCCTGCTCTCGGGCTTCATCTTCTACGGGGCGATGTTCGTGAGGTACCGGAACACCGACAAGCGCCACCGGCACGAGTCCGAGACGAAGGCCTCGATGCACGACGTCCGCGCCGCGGACCAGTTCCACCGCTCGCTGCGGGGGGTGTCGAACGCCCGGATGAAGGGCGCGAACAACCGCCAGGTCCATGGCGCCCGACGTGGCCTGTCCCAGACGCTGGGTCTCGACCAGGACTAGACCACCGGGTTGGTGTGCCGTGGACCGTGGCCCCCGATCATGGGAGACCGCCCGACCCCGTCGCTCAGGCCCTCGGCACCCACAGCTCGGCACTGACCCATGCACGGTAGGTCTGGGCACCCATCCACGACTCGAGCGCTGCGGTCTGGCTGGCCTGCGCCCGCAGGCTGCGGACCTTGCGGTCGAGCAGCGCGCCGGTCAGCACGGTCTCCATCACGACCTCGTCGGGTGCCGAGCAGGGCGGCGGACCCCACTCGTAGACCACGGCGTTGACCGCGGCGAACGGTGCGAGGAGGTCGGCGGTCATGGTCGGAGCCAGGACGCGGCAGCCCGTGCCCATGACGGCGACGGCGGCCTCCTGGGCCCATCGGCCGACGGCGACGTGGTCAGGATGGCCGGTGACGCCGTCGGGCCCGAACGTCAGCACCGTGTCGGGTCGGACCCGCTCGACCACCTCGGCGACCAGGCCGACGCCGATCTCGGGTGCGAGGTCCGCCAGTCCGCCGTCGGGCAGCCCGAGCCAGGTGTGGTCGTCCAGGCCGAGCTCGATCAGGCTCGCCGCGAGCTCGGCCCGCCGGATCTCGGCCAGGTGGGCGACCGGCCAACGCTCCTCGTCGGAGGTGACACCGGCCTCACCGAGGGTCGCCGAGACGATCGCGACGTGCGACCCGGCACCCGCGGCGAGCATCGCCGTGCCGGCCATGAGGTAGCACTCGTCGTCCGGGTGGGCCCAGACGCCCAGGACCGTCCCCAGGTCTCCTGGCGTCAGACGCGCGGTCACGTCGCACCTCGTGCCCGGGCGTGCTGGTCGAGCGTCGCCAGGTAGTACGCCAGGGTCTCCTCGAGCATCGCTCGCGTCCCCGGGGTCAGCCCGACCCCCGTGGCCGTGCCGGGCCAGGTGTCGATCTCGGCCTCGACGTCGTCGCACCACGTGAGCATGAGGCGGACGAAGCCGGCCGAGAAGTGCATGAAGAGCACGTTGAGGTGCGCGCGATCGGGGAACGGCGGGTCGTGCAGGTAGTCCTCCGCGATCACCACGCCCTCCTCGACCCGTTCGAGCATCTGCCGGCGGGTCTCGGCGATCGTGCGACGCAGCTGGTCGACCGTTCCCTGGTCGGCCAGGAACAGACGGAGCAGAGCCTCGAGCTCGACCTGCGGCGGTGCGGGTGGCTGGCTCTCGAGCCAGGCCGAGACCTCCTCGCGACCCCGGTCGGTCACCTCGTACCTGGTCCGGGAGCGGCCCCCCGTCTCCTCCTCGACGGCTGTGGCGAGCCCGTGCGGGACCAGCCGCTTGACCTCGTTGTAGAGGTTCGCCTCTGAGCGCGGCCACGCCCAGCGCAGGGCCCGTCGCATCTGACGGGTCAGGTCGTACGCAGTCCACGGGCGGATCGAGAGCAGCCCGAGCAGGGCTCGCTGGGTGGTCGAGGGTGTCGGCGACATGGGGTTGACACTACTCCATACTTGAGTAACTATCTGTACTCCAATCTGGAGCAAACGAAGGGCAGGAACCATGACAGTCGAGACGATCGACGCGACGAAGCTCGAGGCCTTCATGGGCCGCGCGGTGACCGACCTGGCCGCCGCGGAGAGCTCGGCCGCGACCTACCTGGGCGACCGCCTGGGCCTGTACCGGGCGATGGCGTCCGGACAGCAGATGACCGCGGGAGAGCTCGCCGCGCTCACCGGGACGCACGAGCGACTCGTGCTCGAGTGGCTGCGCAACCAGGCGGTCGGCGGCTACGTCGAGCACGAGGGCGGACGCTTCCGCCTCCCGCCCGAGCACGCGGCGGCCCTCGCGGACGAGGAGTCGCCGTACTTCCTCGGAGGCTTCGTCGAGATCATCGCCGCGGTCTGGGCCGATGCCGGGCTGCTCGAGGAGGCGTTCCGCGGCGACGGGGCGATCCCGTGGGGTGCCCACGACCCGCGCCTGTACCGAGGGGTCGAGCGCTTCTACGGAGCCACCTACCGCTCGAGCCTGGTCCAGGCGTGGCTCCCTGCCCTCGACGGGGTCACCGCGCGGCTCGAGGCAGGAGCAACTGTGGCCGACATCGGGTGCGGGTACGGCCTGTCGACCACCGTGATGGCCACGGCCTTCCCCCGCTCGACCTTCGTCGGCTACGACATCCACAGTGCCTCGCTCGACGCCGCCCGCGACCGCGCCCACCAGGCAGGGGTCTTGGACCGGGTCCGCTACGAGGAGCGCGCGGCCATCGACGTGCCGCCGCAGGGCTTCGACCTGGCCTGCTTCTTCGACGCCCTGCACGACATGGGCGACCCGGTCGGAGCAGCCGCCGCGGCACGCCGCGCGCTGGCCGAGGACGGCGTCCTCATGGTGGTCGAGCCGCGGGCCGGCGACCGGCTCGAGGACAACGTCGGCCCGGTCAGTCGCACGTACTACGCGGGCTCGACCTTCCTGTGCACCCCCAGTGCCCTCGCCCAGGACGGGCAGCACGCCCTCGGCGCGCAGGCCGGCCCCGCCGCGCTCACCGGGGTGCTCCACGCCGCCGGCTTCAGCCGGGTGCGGGTGGCCGCGGAGACGCCGTTCAACCTCGTGCTCGAGGCGCGGGTCTGACCCGCGGGCCTGACGTCCAGGGCCTCACCGGGCCCGCCGCACGCCACGTCCGTCCCCACCGGGGCGGGCGTGGCGTGCTGGGTCCGACCGGAGCTGCGCTAGTCAGACCCCAGACGGGGCCCGAGCACCACCACGGGCGTCCGGGTCGAACGACGCGCCGCGTACCCCTCGAGCTGCGGGTCCACCGCGACCCAACGCGCCCAGAGCCGATCCCGCTCGGAGCCAGCTGCGGCACGGGCACGCACCGGACGCAACCTCCCGGACGCGAGCCGGACGAACGCGTCCGGGTGCGCCTCGAGGTTGAGCCACCACGCGGGATGCCCCTCGTCCCAGCCGTTCATCGCGAGGGTCACCAGGTCAGGACCGTCCTCGAGGTAGCCGAGGATGACGCTGCGCTCCCTGCCCGACCGCCGCCCCGTCGCCGTCAGACGCAGCGCACCCCATCCCCGCTTGTTCGCCGGCGTCCACAGGAAGCGACCACCGCTGAGGCGGTGGAGCGTCCGATGCACGCGCCAGGCCGTGTGGATCACCCACGGCGGCGGGAGCCTGCCCGGTCCGGACCTCGACGGCCGTTCCGCCGCGACGACGGGCAGCTCGACGTAGTCGCGGCAGCGGACAGGCCAGCGCAGCAGCGCCCGTTGAGGCTGAGGGACACGGGACAGGCCCTCGGTCACCGACAGGTCGCGAGGCGGGCCGAGGGTGAGGAGCTCACCGCTCATGTGCATCCGGGCACCCCCTGCGCTCCGCACGTTCTTGAGCCACTCGACCTCCGGGCCGTACGTGAGCGCGACGGTCACGATCTCTCCCCGGCGAAAGGCCATGAGTGGCGTGTGGTGCACCTCCTCCGAGCGTCGCCCGACGTGCTCGAGGTCGACCAGCGCACCGCGCCCGGCGACCTTGAGCATCAGTGGGTTGACGACACGCTTGGTGAACCGGGTGATGCGCCGGGTGATCGGCACGGCAACCTCCGTCAGCGTCGCTCGCGGCGGTAGAGGGAACGGGACCAGACGTAGCCGAGAGATGCGATCAGGATGCACCAGCCCAGCGCCTGGAGCATCGTCGAGGTGTCCACGGGGGCACCTGTGAGCAGGGCCCGCGTCGTCTCGATGATCGGGGTGAACGGCTGGTACTCGGCGAACCAGCGCACGCCGGCCGGCATGGTCTCCACCGGCACGAAGCCGCTGCCCAGGAAGGGCAGGGCCGTCAGGAGCATCGGGGTGTTCGACGCCGTCTCGACGGACGTGGCGGCCAGGCCCATCGCCACGCACAGCCAGGTCATGGCGAAGACGACCAGCGCGAACAGCCCCGCTGTCGCCAACCACCCCAGCGCCCCCGGCTGAGGTCGGTAGCCCAGCGCCGCCGCGAGGCCGAGGACCACCGTGGCCGCGACGAACCCCTGGATCATCGTGCCGAGCACCGGACCGCCCAGCACCGACCCGGGAGAGATCGCCATCGTCCTGAAGCGGGCCATGATGCCGCTGGTGGCGTCCATCGCCGCGCTGATCGCCGCGCTCTGCGCCGCGCCGACGAGGGCGAAGAGCAGGATGGTCGGGGTGATGTAGTCGAGGTACGCGGCGCGACCCTCCGCTCCAGGGGCGACCCCCGGAGCCACGCCCGCGCCGAACGCCCCACCGAAGATGAAGACGAAGAGCAGCAGCAGGGCGATCGGGACGGCGACGGTGAAGCTCGTCAGCCCGGGATACCGGGCTGCACGCAGCAGGTTCCGGTGCAGCATGGTCAGGGTGTCGGCCAGCGGGCGGGCACCCGCCGTCGGGGGGATCGTCACGGTGGTCATCACGCCACCTCCTTCGTGGTCGGGTCGGCAGGGGGCTCGGTCAGGCGCAGGAACACGTCGTCGAGCGAACCGGCGTCGTGGGTGGACTTCAGCTCGGCAGGAGTCCCCTCGGCGACGATGCGAGCGCCGTCGAGCAGCGCCACGCGGTCGGCGAGCTGGTCGGCCTCCTCGAGGTACTGCGTGGTGAGCAGGATCGTGGTGCCTGCCGCCACGAGCGCCCGCACCTCGCCCCACAGGGCGCGCCGGCTGCGCGGGTCCAGGCCGGCGGTGGGCTCGTCGAGGAACACGACGGCGGGAGACCCGACGAGAGTCATCGCCAGGTCGAGCTTGCGACGCATGCCGCCCGACCAGGTCGAGACCGGCTTGCGGGCTGCTTCGGTCAGCCCGAACTGCGACAGGAGCACGTCCACCCGCTCGCGCCCGGCACGCCGGTCCAGGTGGTTCAAGGACGCCATGAGCCGCAGGTTCTCGACGCCGGTCAGCAGGTCGTCGACGGCCGACACCTGGCCGGTGACGCCGATGACCGCGCGCACCGCGTCCGCCTGGGTGACGACGTCGTACCCGGCCACCCGGGCGGTGCCGCCGTCGAGGGTGAGCAACGTGGACAGGATGCCCACGGTGGTGGTCTTGCCGGCACCGTTCGGGCCGAGCAGCGCGGTGACGGTCCCCGTGCGGACGGCCAGGTCGACGCCGTCGAGCACGGCGTGGTCCCCGTAGGACTTGCGCAGGCCGCGGATGTCGACGGCGAGATCGCTGGGCATGGTGGTCCTCCTCGTGGTGATGGTCGTGGTGTGGGTGCCGTGGCGCTGTGCCTAGGGTCGGCGGACGATGACGTCGCCGTACCCGGCTCTGACGTGGATCTCCGCGGTGGCCTCGTGGTCGACCGGGCTCTCGGTGGGGAGCAGGTGGTTGCGGATCGCGCCGTGCTCCGAGGTGACGTCGAGCCACGCCGCCGTGCCCTCGGGCACCCCGACCTCGATCGATCCGTAGGAGGACGTCAGCGTGACCGAGCCGGACGCGAGGCTGTCGACGCGGATGTCGGCGTGCGCGGACTTGGCGGTCAGCGTGCCGTTCACGCTGCCGATGACGATCTCCGCGTGCGCCCCGGCCACGTGCAGGGTCCCGGTGAACGAGCCGACGGTGGTGGCACCGTTGGCCGCACGGATCGTGCCGTCGCCGACGAGCTCGGTGATGCGCACGGCACCGGCGCTCGCCCTGACGTCGGCGGCGCCCGTGACCTTGCCCACCACAACCGACCCGGCCGTGACCTTGAGGTCGAGGCGATGAGCCTCGTCGACCCTGGCCTCGCCGCCGTTGAGGGTGAGCTCGACGTCGCCGAGCCGGCCCTCCGCGTACAGCGTGCCGGCCTTGCCACGGAGATCGGATCCGGCGGGCAGCTCGATCGTGACGATCGCACCGCCGGCCGCGAAGGGAAGGACGTACTGCTTCCAGGCTGCCGGATACACGATCGTGACGGCACTGCCGTCGCGCCCGACGCGTGTCTCCTCGGCGGCGCGGACAGATCCGGACTTGGTCGGGTCGGCCGGCAAGATGGTGACGACGACGTCGTCCCTCTCCCCGGCGACCACGTGCAGGTTGCCGAAGGGCACGTCCACGTAGACCGGGACGGGTGACGGAGCCGGGAAAGTGGGCATGGGGTCTCCAAGGACGTGGTCGGTGAGGGTCGGCCTGGCAGGACGCCGGGCGAGTCAGGGGGTCGTGGGTCAGGGGGCGTGGGTCAGCGCACCCAGCCCGTGAGTCGGGTCCCGCCCCGCTGACCGGGACGGGCCTGCGAATGAGGCGGACACGAGGACTGCTCGAGCGCCGCGGCGACGGCGCGCACGAGCCAGGTGTTGACCGAGACCCCGTCGCGAGCGGCCGTGACCTCGACCTGCCCCTTGAGGTGGTCGGGCAGACGCAGGGTGGTGCGGGTGGTAGCGCCCCCGTCGGCGTCGGCCTCCGGCGGGGGCTGCGGCCCGGCGGAGGGTGGCACGGCCGAAGCCGCGGAGGTGGTTGCTGAGTCCCGCTCGGTGACGGCGGCGGGCGCGGCCACGACGAACTCCGGATCGCCCCCACGCAACCGGACGTCGACCGACCCGGGTGCGAGGTCGGCCGAGATCTCCCCGGCCGCGGCCGAGAGCACGTCGAGCAGGACCAGGCGTACCGCGGCGTCGAGCGGCGCGGTCAAGCGCTGGGCGAGCTGCCGCGCCTCCTCTCCCCCGGCCTCGGCCGCGAGGGCGAGACGGTGCTGGAGGTCGTCGACGTAGGGCGTGAGATCCATGACATCACTATGACACCAAAATGGTGTCACGACAAGACCAGGTGGTGTCATGACGCCTCGCAGCGCCCGCCGAGCGTGTCGCCCCAACGTTCGTGGCGTGGGAGGCGTTGTGTGGAGGAAGGTCGGTCCCGAGCGAAGGAGTACGGCGTGAGCCAGTGGAGAACGGTGCTGGAGGAGGTGATCCGCGACCGCCGAGGGGGCCTGGTCGGCTACGCGTCACTCTTCGCCCCGGACCGGTCCTCGGCCGAGGACCTGGTGCAGGAAGCCCTCGTGCGTGTCTTCTCCCACCCCCGCACCTTGCGGAGCGTCCCGTCGGCAGAGCAGTACGTGCGGCGGGCGATCCGGACCGCGTTCCTCGACCAGGCGCGCAAGGACAAGACCTGGCGCGGCAAGCAGCACCTCTTCGCCTCGGACGAGACAGCGCGCGGACCCGAGCAGGCCGTCCAGAGCGGGATGGACGTGCGCGCGGCACTCGCGGCCCTGAGTCCCCGCGAGCGCGCCTGCGTGGTCCTGCGGTACTTCGAGGACCTGCCGGTGGCGGACATCGCAGCCGAGCTGGGTATCGGTCAGGGCGCCGTGAAGCGGTACCTCAGCGACGGGTCGTCGAAGCTCCGCGGCATCCTCGCCGTCGAGACCGACACCGACCTCGACGCGGGCAGCGAATCTGCCCACGTCTCACCGATCGACCAGAGGAGCGCGCGATGAGCCGCCACCTGAGTGAGATCCTGACGACATTCGTCGAGCAGGAGAGCCACGACTCCGCAACGACCGCGCCCGAGGCGGCCGTCGAGGCGCGGGTGCTCGCGCGGCGTATCGGCCGTCGGCGGGCGCTCAGGACCGGCGCGGTCTCGCTGGGTTCGGCGGCCGCCGTGATCGGTGTGGTGGCCGGCGTCCAGGCCTTGACCAGCCAGGACGAGCCGCACCCACCCGCGACCGAGAGCCCGTCACCGTCCCCCGCCCCCACACCGTCGCCGAGCCCGACGCCGTCACCCAACCCCACCACGACGCCCACCGAGGCTGCGCTGCCACCCGTCACCGCGCACCCGCTCCTCCCTGACGCCCAGGCGATGCCGGCTGGCACGTTCGAGAGCACGGGCGAGGGATGGGTGCTCCTCCAGCGCTCTCTCGTCACGCTCGGCGAGGGCGACGGGCCGATCGAGCGCGCGTACTTCTACCTGGTGGACCCGGCAGGGACCCGCTACGAGGTGCCGTTCAGCACCGACCGGTCGGTCAGGCTCGTCGACTGGCGTCCCGGTACCTCGACCGCGGTGGTGCAGCTCGGGGGCCCGGGTGACTGGTCCAGCGGTGTCGCCGTGATGGACCTGGCAGAAGGGACCTTCCTGGACCTGCCCGGGGTGCACGGGATGCCGATGCTCACCGCAGCGGGGGACGTCGTCGTGGCCTGGGAGGACACCCTCGCCGCGTACTCGACCGACGGCATGCGGCTCGCCGCCACCCAGACCGAGGGGTACGTGATCGATGTCGAGCTCGACCCTGGCAGGACCTCGCTCGCCGTCACGCTGCAGGACGCCGGGGTGCTCGTGCTGACCACCGACCTTCAGCCGGTGAGACCCTCGGACGCCACCACGCACCTGGTCGACCACTCGTGCGTGAGCGTCACGTGGCTCGACCGGCTCACCCTCGCCGCTGGGTGCCCCGACGACCAGGACCCCGACCGGCTGCGCTACTGGACGGTGCCGCTCGACGGCCCACCCGAGACGCTGCCTGTCGGGTCCGCACCCGTCTGGGCGCCGCTGACCGTGCTCCGCACGGGGGGCGAGACGTTCGTCCACCAGCCGGCCGATCCGTTCTCGGTCCCCGACGGCCAGACAGCCACGGCACGGACGAGCCGCATCGCCCCGGACGGGACGCTCGTCCCCGTCGAACCTGCGCTCGTGCAGCCCGAGGCGACCGGCGGCCTGATCATCGGCCGACGCGACCTGGGCGACGGCAGGGCGGGCGAGCTCGTCGCGCTCGACACCCGGACCGGCAGCACCGTCGTCGTCATGCCGGACGGGCCAGGCGCGAACGTGGCGCCGGCCACGCGCCAGGGCGGGGACACGGTGAGCATCGTGGCGCGATGAGGTGGTGGGCTCCCCGGCTCACCTAGATGGGACCCGTGCGGAGCTCGACCCGCAACCACGCGAACGCACGCAGGTCGTCCTCGGTCAGGTGCTCGGGGCCCCCGATCTCGGGGTCCCGGGAGAAGACCACCGTGGTGCCGGAGGTCCTCGGTGCACCAACGGACCGGAGCTCATCGTCGGGGACGCCGTAGCGGTAGGTCTGGGACCAGGCGCCGTCGGCGCGGTGGTTCTCGTGGACGAGGACCGGGCAGCGAGCCGCAACGGTCGACATCCCGCGCCGGGGCAACCCGTCGGGCAGCAGCGGCCCGTCCGCCACGTCGAAGAACCTGACGTCCTGGGTCGACATGACCGGTTTGCGGACGACCCGGCCCTCGGCGTCCGTACGCGTGTCCGTGCCGCGTCCGTCGTCCGCGACCGTGACGGTCCCGTGTGCGTCGATCGTCACCACCGCCACGCCGGTACGCCCGATCGAGCGGGCCTCCTCGTCCGCGTACGCAAGCACCTCGAGAATCATGTGCCGCTGACAGCCGGAACCGTGGCTGTCCGGGTCGTCCCGCACCTGCGCCAGGTGCTCGACGTCAACCTCCTTGGCCCAGTCGTGGGTGGTCACCATCCAGGTCGCTCGCTCGTCCACACCGGCAAGTGTGCTGACCTTCGGCGGCCCGTTCCGGCCGAAGGACCCTTGCCCCGGACCGGTCAGGCACAGGCCCGGCACCCGGTTGCGCGACGCGGCACAAGGTGGTGCCACAGTGGGCCCCATGCCGCTTCCTCCGGTGTCTCCGACAGCTCCCGCACTGCCGGGTTCCCAGATCATGAGCCAGGCCTGGCTCGACCTCACCTTCCTGCACTGGAGGGTCGCGGCAGACGACGTCGCGCCGTTGCTGCCGCCCGGAACCCGACCCGACGTGTTCGACGGGTCCAGCTGGGTGGGCCTCGTCCCGTTCCGGATGGTGGGCGCCGGAGTCGGTCGCGGACCCGCCGTCCCCTGGCTGGGGACGTTCGCGGAGACCAACGTCCGGCTCTACTCCGTCGACGAGCAGGGTCGCCGCGGGGTGGTGTTCCTGACGCTCGAGGCGTCCCGACTGGCCGTCGTCCTGGGCGCCCGCCTCACCTTCGGGCTGCCGTACACGTGGGCACGGATGAGGGTCGAGGAGGAAGGTGGCGAGCTCCGGTACTCCTCGCGGCGGCGCTGGCCGGGGCCCCGGACGGCGACCACCCGGATCGCGGTGCGCCCCGGCGAACCGGTGGACCGGCCCGACCCGCTGGACCACTTCCTCACGGCCCGCTGGGGGCTGCACACCCGCGCGCTCGGCCGGACGCTCTACGTGCCCAACGAGCACGAGCCCTGGCCGCTGCGTCGCGCGGACCTGCTCCACCTGGACGACTCGCTGGTCGAGACCTGCGGCGTGGGGGGGCTCGCCGGTCGCCCACCCGAGTCCGTGCTGTTCTCCCGTGGGGTCCGGACGGTCTTCTCGGTCCCCTACGACAGCCGACGGACCCTCTCCGCCTGAGCAGGACACCGTCAGGAGCACGTCGACGTCAGGAGCACGTCGACGACTGTTCGCCGTCATGAGGCACACCGCTCGTCCGCCGGTCACCCCGGCGTCACGGCGTCGACCTAGCGTCAGGACCATGACGGGCTGGGACTTCAGCGACGCGCAGCGAGCAGTCAACATCGTGGCTCCGGTCATGGCCGGCCAGCCCCGTGACGACATCGAGGTCGAGCTGCAGCACTGGCTCGCACGTCACGGTGCGACGCTCGCCGAGCCCCATTACTCGCTCGTCGTGGAGGCCGTCGCCCGCGGGAGCCGTGCCGTCACCCTGAGCACGAGCACCTGAGAGGGATGTCCGACGCCTGATCGCCCTCGCGACCGCGCGCGACGGGGCACACTGGCAGGAGGCGCCGTCCCGCGTCCCCGCACCCGCGAGATCGGCCACCACCGTCGCCGGGCCGCGCCGCGAGAGAGACGGAGGCGCGCGATGAACGACGAGCAGCTCCAGAGGATCGCGACGGGGCACGGCTTCGTCGCTGCCCTCGACCAGAGCGGGGGCAGCACTCCACGCGCCCTGCGGCTGTACGGGATCGACGAGCACACGTGGTCGGGCGAGGACGAGATGTTCGACCTCGTCCACGAGATGCGTACCCGCATCCTCACCAGCCCGGTCTTCACCGGGGACCGGATCCTCGCGGCGATCCTGTTCGAGCAGACCATGGAGCGGCAGGTCGGCGGCCTGGGCACCGCCGAGTACCTCTGGCAGGAGAAGCGGATCGTCCCCTTCCTCAAGGTCGATCGTGGACTGGCCGACGAGGCGGACGGCGTCCGCCTGATGAAGCCGATCCCTGACCTCGACGGCCTCCTGGAGCGCGCCGTCGACCACGGTGTGCGGGGCACGAAGATGCGCTCGGTGATCACCCTGGCGAACCCCACGGGCATCGCCGCGGTCGTCGAGCAGCAGCTCCGGACCGCTCAGCAGATCCTCGCGGCGGGACTCGTCCCGATCGTCGAGCCAGAGGTGGACATCCACAGCCCCGAGAAGGCCCGCGCCGAGGAGATGCTCCGTGCGGCACTGCTGTCCGAGCTCGACCTGCTCGACGACGACCAGCACGTCATGCTCAAGCTGACCCTGCCTGAGGTCGACGGGCTGCTGACCCCGCTCGTCGAGCACCCTGCGGTGCTGCGTGTCGCGGCGTTGTCCGGCGGGTACCGCCGCGCTGAGGCGAACGCCCGGCTGGCGCGCCAGCCCGGCGTGATCGCCAGCTTCTCCCGGGCACTGACCGAGGGCCTCACGGCCCAGCAGGACGACCACGACTTCGACGCCGTGCTCGACGAGTCGATCGCCGAGATCTTCGCCGCCTCGGTGACCTGAGGGTCCCTGTCGAGCACGACCCCTTCGGTCAGACCTCAGCGTCGAGGACCTCGCGCAGCCTCGCGGCGAAGGCCTCGGGCTCACCCTGCTGCCCGTACTCGCCGCCGAGGAACCCGCCGTGGTTGCTGGGGAAGACCGTCAGCTCCTGGCCGAGCGCACCGGCCAGGACCTCCGAGGCCCGCCAGGTGAGGATGCCCCGGCTCTCGATGCCGGCCGCGACGACCACCCGGGTCGCGACCGCCGACAGGGCCGGGACGTCCGGGACGTAGGAGGTCACCGGTGCGGACGCGCCGGACATGAGCGGGTCGTCCCGGGAGCCGTCGTCCTGCGTGGGCAGACCGAAGGTCGCGGGGTCCGCAGGCTCAGCGCCGAACCCGGCGGTGAACTCGCCCTGCCACGACGTCAGGGCGATGAACATCGCCATGCCCCAGCCCCAGCCCCGCTCCTGGTAGATCTCGTCGACACGACGCGAGGCGGCCACCGCCAGCTCCGCGTCGGGCAGGACGGTCAGCATCGGCGGCTCGTGCACGACGACCACGCGCACGTCCTGCGGGTAGGCGGTCACGAGCTGCAGTGCGGTGACCGCGCCACCGCTGCTGCCGAAGAGGTCGACCGGCCCGCTCTCCAGGGCGCCGACGAGCCGATGCAGGTCCTCGGCCTGCTGCACAGGGTCGTGCAGGGTGGTGCCGTCGCTGCGGACGCTCCTGCCCAGGCCTCGCGGGTCGTAGGTGACCACGGTCCGGTCGGGGAAGAACGAGGCGAGCGTGCCGAAGCCGCTCGCGTCCATGGGCTGCCCGATCAGCAGCAGCACCGGCTGACCGTCGACGGTCGGCAGAGGGCCCCGCACGTCGTAGGTCAGGGTGGCACCCGGCACCTCGAGGGTGCGGGTCGTGCGGGTCGTCGTGGTCATCCCGGGCTCCTTCGACGTGTGCCTGCTCGTGGGCGAGGAGTGCTGCTCATCGCACCCCCGCAGAGAAGACCCTGGTCGTCCGGGGAAGTCATCGGGGATCAGAATATCAGTCTTGACATATATAAGGCTTGATTGATAGATGTGGCGGATGCACGCCTTCGACGTCCTGGGCGACCCGGTCCGCCGTCGCATCCTCGAGCTGCTCCTCGAGGAGCGGCCCTCGGGCGAGGTGGCTGCGACCATCGGCGCCGAGTTCGGGATCACCCAGCCGGCCGTGTCGCGACACCTGCGGGTGCTGCGCGAGAACGGCTTCGCCCGGGTGCGCACCCAGGGGACCCGCCGCCTGTACGTGGTCGACCCGGACGCCCTCCACGACGTCGACAGCTGGCTCGAGCCGTTCCGGGCGTACTGGGACCAACGGCTCGACGCGCTCGGCACCGAGCTCGCCCGCGGACGCCGAGCACGACTCTCCGCACCTGCACCCGAGGAGGACTGATGTTCGACTTGCTCGAAGAGCTGGCGGCGATCCACCGCAGCGTCGTCCGAGACGGGCGCTCCGAGACCGTCTCGGTGGCGCTCACGCGCACCTACGACGCCGACCTCGAGGACGTCTGGGACGCGCTGACCAACGCCGAGCGCCTGCCCCGGTGGTTCAGCCCGGTCACCGGAGACCTCGAGCCCGGCGGCAGCTACCAGATCGAGAACAACGCCGGCGGTGACATCCTGCGCTGCGACCCGCCGACGCAGCTCCAGGTGACCTTCGGCAGCCCCGACAGCATCGTCGACGTCAGGCTCGCCCACACCGACGGGCACACCACGGTCGAGCTCACGCACACCGTCGCGCTCGCCCTGGCCGGCAGCGGAGCGGGCGCGCTGCACGTCGGGCCGGGTTGGGACGGGGCGCTGCTGGCACTGGGGACCGACCTGGACGGGACGCCCCCGGACGACCCGGTCGCGTTCGCCAACTCACCCGAGGTGGTCGAGTTCAACCGGGGATCCATCGACCGCTGGACCACGACGATCGAGACCTCCGGAACCGCCACCCCGCAGGAGGTCGCCGACGCGCGCGAGGCCGCCGTCGCGAACTACACGGTCGTTCCCGACTGACACCGTCACCGGCCGGCCAGGAAGCCCAAGAGCCTCTGGGTCAGGAGCGCGCTCGCCGCGGCGTCGTACCCGGGCAACGAGCTGTCGGTGAAGAGGTGCTGGTCGCCCGGGTAGAGGAACAGCTCGGCCTCGGGCACCTCGGAGACCAGGTCGCGGGCCGCGTCGATGTCGCCCTCGTCCACGAAGTACGGGTCGGCGTCCATCGCGTGCACCTGGACCGGCACACCCTCGGGCCAGGCCGTCCCGAGCTCGGCGGGCGGGACGCACGAGTGCAGCAGCAGCGCGCCGCGGGCACCTGGCCGGGTCTGGGCGAGGGTCTGGGCCGGGAGCACCCCGAGGGAGAGCCCCGCGTACACCAGCCCGGCGGGTAGCCCCTGGACCGAGCTGACACCACGGGACACGACCTCATCGAAGCCGATCCGCCCCGCGTGGGCGACCCCCTCCTCGAGCGACTCGAAGACCCGCCCCTCGTACAGGTCGGGGGTGTGCACGGTGTGTCCCTGCTCACGCAGCACCTCGGCGAGCGCGACCACGCCGGGGGTCAGACCGTGCGCGTGGTGGAAGAGCACGACCTCAGCCATCTCAGCCTCCGCCTGCCGCCCCGTCGGGCGACCTGGTCGAGTCCACGACGCCGTTCCGGCGTCCTAGCGGGTGACCCGACGGTAGAGCACCGCTGCCAAGAGGACCACCCCCGCGAGCACCGCGTACATGACCCGGTAGCCGCCTGTGCTGATCACCAGACCGAGCAGGATGGGGCCGACCCCCGTCCCGAGGTCGAGCAGCAGGAAGTACGTCGAGACCGCCCGTCCCACCCGCACGGGCGCGGTCGCCGAGACGGCGATGGCCTGCCCGGCGGACATGAAGGTCCCGAACCCGGCCCCGGCCAGCCCCCCGGCGACCAGCAGCAGCACCGGACCCGTCGTGGCGGCCAGCGCGATCATCCCCCCGGCGAGCAGCACGATCGCCGGGTAGACGACGACGTCGTCGCCGTGGACGTCCTGCACCCGGCCCGCGAACAGGCGGGTGACCAGCACGACCACCGCGTACACCAGGAAGAAGGCCGCTGCCGCGGCGGCGAGGTCCAGGCTCTGCGCATAGGAGCTGACGAAGGTCAGGATCCCCGAGAACGCCGCCCCCATCACCAGCGCCACGGAGGCGATCGGCAGCGCCGCCGGGTCGACCAGCGAGCCGAGCGCCTGTCGCGCCGGAAGCCGGTCCCCCGGCGGGCGACGCTCCTGCGGGGCACGCAGCAGCAGTGCGGCGCCCATCGCGAGCACCGAGGCGACCGCCGTCGCGGTGAAGAGCGCCGGGTAGCCCTGGCGGTCGACCAGCACGATGGCCAGCAACGGACCCACCGCCGTGGCCAGCGTCGCGGCCGCCCCGTAGTAGCCCGTGCCCTCGGCCCGCCGGGACTGCGGGACGAGCGACTGGACGATCGCCGACACCGCGGTGTGAGCCGCACCGAAGGCCACACCGTGCACGAAGCGCACCACCAGGAGCAGGAGCAGGCTGTCGGCCGCCGGATAGCTGAACGACGCTGCGACGAAGAGGGCGAGACCGGCCAGCAGCACCCGGCGCCGGCCCAGCGTGTCGGCGGCAGCACCGGCCCACACCCGGGAGACCAGCGCCCCGACCACGTACATCGACGAGGCCAGCCCGGCCTGTGCGTCGCCCGCCGCGAACCTGTCCACCGCGTACAGCGCCATGGTGGTCATCAGCAGGTAGAAGACCATCGACAGGAAGAAGCCCACGACGAGGGCCAGGACGTAGTCCCGCGACCAGAGCGGGGCCCTGGTCGACGACATGGCCGCCATCGTGGCACGCCCGGGCGGACCGACGGGCTGGGCCTGCCCGGTCCTCGGCGGGAGTAGCGTCGCTGCATGGACACCGCATCGACGACACCCACGACGCTGCAGCAGGTCGAGAACCTCGCGATCACCCACGGCCGCAGCGTCGAGACCGTCACGGCCGACCCGAACGGGCTGGGCCTGCACGACGGCCGCGCCGTGCTGGTGGTCGACGGGCAGCCGGAGATGCGCATCGCGCTCGAGGCCGACGGGAACGACTCGGTGACCCTCGAGGAGTGCTACGTGCTCGAGGTCCCGCGCGCTGACGTCACCGCGGTCGTCGAGGCGATCTGGTCGGGTCGTGCCCGGGTCCACCACGGCACCGGGGGCCCGCTCGCCGTCATGATCGGCGCGTTGCTGCGCAACCCGACGAACGCGGTCCTGCGCGTCCCGGTCGGCACGGGGCACGACCAGCGCGTCTACCAGGTCGACGTCCCGCACACCCTGAGCGCGTGGCTGTCCACGGTCCCCGTCGAGTAGACGCCCAGGTCGAGACCCCGGTCACCGACGCTCAACCACCCCTCGCCCTGCGCCGATGACTCCTGCGTGACCTACCGCCCGGGCGACCGGTACCGATCCAGCGACGTCGGCCGGCAACGACTGCGGACGCGGCTCGCCGACGCCCTGCCATGGGTGGTGGCTCTCCTGCTCGTGGGTCTGATCGTGGGTCGGTGGGCCGTGGAGCAACCCGGAGGTCTCCCCACCGTCGGGGTGGCTCCCGTGCCGGCACCCGAGCCATGGGCGCCGCCCGACCCGCCGCCCGCCACCGGCACCGTCTCCCTGGGCCTGGTCGACCCTCCGCACAGCGAGCCGGCGCTGTGGCAGGTCGTGCTACCGGCCGAGATCGACCTCGAGGCGATCCCTGCGCGCCTGGTCGAGCGGGCGGTGGGGACCGCTCTGCTGAGCCACGCGGATGCCGAGGGTCTCCACGCACGGCTGCTCGCCGTGGACGCCGCGGACGGTGCGGTGGTCTGGGCCGAGCTGCCCGAGGACATCGGCCTCGTCCCGCTGGCCGGTGCGCGCCTCTCACCGGGCGGCCGGTGGGTCGCCCAGGTGCTGGGCCACCGGGTCCGGATCGTCGAGCTCTCGACCGGGGTCACCACGGACCTCGAGGTCCCGGGCGTGCGAGGGCTGGACTGCCGACCGGACGCACTGGACGTCTCGCCGGACGGCGCACGGATGGTGGTCGTCTCCTCGTGCGGTGACGATCACCGCTCGTACGCGGCGCTGCACGAGATCGACGTGGCGACCGGTCTCGGACGTGAGGTCGTCGTCGTCCCTGACCTGTGGGTGGACGGCCCGGGCCGCGTGCACTACTCGCCTCACGGCGACCTGGTGGCGTTCACCGGGATCGGGTTGGGGGGAGATCCCCAGGAGGACGACGACGACTGGTACGCGACGGTCGTGGCAGGGACCGACGGCACCGTCATCCGCAGGCTGCCGATGACGCTCGTGTGGGTCCACAACCCGTGGCTCGACCAGGAGACCCTGCTGGTCGAGCACGAGGACGGACCGCCGTTCTACGGGCTGCACGACGTGCCGAGCGGCACCACCACAGCGCTCCCGCTGCTCACCCAGCACCCCGTCGGTGCCTCGCACGGTCGCCTGGTGCTGGCCAGCGGGGCCACGGTCGAGCGGGCGACGGACATCCTTGAGGTGATGGACCCGGTGACCGGCACCATCGAGGACTGGCTCGTCGTGACGGGCACCGCGGGCCTGTCGACGGGTCTGGACGAGGCGACCAGCTGGTCGCCCGCGCCCTGACCCGGACCGCCGCGCGACGTAGAGTCCCACCCATGCGGTGCCCCCACTTCGACGCGGCCCGCTGCCGGTCGTGCACGCTGATGGGAACCCCGCACCCCGTGCAGGTCTCGGACAAGCAGCGCCACTGCCAGGACCTGCTGGGCGGTGACATGTCCTGGTTGCCCCCGGTGACCGGGCCGGAACGGGCCTTCCGGAACAAGGCGAAGATGGTCGTCGGCGGTACCGTCCGCGAACCGACCCTGGGCATCCTGGACCCGCGCGGCCACGGCGTGGACCTGCGCGACTGCGGCCTGTACCCCGAGAGCCTCCAGGCGAGCCTGGGCGTGCTCGCGGCGTTCGTCGTCCGCGCTGCCCTGACCCCGTACGACCTGTCCTCGCGCACAGGTGAGCTCAAGCACCTGCTGGTCACCGAGTCACCCGACGGTGAGCTCATGGTCCGCTTCGTGCTGCGATCGCAGGAGCCGGTCGCACGCATCCGCAAGCACCTGCCCTGGCTGCTGCAGACGCTGCCCGGACTCGTGGTCGCGTCGGTCAACCTGCTGCCCGAGCACCGCGCCGTCCTGGAGGGCGAGCGCGAGATCGTGCTCACCGAGAGGTCCACGATCACCCTGCGGGTCAACGGCATCGACCTGCACCTGCGCCCGCAGAGCTTCTTCCAGACCAACACCGAGGTCGCCGCAGCGCTGTACCGCCAGGCCCGGACGTGGGTCGAGGAGCTGGCACCGCCCTCGGTCTGGGACCTCTACTGCGGTGTCGGCGGCTTCGCCCTGCACTGCGCGGCCCCCGGGCGCGAGGTCCTGGGAGTCGAGGTCAGCGCCGAGGCGGTCGCGAGCGCCACGCTGAGCGCGCGCGAGGCGGGTCTTGGGGGCGTCCGCTTCACGGCCGGTGACGCCACGGCCCACGCCCTCGCGGGAGGTCCCGCGCCCGCACTCGTCATCGTCAACCCACCCCGCCGTGGGATCGGCGCAGAGCTCGCCGGGTGGCTCGAGCGGTCCTCGGTCGAGCACGTGGTGTACTCGAGCTGCAACGCGGAATCCCTCGCTCGTGACCTCGCGGCGATGCCGTCGCTGGCCCCGCGACGCGCTCAGCTGCTCGACATGTTCCCCCAGACGGCGCACTACGAGGTGCTGACCCTGCTCGAGCGACGCTGACCCGTGCGGTGGTCGGGGACACTGGGACGGTGATCCCCACCGACGCCCCCGCCACCTTCCCGACGTCGGCGCAGGCCGCAGACCTCCGCCTGGTCGTGCTCGACATGGACGGGACGCTGCTCGACGGCGAGAAGCGCGTCCCCGAGGGGTTCTGGCCGGTCGCGGCGTCGTTGCTGTCCCGCGGGGTGGTGCTGTGCGCGGCGAGCGGTCGGCAGCAGGCGACCCTCGCCCGGATGTTCGGCGACCTGGGCGACGACCTGCTGTTCATCGCGGAGAACGGCGCGCACGTGGTGCACCACGGTCGGCTGGTGAGCGCAGCGGCGATCGACCGACCCGCCGTCCAGCAGGCCGTCCAGGCCGTCCGGGTCCTGGCCACGACAGGGGCACGGGTCGGGACGGTGGTCTCGACCACCCGCTCCGCCTATGTCGAGAGCACCGATGACGCCTTCCTCGCCGAGGCGTCCAGGTACTACGCCCGCCTCGAGCAGGTCGAGGACCTGCTCGCCGTCCGGGACGACGTCCTCAAGGTCGCCGTGCACGACGTCGGCCCGGTCGAGGAGTCCGCGTTCCGCGCGCTCGGGCCGCTCGCCGCCACGCACACCCTCGTGCTGTCCGGTGAGCACTGGACCGACCTGACGCACCGGGGGACGACCAAGGGCGCCGCGCTCGTGCGGGTCCACGAGAGGCTCAGGATCAGCCGCGAGCAGACCGTGGCGTTCGGCGACCACCTCAACGACCTCGAGATGCTGGACGCCGCAGGCATGTCCTTCGCGATGGCCAACGCCCACCCGCAGGTGCTCGACCGGGCCCGGTACCGCGCACCCTCGAACCTGGACGACGGCGTCACCCGCACCCTGGTCGAGCTGCTGCGGCTCGCGGACCTGGACGCCTGACGCATGCGCGAGCCGCGCACTACAGTGCCGACGTGCTCACGAGCCCCGACGACGGCGTCGAGCCCACCGTCGTCCGCGCGCTGGCAACGGTGCTCGCGCCCCTGGGCGTGGTGCACCGGGTCGAGCGTCTCACCGGCGGGATGTTCGCGACCACCTACCGCGTGACGCTCCAGGGCACGAGGCCCGGCAGGACGACCCGCGTGGTGGTCAAGACCGCACCCACCCAGACCGACCGACTGCTCACCCACGAGCTCGACCTGGTGCGCACCGAGGCCGCCGTGTACCGGCTCGCGGCCGACCGGCCCGACCTGCTGATGCCCAGGGTCCTGCTCACCGACTTCACCCGCGCGGTCCTGCCGAGCGACGTGCTCGTCGTGACGCACCTCGAGGGGTGCCGCTGCCCGAGCTCGGCCCACTCCCCACCGACGTCGACGCCGCCGTGCAGCGCGAGCTCGGCGCCTACATGGGCCGGCTGCACACGGTCCAGGGAGAGCACTTCGGCTACCCCAACCTCGCGGCGGGGCTGCACGGGGCGAGCTGGCCCGAGGCCTTCGGCCGGATGATCGACGCCCTGCTCGAGGACGCCCACCGCTGGGGGACCCCGCTGCCCTCGGACCAGGTCCGGTCCGCGCTGGCACGGCACCACGACGCGCTCGCCGAGGTCACGACCCCGTCGCTGGTGCACACCGACCTGTGGCCCGCCAACCTCTTCGTCGACCCGGTCACCCGATCGCTCACCGGCGTGATCGACCCCGAGCGCTCGGTGTGGGGCGACCCGCTGCTCGAGCTGGTCGGCGCCGACCAGCTGTGGCGGGCCGAGCCACCCGACGCGCTGCTGGACGGCTACGCGTCGCAGGGCGGCGACCTGCGAGCAGGATCGCCCGGCGGACGGGCACGGCTGCTGCTCTACCGGGTCTGGATGAGCCTGGTCCTGCTGGTCGAGATCGCACCGCGGGGCTACACCGGTGACTGGCTCGACGGGCACCGGGCGAGCGCCGCCGCCAACCTGCGGACCGCCCTCCACACCCTCGCCGGACGGTCGGCCGCTGTGGTTCACCCGGACGCGCCACAAAACCACCCGCTCAGCGGGCCTGACGCGCCCCCGCATGGTCGATGATCGATGCATGGCGTCCGGACCCACCCAGAACTACGAGGACGTCACCCTCGGCCGCTGGAAGCCCCACCCTGCGCTGGCCGTGGTGGTCCGCATCGCGCTGCGCGTCCTGCCGATCGCGCTCGCGATCGGCTTCGGCTGGGCCGTGGTGTCCTGGATGCCGCCGGAGCGCCTGGGCTGGAGCCCCTGGGTGTGGCTGCCCGTGCAGGTCGCGTTGTCGACCGCGCTGTTCCTGCTCGGCGACCGGGTCGCGCGGAAGCTGCTCCCGCTGACCTCGCTGCTGCGGCTCACGCTGTACTTCCCCGACCGGGCGCCCTCACGCCTGGCCGTGACCGTTCGCCATCACTCCCCGCAGGTCCTGCGCGACCGGATCGACGCCGTCGTGGGCGGAGGCGAACCGCTGACCGAGGAGTACCAGCACGCTGTCCAGCTCCTCGAGCTGGTCTCGGCGATCAGCGAGCACGATCGGACCACCCGGGGACACTGCGAGCGCGTGCAGGCGTACTCGGCCCTGATCGGCACCGAGCTGGGCCTGTCCGCGCAGGACGCCGCGAAGCTGAGCTGGGCTGCGCTGCTGCACGACGTCGGCAAGCTCCGGGTCCCGGCCGAGATCCTCAACAAGTCGGGCCGGCCCGACGCCCAGGAGTGGCAGGTCCTGGCGGGGCACCCGTCGCACGGGGCCGAGATCGCCGCACCGCTCGCCGCGTGGCTCGGGCCGTGGCTCGGCGCGATCGGCGAGCACCACGAACGGTGGGACGGTGCGGGCTACCCGCAGGGTCTGGCCGGCACCGCGATCAGTCGGGCAGCGCGGATCGTCGCGGTGGCCGACGCGTACGACGTGATCACCTCCGCCCGCTCGTACAAGAGGCCGCTGTCCGCTGCAGCGGCACGTGCCGAGCTCGCGCGGTGCGCCGGCAGCCAGTTCGACCCGGAGGTCGTCCGCGCCTTCCTCGCGGTCGGGCTGGGTCGTCTGCGCCTCGCGGCGGGTCCGCTCTCCGTGCTCTCGGGGATTCCCGCGCTGCACTCGATGGGGCTGCCGCAGGTCGGCACGGTGGTGTCCGGCGGCACCTCCTCGGTCGCGACCGGGACGGCCATGGCCACCGCCGCGGTCGTGGGCACCGCCCTCACGCTGACAGGTCCGTTCTCGCCCGACGCGCAGGCGAGCGGCCCCGTGCCCGCGCCCCCGGCCCTGACCGCCGAGATCTCTGAGCGGGCCTCGGCGCCGGGCAGCGTCGCCGTGCCGGGCGACACCGACGCGAGCCCGAGCGGGACGCTCGCGACCGACCCGTCCGACACCTCCGCACAGGCCGCCGACCCCTCCGGACAACCCGCCGACGCAGTCGGCCAGGCCGACCCGACCGCCGTGCCGGCAGACCCTGCCCCGATGACGCGCGACGTCAGCACCGACGGGTCCGCGACGGCGTCGGCCCCGTCGCCGCCCGGCGCCCCAGCTCCCTCCGCCCGACCCGACGCGGGGCCTCCACCCGAGCGGCCCGGTGCGACGCCCACGACCGGCCCGCCCGCAGCGACGAACGGCGCCCCGAGCGCCCCTGTGCAGCCCGAGTCCCCCTGCACGCTGGCCAGAGGTGGCGGTGACCAACGAGGAGCCCAGCTCGGTCGCTGCGACCTGTCGGGCCGCACGGTCACCGGTGACTTCTCGGGAGCCGACCTCGCCGGGGCCGACCTGAGCGGCGCGACCCTGACCGGGGTGAGCTTCGCCGGGGCGAGGCTGAACGGGGCCGACCTCACCGGCGCGACCATCTCCGCGACCTCCTTCGACGACGCCGACCTGACCGGCGCACGGTTCACCGGTGCTGCGATCTCGGGATCGAGCTTCCGGCGGGCGACCCTCAACCCCCAGACGCTCGCCGGTGCGCAGGTCACCGACAGCGCCTTCGAGTGAGACCGGGGCACCACCGTCCCGGACCCGGTCACCAGGACGGCGGTAGCGTCGAGCCACGACCGGTCGCACCCCGCACCGGACGGAGACCCGGGAGACCGACGCATGAGCCCTGACAGCCCTCCCGACACCACCGCGCTGCTCAGGGAGGCGAGCGCACTGGCCCCCGTGCTGACCGCGCTACGGCAGGACCTGCACCGCATCCCCGAGATCGGGCTCGACCTCCCCCAGACCCAGCAGCGGGTCCTCACCGCCCTCGAGGGGCTGGGGCTCGAGATCACCACCGGGACCGGGCTCAGCTCGGTCGTGGCCGTGCTGCGCGGCGCACGACCGGGGCCCGCCGTGCTGCTCCGCGGGGACATGGACGCCCTGCCCGTGACCGAGGACTCCGGGGAGCCCTTCACGAGCGAGCACCACGGCGCGATGCACGCCTGCGGGCACGACCTGCACGTCGCCGGCCTGGTCGGCGCCGCCCACCTCCTGGTGGCCCGGCGGGACGAGATCGCCGGGTCGGTGGTCCTGATGTTCCAGCCCGGCGAGGAGGGCCCGCACGGTGCACGCCTGATGATCGAGGAGGGCGTGCTGGACGCCGCGGGCGAACGGGTGGTCGCCGCCTACGGCGTGCACGTGGTGTCCTCGATGGTCCCGAACGGCGTCGTCACAGCACGCCCGGGCACCGCGATGGCCGCCTCGGACCAGCTGTACGTCACCGTCCAGGGCCGGGGCGGTCACGGCTCGATGCCTCACCTCGCGGCCGACCCGGTCACGGTCGCGGCCGAGATCGTCCTGGCCCTGCAGACGGTGGTGACCCGCCAGCTCGACGCGCACGACCCCGTCGTCGTCTCGGTCGGACGCCTGGCAGCAGGGACCGTGGACAACGTCATCCCCGCCACCGCGGAGCTCGACGCGACGGTGCGCACCTTCTCCCCCGAGCAGCACGCCGTCGTCCCGGGACGGCTGACCCGGGCGGTCGAGCACATCGCCGCCGCGCACGGCCTGACCGCCGACGTGGTCTACGAGCGCGGCTACCCCGTCACGGTCAACGACCCCACCGAGGTCACGCGCGCCGAACGGGTCACGACGGCGCTGCTCGGCCCCGACCGGTACGTGACCGCCCAGCGCCCCGTCTCGGGCGCGGAGGACTTCTCCTACGTGCTCCAGGAGGTCCCCGGGGCCTTCCTCTTCCTGGGCGCCACGCCGCAGGATGCCGACCCCGCCACCGCCCCGTACAACCACTCGCCCCGGGCGCGGTTCGACGACTCGGTGCTGCCGGTCGCGGCCGCCGTCCTGGCCGGCCTCGCGCTGGACCGCCTGGCACAGGGCGGGAGCCCGACCGTCGGCTGAGGCGGGGCGCCCGGACGCTGTGGAATGTGGGCCCGTGCGCACCGGTTGGCAGGGTGTGCACGCACCCAGCCCTGCTACGAGGAGACCGCCGATGCCCGCCGTCACGAACCAGGTCCAGGTCGGTCGCTCGGACCTGCACGTCCTTCCGCTCGCGCTGGGAGGCAACGTCTTCGGCTGGACCGCCGACGAGACCGACTCCTTCGCCGTCCTGGACGCCTTCGTCGGTGCCGGGGGGTCGATGGTCGACACCGCCGACGGCTACTCCCACTGGGTGCCGGGTCACACCGGGGGTGAGAGCGAGACGGTCATCGGCCGGTGGCTGGAACGCAGCGGTCGACGCGACGACGTCGTGATCGCCACCAAGGTCAGCACCCACCCCGAGCTCCACGGGTTGGCCGCGAGCACGGTCCGCGCGGCGGCGCAGGCGTCGTTGCGCCGGCTCGGCACCGACCGCATCGACCTCTACTACGCCCACGTCGACGACACCTCGGTGCCGCTCGAGGAGACCGTCGAGGCCTTCTCGAGGCTCGTCGACGACGGGTTGGTCCGGTACATCGGACTGTCCAACTACGCCCCGGACCGGATCGACGCATGGATGGACGTCGCGACCGGCCACGGGTTCCACCGTCCGGTGGCCCTCCAGCCGCACTACAACCTGCTCGAACGTGACTTCGAGGGCGGTCTGCGCGACCGTGCCGAGTCCCACGACCTCGGCGTGCTCCCCTACTTCGCCCTGGCCAAGAGGTTCCTCGCAGGCAAGTACCGCGAGGGCGGCCCTGCGGTCGACAGCCCGCGCGCCGGCGCGGCAGGCGGGTACCTCGACGACCGCGGCCGCCGCGTGCTCGCAGCGCTCGACGAGGTCTCTCAGTCTCAGGGTGTCGCTGTGGCGAGCGTGGCCCTGGCCTGGTTGCGGGCGCAGCCGACCGTCACCGCTCCGATCGCGAGCGCTCGGACCCCCGAGCAGCTGGTCTCCCTGATCGCCTCGACCGACCTCGAGCTCGACCCGGGCGAGATCGCCGCGCTCGAGGTCGCCTCGGGCTGAGTCAGCGGCTGGGTGCGGTGCGCGCCCGTTCACGCTGCAGCTCGGCGTTGACGACCCCTCCGGTGAGGACCACGATGCTGCTCAGCCAGGCCCAGAGCACCCCGGCCAGGATCACTCCGATGGTCTGCGCGGCCACCGTCACCGCCTCGCCCGCCTGGCCGACCTGCGGTGCGGTGGGACCCGCCGCGTCGAGGTACGCGCGGAAGCCGACCGACACGGCGACCAGCGACACCGTGGAGAGCAACGCACCGGGCAGGCAGTCGCGCCAGGTGTTGCTGACGTTCGGCCCGTAGCGGTAGAGCACGACGAGGAAGGCCACGCACACGAGGCCGACAGCGGGCCAGCGGGCCACCCCCCACACCGTCTCGAAGGTCTGGCTCTGCCCGAGGCGCTCGGCCAGCACCCGCCCCCCGCCCAGGAGCGGCCCGACGACGACCAGTGTCAGCAGCACGACCGAGGTCAGCACCGCCCCCAGGGCCAGACCGAGCCCCAGGGCCCACTGCGAGACCAGCCCGCGCCGCTCGGGCACGGTGTACGCGTCATCGAGCGCACGGATGGCAGCGCGGAACATCCTGCTGGCCAGCCACAGGGCGACGGCGAGGCTGCTCACCGCGACCCCGCCGCGCTCCTCCCGGAGCAGTCCCTCGACCAGGGGCGCCAGGACGTCAGCGGTGACCTGCTGGTCGAAGATCTCGGCGAGCGCGTTGACCAACGTCGACTCGATGTCCTGGACCTGCTCGGCACCGACCAGCCGCTCGAGGTATCCCAGGGCCGCACCCAGCGCGGTGACCAGCGGGATCAGGGAGATCATCGCGTAGTACGTCATCTCGGCGGCCAGCCCGGTCACCCGGACGTCGATCACCCGCCGCCAGCCGCGCACGGTCACCAGCGGAAGGTTGTACCGGCCCACGGTCCAGGGGTGGCGCTCGGCGAGAGCCTCGAGGCGGTCGAACCTGTCCGGCGCCCGGACGGCGGACACCACGCTGCGCCGTAGCCCCGAGGGGCCGGTGGCGCGGGTGGGCTGGGACCGGGGCACCCGACCATGGTGACAGCCGGGCCCGGGCACACCGACCCCGCCCGCGACGCGAGACCCTCAGCCGCGTGCGGGGCGAGAGCGTGCCTCAGCCCGCGTGCAGGACGAGCCGTGCCCCTCCCTCGGCCTTGGCGCGGTACATGGCCTGGTCGGCGTGGTGCAGCAGCAGGTCGGTGGTGTCCGCCGGACCGGCGACGGTGCCCCCGATGCTCACCCCCACCTGGACCACCCCGCCCTGGACCTCCACGGGAGACCCGAGGGAGGTGATCAGCCGACCGGCGAGCTCCTCGAGCCGCTCGCACCACCTACCCCGGACGAGCAGGGCGAACTCGTCACCACCGAGCCGGGCCAACGTGCAGCCCGCGGGTGTCACTGCGGCGAAGCGACCCGCCACGGCCGCCAGGACGTCGTCACCCGGACCGTGCCCCAGGGTGTCGTTCACGGCCTTGAAGCCGTCCAGGTCGACGAAGAGGACCGCCACGGACGTGCCGTCCGACCGAGGGTCGAGCAGCGCCTCGTCCAGCCGCTCACGGAAGTGCGCCCGGTTGACGAGCCCCGTCAGCGGGTCGTGCACCGCCTGCCAGGCGAGCGCCTCCTCGAGGATCTTCTCCTGCGTGACGTCCACGAGCACCCCGTTGAGCACGACGGCCCCACCGCGCCCGGGCCGTGCGACGGCTGCGTCACGGACCCACACGATGCTGCCGTCGCGATGCCGCATCCGGTAGGTCACCCACAGCGATGGGCTGCCGGTCGTGACGCCCACCCTGTCCTCGGCGGACAGCGCCCGGTCCCGGTCCTCCTCGACGATCCGGTCGAGCCACAGTCCCTCGCGGGCCGTCCACTCCTGCGGGGTGAACCCGAGCAGTCGTTCGATCTGGGGGCTGACGTAGTGCCAGCGACCGGTCGCGCCGACCTCAGCCGTGTACACCACCGCAGGGACCCGCTCGACGAGCAGCCGGTAGTGACGCTCGGCCGCCCGGAGGTCGTCCTCGAGGGCGCGGCGCTCGCTGATGTCCTGGATCATGCCGATCGCGTAGGCGGGTGACCCGTCCGCGTCGCGCATCAGGGAGACGGTCAACGCCGACCACAGCACCTCGCCGTCGGCCCGGAAGAACCGCTTCTCCATCGCGAAGCGCTCGATCTCGCCCGCCGCGAGGCGTGCGAAGAGACGCAGGTTCTCCTCGTTGTCCACCGGATGGGAGAACTCGCTGAAAGGCATCCGGGCGAACTCCTCCGCGGAGTAGCCCAGCAACCTGCGCAGGGTGTCGTTGGTGATCGGGGCACGACCCTCGAGGTCGACGATCCCGATCCCGACCGGGGCGAGCTCGATGATCGCCTCGAGCTGGGCGATGCGGTCGGCCTGCGCGGCGACCAGCGCCTCCAGGTCAGCTGCGGACGGCTGGTCACCACCGGCGCGCGAACCGTCCTCGGGCACACCCGGCGCGGGGAGGTCGCCTCCCGTGTCATCGCTGTGCTGGTGGCCCATGCGTCATCATCCCGGTCGGTCCTGCGGAGCTCACGTCGTCGCGACCCGCCTCGTCCTTCACCATCGACACGCTGGCACCTCGCATGAGCACTATGACCGCGATGGGTGGGTTGCGCACCGGGTGCGACCTTCGTCACAGCGCGGGCCGGGGCGTGCCTGCGACGCTCAGCAGATGGGGAACGCGCCGGTCGACCGCCTCAGCGCCGCGGACGTCGCCGAGCTCGCGACCGACTCCGGTCCGGTACCCACGAACGTCGGGGTGCTCCTGGTCTGCGGCGCGGCACCCGGCGTCGACGCCGCGACGCTCGAGGCGGCGCTCATGCAACGGATGGTCACCGTCGCGCGGCTGCGTCAGCGCCTCGAGCGGGCGCCCTGGGGGCTGGGCCGCCCGTTCTGGGTCGACGACGGATCGTTCGAGGTTGCGAAGCACGTCTCGAGGGTCGCCTGCCCGGCGGCAGCAGCGACGGACGCCACGGTCGTCGCCGCCGCGGTACAGGTCGTGACCACCCCCCTACCCATGGACCGGCCGTTGTGGCGAGCCACGGTCCTGACCGGTCTGCCCGGCGGTGCCCTGGGTGTGGTCGTGGTGATGCACCACGTGCTGGCCGACGGGATCGGGGGGCTGTCGGTCCTCGCCCGCCTCGTCGACCCGGGAGCCGACCGCGGCGTCGACCCCGGCGTGGCCACCGCCGCGGGGCAGTGGGGTCCACCCGCTCCCCCGCGTCCCGCACCCGGGCCCACCCAGCTGCTCGTGGACGTCACGGCCGAGCGTCTGCGCAGGGTGCGCGGTGCGCTGCGCAGGGTGCCCCGCGCCCTGGCACGGCTGCGTCGGGGACGCTCGGAGCTCGTCGGTCAGGGACGACCCGAGGCAGCGCCACGGTGCTCCCTCAACGCTCCGACCGGCCCGCGTCGGCACGTGGTCGTGGTCGAGGTCGACCTGAGCCCGCTCCGGGCAGCCGGGCGACGGCACGGGGCGACCGTCAACGACCTGCTGCTCGTCGCCGTCACCGGGGCGATGGGGCACGTCCTGGCGGTGCGAGGGGAGCACCCGCAGGCCCTGGTGGTCCCGGTCCCGGTCTCGGCGAGGACCTCGACCACCGACCGCGAGCTGGGCAACCGGACCGGCGTGATGCCCGTGCGGGTCCCCTTGCACGGGTCGACGGTCGAACGCCTCGCGGCGGTCTCGCGGGTGACCCGGGCCCGCAAGGCGCACGTGCGGGGTGACTCCGCGGCTCTGGTGCGACCGGTCTTCCGGCTGCTGGCCGCGACCGGGGCGTTCGGGTGGTTCGTGAACCGGCAGCGGCTGGTCAACTCCTTCCTGACCAACCTTCCCGGGCCCGTGGAGCCGCTCTCCCTGGCCGGCGCCCCGGTGCTGCGGACGGTCCCGCTCACGCCCACCGCGGGGAACGTCGGGGTCGCCTTCGCTGCTCTGTCCTGCGCTGGCACGCTGACCGTCAGCGTGGTGACCGACCCCGACATCGTCCCCGAGGCCGACGCGCTGGCCGCCGCCCTCCACCACCACCTCACCACCCTCACCCACCTCTGACCCCACCCACCCCGCACGACACCCTCCCGAGGTCGCACATCTGCACCGAGGACGCACGGGTGCCCGTGCGTCCTCGGTGCGAGTGTGCGACCTCGCGGAGACGGAGGGCTCAGATCAGGCGGTCCAGGTACTGCAGGATCAGTCCCTCGCGCAGGGCCCAGGGGGAGACCTCGAGCTCGGAGACCTTGAAGGCGCGCAGGGTCTCGGCCAGCACGATGCCGCCGGCGACGATCTGGAAGGTCCGGTCCACCGTGATCCCCGGGAGCGCGGGACGCGCCTCGGCGGGGATCTTCGCCAGGCGCGGGACCCAGTCCTCCAGGGCTGACCTGCGCAGCATGAGCCGGTCCCGGGCACCCACGCCGTCCGAGGTCGAACCGGCCAGCCGGGCCAACGACCGGATGGTCTTGGACGACCCCACGACGTGCTCGGGGCGGGGCAGGTCGGCGAACTGCCGGACCGTCCCGGCCAGCAGGGCCGCCGCGTGCTCGCGCAACGCCGCCGTCTGCTCACCCGTGGGCGGGTCGTCGTGCAGGAAGCCGATGGTGGAGCGCCCGGCACCCAGCGGCAGCGAGACCGCGAGGTCGGGCACCTCGCTGTCCCCCGCGGCGATCTCGAGCGATCCCCCGCCGATGTCGAGCAGGAGCATGTCGCCGGCGGACCAGCCGTACCACCGGCGCACCGCGAGGAAGGTGGTCCGGGCCTCCTCCTCCCCGGTCAGGACCTGGAGCCGGACGCCCGTGGTCGCCTCGACGAGGTCGAGCACCTCAGGGCCGTTCGGGGCCTCGCGCAGCGCTGAGGTCGCGAAGGCCAGCAGCTCGTCGATACCGGCCTCAGCGGCCCTGGCCGCCCCCTGCGCCACCGCCTCGACCACCGCACGGACACCCTCGTCGCTGATCCGTCCCGAGGGCTCGAGGTAGCGCATGAGTCGCAGCACCGACTTGTGCGAGGACTGAGGCAGCGGCGGCCCACCCCGGGTGGCGTCCACGACCAGCAGGTGAACGGTGTTGGAGCCGACATCCAGGACCCCGAGACGGACGGCCACCGCACTCACCGCTTGAGCAGCCCGCCGCTGACCCAGGTGCGGATGGCCCCCACGTCCGCGGGGCTGAGCTCCATCCGCGCGCCCCGGCACAGTCCGATGACGTTGTCCGCCCAGGTCTCCGCGACCTTCTTCGCGGTGGTCCTCATGCTCAGGTCGAGCCCGGAGTACAGGACCCCGGAGATCACCGTGTTGACCGAGGCGCGCCCGATGGGCTCACCGGCCGCCTGGCAGGCGTCCCGGACCCGGCGCGCGGTCTCTGGCCGGTCGAACGGGGTGGTGCTCACCTCGTCGGCCAGGGCGGTGAGCAGGATGCGGTACCGCTCGGTCGGCAGGTTCGGGATGTCGGTCACCTCGACGACCTGACGCTGCAGCGGCGGCAGGGCGACCCCGTCAGCGGTGGGCAGGTCGGCCTCGCTGAACCGCTTGGGGTCCCACACGAAGCCCGGGGCCGGGCGGGACGCGGCGCCGAGCTCGGGCACCGTGCGTGCCAACCAGGGGAAGAAGGTCTTGGCGCCGTCCCAGCCCGAGGTCAGCAGCGACGGGTCCGAGCGCTGCGCCGCCTGGGCGACGTCCGAGCCGGTCAGCGGACGGTCGGCCGACCGGACGAGCCGGAGCACGGCCTTGCGGGCCGGCGAGGCCGCGGGCTGCGTGCCGCGGGTCTGGGACCCGCCGGAGCCGGAGCCCCGGCGCCCGGGGGCGTCGGGGGCGGGGGTCTGCGTGGTCGGCGGGACCACCGCGGCGGGCTCGTCGGGCAGCGCGGCGGGGGGCTTGACCAGCTCGGCGAGCTCGTCGGCGGTGATGACGGTGTCGGCGACGGCCCGGTACGCGCTGGCGGCCGGGCCCGCGGTGATGATCGTGACCCGGCGGTCGGCCGCCCGGAAGCGCAGAGCCAGGGGGGTGAAGTCGGCGTCGGCCGACAGGATGACGAACTCGTCGTACCGGGTGTGGCCGCTGAGCGCGTCCACGGCGTCGAGCACCAGGTTGATGTCGGCGCTGCTCTTGCCCTGCTGGGTCAGCGAGGGGCAGTCCACGACGCTGAAACCGGCCCGGGTGAAGTTCGGCCGGAACTGCGAGAAGGCCGACGGGTTGAGGTAGCAGGCCCGGACCAGGAACCTGCGGGAGAACTCACCGTCGGCGTCGCTGCCCGTCTCCAGGGCCGTGAGCCAGTGCGCGGGCGAGCCCGCGAACGCCTCGGCCGCGGCCGGGTCGAGCCGGCGCAGCCCCAGGTACACGTTGTCGAAGTCCACGAACAGGGCGCACCGCAGGCGGCGCGTGCTCTCGGTGCTGTCGGTGCTCTCGGTGATCGTCACGCTGGCATCTTCCTCGCCCCGGGCCCGCAGCGACACCCGCACACGCCCGGCGGCGGGGACCGCCCGTGCATGATGGTCGCCATGACGGACGACGGCGGGCCACCCGCACCCGGTGCTCGTCTGCTCGCCGAGGCGTGGGCGCAGGCGCAGGACCTGTGCCGCGCAGCCGGTGTCGCGGTGTCCGCCCCCGAGGGCCCGGCGCAGGTCGCGCGCGCGGTCGCGGTGCTGCGCGAGATCTGGGGTGAGCCCGACGCGCTCTCGGCGACCGCGATGCGCGCGTTGCAGCACGTCGGTGGCTACGTGATGACGGTCCATGAGCCGGCCGACCCCGCGGTGGTGGTCGGTGCGAGCGCGGCGTTCTTCGCCGCACCGCAGCACCGGCGGCTGCACTCGCACGTCACGGGGGTGCGTGCCGACCGTCGCGGTCGGCACGTCGGCACGGCTCTCAAGCTGCATCAGCGCGCCTGGGCGCTCGAACGGGGCCTGGACGCGATCAGCTGGACCTTCGACCCGCTCGTGGGCCGCAACGCCCACCTGAACCTGACCAGGCTCGGCGCACGGGTGGAGGCCTACCTCCCGGACTTCTACGGGGCGACGGGCGACCTGGTCAACGCCGACGGTCCGACCGACAGGTTCGAGGTCGTGTGGGACATCGCCCGGCCGTGGGCGCCAGGGACCCCTGCCGAGCGACCACCCGGGACACCGGTGGTCCTCGCCGTCTCGCCCGACGGCGCCCCGTCGACCCGCGCGGTGCCCTCGGGCGCGGACCGGGTCCTGGTCGCCGTCCCCCGCGACGTCGAGTCGCTGCGCGCTCGGCAGCCCGACCTGGCCCGGGAGTGGCGAGCCGCGCTGCACGGGACGCTCGTGCCGCTGCTCGCCGACGGTCTCGCAGTGACGGGGTTCACCCTCGACGGCCACTACCTGATGGAAGGCTCACGATGATCCCCCTGACCCCCACCGGCTTCGAGACCCGGGTGCTGCGCATCCCGCTGGTCACCCCGTTCGAGACCTCCTTCGCACGGCAGACCGAGCGGGAGGTGATCCTGGTGCGTGCGGTCACCCAGGACGCCGAGGGATGGGGCGAGTGCGTGACCATGCCCGTGCCGCTGTACTCCTCGGAGCACACCGAGGGTGCGTGGGACGTGCTGCACCGGTTCCTCTACCCGGCGCTGCTGGGGAACGGACCGGTGAACCCGCTCCTGGTCGCCGGGCGCCTCGAGCACGTCGTCGGCCACCGGATGGCGAAGGCTGCGGTCGAGCTCTCGCTGGTCGACGCCGGCCTGAGGGCAACGGGCGAGTCGTTCGCGAGCTTCCTGGGGGCCGAGCGGACGTTCGTGCCGTCGGGGGTCTCGGTGGGCATCATGTCGACCCTCGACGAGCTGCTGTCCACCGTCCAGGACTACCTGGACCAGGGCTACGCCCGGATCAAGATCAAGATCAAGCCCGGGTGGGACGTCGAGCCGACCCGGCTGCTGCGGGAGACCTTCGGCGACGGCCTGCTGCTGCAGGTCGACGCGAACGCCGCGTACACCCTGGCCGACGCCCGCCTGCTGCGGCGCCTCGACGACCTCGACCTGCTGCTCATCGAGCAGCCCCTGGCCGAGGACGACCTGCGCCAGCACGCCGAGCTGGCCAAGCAGCTGCGCACCCCGATCTGCCTGGACGAGTCGATCGTCTCGGCCAAGGTCGCCGCCGACGCGATCGTCCTGGGTGCCACCCAGGCGATCAACATCAAGGCCGGACGGGTCGGCGGGTACCTGGAGGCGGCCCGCATCCACCAGGTGGCCCTGGCCCACGGCATCCCCGCCTGGTGCGGGGGGATGCTCGAGACGGGCATCGGACGCGCGGCCAACGCGGCTCTGGCGGCCCTGCCGGGCTTCACGCTGCCGGGTGACATCTCGGCCTCCGACCGCTTCTACGCCCAGGACATCACCGCCCCCTTCGTGCTGGACGAGGGACGCATCGCCGTCCCGACCGGCCCCGGCCTGGGCGTCGAGGTCGACCCGGTGCGGCTCGAGGAGGTCACGGTGCGCTCGGAGTGGACACGGGCGCCCTCCCGGCCGGGGCGCACCTCGTGACGCAGGCGGGTGGGACGGGGCACGCCACCCCCGGTCACCTCGCCGCGGCCCGGTCCCGGCTGCCGGAGATGGTCCGTCATGCCCTGACCCTCGTGGCCTGCGAGTCGCCCTCGCACGACGCCGCGGCGCTCGAGGGCTCGGCCGCGCTGGTAGCACGGGTCGGTGCGGAGATCGTCGGTACCGCCCCCGCACGGGTGGGCGCCGAGGGGGGCTCGCACCTCGCCTGGCGCTTCGGGTCCGGACCTCGCCGGGTGCTGCTCCTCGGGCACCACGACACGGTGTGGCCGATCGGCACCCTGGACCGGCTGCCGGGTGTCGTGGCCGACGGCGTGCTGCGCGGGCCGGGATGCCTGGACATGAAGGTCGGGATCGTCCAGGCCCTGACCGCGTGCGCCCTCGTCGCCGAGCGCCAGGGCCTCGAGGCCCTCGACGGGGTCACGGTGCTCGTCACGAGCGACGAGGAGGTCGGCTCGCCCGGTTCCCGCGACCTGGTCGAACGTGAGGCTGCCGGGTGCGAGGCCGTGCTCGTCCTGGAGGCCGCAGGCCCGGGCGGCGCCCTCAAGACCGCCCGCAAGGGGACGTCCGCCTATCGGGTGCGGGTCACGGGTCGGGCCGCGCACGCCGGGCTCGAGCCCGAGGCCGGCATCAACGCCGGGGTCGAGCTCGCCCGCCAGATCCCGGCCGTCGCGGCACTGGCACGCCCGGCGCTCGGGACCACGGTGACCCCCACCAGCGGACAGATCGGCACGACCACCAACACCGTCCCCGCCCACGCCGAGGTGTGGGTCGACGTGCGGGCCGCGACCGCCCAGGAGCAGCACCGGGTCGAGGACGACCTCCGCGCCCTGACCGCTCGCACCGTCGGGGCGCGGGTCGACGTCGAGGGAGAGATCAACCGACCTCCGATGGAGCCCGAGATGTCCCGGCGCCTGCTCGCCCTCGCGCAGCAGGTCGCGACGGGACTGGGGATCCGCCCCTTCGTGGGTCTCGCGGTGGGCGGCGCGTCGGACGGCAACCTCACCGCAGGGGCCGGCGTCCCGACCCTGGACGGCCTCGGCGGCGTGGGCGGCGGGCCGCACGCCGACGACGAGCACGTGGACCTGTCCTACCTGCCCGAGCGCACGGCGCTGCTCGCCGGGATGATCGAGGTGCTGCTCGACCGGGCGCCGAGCAGCCACGAGGAGGTGAGCCGTGACTGAGCACGCGGAGGTCGTGCGACGTCGTGCGGTGGTGCACGGACTGGTCCAGGGGGTCGGCTACCGGTGGTCCTGCGCCCAGCAGGCCGACCGGTCCGGTGTCGCCGGATGGGTCCGCAACCGACCGGACGGTACGGTCGAGATGGTCCTGGAGGGCGACGGGGTCGGCGTGCAGCGCGTGCTCGACTGGGCAGCCCGCGGCCCACGCCACGCCCGCGTGGACCACGTGACCGTCACGACCGAGGATCCCGAGCACCTCACCGGGTTCGACGTCACACCCTGAGCCTCCCGACGAGCGGGACGGCCCCACCTGGTGTGCACTGGAGGTCAGGCGTCGAGGCGTCGGACCGACGTGGCGACGCGCCCAACCGGCCGGGGCACGAGACCGTGCGCGGCCCGAGGTGAGGAGGCTGCCATGACCACGGATCCCTTCGGAGGCTCCCGGGTGATCGAGCAGGTCCGGGGCGGCATGACGGTGGTCGACCCGGCCGGTGACACGATCGGCACGGTCAAGGAGGTCCGGCTCGGTGACCCTGACGCCGCCACCGCGCAGGGCCAGGGCTCGGACCTGCTGGGCGACGAGGGGCCACCGGCCGGGGCGCGCGAGCGCCTGCTGCGGGTCGGGTACCTGCGGATCAACGCCAAGGGTCTCTTCGCCGGCGACCGGTGGGCCGCGGGTGACGAGATCACCGACGTGACCGACGACGTCGTCCACCTGTCGGTCACCAAGGACGGCCTGGTCCACTGACCCCCGTGGCCGCTGCCCGTGCGCGACCGGGCGGCGGCCACGGACCCACCCCCGGGCCCTCGGTCAGGACGTGACGTCGGCCGTGGTGAAGCGGCTCCACGCGAGGGCCCCGAAGATCGCCACCCACGCCCCCTGCACGGCCAGACCCTGACCCAGCACGCCCCAGTCGACCTGCACCCGCAGGAACTCGGCGACGTCCAGCCAGTGGTGGGTGAGCAGGGCGGGGTGGATCACGGCGAGCTGGGGCAGTGTGTCGAGCACCGCCGAGACGATGGCGACGACGACGGTCGCGGCCATCGCCCCCACGGGGACCTCGGTCAGGGTGGACAGGAACAGGCCCACCGCGACCAGACCGGTCAGCGACAGCGCGACGTACGCGGCCACGCCGGCCACCCGGAGCAGGCCGTCGGCCAGCGGCACCGTGGTCCCCGAGAGCAGGGTGATGTCGCTCAGCCCGAAGAGGACCGCGCCCGTCACCAGGGCCACGAGGGCGATCGCGAGCACCGCGGCCCCCACGAAGGTCAGCACCGCGACGGCCTTGACCGCGAGCAGTCGTGTCCGGGACACGGGCACGGCCAGCAGGTAGCGCAGGGTCCCGGCCTGGGCCTCCCCCGCGATCGCGTCGCCCGAGGCGACGCCGATGGTCAGGGGCAGCAGGAAGGGCAGGCACATGAACAGCGCCGCGATCACCAGGAACAGCCCGTTGCCGGTGACCCTCCCCACGAAGCCGGGTCCCTGACCTCCCAGCGCCGAGTCCTGCGTGACGAACAGCACGACGCCCAGGAGCAGCGGGACGGCCGCGAGCCCCGAGAGCAGCGCGATGTTGCGACGGCGTCCGAACACCAGCCGCATCTCGCTGCGCAGCAGGCGGCCCCACGCGCCCCGGTGGGCCACGGTGGCCTGCGGTACGAGGACGGGGGCGGGGGCCCGTGAGCCGGGCGCCGGTGGGTCGAGCACGTCAGCGGGCGACATCGAACCCCTCCCCCGTGAGCCGGACGAAGAGCTGCTCGAGGCTCGGGCGGCGGACCTCGAGCCCGACGAGGTCCACGCCGGCGTGCACCAGCGCGGCCGAGACCCGTTCGGGGGCGACGTCGCCCAACGGCGCCTCGAGACCGGGACCGTCGACGACGACGTCGCGCAGACCCAACGAGGTGAGCACCTGGGCCGCGGTCCCCACCTGGTGCGGGCTGGTCGTCACGGCCACGCTGGCGACCCCCCGGCCGGTGAGCTCGTGGCGCTCTCCCTGGAGCAGGAGGCGACCCCGTCCCATGATCCCGATGTGGGAGCAGACCTGCTCGATCTCGGTGAGCAGGTGCGAGGAGACCAGCACCGTGGTGCCCGCATCGGCCAGCTCGCGCACCAGGTGCCGCACCTCACGGGTGCCCTGCGGGTCGAGACCGTTGGTCGGTTCGTCGAGCACGAGGAGCTCGCGCGGGCGGAGCAGCGCGGCCGCCAGGCCGAGCCGCTGCTTCATCCCCAGCGAGTACTGGCGGTAGGGCTTGCCCGCGGCAGCGGTCAGGCCGACCCGTTCGAGGGCCTCCTCGCTGCGTCGTCGCGCGGTGCGTGGATCGGCCGTGGCGTCGCTCGCGTCGAGCCGCGCGAGGTTGGCCCGTCCGCTCAGGTACGGCTGGAAGGCCGGGCCCTCGACCAGCACACCGACCCGGGGGAGGAGCGCGCCGGCCGCCTCCGGCATCGGCTCACCCAGCAGCCAGGCCTTCCCGCTGGTCGGGCGCACGAGCCCCAGGAGCATCCGGATCGTCGTCGTCTTGCCCGATCCGTTGGGCCCGAGGAACCCGTAGACCGACCCGCGAGGCACGACGAGGTCGATCCCGTCGACGGCGACCTGACCCGAGCGGAACCGCTTGGTCAGCCCGGCGGTGCGGACGGCGAGCGGGCCAGTCCCCTCGCTCTGCGTCCGCACCACCGGGCCTGTCGCCAGGGCGTTCGCGACCTGCGTCGTGGTCACGCCATCCCGCGCAGCGTCTCGGCGGGCACCGAGCCGACCAGCACCCGGCCGTCGTTCGTGACCAGCACGTTCAGCAGGGTCGAGCTGAGCAGCAGGCCCTCGGGAACCTCGACGGTCAGCTGGTCGTACAGGGCGGTCGTGTCCAGGGTCATCGCCCCGGGGTGCCCGGAGCCGTCGCTCGGCATGAACTCCTCGATCAGCTCCTGGGCACTCTCCGACCCGATGGTGCGCTCGGCCCCGGGCAACCCGGTCAGCGCCGCCGGGTCGCCGGCGACCAGGGCCGCGACGTCCAGACCCACCCACTGGGCGACCGTCTCCCAGCCCGATCCGGTGATCGTCAGACCGTCCGGCAGGCTCCCGTCGTGGGCCTCGGCGCCGTCGGGCGCGTCGGGGAGAGGCACCACGACCTCCTTGAGGCTGGCTCCGGCCGGGGCCGAGAACGCCAGGATCGCGTCGCTGGGGGTGGCCAGGGTGATGTCGGTGAACCCGATCTCCAGGGCCGGTGTCGTGGTGTCCTGCACGCTCCAGGTCTGGACCCGCAGCGGCGTCGAGGTCTCGGCGTCCACCGCGACCACGATCCTGGACACCAGTGTCGCGCTGGTGCGCGGGGTCACCACCACCTGGTAGGCGTCGCGACCCGCGACGGTCGTGTGCGCGTCGAGCGAGACGATCGAGAACTCCTCGGCGCGGGCCAGTGCCAGGCGTGCGGCCTCCTGAGGGGTGGGCAGCTCGCCCGCGAGCTCGGGCACGTTCCCCGAGCGCAGGTCCGTGGCGAGGGCGTCGTACCGCGCCTGGTCGGCCTCGTCGAGGGAGTAGTGCACCACGGCGTCCTCGGCACTGGAGTAGGTCCACGCCTCCGCGCCGTCACGCACCACCGAGTACTCCGAGGTCGAGCCGAGCAGCGCGACGCGTGAGCGCTCGGTGCCGTCGGTCCAGACCCGCAGCGTCGAGCTCCCGCCCAGCAGGGCGATCGGGTCCGCACCGGACACCTCGGCGAAGGGGATCTCGGGCAGGCCGAGCCGTGCGGTGTAGACCACCGTCCCGGACATCGGCAGCGGCTCGGCCTCGGCGACGGCAGCGAGGAGCTGCTCGGGGGTCACGTCGGGCAGGTCGGCAGGGCCGGCCGAGGCGATCAGCGGCGGTGCCAGGAAGGCGCCGGCGACCACCGCGGCCACGGCGACCGGCGCCGTCCACCGCGAGCGCAGCGCAGAGCGTCGGGGGGTGGTCGGGAGGACTGTCTGCTCTGTCATGGGACCACTGTGCACCCGGGTGGCTGAGAGCACGCTGAGAGGTGCCGGCGCACCGGGTGCCCGGGCGCGGGTGGTCGGTGGCATGCTGCGGTGGTGCGGGTCCTGGTGGTCGACGACGAGCGTGGTCTGGCGCGCGCCCTGCTGCGGGGGCTCACCGCCGAGGGCTTCGCGGTCGACGTCGCCCACGACGGCGAGGCCGGCCTGGACCTCGCGACGGACAACGACTACGACGCCATCGTCCTGGACGTCATGCTCCCCCGACGCAACGGCTACGACGTGGTCACGGCCCTGCGCGAGCGCGACGTGTGGACCCCGGTGCTGATGCTGAGCGCCAAGGACGGTGAGCACGACGTCGCCGACGGGCTCGACGTCGGCGCCGACGACTACCTGACCAAGCCCTTCTCCTTCGTGGTGCTCGTGGCCCGCCTGCGCGCCCTGCTGCGTCGTCCGGCCCAGGCACGGCCCGCGGTGCTGCGGGTGGGCGAGATCGTGCTGGACCCCTCGACGCGCACGGTGACCCGCGCCGGGGTCGAGGTCGAGATGACCACCCGGGAGCTGGCGCTGCTCGAGTACCTGATGCGTCACGCCGACCGGGTGGTGGGCAAGGTCGAGCTGCGCGACCACGTGTGGGACTCCTCGGGGGAGGACCTCAACGTGGTCGAGGTGTACGTGGGGTACCTGCGCCGCAAGCTGGGTCGCGACGCGGTGCGGACGGTCCGGGGCGCGGGCTACCGCGTCGTCGGCTGAGGCGGTCGGTCGTGGCCGTCGACGTCGGGTCCGCCGGCCCTGCCGTACGGGGCTGGGGTGGTCGGTCGCTGCGCCTGCGGCTGACCCTGCTGACCTCCGGGCTGCTGTGCCTGGCCCTGGTGGCCGGCGCGGTCGCTCTGACCACGGTGCTCTCGAGAAGCCGTGTCGCGGCGCTCGACGAGATCGTCCGGGACAGGGTCACGACCGTCGCCGCCCTGGTCACCGAGGACCGTGTCCCACCAGCTCTTCCGGTCGCCGAGCCGGGTGAGGTGGTCCAGGTGATCGACCCGTCAGGGCGGGTGGTCTCCTCGTCGCTGAGCGCGAGCCGCACCCTGCCGGTGCTGCCCCCGGAGGTGGTGGCCGAGCTGCGCCCACAGCCCGCGGACGGCGTCGTGGTGACCACGACGGACCTCAGCGCCTACGACCGTACGGCCCGGGTCGCGGTGCTCCCGGTCGCGGTCCGCGGCGAGGAGGTGACGGTGGTCGCGACGGTGCCGCTGGGCGAGGTCCAGAGCCTCCTCGCGGCGCTGCGCGTCTCGCTGGTCATGGTGGTCCCGGTGCTGACAGCCCTGCTCGCCGGGGCGATCTGGGTCGTGCTGGGCAGGGCGCTGCACCCGGTCGAGCAGCTGCGCCGGGCCGCCGCTCAGGTCGCGCGCACCGGGGGGCCGGGATCCCTGCCGGTGCACCGCGCGGACGACGAGCTCGGGGCGCTCGCCCGGACCCTGAACGAGATGCTCGACCGGCTCGAGGTGGGCGCCGCGCGGCAGCGGACCTTCGTGGCCGACGCCGCCCACGAGCTGCGCTCACCGCTGGCCTCGTTGCGCGCCGGCATCGAGGTGGCCCGCAGCCACCCCGACGCCTACAGCAGCGCCGAGCTCGCGACCGAGCTCGAGTCGGAGGTGCTGCGGATGCAGGCGCTGGTCGACGACCTCCTCCTGCTCGCCCGGGTCGGTTCGAGACCGACCGTGCGCACCGTGCTGGACCTCGCCGACGTGGCCCACGACGCGGCCGGTGCCGCGCGGCCGGGCAACGGCTCGGTCCGGGTCGAGATCCGCGGGGTGGGCCGGGCGTGCGGAGACGGTCCCGCGGTCGGGCGGGTGCTGCGCAACCTGCTCGACAACGCGGTCCGCCACGCGCGATCCAGGGTCGTGGTCACCGTGGGCGAGGGATGGGTGACGGTCGAGGACGACGGCGCGGGGGTGGCGCAGGCCGACCGCGAGCGCGTCTTCGAGCGGTTCGTACGGCTCGACGACGCCCGTGAGCGCGAGGCGGGAGGCAGTGGTCTTGGCCTGGCCATCGCACGGGAGATCGCGCGCGAGCACGGTGGCGACGTGCGGCTCGATACCTCGGCCGACGGCGGTCTGCGTGCGACCCTGCGGCTGCCCGTGCCGGAGGCTGCCGACGGTCAGGCGGTGCGGTCCACCGCGTCCTGACTCGGCCCGAGGTCGTGCAGCATCCGCGTCACCACCGACGCCGAGCGGTCGGCGGCGTCGTCGACGTGGGTCAGGAAGCCGGTGCCGGCCCGCGGCCCGCACAGGTCGGAGATGCCCCTCACCGCCAGGAAGGGGACCCGGTAGAGGTGGCAGGTGTGGGCGAGCGCGGCGGACTCCATGTCGGTGCTCAACGACCCCGGGAAGGACGCCCGGATGTGGTCGACCGTCGTGTGGTCCACGAAGACGTCCCCGGAGAGCATCATCCCGGCGTGGACCCGTTGCTCAGGTCCGTCCAGCGCGGCGGCCGCCTCGAGCATCGCCTCGTCGCCCGGGTAGGCGGCGGGCATCCCGGGAACCTGGCCCAGCGCGTAGCCGAAGACGCGTGAGTCCCCTCCCGAGTACACGTAGCGCGCGCCGACGACGACGTCGCCGACGCCGACCTCCTGCGCGACACCCCCCGCGCTGCCCGCGCTGACCAGCACGCGCGGGCTCGTGCCGCTGATCGCGACCGCGGCGGCGGTCGCGGAGTTGACCAGCCCGATCCCGCACTGCACCAGGAGCACGTCGTGACCCTCGAGGGACAGCACCCGGTGGACCGCGTGGCCGACCTGCAGCGACCGTCCCACGAAGGCGGCACGGTCCAGGAACGGGGCGGACTCGTCGGGCATGGCCGTCACCACGACGGCGTCGACTGCGATCACACGGTCACTCTCCTCGGTGGGCCGGTCCACCCTAGCCAGCAGGGCCGGGCGGCCCACCCAGGTGGGCGGCGAACCGGACCAGCGCGTCGTGACCCAGGACGTCCTCGGCGAGCAGCGGCACCTCGATGGTCGCCAGGTCGGGCAGCTCGGCCCGCAGGGTGCGCAGGTGCACCTCCTCCTGGACCCGCCGACCCGCCAGGAACGCACCGGCGTCGGCAGGTGACCGCTTGTTGACGACCGCCGCCGCGACGTCCACACCGGTCCGTCTGAGCTCACGGGTCAGCTCGACGGTCTCGAGCACGGGTAGCCGCTCGGCGGCCAGCACGACGACGAACGCGGTGCCGGCGTGGTCGACCAGGGTGGCGCGCAACCGGTCGAACCGGTCCAGCCGCCGCTGCAGCACCCGCCGGATCTCCTGGTCGCGCGCGGCACGGGACGGCTCGGCACGGGGCTCGCCCAGGTTGTGCTCCGCGGTGGTGAAGCGCTGGGCGCGGTCCTGTCGGCGCAGCAGTCCCTCGGTCCAGGTGGACAGGCTCGCGGGCAGGCCCAGCAGACGTGTCGTGTGACCCGAGGGGGCGGTGTCCACGACGCACAGGTCGTAGGAGTCGGTGGCCTCGTCGAGGGTCTCGGCGACCCTCTCGAGGATCGCGGCCTCGTGCATCCCGGGGGCGTCCTGGGCCTGGGCCAGGTGCCTGTCGACCTCACCGGCCAGATGCTCGGGCATCAGCCGCCGCATCGTCTCACCGACCGCCGTCAGGTGTGCGCGGGTGGTCTCCACCGGGTCGACCTCGACCCCGTCGAGGTCCGGGGCGAGTGCGCTGCCGCGGTCACCGACCACCTGCTGCCACAGGTGCCCGAGGTTGTGCGCCGGGTCGGTCGAGACCAGCAGGACTCGGCGCCCCCGCCGCGCCTGCGACAGCGCGAGCGCCGAGGCCACGGCGGTCTTGCCGACCCCTCCCTTGCCCCCGACCACCAGGACCCGCCGCGAGGCGGCGAGCTCTAGCAGCATGCGACGTGGTCGAGGGGCGACCGGTCCATCCCGAGCCGGCGGTGCCAGTCGTGCACCTCCTCGTAGAGCACCGGCAGCAGCTCGAGCGTGTAGTAGCTCGCGGGGTCGGGCACGCCCAGCGACTCCGAGAGGAGCAGCAGGGTCAGCAGGTCCTCCTCGTCCCGCCGGGCCCGGGCCACGCCGCGTCGGTACGGTCCCCCGTAGTACTCCCGCAGCCCGGACCCGACCTCGGCGCGCAGCGCCGCGAGACGACGCAGCTGCGCACCGAGGCCCGTCGGGTCAACCACGCCCGTCGACCGGCCCTCGGCCCGGACCCCGCGCTGCGGTCGCCGCTGCCTCCTCGTCGTGCACCGTGTCGGCGTCCTGGGCCTCGGCGACCTGCCCGCGCCGGCTCATCGCGACGACCGCCTCGAAGGCCACCCACACCGCGGCGACGAAGATCACCACGTCCATGGTGAACAGCAACCAGTTCTGGGTGTCCCAGAAGGAGACTGCCTGGACGGCCAGGGCGTACACCGACATGACCAGCACGAACGCGAGCGGCACCATCGCCGGCAACGGGTTGCGTCCCTTGCGGATCAGGATGACCGAGACGATCGACAGGGTCAGTGCCGCCAGGAGCTGGTTGGTGGTGCCGAACAAGGGCCAGATGACCATGCCACCCGCGCCGTCGGCCCCCGCGCCGAAGGCCAGGGCCAGGCACACGACCAGTGCGACCAGGGTGCCGACCCCCTTGCCGACCCGCACCCCGGCCAGCCCGGCGGCCTCCTGCACCACGAAGCGCTGGAGCCGCAGGCCGGTGTCCATGGTCGTGGCCGCGAAGAGGATCGCCATCGTCGCCAGGATGGTCGCGGCGAGCCCGCTGGGGATGGGCAGCCCAGCGCTCAGGATCGAGGCGCCACCGGCCACGAAGGCGTTGACCCCTCCGGCCCCGAACTCGCTGTAGACCTCCTGCCAGTCGGCGAGGGTCGCGAACCCCGCGGTGCAGGCGATGATCGCGCCGAGGGCGAGCATGCCCTCGCCGACAGCACCGAAGTAGCCCACGAACCGTGCGTCCGTCTCGGTGTCGAGCTGCTTGGAGGTGGTGCCCGAGGCGACCATGCCGTGGAAGCCAGAGATGGCCCCGCACGCGATGGTCACGAAGAGCAGGGGCACCAGGCTCGGGGTGCCGGCGGGCACCTCGGTGTTGAAGCCCGGGGCCACGATGGTCGGTCCGGAGAGCAGCACCGCCCCGAACAGGATCCCCAGGCCGACGAAGAGCTGGAGGCCGTTGATGTAGTCGCGGGGCTGGAGCAGCACCCACACCGGGAGCAGGGAGGCGACCCCCGCGTACGCGAACAGCACGATGATCCAGAACGACGCCGCGCTGAGCCCGAGGACCGTCTCGGGCAGGACCACGGGGAACTGGTTCCCGACCAGGATCAGCGCGTAGAGCACGACGACCCCGCCGATCGAGGGCCAGAGCAGGCCGACCTTGTAGCGGTAGATCAGCTGACCGATCACCAGGGCGACGGCGATCGCCCCCCACGTGGGGATCACCGCGGACGGTGTGGCCACCAGCAGGTTCGAGATCACCACGGCGAACGCCGCGTTGACCATGAGCAGCAGCAGGAAGATCACGACGAGGAAGAGGTTGCGCCCGCGCGCCCCGATGTACCGGCCCGACAGCGCCCCCATCGACTGGCCGCGGTTGCGGACGCTGGCCCACAGCGCACCGAGGTCGTGCATGCCGGCGAAGAAGACGGTGCCCAGGGTGACCCACAGGAACGCGGGCACCCAGCCCCAGATGACGGCGATCGCCGGTCCGACGATGGGCGCGGCACCCGCCACCGAGGTGAAGTGGTGTCCCCAGAGCACCATCCGGTGCGTGGGCACGTAGTCCACCCCGTCGCGCAGCTGGTGCGCCGGGGTCCGGTAGGAGGCGTCCAACCGGTAGATGCGCGTCGCGAGGAAGCGCGAGTAGAAGACGTAGCCGAGTGCCATCACACCCAGCCCGACGACCATGAGGAACAGCGCGTTCATGTCACTCCGTCTCTGGAGGCGCACCGAACGGCACGTGCCGCGCTCCGTCGCGCGGCGGTGACGTCGCCCCGACCCCCTCGTCCAGGCTCAACACGCCGGGAGGCTAGCAGCGACCCGTGCCGCGCGCGCGTCGAGCGCCACGGGTCGGTCGCAGCAGCCGTCAGGGGCACGCTGAGGGCGGGTCGGCCGTGACGAGGGTGCGCCCTCAGCCCTGCCGCACGCTCCCCGAGCCGACGACCGTGCTGGTGACCTGCGCGCCACCGGTGTGGGTGACCGACCCGCTGCCGCTGATCACCACGTCGAGGGTTCCGGTGACGTCTACCGCGACACCACCCGAGCCACGCACCGCGACCAGGGCGTGGTCGCTGCTCACCCCTCCACCGGCGTACCTGCCCGAGCCGCTGATCGAGATCTGCTGGCGGCGTGCGACCCCCGCGAGCTCGACGTCACCCGACCCGGAGATCTCGACCGCGACGTCGTCGACCGCGACGTCCTGGACACGTGCGTCACCCGAGCCGCTCACGGTGACCGCGAGCCCGTCCCCCGACGCCGCGTCGGCGTGGACGTCACCCGACCCACGGATGCTGATCGCATCCAGCTCCTCCAGCACGAGGTGGTAGCTGATCGGGCCACGGATCCCCCACCGTGAGCCGCCCGTGGTCCCCAGCACCAGGACGCCGTCGCGCACCTCGCTGGTCAGGTGCGGCAGCACCTTCTCGCCCGCGGTCACCGTGAGCGCGGGACCGTCGCCGTGCTCGATCGTGACCGTCCCCGAGGTCGCAAGCTCGACCCCGGTGACGTCGGAGATCTCGCGCTCCTCGGTGGTGCTCGGGCCCACGTCCACCGAGGACGAGCCGTAGGAGAGCGCGCCGCACCCCGCGAGGACCAGCGCGAGCGCGCCGGTCATCGTGACGGTGAGCAGGGGGCGCAGGGGGCGCTGGGTCATCTCGTCCTCGTTCGGTCGTGGCGGGTCGTCGGGTGCCGAGATCAGACTGGCACCGGGGCGCACCCGGGCGACATGGGGTGAACCCCCCACCCGTCCCTGATCCGTCCCTGAGCCGGACCGCCCCGACCCCTGAGCGACCCCTGAGCGGTCAGCGCGCCTCGCGCGCGGACTCCACGACCGCCCAGAAGGCGGGCTTGGCCTGGAGCTCGTCGTCGAAGAGCAGCGGCGCCTCGAGCCGGCGGCTCTCGCGCCAGGTGCGCAGCCAGCTGCGGCCGTCGTGCACCCCCCACACGCTCACCGTGTCGATGTCCGCCGATCGCGCGACCAGGAGGTCCATCACCTGGCCGTAGTAGGCAGCCTGCTCCTCGAGCAGCTCCGGGGTGGGCAGTCCCGAGCCGGGTCTGCCCGGTGCGGCCAGGGCCACGTCGAGCTCGGTGACGGCCTGCCGGACACCCAGCGAGGCGAGCTCGTCCAGGGTCTGGCCGATCCGCTCGACGGGCCGGTCCAGGTTGACGTGCAGCTGGTGCCCCACGCCGTCGATCGGCACCCCCTGGTCGAGCAGGTCCTGGACCACCTGGGCCATCGCACGCCTCTTGCCGGGGTAGTCGGTGTCGTAGTCGTTGAGGAAGAGCGCGGCCTCGGGGAACGCCTCGTCAGCGATGCGGAAGGCGTGCGCCAGGTAGTCGGGACCCAGCACGTCGTACCACCTGCTGCGGCGCAGCCCGTCCGGCTGTGTCGGGTCGATCGCCTCGTTCACCACGTCCCACGAACGGACCGGGTCGTCGTCGCCGTACCGCTCGCGCAGGTGCTCGGCCACTGCGCGCGTGTGGGTCTCGAGGCGGCTGAGCAGCAGCTCCTGGTCCTGCGGGCTGCTGGTCAGGTCCTGCCCGTCAGGGCCGGTGAAGAACCAGTCGGGCGTCGAGCGGTGCCACACGAGCGTGTGACCGTGCACGTCCAGCCCGTGGATCACGGCGAAGTCGGTGACCTGGTCGGAGGCCTCGAAGCTCAGCTCGCCCTCGAGCGGCTGGATCCAGGCGGGCTTCATGGCGTTCTCGGGGGTCACCGCGCCGAAGTGGCGTCGCACCAGCAGCCCCGAGGGCCCTGCGAGGTCCTGCGGCCCGACCGCCACCCCGACATCGAACCGGTCGGCCAGCACGTCGCGCAGCGCCGGGAGGTCCTCCTGGATCGGCGGCGCCTCGTGGCTCACCCTGACCTCGTCGAGCAGCAGGTCCGCGACCGAGTCGAGCGACTCGAGGTACAGCCGTGCCTGGCCGGTGCCCGCGGGCATCGTGTACTGCGCGCCGAGCTCGACCCACTCCCGGGAGGTCACCGTGCGCCGCACGAGGTGGTCGAAGTGCTGCGTACCGCCTGCGGAGCGCTCGACGGTCAGCTGGAGGTCGGCCGGTTCGGCATCGGGTGCCAGGCGGGCCCAGACCGACACCCGATAGGTCCGGTCGGGCACGACCAGGTCGGTGATGTCGAGCTGTGCCCCGTTCCACGGCTCGGACCGGTCCACCACGAGCAGGCTGCCCTCACCTGCCCGGGCGGCGTTGTCGGTCCGGCGCACGTCCGCAGGCCCGAGCGCCTGCCAGCCGTCGGTGCCGTGGTCGAAGGTCGAACGCACCACGAGCACCTGGTGGTCCGTGTCCCTGGGCAGCGGGGCGTCCCCAGCGAGCACGAGATCGACCAGGACGACGCCGCCCACGACAGCAGCCACCGTCAGCGCGGTGCGCAGTCGTCCCACGGCGCGGCTCCCGCCCCGACGGTCGGGCCGGTCAGGGCTGACGGGGCGGGTCGTCGGGGGTTGCGAGGCGCCGCTCGGTCGCCGGTCCGGTGGCCGCGGGCCCTGCGTGGTGCGTGTCGGGGTCGATCTCCTCGGCACGGCGCAGGTGCTCCTCCATGTCCGCACGCGGTTCCTCGACCCGCTGCGCCCGTCCCTGCGCCTCGGACTGGAGCCTGGCCGCCTCAGCAGCACGGGTGCGGGCATCGGCCGCCTGTGCGTCGGCCTCGGCCTGCGCCATCCGTGCCTCGGCGTCGGCCCGCGCGGCGTCTGCCTCCCGACGCTGCACCTCGATCCGCTCGGCCTCGGCACGCTCGCGCAGCTCCTGGGCCTCGCGACGCTGCTTGTCGACCTTCTGCGAGGAGCGTGAGCGGTTCAGCACCAGCGCCACCACGACGATGAGCGCGAGCACCACCACTGCCACGACGATCCACACCACTGTCTGGTCATCCATGTCGAGCAACTCCAATGATCGGGGGTGACCCGATCAGACCGCCGTGCGAGGCATCCCGCAACCGGTGGGGCCCGGTGCACGCCTCACGCCACTCGTCCCGACCGGCGTGGGCGTCGGGCCCCGCGGCATCACGCGCGGCCTCGGCGCGAGGTGCGACGACCCGCGAGCGCCGTGACCGCTGCCCCGGTGACGCCCAGGACGGCCGCGGCGACCCCGGCCGATCGGCGGTCGTGCGCACGCCAGCCGTCGCGCACGGCGTTGCTCGGTGGGTCCGGGGCGAAGACCGTCCCGTCGTGCACCGGGACCCGCCCGCGCCGCAGCGTGAGGGAGCTCACCACAGGGCCCACCAGGCGGTCGTAGAGCCGGGGCGCCAGTCGCTGGACCCAGACGCCGAGGTACTGGGTGCGCCCCACCACGACGGTGGCGCTCCTCCCGCGGTCGACGGCCCGCACGACGGCCCGTGCCACACGCTCGGGTGACGTCACCGGCGGCAGCGGTCGGATCTCACGGCCCACGCGGTTGGCCGCATGGGCGTACACGGGCGTGTCGACGGCGCCAGGAAGCACACCGACCACGGCGATGCCCGGTGCGTCTCGCAGCTCGTGACGCAGCGCGTGGGTGAAGCCCACGAGTCCCCACTTGGCCGTCACGTACGGCGTCACGTACGGCGAGCTCAGCACGCCGTAGACGGACGCGACGTGGACCAGCACTCCCGTGCCCTGCGCGCGGAAGGTCGGCAGGACCGTCCGGGCAGCGGCGACCTGCGCGAGCAGGGTGGTCTCGACCACCTGGCGGAACACGGCGTCCGGGGTGTCCTCGAAGCGCCCGTAGCTCCAGACCGCTGCGGCGCCGACCCAGACGTCGATACGCCCGAAGGTGTCGAGCACCTGTGCCACGGCCGCACGCAGGGCCACCTGATCGGTCACGTCGGTGGGCACGGCCAGACCGTGCCCACCCCGGTCGTCGCACTCGCGCGCGACCTTCTCGAGCGTCTCGGCGCTCCGCGCGAGGAGGACCACCCGGGCACCGCGTGCCGCGAGCCGGTGCGCGACGGCACGGCCGATCCCGCTCGAGGCGCCGGTCACCACCGCGACCGGTGGGTCGCCCCTCGCTCGAGACCGCCTCGTCACCTGCCCCCCAGGCGTCCTAGTGCGACTGGTCCTCGTGGTCGTGACCGGCAGCAGGGTCACCACGCTCTGTCACGAGCTCCTCGTAGATGGGCGATCCCTGGCCCAGGGCATCACCTGGGGGTTCGTCCGGGGTCGAGGACTTCTTCTGGTCGAGGTCCGAGCTGGTCATCATGACCTCCGTGTCCGAGGGGGGCTGTCCCTTGCATCCTGGCGGTCCTGACCCTCGAGCGCACCACGAGAGCCTCCACGACGGGACCCGACCAACCCATGGGACGACCGTTCCAAGGTAAGGCTTACCTGCGTAGCGTGTGCGACGCTGTCCCTGTCCCGACCTTCGAGGAGCTGTTCTGTGCGGTCCCGTCGCCTGCTCGTGCCCACCCTGACCCTGACGCTGGCACTGGCGCTCGCCGGCTGCGGCGCCGACACCACCGGCCAGGCTCCCGACCCCGGCTCGACCGGTGAGCAAGAACCCGCCGGCGACACGCTGGTCATCTACTCGGGACGCAACGAGAACCTCGTCGGGCCGGTGCTCGAACGCCTCGAGGAGGCCGTCGGCCTGCCGGTCGAGGTCCGGTACGCCTCGTCCGGAGAGCTCGCGGCGCAGCTCCTCGAGGAGGGCGACGCGAGCAGCGCCGACCTCTTCTTCAGCCAGGACGCCGGGGCACTGGGAGCCCTCGCGTCGGCCGGCATGCTCGCCCCGCTCGACACCACGGTCACCGACCTCGTCCCCGCCGACTACCAGGACGCGCAGGGCCGGTGGGTCGCGACCTCGGGCCGGGCGCGCGTGCTGGCCTACGACCCCGAGCAGGCACCCCAGGTGGCCGGGTTCACCGGGATCGACGAGATCCTCGATCCCGCCCTCGCCGGATCGATCGCCTACGCACCGACCAACGCGAGCTTCCACGCCTTCGTCACCGCCCTGCGGATCGACCGCGGCGAGGACGGCGCCCGCGAGTGGCTCGAGAAGCTGGCCGACCTGCGACCTGCCACCTACGAGAACAACAACGCGGTGCTCGACGCCGTCGACGGCGGCCAGGCAGCGGTCGGTCTCATCAACCACTACTACTGGTACCAGAAGGTCGCCGAGCTCGGAGCCGACGCCGTCAGCGCCCGCATCCACTTCCTGGACAGCGACGACCCCGGTGCCCTGGTGAACGTCGCCGGCGCGGGAGTGCTGTCCACCTCGGACAACGTGGAGGCTGCCACCGCAGCCATCGCCTTCCTGCTCTCGGACGAGATCCAGCAGTACTTCGCCGACGAGACCGCCGAGTACCCGGTCGTCGACGGGGTCACCAGCGAGGTCTTCGAGCTCGAGCCGCTCAGCGAGCTCGACGCGCACCAGATCGACCTCAACGAGCTCGAGTCCCTCGAGACGACACTCGCCCTGCTCGACTCGGTGGGCCTGACCTGAGCCTGACCGCACGACTGATCAGGGCCGCGGGTGGTCGCTCGGACGCCGAGCGGCCCCCCGCGGTCCTCGTCGCGCTCGCGGCACTCGCCGCGGCCGTGGCGCTGCTCCCGCTGGTCTACCTCGCGGTCCGTGCCACCGAGGGCGGGCCGGGAACCGCCGCAGAGATCCTGCTGCGGGAACGCACGCTCTGGCTCGTGCTGCGCAGCGTCGGCCTGGCCGTGAGCGTCACGCTCGCCTGCCTGGTGATCGGCATCACGCTCGCCTGGCTGACGACCCGCACCGACGTCCCCGGCCGGCGTGGCCTGGGTGTCCTTGCGGCTCTCCCTCTGGCCGTGCCGAGCTACGTGGCCGCCTACGCCTGGATCTCGGCGCTCCCCGCGCTCGCGGGCTTCTGGGGCACCTTCCTGGTCCTGACGGCATGCACCTACCCTTACGTGTACCTGCCCGTCGCCGCGGCGATGCGCCGCACCGACCCCTCGCTCGAGGAGGTCTCCCGCTCACTGGGCCGCTCGGCGCGGCAGACCTTCCTCGCGGTGACCGTCCGGCAGGTCCGCCCCGCCGCGGCGGCCGGCGCGTTGCTCGTCGCGCTCTACGTGCTGTCCGACTTCGGCGCCCCCTCGCTCATGCGCTACGACGTGTTCACCCGGGTCATCCATGCCTCGTACCGATCGAGCTTCGACCGGACGCCCGCGGCCGTCCTGTCCCTGCTCCTGGTGGTCCTGACGGTCGCGATCACCGTCGCCGAGACGCGGTCACGGGGCCGGGCCGGTCATGCGAGGGTCGGCAGCGGGGTGCCGCGCGCCGTCACCCCGGTCCGGCTCGGTCGGCTTCGGGCGGTCGCGGTGGGCCCGTCCGTCGTGGTCGCCGCGGTCGCCCTCGGCTTCCCGCTGGTCTCGCTGGGCTACTGGCTGCTCCGGGGCACGTCGGCGTCGCTCGACCCGACGCGTCTGGTCGACGCCGCAGGGGCGACGGTCGGTGTCGCGGTGCTCGGCGCCGTCCTCACCACAGCCCTGGCGATCCCGGTCGGGGTCCTGGCCGCCCGCTACCGCGGCCCCGTCGTCCGCGGTCTCGAGCACGCGAGCTATGCCGGCCACGCCCTGCCGGGGATCGTCGTGGCACTCGCCCTGGTCTTCTTCGGCATCCGCTACGCCGAGCCGATCTACCAGCGCACCCCGCTGCTGGTGATCGCCTACGCGGTGCTCTTCCTGCCGGCAGCGGTCGGCGCCGTCCGCGCGTCGGTCGCGCAGAGCCCGCGCAGGCTCGAGGACGTCTCACGCTCGCTGGGCGCCGGGCAGTGGACCACGCTGCGCAGGGTGACCCTGCCGCTGGCCGGGCCGGGTGTGGCCACCGGCGCCGCCCTGGTCCTGCTCGCCTGCATGAAGGAGCTCCCGGCGACCCTGCTCCTGCGCCCCACCGGAATGGACACCCTGGCCACGAGGTTGTGGACGGAGACGGGCAGCGGTGCCTACGCTGCCGCAGCCCCGTACGCCGTGGTGCTCGTCCTGCTCGCCGCCGTGCCGACCTTCCTGCTCACCGGGGCTCAGGCCCGGCGCGCCACCGAGGGTGGCCAGGTCGGTCCGGTCGTGCCGAGCACCGACCTGCCCGACCGCACCGAAGGAGGACCACGATGAGCCTGCTCGAGCTCCGCGGCATCACCAAGTCCTTCGACGGCCAGGCCGTGCTGCGCGGGGTGGACCTCGACATCCCCTCCGGGGCCCTGGCCGCCGTCCTCGGCCCGTCGGGCTGCGGCAAGACGACCCTGCTCCGGGTCGTCGCGGGCTTCGAGCGCGCCGGCGGGGGGACCGTGACCCTGGGTGGCCGGCAGATCGTCGGGCCCGGGACGCACGTCCCGCCCGAGAAGCGACGCATCACCGTGGTCCCGCAGGAGGGTGCGCTCTTCCCGCACCTGTCGGTCGCGGAGAACGTCGCCTTCGGGCTGCGTCGCCGTGACCCGGCTCGCCGGGGGCGGGTCGGTGAGCTGCTCGAGCTGGTCGGGCTGGAGGGTTACGAGCGGCGGATGCCCGCCGAGCTCTCGGGCGGGCAGCAGCAGCGGGTGGCCCTGGCTCGAGCCCTGGCCCCCGACCCGCAGGTCGTGCTGCTCGACGAGCCGTTCTCCGCCCTGGACGCTGGGCTGCGGGCGAGCGTGCGGGCCGACGTCCGCGCCGCCCTGCACGCCACCGGTGCCACGGGTGTGCTGGTCACCCACGACCAGGAGGAGGCGCTGTCCACCGCCGACCTGGTCGCGGTCATGCGCGACGGCGTGGTGGTCCAGGCCGGTACCCCGCAGAAGGTGTACCGCGTGCCGCAGGACCTTGACGTCGCCCGCTTCGTGGGTGAGGCCGTGGTGATCCCGGCGACGGTGCGCGACGGCGTGGTGTGGACCGCCCTGGGGTCGCTGCCGATCATCGACGTCGCGGCCGACGGCGTGGGCACGGCGGTGCTGCGCCCCGAGCAGGTGATCATCGTCGACGAGCGCGACGGGTTGCCCGCGCGGGTCCTGGACACCGTGTTCTACGGCCACGACGCGAACGTGCTGCTCGAGGTGCGGTGCCCGGGTGACGTGCTCCTGCCGGTCATGTGCCGCACCCAGGGCGATCTCCCGCAGACCGAGATGGTCGGGGTACGGATCGTCGGCCCGGTGAGCTGGTTCCCGCGACCGGCCGGAGCCGGCGCGCACTGATCGACGGGGCGCCTCACCGCCCCGAACGCGAGGTGCCCGGCTCAGTGGCCCCTGAGCCGTTCGATCTCGCGTCGCTCCCGCTTGGTGGGGCGACCGGCGCCCCGGTCCCTCACGGGCACCGCGGGCCGTTCTTCGCGTGGCGGCGGGGGTGGGGTGCGGTCCACGAGGCAGTCGACCGCGACGGTCGCCCCGACCCGGCGTTCGACCACCCGGGCGACCACGACGATCCGCTCGGTGCCGCCCACCCGCACCCGTACCTCGTCCCCGACCTTGACGTGACCGGCGGGCTTGGCCCGGTCGCCGTTGACGCGCACGTGGCCCGCCCGGCACGCCGCGGCGGCCAGCGACCTGGTCCGGAAGAGGCGCACGGCCCACACCCAGCGGTCGACCCGGGTGGTGCCCACCGTGCCGTCCGTCGCCATTGCCCGAGCCTAAGCCCGACCGCGCGACGCGACCTCGGCCTACGGTGGTCCCATGACTCCTGCGCCCCCTCGCACACCGTCCGTCGTCGCCGTGACCGGAGGGCACGTGGTCCCCGTGGTGGGTGCGCCCGTCCCCGGGGGCACCGTCCTCATCGTGGACGGGCGGATCACCGCCGTCGGCGCCGATGTCGCGGTGCCCGAGGGCGCCGAGGTGGTCGATGCCACCGGCAGGTGGGTGCTCCCGGGCTTCGTCGAGTCCCACGGCCACGTCGGCATCTGGGAGGAGGGCGAGGGCGTCGCGGGCGACGACGTCAACGAGATGACCGGCCCCGCGATGGCCGGCGTCCGGGCGATCGACGCGATCAACATCGACGACGAGGGCTTCCGGGACGCGCTGCTCGGCGGCGTGACCTCGATCGTGGTCAAGCCCGGCTCGGGGAACGCCATCGGCGGGCAGACCGTCGCCCTCAAGTCGTGGGGCGGACGCACCGTCGACGAGCAGGTCATCAGCGACGCGGTGAGCGTCAAGTCCGCGCTGGGCGAGAACCCCAAGCGTGTCTACGCGGAGAAGAAGCAGACCCCCTCGACCCGGCTCGGCACCGCCATGGTCATCCGCGAGGCGTTCACCGCGGCCCAGCACTACCGCGCGGCACGGGCGGCCGCCGAGCAGAAGGGTGAGCCGTTCGCCGTCGACCTCGCCCTGGAGACGCTCGCCCGTGTGCTGGACGGGGAGCTGGCCTGGGACCAGCACGCCCACCGGCACGACGACATCGCCACCGCGATCCGTCTCGCGGACGAGTTCGGCTACCGGCTCGTGATCAACCACGGCACCGAGGCGCACAAGATCGCCGACGTCCTGGCCGATCGGGACATCCCCGTGATCTTCGGCCCGATGCTCACCAACCGTGCCAAGGTCGAGCTGCGGGACCGGGACATCTCGCACCTGGCGACCCTGGCCGCCGCGGGGGTCCGGGTCGCGATCACCACCGACCACCCCGTGGTCCCGATCAACTTCCTCGTGCACCAGGCGACCCTCGCGGTCAAGGAGGGGCTGCCCCCGCAGACAGCCCTCGAGGCCCTGACCGTCAACCCCGCGACCTTCCTCGGGCTCGAGGGGCGCGTCGGGTCGCTCCAGCCGGGGCTGGACGGTGACGTCGTGGTGTGGTCGGGCGACCCGCTGGACGTGCACTCGCGCGCCGAGCAGGTGCTGATCGGCGGCCGCACGGTCTACCGCTGGGACGCCGCGTCGGGTGTGGGTCGCGTGGTCGAGCGGGCCGAGCGGTTCCGCAGCGCACCGGACGTCGTCCACCCCTGAGGACACCGTCCACCGGGGCCTTCGCCCGCCCGCCACACCATGGGCAGCCTCAGCCGTCGGCGACCGTGCTGCCCATCGACTCCACGGCCACGTCGCTCCTACCGGGCTCACCCGGGTCGGCTCCGGCCTCGTCGGGCTCGTCCTGCGGCGCTCGCCACGCGCTGACCACCGTCCAGGCCACCGCGGCGATCGGCACGGACAGCAGCGCACCGACGATGCCGGCGAGGATGGTGCCCGCGGTCAGTGCCAGCAAGATCGCGAGCGGGTGAAGGTGCAGCGCGCGGCCCAGCACCACGGGCTCGAGCAGGTTCCCCTCGAGCTGGTTCACGCCGATCACCACGGCCACCACGATCAGCGCGGTCACCGGACCGTCCGAGACGAGTGCGACCAGGGCCGCCAGGGTGCCGGCCAGCGTGGCGCCCAGCAGCGGGATGAACGCTCCCAGGAACACGATCGTGGCCAGCGGCAGGGCCAACGGGATGCCCAGGATGAACAGGGCCGCGCCGATGACGGTCGCGTCGACCGCAGCCACGATCGCCGTCCCGCGCACGTACCCGCCCAGCACGTCGACGGCCTCGCTGCCGATCCGGTCCGCCCGCGCCCGGTGCGCGGCGTCGAGCGGCCGCAGGAAGAACGACCAGATGGTGCGGCTGTCGCGCAGCAGGAAGAACAGCACGACCAGGCCCAGCACGGTGCCGGTGGCGATCTCGACCGCTGCGGTGACCCCGGCCACCGCACCGGTCTGCACAGCGTCGCTGGTGGCCAGCTCGGTCGCCTGGTCGCGCAGCTCGGCGAAGGGCTCCTCCCCCAGGTCGAACGGCCCCTGGGTCAGGAACTCCTGGAGCTGGTCGAGCCCCTCCCCTGCCGCCGCGACGAGCTCACCCCACTCGTCGCGCACCGCGCGTCCCACGAACCACAGCACGGTGCCCAGCGCGCCGAGCCCGACCGCCATCGACAGCACCGTGGCCAGACCGCTCGGCACCCCCCGCCGACGCAGGAAGCTCACCACCGGGCTCACGGCCGCCGCGAGGATCGTGGCGATGATCACCGGGATCACCACGAGGGTGACCTGGCGCAGCCCCCACACGAGGATGCTCACGAGGATCAGCACGAGCAGGAGCTGCGCGCTCCGGGTCGCCGCACGCCCGAGGCTGTCGTGCCAGAGAGAGGTCCGGGGCCGGTGAGCGTCCATCACCGAACCCTACGAAGCCTGGCCCGAACCGGCCTGCCGAGCGGGCCGGTGCGTCCCTCCCGACCTACCGGCGGTGCTCGAGGTAGTAGCGCACCAGGCCCTGGGTCGAGGGGTCCTGCTCCGCCAGGACGGCGGTGTCCCCCGCCACGGCCGGTGCGATCTCCATCGCGAGCTTCTTGCCGAGCTCGACCCCCCACTGGTCGAACGAGTCGATGCCCCAGACGATCCCCTGCACGAAGGTGATGTGCTCGTACAGGGCGATGAGCTGCCCCAGCACGGACGGTGTCAGCGCGGGAGCCATGATCGAGGTGGTCGGCCGGTTGCCGCTGAACACCCGCGCCGGGACGACGTCCTCGGCAGCCCCGTCGGCGCGGACCTCGTGGGCCGTCCGCCCGAACGCCAGGGCTTTGGTCTGGGCGAAGAAGTTGGCCAGGAACAGCCCGTGCACGTCGGCCTCGCCGTCCTGCAGCGGGTGCGCGGGGCTCGCGACGGCGATGAAGTCGGCCGGGACCAGCCGGGTGCCCTGGTGGATCAGCTGGTAGAACGCGTGCTGGCCGTTGGTGCCGGGCTCCCCCCAGAAGACCTCGCCGGTGGCGGCGGTCACCGGTGACCCGTCCCAGCGCACGGACTTGCCGTTGGACTCCATCGTGAGCTGCTGCAGGTACGCCGGGAACCGGTGCAGGTGCTGTGCGTAGGGCAGCACGGCATGGGTGTGCGCACCCAGGAAGTTGACGTACCAGACGTTGAGCAGGCCCATCAGCACAGGGACGTTCTGCTCGAAGGGAGCGGTCCGGAAGTGCTCGTCGACGGCGTGCATGCCCTCGAGGAGGTCGGCGAAGGCCTGCGGGCCGACGGCGACCGCCAGCGAGGTCCCGATCGCCGAGCTGACCGAGTACCGGCCACCTACCCAGTCCCAGAACCCGAAGGCGTTCGTGGGGTCGATGCCGAAGGCCTCGACCTTGTCCAGGGCCGTGGAGACCGCGACGAAGTGCCGTGCGACGGCTCGCGCACGGGCCTCCTCGGTGTCCTCGAGCACCCCGGCCCGCGTGAGCCCGTCCCAGAGCCAGGTCCTGGCCAGGCGCGCGTTCGTCAGGGTCTCCAGGGTGGTGAAGGTCTTGGAGGCGACGATGAACAGCGTGGTGGTCGGGTCGAGGCCGGCCAGGGTCTCGGCGACGTCGGTCGGGTCGATGTTCGACACGAACCGGACCTCGATGCCCTCGGCGACGTAGGGCTTGAGCGCCTCGTAGGCCATGACCGGGCCCAGGTCAGAACCGCCGATGCCGATGTTGACCACCGTGCGCACGGCCGCGCCGGTGACACCGGTCCACCGTCCGCTGCGGACCTGCTCGGCGAAGTCGTAGACCTTGGCGAGCACGGCGTGGACGTCGGAGTCGACGTCCTGGCCGTCGACCACCAGGGCCGGCGCGGCGCCGTCGGCCGGTGCGGGACGACGCAGCGCGGTGTGCAGGACGGCGCGGTCCTCGGTGACGTTGATGTGCTCACCGGCGAACATGGCGCCGATCCGACCGGCGAGGCCGACCTCGTCGGCCAGTCCCACGAGCAGCTCGAGGGTCTGGTCGGTGACGAGGTTCTTGGACAGGTCCACGTGCAGGTCTGCCACGGAGCGGCTCAGGCGCGTGGCGCGCTCGGGGTCGGCGGCGAACCAGCCGCGCAGGTCAGGGACGAGCTCACCCTGGTGGGCGGTGAGCCCGGCCCAGGCACTCGTGGTGGTGGCGTCGATGGGTGTGGTGGTCACTGGTCGTCCTCCCGCTGTGGCGTCGGGGACCACCGTAGAGCCCCCGCGGCCCGGGCACCGCGGACCTCCTGCCCGCGGACGTCGGGCCGTCGTGCGTCGCACGGCCAGGGTGCCTAGGGTCGGCAGGTGGGACAGGTCCGGATCGGCATCTCCGGGTGGCGCTACGCGCCGTGGCGGGGCACCTTCTACCCGCCGGGGCTGGTGCAGCGCCGCGAGCTCGAGCACGCCTCGCGTCTGCTGCGGACCATCGAGATCAACGGCTCGTTCTACGCCCTGCAACGACCCGAGAGCTACCGGACGTGGTCCGCGCAGACCCCGCCGGACTTCCTGTTCTCGGTCAAGGGTGGTCGCTACGTGACCCACATGCTCAGGCTCGCCGGTGCCGACCAGGCGCTGGCCAACTTCTTCGCCTCGGGGGTCCTGGCGCTCGAGGCGAAGCTGGGCCCGATCCTGTGGCAGCTCCCTGCCACGCTCGGCTACGAGCCGGACCGGTTGGCCGCGTTCTTCGACCTGCTCCCCCGCACGACGGCCGATGCCGTCCGGCTCGCGTCTGCCCACGACGCCAAGGTCGAGGGCAGGGCGTGGGTGCGCACGGAGGTCGACCGGCCGATCCGGCACGTCCTGGAGGTCAGGCACGCGTCCTACGAGGTCCCGGGGTTCACGCAGCTGCTGCGACGGCACGGGATCGGCCTCGTGGTGGCCGACACGGCGGGCAGGTGGCCCTTCCTGACCGAGGTGACCACCGACCTGGTCTACGTCCGCCTGCACGGCGACAAGGAGCTGTACGTGAGCGGGTACGACGACGTCGCGCTCGACCGGTGGGCGGCGCGGGTGCGCACGTGGGCCGAGGCCGGCCACGACGTCCTGGTGTACTTCGACAACGACGTCAAGGTGCGCGCGCCTGTTGACGCCCAGCGCCTGGCCGGCTTGCTCGGTGTGGGACCCACGGACGGGACCTTGGTCTCTTAGGATTGCCTAACCTCCGGGCCTAGCGTGGAGGCATGCGACTGGACCGGTGCCCCATGGATCGTGACCTGCAGGTGCTCTCGGTCCTCACCCCGGTGGCCCTGCACCTGCGGATGCACGAGGTGGGCCTGCGCGCCGGCGCGACGGTCCGGGTCACCCATGTCGCACCCTTCGGCGGCCGGGTCGTGGCCGTGGGTGCGTCCCGGATCGCGCTCGACAGCTCGACGGCGGGGCTGATCGACGTCGCCGTCCGGCCGTGACCGCCTGCCACGAGACCTCGCCCGCGGGCGCCCCCGGTTCCCGTGAGGCACAGACCCGGGTGCTGCTCGTGGGCAACCCGAACGTGGGCAAGTCGACGCTGTTCAACGCGATGACCGGTGCCCGGCAGCGGGTCATGAACGCCCCGGGCACCACGGTCGAGCTGAGCACCGGGTCGTGGCACCCGACGGGGTCGGCTGCGCCGCTCGACGTCGTGGATCTCCCCGGGACCTACAGCCTCGTCGCGCGGTCACCCGACGAGCAGGTCGTCTGCGACGCCCTGCGGGGCGATACGCCCGGGGGGCCCGACCTCCGGGTCGCCGTGGTCGTCCTGGACGCCACGGCCCTGTCCCGCTCGCTGTACTTGCTGGCCCAGGTCGCCCGCACCGGGGTCGCGGTGGTGGTCGCCGTGACGATGCTCGACGTCGCCCGGGCACACGGCACCCCGGTGGACGTGGCCGCGCTGGCGAGCAGGATCGGTGTACCGGTCGCCGCGGTCGACCCTCGCACGGGCAGCGGGCTCGAGGACCTCGCCCGCGCTGTCCGGGACCACGGCGGGATCCGGGTCCGCGGGATCCACCCCGGGGCCGACACGGCACCGACGGACGACCTCACCTCCCAGCTCGCGGCGGCCGAGGTGCACTTCGCCTGGGTCGAGGAGGTCGTCGGCTCGCTCGGCGGACGACCGACGGTGCGACGCACCCGCACCGACCGGGTCGACCGCGCCCTGCTGAACCCGTGGCTCGGCCTGCCGGTCTTCCTGGCGACGCTGTGGGCGCTGTTCGAGCTCACCACCCGTGCGGCCACCCCGGTGATGGACCTGGTGGACCGCGTCATCAACGGTCCGGTGCTGACCGCGGCCGGGGCCCTCCTCGAGGGCTGGGCGCCGTCCTGGCTGGTCGGCCTGGTCGTGGACGGGGTGCTCGCCGGGGTCGGGACGGTGCTGACCTTCCTGCCGCTCATGGCGATCGTGTACACGGCGCTGGCCCTGCTCGAGGACAGCGGCTACATGGCCCGAGCAGCCTTCCTCGCCGACCGCGCGATGCGCGCGATCGGGCTCGACGGGCGCGCGATGCTGCCCCTGATCATCGGCTTCGGCTGCAACGTCCCGGCGCTCGCAGCCACCCGCACCCTGCCCGACGCCCGTCGGCGACTGCTCACCGGGCTGCTCGTCCCGTGGACGTCGTGCGCCGCCCGCCTGACGGTGTACATCCTGCTGGCGAGCATCTTCTTCCCCGAGCACGCGGGCACCGCGATCTTCGCGATGTACGTGCTGAGCGTCGTCCTGGTCGTGGGAGGCGGGCTGCTGCTGCGCAGGACGCTGTTCCGCGATCTCACCGACGAGCCCCTGCTGCTCGTGCTCCCCGCCTACCAGCGACCCCGGCTCCGCCCGATCCTGACCTCGGTGGCCTCCCGGGTGCGCTCGTTCGCCTCCAAGGCCGGCCGGATCATCGTGGTGACCCTCACGGTCGTGTGGGTGCTGATGGCCGTGCCCGCCACGGGCGACCACCCGGTGGGTGACGTCCCGGTCCAGGAGAGCCTCTACGGACGTGCGGCCCAGGGGGCTGCCCCGGTCTTCGCCCCTGCCGGCTTCGGCGACTGGCACCTCACCGCAGCCCTGGCGACCGGCTTCGTCGCCAAGGAGGTGGTCGTGGGGGCGCTCGCCCAGTCGTACGCGGTCGCCGAGCCCGAGGACGTCGGTGCTCCCGACGCCGTCGCAGCACCCGAGCCCGTCCCGACCTCCGAGGCCGTCGCCGGGACCGACGGTCCTGCCGTGGGCCAGGAGAGCGACGGTGCCGGTGCCCCGACGCTCAGCAACCAACTCCGCACGACCTTCGAGGAGACCTCGGGCGGCCACGCGAGCGCTGCCGCCCTGGCCTTCATGGTCTTCGTGCTGGGCTACACCCCGTGCCTGGCGACGGTTGCCGAGCAGTGGCGTCGGTTCGGGGCCGCGTGGACCCTGGGAGCCGTCGGCGTACAGCTCGTCGTCGCCTGGGTGCTCGCCGTGCTGGTCTTCCAGGTCGCGAGGCTGCTGTGAGGCGCCCGGCCCGCCGCACCACGCCGATCTCGGTGCCGCAGGCGCCACGGGCACCTGCGGCAGCGCCGACGACCCTGCGACGGGTTGTCGGTGAGGCCAGGACCGGTGTCACCGCGCAGGTGGTGGCCGCCCGCCTCGGGATCCCCGTCGACCTCGCCGAGGCCATGATCGACGAGCTCCGTGCCGTCGGGGTCGCGGCTCCCGCTGCGTCGGCCCGAGGGTGCGGCACCTGCCCGCCACATCAGGCGGCTCCGCCGACCTGCGCGGGGTGCCCGTTGGCCCGCTGAGCCGCTGCCCCGGCCTGTCGGACCGGCCCGCAGACGACCCGGCCGCACACCAGAACCGGACACTCCGCCCCGAACCACCGCAATCCACAGCCCGTGGATAAGCCTGGGGAATCATGATCGCCAACGCGTGAGGCGGGACACCGCCTCACGCAGCACGGGCTCCTGCTTGACGAAGGTGAACCGCACCGCGGGGGCCAGCGCGCGCGCCGTGGCCGATCCCGCCCGGCAGAACGCCGAGACCGGTACGCCGACCACACCGGCCCGCTCGGGGAGCTCGCGGCACAGCTCGGCACCGTCGGTGTGGCCGAGCGCCGACCCGTCTGCCACCACGAAGTAGGTGCCCTGCGGCACCGTGACCCGGAAGCCCGCCTCCGTCAGCCCGTCGCAGAGCAGGTCGCGGCGGGCCGCGAGCGAACGGGCCAGGTCACGCACGTAGGCGTCCGTGCGTCCGTCGGCGTCGGTCAGGGCTGCGGCGACCGCAGGCTGGAACGGCGCCCCGGAGACGTAGGTGAGGTACTGCTTGACGGTGCGGACGGCAGCGACGAGGTCCGCCGGCCCGGTCACCCAGCCGATCTTCCAGCCGGTGAACGACAGGGTCTTGCCCGCCGAGGAGATGGTCAGGGTCCGCGCGGCCATCCCAGGCAGCGTGGCGATCGGGACGTGCTGCACCCCGTCGAAGGTGAGGTGCTCGTAGACCTCGTCGGTCACCACGACGGCGTCGTGCTGGGCGGCGAGCCTGGCGACGAGCTCGAGCTCGGCCCGGGTCAGCACGGTGCCGGTCGGGTTGTGGGGCGTGTTGAGCAGCACGAGGCGCGTGCGGTCGGAGAACGCCGCCACCAGGGCGGGCACGTCGATGCTGAAGGCCGCGTCACGGCCTCCCACGGCAGGTCGTCCGTGCGGGCCGACCTCCCCGGCGACCAGCCCGACCGTGACGTGCTCGGCCCCGGCCATCGCGATCACGGCGGCGTAGGAGTCGTAGAAGGGCTCGAGGGTGAGCACCTCGTCCCCCGGGCCGGCCAGGGCCAGGACCGTCGCGGCGAGGGCCTCGGTGGCCCCGGTGGTGACCAGCACCTCGGTGTCGGGGTCGGGCGAGAGCCCGTAGAAGCGCTCCTGGTGGCTGGCGACCGCCTGCCGCAGCGCGGGTGTGCCCGTGCCGGGCGGGTACTGGTTGTGACCCGCGGCGATCGCCTCGATGGCCGCACGGGCGACGTGGTCGGGGCCGTCGACGTCCGGGAACCCCTGCCCCAGGTTGATCGCACCGGTGCGCACCGCGAGCGCAGACATCTCGGCGAAGACGGTCTGCCGGACGGCGCCGTGCGCATCCACCAGTCCCGCACCGCGGGCGACGTCGTTCCAGCGGCCGGGGACCGTCGACGGGCTCATCGTCCCAGGCTAGAGGCGGCAGGGCCGGCGGCCACTACCCGAGCCAGCCACCGGCGCGGTAGGCCGGGGTGACCAGGGCGAGCACCAGCAGGGCCGCGACGAGGCTCGCGAGCATGACCATGGCCATCGCGACGGCGGTCGAGCCCAGCAGGCCGACCACCGGGCTGATCACCGCGGCGACGCCGGCCTGGAGGAAGCCGATCGTGGCGGCGGCCGTGCCGGCCCGCTCGCCGTGCCGGCTGAGGGCCAGTGCCGAGGCGTTGGCCATCACGAACCCGATGATCCCCATGGTCAGCCAGAGCATCGTGACGATCCCCACGACCCCGCCGGCACCGGTCGCGGCCACAGCCAGCAGGCCGCAGCCGAGCACGACCCCGGCGGGCAGGGCGACGCGCAGCAGCCGCAGCGGTCCGACCCGCTGCACCAGGGCGGCGTTGACCTGCGAGCTGACCACCATCGAGGTGCCGGTGATCGCGAACACCAGCGCGAACTGCTGCGCCCCGAGCCCGTAGCCCTCCTGCAGGACGAAGGGTGAGCCGACGACGTAGCTGATGATCACGGCCATGCTCAGGCCGGGCAGTGCGGCCAGGGCCACGAAGTGACGGTCCTTGAGCAGCACCAGGTAGCCGCGCATCGAGGCGCCGATGCCCGAGACGAGGCGACGCTCGGGCGGCAGCGTCTCGGGCAGGAAGCGCGCGACCACGATCACCAGGGCGACCCCGAAGAGGGCCAGCGCCAGGAAGACCGAGCGCCAGCCCCACCGGTCGGCGATGAGGCCGCCGATCGTCGGCGCGAGCAGCGGGGCCGCTGCGATCACGAGCATGAGCCGGGACATGAGCCGGGCGGCGTCGGCCCCGGTGTAGCGGTCCCGGATCACGGCCATCGCGATGACCGTGGCTCCGGCGCTGCCCAGACCCTGCAGGATGCGCAAGGCGATGAGCTGCTCGATGGTCGCCGCGACCACGCACAGCAGGGACAGCACGATGTGCATGCTCACGCCGACCAGGACGGGCGTCCGTCGCCCCAGGCGGTCGGAGAGCGGCCCGACGACGAGCTGGCCGATCGCCCCGCCGATGAGCATCCCGGTGATGGTGAACTGCACCGCCGCGGTCGTCGTCGCGAGCTCGGCGGTGACGTCGGGCAGGGACGGGAGGTACATGTCTGTGGTGACGGCCGGCAGCAGGGCCATCGAGCCGACGAGCAGCACGAAGCGGGCGCTGCTGCGCTTGGCGGGCGGCGGCTGGGTGCGCGCGACGGGCGTGGTCGTGGTGGGCGTGGTCGTGGTGGGCGCGGTCGTGGCGGCGGGAGCGCCGCGCTCACCGTGGTCGCCGGGGGTGGTCCGCTGAGTCACATCTCCAGTGTCGCACCTGGATCAAATCGATTCGACCCCATCGGCCGCCGCCGACCCACGCCACTGTCGGCCCCGTCCTGCATGCTGGGCCTATGTGCGGACGCTATGCCTCCTTCCGCGAGGCCCAGGACCTCGCCGACGCCTTCCGGGTGGCACCCCAGGACGTCGACGACGACGTCCTGGACCTGCCCGCCGCGTGGAACGTGGCGCCCACCGACCCGGTCCGGATCGTCGTCGAGCGGGAGAGCCACCACGACCCCGACGCCCCTGCCCCGGTGCGTTCGCTCCGCCTGGCCCGCTGGGGGCTGGTGCCCGGGTGGGCCAAGGACCCGTCCGTCGGTGCGCGGATGATCAACGCCCGCCGCGAGACGCTCGCCCAGAAGCCGGCCTTCCGCGGGGCGGTGGCCACCCGACGCTGCCTCGTCCCGGCCGACGGCTACTACGAGTGGCAGCCGCCACCTCCGGGGTCCCCCGCCAGGAGCCCCAAGCAGCCGTTCTGGATCCACCGGCCCGACGGTGCACCGCTCGCCCTCGCGGGCCTGTACGCCTTCTGGCGGGACCCCAGCCGGCCGGACGACGACCCGCTCCGGTGGGTCGTGAGCACCACCGTCGTGACCGGCGCGGCCCCCACCGGGCAGCCCGAGATCGCAGCGATCCACGACCGGACCCCCGTGGTGGTACCGCCCGAGCGGTGGGACGCGTGGCTCGACCCCGCCCTCCAGGACCCCACCCAGGCGGTCGCGCTGCTCGACGCACCCAACCCCGAGCTGCTCGCCGAACGGGTACCCACCCTGGTCAACCGGGTCGGGACCGACGGCCCCGAGCTCATCCGCCCGATCTGAGCCCGGTCGTCGACCCGGGGCTCACCCGCTCGCGTGCTCGAGACGGAACCGCCGGACCGAGCCCAACCCGCTCGTCTCCCGCTCCGGGAGCTCGGTGAGGCGCAGCTCGGGTCGTGGCGCCAGCAGGCCGGCTGTCGCGTGGTCGAGCAGCACCGTGCCCGGCTCGGCCTGGTCGGTGAGCCGGGCGGCGAGCGCCACGGGCGGCCCGAAGACGTCGCCGAAGCGCGAGAGGACACGCCCCCACACGAGCCCGACCCGCACCGGGGCGACCCCGCGCCCGTCGCCGAAGGCGTCGGCGAGCCCGAGCGCCACGCGCGCCCCCGCGACGGCGTCGTCGGCGACGAAGAGCACGGCGTCCCCGATGGTCTTGACCACCCGGCCGCCGGCCGCCGTCACGACGTCGCGGGCCTGGGACTCGAACTGCTGCACGAAGTCCGCCAGGTCGTGCGAGCCGAGCCCGGCCGTCCGGGTCGTGAAGGACACGATGTCCGCGAAGCCCACCGCCCGCACCAGGGGCAGTCGGTCCCCGCCGTCGGTCGTGACCCGGGCCTGCCCGAACTCGGCCGCGAAGCGTCCTGCCATGGCCGCGAGCTGGCGGCGCCAGGCGTGCACGAGCTGGCCCTCGAGCACGGGAGCGAGGTCGGGCAGGCGGTCCAGCAGCAGGAGCCGGGCGCTGGTGTCGTCCAGGTCGTACCGCTCGGCGAGGTGCTCGACGATCGCCTCGACCTGCCACAGCACGAGCCGTTCGGTGGTGTGGCCCAGCGACCGGATCACCGAGACCGCGGTGCGCTCCCCGACCTCGTGCTCGCGCGCGACCCGGGCCACCCGACGCAGCGCCGTCGCGTCCTCCTCGGTGAAGGCCACCGCGTCAGGTGCCGGCATGGGCAGGCCCAGGGCGCGCCAGAACAGGCGCACCTCGTCGGTGCTGACCTCGGCGCGCGCGGCGACCTGGTCCAGGTCGAGGCAGCGTGGCCCGCCCAGGAGCTGCTCCTCGATGCGCGCCAGCGTCGAGTCCCGCAGACCGGGATCGTCGCTGGGCGTCAGGTCGTCGGGCACCGGCCCAGGCTAGTTCACCCGAACGTGACGCACGTCACCCGCGTGCACCGTGCGGACCCGACCGGACGCCTCGGTCACCTCGAGTGCACCGTCCGCCGCGATCCCCGAGGCCGTCCCGTCCAGCACATCACCCCCGGGCAGCTCGACCCGCACCGGTTCACCCAGGGTCGTGCAGATCGCCGCGCACCGCTCCGCCAGCCCCGCCGCCACGGCGTCGCCCCGCGCCTCCTGCCACGGCACGACCACCCGCGCGAGGTGACCGACCAGGGACCCGAGCAGCGCCTCGCGCGTGGGCACCCGCGGCGCGACCTGAGCCAGCGAGGTCGCACTGGGTACGGGCAGCTCGTCGGCCGACTGGGACACGTTGACGCCGATCCCCACGACGACCGCCGGCCCGTCGTCGGTCACCACCAGGTCGCCGAGCACCCCGGCGAGCTTGCGTCGTGTGCCCCACCCCGGCAGCACGACGCCGTCGACCGACTCCGCCAGCACGTCGTTGGGCCACTTCAGGCCCGGCCGCAGCCCGGTCGTCTGCTCGACCGCCCGCACCACCGCCAGACCGGCGAGCAGCGGCACCCAGCCGAACCGCTCGACCGGGACCTCGCGGGGGCGTAGCAGCACCGAGACGGTCAGCGCGACGCCCGCAGGCGTGTCCCAGCTGCGCCCGGCCCGACCCCGGCCCGCCGCCTGGTGGTCGGCCACCAGCACCGAGAGGTGGGGCCAGCCGGCAGGATCGGCCGAGACCGCCCGGACCAGGTCGCTCGAGGTGGACGCCGTCCGACCCACCACCTCGACCCGGCTGTCCAGGTCGTGGCCCGTGACGGCCTGCAGCGCCGCCCGCACACCGCGCACCGCGAGAGCAGGATCGAGCGGGGGACGCGAGGACGGGTCCGGGTCGGTGGTCACCGTCGTCACGGTAGCGATTGTCGGGTGTCGCACATGTCGGACCGGGGACACGGTCGGATGTCGCACTGAGGATGTGGGTACCCGACAACTACCCTCGACACCGTGACCGACGCTCCCGTGACCGACGCACCCGCCACCGACGCCCCGGCGACCACCGCCGCCAAGATCGCCGACCTGGCCCGGCGCACCGCGCAGGCGGTCGAGGGGCCCGAGGCGAGCGCCGCCGCCAAGCAGCACGCCCGCGGCAAGAAGACGGCCCGCGAGCGCATCGCCGCGCTGCTCGACGAGGGCAGCTTCGTCGAGCTCGACGCCTTCGTCCGGCACCGCTCGACAGCCTTCGGCCTGGGTGACAAGAGGGTCCCGGGTGACGGCGTCGTCACGGGTCACGGCACCGTGGACGGCCGACAGGTCGCGGTGTACAGCCAGGACTTCACCGTCTTCGGCGGGTCGCTCGGCGAGGTGCACGGCGAGAAGATCACCAAGGTCATGGACCTCGCCCTGCGGACCGGGGTGCCCCTGATCGGCATCCTGGACGGCGGTGGCGCCCGCATCCAGGAGGGCGTCGGTGCGCTGACCCAGTTCGCCGAGATCTTCCGGCGCAACGTCGCCGCCTCGGGTGTCATCCCCCAGATCTCGCTGATCCTGGGGCCGAGCGCGGGCGGGGCCGTCTACTCCCCCGCCCTGACGGACTTCATCGTCATGGCCGACGGCACCTCCAACATGTTCATCACCGGCCCCGACGTCATCCGGGCGGTCACCGGCGAGGACGTCGGGTTCGAGGAGCTCGGCGGCGGCCACACCCACAACGCCCGTTCGGGGGTCGCGCACTACCTGGGCGCCGACGAGGACGACGCGATCGACTACGTCAAGGCCCTGGTGGGATACCTGCCCTCGAACAACCTCGCCGATCCCCCCGTCTGGGAGGACGAGCAGGCGGACCTGGAGATCTCCGACGTCGACCTCGAGCTCGACGCGATCGTCCCGGACTCCGACTCCCAGCCCTACGACATGCGCACGGTCCTGGAGCACGTGCTGGACCACGGCGAGCTGCTCGAGGTGCAGGCCCTCTACGCCCAGAACGTGCTGATCGGGTTCGGTCACGTCGAGGGCCGGCCGGTGGGCGTCGTGGCGAACCAGCCCACGCACATGGCCGGCACCCTGGACATCAACGCCGCCGAGAAGGCCGCCCGCTTCGTGCGGACCTGCGACGCGTTCAACATCCCCGTGCTGACCTTCGTCGACGTCCCGGGCTTCCTGCCCGGCACCGAGCAGGAGTGGAACGGCATCATCCGACGCGGGGCCAAGCTCATCTACGCCTACGCCGAGGCCACCGTCCCGCTCGTCACGGTGATCACCCGCAAGGCGTACGGCGGGGCGTACATCGTGATGGGGTCCAAGCAGCTGGGTGCCGACGTGAACCTGGCCTGGCCGACGGCGCAGATCGCCGTGATGGGCGCCGGGGGCGCGGTCAACATCCTGCAGCGCGGGGCCCTGAAGCGCGTCACGGAGGCGGGCGGGGACGTCGAGGCCGAACGGGCCCGCCTGACCCGGGAGTACGAGGAGGCCCTGGTCAACCCCTACGAGGCGGCCGACCGTGGCTACGTCGACGCGGTGATCGCCCCCTCGGCCACCCGGGTCCAGGTGGTCCGCGCGCTGCGGGCGCTGCGCACCAAGCGTGCGGCGCTGCCGGTCAAGAAGCACGGAAACATCCCGCTGTGACGCCCCCCGACGTCCAGGTGGTGCGCGGCGCGCCCGACGACGACGAGCTCGCGGCCCTGGTCGCGGGCCTGGCGGCCAACGCCGCGAACGGCCACGACCAGGCGCGCGGCCACGACCACGAGGAGGCCGCCCGCTCGGGGCACCGCCGGTGGCGGGACGGCGCAGAGCGCCTCGCCCCGCTGACCCCGGGCCCTGACGCCTGGCGGTGGAGCACGCTGCGCTGACCGCGACCGGTGCACGGCCGGTCGGCCGCTGCCGTGCCGTCGGAGCTCGCGGTGCCTCGGCGCTAGGGTCCGGGGATGACCTCGACCGCCTCCCCCCGGGTGCCCACCGCCATCGACGCCGTGGCCGACGCCTACACCACGACGTCGGCCACGCTGCACCCTCTCTGGGCGACCGCCCACGGGATCGACGGGTACGACCACCTGATGACCGACCTGTCTCCGGCAGGCTGGCAGGCACGCGCCGACGCCGCCCGCGCGGTGCTCGCCGAGCTCGCTGCGCAGACCCCGGTCGACGACGTGGACCGGGTCACGTTGACGGCGATGCAGGAGCGGGTGGGCGTCGAGCTCGAGATGATCGAGTCCGACGAGCTGCTCGGCGAGCTCAACGTCATCGCCTCCCCGGTCCAGGCGCTGCGCGAGGTCTTCGACATCATGCCCACGACGACGGCCCGGGACTGGCAGGACGTCGCCGCACGACTGGCCGCCCTCCCGGCCGCCATGGCCGGCTACCTCGAGTCCCTGCGGCTGGCAGCAGCCCGTGGACGGGTCGCCGCAGCCCGCCAGGTGACCGCGTGCGTCGAGCAGGCGCTCGAGCTCGCCGACCCCGAGACGTCCTTCTTCACGACGCTGACGACCGGGCCCGCGGTCGAGGCCGCACTCGCCGGCACGCACGACCTGCTGCGCAGGGACCTGCGTGCCGGCGCGGACGCCGCCTGCCAGGCCTACGCCGACCTCGTGGTCGTGCTGCGCGACGAGCTGCTGCCCCAGGCTCCGCAGCGCGACGCCGTGGGCTCCGAGCGCTACGCGCTGTGGTCGAGGTTCCACCTGGGCGCGACGATCGACCTCGAGGAGACCTATCGCTGGGCCCTGGACGAGCTCGAGCTGGTCATCGCCGAGCAGGAGGCCGTCGCCTCGCAGGTCGCCGGGCCGGGAGCGACGATCGAGCAGGCCGTCGCGGTGCTCGATGCCGACCCGAGCCGGGTGCTCGAGGGCACCGCAGCGCTGCGTACCTGGATGCAGACCACCTCGGACGTGGCCGTCGCGGCCCTGTCTGGGACGCACTTCGACATCCCCGGACCCGTGCTGACGCTCGAGTGCTGCATCGCCCCGACCCAGACCGGTGGCATCTACTACACCGGACCCTCGGACGACTTCTCCCGGCCGGGGCGGATGTGGTGGTCCGTCCCGGCCGGGGTGACGACCTTCACGACCTGGCGCGAGAAGACGACCGTCTACCACGAGGGTGTCCCGGGCCACCACCTGCAGATCGCGCAGACGGTGCACGACCGGGCCGTCCTGAACCGCTGGCGCAGGCTGGCCTGCTGGGTGCCGGGTCACGGTGAGGGCTGGGCCCTGTACGCCGAACGGCTCATGGCCGACCTCGGCTTCCTCGACGACCCGGGTGACCGGCTCGGCATGCTCGACGGGCAGCGGCTGCGCACCGCCCGGGTGGTGCTCGACATCGGGGTGCACCTGGGCCTGCCGCGTCCGCAGCGGTGGGGCGGAGGCGTCTGGGAC
>NZ_JAMBPP010000012.1 GCF_023369855.1 Actinotalea alkalitolerans | reverse complement strand
TCCCCCCCGCCCCCCCGCCCGGGGCGCCCGCCGGGCCCTGGCCCCCCCCCCCCGGGCCGCCCGGGGGGGGAGCGGGGCACCACGCCGCCCCCCGCACCCGGAGGTGCGGCGGCCGTGGTCGCGCGGCCCGCGTCAGGCCGATCCGTGTCAGGCGGAGCGGCGCAGCTTGCCGGCCCTCAAGAGCTCGAGACGCTCGCTCAGCAGCTCTTCGAGCTCACCGACCGTCCGACGCTCGAGGAGCATGTCCCAGTGGGTACGCGGGGGCTTGCCCGCCTTCGGCTCGGGCAGGCTCGCGTCCCGGAGCAGAGCCTCTTTGCCGCACCGGCACTCCCAGACGACAGGGACGTCGGCCTCGGTCGAGAACGGCAGGACGATCGTGTGCCCGTCCGGGCAGTCGTAGTACGCCTGAAGCCTCGGGGCGAACTCGACGCCCTGGTCCGACTCCATGCTGTTCGCGCCGATGCGCATACCGCGCAGTGACCGGTCAGCCATGGGTTGACCTCCGTTCTGCCGCTGGGACGAGCACGGGTCCTCGCGCTCGATCGTTCGTCACTCTGCCTGGGTCAACGTCCACGGGAGGGTCGCTGTTCCGGGCGGGTCGTGAAGGTCCCGTGAACGTGCCCGATGCCGAGTCGTCGAGCACGACACCCGTCGGGCGAGGAGCTGCGACGCCCATGGGCGACGTGCAGGGACGCACACACGGTCTCGCGGCGGGACGCGGCCTGCAACCGCTCGGCGGGGGCTGTGCCGGTGCGGTCAGTGCCAGGGCGAGGCCTGGGGGAGCACGACACCGTCGGTGAACATGACGCCGTCGGCGAACCGGGCCTCGACCCGCCCGCCGCCGAACTGCTCGGCGTAGAGGCGCGCGTAGAGCCCTCCGGTCTCGAGCAGCTCGTCGTGGGTGCCCTGCTCGGCGACGCGGCCGTCGTCGACCACGAAGATCACGTCGGCGTGCCGGATCGTGGAGAGCCGGTGGGCGATGGCGATCGTCGTCCTGCCGGCCATGACCTCCGCGAGGGCCTCCTGGACGAGCCGCTCCGAGGTGGTGTCCAGGGCCGAGGTGGCCTCGTCCAGGAGGAGGATCCTGGGGTCCTTGAGCAGCACCCGGGCGATCGCGAGGCGCTGCTTCTCCCCACCCGAGAGTCGGTAGCCCCGTTCGCCGACGGTCGTCGCGTACCCGTCCGGGAAGGCCATGATCCGGTCGTGGATGTGGGCGGCGCGGGCCGCATCGGCGAGATCCTGGTCGCTCGCGTCGGGACGGGCGTACCGCAGGTTCGCGGCGATGCTGGCATGGAAGAGGTACGGGTCCTGGGTCACCATGCCGACAGCGTCGGCCACCGAGGACAGGGTCAGGTCGCGCACGTCGTGGCCGTCGAGCAGCACCGCGCCGCGATCGACCTCGTACAGCCGGGGGACGAGGTAGCTCAGGGTCGTCTTGCCGGCGCCGGACGGGCCCACCAAGGCCGCCAGCTGGCCCGCGTCGACACGCAGGGAGACACCCGAGATGGTCCACGGGCGTTGCGCCGAGCCCGACGCCGCGTCGTGCGACGCCGTCGACTCCGACGCCGCGCCCGCCGCACCACGGCCGGTCGACGCAGCGCCCGGCAGCACCGAGCCCGTGGGGGAGTGGTGGGGTCCCGGCGCCCCGGTCAGGGCGATCATGGCCCCGCGACCGCCCCCGAACCCACTCCCTCGGCCGCCCGACGAGCGTTCCGCGGCACTGGGTGGAGGTGCCACCAGCGTCGGCGGTGGGGGATAGGCGAACCAGACGTCTCGCAGCTCGACCGTCCCGTGCAGGGTGCTCGCGCCGAGCGGGTGCGCCGTCGGGCGGTCCTGGATGGCGGGTACGAGGTCGAGGTACTCGAAGATCCTGCGGAACAGCGCCAGCGAGGTCTGCACGTCCAGGGCGACCCGCATCAACGACACCGTCGGCATGAGCAGCCGGGCCTGGAGCGTCGAGAACGCCACGAGGGTCCCGGCGGTGATCGGTGTGCCGCCCGAGATCATGTACCCCGAGGCAAGGTAGACCAGCGCCGGGGTGATCGCCATGAACGCCGTCACGAGACCGAAGAAGCCCTGGCCTGCCATCGCCTGACGCACCTGCAGGCCGACCTGCCGCTGGTTCTCCTCGCGGTACCGCGCGACCTCGACATCAGCCCGGTTGAAGACCTTGGCGAGCATCACGCCGGAGACGCTCAACGCCTCCTCGGTGATCGCGGTCATGTCCGACAGCGACTCCTGGGTCTTGCGTGCCAGGACCTGACGACGGGCACCGACCCTGCGCTGCAGCACGATGAAGGCCGGCATCAGGGCGACCGCGATGAGCGTGAGCTGCCACGAGAGCAGCAGCATGGCGACCAGCGAGGCGATCACCGTGACGCTGTTGGACAGGATGCTGGCTGCGGTCGTGGTGAGGATCGACCTGACCCCGCCGACGTCGTTGGCCAGCCGGGACTGGATCGACCCCGTCTTGGTCGCGGTGAAGAAGGCCAGCTCCATCCGCTCGAGGTGCTCGAAGAGCCGGCCGCGCAGGTCGGCCATGGCCGAGTTCCCGACCGACGTCGTCAGGTACGTCTGGCCCACCCCGATCCCGGCGCTCAGCACCGGGACCGCGATCATGGCCAGGACGAGGGCTGCGAGCAGACCCAGGTCGACCTCGCCGCCGTCGGTGGGGAAGAGGGCACGGTCGAACACCGCCTGGGTGAGGAACGGTGTGACGATCCCGAGCCCAGATCCCACCACGATCGTGACGGCCACCAGCACCAGGGCCCGTCGGTGGGGTGCCAGCAGGCCTCCGATGCGCCGCAGCAGAGGCCGGGTGTCGCCAGGAGCCCGGGTGCTCATCAGGTGGTGGGACCCGGTTCGCCGAGGAAGGCACGCAGGGCCTCGACCACCAGCGCGTGGTCCTCGGCCTGCGCGAGGCCGGAGACCGTGACCGTGCCCACGACACCGACGTCACGGACCGTGAGGGGGAAGGAGCCGCCGTGGGCGGCGTACTCCTGGAGCGGCAGGCCCGTGTCGTGCTCGAACGTGCTGCCCTTGAGGCGTGAGCGCAGCCCGACCAGGAATGACGGCGCGCCGAAGCGGTCCACGACGCGCGACTTGCGGGTCACCCAGCTGTCGTTGTCGGCGGTGGTGCCAGGGAGCGCTGCATGGAACAGCTGCTGGCCGCCGCGGCGGATGTCGACCACGATCGGCAGGCCGCGTTCCTGCCCGAGCTCGACCAGCAGGCAGCCGAGCCGCCACGCGTCGTCGTTGTCCAGGCGGTCGAGCAGCAGGGTGCGCTGCTCCTCCTGGACCTGACGGATGAGCTTCTCGAGCTGAGGGTCGCCGTCATGCTGTGCGGCTGTGCGCGTCATCTGACCTCCTGTGTGGGGCTCCAGCCTGCCGCATGCCGCAGACGCCGGCATCCAGCCCGCGCCGGCGGGTCCCTGCTCACCCGCGCGCCGCGCCGCTCCCCGTCGCGGTCCAGCCCGGTGAGCAGCCCCGCGACCGCGGCGGAGATCGGCAGACCCGTCGCGAGCTCGACGAAGAGCCACTGCCCGGCCGGGTTGACCTCCAGGAACACGTGCTCGCCGTCGGGCGCGACGCGCAGGTCGATCGCTCCGTACCGCAGGTCCAGCGCCCGCATGAGGGCCAGCAGCCGGTCCCGGACGGCGTCCGGGAGCTCGTACACCGAGGTCGGTGCGTGGGCGGTGTCCACGCGGAAGTCGTAGGGGTAGGCCGACTCACCGCTGCGGATCTCGGCCGCGAAGACCTCCTCCCCGACGATCGTCACGCGCAGGTCCATGCCACCGGGCACGAGCTCCTGGAAGATGACGGGGGCGTACCGGACGGCGTCGATGAGCTCGAGGTCCGCTGCCCCTACCGGCCGCGTCTCGCGCCACGTGCTCGGCGTCGCGCTGAAGGACTTGTAGACGGCGCCGGACCGCTCCGCCGCCACGAAGGCCCGTGCTCGCTCCGGGTCGTTGGTCATGCACGTCCTCGGGACGCGCAGGCCGACCCGGGTGGCGACCTGCAGCTGCCACATCTTCCGTGACGCGGCCTCGTCCCGGTCGGGGTCGTTGACCCACGTCGCTCCCATGCACGCCCACAGGCCGGCGACGGCCGCGGCGCACTCCCCGTGCGCGAACAGCCGGTCGTCGCCGGTCCGCAGGTCCGCGTGGAGCTGGAAGGGCTGCGGACGGCGCCACCACATGGCGTGCACGTCCGCCGCGTCCCAGGCCACGCCGCCGTCCGCCCACACCCCGCGCCACCCGTCGGCGCCCTGCACGGTCGTCAGGCTCACAGCCGTGGGGAAGCGCGAGGTGTCGACCATGGCCCAGGGCGAGCCGGCGGCGTCGAGGTGCCGGGTGACCTGCTGGGTGTGAAGGTCCTCGACGTGGGACACGATGCCGATCACCGGTTCACCGCCCCGGACGGCACGACACCACGACGCCGGTCACCACCCGCCCTCCAGCTGCGCCGCGAGCGACTCGTACGTCGCCTCGAGAGCTTCCAACGCGGCGCGCTGGGCCAGGATCGCGTGCTCGAGACCCGCGAGCACGTCCGAGCCCTCGGCGCCGACCTCCTCGCGCGCGACGACCTGAGACGGACCGGCCTGGACGAAGGGCCGCCCACCCTGCGGGAACACCCGCGGGTCCACGAACGAGCCGGGGTCGAACGCCGTCTCGACGCGTGTGAGGTCGGGATCGTCACCGACGCCGAACGTGCCGATGTCGCCGGCGATCGACGTCCCGAGGTTGTCGAGGACGTGATGGGTGTCGGCGCCCAGCGGCGTCCCGGGCCGGTCGAGGACCCGCGCGGTGTCCGCGGCGTGGATCGTGCCGATGTCCGCAGCCAGCGGGGTGCCGATGCGGTCGCGCAGGGAGATGGTGTCGGCCGCGCGGATGGTGGCACGGAGGTCGTCGGCGAACCGGGTGGTGATGCCGTCCGCAGCACGACCCGTGCTCGACCCTGCCGGGAGGGCCTGGAGCGTCGGGGACACCGCGAGGATGCCCGCGATCGCCACACCCGAGTTGGCACCGCCGGTGCTGGTGCACCCGCCGTTCGTGTGGACGCCGACGATGCGCCCCGTGGAGGCCTGCAGGATCCCGGAGCCGGAGTTGCCGCCCAGGGTGTCGATGTCGTCGTACGTGATCCGGTTCGTCGTGACGGTCGTCGCGGGCCCGGCCTCGAGGCGCTTGGGCATGCCGGCCGGGTGCCCGATGATGCAGATCATGTCCCCGACGGCGGCGTTGGCGGCCGAGACCTCGGTCCAGCCGTGGACGTCGCCCGGGTTGCCCCCCAGCCGGCAGATGGCCATGTCGAGGCCCCCGAGCCGGTACTCCACGAGCTGGGTGATCGGGTAGCTCTCCTCTGCCCGCAGCGTGCCCGAGGGGTCCACCTGGTACAGGAAGTTCACCCGCATGTTCGTCGCGATCTCCGCCGGGCTGATCGCGGTGGCAGTGCCGTTCTGCCGGGGGACCGTCCAGCCGTTCGGGTTCTGGTCGAACAGGTGGCCGCAGGTGAGGAACAGGTCGCGGCTGATCATCGTGCCGCTGCCCCACCGGACACCGCTGACGTTGCCCGGGTTGGTGTAGGTGGCACCCAGTCCGGCGTTCCACTGGACCTGCGCGGCCTGGCGCTGGTGCGCGGCCACGAACGCGACCGTGACGCCGAGCGTGCCGTCGTACTGCTCGACGGGCTGGGAGTCATCGGCGACACCGCAGATGCTCTCGAGGATCATGGCGTACTCGGGCCCGGGCCCTTCCATCACCTTGGCGGTGAACGTGAAGAGGTCGGTGTGCGGTGGGTACAGAGCATCGGCGCGGTCGAACCCCTGGACGCCGGAGACGTCCTTGGTGCTCCGCGACGACGACTCGTCGGTGTTCTTGCGCTGCTTGGTTGCCATGGCGGCATCCTTCGGTGCGGGGGCACGCCGTCGACCGAGGCCCGGGTGCGTACCTCGGGCCTGGGGCGTCCGGTCAGTGCGCGGAAAGGTGCGGTACGGCGGGCGGCAGTGCCCACGGTGGCGCCCGTCAGGAGGACCCGGCCGGCGTCGGGACGAGGGGACCGGGACGTCGTCGTCGGCGGTTCCCTCGCACGCTCAACGCACCCATCATGATCCCGATGCGGTCGTGGTCGCAACGACCTCTGTGACCGGGGTCGTGACTGCGTCTCGGACGTGAGCGCGAGCCCACGAGCGCTCGGTGCCGACGAGCGCGCGACGCACAGTATGCCGGGGGAGTACCGGGCATCTCGGCGGGGCCCGCCGATGCGCCGGTGGGGGCTCGACGGCGAACCTCCTCGCTGTCCGGCGCCTGCACGGCCTGCCCGAGATCCTCGCCGAGGCGGCGGCGCAGGGTGTGATCCTCGCCGGCATCAGCGCCGGTCGGTCGTCCGCGTCGAGCGTGACGGCTCGAACCAGCCGGTCGAGGTCGAGGTTCCCGTCCGCAGGATGCCTCGCCCGCTTGAGGCGTCCCGGTGACTATGGCGACGCTGCTGCCGTGGTCGCGAATCGCCGATAATATACATTATGTCATTCTGGCAGGCGTCGGCCCGTGCCGGTCAGGACCTCACGTCCCCCGGTCCTCCCTCGTCACCGACGTCCAGCAACCGTTCCCAGCGCGCCTCGGTCCGGTGCGGGTCGCGCGGCATGGCCATCGTCACACCCGTCGGTGCGTACCCGAGGTCCTGGAGCAGCCCGGATCCGGCTGCGTCGTCCTGGTCCAGCCAGGCCGACACCGTTCGCGCACCCTCGCCACGGGCCCAGCTCTCAGCCGCCGACACGAGCTGTCGCCCGAGGCCCTGGCGACGGCTCGTGGGACGGACCCACAGCCCGATGAGGTGTCGGTCGTCGGGCGCCCCGCCCGGTTCGGCGAGCACGGAGATCAGGCCGCAGGGAGCTCCGTCCGCCGAGGCGACGAACCACGTCCCGGAACGCAGCCGCATGCGCCAGTGGATCTCACGGAACCCACGTTCCCGCTCGCGGGGCGACACCAGCCCCGCCGGCGCGTCGTCGAGCGCCTCCAGCCGGATCTCCCGCAGCACCGACCACTCGACCTCGCCCAGCTGCGTCACCGTCACGGCGTCCATCATGCCCTCCGTCCTCCCTCGGTCTGCGCCGCCGCCCCGATCGAACACCTGTACGACCCGCCGTGCTCTCGCGCGTACGGTGCCCGCGGGAGCCCGGGACGGTGCGACGCCCTCGCCCCACGGGGCGTGGGAGGCTGGTGCCATGGCAGCCCGACGTGACGACTCCCCCGCTCCCCTGCCCGAGGACGACGGCGCCGCACCACGGGCCCGTCCCGCCCGGGCGTCCTCGAGCGGCCCGGTGAAGAAGTCCTCGAGCGGCCCGGTGAAGAAGCAGCAGCCCGCAGACGACGACGTGACGTGGACAGGCATGCCTGCGCTGCACAAGCGCTGGTGGTGGTCCGCCGCGGTGTCCGCGGTCGCCGGTGCCGCGATCATCGGCTTCCAGTACGGCGCGGTCGTCGACGGCGGCGTGTGGCTCAACTGGGTCATGATCGCGGTGGGCGCGCTGCTCGTGGTGCGCGGCGGCTTCCTGCTCAAGAAGGACTACGCGACCTCTCGCGACCGCTCCGCCTAGCCGTCGTCCTCCGGACCGCCGGGATCGGGGCGGCGGGTGGCGTCAGCGACCTCCTCCTCGGGGCGTGGAGGTACCGACTCGTCGAACTCCAGGTGCGGGATCTCGTGCTCGGGGCTGAGCGACATGGCAACCTCCTGAGTGGGTGGGGACAACGCTACGCTCCCCCGCCCCCAGGCAGGCTCAGGAGATGACCAGGACCAGGTCGCCACCCTCGAGCTGCTGCACCGCTCCGATCGCCAGCCGCTGCACCGTCCCGCCGACAGGCGTGGTGATCGCCGCCTCCATCTTCATCGCCTCGATCGTGGCGACCGTCTGACCCGCCTCGACCCGCTGCCCCTCCTGGACCGCAGGGGTGACGGCTCCGGCGAACGGCGCGGCGATCTGCCCGGGGGTTCCGGGATCGGCCTTCTCGACCGTGGCAGCGTCGACCTCGACGGTACGGTCGCGTACCTGGAGCGGGCGGATCGCACCGTTGAGCGTGAACATCACGGTCCGCATCCCGCGCTCGTCGGGCTCGCCGACGGCCTCCAGCCCGACCAGCAGCCGCACACCCTTGCCGAGGCTGACCTCGACCTCGGTCGCGGGCTTCATCCCGTACAGGTAGCGGGTCGTGTCGAGCACCGAGACGTCGCCGAAGGTGGCCCGGGTGTGCTTGAACTCCTTGGTGGGGCCGGCGAACAGCAGATGGTTGAGCCGGTCGCGGCGGGTCGCCGAGTCCCCGTCGAGGTCCGCACGGTCCTCGTCGGTCAGAGCGACGACGGGTCGACGCGGTGAGCGTCCTTCCAGGGCGCGGCTCCGGAACGGCTCGGGCCACCCGCCGGGCGGGTCACCGAGCTCGCCTGAGAGGAAGCCGATGACCGACTCCGGGATGTCGAACTCCTGGGGGTTCTCGGCGAAGTGCACGGGATCAGCCCCCCGGGCCACCAGGTGCAGCGCAAGGTCGCCCACCACCTTGCTCGACGGTGTCACCTTGACCAGACGACCGAGCATGCGGTCGGCCGCGGCGTACATCGACTCGATCTGCTCGAACCGGTTGCCCAGACCGAGCGCGATCGCCTGCTGGCGGAGGTTGGAGAGCTGACCGCCGGGGATCTCGTGGTCGTACACACGGCCGGTGGGGCCGGGCAGCCCGGACTCGAAGGGCCGGTAGATCCTCCGGACGGCCTCCCAGTACGGCTCGAGGTCGCAGACCGCGCGCAGGCTGAGCCCGGTGTCACGCTCTGTGTGCTCGAGGGCAGCCACGAGGGCGGACATCGAGGGCTGGCTCGTCGTGCCGGCCATCGCCGCGCTCGCGGTGTCCACGGCGTCGACCCCGGCGTCGACCGCGGCCATCAGGGTGGCGAGCTGCCCACCCGCGGTGTCGTGGGTGTGCAGGTGGACGGGCAGGTCGAACCTCTCGCGCAGGGCCGAGACCAGCGTCCGTGCCGCCGAGGGCCGCAGCAGGCCGGCCATGTCCTTGATCGCCAGGACGTGCGCCCCTGCCTCGACGATCCGGTCGGCCAGGCGCAGGTAGTAGTCCAGCGTGTACAGGGTCTCGGCCGGGTCGGCGAGGTTCCCCGTGTAGCACAGCGCGACCTCGGCCACGGAGGTGCCGACCTCACGGACGGCCTCGATCGCCGGCCGCATCTGCTCGACGTCGTTGAGGGCGTCGAAGATGCGGAAGATGTCAATCCCCGTCGCGGTCGCCTCCCGGACGAAGGCCTGCGTGACCTCGGTCGGGTACGGCGTGTAGCCCACGGTGTTGCGTCCACGCAGGAGCATCTGCAGGGCCACGTTCGGCAGTGCCTCACGCATCGCCGCCAACCGGTCCCACGGGTCCTCACCGAGGAAGCGGAGCGCGACGTCGTAGGTCGCGCCGCCCCACGCCTCGACGCTCAGGAGACCGCTGGTCGACCGTGCGACGTACGGGGCGACGGTCACCAGGTCATGGGTACGGACCCGGGTGGCCAGCAGGGACTGGTGGGCGTCGCGGAAGGTGGTGTCGGTCACAGCCACGGCGGTCTGCTCGCGCAGCGCTCGGGCGAAGCCCTGCGGACCCAGCTCGAGCAGACGCTGACGGCTCCCGGCCGGTGCTGCGGCGCTCAGGTCGACCGTGGGCAGCTTGAGCCGCGGCTCGAGCACGTCCCCCGGCGCACCGTAGGGCCGGTTCACGGTGACGTCCGCCAGGTAGTGGAGCAGCTTGGTCCCGCGGTCAGCGCTCTCACGGGCCGCGAGGAGCTCGGGGCGCTCGTCGATGAAGGACGTGGCGATCTGACCGGCGACGAACTCGGGATCGGCGAGGACGGCCTGCAGGAAGGGGATGTTGGTCCGGATGCCTCTGATGCGGAACTCGGCCAGCGCTCGACGGGCACGCCGCACCGCCGTGGGGAAGTCTCGCCCGCGGCAGGTGAGCTTGACCAGCATCGAGTCGAAGTGCCCCGACACGTCGGCGCCCGCGGTCGCCGTCGCTCCGTCCAGCCGTACGCCCGCGCCACCGGGCGACCGGTAGGCCACGATGCGGCCGGTGTCCGGCCGGAACCCGTTGGCCGGGTCCTCGGTGGTGATGCGTGACTGGATCGCGAACCCGTTGACGCGGATGGTCGACTGGTCGATGCCCAGATCGCCCAGGGTCTCCCCCGCGGCGATCCGCAGCTGGGACGACACGAGGTCGATGTCCGTCACCTCCTCGGTCACGGTGTGCTCGACCTGGATGCGCGGGTTCATCTCGATGAAGACGTGCTGACCGGCCCGCTCCCCCACCGTGTCGACGAGGAACTCGACCGTTCCGGCGTTGACGTAGCCGATGCTCCGGGCGAAGGCGACCGCGTCACGGCACAGCGCGTCCCTGATCTCGGGGTCGAGGTTGGGGGCCGGGGCGATCTCGATGACCTTCTGGTGCCGGCGCTGGAGCGAGCAGTCACGCTCGAACAGGTGCACCACGTTGCCCGCGCCGTCCGCGAGGATCTGCACCTCGATGTGGCGCGGTCGGAGCACGGCCTGCTCGAGGAACACGGTGGCGTCGCCGAAGGCGCCCTCTGCCTCGCGCATCGCTGCGGAGAGGGCCTCCGCGAGGTCAGAACGGGTGTCGACCCGACGCATGCCGCGGCCACCACCACCGGCGACTGCCTTGACGAAGAGCGGGAAGCCGATCACCTCGGCGGCCGCGACGAGCTCGTCGACGTCCGAGGACGGCTCGGAGGAGTCCAGCACCGGGATGCCGGCCTGCTTGGCGGCCCGCAGGGCGAGGATCTTGTTCCCCGCCAGCTCGAGCACGTCCGCGGGCGGTCCCACGAACGCGATCCCTGCGGCTGCGCACGCTCGCGCCAGGTCGGGGTTCTCCGAGAGGAACCCGTACCCCGGGTAGATGGCGTCTGCCCCCGACTCGGTGGCCACGCGCAGCATCTCCTCGATGTCGAGGTAGGCGCGCACCGGGTGCCCGTGGTCGCCGATCAGGTAGGCCTCGTCGGCCTTGAGGCGATGCTCGGAGTTACGGTCCTCGTGCGGGAAGACCGCGACGGTCCGGGCGCCGAGCTCGTACGCAGCGCGGAACCCCCGCACGGCGATCTCAGCACGGTTGGCGACGAGCACCTTCGAGAACACGACTCACCTCATCACTAGCGGGGGCAGCAGCACGGTACCTGGTGCTACGGGTCCTGGCAGTGTCCGTCCCGCGAGACGGACGGTGGTCGCAGGGCGGACGTGAGGCGAGGCGGTCGGCCAGTTCAGCCGGCCGTGCGTGCCTTGCGTCGTCGCGCCAGCTCGTCATCGCTGGCCTGCGAGACCCCCTCGGCCTCGGCGCGCTCGGTGGGCAGCGATGCCAGGGTCCCCTCGACCTCGCGCCAGACGCGGCCGACAGCGATGCCGAAGACTCCCTGCCCACCCTGCACGAGGTCGATGACCTCGTCGGCCGAGGTGCACTCGTAGACGCTCGCGCCGTCGCTCATCAGCGTGATCTGGGCGAGGTCGTCAACCCCCCGCTCGCGCAGGTGGCTGACGGCGGTGCGGATCTGCTGGAGCGATACGCCGGTGTCCAGCAGTCGTTTGACGACCTTGAGCACGAGGATGTCCCGGAAGCTGTACAGCCGTTGCGTCCCGGAGCCGGTCGCCGGTCGGATCGTCGGCTCGACCAGACCGGTCCGTGCCCAGTAGTCCAGCTGCCGGTAGGTGATGCCCGCTGCTCGGCACGCGGTCGGACCTCGATAGCCCGTGGTGGTGTCGAGGTCGGGGAGCTCGTCGCCGAACAGCAGCCCCTGGGCTCGCTGCGGGACACCGACCGACTCTTCGACCGTCTCGCCGGTACCGCTCACGGGCACTCCCCTCGGATCCATCACTGCCTACCGTCCACCGTGCCATCCGTGCTGTCGACAGCCGGCCAACCGGGGCTCGCAGGATGTTCGTCGTTCACGCTAGGCCCGTGGGGGGGCACCGTCAACGATGCCAGGTGCGACACGCCACGGCGTGTCGCCACGGCGTGTCTCAACCTCCACCTGAACGTCAAGAACGGCGGGGCGCTGGCCCGCCACCCGGGTCGCCACCTTCCTCCCCCCCGAGGAAGTCCTCGGGGGTCACGGTGTCGAGGAACTCGCGGAACTGCTCGAGCTCGGCCTCCTCGGCAGGGACCTGGGTCGACTCCTCGACTGCGATCGCCGAGGCGTCCAGGACCGCCGGGGCGCAGAGCACCGGGCTGCCCGTGCGCACCGCCACGGCGATCGCGTCCGAGGCCCGTGCATCGAGACGTTGCCCGTTGTCCAGGACCAGCGCGGCATGGAAGACGCCGTCGATCAGCGCGACGATCTCGGTGTGCACCAGCACCAGGTCTGCGGCGTCGATGACCTCGACCAGCAGGTCGTGCGTCATCGGTCGGGGTGGTCGGATCCCGGCCTGCGCGGACGCGATCGACGAACCCTCGGGCACCCCGACGACGATCGGCAGCAGCCGCCGTCCCGCGAGGTCGAGCAGCAGCACCACCACCTGGTCCGGTGGCGACTGCCGCCGCACACCCAGCACCTCGAGCTCGATCAGGTCGTCGGATGCCATGGGAACCACGCTACGACGCCTGACCCCCAGCGGCACACCACCCTGCTCACGGTGTGAGGTTCGACAACCCTCCACGCACCAGCGTGGTGTGCAGCCGGCCGCACAGCTCACCCAGCTCCGCGGCCACCGCACCGGCGCGCTCCTGCGCACCGGGAGCGCGCTGCCCGCGCAACGGGGCGACGATCTGGTCGACCACCGAGACCTGCCGGTCCGCCGCCGAGCGGAACGACTTCAGATGGCGTGGTTCGACCCCGTGCTCGGCCAGTGCGGCAGCGACGACCACCACCTCACGTGCCCACTCGTCCAGATGGCCCGTCGGGCCCGGTCGCAGCACACCCGCCTCGACCAGCTGCTCGACCAGCTCGACGGTCGCGCCGGCCTCGCGCGCGAGCGAGGCGGCCGTGTAGCGCCCGGCGATCGTCGGGGCCGTCCGCTCACCGTCCTGCGTGGCCAACCGCGCCGGCGTGAGCGGCTCGGTCAGCTCACCCGCATCGAGCGCGGCCAGCTGCTCGCCGATCACCCGCAACGGCAGGTACCGGTCCCGCTGCTGGCGCAGCACGTACCGGAGCCGCTCGACGTCGGCCGGGCTGTACTGCCGGTAGCCACCCGCTGTGCGACGTGGCTCGACCAGACCTTGATCCTCCAGGAACCGGAGCTTGGAAGGAGTCACCGCCGGGAAGTCGGCCCCGAGGTCGCCGAGCACGTCCGAGATCCGCATCGTCGGCTCCCGCGACACCCCGTGCGGCCACGGCTCGACCAGGCGAGGGCGCGAAGCCCCGTCGGGAGGCTCAGCGGTCGAGGCCGTGCGATCCGGGACCTGCGCCGGCGCGGAACGGCCGGCCGTGGTCACGCGTTCTCGTCCGTGGGCTGCGGACGTCCGGCGGCGGAGCGCGCCGGGCTGGGGTGGAAGGTCATCCGGAACTTGCCGATCTGGACCTCGTCACCCGTCCTGAGCACCGCCTGCTCGATACGAGAGCGGTTGACGTAGGTGCCGTTCAACGACCCGATGTCGCGGACCACGAAGTCGTCGAGCTCCCGCACGAACTCGACATGCTTGCGCGAGACCGTGACGTCGTCCAGGAAGATGTCGGCATCGGGGCTCCGACCGGCCACGGTCCGGTCGGCGTCCAGGAGGAAGCGTGCGCCCGAGCTCGGTCCGCGCTGCATGATCAGCAGCGCCGAGGTCCGGGGAAGTGCCGCGACGGCCGCATTCTCCTCGGGCGTCAGTCCCACGGCTGCGGGGATCTCGTGCTCGACCGAGCCGATCAACCCCTCGCCGAGGCTGATCGTCGTGTCGGCCGCTGCCCATCGCTGGTCTGACGCATCGCGCTCGGTCATGATTCCTCCTCGGCGGCGCCGGATGTGCTGGCTCGGGTGTGCTGCTGGTACAGCCTATGCGGCCGATCCCGGTCCCGGGAGCCCTGGGACTCCTGCGGCCACCCGGGGTGGCTCACTCGTCCGTCTCCGCGACCGGGACCGGCGTGGCGAACCGGGGTGCACTGATGGCCTTGGTCGCCGCGACCTCGACCAGGTCGCGGGAGTCGAGGTTGGTCGCCCCACCCGCGTTGCGAACCGTCGCCAGGGCACCTCCACGGATGCCCAGCGCACCCGAGAGTGTTGCCGGGTCACCGATCGCGAGCCACCGGTACGGGGGGGACAGCAGCGTCCCGTCGACGACCAGACCATCAGGGACGTCGACGAAGTAGCTCTGGGCGGTGAGCCGGAGGTCGTTGAGCTGCACGGCCTCCGCTCCTGCGTTGCGGAGCTCCTCGAGCACGTTGTGCATGGTCAGTGCGGGGATGCTGCCCTCGCGCTCGACGATGACGAGCTCGATGCCCGGTCCCTGGGCGGGCAGCCTCCCGGCGAGGATGCCCTGGACCTCGGCTCGTTGCGCCGCCGCCTCACGGGCGGTGCGCTGCGTGTCGGAACCGCTGACCAGCTCGTTGCGCTCCGACCGCAGGGCGTTCGCCTGCGCGGTGAGCTCCTCCGAGCGCTGCGTCACGTCGTCAAGGATCCGGACCAGCTCGTCCTGACGCAGGTTCGTGAGCCCGTCCGTGCGGGTCTGCTGCACCTGGACGACCAGAGCGAAGCCCAGCAGCGCGCACAGCAGACCGGCCATGCCCTGGGCACGGGTCGCGCGGGGTGCGAGCGCGCGCCGGACGGTCCGCCACGAGGCCGAGAGCGGTGGCCGGGTGGGGGTGGGCGACTGCTCGTCCGGGTCCTGGCCCGGGTCGGCGCGATGGTCGGGCGACATGCTCAGGCCCGGAAGAGGTGTCGACGGATGGCTGCGGCGTTGGAGAAGATCCGGATGCCCAGGACGACCACGACGCCGGTCGAGAGCTGGGTCCCGACGCCGAGCTGATCACCCAGGAAGACGATGAGCGCCGCGACCACGACGTTGGACAGGAACGAGACGAGGAACACCCGGTCGTCGAAGGTCCCGTCGAGCAGTGCGCGGAGCCCGCCGAAAAGGGCGTCCAGCGCGGCCACGACCGCGATCGGCAGGTACGGCTGGAGGGCTACCGGCACGGTGGGCTCCAGGGCCAGACCCACGAGGGCCCCGATGATGAGTCCCAGCACGGCGATCATGAAGAGCCTTCCTTGTCAGGTGCGTCAGACGATGCCACATCGGGCAGGGCGCGGGCGTGGCGCAAGGTCGTGCTCCCGGCCCCCGAGAGCTCGAGCGAGGTCGTCGCGGTGATCGAGGTCTCGATCCCGTAGGTACCGGAGATGAAGCCGAGGTGGGCGGCGGCGGAGGAACGCGCGAACGAGGTCTGCATCGTGCGGACCTCCCCGATCGCCTCGATCCGGTAGGGGGCGATGAGTGGTGAGGGACCCACCAGGATCGCCTGGCCGGCGCTGCGGATGGCGCTCAGCGCGGTCAGTCGTCTGCCGTTGACGGCGATGGCCTCGGCGCCGGCGGCCCACAGCCCGTTGGTCACGATCTGCAGGTCGACGTCCTGGACCTGGTGGTCGAGCGACCCGCGCGGGTCGTCCTCGTCCTCCTCGCCGTCGTCGAGCTCGATCACGAGCCCGGGACCTGCGACGCTCACCGCACCCGAGTGCAGCTCAGCCTGCTGGAGCAGCAGGAACAGGCCGGGGTCCTCCTCGGCCAGCGCCGACGTCTGGAGCTGGGCAATCTCCTCGCTCATCCCCTGGATGTCGGCCTGGAGCCGGTCGGCCGCCGAGGAACGCTCGTCGATCTCCTTCTCGAGCAGCGCCCTGGCCTGGACGGCCGAGGGCTGTGGTGTGCGTAACGAGCTCACGGCGCTCACCGTCACGAGCCCCAGCACGGTGGCGAGCGCGAGGGTCAGCACCACCTGGGCGGCGCGACGGGCGCCCGTCGCTGGGGGCGCGGGGGAACGGGCCGCCTCGGCGTACTCCGGGTCGAGGGGGCGGTACATGACCTCGTTGAGCAGGCTCATCGACGCGTCGACGGGACGGGCCGCGTGGCGCGGGGTCGCCGGCCCCACCTCGCTCCTGGGCGTGTCGTCCGACGTCACGCGGACACCGACCGCCGACGCAGCTCGCCTGCTGCCTGGCGGATGTAGATGCCTGCGGCCAACCAGTAGAGCCCGATCCCCCACCAGGCGAACGCCCACCCGATGATCCCTGCTGCTGTCGGCACCACCCCCTGCCACTGGCCGAGCAGGAGCAGCGGGAAGGCGTACAGGAGCGCGAAGGTCCCCGCCTTGCCGGCGAAGTGCACAGGGAGCGGACCGACCCGCGCGAGGAAGAGCAGGGCCAGGACCAGAGCCAGCAGGACGTCCCGCAGGATGATCACGACCACCAGCCACACCGGGATGACGTCGCGCAGTGCCAGCACGATGAGCGTCACGACGATGAAGAGCCGGTCGGCTGCCGGGTCCAGGAGCTCCCCGAGCCGCGACTGCTGCCCCAGGCGGCGTGCCAGCACCCCGTCGAGCCAGTCGCTCGCCCCGGACACGGCCAGCACGACCAGTCCCCAGAGGTCCTCACCAGCCAGCAGCAGCCCCGTGAAGACCGGCACGAGCAGGAGGCGCAGAGCGCTGATGGCGTTGGGGATCGTCAGGACGCGCGAAGGACCGTCGGGACGTGAGCGGTCGGCACCGACCTCGTCCCGTGCCTGCGCCACCGCACTCCTCATGTCTGGGCCGCTGGGGCCCGGGTACCCCTGACACCCCGCTGCGGCTGGGCTCCGTGGCGGGGTTCTTCCGTCGATCCTACGGCCCTGTGCCCGGGGAGCGGGCCCTTCGCCGCGCGCAGGCACCTGGCGCGACGTAGCGTCGAGGGGCAACGACCACATACGACGGAAGGGGTCCACCATGGGGTTCGACGACAAGGCCAAGAACACCGGCGAGAAGGGTGGCGGCAAGATCAAGGAAGCCACCGGCGCCGCGACCGGTGACGAGCAGCTCGAGGCCGAGGGCAAGGGCGACCAGGCCAAGGCCGACCTCAAGCAGGCCGGCGAGAAGGTCAAGGACGCCTTCAAGTAGGTCGTACCCGGCGTCGCTGCGCCGTGACTCCACCACCACCCGCCCGGTGCAGGTGATCCCCGATCACCGCTGGGCGGGTGGTGTGCTGTCCGGGTCCGGGTCCGGGTCCAGGTCCGGGTGACAGGACATCCGGCGCGAACGCACCAGGTGCGATGCTGGGACCATGCTCGAGCTCCTCACCGCGACCGGGCTCGCCACCGCGGCGGGACTCAACGCCGCGCTCCCGCTCCTCGTGCTGAGCGTTCTTGCGCGTTGGACCCCACTGGTCGAGCTCTCCGAGGGGTGGACCTGGTTGACCGACGGCTGGGCCATCGCGGTGCTCGTCGTCCTGCTGCTGGTCGAGGTCGTCGCCGACAAGATCCCCGGGGTCGACCACCTCAACGACGTACTCCAGAGCGTGCTGCGACCTGCTGCGGGAGGCGTGGCCTTCAGCGCGGGGGTCGGGGCGCAGACCATGGCGGTCCCTGCGACGGTCGAGGGGACGACCACGGGTCAGTGGCTCGCGGTCCTGGCCGGGGTCGTGCTGTCCCTGACGGTCCACGTCGCCAAGGCCCTGCTCAGGGTGGGGGTCAACACCAGCACCGGTGGCCTGGGTGGCCCCGTGGTGAGCGGGATCGAGGACATCCTGAGCGTCCTGCTCTCGCTGGCAGCCGTCCTCGTCCCGGCTCTCGTGCTGGTCGGGTTGTTCGTGCTCGGCTGGCTCGCGGTGCGGACGCTCAGACGACGAGCTCGACGGCGGGTGCCTGCCCCACCGCGTCCGGCTTGATAGCGTCCCCTCACCACCGCGCCGTCGAAGGAGATGAGATGCGCTTCGGCTACCACCTCGGCTACTGGTCGGCCGGTCCACCACCCGACGCGCAGAAGGCGGTGCTGCTTGCCGACGAGCTCGGGCTCGACTCGGTGTGGACCGCCGAGGCCTACGGGTCGGACGCCCTGACCCCGCTCGCCTGGTGGGGAAGCCGGACCAGGAACGTCCGCCTCGGCACGGCGATCGCCCAGATGTCCGCCCGCGCACCCACCGCCACGGCGATGGCTGCACTGACCATGGACCACCTGAGCGGTGGGCGCTTCGTCCTGGGCCTGGGTGCCTCGGGCCCGCAGGTCGTCGAGGGCTGGTACGGCTACCCCTACCCCCGCCCGCTGGCCCGCACCCGGGAGTACGTCGACATCGTCCGCCAGGTGCTGCGCAGGCAGTCCCCCGTGGCCCACGACGGCGAGTTCTACCAGCTCCCGTACCCCGGCGGCACCGGGCTGGGACGGCCGTTGCGCCCGACCGTCCACCCGCTCCGACCGCACCTGCCCGTCCACCTCGCGGCGGAGGGCCCCAAGAACGTCGCGCTCTCGGCCGAGATCGCCGACGGATGGCTGCCGCTCTTCTTCTCCCCGGCGCTCGACGAGACCTACCGTGCCGCACTGGCCGAGGGGTTCGCCCGCCGGTCGCCCGACCTGCCTGCCCCCGATCACTTCGAGGTCAGCACGACGGTGCCGGTCGTGATCGACGAGGACGTGGAGCGCGCGGCGGACGTCGTCCGGCCCTTCATCGCCCTGTACGTCGGAGGGATGGGCGCCCAGACCGCCAACTTCCACCGCGACATGATCGAGCGGCTCGGGTACACCCGCGAGTGCGAGGAGGTCGCCCGGCTGTTCGGCGAAGGCCGTCGTGCCGAGGCGACGGCCGCCGTGCCGACCGCACTGGTCCAGGACATCGCCCTGATCGGCAGCCCGGGCGCCGTGCGCGACCGCCTGGCCGAGTGGGAGGAGACCGTCGTCACCTCGATCCTCGTCCAGGGCGACCTGAGCACGCTCCGTGCCGTGGCCGATCTTCTCGGCTGAGCGGCCTACACCAGTCGGCGGGTTCCCGGCCCGACGAGACGGAGCCAACGGTAGCCGTAGCCCTCGAGCGGCACCTCCACGCGGGCACGGTCGTCGACGTCGAGGTACCCGGCACCCAGGAGGTCCGTCAGGCGGCGTCCGGCCGGGTCCGCCACCATCGACAGCGTCAACGGGACGACGACCGGCTCCGGGGACAGGTTGTGCACCGTGATGATGATGCCGTCCTCCCCCGAGCTGCTCGATCCTCGCGGTCCCGTGGACGGCACCGAGCTGCAGAGCGCGAGGACGCTCGTGTGCGGCTGCTCGAGGACCTCGACCCCGCTCCATCCCAGCTCGGGGCACTCGCGGTAGCGGCGCGAGAGGTGGGAGACGAAGTTGAGCAGCGAGTCGGGGTCGTGGAGCTGGTCGGCCACGTTGACGTGCTCGGGTCCGAAGCCTCCCTCGACCACAGGACCGGGCAGGCGCGAGGCCCTCGCGGTCGAGAAGCCGCCGTTCGGACCGCTGGTCCACTGCATGGGCGTACGGACCGCGAGCCGTCCCGGGGCGTCGAGGTTCTCGCCCATCCCGATCTCCTCGCCGTAGAACAGCACCGGTGTGCCGGGCAGGGCGAAGAGCAGGGAGTACACCAGGCGGATCCGGCGGGGGTCGCCGTCGAGCATCGGCGGGAGCCGGCGGCGCAGACCGCGACCGAACAGCTGCATCTCCTCCTGCGGTCCGAAGGCCGCGAACACCTCCTGCCTCTCCTCCTCGCTCAGCTTGTCCAGCGTCAGCTCGTCGTGGTTGCGCACGAAGGTCGCCCACTGGCAGTCGGCCGGGATGGGTGGACGCGACTGCAGCGCCTGCGTCAGGGGGCCGGCGTCGGCGCGGGCCAGCGACAGGTACATGTTCTGCATGCCCACGAAGTCGAACATCATCGAGAGCTCGTCCCCGTGGCCCGACCCGAAGTAGCGCACCTGCTCCTGGTAGGGCAGGTTCACCTCGCCGAGCAGCATCGCGTCCCCGACCCGGCGGCCCAGGACGGTGCGCAGCGACCGGAGGTAGTCGTGCGGGTCGCCCAGGTCCTCGGTGCTCTCCTGCGTGGCGTCGCGCACCTCGAGGAAGTACGGGACCGCGTCGACCCGGAACCCCGAGAGCCCCAGCTCGAGCCAGAAGCCGATCGCCTTGGCGATCTCGTCCCGCACCACCGGGTTGGTGATGTTCAGGTCGGGCTGGTGCTTGTAGAAGCGGTGGAGGTAGTACTCGCCGGTCTTCTCGTCCAGCTCCCAGATGCCGTCCTCCTGGTCGGGGAAGACGACCTCGTCCGAGGTGTCCGGCGGCGGGTCGGAACGCCAGACGTAGTAGTCACGGTGCGGGGAGTCCTTGCTGGACCGCGCCGAGCGGAACCACGGGTGGCGGTCCGAGGTGTGGTTGACGACGAGGTCCGCGATCACCCGCATGCCCCGGTCCCTGGCCGTGCGGATCAGCTCGACCACGTCCCCGTGGGTGCCGAGCCGCTCGTCGACCCCGTACATGTCGGTGATGTCGTAGCCGTCGTCCCGGTCTGCGGTCGGGTAGAACGGCATCAGCCACAGGCAGGTGACGCCGAGCTCGGCCAGGTAGTCGATGCGCTGGGCGAGACCCTGGAAGTCCCCCGTGCCGTCACCGTCCCAGTCCATGAACGTCTCCACGTCCAGGCAGTAGTAGACGGCGTTCTTCCACCACAGGTCGCTGGTGTCCGTGATCCTCACCGGGTTGCCTCTCGTCGGGGGTCGTGCGCGTGTCGGGCTGCGGGCTCGGGTGTGCTCACGCCGAGCGGGTCCGCTCCTCCGCTCCTGCGAGCTCGGGAAGGACGTGCTCGCCGAAGGTGTCGATGAACCGGCTCTGCTCCTTGCCGACGTGGTGGAGGTAGACCTCGTCGAAGCCGAGGGCGACGAGGTCGGCGATCCACGCGGTGAGCCTGCCGAGGTCGCTCGAGACGAGCACGAACTCGCGGACGTCGGACGGACGGACGTGCACGCTCGCCTGCTCGTAGTCGCCGGGGCCGGTCAGGTCCCAGCACAGCGGGGGCTGCAGCCCGTTGGTCCGCCACTGCTCATGGGCCAGACGCTCGGCCTCGGCCTCGTCAGGGGCCCAGGAGACGTGGACCTGCAGGCACCGAGGCCCGCGCCCGCCGACCTCGGCGTAGGCGTCCAGCATCTCGCGAAGCACGTCGTGCGGCTGGTTGATCGTGATCAGACCGTCCGACCAGGACGCCATCCGACGGGCCGTGGCGACGGTCACCGCCGGCGCCACCAGGGCGGGCGCCGTCGCGGGCAACGTCCACAGCCGTGCACGGTCCACCGTCACCAGTCCGTCATGGGTGACCTCCTGGCCCGCGAGGAGCCGACGGATGACGTCCACGCACTCCTCGAGCCGCGCGTCACGCGTCTCCTTGCGGGGCCACTGGTCGCCGGTCACGTGCTCGTTCATGTTCTCGCCCGAGCCCAGGGCGGCCCAGAAGCGACCGGGGAACATCGAGCCCAGGGTGGCCACCGCCTGGGCCACGATCACCGGGTGGTAGCGCTGGCCCGGGGCGTTCACGACGCCGAACCGCAACCCGGTCGTGGCCAGCGCCGCACCGAGCCACGACCAGGCGAACCCCGACTCCCCCTGCTCGTGGCTCCAGGGCGCGAGGTGGTCGGAGCACATCGCCGCCCCGAAGCCTGCCTGCTCGGCGTGCTGGACGTCACGCAGCAGGGTGCCGGGATCGATCTGCTCGTGGGAGGCATGGAATCCGATGATGGTCACCGACCTTGTCTACCGCCGTCGGCGCGAGCCCGCCCGCCGGGGCGTTCCTCGGCACCTCCTATGCTGGCCAGGTCGCGGTCCGCCAGGCACGAGCGAAGGAGCCCACGCCATGGAGAAGTCGTCCTTGATCGCGCAAGCACGTCAGCAGCTCGAGGCGGCCCGGCGCGCCACCAGCGGGCGGAGCGCCAAGACGGTGCACGGGGGTCACGAGAAGGTGCTGCGGCAGACCGTGATCGCCATGTGTGCCGGCCGCAGCACCGACGAGTTCAACAACCCCGGTGAGGCGACGGTGCACGTCCTGACCGGTCGGGTCCGTCTGACCTGTGGTCCGACCACCTGGGACGGCTCACCCGGCGACCTGCTCATCGCCCCGCAGACGCCGCACGCCCTGCACGCCGTCGAGGACTCGGTCATCCTGCTGACCGTCGCGAAGACCTCCCGGCCCGACTGAGCAGGGCGGGTCGGCCGCTCACCAGGGCGCGCACCCGCCGCCGCGGTGCGAGACTGACCGGCGTGCACAGCCACCCCGCCCGTTCCGGCACGTCGAGCAGCAGACCGCACCGGGCAGCCCGCCTCGAGGATCGCGCCTACGTCCTGGTGGCACGCTGGCTGCGCCGCCGTGGCTGGGTCCCTCGCGTGGTGACCTACACCGGCTACGGCAGCACCGGCTGGGTCCGGGTCATGGGTCGCGCCCTGCTGGCCGCCCCCGGCACCCGCGCCTCGGAGGCGGCCGAGCAGGATCGTGCCTCGCAGCAGCGGGCCGTCCGGGGCTGGCGGAGCTTCTTCACCGCACAGATCCCGCGGGCGAGGGTCGAGGTCCAGGTCGGCGACCGGACGCACGTGCTCCTGGCCGACCGTGGTGGCTACGTCGACGCCGTGGTCGAGTCGGACCTCCCACCGGGCTGGCACACCGTGACGCTGCAGGTCGGTGACCGACCCGTCCCGGCGGACGTGCTGGTGATCGGCGAGGAGCCCGACGTGGCACTGGTGAGCGACATCGACGACACCGTCATGGTGACCGCGCTGCCCCGCCCGCTCATCGCGGCGTGGAACGCGCTCGTGCTGCACGAGAGCGCACGCCGCGTCGTGCCGGGCATGTCGGACCTGTACCGCAGGTGGCACGCGGCGCACCCCGGCGCGCCCGTCCTCTACCTCTCGACCGGGGCCTGGAACGTCGCCCCTGCGCTGCGCCGGTTCCTGACCAGCCACGGCTTCCCCGCAGGCCCGCTGCTGCTCACCGACTGGGGCCCCACCAACACCGGGTGGTTCCGCAGCGGGCAGGAGCACAAGCACGAGCAGCTCGACAGGCTCATGCGTGAGCTTCCCCAGCTGACCTGGGTGCTCGTCGGCGACGACGGGCAGCACGACCCCGAGATCTACGCCGAGGTCGCCCGCAGGCACCCGGGGCGGGTGCGGGTGATCGCCCTGCGCGAGCTGTCGCCCGCCGAGCAGGTGCTCGCGCACGGGACGACCACCCCGTCCCGTGACACCGAGACGTCCACGGGATCACCGGTCCAGGTCGGCGCACCCGACGGCGTGGGCCTGGCCCGCGCGATGGAGGTCCGCGGCCTGCTCTGAGGCCTGCGGCCCGGTGGCTCAGCCCCGGACCCGATCGGTCAGACCAGCGCGAGCTCCGCGCGGAGCGCGTCCACGAAGCGGTCCACGTCCTGCTCGGTGGTGTCGAAGGCGCACATCCACCGCACCTCGCCCGTCGCCGCGTCCCAGTCGTAGAACCGGAACCGGGTGCGCAGGCGGTCGGCGACACCGTCGGGCAGGACCGCGAAGACCGCGTTCGCCTGGACGGGACGCACGATCCGGACCCCGGGCAGGTCCTGGACACCGTCGCGCAGCCTGCCGGCCATCGCGTTCGCGTGCTGCGCCGAGCGCAACCACAGGTCACCCTCGAGCAGGGCGACGAGCTGCGCGGAGATGAACCTCATCTTCGAGGCCAGCTGCATGTTCATCTTGCGCAGGTAGGTCAGGCCGGTCGACGCCGAAGGGTCCAGGACCACCACGGCCTCGGCCCCGAGCAAGCCGTTCTTGGTCCCGCCGAAGCTGACGACGTCCACCCCGGCATCGGTGGTGAAGGCCCGGAGCGGCACGCCGAGCGACGCTGCGGCGTTGGCGATCCGCGCCCCGTCGAGGTGCACCGTCATGCCGTGGCCGTGGGCGTGCTCGCACAACGCCGCGATCTCCGCGGGGGTGTAGCAGGTGCCGAGCTCGGTGCTCTGGGTGATCGTGACGACCGCCGGCTGGGCACGGTGCTCGTCACCCCAGCCCCAGGCCTGCCGGTCGACCAGCTCGGGGGTGAGCTTGCCGTCGGGGGTCGGGACCGTGAGGAGCTTGATGCCGGCGACCCGCTCGGGCGCGGCGTTCTCGTCGGTGTGGACGTGGGCGGTCTCGGTGCAGATCACCGCACCCCAGCGGGGAAGCATCGACTGCAGCGAGAGGACGTTCGCACCGGTGCCGTTGAAGACGGGGAAGACCTCGACCTCGCGGCCGAAGTGCCCGGCCATCACCTCGTGCAGGCGCGCGGTGTACACGTCCTCGCCGTAGGCCACCTGGTGGCCGTCGTTGGCGTCGCTGATCGCCGCGATCACCGCGGGATGGACACCGGCGTAGTTGTCCGAGGCGAACCCGCGGACCGTCACGTCGTGGAGTCTGGTCACGAGGACCGATCCTCTCACCCGCCGACGGGTGCAGAGGCCAGCGGCGAGGTCCCGGTGATCCCGGCGGTGGACGTGACGACCTCGCCGATGCGACGGCTGAGCGCCTCGTAGAACATCGACAACGGGAACTCGTCGGGCATCACGGCGTCGGTGAGCCCCTTGAGCGGACCCTCGAGCGGGAGCGCGTCGGGCCCCTTGGCCCACACCGAGGCCGGGTGCGGGGTGACCGTCGCACTGACCAGACGGTAGGCGGCGAGCCAGTGCGCGATCTTGGGTCGGTCGATCGAGCGCCAGTACAGGTCCTCGATCTCGCGCCCCAGGGCCAGCACGACCTCGGGCACGCCTGCCCAGTCGATGCTCAGTCGGCTGTCGGTCCAGTGCAGCACCCCGTGCTGGTGGAGCCAGGCGAACAGGAGCTGCCCGCCCAGGCCGTCGTAGTTGCGGACCCGGGACCCCGTGATCGCGAACCGGAAGATGCGGTCGAAGATCACGGCGTACTGCACGAGTCGGGCGTGCGGGACGCTCTCCTCGAGGGCGACGGCCTCGCGGAACGCCGTCAGGTCGCAGCGGAGCTCCTCGAGGGCGTACAGGAAGTACGGCATCCGTTGCTTGATCATGAACGGGTCGAACGGCAGGTCCCCGCGCATGTGGGTGCGGTCGTGGATGAGGTCCCACATGACGAAGGTCTCCTCGGCGAGCTGCTGGTCGTCGAGGAGGCGTGCGGCGTCGGGTGGCAGCGCCAGCCCCGTGGTGGCCGCGGCGGCCCGCACCACCGCGCGGAACCGGGCGGCCTCGCGGTCGGCGAAGATCGCTCCCCAGGTGAACGTGGGGATCTCACGCATCGCGACCGTCTCGGGGAAGAGCACTGCCGAGTTGGTGTCGTAGCCAGAGGTGAAGTCGAGGAACCGGATGGGGACGAAGAGCTTGTTCGAGTAGTCCCCCGCCTCGAGCGCGGCGACGAAGTCCGGCCAGATGACCTCGATCAGCACCGCCTCGAGGTGTCGGTCCGGGCTGCCGTTCTGGGTGTACATCGGGAAGAGCACCAGGTGCCGACGACCGTCGACGCGCTGCGCCTGAGGCTGGAAGGCGACCAGGGAGTCCAGGAAGTCCGGCACCCCGAGCTCGACGCTCCAGCGGCGCAGGTCCTCTCCCAGGGCCGCGAGGTACGCGGCGTCGTGCGGGAAGGCCGGCGCGAGCTGCTCGACCGCTGCGACCACCCTGGTCACCAACCCTCGAGCGTGCTCGTGGTCGGCCGGGTCCGGGACGGATCCGTCCTTGGCCTGCAGGGGCTGCAGCTCCTCCACGCAGGCCTTGAGCTCGAGCCAGGCGGTCGACAGGGTCAGGTGCTCGGCAGGCTCCTGCCCGTCGGCCGGTGGGACGGACGAGAGGTCCCCTGTGGCCGGCCCGGCTGCCCAGGTCGCGGCGTTGCGGACCAGGTGGGCGGCCCGCGCCTCGTCCAGGTCGACAGCGATCACCACGGCGCGACGGCCGTCGCGGTCCACCGCGGCCGCCACCACCGACCCCGCACCGGTGCGCAGCAGGGCCCCGGCCGGTGCCTCGAGCGTCAGGTGGGCGTGAACGGTCCCCTCGAGCTCGGTGACCGTGGAGTCGGTCACGCGGGACAGCACGTCCTGCCCGGTCGCGACCGCCATGCCCGCGGTGTCGGCCCGGACCACCGCGCGCTCGGCCTGACGGACGTCCACCAGGACGCCCAGGGTCGCGAGCAGGTCGCGGACCGACAGGTCCCACCGCTCACCCCCGCACACCACGAGCCCCGCCCCGGACAGGAGGTCTGCGCGGTCGGCCTCGTCCAGGACGTCGGTCGATCGCACCACCACGACGTCGGGTCGTTCGACCGCGGGTGACACCGCTCCGGCCCAGCGAACCAGCGGGAACCGTGCCATCCCTGCCACCAACTTCCGTCTCGAGGACCTGTGAGCTACTGCACGGTACGGTCGGCGCTCTGCACGGGTCAACGACCCGTGTGCGTACAGTTCTCGCGGCGCTCGTGGGGCCGGAACCCCGTCGAGCAGTTGCTGAGACGAAGAGGACATGGACGCAGACCACGACGACCCGAACCCGCTCCACGCCCCGAGCCCTGTGGCCGGCCCGGCGTCCCCGGACGGGACCGACGAGACGACCGCCGCAGAGCGCATCGACCCCGAGGAGCTCGCCCGCTGTCTGGCGGTGCTGCGAGGGGCCGAGCAGCTCGACCCCGACCACCCGGACGCACTGGCGCTGCGGCGTGCGACCGGCCGGCTGTTCAAGGCGGTCAAGAAGCAGCGACGGCTCGACCGCCGTGCCGCGATCAGCGCGGCCGACGCCGCCGTGGTCGCGGCGACGGCCACCGGCTCACCGCGGCGGATCGACGACGAGACAGCCGGGCTGCCGCTGGTGTCCAACGCTCGGGGAGCCAGTGCGGGAAGCCTCCAGCGGGCGCGCGCCTGCTACGTGTGCAAGGAGCTCTACACCCAGGTCGATGCCTTCTACCACCAGCTCTGCCCCGCCTGCGCGAGCCTGAACCATGACCGTCGGGCGGCGCGCACCGACCTCACCGGGCGGCGCGCCCTGCTGACCGGCGGCCGCGCCAAGATCGGGATGTACATCGCGCTGCGCCTGCTGCGTGACGGCGCGCACACGACCATCACGACCCGCTTCCCCCGCGACGCGGTGCGCAGGTTCACCGCGATGGAGGACTCCGCCGACTGGCTGCACCGGCTGACCGTGGTGGGGCTGGACCTGCGGGACCCCGCCCAGGTGGTCGCCCTCGCCGACGAGGTCGCCGCCGCCGGACCGCTCGACATCCTGATCAACAACGCCGCGCAGACGGTTCGTCGCTCGACCGGGTCGTACGCCCCGCTGGTCGAGGCCGAGCAGGCACCGCTTCCCCACGGTCCGCTCCCCCACCTCATCACCTTCGAGCACGCGAGCGACGCGCACCCGGCGGCCCTGGTCAGCGCCGTGGGCACCGACGCCCCCCGTCATCACGACGACGACGCCGCTCCGGGCACCGCACGAGCACTGGCCGTGGCCCACGCGGACCATCTCACCGGCGAAGCGCTGCGGGCAGGCTCCTCCTCCCTCGCACGGCTGGCACGGGGCGACGCTATCGACGCCGGAGGGCTGCTCCCCGACCTGCACGCGTCGAACAGCTGGGTGGCCACCGTGGACCAGGTCGACGCCCTCGAGATGCTCGAGGTCCAGCTGTGCAACATGACCGCACCGTTCATCCTGGTCAGCCGCCTGCGGCCAGCGCTTGCCGCCTCGTCCGCGCGACGCACCTACGTGGTGAACGTCTCGGCGATGGAGGGCGTGTTCTCGCGGGGCTACAAGGGGCCCGGGCACCCGCACACCAACATGGCCAAGGCCGCGGTCAACATGCTCACCCGGACCAGTGCCACCGAGCTCTTCGACGACGGCATCCTGATGACCAGTGTCGACACCGGGTGGATCACCGACGAGCGACCCCACCCCACCAAGGTCCGGCTCGCCGAGGAGGGCTTCCACGCGCCGCTGGACCTGGTCGACGGGGCGGCGCGGGTCTACGACCCGATCGTGCGTGGAGAGAGCGGCGAGGATCTCTACGGGGTCTTCCTCAAGGACTACTCCCCCGCGGCGTGGTGACCGCGGCTGGTCGGCGTGCTGCTGTGACTGGGCTCACGGGTCCGGTCCTGGCCGCCGGCGTCGCGAGGCGCTAGGCTCTCACTCGACTCTGGAGTACGTCGCGCCTCCCCCTTGCTGCCTTGTGCCAGCCGGTGCCATGCACCGGCCGATCTCGATGTTCGGGACTGCGACTGACAGGCCACCACCCGGTGCGCCTCCCACGCTCCCGCTCCGACGATCGAACTGGACACACTCATGCCTGCTGACGACTCTGCCCGCTCGACCATGCCCTCCTCCGGTGCCGTGACCGCCCCCGAGCTCGACCTGGTCGACCTCGGCCTGCCCGAGCCGATCCTGCGCGCCGTGCTCGACCTGGGCTTCACCCGGCCCACGCCGATCCAGTCCGAGGCCATCCCCGCCCTGCTCGCCGGACGCGACATCACGGGTGTCGCGCAGACCGGCACCGGCAAGACCGCCGCCTTCGGCCTGCCGTTGCTCGCCGCTGTCGACCCGACCCAGGGTCACGTGCAGGCACTCGTCCTCACCCCGACCCGTGAGCTCGCGATGCAGGTCGCCGAGGCGCTCGAGACCTTCGCCAAGCACGTCCCCGGGCTGGGCATCGTCGCGGTGTACGGAGGTTCGCCGTTCCTCCCGCAGCAGCGGGCGCTCGCCAGGGGTGCCCAGATCGTCGTGGGCACCCCCGGCCGAGTGATCGACCACCTCGACCGCCGCACCATGCGGCTCGACGCGGTGCGGTTCCTGGTCCTGGACGAGGCCGACGAGATGCTGCGGATGGGCTTCGCCGAGGACGTCGACAAGGTCTTCTCGATGGCACCGACGAAGCGACAGGTCGCGCTCTTCTCGGCGACCATGCCGGCACCCATCGTCCGGGTCGCCCAGCAGCACCTCAACAACCCGGTGCAGATCGCGGTCTCGCGCCAGTCGTCGACCGTGACGAACGTCCGCCAGACCTACGCGGTCGTGCCCTTCCGCCACAAGATCGGTGCCCTCACCCGCGTGCTGGCGACCTCCGACGCCGAGGCTGCGATCGTGTTCTGCCGCACCCGTGGTGCCGCGGAGGAGGTCGGGCTCGCCCTCGTCGAGCGCGGCGTGTCCGCTGCGACCATCTCGGGTGACGTGGCCCAGAAGGACCGCGAGAAGATCGTCGAGCGTCTGCGTGGCGGTGCCCTCGACGTGCTCGTCGCGACCGACGTCGCGGCCCGCGGGCTCGACGTCGAGCGGGTCGGCCTGGTCGTGAACTACGACGTGCCCACCGAGCCCGAGGGCTACGTGCACCGCATCGGACGCACCGGCCGTGCAGGGCGCACCGGGGTGGCGATGACGTTCGTCACTCCCAACGAGCAGGGTCGGCTCCGGGCGATCGAGCGCACCATCCGACAGAAGATCGAGGAGATCAGCGTCCCCTCCCCCGCCGCGGTCTCCGCGCACAAGGTCACCGGGCTGCTCGGACGCGCCGGAGAGAGGCTCGAGGCCGGTCGCCTCTCGATGTACCGCGAGGCGATCGTGGCCCACCTCGAGCAGACCGGGATGGACCCGATCGATCTCGCCGCCGTCCTGGCCGCACTCTCGGTCGGCGACCTCGGGCCTGCCTCCCAGGTCGACGAGATCGAGTCCGCACCGAGCCAGGCCGCCCGGGGGTCTGCGCGCAGCGACGAGGGTCGGGTCTCCTTCACCAGCGAGGACCGCGCCCGCAGCACCACCCGCCGCCCGACGACCGGCACCCGCTACCGGTTGGCCGTGGGCCACACCCACGGCGCACGACCCGAGGCGATCGTGGGGGCGATCACCGGTGAGGGTGGTCTGACCGGCAAGGACCTCGGGAAGATCGACATCTTCGCGAACTTCAGCCTGGTGGACATCTCGGCCGAGATGAGCCCCGAGGCCTTCAGCCGGATCGGCGCGGCCCGTGTGGCCGGTCAGCCCTTGCGCATCCGCCTCGACGACGGTCCTCGCGGCGGGCGCACGACGACGCGCAGCACGGTGCACTCCGGCGCGCACCGCTCGCACGACGGTGGTCGGCCCGAGAGCAAGCGCCCCGAGGCGAACCGCCACACGGCACCCCGCCGGGCACCGCGCCACACCGTCTGACCCCCGCGGGGGACCCGGGATCGGGGCCCCCGCGCGGGCAGGGTCGCCGTCACAGGTCGTCGGGGGCCCCGCCCCGCTCGTCGAGCATCTGGCGGAGCACGGCGATCTCGGACCGCTGAGCCGCGACCATCGCAGCGGCGAGCGCGCGCACCGCCGGTTGCTCGGCCTGCTCGGCCGCGACGTCGGCCATGTCGACGCCGCCCTGGTGGTGCGGGATCATCAAGGCGAGGTACAGGCGCTCCGCCTCCTGCCCCTGCGCGGAGGTGAGCCGTTCGAGCTGCTCGGCACTCGCGTACCCCGGCATCGCCGCCAGCCCCAGGCCCTCGTCCAGCGGTCCGTCGTGATGGTCGGCCATCCACGCCATCACCGGATCGGTCGAGGCCTGCGGCAGTCCCCAGGTGGCGAGCCAGCCGAACATCTGCCCCTGCTGCTGCTGCTGGGTCAGCAGGATGTCCAGCGCCAGGACGCGGACCTCCTCGTCGTCGGTCCGGTCACGCACGAGCACCGACATCTCCACGGCCTGGGCGTGGTGCGCCTGCATGTCGCGCGCGAACCCGGCGTCGACCGAGCTGTCACCCGGGACGGGGGCTCGCAGGAGTGCGCCCGCGCCCAGCAGACCGAGAGCGAGACCCGCGGCGAGCGCGACGACCGCGACCACCGCCGTCACCACCGTCGAGCGAGCCCGGTCCGCGGAGCTGCTCGGGGCGCCGTCCTGGTCAGCTCTGGCCGTCTCGCGTGGGGTGAGCGGGAGCTCGTGCTGCACGGTCAGGCCCCGCCGACACCGCCGGTGCAGGCAGCGCCCGGCTCAGGGGTCTGGGGCCCCTGCAGGTACGCCCGCAGGAACGGCTCGAGCCGTTCGTCGTCGACACCGTCGAGCTCGAGCTGGACCCCCCAGGCGCTGGCCACGAGCGGGCCGGTCACGCCGTCGTAGGGGCTGACGAGCAGGTAGGGGTGCCGCTGGGTGAGCGCCCGGAGCGTCGCGACGTCGGCCTCGGGGAGGTCGGGTGCATAGGTCAGCCACACGGCACCGTGCTCGAGCGAGTGGACGGCGTGCTCGTCCACCACGGGCTCGGTGTAGAAGCCGCAGTTCTGCCAGGTCGGGTGGTGGTCACCGCCGACGGGTGGCGTCGGCTGGTAGTCGACCGGCGTGGTGACGTGGTTCGCGCCCAGGTCGTCGAACAGCTGCACGCCGTCGATCGGCTCGGACGCCGCCGCAGCGATCTCGCTCTGCCGTCGCTGCTCACCCACGATGATGAACGCGGCAGGAACCACCAGGGCAAGGCCCACCAGTGCTGCGACGCCGATGACGATCCGGTTGCGGCGCTTCTCGGCCCGTTGCTGCTCGGCCTTGAGCTGCGCGACCTTCTCGCGTCGCTCGTCCTTGGGGTTCGGTCGTCTGGTCTGGCTGGTCACCGGACTCCTCGGGGTGCTGTGGTGCGATCGACGGTTCACGCCAGGATACGTGAGAGATCAACCACTCTCCCGAGGCGTCCGCGACAACCGGGCGGACCGGTCAGACCACGTCCATCCGCAGCGCCCTCTGCCGTCGCTGCTCGTTGAGCACGAAGGTGAAGAGCTCGTCCATCTCGCGCTCGTCGATCCCTTCGAGCCGGCAGCCGTGGGCGAAGCCCGACCGGATGGGGACGCTGCGCAGCACCGTCACCGTGAGGTCCAGCGGTCGCCGCGCCGCCGTGAACTCCAGGGCGAGCCTGGTGCCCGCGTCGATCTCGTGCGCACAGCCGAGCCGCATGCCGTGCGCGCTGACGTCCAGGACGAGCACCTCGAGCGGCTCGTCGAGCTCGATCCTCTCGCGGCCCTCGACGCGGTGCGTGACCCGGTGGGGCAGCGCCGTCGGGACCCGTACGGCTGCGCGCTTCTGCACGGCCTCGCGAAGTCGCAGACCCGCCAGCCCGATCCGACGGGCCGCGCTGAACCGCACGGACGCGTCGTAGGTGCACTCCCCCTTGACCGCGCTCATCACCTGCACGACCGCGGCGTCGCCCTCGTCGAGCCAGACCCCGGTGAACCCGTCGGCCTCGACGACGAGGGAGTCACCGTCGTGCTCCCGGACGAAGCCCTCCGCCAGGAGCTCGCCGGATCCGGCGTACACCCGGCACGGGTCGAGCTCGAACGCCACAGCCCTGCTCCCCACCGGCACACCAAGCCGTCGTCGCGACCCGGACGACACCGTCCGTTCGTCCGGTGACTATATCGGCGCGGACGGCCCGGACTTCAGTCGTGGCTCGGCTCCTCCTCCTGGTCGCCGGCTGCGTGGCGGGCCAGGACGAAGGCGAGGTCCGACAGCCGGTTCAGGTAGGCGAGAACCACAGGGCTCACCGTGTGCCCCTCACCCAACGCCCGCACCACGTGACGCTCGGCGCGCCGTACGACCGTGCGTGCGTGGTCGATGGCGGCCGAGGTCGGCGTCGCCCCCGGGACGATGAAGACCGGGCGCAGCGGCCGTTCGGTGACCAGGTCGTCGATCAGACCTTCGAGCGCGTCCACCATCTCCGAGGTGACCAAGGACACACCAGGAGTCAGCCGACCGCGGTGCTCCGGGTTGGTCGCGAGGTCTGCCGCTGCCACGAAGAGCTCACGCTGCAGGGCGAAGATGATCGAGGCGAGCCGCGGGTCGGGGCAGCCCGCACGTGCGACGCCCAGCTGGGCCACCGCCTCGTCGATGTCGCCGCAGGCGTCGACCAGCACGTCCGCCTTGGAGACCCGGCCACCCAGGAAGAGGCCGGTGCTGCCGTCGTCCCCGGCCTTCGTGTAGATCCTGCTCACCTGTTCGCTCCTCGTGGTCGGGGGTTCCGCAGGAACCCTAGGTCACGCGCTACCGTGAGCGTGAGGCCCGGTCACCGGGCTCACCTCTTCCACGTCCTGCAGCCAGGGGAAGCCGGTCGAAGTCCGGCGCTGACCCGCAACCGTAGGTCGGGCGAAAGCCCGACGAGCCGGAACGCCTGCTACGGGTCGAGAGGCTCCTTCCGTCGAGGCCTACGGGACGGAGCCCCGGTTCGTGCACGAGCCGTCCTCCGCCCACCGGCGGGGACGCCGGCCCTACCGGGGGTCCGTCGCGGACCGCTCAGAGAGGTACCTGATGTCCTTCCTCACCACCCGTGCCCGCCGTCCGGGACGAGCCGTGCTGCTCGCCATGGGCACGCTGCTGGCCCTCCCCACGGCCGCTTCGGCCGCAGCGAGCCCGACCGCCGCGACCTCCGACTCCGGGCCCTGCCCCGACGGCGCCGGGGTGACCGTCGTCGTGGACTTCACCGACCTGGACGGTGAGGTCGAGATCGGCTGCGCCCCCGACGCAGCCACCGGGACCGAGGCGCTCCTCGCCGCGGGGTTCCTCGACACCCGGGACGCTGCGGGGATGATCTGTGCGATCGACTCGAGCCCGGACCCCTGCCCGACGACCTGGGAGGGCTCGTACTGGTCCTACTGGCACGCGACGCCTGACGGTGAGTGGGAGTCCTACGAGGTCGGGTCCGACACGAGCACCCCGGCTGCCGGCGAGGTCGAGGGGTGGCGCTACCACGACGGTTCGCAGGGCCCCACGACCACCCCCGCGTCCGCCCTCGAGGGCGGGGCTCCCGAGGCGGAGGCGACCCCTGGGACGGAGACCACCTCGGAGCCCGAGCCGGGCGACGGCGAGGCTGCCGGTGAGGGCACCGACGCACAGGACGAGATGCCGCAGGACGACGCCGCTCCCGCTTCTGCGGAGGAGGGCAGTGGACCCTCGGGGCTGCTGGTGGCTGGTGGGGCGCTGCTCCTCGTGCTCGTGGCCGCCGGTGCCTGGGTGGCGCGTCGACGAGGCACGCAGGCAGACCCCGCCACCGACGGGTCCGAGCTGCCACCTGCCGGGCGCTGAGCCGAACCGGCCGACGACGGTGCACCCCCTGGCGTGGTGGGTCTGGGCCCTGGGACTTGGCGTGGCCGCGACCCGCACGACGAACCCCGCGGTGCTGGGTCTGCTCGTGGCGTCCGTGGTCCTGGTGGTGATGGCTCGCCGGGCCGACACGCCATGGGCTCGGGCGTTCCCCGCCTACCTGGTGCTCGGGGCGTGCATCGTCGTGGTCCGGGTGGTCTTCTACGTCGTGGTCGGGATCAAGACCCCGGGCACCGTCCTGATCGACCTGCCGCGGGTCGCCCTGCCCGGCTGGGCGGTCGGTGTCGAGCTGCTCGGACCGGTCACCCTGACGGGTCTTCTCGTCGCGGTGTACGGCGGCCTGCGCCTGGCCGCGCTCGTCATCTGCTTCGGGGCCGCCAACGCCCTGGCCAATCCCCGACGGGCGCTGCGCTCGCTGCCCGCCTCGCTGCACCAGATCGGTACCGCCGTCGTGATCGCCGTGAGCGTGACCCCCCAGCTCGTGTCCTCGGTGGCGGACGTCCGACGCGCCCAGAGGCTGCGTGGGCAGGACGCTCGGGGGGTGGGGGCCCTCGTCGCCTGCGCCGTACCGGTGCTGCAGGACGCCTTGGACCGTTCGCTCGACCTCGCGGCGTCGATGGACTCGCGCGGCTACGCGCGCGCCGTCCCCGGGAGCTCGGGACGTCAGGTCGGCGGCCTGCTGCTGCTTGCCCTGCTCGCGGCGGCGCTGGGCACCTACGGACTCCTGGACGGGACGTCGCCACCCTGGATGGGTGTGCCCGTCCTGCTCGTCGGCGGGGTCGCTGCCGTGCTCGGCTCGGTGCTCGCCGGGCGGCAGGTCACCCGGACGCGCTACCGGCCCGACCCGTGGGGAGGCCCCGAGAACCTCGTCGCGGCCTGCGGGGTGAGCGCGGCGCTGCTGCTGGTGGTGGCGACCGCGACCGACCCCGCAGCCCTCGACCCGTCGCTGAGCCCTCTGTCCTGGCCCTCGCTCCCGCCGGTCGCCCTGGTCAGCGTCCTGCTCGCGGCGGCGCCCGCCGTGATCGGCCTGCGAAGGAGCCCACGGTGATCCGGTTCGAGCACGTCAGCGTGACCTACCCCGGTGCGATCGACCCGACCCTGCGGGACGTCTCGGTCGTGGTGCCAGAGGGTGAGATGTGCCTGGTCGTGGGGCCGACCGGTGCCGGCAAGTCCACCCTGCTGCGTGCCTCGTGCGGGCTCGTGCCGCACTTCACCGGAGGTCACCTCGAGGGACGGGTCCTGGTCGACGGGCGTGACACGCGCACGCACCAGCCCCGTGACCTGGCCGACGTCGTGGGCGTCGTCGCGCAGGACCCTTCCTCGGGCTTCGTGACCGACACGGTCGAGGAAGAGCTCGCCTACGGCATGGAACAGCTCGGCCTGCCCCCCGCGGTGATGCGCAAACGCGTCGAGGAGGTCATGGACCTGCTGCGCCTGGCGTCGCTGCGGGGTCGACCGCTGGCCGACCTCTCCGGCGGCGAGCAGCAACGCGTGGCGATCGGCGCGGTCATGACCAGTCACCCCCGGGTGCTGGTGCTCGACGAGCCCACCTCGGCGCTCGACCCGGCCGCGGCCGAGGACGTCCTGGCGGCGCTGACCCGACTCGTGCACGACCTCGGCATGACGGTGCTGCTCTCCGAGCACCGCCTCGAGCGGGTCGTGCAGTACACCGACAGGATCATCAGCCTCAGCCCTGGCGGCACGGCGACCCAGGGAGCCCCCGAGAGCGTGCTGCGGGCATCGGTGGTCGCCCCGCCGATCGTCGAGCTCGGTCGGCTCGCAGGGTGGGAGCCCCTGCCGTTGTCCGTGCGCGACGCGCGTCGGCAGGCCGCACCGCTGCGGGCGCTCCTCCAGCCCGGCCCACGGGGAGGGCTCACGGGCTCGGTGAGCGCCCGTGAGGCGGGCGCGCCGGTGCTCGTCGCCCGGGATGTCCACGTCCGCCACGGGCAGGTCCACGCCGTGCGGGGGGTCGACCTGAGACTGCGGGCCGGTGAGGTCACGGCCGTCATGGGACGCAACGGCGCGGGCAAGTCATCGCTCCTGTGGGCGCTGCAGGGTGCGGGACCGCGGAGTCGTGGATCGGTGCTCGTGCACGCCCCTGGGGCGCGACCGACAGCCCGTGGCCAGGAACCTGCGCAGCTGAGCCCCGCGAACACCCGTCGCCTGATCGCCCTCGTACCGCAGAACCCGACCGACCTGCTGTACCTGGACACCGTGGCTCACGAGCTCGAGGCCTCCGACCGGCAGTCGGGTGCGCGGACCGGCACCACGGCGGACCTGCTGACGCACCTGGCCCCGGGGATCACTCCCGACGCCCACCCGCGTGACCTGTCCGAGGGCCAGCGGCTGGCACTGGTCCTGGCCATCCAGCTGTCGGCGGACCCGCGCGTGCTGCTGCTCGACGAGCCGACCCGCGGTCTCGACTACGCGACCAAGCAGCGACTTGCTGCCGCGCTCGCCGAGCACGCCGGGGCGGGCGGTGCCACTCTGCTCTCGAGCCATGACGTGGAGTTCGTCGCCGAGTGCGCGGACCGCGTCGTGGTGCTCGCGGACGGTGAGGTGGTGGCTGACGGCGCCGCCCGCGAGATCCTGGTGGCCTCGCCGACCTTCGCACCGCAGGTGGCCAAGATCCTGCACCCGCTCGGTCTGCTCACCCTCACCGAGGTGCGACACACCCTCGGGGCCCCGGCATGAGGCGGCAGCACGGAGCGCTGCCGTTGGGTCGACGGACCGTGCTGGCGCTCGTGCTGGCCAGCCTCGCCGGGCTGCTGGCGTTCGGATGGCCGCTCGTGCTCAGCCCAGGCAGCGGTCTCGAGCACGGGACGGACGCCCCGCTCGTCCTGGCGGCCGTCCTCGTCGCGGTGATCGCCGTGGTCATGGTCGCGCTGGGGGACGGTGGGATCGACGTCAAGGCGATCGCGGTGCTCGGCCTGCTCTCGGCGGTCGGAGCCGTGCTCCGCCCGCTGTCGGCAGGCACCGCGGGGATTGAGACGGTCTTCGTCGTGATCATCCTCGGTGGTCGCGTCTTCGGGCCGGGGTTCGGCTTCGCCCTGGGCTCGACGACGATCTTCGCCTCGGCACTGATCACCGGCGGGGTCGGGCCGTGGATGCCGTTCCAGATGCTCGCCGCCTCCTGGCTGGGGCTCGGTGCGGGCCTGCTGCCCCGTCGGGTCCGTGGCCGTCGCGAGATCCTGCTGCTCGCCGCCTACGGTGCCGTGGGCGCCTTCGCCTTCGGCTGGTCGATGAACCTGTCCTTCTGGCCGTTCCAGATCGGCAGCGGCACGAGCCTGTCCTTCGTGGCCGGCGACCCGGTGGTGGACAACCTGCGCAGGTTCGTCCTGTACAGCGCCGCCACCTCGCTGGGATGGGACCTCGGGCGTGCGGTGACCACGTGCCTGGGCCTGGCGGTGCTCGGTCGGCCACTGCTCGCGGCGTTGCGGCGGACGGCTGCACGGGCCTCCTTCGGCCCCCTCCCCCCCTCACGTGAACCGGACGATCCGGACGGATCTGACGCGACACGCCGAGTGCACGCACCGACTTCTCCGGCGTGACCTGCACCTGCGCCGCCGGCTACTACATCTAGTGGTTCGGCCTTGTAGGATGGCTACTGCTAGTGGTCAGCAGCACGCCACCCTTCCACCGGCACCTTCGCTCGAATGGTCGCGCGGGTGTGTCAGTGGGTGTCCGTAGGCTCCTCCTGGGAGCAGCCGCTGGTCCCCGAGGCACCGTTCCCGCACGCACATCCGCACCCCACCAGCACAGCACCTCAGCACCACCTCGACGGTGGTGAGCACGGCGCGAAGGAGTAGTCATGACAGAGACGTCGCAGTCCCCGGCACGGTCGGGAGCGCGCAGTCCCAAGGGGCGCAAGCGCGGCCTGACGATCGAGCGCGTGTTCACCACACCGGGCGTGCACCCGTACGACCAGGTGACGTGGGAGCGACGCGACGTCGTCCAGACCAACTGGAAGTCCGGCGAGACGATCTTCGAGCAGAAGGGTGTCGAGTTCCCCTCCACGTGGTCGCTCAACGCCGCCACGATCGTCACCACCAAGTACTTCCGCGGGGCTGTCGGCACACCGGTCCGCGAGTGGAGCCTCAAGCAGCTCATCGACCGCGTCGTGCTGACCTACACCAAGGCCGGCCGCGAGCACGGCTACTTCGCGGGTGCGGAGGACGCGACGATCTTCGAGCACGAGCTCACCTGGATGCTGCTGCACCAGGTGTTCTCCTTCAACTCCCCGGTCTGGTTCAACGTGGGCACGCCGTCGCCCCAGCAGGTCAGCGCGTGCTTCATCCTCGCGGTCGACGACACGATGGACTCGATCCTGAACTGGTACCGCGAGGAAGGGATGATCTTCAAGGGGGGCTCGGGTGCTGGGCTGAACCTCTCGCGCATCCGGTCCTCCAAGGAGCTGCTCTCCTCGGGTGGGACGGCGAGCGGCCCGATCTCCTTCATGCGTGGCGCGGACGCCAGCGCGGGCACCATCAAGTCCGGCGGCGCCACCCGGCGCGCGGCCAAGATGGTCGTGCTGGACGTGGACCACCCGGACATCGAGGAGTTCGTCGAGACCAAGGCGCGCGAGGAGGACAAGATCCGCGCGCTGCGCGACGCAGGGTTCGACATGGACCTGGGCGGCCGCGACATCGTCTCGGTCCAGTACCAGAACGCCAACAACTCGGTGCGCGTGAGCGACGAGTTCATGCAGGCGGTGCAGGACAAGACCTCGTTCGGCCTGCGGGCCCGTGCAGACGGTCGGGTGATCGACACGGTCGACGCCCCGAGCCTGTTCCGCAAGATCGCCACCGCCGCCTGGGAGTGCGCCGACCCCGGCCTGCAGTACGACTCGACGATCAACGACTGGCACACCAGCCCGGAGAGCGGTCGCATCACCGCGTCGAACCCGTGCAGCGAGTACATGCACCTGGACAACTCCTCGTGCAACCTGGCCTCGCTCAACCTCCTGAAGTTCCTGCGCGAGGACGACACGTTCGACGTCGAGCTGTTCGAGAAGGCCGTCGAGCTCGTCATCACCGCGATGGACATCTCGATCTGCTTCGCGGACTTCCCCACCGAGGCGATCGGTGAGACCACCCGGACCTTCCGCCAGCTCGGCATCGGCTACGCCAACCTCGGCGCCCTGCTCATGGCCACGGGCCACGGGTACGACTCCGAGGGTGGCCGCGCGCTGGCCGCCTCGATCACCTCGTTGATGACCGGCACCGCCTACAAGCGCTCCGCCGAGCTCGCCGGGGTCGTGGGCCCCTACGACGGCTACGCGCGCAACGAGGCCGGTCACCAGCGGGTCATGCACAAGCACGCCGCGGCCAACGACGAGATCCGCACCCTGCACGAGATGGACGCCGAGATCCACGCGGCGGCGACACGGGTCTGGGCCGACGGCAACCGCACCGGCGAGGTCAACGGGTGGCGCAACGCCCAGGCCTCGGTGCTGGCGCCCACCGGAACCATCGGGTTCATGATGGACTGCGACACCACCGGGGTCGAGCCGGACTTCTCGCTGGTCAAGTTCAAGAAGCTTGTCGGCGGCGGGTCGATGCAGATCGTCAACCAGACCATTCCCCGCGCGCTGCGTCGCATGGGCTACGCGGTCGAGACGATCGAGGCCATCGTCGAGTACATCGCGGAGCACGGTCACGTCGTCGACGCACCCGGGCTGCAGCCGATCCACTACGAGGTCTTCGACTGCGCGATGGGCGAGCGCGCCATCTCCCCGATGGGTCACGTCCGGATGATGGCAGCCGTGCAGCCCTTCATCTCGGGTGCGATCTCCAAGACGGTCAACATGCCCCAGTCGGCGACCATCGAGGAGATCGAGGAGATCTACTTCGAGTCCTGGAAGATGGGCATCAAGGCATTGGCCATCTACCGCGACAACTGCAAGGTGGGCCAGCCGCTCTCCGACGGGAAGGCTGCCGGGGCGGACTCGGCCGTGCCGGCGCTGTCGGCCACCCCCGCGGCGCCCGCCGCGCCCGTCCACGTCGAGACGGCACCCGTGGTGGCCGGTCCGGTCCGCAAGCGACTGCCCAAGCAGCGACCGTCGGTGACCACCTCGTTCACCGTGGCCGGTGCCAACGGCTACCTCACGGCGGGCTCCTACCCCGACGACGGTCTCGGCGAGGTCTTCCTGCGGCTCGGCAAGCAGGGTTCGACCCTCGCCGGGGTCATGGACGCCTTCTCCATCGCTGTCTCGATCGGTCTGCAGTACGGGGTGCCGTTGTCCACCTACGTGGAGAAGTTCACCAACCTGCGGTTCGAGCCGGCCGGTATGACTGACGACCCGGACATCCGGATGGCCCAGTCGATCATGGACTACATCTTCCGGCGGCTCGCGCTGGACTACCTGCCCTTCGAGACCCGGGCCTCGCTCGGCATCTACACGACCCAGGAGCGGACACGGCAGCTCGAGACGGGCTCCTACGAGTCCAACGAGAGCCAGGACCTCGACTCGCTGAACCAGTCCGCTGCCGAGAGCCCCGGGCACGGCGCCGCCGAGACCTCGGCAACCACGAGCACCGAAGCGGTAGCCGTGGCGGTCGTGCCCGCCTCGGTCCACTCCTCGGCCGAGCTCATGGAGCTCAAGCAGGGCAGGACCGCTGACGCCCCGCTCTGCATGTCGTGCGGGATCAAGATGCGCCCCGCTGGCTCGTGCTACGTCTGCGAGGGATGCGGCAGCACCAGCGGCTGCAGCTGACCACGACCGACGACGCCGCTGGCCCGGTCCCTCCGCACGAGGGCACGGGCCAGCGGTGTGCTCGAGGTCACCGAGGGCGTGCGCGGGTGCCGCCTGGGCCCCCGGTGAGGCATCATGGAAGGGCGCCGTCCGAGCCCTCAGCCCCCGGGGGCCGAGGCGCAGCGGATAGGTCGGCAGCATGGCGGACGACGAGCGGAACCACCTCGCATCGAGCCGGGACGCGGGTACGGTCCTCACACCCGGCGACCTCGCGGCTGAGCTGAGCCGGGTCGCGCTGAGCCTTGAGCAGGAGGAGGACCTCCAGGGCACCCTCGACGCGATCGTGGGCGCGGCGATCGGCACTGTGCCCGGCGCGCAGCACGCCAGCATCTCGATGGTCAAGGACCGCCGAGAGGTGATCACGAGGGCATCGACCAGCGAGCTCCCCCGCCGGACCGACAACGCCCAGTACGACGCCGGGGAGGGGCCCTGCCTGGACGTGCTCTACCACCGGCGAACCGTGCAGGTTCCCCAGATGGCGACGGAGCAGCGGTGGCCTCGTTTCAGCGCCACGGCCAGCCGTCTGGGCGCGGGAAGCATGCTGTGCGTGCGACTGTTCGTCAACGGTGACGACCTCGGCGCACTCAACCTGCTCAGCGAGTCCCCGCATGCCTTCTCCCAGGACTCCGAGGACGTCGCGCTGCTCTTCGCCACCCATGCTGCCGTGGCGATCGTCGGCGCCGCGAAGGAGGAGCAGCTCCGTGACGCGCTGGTGCGCCGGGACACCATCGGCCAGGCGATGGGCATCGTGATGGAGCGCTACGGGCTGACCCCGAAGCGGTCCTTCGCGGTGCTGGCCCGCCTCAGCCAGCATCGGAACATCAAGCTGCACGATCTGGCACGGCAGATCGTGCAGACCCGTCTCCTTCCTGGGGACCAGTGAGCGGTCGGGCGTCACGGCCGAGCGTGTAGGGTGCGGAGCAGGGTGAGGACTCCGCCCGCGAGCGGTGCACTGTGCCAAGGGGTCCCCCGAATGAATGCTTCCCGTTCTGTGATGGAGCGCCCTGACGACCTCGGGACGATCACGGTCACCCAGACGAACGCCGCAACCATCACCCACCTGTGCGGGGAGATCGGGACGGCGCTTCGTGCCGAGGCGAGTTCGGCGATGTCACAGATGCTGCAACGGGACCTGCCGATGGTGCTGGACCTGTCGGGCACGACGTCCATCGACTCGGCCGGCCTCGCGTTCGTCATCCAGTGCGCCAAGAACGGGCGGGACCAGGGCCTGGACGTCACCCTCGCCACCCAGCACGGGCCGATCCGCGACCTCCTCCTCGAGCTCGGGCTGACGGACTCGCTGACGACCTCCGGAAGGCCCAGCAGGATCACCCCCGAGGCTGGTGTGAGGGCGACCTGCACCCTGGTGAGGGCCCGTGGAATGACCGTCTCGGTCAGGTACCTCGACCGCACGCACGCGGTGCTCCGTCTGGGCCCGCCACCTGTCGGAGGGGTCGCCACCACGGCGTCGTGGCTGGTGTGCGAGGCGATGTCACAGGCCCGGTCCCATGGCATCACCGAGGTCTCCCTCACCCTCGAGCTGGCGCAGCCCCTGTCCGTGCACGTGCTCGCTGGCCTTCGCGGCCGGATCGGCACGGACCTCGACGCCCTGGACCTTCGTCGCGCCGGTTCGAGCGTGATCGTCACGGCGACGCTGCTCGACCGCTGACTGACCAGGTCCCGCCGTGGTGTTCGCGAGGAGGTGTGTCGGCACCGGCCGTACCCGGCGTCGTCAGCCGCCAGGTGGCTCGGGGTCGGTCTGGTGCCCGCCAGCACGGCTGGTGGCCTGCCCTCCCTGCCCGCGCACCTCGTCCTGCAGGCGTTGACCTCGAGGTCGGGGCACCCACGGGGAACGCCGTCGCAGCGCCTTGAGCGAGCGTTGCCGATGGTGTCGTCGGCGCAGAGGCGCAGCGAGGTACTCACCCAGGGTGACTCCCCCGGCCAGACCCAGACCCACCATGGCCGCGCCCAGGAGGCCGGCTGCACCGGGACCGAGCCCTCCTGTCGGCTCGTTCACGAGGTCGTACAGACCGCGGTAGATCGCCAGCCCGGGCAGCAGGGGCACGATGCCGCACACCGAGATGACCAGTGGCGGCACCCGCAGTCGTGGACCGGCGTACTCCGCCAGGAAGCCGATGAGCAGCGCTGCGGCCGCGCTCGCCACCGCCGGTCCCGCGCCCAGGTCGCGGGCGACGCTGAAGACGATCGAGGCGACCGCTCCGGCCACTGCCGCGGCGGCTGCCGCCCTCGGACGCGCGTAGGAGGCGACCGCCCACGCACCCGCGATCACCGCACCTGCGGTCACCACCACGACGACGGGAACGGACCTCCCCTCGACGTTGATCACCGGGAGGTCCACGCCCGCGCGTCGGGCGATGTCGAGCACCGCACCGATGCCGACCACGATCCCGAGGGTCAGGACCACCACCTCGAACGCCCTGGCACCAGCCGTCTGGGGGAAGCCGCTGATCGCGTCCTCGGCCGAACCCACCAGGGAGAGACCCGCGAGCAGCACGACGATCCCCGAGGCGACCACGAGCGAGGGCGGGAGTGCCTCGAGCTCGACCGGGAGGACCGGGATGACCAGGTGCAGCCCGACGGCCACCGAGCTGGCGATCCCGGCGCCGACCATCTGCAGGAAGAAGGCAGGAAGGCCCCATCGTTCGAGCGCCAAGACGACCCGGTCGATCACCGCGGTCGTCGCCCCTGCCACCAGCGCGACGCCCGCCCCCCCACCGAGCAGGACGGCGACGGCGCCCGCCAGCACAGAGAGCACGAGGGTCACGACCCAGCGGCGGTAGGAGTGCGGCGCCTGCACGATCTCGTCGAGCCGCCCGTGATCCCGTTCGAGCCGTGCGGGGGCCTCGTCGAGCGAGGTGCGCTGCTCGCCGATCTCCTGGGCGAGCTCCATCACGCTCCCCAGGCGGCCGTAGTCGGCGATCCGGCTCGGTGCGATGCGCATCAGGGTTATCGGATAGGCAGCACCACCCCGGTCGTAGGACAGGGTGATCGTGGTGAAGTTGACCTCGACCTGGCAGCGCGGGAGTCCGAAGGCGCGGATGACCCGGTTGATGGCACCGGTCACGTCGGCGGCGGGTGCCCCCAGCGAGAGCATGGCCTCACCGATGCGCAGGGCGAGCTCGATGGCTCCCCGGACCACGGACTCGTCCAGGCCGGCATCGGTGGCACGCATCCCGACGTGCACGCGCGGCGCACCCCCGAGCACCTGTTGCGCGAGGCGACGCACACCCCGGGAGCCTCGCATGGTGCGAGCGTAGTCGTGCCCGCGGGACGAGCCTGCACGGTGCCGCCCTGCGCGAGGGAGCGGACGGGCGACGCCGCCCCGGTGGAGGGGGGGTCCTCCGGGGCGGCGTCGGTCCGCACGGACCGCCGCTCATCCGGGTGGGGGGACCCGAGCGGCCGTCTCAGGAGCGCAATCGTGACCACGTCCCGCGGGGATACGGGTTCGCGGGATCGTCTCACCCCTTGGGATGCCTGGTGTCCTCGGGGTCCACGCGAGCGCCAGGCGTCGATCGAGGCCGCTCCCCTGTGGGCACGGCCGGCGCAGCGAACGGTGCTGACGGGCCCGGCGTCGGGTCGGCACGGTCGTCCCGACCCGACGCGGAGGACCTGGGGACAACCGGTCCTGTGGATCGGGCCTGCTCGGGGAGGTCTGGGACCGGGGCCGGGACGCTGTGGCGTTCCTCCGTCGGTCGTGTCGGCGGCACGGGAGGTGCGGAGGGGGTCCTCGTCGTGCTCGGGGCTCGAGACGTGCTGAGCTCTCCAGGCGCGTCCGTTCCCGCCTGCGCAGCACCGGCCCGCGGCTCGACGGCCTGCTGTCCGGGCGCGGAGGCGCGCCGCGCCTGATCCACGGGGTCGAGGAGCCCGCCGCCGAGCTGGTCCTCAGGCCCCTGGTGCACACGCTCGGGTGCCGGCTCGCCAGACCCCGGTGCTCGACGGTCGAGGGCGCCGGCGTCGGTCTTCCGCGCGGCCCCCGACGGGTCGACTCCTCCTCCCGAAACGGCCTCAGACCGGGGTGCGAGCCCGGGCGTGGTCGGGTACGGCGCCGAGCCCGTGCCGGGTACGGGGTCGTCGGACCGGTCCGGCACCAGCGAGCCCGGTACCGGACCGCTCGACACCGTCCTGACCAGGTCGCCCACGGCCGAGACGACGGCAGCCGCGGGCCGCTGGATCACGTCGGGCACGGCGTCGACCGTCGCTGCTCCTGCGACCGATGCGACCGCGACCCCCGCGCCCAGGGCAAGCTTGGTGGCCACACCCACGCCGGCGATGTAGCCCGCGACCCGCCGGTGCAGCGGAGCCGCAGACCGTCCGCCGTCCGACGCGCCGAGTCCTGTCGGGAGGTGTGCACCAGGCAGGCCCTCACGCAGGACCGCGCTCAGCGCCTCGTGGGGCCTCGGCTCGGTCGCCTGGACCATCCGCCGGACCGCGGTCACGACATGCACGAGGTCAGCCTCACCGGGCACGTCCTCACCCTGCAGCACGCGCTCGTCCACCGTCACCCTCACAGAGTGGTCATCGTCGCGGCGCCTCACAGGGGTACTCCCTCGGAGACGACGAGGCGTCGCAGGGTGGCCAGACCTCGCCGCTGAGCCGCCTTGACCGCACCCGGCCGCTTGCCGAGCACCTCGCTGACCTGGTCGACGGTGAGGTCGCCGATGATCCTCAGCAGGAGCACCTCCCGCTGGTCGTCGGTCAGCCGGTCCAGCAGTGCGACGGCGTCACGGCCACCCAGGAGGTCCAACGCCTGCGACTCGGCGCTCGGGGCGGTGCGGGGGTCGGCTGCGGGCTCGAAGGGCTGCGTCGCGGGGCTGCGTGCGCCCCTGCGCCATCCGTCGACCACCCGTCGGTGCGCGATGGTGAAGACCCACGCCCGGAACTGCGCCTCATCGCCCACGAACCGGCCGATCCCGGTGAAGACAGCGAGGAAGACCTCGCTCGCGACGTCGTCGACCTCCCGGACGCCCCGCGACCGGAGGAAGGCCGTCACGGGCCGCGAGAGCTCGGTGTAGAGGACGGTGAAGGCCTCGGGCGAGCCCGCGCGAGCCCGTTCGAGCACCCCCTCGAAGTCGTCGCCCACCGAGCCAGGATGCCGTATCGACGGCCGGGGACCGCACCGCACCGGTCTGCGCGTGCCCAGGAAGCTCGTCGCCCGGGCCGCCGCGCGCGGTGATCTCGCCGCTGGTGCCGACCTGTCAGCGGTGCGTCGTCCAGTGCGCACCGCGTTGCGCGTTGGCGAGCACCCGCTCGGCGAGCCCGGCCAACGAGATGCCTGTGGACGCGGAACGGGTCACCAGGAGGTCGAAGGCCCGTCCCGGCTCCACGGACTCCTGGACGGCGAGCACCCCCTTCGCCTGCTCGATGACGATGCGCCCGTTGAGCGCCTCCTGCACCTCACGCGTGATGGCCGTCGCGCTGAGCACACCCGCGTGCATGATCGTCAGGCTCGCCACATCGGCGAACGCTCTGGCCACGACCTGCTCCTCCGCGGAGAGCGCAGCTGACGAGCCGAAGAAGAGGTTCAGGCCGCCGAAGGTCGACCCGTGCCAGCGCAACGGCTCGGCGTGCACGCCGAGCAGTCCCTTCGTGACGAAGACCTCACCGAGGACCGGCCACCGCTCGCGCAGCGGCTGCTCCCCGGCGACGCCGAGGGCCGCACCGATGGAGATCACGTCCACGCACGGTCCCTCTCCCACCTGCTCCTGGTAGAGCTCGAGCTCGCTCGCCGCGTGCGAGGACGCGGCGAGGAGCTCGAGCCGCCCACCACCACCGGCCTGGGTGGAGGCGTCGGCCAGGACAAGGATCCCGGTGGCGCTGGCGCCGAGCACCTCACCGCACGAGGTCACCAGCCGGGTCAGGCAGCTCACCACGTCGTACTCGTCGACGATGGCCGCGGTGACGTCCGCCAGTGCGGCGACAGCAGTCTTCGGGGTCTTCATGGGTACCTCCTGCCGGGCGGGGTCGAGAGTGGGCACGGGTGGACGGTCATGGTGGGGGTTCGGTGAAGTCCAGATCACGTGCCACCACGGCGCGTGCCACCTGCGAGAGCGTGACGTCCAGGGCGAAGGCGTGCGCCCGCAGGATGGCCAGTGCGTCCGGGACGGCGATCCCCAGCTGTGCCACGACCATGCCCGTGGCCTGGTGGACCTCGGCCTGGTCGGACCAGCCGGTGCCGTCGCCCGGAGCCGGCGGGCTCGAGTCGTAGAGCAGTGCCGCGCCCACGGCGCCGGCGAGGAAGCCGGCGTTGTCGAGAGGTTCCGAGAGCGGTCCAGGACTCGCACGGTAGAGCGAGAGGACCCCGAGGACGACGTCACCCGAGAGCATCGGCAAGGCGATCAGCACGGCGGCAGGCGTCTGCCGGGTCGCGGCCTCGGCGAAGACCGACCACGCCGGTGCCGGCGCCCGTAGCTCGGCGACCACCGGCTCACGGGTCGTGTAGGCCACGGTCGCGGGCCCCTCTCCGAGCACCTCGTGGAGCTCTTCGAGCACCGTGGCGACCTCGTCGGTCGCGCACACCGTCATCGGCCGCGAGGACTGCGAGTCGAGCGAGATGGACGCTCCGTCAGCACCGAGCAGGCGGCGCGTGGCGTCGCACAGGCGCCATGTCAGGCTCTGCGACTCAGGAGCCTCGGCAACGGCGCTCGCGAGCCGGGCCAGCAGCTCCGCGCGGTCTGCCATTCCTCTCCCTCCAGAGCGCGCCGGGGCGGTTCTTGCCCAAGTGTCCCATCCTCGATCGGTGACGGCGGGGAGTCCCCGCCGATCACCGGGGCCGGGCTGCCGACCCGACGAGGCAAGAGGCGACCTCGATGACGGTCCGGTGCTCGCTGCGGGCAAGACCGACCAGGTGGGCGAGCGCTGCGCTCTCGGTCGTGCCGTCACGTCCCATCACGAAACCCTTTGCCTGGTTGACGACGTCACGCCGGTGCAGCGCCGTGCGCAGCTCGTCACCGAGCCGGCCGGATCGGCGGTGCGCGTCGAGGTTGCTCACCAGGAACGCCGCCTGCGCGGCGAAGATGCCCATCATCTGCTCGTCCCGCTCAGTCAGGGCCGCTGCCCGCCGGGAGTAGACCGTGAGAGCACCGACGCAGCGGTCCCCGGCGACCAGCGGTGCGCACAGGCAGGACCTGCACCCGATCCCCTGGACGGCCCGGGCCCAGCGGGGCCACCGAGACTCGTGGAGCAGGTCGTCCGAGCGGACCAGCGCACGGTCGGTCGACGCAGCGAGGCACGGGCCTTCGCCCATCCGGTGCTGGAGGTCGTCGGCCCGAACGGCGGACGCGTCGGAAGCGTCGATCGTCACGAGACGGTGGTCCGGTCCACGTGCGGTGATGCTGACGCCGTCTGCACCCTCGATGGTGTGCTCGGCGACCGTGGTCACCAGGTGCAGGGCCGCCTCCACCGTCCCGTCGGAGGGCAGGGCACCGCTGCCGCGATCCAGCACCTGTGCGAGCTCGTCCTCGGTCGGTCCCTCGCCCATCGCACCGGCCCTCCTTCGCGCCCGTGGTCTTCTTTCGAACCTACAACGGCCGGCCGGCCCCCGCGAGGGCCACCCAGGGGCCGCTCCTGTGTGGCGACATCGAACAACCAGTCGCACAGTTCTTGGTAGAGCACGACGGATGCCGCCGAGGACCTCGGCGCGAAGCCCAAGGAGCACGGGCCATGAGCGACCCCACCTGGCGTGCCGGGACCATCACAGCGATGCAGTCCGTGCTGCTCCAGGCGCAGGACCCGCAGGACTTCGTCGACCGTGCCGCGCGGTGCACGCTGCGCCGGGTCGGTACGCGCGGTGCGGTGAGTCTGGTCGCCCGGCATCGCTCGAGGCACGTCGTCGCCGCCACCGACGAGCGTGCCGTCCGGTGCCTGGCCGTCGAGCTGGACCAAGGCGTAGGCCCTGCGTCGGACTGTCTCGCGGACGGCAACCCACGGATCGTGCGCGACACACGCCCTCCTGGGCGATGGCCGGGTTGGCTCCGGACCATAGGGCTCGAGGGCTTCGCGGGCGCGGTGATCGTGCCGTCCGTCGTGGACGCGAGCACCGACCTCGTGCTCACCGTCTACGTCGACCGGCCGTGCGTCCCGGACACGGCCTCTGCGCACCGGTCCGAGCAGCTCGCGATCGAGGTGGCCAGGTCCTGGGGGTTTCTCATGCGCACCGTCGAGACCGAGACGCTCAACGCCGACCTCCGTTCAGCCCTGGACTCACGCACCACGATCGACCAGGCGATCGGCGTCATCATGGCTCGCCACTGCTGCTCGGCAGATGCCGCCTTCTCGATGCTGCGGGAGACGTCGCGACGACGCAGCGTCAAGCTGCGCCACGTCGCCTCGGCGGTGGTCGAGGCAGTCTCGGGGAGCCCCGCCCGGCCCGCACCAGCCTTCCGCGAGCGAACCACGGGGGACTGAGCCGGCAGTCGGGCGGACGCAGATGGTCGGGCGACCTCGGACGGCCGCCCGACCATCGCGCCTCGCCGGGCCGTGTCACGACCCGGCGCGGGACCCCTGGATGTTCTCCGTGGCCGCCTGAGCGTCGTGCTGGACGCCGTGGGCCGTCGCTGCGCCCTCTTCCTTCAGCTCGGCCGCAGCGGTCTGCGCGCGCTCCTGCACAGCGTGCGCCGCGCCCTGCAGGGGTTCCTGGAGGTCCTGGGCGACGTCCGAGGCGACCTGCTTCACCTCGTCGGCCAGACCGGAGGCCTTCTCCCTGAGGTGAACTGACGCCTCCTGCTCCTTCTGGCTCGACGGGATCAGGCTGGACGCGAGCCAGCCGACGCCGAAGGCGATCAGGCCCGCGGCCAGCGGGTTCCCCTCGGCCTGCCGGCGCAATGTGCCGGGGATGTCCCCCACGGCCTCGCCGGCGCTCGATGCGCGGGAGGAGACCGAGTCGCCCGCGCCGTGCGCGGTCCCCATCACTCGCTCCTTGACCGCTGTCGCGGTCGACCGCACGCGGTCCTTCTGCCGTTGGGCGATCTGCCCTGGGCTGACCTTGTCGCCCAGCGCATCGACGTCAGCGCTCAGCTCGGCGCGGGTCCTGGCGATGTCGGCGCGGATCTGGTCCGGGTCGTTGGTGCTCATGTGTTCCTCTCCTCATGTCCTTTGAGCGCGTTCGGGATCTTCTTCGTGGTCTCCGCGGTCCGCGGGGCACCCTGCACCTTGCGCATCTCGGCCCGCCCGCGTAGGGCGAGCACGGCGGCCACGATCGCCCACAGGCCTGCGACGACCAGACCGGACCACCCGTGCCCGACGAGGTTCCCCAGCCCCGCCCACAGCGCGACCGAGAGGAACACCAGGACCAGGTGCCCGGCGACCCCGGCCGCTGCGAACATCCCGGCGCCTCTCCCGGCCTCCTTGGCCGACTGCGCGACCTCGGCCTTGGCGAGGGCCACCTCCTGGCGCATCAGGGTCGAGACGTCCTGGGTGATCTCGCTCAGGAGATCGCCCAGCGACGCCTCGTGACCGGTGCTCGTCCCGGTCCCAGCGGGTGGCGCGTGGGTCGGGTGCGGTGCGGCGGCATCGCCTCGTGGTGCCGCCGCGGCGACCGACGGGTCCGTGCTGCTCGTCATCGTCGCTCACCCACCTCGACACCGGCCATCGGGTCACCGGCACTGGTCCCGGCGCCCTGCCCACCGGAGGCCTGGCTGCTGGGGAGCACCGGGGTGCGGGTAACCGGTGCCGGTCCGCCCGCGGTGGACGTCGTCACGGGGGTCGACGGCGCTCCCGGAGCACGATGGGCCGCGGTGACCCGGGACTCGTCGACCGACGGCTGCGCACCGGAGCCCGACGCGTCCTTGACCCCGCGGGTCAGCCGACCCGCGAGCAGCCCGGCCCCCGCAGCGATCGCCAGGAACGTGCCGGGTCGCCGCCGGGCGAAGGAGGTGACCTCCTCGAGCAGCGCTCCGGGCTCCCGCTCCTCGAGCCACGACGCGACGGCGTCGGTGCGATCGGCGAGCTGCCGGGTGAGGTCGGTGGCGACACCGCCCTCCTGCGAGCCCTCGGCCATCGCCCCCAGCTCGGCGCTGAACCCGTGCAGCCCTGACGCGACGCGCTTCTGCTGCTGGTCCGCCTGCTCCACGAGCTGCGCCCGACCTTGCGCGAGCACGTCGTTGGCCTGGCCCCGCGCCTCACGGGCGACGTCCTTGGCCTGTGCCTTGGCCTCGCTCGCGAGGTGCTGGCCGCCGTCGACGGCACCGCGGGCGACGTCGGCGGTCTCGTCCCGGGCTGCCTGTGCTGTCGACCGCTGGTCGTCGTCGGACGGCTGAGCCGTCCCGGTGTCGTACGTCATGGTCGTACCTCCTTCTGTCGTCATTCCTTGGTGAGCTTGTCCTGGACGGCCCCGGCGACCCTCTCCACGACGTTCGGGAGGTCGGTCGTGCCGTAGAACCTGCCGTCGGGCCGCGTCGGGGGCGGCATGGGCACCCCCGGTTCGGGTTCGGCCCGGTAGCTGAACTCTCCGTTGCCGTCAGGAGCGGGGCCGCTGGCCCAGCTGCCCTCACCCGCGTGGGCGCCGTCGGAGAAGTTGATGTACTCGTAGGACACCGATCGCTCCTCCTTGCCCAGCGGGAAGCTGCTCGGGACCGGCAAGCCCTCGAGGCCCTCCTCCTGCAGCTCGCGAGCTGCCGCGATCCACTGGTTCTGGTGCATCGTGTCCCGCGCGAGCAGGAACGAGAGAAGGTCCCGGACACCTGCGTCATCGGTCATGTGGTAGAGCCGCGCGACGGCCCGCCGACCCTGCATCTCGGCGTTGGCGTTGGCGGTGAAGTCGGCCAGGAGGTTGCCGCTGGCCGTGATGTAGGCCGCCGACCACGGGTTGCCCATGCTGTCGACGGGTCGGGCGCCGGCCCCGGCCAGGATCGCGTGCTGCAGGTCGGTACCCCCCACCACCGCGGCGACCGTGGGGTCAGACTGCACCGCGTCCTCGGTCACGCCGAGCGGTGCCTTCTCCAGGAGCTGGGCGATCATCGTGGCGAGCATCTCCACGTGACCCATCTCCTCGGCGCCGATCCCGTAGAGCAGGTCCCGGTACTTGCCGGGAAGGTGGGCGTTCCAGGACTGGAACCCGTACTGCATCGCGACGGTGATCTCGCCGTACTGGCCGCCGAGCACCTCTTGGAGCTTGCGGGCGTAGACGGCGTCTGGGCGGTCAGGACTTGCCCTGTGCTGGAGCTCTTGCCTGTGGAAGAACATCGGTGTCCCCCGGGTGTCAACGACTCCGGCGGGCGCCGGGGTCGACGGACTGGTGCTCGCCGACGGGGGTGGGGGCGCTCGGGCGCGGCTGACCACCCTCGACCTGCGAGGTGGCGCCGACGGTCTTCCTGCGCCGGTGCTTGCTGACCGCCCGAACGACCAGGCGGCACACCGACGCTAAGCAGGGTCTGGCCGGGCCGCCACCGGAGAGCACGAGGTCGACGACGCGGGAGGCTTCGCGCACCCCTAGCGTGTTGCCATGCACTGGATATGGGCTCTGCTGGGGAGCGTCGTGATCGTCGTCGTCCTGCGGGATGTCTTCGCCACCCTGTGGCATCCGGCGGGCCGGGGGTCGGTTGCCTCCGTGGTGCTCCGGACCGGCTGGAGGCTCTCGCGACGGGTCGCGCGCGACGACGCCCCGAGCCGGGTCACCGGACCCGCCGGGATGGTCGCGGTGGTGCTCATATGGTTCACCGGTGCGATCGTCGGCTGGGCCCTGATCTACTGGCCACGGATCGACCGGTTCGCCTACTCGAGCCAGGTGGACGCGCGCGACGGCGACCTCCTGGACGCCCTCTACGTCTCGATGGTCTCGCTCGCGACACTCGGCCTGGGTGACGTCGTCCCGGTCGAGCCCTGGGTGCGGCTCGTCGTCCCCGGGCAGGCGCTGACCGGCTTCGCGCTGCTCTCGGCCGCGGTCACCTGGATCCTCCAGATCTACCCGGCGCTCACCCGGCGCCGCACGCTCGCCGAACGCATGCGAACCCTGGAGGCAGCCGATGTGCGGGAGGAGCTGCGGCTGATCGACGCGCCCTCCGCGGCCGCGCTGGTGCACGGTCTCGCGGAGCACGTCGCCGTGATCCGGGTCGACCTTGGCCAGCTGCCGGAGAGCTACTACTTCCGCGAGACGGATCCCCGGCAGGCCCTCGCCGAGACCTTCGGGTCGCTGTGGGCGCTCGCCGACGTCGCCTCGACGGACGAGCGGCCTGGGGTCCGGTTTGCTGGGGCTGTGCTGCGATCAGGCATCGAGGAGCTGGCGTGCGTTCTGGCCGTCGGCTTCCTCGACATGGGCGACGCACCGGGGGTCGACGAGGTGGCATCGGCCTTCCGGGCCGATCACGGCTGGGGGTAGCTGGCACTGGCACGCCGAGACCCCCTTGGCGAGAACCGTTCTCATGTTGCGTTAGGCTGACTGAGAACCGTTCTCGACTTGAGGAGCACCATGACCGCCCCGCTGCCCCTGGTCGTGCTGACGACCATCGACCCCGTGCTGCGCGACACCGCGGTCGCAGGAATGCTCACCGACGCGCCCGGAGTGGTCGTGCTGCGGCACGACATCACCGACGGACCCGGGGGCGGGGGTCTGCGACGACTCGTGCTCGACGCGCACGGGGTCGTCGAGGACCAGCACCTCCCCCTCGAGCACGCCTGCCTGAGCTGCGCGGTGCGGGAGGACGCTGTGCCCGCACTGCGCCGGCTCGCCGACGACGGACGCTGGGGCGTGGTGGTGCTGACGCTCCCCGTCTCGGCCGAGTCGCTTCCGGTGACCCGCCAGCTCGGCAGCATGATGCGGCGTGGTGGGGAGCTCAGCGCACTGCGTGTGGCGAGCATCGTGAACGCGCTCGACCTGGGGGCAGTCGAGCACGACATCCTGGGTGACGACCTGCTCGCCGAACGGGGCCTGGCGCTGACGGCCGACGACCGGCGGTCGGTCGGCGAGGCGCTGGTGGCGCAGCTCGGGCACGCCGACGTCGTCGTGGTGTCCGGAGAGGCCACCGACCACCCGATCGACTCGGACCTGGTCGACCACCTGCGGGCCCCTGACGGCGTCCGCGTCGAGGGAACCCACCTCCTGGACCTGTCCCGCCTGGTCCAGGGCCGGCACGACAGCGCCGCCGGAGAGCAGCGCCTGGACCCGCTGCGCGCCCGTGCCGCGCACGGTCCCACGGACAACGGCGTCTGGAGCATCGAGCTGCGCTCGAGCCGCCCGCTGCACCCCGAGCGCCTCGTCGACCAGGTCGAACGGCTCGGCAGCGGGCGGCTGCGCAGCCGAGGAGTCTTCTGGGTGCCGACACGGCCGCACTCGGCGTGCATCTGGGACGGCGCCGGAGGGCAGCTGGCCGTCGGTCAGGCAGACAGCTGGGCCGGGTGCGAGCCCTTCACCCGGCTCGTCTACACGGGAACCGGCGGTGGTGCAGAGATCGTGCGCCTGCGGCAGGCCTTCGAGGACATCCTGGTGAGCGAGGCCGAGATGACCGAGGGCCTGGTGCGGTGGCTCGGACGCGAGGACGTGCTGTCGCCATGGCTCGGCGAGCAGTCGGAGGCCTGCTGACGCGCAAACGGGTGACATCGCGCGGAATCACCCGCTCCTGCCCTTGAGGGGCGTGCGGGCAGCGTCGAGACAGGGGCCAGGAGCTGCGACCGTGCTCCCCCGGATCCGACCCTGCTGAGGACACCGCACCCATGACGAGACCGATCCCCGCGCCGGTGACCCGGCGCGAGCTGAGGCTCGCCGAGGAGGCGGGTCGACGTCGCCTGCCCGGCCCCCCGGGTGCGGACCGTCGACGCTCGTCCGGTCGGCACAGCGCTGCGCGACCGGCCGGCCCCCACTTCGGCCACGCGGCGGCTGCGACCGCACTCTGCCTCTCGCTCCTCGCCGGCGGTCTGACCCAGGTACAGCTCGACCGCGTCGTCACCGCGCAGCGCGCCGCGGCCGACGTCGTCCTGGCGGCAGAGCTGGCGCAGGCCCACCAGGGACGCACCACGGCGGCAGCGATCAGTCGACTCACCGGGCAGGCGGGCGCTCACGCGACCCACACCCACGCTCGTGCGCTGGCGGCCGCGCAGGACGCCGTCGACACCGCGACCAGCGTCGCAGAGCTCGCAGCGGTGCACCTCACGCCCGACGACCTCGCGCCGCTGGACGCTGCTCTCGCCGACCTCGCAGCGCTCGTCGGAGCCGTCCCCGCCGGACCGGACCCGGTCGCACCCGTCGCCATGATCCAGGACGTCGTCGAACCCCTCGCTGCGACACCCTCGGCAACGGACCTCCCGACCGAGCCGGCAGAGCGCACCGCCGGGCCGGCAGCCGAAGAGAGCGCCGCCCCTGCCGCCGCCTCGCCCGCGGTCGCCGACAGCATGGTCACGGTTCGCGGGGACGCTGCTCGGGTGGAACCCGCGTCGACGGTCGAACCCGCGTCGACATCGACCCCCGACCTGCAGGCGAGCGAGCAGATCCTCGCCACGGCCGAGCAGGTCGCGACGATCACCGCCACGATCTCGGCGGCGGTCGAGACGAGCATGGCCCAGGCCGCGGAGCGCGAGGCCCAGCGAGCAGCCGAGGAAGAGGCCGCCGCCGCGCTGGCGCGCAAGGTCGCCGCCGCCGACGCGTCACCCAACGGCAGGATCCCGTCCTCGGCCCTGTGCGCTGTCTCCTTCGACGCCGATGCCCTGCTGCGCTGCGACGCTGCCGCTGCCCTCGAGACGCTCAACGTGGCCTACCGCGAGCGTTTCGACGCCGACCTCACGCTGGTCAGCACCTACCGGGACTACGAGACCCAGGTCCTGCTCCGGCAGACCAAGCCCGAGCTCGCGGCCGTGCCGGGGAGCTCCAACCACGGGCGGGGGCTCGCGGTGGACCTCGCCGGGTTCGGCGGCCTCGGTGACTTCAGCCGTCCTACCTACCGCTGGATGGTCGTCCACGGACCTGACCACGGGTGGAACCACCCCCCTGCCCTGGGGCCTGGCGGCAACGGGCCGCCGGAGCCGTGGCACTGGGAGTACGGCACCGCGACACGCCGCTAGGACCCGCCGGCACCGCCGGCACCGGTCCTCGGAAGGCCTCACGACCGCAGGATCGTGGTCGATGAGGAAGCAGTGAGAACCGAGCACCACGTGCGAGCCCTGGCAGGTACGCCCCTGGTACCGATCGACGACCTCCTGCACGACGGTGCGCTCTCCTGCGTCTACCAGCCGCTGATCGATCTGGACAGCGGAGCCGCCGTGGGGCACGAGGCCCTTCTCCGCGGCCCCGCGGGCAGTCCATGGGAGTCCCCGCTGGTCCTGCTCGACGCGGCCCGAGCGGTCGGGCGGCTGAGCGACCTCGAGCGGTGCTCGCTCCAGGCGGCCCTGCACGACGCCACTCGGCTGCCTCCGCGCGGGTCCCGGACCCTCTTCGTCAACATCGAGCCCTCGACGCTCACCGGCCACCTGGACGTCGTGGTGGAGGCGCTGTCCCGCCGCGACAGCACCCAGGTGGTGGTCGAGATCACCGAGCGTGCCCTTGCCGCCGATCCGGCTGGGGTGCTCGCGGGCGCCGAGCGGCTGCGTGCGGCCGGTTGCGCGATCGCACTCGACGACGTGGGGGTCGAGCCTGAGTCCCTTGCCTTCATCCCTCTGCTGCGTCCTGAGGTGGTCAAGCTCGACCTGGCGCTCCTGCGCAGCATCGAGGATCCTGCCACGCTGACCGTGGCAGGAGCCGTCCGTGCCTACGCCGAGGCCAGCGGTGCGGAGGTCGTCGCCGAGGGCATCGAGACCCCTGAGGACCTGACCCGGGCGCTCGTCCTCGGGGCGACACTGGGCCAGGGATGGTTGTGGGGACGTCCCGCCCGGGCGTTCACGCAGACCGCCGACGCCCGTCCCCGTTTCGTGCCGCACCCCGTCAGGGGCGGATCCCGCACCGAGCCCTCCACGCTGGTCGCGGGACGCACCGACCTGCGCCGCGCACCCAAGCACCTGCTGCTTCCCCTCTCCCACAGCCTCGAGCTCGTCGCCCGGCAGTCCCGAGTTCCCCCGGTGCTGCTCGCGTGCTTCCAGGACTCCCGGTACTTCACCCGCGCCACCGCCGGCCGGTACTCGGCGCTGGCCGCGTCGCTGCCGTTCGTCGGCGCGCTCGGTGTGGGCATGCCCCGGGTCCCGGTCGTGGGCGTGCACGGGACGAGCCTGGCCGCGGACGACCCCCTGGCACGCGAGTGGACCGTCGTGGTCCTGGGAGCCCACGAGTCCGTCGCCCTGATCGCTCGGGAGGCAGGGCCTGGTCGTCCCCCGGCAGGTCTGGGGACCGCCGATGACCGTGCCCGCGAGTTCGACTTCGTCGTGACCCACGACCATGCGCTCGTCACGGCAGCCGCGCAGTCACTGGTCGGACGGCTCACCGCGGGGTGATCCCGCGTGCTGCACGGGCTGGCATGCCGGGCGGCCTGGGTGAAGCGGTCCGTGCAACGAACGCCATCGTCTTGTGACGGCTCTGACCGGCTGAATGTGTGGATCCGGTGATGGCTTGGCAAGAACCCTTCAGAGAGGGATGGATCCGGCCGAATCCACGTTGCGGCACAAGGCACGATTCATCGACCCGGTCACCAGGACCGGGCATCTCGACAGCGAGGATCACCACGTATGGCGGAGCAGGACCCCACGCCGGTCACCCGACGTGAGCGACGAGCCGCGGAGCAGTCGCGCCGTCCGTCGCAGGCGGCGACCCCACAGGTCACGCCGGAACGGGCCCCGACCACCCGACGTGAGCTGCGCCTGGCCGACCAGGCGTGCCGGTCACCGTTCTCCCTCGTCCTGAGCCCCCCTGCGGTCCGACGGCAGGGCCGCACTGCCGGGCGCGACCGCACCGCCGCACGCACCGCTCTGAGCCGTCAGCACACGATGTCGCGGCCGGCGACCGTCGGGGTGCTCGCCGCTGCACTGCTCCTGGGTGGCATGACCCAGGTGCACGCCGAGCACCGCTCACGCAACCAGCAGCAGGCCGACGCCACGACCGCCGCTGCGCTGAACCAGCTCCGCGCCGAGCGCGTGGACCGCGCCACGACCACGCGCCTGACCGGGGAGGCCGCCGGCTTCGCGGCCGCGAAGCGCGAGGAGGCCCTGGTGGTCGCTCGCGACGCGGTCGACACGGCGGGCGCCGTGAGCGCCGACGCGATGGAGCTGGTGACCCCCGAGACCATCGCCGCCCTCGACGCCGCAGTCGCCGAGCTGACCTCGCTGATCGAGACCTCCCCGGTCGCCCCGGCCTCGCTCGAGGAGGAGCCCCCCGACGCCGAGCTCGACGAGGAGACCCCGGAGACCGCCGACGGCGAGTCCGCGCTCCCGTTCCGGTCTCCGCCCGTGCCCGGTGCCGACCGGTCGGCCTCGGCCGCCTCGCGTTCCGCAGCACCCGCACTGCCGACCGACCTGCCTGACGTGGACGTCACCGCACCGGATCCCGCTGCCCCCGACGGGTCGCTCGAGCCGCAGGACGGTCCGACCGAGCTCCCGGAGAGCGCTGACGTCGACGCACTGGACCTCGACGTCAGCGCGCAGATCCTTGCCGCCGCACAGGACGTCGCCGCGTTGTCCGACCAGCTGCAGGCGTCAGCGGCCGAGGCCGAGGCCGCCCGAGAGGCCGCAGAGGCTGCGGCCCGGGCTGCAGCCGCTGAGATCGAGCGCAAGATCGCCGTGGCATCCGACGCCCCCAACGGCCAGATCCCCACCGACGCTCTGTGCGGAGTCTCCTTCGCGCGCGACGCGCTGATCCGGTGCGACGCCGCAGCGGCGCTCGAGGAGCTCAACGCGGCCTACCGGGCGGACTTCGGGACCGACCTGACCATCGTCAGCTCTTACCGCAGCTACGACCGTCAGGTCGCCGTCAAGCGGAGCCGGGGTTCGCTCGCGGCCACCCCGGGGACCTCCAACCACGGTCTGGCACTCGCCGTGGACTTCGGCGGGTTCGGTGGGCTCGGGCAGTTCGGGAGCGCGAACTACCGGTGGATGAAGGCGAACGCCGAGCGGTTCGGCTGGTACCACCCCCGGATCATGCAGCCCGGCGGTGGCGGCCCGCAGGAGCCGTGGCACTGGGAGTTCGACGCACAGTGAGACTCGTGCCGGCCGGAGCTCGGCCGGCGGGCCGACTCGCCGTCAGGGTCCTGGTCAGCGCGTCGCGGCGGCGTCTCACCGCATCACCGGTCGCGGGAGGCTCGGACCCGTGACCGCCTCGAACTGCAGCCGGGCTCCGGGGCGCAGCTGACCGAGCAGGTCGAGGTCGGCACGCACCACCACGGCCACCACCGGGTAGCCGCCGGTCACCGGGTGGTCGGTGAGGAGGACGACCGGCCGCCCCGAGGCGGGGACCTGCACCGCCCCTTCCACCGTCCCCTCGCTCGGAAGCTCCTCGGTCCGGGTCCGGACGAGCGGGCTGCCGTCGAGACGCAGCCCGATCCGGTTGGCGTCGGGGGTCACCGTCCACTCCTGGTCGAGGAAGGACGCGAGCCCCGCAGGTCCGAACCAGTCGTCGCGAGGCCCGGCGACCACGCGGACCCGGACCGGACCGGTGACCTCCCGGACACCGGCGTCTGGCCAGCCGGCGACAGGTCGGCCGCCGGCGGGAAGCACGCCCAGCCACGTACCCGGGCGCAACGGGTCCGGACCGATCCCTGCCAGCAGGTCGGTGGACCGGCTGCCCAGCACCTGGTCGACGTCCAGCCCTCCACGCACGGCGACGTAGGAGCGCAGACCCTGCACCGGGGCACCGACCTCGAGCACGCACCCGTCCTCGAGCACGAAGGGCCGGCCGACCTCCGGGGGCGGCGTGCCCGCGCCGTGGGCGGTACGGGTCGTCAGGGGTGAGGACGGTCCGGTGACTGCGAGCACCTGGCGGCCCCGGGCCTGGAGGGTGAGACCCCCCAGCACCGTCTCGATCACCGCCGCGCCACGGTCGTTGCCCACCAGCCGGTTCGCCCTGATGGCGGCTCCGCGATCCGCGGCACCGGACCTGCCGACACCCAGGTGGACCTGGCCGGGGCGCCCGAGGTCCTGGACGAGGCTCTGCGGTCCTGGGCTCACCACCATCAGCCCGGACGGCCTCGGGAGATCCCGGGTGGCGCGCGGCCTCACCGGTGCCGGCGGCGCCTGTCGGGGGCGGTGCGCAGCGCTCACGACCTCACGGGTTGCCCGGAAGACGACGCGGTCTCCCGGCAGCACGAGTGCAGGGGGTTCACGACCCAGGTCCCACAGCCGAGCGGTGGTCCGACCGATCAGCTGCCATCCGCCCGGCGAGTCTCGGGGGTAGACCGCCGAGAAGGACCCCGCCAGGGCGACCGAGCCCTCCGGGACCCTCGCGCGCGGGGAGTCGTGCCGCGGCACGTGGAGACCTGAACCCGGTGCGGTCAGGTAGGCAAACCCCGGCGCGAAGCCGACGAAGGCTGCTACCCATGTCCCAGCGGCGTGCCTCGCCACGACCTCCTCGATGCTCAGGCCGGTTCGGGCTGCCACCGTCTCCAGGTCCGGGCCGTCGTACACCGTGTCCAGGGTGAGCGTCCTGCCGATCTCCGTCCCCGCCGGGGGCACCATGAGCGACGCGAGCTCCGCCGCGAGGGCGAGTGCCGCTGCGGGGCTCTCGGTCCGCACCATGAGGGTGCAGGCGCCGGGCACCACGTCCACCTGACCAGGACGAGGACGAGACCTCAGCTCGCCGTGCAGGGCCAGGACCTCCTCGAGGTCCTCGCACTGGACCATGATCGCGTGGTCTCCGACCGCGTGGATCGGGCGCACCCGGACCTCGGGTGTCATCAGAAGCTCGCGACCAGGACGCCCGCCGCATGCAGGGCCCGGCGGACGGCGGTGGCCAGGGCGACGGCACCCGCGGTGTCGGCGTGGAGGCACACGCTCTGGGCGTCGATCTCGATCACGTCACCCTCGACGGTCTCGACCGTTCCCTCGACCACCATCCGGACCACGCGGTCCGCGACCATCTCGGCGTCGTGCAGCACGGCCCCCTCGACACCCCGCGGCACCAGGGTCCCGTCCCGTCGGTAGGCACGATCGGCGAAGGCCTCGGTCACGGTTCGCAGCCCGACGGCGTGGGCCTCCTCCTGAACCACCGAGCCGGCCAGGACCAGCAGGGGGAGCGCCGGCTCGACCGCGTGGATCCCCGCCACGACGGCGCGGGCCTGCTCGCGGTGGTGGACGATGGCGTTGTACAGGGCGCCGTGCGGCTTGACATGGCTGACCTCGGTCCCCGCCGAGCGTGCCACGGCCTGCAGCGCGCCGATCTGGTAGATGACCTCCGCGGTGAGCTCCTCCTGGTCGACGTCGACGAAGCGCCGGCCGAAGCCTCCCAGGTCCCGGTAGCCGACGTGGGCGCCCACCCTCACCTGCGCGTGGGCGGCCGTCGTGCAGGTCCTGCGGGCCACCAGGGGATCCCCCCCGTGAAAGCCGCAGGCGACGTTGGCGCTGCTCACCAGGGCAAGCATCGCTGCGTCGTCGCCCATGGACCACGGCCCGAAGGACTCCCCCAGGTCACAGTTGAGGTCGATGGTCGTCACGGCTGGAGCTCCTCAGCTGGATCCGACGATCGGTCGCGCGAACGCGCCCGTGCCCCGAGCCTAGGGCGCGTCGTCACGTCGCCGGACGGCTCCTGAGGGCGGCGGGTTAGGGTGTGGGCCTGGACGGCCGTCATGCGGACGTCCCAGCACAGTCCGCCGGGGGAAGAGGGGCGCCGTGGCCGAGACCTCTGAGATCGGTGGAGCCCGTGGGGACACCCCCACGCTCCGTCGGTCCGTGATGCCTGACCTGCGCGAGCCGGCAGCCACCCGCAGCTGGGTCGACGAGCAGCTCGGGACCGCAGGACTGTCCGAGCACGAGTCCGCCACCGTCCGCCTGCTCACCTCCGAGCTCGTCACCAACGGCATCGAGCACGCCGCGAACCCGCTCGAGCTGAGACTCCTGCTCCGGGACACCCAGATTCGGCTCGAGCTCTTCGACGGCACCTCGAGCGTCCCGGTGCTCCGAGACCCCACCCCGACGGACCTGGACGGTCGCGGTGTCCTGCTGATCGATCGGCTCGCCTCGCGCTGGGGCGCCGACGACACCCCGAGCGGCAAGGTGGTCTGGTGGGAGCTCGACTGCGCGCCGCTCCCCCGCTCCCAGGAGACGTGACCCGCCAGGACACGGCATGGTCACAGATGGGTCCGGACGTTGCGCCAGACCGGAGACAGGCGGATCATTCCCCTGGCCGGTATGTGCCGGTTCGGGGGGAAGGTGCGGTTCGACGAACCGCACCCGTGATCAGGGGGAAGAACGTGAAGAGAGCGGGATCACTCGTCGTCGTCGGCGTGCTGCTGGCGGGGCTCCACGCAGCACCGGCCCACGCCCACGGTCCCGTGAGCCGGGGACTGGAGCTGATCGGCGTCCAGGAGTGCGCCCGCGACATCAACAACCGTGGCGTCGTCGTAACCGACACCCACGTGTACCGGCACGGGCGGATCACCTCCCTCCCGGACGGGCTCTCCACCGCCACCCGGATCAACGCCTCGGGCCAGATCGGAGGGACCACCGGCGGGGTCGCCGCCGTGTGGGACGGCCGTCGCACCCGAGTCATCGGTGTGGCCGACCCGCAGGACCAGTACTCCTCGGTGACCGGGCTCTCCGACCGGGGCGTCGTCGTGGGGATCTCCGGGCAGTACGGCGGCCCCTCACGTGCCTTCCGGTGGCAGTCGAACGCCCTGACCGTGCTGCCCGACCTCGGTGGGGACGCCGGCGCACTGGACGTCAACCGCACGGGTCAGGCCGTGGGCTACGCCTACGAGAACGGGGTCCAGGTACCCGTGCGGTGGGAGGCCGACGGGACGCTGACGCGGCTCGCACCCCTCGGGGCCGGCGACCACGCCCTCGCCTCCGCGATCAACGACCGTGGTGTCTCCGTCGGATACGCCTACTCCGCGGCAGGCTCGGGCCAGATGGTCGCCGTGCGCTGGTCGAAGGACGGTGAGATCGAGGTCCTCACCCCCGACGGGGAGACCTCGGGCACCGCCACCGACCTCAACCGTGACGGCGCGGTGGTGGGGTGGCTCACGCCGGCCGACGGGGGGCAGCAGGGCTTCGTGACCCGAGGGCCGGGACAGGTGCAGGGCATCCCTGCGCTGCTCCCGGACGCGGCGGGGGTGCTCAACGCCGTCAACGACCGCGGGTGGGCGGTGGGCTGCGAGTTCACGTCTGACGAGACGCACGCAGTGCTCTGGCGTCCCTGAGGGTCGCTGCTCCCTCCAGCCGCGGGCTCAGGTCGAGGCGACGCAGCAGCTGGGCGTTGAGCGCGACCACGACGGTCGACACCGACATCAGCAGCGCCCCCACGGCCATCGGCATCACGAAACCGACCGGGGCCAGCACCCCGGCGGCGAGCGGCACGGCGACCAGGTTGTACCCCGCGGCCCACCACAGGTTCTGGACCATGGTCCGGTAGCTCGCCCGCGACAGCCGGATGACCGACAGCACGGAGCGCGGGTCGTCGCTCGCCAGGATCACCCCTGCCGACGCGATCGCCACGTCTGTGCCCGCACCGATCGCGATCCCGACGTCGGCCTGGGCGAGCGCGGGTGCGTCATTGACGCCGTCGCCCACCATCGCGACCGTCCGGCCACCCTGCTGGAGCTCGAGCACCTTCTGGCTCTTGTGCTCGGGCATCACGCCGGCGAAGACCTGGTCCACGCCCAGCTGGTCGGCCACCGACCTCGCCACCGCCTCGGCATCTCCGGTGATCATCACCACACGGAGCCCGAGGTCGTGCAGGGCTCGGACCGCGTCGTGCGACTCCCGGCGCACCTCGTCGGCCAGGCCGAACGCGCCGACCACCACACCGTCGACGAGCACGTGCAGGACGATCGCTCCGCGCCTCTCCCACGGGAGGGTCTGCGGCAGGGCACGGACGTCGTGCAGGGCGAGCATGCCCGGCCCGCCGACGGCCACCTCTCGGCCGGCGACCTCAGCCCGGACCCCGACCGCTGTCGTGGCCTCGAAGCTGCTGGCCGGCACCGGTCGCAAGCCCCGGGACGTGGCCGCGGTGACGATCGCCCGGGCCAGCGGGTGCTCGCTGTCGGACTCCGCCGCTGCGGCCAGCGCCAGGACCTCGTCCTCGTCCTGACCGCTCGCCGCCACGAACTCCTGGACCACCGGCTCACCCCGGGTCAGGGTGCCCGTCTTGTCGAAGAGCACGGTGTCGACGGTCCGCATCCGCTCGAGGGCCATCCGGTCCTTGATCAGCACGCCGCCACGGGCGGCGCGCTCGGTCGCGATCGAGACGACGAGCGGGATGGCGAGGCCGAGCGCGTGCGGGCAGGCGATGACCAGGACGGTGATCGCCCGGATCAGTGCGGCCTCCGGGGTGCCGAGCACCGACCAGACGACGACCGTGACCACGGCCGCGGTCAGGGCGAACCAGAAGAGCCACCCGGCGGCGCGGTCCGCCAGGCGCTGGGCGCGACTCGTCGAGGCCTGCGCCTCGACGACGAGCCGCTGGATCCCGGCCAGGGCGGTGTCGTCCCCGATGGCGGTCACCCGCACCCGCAGGGCGGAGTCGGTGGCCACGGTCCCGGCGACCACCCGGTCGTGCACGGTGCGCCGCACCGGGCGCGACTCTCCGGTGATCATCGACTCGTCGACGTCGGCCGTGCCGCTGACCACGTCGCCGTCCGCCGGCACCCGACCCCCGGGGCGCACCACGACGACGTCACCGAGCCGGAGGTCGGCGGGGGCGACGGGCACGACCTGGTCGCCCTCGACACGTTCGGCGGTGTCGGGCAGGAGCGCTGCGAGGGAGTCGAGCGCAGACGAGGTCTGCGCGAGCGAGCGCATCTCGACCCAGTGCCCGAGCAGCATGATCACGACCAGGAGGGACAGCTCCCACCAGAACTCGAGCTCGTGCGGGAGGAGTCCGGTGCTCGCACCCCAGGAGGCCACGAACGCCACGGTGATCGCCATCCCGACGAGCAGCATCATCCCTGGGCGGTGCGCTGCGATCTCCTTGGCGGCTCCCACCAGGAAGGGCCGACCACCCCACAGGTAGATGACGCTCCCCAGAACGGGTGGGACAGCGTTGATCATGGGCAGGTCGGGCAGGTCGTACCCGAGGATCATGGCGAACATGGGGCTCAGCACGACCGTCGGGACAGCCAGCACGAGGCTGATCAAGAACAGCCGGCGGAACTCCGCGACGTGGTCGTGGTGCCCCGCGTGGCTTGCCTCGCCGGGTGCGCCGGTGTGCGCTGGAAGGTCACCGTGCGACATGTGATCTGGATGGTCCAGGGCGTTGGCACGGTGGTGGTCCGGGGTCGTGTGCTGGGGCTGTCGCGTGCTCATCCGTCCACTCCTCGGTCTGTCGTGGGGAGTCATCCCTTTATACCCCAGGGGGGTATGCCTTGAACAGAGGGGGGCCACGCCGTATTCCTGCCAGGCGGGTCGGTGTCGACGTCACTCCGCGCGGTCGACACCCGCGGACCCGACCTCGGCGCCGCCGTCGCGTCCCGTCGGTGGCCCGTCTCTGTCGATTCGGTACGCGGCGAGCGGCCCCGGCACCGGTGCCACACCTGGGCCGCCTTCGGCGAGCCAGCTCGCGAGGTGTCCTGTCGGGTCGTCCCCCGCGAGCCGCTCGAACCACACCGGGCCTCCCGACGCGCGGGCGCTCGCGCTGGGGCGTGCCACCACGACGTCACCGCGCTCGCACTCGTCCAGGCACTCCACGAAGGTCAACCTCGCCAGGCCCTCGGCCTGCAGCCGACGCAGCCTGGCGGCCTGTCCACCTGCCGCCGGGTCGCGGTCCCCGAGCGTCTCGCCGCTGCACAGGCTGCATGCGGTGAGCCCGGGACGGGACCGACGGGCAGCCTCGTCCGATCCGGGGTGCTCCACGGCCTCGACGCTACCTCGCCCCGCCGGGCGCTCCGTCCGCCTCGCCGGCGTCGTCACGATCCTCACGCCACCGACGTACGCTCAGGTGGTGCCCAGCGACCTGGTCCAGACCGTGGGACGGCTCGCCGACTCCTACCGGTTCGCACTGGTGGAGGCAGAGGTCCGCACTGACATCTCCGGGACCGAGAGGGCCGTGCTGCGCGCTCTGGTGGCGGAGTCAGCAGCGGATCTCGATCTCTGGCTGGTGGGGCAGGGACCAGCGGGCGCCGAGGCCCGTACCGCCCTCGTCGGCGTCGTCGGCGCACTGCAGGGCGCCCCTGCCGATGACCTCGCGATGGTCCGCAGCACGCTCGTGAGCCGGGCGCACCGCGCCGTGATCGGGGTGGTCGACCGTGGGATCGCCCCCGCCTGGCTCGGTGTGCTCACCGGGCTGGTGATCACGGTGCTCGTGTGGGTGCAGGAGCCAGGCGAGGCGCGGGGAGACCGCATGGTGGGACTAGGCGCCCTGGGTGGCTGCGCACTCGCCCTGGTGCTGCTGCGTGGGGCCCAGGTCTCCCGGTCGTTGGTGGCCGAGCTCGGCTCGACCACCGGGTCCCTGCTCACCCGTGCCGGTTCGGTGGGGGCCCACGTCGAACGGCTCTTCGACGCGACCATCGGCCCGGCGCTGCGCCAGCTCGGTCCACTGGGGCACACACCGCCGTCACGCCGGGCCCTGGCGCTGATCCGACGGGCCGCGCGGGTGCGCGTCGTGCACGTCTACGCCGTGTCGGGAGCGCTGACGGTCGTGGGTGGTCTCGGGGTCATGCGCGCCTTCGGCCTGCTCTGAGCGTGCGCCGCCCGCTCAGGCCAGCCCGTGCCGCACACGGCTGCTGAGCTCCTGCTCGCGGAACTGACCGAAGCGCGGGAGGTACCGGTCCCAGTCCACGCTGTGCGCGTCGAGCTCGGGGCCGTCCAGGCACGCGTGCCGACGCACCGGCCGCCCGTCGACCACGCAGGGCACCATGCAGGCCCCGCACATCCCGGTGGCGTCGACCATGATCGAGTTCAGGCTCGCGACGCACGGCACACCGTGACGGCGGGTCAGGTCGCTGACCGCGCGCATCATCGGGGGCGGCCCGATCGTCACGACCTGCGCGACCCTTCGTCCCGACCCGTCCTCGCCCGCCCTGAGCATCTCCTCGAGCGGGCCCGTCACCAGCCCGGGGACCCCGAAGGAGCCGTCGTCGGTGGTGCAGATCACGTCCAGCAGCTCGCCGTACTCCCGCTGGAGACTCCCGATGCGCTCCTGCGGCCCGGTCCAGAACATCAGCCCGGCGCTGCGGAACCCTGCGATCAGGGTCGTGTGGTTGCCGAGCCGCAGGTGCTCGCGAAGGATCGGGAAGACCGGTGGCAGACCCAACCCCCCGGCGGTCAGCACCACGGCCGACCCCTCGGGCACGCGGGTGACCTCGCTCGGACGTCCCAGAGGCCCCGCGACCCCGGCGAAGGACTCCCCCACGGCCGTCCTGGTCAGGCCGATGGTGGTCGTGCCGACCCCCTGGACCACCAGGCAGATCGTCCCTTCGTCAGCGTCCCAGTCGGCCAGTGTCAACGGGATGAGCTCGCTGCGGGGGTGGGGCAGCAGACGCACGAACTGCCCCGCCCGTGCCGCGCGCGCGATCAGCGGGGCCCGGACGACGAGCTCGACGATGCCTTCGCTCACGTCGGTCGAGGCAACCACCGCCGGCACGGTCGCCGCGAGGTCGGTGTACGCACGGGCCCGGGCGACCTGCGCTCGCACGGCGTCTGCCGGGAGGTCGACGGTCCCGATGATCTCCCGGGCCGCCGCCTGCCCGTCACCCGCGGCGTGCACCGCGGTCGACCCACCGCGACTGGCGTCACCACCCGTGAAGACCCCTGGCAGGGTCGTCTCCTGCGAGCCGCGGTGGTCGAGGTCGATCGTGCCGTGACGCGAGGTGTGCAGGCGCGGCTCGGAGTCCTTGATGATCGGGTTGGTCGTGTTCCCCAGGGCCATGATCACCAGATCGACCGGCACGTTCTCGGTGCGCCCGGTCGGCACGGGTCGACGCCGTCCTGACGCGTCCGGCTCCCCCAGATCCATCACGTCCAGGGTCGCGGACCGCACGAAGCCGCTCTGCGGGTCGCCGACGAACTCGGTGGGTGACCGCAGGACCTGCAGCGCGACACCTTCTTCGAGGGCGTGCTCGAGCTCCTCGACGCGGGCAGGCATCTCCTCGCGGGACCTGCGGTAGACGATCGTGACCGCGCCACCCAGCCTCCTGGCCGTCCGGGCAGCGTCCATCGCCGTGTTGCCCCCGCCGACCACGACGACCCGACGGCCCTCGACCTGCGGCAGGGGTGTCTCGTGGTCGTCGCGCAGCGCCTGCATCAGGTTGACCCGGGTGAGGAACTCGTTGGCTGACATCACGTTGAGCAGGTGCTCACCGGGCACCCCGAGGAACTTCGGCAGCCCCGCACCGGTACCGACGAACACCCGCCAGAACCCGGCCTCGCGCAGCTCCTCGAGCGATGCCGTCCGGCCCACGACGAAGTTGGGGACGAACCGGCCACCGAGCAGGGTGATCCTGGCGACGACGTCGTCGATCAAGGCGTTGGGCAGGCGGAACTCAGGAATGCCGTACCGCAGCACGCCACCCAGGGCGTGGAAGGCCTCGAAGACCGTGACCGGGAAGCCCTGGACCGCCAGCAGGTAGGCGTTGATCAGGCCTGACGGGCCGGAACCGACCACGGCGACCGGTGGCAGGGTCGCCGCCGTCCAGGGGTCGGGCCTGCCGGCCACCCGTCGCGCGAACCCCTGAGGGTCCAGCCGCTTCTCCCGCTCGGGGAGGAACCACTCGATCTGGCCGATGGCGATCGGCATCCGGGCGTGCAGGCACACGCCCTGGCACTGCAGCTCCTGCGGGCACACCCGACCGGTGACGTCCGGCAGCGGGTTGGCGGACTCGACCAGCTCGAGCGCCTCCTGGAAGCGCCCCGTCCCGACGAGCTCGAGCACCCGGGGTATGTGGATGCCGACCGGGCAGCCACCCTGGGGTTCACGATGACCCGCGAGGAAGACACCCAGCTCGCACGGCTTCTCGGCGCACTGCTTGTCACGCAACGCCTCGAGCCAGACGAAGAGGTCGACCTCCGCGGAGGTGTACCCCACGTCGAGATAGCCCTGGAACCCGGTGTTGACCAGGTCGAAGTCGTGCGAGCGGGTCGTGGCCTCCCGGACCCGAGGAGGGATGCTGCTGGCCGCGGGCCAGTCCTGCGAGAGGCCCGCGAACATCGGGTACCGGTCGGAGAGGTGCCGGTCGAGCGCACGGACGAAGGTGCGCTTGCCCCGCAGCGGCAGGGCCCAGACGAACCGCATGAGCACCCTGCTGCTCTGGTCGCCGCGCAGCAGCGCCGACCAGAGAGCACCCACGAACTCGGCGCCGAGCTCGGGCTGACGGAACTCCCACGCGACGGCCTCCATCCCGTCCGTGAGGAACAGCTCGCGGAACGCCGACGGGTCGGCGAGGAGGCGCCGTCTGAGCAGGGCCAGCTGGCGGTGGAAGTCTTCGACCGCCTCCGACCCCTCGAGGACCTGGACCTGCTCCTGACCTGCCCGGACCGCCTCGTCGGCCTCCAGGTAGCGGCGAAGGTCCGCCCGCCCCTCCGAGGGAGGTCGCAGGGTCGGTCCCGACGCGGTCGTCGTCATCGCAGGATCTCCGCGTCGCAGGTCGCCTTCACCCGCTCGATCCGGGCCTGCAGCTCGGGGGTCAGCTCGAGCTTGCCGAGCGCACCCGGGATCATCGCCGCCACGGTCCTGGGAGCACCGTCGACGAGCATCGTGGTGCGCTCGAAGAGCTGCGGAAGCTCCTGGTAGCAGGTCCCGCAGTCGTTGCACAGCGGCTGGTCCGCCGGGTCGAGGGTGATCACGGCGTCCTGGACGTCGACGGGAGCAGCCGGCGGACGAGCGGTCCCTGCGTCGTGGTCTCCGACGCCGGGTGCCGGACCTCCCGCCGGCACGACGCCCGGCCGGACCGGTGCACCGCTCGCCGTGGCGAGCTCGGTCATCGTCCGCACGATGTCGTCCAGGACGTGCTCCTGGTCGGCCTGGACCTGGTCGTACCGCGCCTGCAGGTCCGCGAGCTGCTCGTCGTGGCGGGCCGTCAGCTCGGCCTCGCGCCCCCCGGCGAGGTGCTGAAGCGTCTGCCAGTGGCGACGCCGGTCCTCCACCAGGGCGACGATCGAGGTCGAGCAGGCCATGCGTACCAGGCGGCCGTCACGGTCGGTCGTCGGGACGAAGGGCACCAGTCCGGCGCGTGCGTCCGTGGCCAGCTCGACGTACTCCGCGACGTGCACGCCTTCGGCAGCCGGGTCCAGGGGGCGGAACTGCTTGCGGAACCGGGTCTCGCCGAGGGCGAAGTCCGCCGGGGTCAGCGGAGTGCTCAGGAGTGCTGGCCTGCCCTCGTCGTCCACGTGCTCCAGGGTGGTCGTGGTCCAGGTCGCCTCGATGTCGGGGTTGCCCTCGAGGGAGTACCTGTCGTGCAGCGAGGGCCCGCGGCGCGGGTCGTGCACGAAGACAGGGTTCATCCGGCTCTCCACGGCCAGCCGCGACCGTGCGTTGGACGCTGCCTCGGGAACCCCGTTCTCCGAGCCGCACGGGGTGTAGACGTCCATCACCGCCGGACCGGCCGTGTAGGTGAGCATCTCCAGGGCGCTGCCCAGGAAGTGTCCGTGGAGCGCGGTGCTCGTGGCGCAGACGAACACGTCGGGGTGGAACGACGCCAGCAGGGCGAGCTCCTTGCGGGCCTCAAGCTTGCCGACGTGCTCGCCGCCGAACCGGGCCAGGTCGGAGTCCTGCCCGGTGAAGCTCGCGGTCGAGGCCTGCCCACCGGTGTTGGAGTAGGCACCGGAGTCCAGGACCAGCATCTTGACCGGTGTGCTGCTCGCCAGCACACGGGACATCGCGCCGAAGCCGATGTCGTAGCTCGCGCCGTCGCCACCGATGGTCAGCACGGTGGGCAGCAGGGCGATCTCCTGCGGCGTGAGTCGCTCCCAGGAGAGCATCTGCAGCTGCTTGTCGTGGGTCGTCGGCTGGTAGGCGTCCTCGAGCTCGAGGTGCGCCCGACGCCACGCGACGACGTCCGGCAGCGCCTGCGCGCACAGGCCCTCGAAGATGCCCTTGGCGAGCGGCTGGGCGTCCTGGAACAGGCTGTTGACCCAAGGGTCCAGGTAGCAGTTGAAGGGCATCGTCGAGGAGTAGACGCTGCTGCAGCCGGTCGAGTTGGCGACCACCGTCGAGGCGGGTCCGTGACCCGTCGGTCCCCCCTCGTACCGGTAGAGGCGACGGTCCAGGGTCGCGATGGTCGCCGTGACCCGTGCCCGGCGGTCGGCGTCGGCGTCGGCGTCGAGCCGGTCGTGCAGGGCGTGCAACCGGTCGAGCAGCGCGCCGAGCTCACGCAGGTGCGCCTGACGGCGTTGGGATCCCAGGGCATGGCTGGTCGCCATGAGGAGCCGGATCGCCGTGACCTCCCCGCAGCCACGGCATGCCCCGTGACCACCGGTCGTCGCGTAGTAGTTGCGGTGGTCGAGCAGGAGCCGCTTGACGTCACCACCGGGAGCTGTCGACCCCTCGAAGAACCGCCGGGGCGTGGGCGGCGCCGTCGCCGTCACGTCGAAGCGGTCCTCGAGGGTGGCCAGGACGTCGCTGTCCTGGTCCATGGGGGTCAGCGCACCAGGCCCGCACACCTCGACGCACTCGAGGCAGCCGGTGCACTTCCAGGGGTCGACGACGGCTGCGTAGAGACCACCGGTCCCCGGGACGGCCTTCTCCATCGCGTCGAAGAACGGCCGGGTCCGCGCCACGGGATACCGAGCGAGGCGGGCGACCAGCTGATCGAGAGCGCGCGCGACGAACGGGTCGTCGGTGACGACGTCGACGGCCACGTCGGCGACGACGTCGGCGAAGGCGCGCGGGGTCCTGTCCTGCCGGTACGACTCGCGCACTCCCTCAGCCAGCACGTGGACGTGACGACGCAGCTCCTCACGGCGCGCGTCGGTGAGGTCGAGCCGGGCGATGCCGCTCTCGAGCAGCTCGGGGATCTCGTGCACGGTGTTCGGGATGGCCGCGTCGGGGCACGCCAGGGCGCACTCGAGACACCCCGTGCACCGGTCGGGGTCGAAGCTGGGCACGCTGCGCCGGAAGAGGCCCTTGTCCTTGGTCGCCGCGGTCCCCACCGGCATGAACAGCCCGGCACCGGGGAGCACCGGTGCCTCACCGATGGTGCCCTCGCGGAACGGTCGTGCCGTGGCGGTCTCGAAGTAGTCCGGGTCGAACAGTCCGCTCGGAGCGGGGGTCGCGACGGTCGGGCACATCTGCGCGGACATCGCCACCGTGGAGCGCGACCGCACCACGACGGGTTCGGCGTCGATCGCGAGGAGCTCAGGCGTGTCGTACCGGACCGGTCGTGTCGCCTCCATCCCGTCACGGATGACCGCCATGTTGCCCTCGACGACGGCGGTGCCCTTGCTGCCGAACTTCTTGGTGATCTGGGTGCGGACCCTCTGGTCGATGCTCTCGGGCGAGGCGTCACCGGTGACCCGGTCCACGTGCCCGGTCACGGCACCGATGAAGGCGATCCCCATCATGCGGGTCTCGAGCTCGGGCGTGGGCGCGTGCCGCTTCGCCACCGCGAACGCGTCCACGACGAGGAACCGGATGCGCCGTTCACGGATCGTCCGTCGGGCCTGCTGCGGCAGCTCTCGCCACACCTTCTCGGGGCTCAGGTCGGTCTGCAGGATGAATGTGCCCCCGGGTACCAGACCCTTGAGCGGGTTCGTGTGGGCGAAGGCCCTGTGGTCCGGGGACACGACGACCTCGACGTCCTCGAGCTCGGCGTTCGTCAGGAGCACCGGCTCGGGGCTCAGGGTGATGTAGTAGCTGGTCGGTGCACCGCTCTTCTCCGAGCCGTACTTCGGAGCCGACCTGGAGTGCATGCCGAGCACCCCGGCCAGGATGTCGGTGAGCAGCTTGCCCGTCGCGACGGTCCCGTACCCGCCGATCGAGTGGAAGCGGACCCGGATCGCCGACGGCGGCAGGAGCACCGGGTTCGGCCCGGTGCGGAGCGCCATCTGCTGGGTCCCGGGGTAGGCCGTGCGCAGGCGGTCCTCCAGCAGCGCTGCCTTCGGCGAGGGATCGGCAGAGAAGAACTGGGACCCGAGGTACACCAGAGGCGCCGTCCCGCCGTCGGCCATGTGCTGCACGACTGCCACCAGGTGCCGCGGCTGCACGTCGTGACCGCCGAGTCCGAAGATCGCGGTGGTCAGGCGCGGGAGGGAGTCGATCGCCGGGAGGCCCGCGTGCTGCACGACCTCGGCGTTGGCGCGGGCTCGGAACAGCGCCTGCGTGACCAGCGAGGTCAGGGCGGTCTGGTCGGAGCGTTCGAGCACGGTCACGTGCTTCGCCTGCCGCAGCGCCGCGACGAGCTCGGCCTCGGGGAAGGGCTGCAGCAGCGTGACCTGGACGAGCCCGACCTTCAGGCCCTGCGCGCGCAGGTGGGGCAGCACGGCCCGGACGTCGTCGGCGATCGACCCGAGCCCGACCAGGACGTAGTCGGCATCGGTGCAGCCGTCGGTGTCCAGCGGCGCGTAGTGGCGGCCGGTGAGCGAGGAGTACTCGCGCATCGCGCGACGGACCAGGTCCGGGACGTCGGCGGCGAAGTGGGTGCGGTGGTCGACGGCGCCGGCCTGGAAGTCCGGCTGGTTCTGCACCGGACCGGTCATGCCCGGGTTGTCGAGGTCGACCAGCGAAGGGACACGCTTGCGGGTACCCCGCGTCGTAGCGTTGAGCCACTGGCGGCGCCATGCCCCGTGCACCTCCTCGGGCAGCCAGGGCAGGGTGTCGTCCAGGAGGCTGCCGGTGCCGTCCATCTCGACCTGGTCCGCGCGCGCGTCGAGGTAGGCGGTCAACGCACGCAGGTCGTCGACCGGGAGGTCACCGCGGATGCGCTCGAGATAGCGGGTGAGCTGAGCGACCCGCCCGGCGGCACCGAAGAGGATCTCCTGCGCCACGGTGGGGGAAGGGATGCTTCCCTCCGGGTCGCCGAGGTACTCGTGGAGCAGCTCGGGCTCGGGGAGCAGCACCTCGCTGAGCATGTGGCTCGTCGCGAAGCCGTCCATCGCGTTCGCCACCGGGATGAGCGACAGCGCCGAGGTGCGGTAGGAGATCGCCGCGAGGTCGGCGGCCTGCTGCGGGTTGGCGCCGAACAGCACGGTGTACCCCGACGGGAGCAGGGCGTACACGTCGTCGTGACCTGCCATGACGTTGAGCGAGTGCTTGGAGACCACCCGCGCGGCGACCTGCAGCACGAAGCCGCCGATCTTCTTGCCCACGGTCACGTAGTGCGACTCCATCGCGTAGAGGATCCCCTGGCTCGAGGAGGCGTTGGAGATGTACTGACCACCGGTCAGGGCAGCACCGAGCGCACCGCTCTGCGCAGAGTGCTCCCCCTCGGTCTCGAAGAAGAAGGGGTGCTTGCCCCAGACGTTGACGCTGCCCTCGGCCCGGGCGGCCTCGTACAGCTCGGCGATCTCGGTCGAGGGGGTGATCGGGTACCCGATCACCCCACCGCAGACGTGCTTCATGACGTGCGCGACGGCGCCGTTGCCGTTGATGACCACGGGGATGCCCGGGTAGCGGGCCTGACGGCCGCTCATCGGGACCGCCCCGACCCGTCCGTGCGGTCCATGTCATGTCGCCCGGGGGCCCCTCGGGCCGCACTGCTGACGGGATCGGCCACGGGCTCACACCCGTGCCGGTCGTCCGGAAGGTCGAGGTCGCACTCGGCCACGGCAGGGTCGCACATGAGGACTCCCCGGTACGCAGGCACACTGCACCATCCATGATGCCGCCACCGTGCCGTCGCGAAGCGGGACGGACGTCCTGGGTGGTGCGCCGCAGCGGCAGGGCATCCCGCCGCTGCGGCGCCCCGGTCAGCCCGCGGCAGCCATCGGTGCTGCGAGCAGGTGCGGATGGTGCGCCGCGACGACGTTGGGGTGGGCGCGTACGCGGCTCTTGAGCGCGTTGTACCCGTACTCCCCCACGATGTCCTGGTCGTCGGCGTCGCGCGCGACACCCCCGGCCCGGGCGGCGAGGTCGGCCGGCAGATCGACCCGGGGGAAGACGGCGTCCAGGGCCGGGTTGTGGAAGTAGGGCACGGAGATCCGGTCGGTGCCAGGATCCGGGGCCAGCACCCGGTGCTTGGTGGCCCGCAGGTACCCGTCGGTCGCCCACTCGAGCATCTCGCCGATGTTCACGATCAACGCGTCCTCGAGCGGCGGTGCGTCGAGCGGCTCGCCCTGGTACTCGACCTGCAACCCCCGTCGACCGGGCTCGACGAGCAGCAGGGTCAGCACACCGAAGTCACTGTGCCAGCCGACGCCCTGGTCGGTGCCCCCCTCGGTGCGGCCCGGGTAGCGGACCACCTTCGTCAGGGTGGCGGGAGCGTCGCCGAAGGCGCCGTCGAACACCTCGGCCTGCTGCCCCAGGGACAGCGCCCACGCGTGCAGCAGCCGGTCCGCCACGCCCGCCATGGTCGCGTTCCACGCGGTGATCACCTCGCGCAGCTCGGGGAGCGCGTCGGGCCACAGGTTCGGGCCCTGCAGCACGTTGTACGCCGGGTGCTCGGGGCCCGTGGGCAGGGCGTCACGCTCGGGGCCGACGTCGATCTGCTCGCGCCAGTCGACCTTCCCCTGGGTGAGCTCACCGCCGACGCGGGTGTAGCCACGGAAGTGGGGGCTGTGGGTGTTCTCGATCGAGAGCTTCTCGTGCGTCGGCAGCGAGAAGAACTCCCGGGCGACCGCGATCACCCGCTCGGTCAGCTCACGGCTCGCGCCGTGACCGACCAGGTAGAAGAAGCCGTGCGTGTGGGTGGCCTCCCGCAGGGCCGTGCGGAACTGCTCCGCGGTGGCGGGATCGTCGGCGTGGGACAGGTCGAGGACAGGCAGGGACGACAGGGTCATCGGAGTGGGCCTTCTGGTGTGTGGGGTCCGGGTCAGTGGGAGCGAGGGCAACCCGGACACAGCGCACTACCGGTACGCAGCAGGTCCACGTGGACGCGACGCACCAGGATCAGAGGCATGGTGCGAACTCTACCGTCGGTTCAGCCGCCGACCGGGAGGTCCCGGTGCCACGACTGGGTGACGTACGAGGTGGAGAACCCGGTCGTGGTGTACAGGTCGACCGCACCGGTGGGCGACTCGGCATCGACCTCCAGACCCACGCGATCGCGTCCACGCGCCGCGGCATCGGCGATCACGGCGTCGAGGAGCGAGCGGGCAGCGCCGCGCCCGCGGGCCGAGCGCAGCACCCCCAGGTACGCCACGTACGTGCCGTCAGGCGCCCCGCCGGCCCCGGGCGAGACCGTTCCCACCAGTGCACCGGCCGCGCGAGGCCCGGTACCGTCCTGGTCGTCGACGATCTCGGCGATCCACCAGTGGTCCCAGCGGTGGCCCGGGTCCTCACGCAGCCGTGAGACGAACTCGTCGAACGTCTCCGCGTGATAGTTGAAGTGGTCGGTGAACGCCTCCTCGAGGACGTCGTGCACCGTGATGAGGTCTGCCTGCTCGGGCATCCCGTCGGGGGCCCGGCGCACCTGTCGTACCACCACACCCGGGTACTGGTCGACAGCGGGCGCGTCGCCCTCAGCCTCGTCCACCGGGCGACTCATCTGCCACCACGTCCGCGTGTGCTCGAAACCCGCACGGGTGAGCCACCGCTGCTGGCGGAGGTCGTCGGCGAAGGCGCCGCTGTCCATCTGGGTCAGGTCCAGGCCGCGGCTGGTCGCGAGCTCTGCGGCCGCCCGGGCGGTCCAGCCGAAGAGCCCCTCGGCGAGCGTGTCGGCCGTCGAGGGCTCGAGGTCGGGGTCGACCACGACCGAGACCAGGACCCGCCCGGCGGCTCGGTCGTGCACCGTCGCCCAGCCCTGGGCATGGTCGTCGGGGTCGCGGACCACGAGGTGGCGACGGGTCAGACCTCCCGTGGTGAGGTCGGCATCGACGTCCTCACGACCTGTCCCCGACCGGCCGCGGGCCGCCACCTCGTGACGGCTCAGCAGGAGGTGCAGGTCGTCGACGTCGTCGGGCGCAGGGTGGGATACGACCCATCCCGGAGGGAGGGTCTCGGCAGCGATCTGCGGGCTGACAGGGGCGGGGCGGTGGCGCGGGTCTGTTCGGGTCATCAGCACCCATCCTGCCGTACCGGTCCCGTCGCGCGCCGTGGCGCCCGCCACGCGGACCCCTCGTGGTGCGGACATCCTGCTGCGAGAAGGGCCCCGAGCTCCCGAGATGGCAGCATCGTCGTGGACCACGGTGCGCCTTCTCGGCGCTGCCGCCACACGGCCGACCGGAGGGAGACCGGCATGCTGGACGACGTCGACCTGGCACACCTGCGTCGGTGCGTCGAGCTGGCCGGGAAGGCGCTCGAGTCAGGCGAGGAGCCCTTCGGCTCGATCCTCGTCGGTCCCGACGGGTCGGTGCTCGCGGAGGACCACAACCGGACCGCCGCGGGCGACGCGACGCGTCACCCCGAGCTCGCGCTGGCCCGCTGGGCCGCCACACACCTCTCGCCCGACGAGCGTTCGGGTGCGACCGTCTACACCTCGGGCGAGCACTGCCCGATGTGCGCTGCGGCGCACGGATGGGTGGGGCTGGGCCGCATCGTCTACGCCACGTCGTCCGCGCAGCTGGCCTCGTGGCTCACCGAGCTCGACCTGCCGCTGCCACCGGTCCGCATGCTGCGGGTCCAGGACATCTCCCCCGAGGTGGTGGTCGAGGGACCGGCCCCTGAGCTCGCCGAGCAGGTCCGGCGGCTGTTCCTCCGCCGCTTCGGGCGGGCCGAGGACTAGGCCGCGCCCCCGGGTGCCGAGACCCAGAAACGCCGGCTCCCGGCACAAAGGCGGCACGGCGTGCTCCCGCGTCGTACCCTGGCTGGACATCGGGCAATGGTGCCCAAGCCTCACAAGGGCGTGGGCTCCGCCAACAACGGAGCACAACATGTTGCGTTCAGAACTGTCCCCGAACCCCGTCCACCACCGCACGACCGACTCACGAGCGGGAACCGACGACGATGTCGACCCGTGGCAGGACCTCCCCGCCAGGCCGCGCGCGACCGTGCAGCTGCTCTCGCCTGACGGGACCAGGCGCAGCGACCCCGAGTACGAGCCATGGGTCCAGGACGTCGGCACCGACCAGATCTCCGCGCTCTACCAGGACATGGTCGTCGTGCGCCGCCTCGACATCGAGGCCACCGCTCTGCAGCGCCAGGGTCAGCTCGGGCTGTGGCCACCGCTGCTGGGTCAGGAGGCCTCGCAGGTGGGCTCGGCTCGAGCGCTCCGGGCCGACGACTTCGTCTTCTCGAGCTACCGCGAGAACGCTGTCGCGTACTGCCGAGGGGTAGGCCTGACGGACCTGGTGCGGGTGTGGAAGGGCACCTCCGCGAGCGGCTGGGACCCTTACGCGGTGGGGATGGCGACCCCCTCGATCATCATCGGCGCACAGACCCTGCACGCCACCGGCTACGCGATGGGGTGTGTCAAGGACGGCGTCGACTCGGTGGCTGTCGCCTACTTCGGTGACGGGGCGACGAGCCAGGGCGACGTGAACGAGGCGATGGTCTTCGCCGCGAGCTTCCGAGCCCCGGTGGTCTTCTTCTGCCAGAACAACCAGTGGGCCATCTCCGAGCCGGTCAGCCTTCAGGCCGTCCGGCCGATCGCCGACCGGGCACCCGGGTTCGGCATCCCGAGCATCCGGGTGGACGGGAACGACGTCCTCGCCGTCCTCGCCGCCACGCGCGTCGCTCTGGACAGGGCTCGTCGCGGGGACGGCGCGACCTTCATCGAGGCGGTGACCTACCGCATGGGTCCCCACACGACATCGGACGACCCCACCCGGTACGTCGACAAGGCCGAGCACGAGAGCTGGGCGGGCCGCGACCCCATCCTGCGGGTCGAGCGGCTGCTCGAGCTCGGGGGCCACCTCACCCCCGAGCTGACCCGTGCGGTCACCGCGACCGCCGACGCCGCGGCGCGGGAGATGCGGGACGGCTGCCACGGCCTCGAGCCACCCGAGCCGCTGAGCGTCTTCGACCACGTCTACACCTCCCCCACGTCCTGGCTCGAGCGGCAGCGCCGGCAGTACGAGGCCTACCTCGCGATGTATCAGGACGCCCCCGGCGGAGGTGAGGGCTGATGGCCGTCCAGACCCTCGCCGCGGCGATCGGCACAGGGCTGCGCCGGGCCCTCCAGGACGACCCGAGGGTGGTGCTGCTCGGCGAGGACATCGGCCGTCTGGGCGGGGTGTTCCGCGTGACCGACGGGCTCCAGCGGGACTTCGGAGCCGATCGGGTGATGGACACCCCGCTGGCCGAGGCGGGGATCATGGGCACGGCCGTCGGCCTCGCCTACCGGGGCTACCGGCCCGTGGTCGAGATCCAGTTCGACGGCTTCATCTACCCGGCCTTCGACCAGATCGTCGCGCAGGTGGCCAAGCTCCACTACCGCACCGGTGGGGCGGTCCGGATGCCGATCACGGTGCGAGTCCCCTACGGCGGGGGCATCGGGGCGGTCGAGCACCACTCCGAGTCGCCCGAGGCGTACTTCACGCACACCGCGGGCCTGCGCGTGGTGACCTGCTCGTCGCCTCAGGACGCCCACACGATGATCCGCCAGGCCGTCGCCTGCGACGACCCGGTGCTCTTCTTCGAACCCAAGCGGCGCTACTGGGTCAAGGGGGACGTCGACGAGGTCATCGACGAGACCACCATGGCGATGGATCGTGCCAGGGTCGTGGTCGAGGGCGACGACGTGACCGTGGTGACCTACGGCCCGCTCGTGGCGACGGCCCGGGACGCCGCGCTCGCCGCGTCGGACGACGGGATCTCCCTCGAGGTGATCGACCTGCGCTCGCTGGCCCCGGTGGACTACGAGACCGTCGAGGCCTCGGTGCGCCGGACGGGTCGGCTGGTGGTCACCCACGAGGCCCAGCAGCACGGCGGCGTGGGCGCCGAGGTCGCGGCGAGCATCACCGAGCGGTGCTTCCACCACCTCGAGGCCGCGCCCGCGCGGGTGACGGGCTTCGACGTGCCCTACCCGCCCGCCGCGCTCGAGGACCACTTCCTGCCCGACCTGGACAGGCTCCTGGACGCGGTGGACCGGGTGATGGGCCGGCAGAACTCGCTCAGCGGATGGAGGGGCTAGGACATGGCGGTCGAGGAGTTCGCGATGCCCGACCTCGGTGAGGGACTGACCGAGTCCGACCTTCTGGAGTGGAAGGTCGCGGTGGGCGACACCGTCGAGCTGAACCAGGTGATCGCCGAGGTCGAGACGGCCAAGGCGCTCGTCCAGCTGCCCAGCCCCTACGCCGGGACGGTGGCACGGCTGTTCGTCGAGCCGGGTGCGACGGTTCCGGTGGGTGCGCCGATCCTGGCGATCGACGTCGGTGCCACCTCGGCCGGGGCCACGACGGCCAGCTCGGGTCGGAACGCGGTGCTGGTGGGGTACGGCCCGCGGGTCGAGGCGGCGGACCGTCCTCGTCGGCGCGCTCGCGGGTCGGCCTGGTCCGCGACGCCGAGCTCCGCTCCCGTGCCCACTGCCCCGGGGCGGAGGCGCGGTGACCGGCCGCGCTCCTTCCCTCCGGTCCGCAAGCTCGCCCAGGAGCTCGGGGTCGACCTGGCCTCGGTCGACGGCTCTGGCGAGGGCGGACTGGTGACCAGGGACGACGTGCTGACGCGTGCGAGAGACCTCGCGGGCCCGCTGGAGCGGACCGCGGTGGGGGCAGCGGAAGGCGGTAGGGAGGCCGCACCGCGGGAGGTGCGCACCCCCATCACCGGGGTGCGCAAGCACACCGCGGCCGCGATGGTCGCCAGCGCGTTCACCGCGCCGCACGCCACGGAGTTCCTGACGATCGACGCCACCGCTGCTGTCGAGCTCGTCGAGGAGCTCCGCCAGGACCGGGAGCTCTCGGGCAGCCGGATCACGGTCCTGACGATCGTGGCCAAGGCGGTGACCCTCGCGGCGCGCCGTCACCCGGCTGTCAACTCCCGCTGGGACGAGGAGGCCGGCGAGATCGTGCAGTTCGGCTACGTCAACCTCGGCATCGCGGCCGCCACCCCACGGGGCCTCCTGGTGCCGAACATCAAGGACGCGGACGGGCTCGACCTCGCGGGGCTCGCACAGGCGCTGACCGCGCTGACCGACGCCGCCCGCGCCGGGACGACGTCACCTGCCGACCTGCGGGACGGCACCCTCTCGGTGACGAACATCGGGGTCTACGGGATCGATGCGGGGACACCGATCCTCAACCCCGGCGAGGCCGTGATCCTGGCGGTCGGAGCCGTCCGAAGGCTGCCGTGGGAGCACCAGGGCGAGGTCGCGCTGCGCCAGGTGATGACGCTGAGCCTCTCGTTCGACCATCGGCTGGTCGACGGAGAGCAGGCGTCACGCTTCCTCGCCGATGTCGGCACGGTCCTGGCCCGCCCGGCGCGGGTCCTGACGATGGTCTAGGGGGCGGGGCGTCCCAGCGCGGCGAGGGCCATCTCCTCGAGCAGCGAACCGACGCGGGAGCGTGGCAGCGAGCGGGCGCTGTGCGGCGTGGAGTTGAGGAGCCCGAACGTGGCGTGGGTGCGGATCCGCAGCTCGGCCGGGTCGACCTCGGGCTCGAGCCGGGTCAGGACGGCGACCCAGAGCTCGACATAGCGGCGCTGCAGGCCGCGCACCGCCCGCCGCTCGGGCTCGGCGAGCGAGTCGAGGTCTCGGTCCTGGACCCGGATCACGTCAGGGTCGGCCAGGGCGAACTCGACGTGGAACCTGATGAGCGATCGGAGGGCCGCAGTGTCGTCGGTTGCCTCGGCGACCACCTCATGGCCGCCGGTCACCAGTCGCTCGCTCGCGCCCACGAGCAGCGCGGCGAGCACGGCCTGCTTGCTGGGGAAGTGCCGGTAGACGGCGGGTCCGCTGACACCGGCCGCCGAACCGAGGTCCTCGATCGAGACGCCGTCGAAGCCTCGTCGGGCGAAGAGCCGGCTCGCCTCGGTCAGCAGGGTCGCCCGGCGATCGGCCTTGGCCCGGTGCCGGGCGGAGGTCGGGCGCACCGACGCCACCTCTCCCACCTCGACCCTCACACGACTCACGCCCTTCCCTGCGTGGACAACCCCGTCCGTGCACACTAGCGTCAGTTCAGTTAGCGAGCGTTAACTCAGGCGACCTCAGGGTCCTCAAGGAAGCGGCGTCGATGGAGACACTGCCCACCACGACCGACCGCGGCGCGCCCCCGTTCGAGCAGAACGAGGCGGCACAACGCGCCCTGGTCGTCGAGCTCCGCGACCGGTTGCGCGCGGCAAGCCTGGGCGGCCCCCCGTCCTCGCGCGAACGGCACGTCACCCGAGGGAAGCTGCTGCCGCGCGACCGCATCGACGTGCTCCTCGACGACGGCAGCCCCTTCCTGGAGATCGGCGCGCTCGCGGCCCACGGCATGTACGACGACGAGGCCCCCGCCGCTGGTGTCATCGCCGGGATCGGCCTGGTCCACGGGCGGCACGTGATGGTGCTGTCCAACGATGCGACCGTCAAGGGTGGCACCTACTACCCGATGACCGTCAAGAAGCACCTCCGCGCGCAGGAGATCGCGCTCGAGAACCGGCTGCCGTGCGTCTACCTCGTCGACTCGGGCGGTGCCTTCCTGCCGTTGCAGGACGAGGTCTTCCCCGACCGCGACCACTTCGGACGCATCTTCTTCAACCAGGCCCGTATGTCGGCGGCAGGGATACCCCAGGTCGCCTGCGTCATGGGCTCGTGCACCGCCGGCGGCGCCTACGTGCCCGCGATGAGCGACGAGACCGTGATCGTCCGCAACCAGGGCACGATCTTCCTGGGCGGGCCCCCGCTGGTGAAGGCCGCCATCGGCGAGGTCGTCAGCGCCGAGGAGCTCGGCGGCGGAGAGCTCCATTCCCGCACCTCGGGGGTCACCGACCACCTCGCCGAGAACGACGCGCACGCGCTCCAGATCGTGCGGGACATCATCAGCACGCTCCCGGCCCCCCGCACCACCGCCTGGGAGGTCCACCAGGGCCGAGGGCCGGCCGCGCCCGAGAGTGACCTCTACGGCCTGGTCCCCGTCGACGTGCAGTCCCCCTACGACGTGCGCGAGGTCATCGCCCGACTGGTCGATGCGAGCGAGCTGCACGAGTTCAAGCGCGAGTACGGCACCACCCTGGTCACCGGGTTCGCCCGTCTGCACGGGCACCCGGTGGGAGTCGTGGCCAACAACGGGGTGCTGTTCAGCGAGTCCGCGCTCAAGGGCGCCCACTTCATCGAGCTCTGCGACCAGCGTGGCATCCCCCTGGTCTTCCTGCAGAACATCTCGGGCTTCATGGTCGGCAAGGACTACGAGGCCGGGGGCATCGCCAAGAACGGGGCCAAGATGGTCACCGCGGTCGCCACCACCCGGGTCCCCAAGCTCACCGTGGTGATCGGCGGCTCCTTCGGCGCGGGCAACTACTCGATGTGCGGCCGTGCCTACTCGCCGCGCTTCCTGTGGACGTGGCCCGCCAGCCGCATCTCGGTCATGGGCGGGCAGCAGGCGTCGTCGGTGCTCGCCACGATCCGCCGCGAGCAGGTCGAGTCACGGGGGCAGGAGTGGTCGGCCGAGGACGAGGCCGGGTTCCGTGCCCCGATCCGTGACCGGTACGAGAGCCAGGGCAGCCCGTACTACTCGACCGCGCGGCTCTGGGACGACGGGATCATCGATCCCGCCGACACCCGCAGGGTGCTGGGGATGGCTCTGGACATCTGCTCCACGGTCCCGCTCGACCGGCCGGCCCTCGGCCTGTTCCGGATGTGAGCACCATGACCTCGACCCCGTCCCCTGTCCGCCTGCAGACCGTCCTGGTGGCCAACCGCGGCGAGATCGCCTGCCGGGTGATCCGCACGCTGCAGCGGATGGGCATCCGTTCGGTCGCCGTGCACAGCGACGCGGACCGCGGCGCCAAGCACGTCACCATGGCCGACACCGCGGTGCGTCTGGGTGACGCCGGCAGCGATCCCGGGTACCTGGACGTCGAGGCGGTGATCGCCGCCGCACGTCGGACCGGTGCCCAGGCGGTCCACCCGGGCTACGGGTTCCTGTCCGAGAGCACGGACCTGGTACGGGCCTGCACCGACGCCGGCCTCGTCTTCGTCGGACCCGGGATCGCGGCCCTCGAGATCATGGGCGACAAGATCCGCGCCAAGGCCCACGTCCAGCGGTCCGGGGTCCCCGTGATCCCCGGGGTGGCCGAGCCGGGACTCAGCGACGAGCAGCTGGTCCTCGCGGCTCACGAGGTCGGTCACCCGCTGCTCGTCAAGCCCTCGGCCGGTGGCGGAGGCATCGGGATGCAGGTCGTGGAGCACCCGGACGACCTCCCGCAGGCGCTGCTCACCGCTCGGCGGGTCGCGCGGTCCGCCTTCGCCGACGACTCCCTCCTGCTCGAGCGCCACCTGCCCTCGCCGCGTCACATCGAAGTCCAGGTGCTCGCCGACGCCCACGGGTCGGTGATCCACCTGGGTGAGCGCGAGTGCTCGCTCCAGCGGCGCCACCAGAAGGTGGTCGAGGAGGCGCCGTCGCCGCTGCTCGACCCCGACACACGGCGCCGGCTCGGTGAGCAGGCGTGCGCGGTCGCGCGCAGCGTCGGGTACCTGGGCGTCGGGACCGTCGAGATGCTCGTGTCGAACGACTCCCCCAGCGACTTCTTCTTCCTCGAGATGAACACCCGGCTCCAGGTCGAGCACCCCGTGACCGAGCTCGTCACCGGGATCGACCTCGTCGAGTGGCAGCTCCGGGTCGCGGCCGGTGAGGCCCTGACCTTCGGGCAGGAGGACGTAGAGATGACCGGTCACGCGGTCGAGGCCCGGGTGTACGCCGAGGACCCCGCCCGCGGCTTCCTGCCCACCACGGGGACGGTCCTGCTGCTCGAGGAGCCGACCGGTGAGGGTGTCCGGGTCGACAGCGGTCTGCTGCCGGGCCAGGTCCTCACCCCGAGCTACGACCCGCTCCTGGCCAAGGTGATCGCGTGGGGGCACGACCGCGACCAGGCGCTGGCCCGCCTGGACACCGCCCTGGCCTCCACCTCCGTCCTGGGTGTGCACACCAACATCGCGTTCCTGCGCCGGCTCCTGGCCGAGCCCCGGGTCCGGTCCGGAGAGCTCGACACGGACCTCCTCCAGCGATGCCTCCCCGGCCTCGACCTGCCCGCACCCGACCGCACCGACCTCGTCACCGCTGCGCTCTGGGCGTGCGCCACCTCACAGCCTCCGCACGGTCGGCGAGGCCCCACGGACCCATGGCGCGTCGACGGATGGCGTCTGGGAGACGATCGGCCCACCCACGTCGAGGTGTCCACAGGGGCCGGTGCCAACCTGGACGTGTCCGTCCTGGGGCCCCCAGGCACCGCGACCGTCACCGTCGGCGACTCCGCACCCGTCCGCGCCCATCTGGACCGCTGCGGGCCGGACGTCGCCGTCGTCGAGGTGGACGGGATCACGCGCAGGGTCCGTGTCGCGACCGAGGGCGACCGCACCTGGATCGGTCACGACGGGTCGGCCTTCGAGCTGAGGATCCGTGGCCGTGCGGACCGGCTCGCCGAGGAGCTCTCCCTGATCACCCGGCCCGAGGGCGCCGCGGACCCCGAGGTCCGCTCCCCGATGCCCGGGACGGTCGTCGCGGTCCACGTCGTCACGGGCGACCACGTCACCTCAGGTCAGCCCTTGCTGACCGTCGAGGCGATGAAGATGGAGCACAGGCTCGCCGCCACGACCGGCGGTGTCGTCACCCTCACGGCCCGACCGGCCGACCGGGTGAGGTTCGACGAGGTGGTGGCCACCATCACCCCCCACCCCCACGAAGGGACGCCCCCATGAGTCACGAGCTCACCAGCGAGCAGCAGGGACTGGTCGACACCGTGCGGGACTTCGCCGACAGCGTCGTCGCCCCGGCCGCCTACGAGTACGACACCCGTCGAGAGCTGCCCTACGCGATCCTCGCCCAGATGGGCGAGATGGGCCTGTTCGGCCTCCCGTTCCCGCGCGAGTACGGCGGCCAGGGCAAGGACTACTTCCAGCTGTGCCTGGCGGTCGAGCAGCTCGCCCGTGTGGACCAGTCGATCGCCGTGACCCTGGAGGCCGGGGTCGGGCTGGGGGCGATGCCCGTGTGGCGGGGCGGCACGCAGGCGCAGAAGGAGGAGTGGTTGCCGATGCTGGCCCAGGGCCGGGCGCTCGCGGCGTTCGGCCTGACCGAGGCCGACGCCGGCTCGGACGCTGCGGGAACCCGGACCACGGCTCGGCTCGAGGACGGTCAGTGGGTGATCGACGGGTCGAAGCAGTTCATCACCAACTCGGGGACCCGCATCACCCGGTTGATCACGGTCACCGCGGTGACCGGCGAGACCACGCGGGTGGACGGCACGGTCAAGAAGGAGCTCACGGCCTTCCTCGTCCCCAGTGGCACCCCAGGTCTGACGGTCGGACCGGCCTACGACAAGGTCGGATGGCACACCTCGGACACCCACCCGCTGTCGCTCGACGACGTCCGTGTCCCCGAGGCCAACATGCTGGGCGTGCGTGGTCGCGGGTTCGCCAACTTCATCCAGACCCTGGACGAGGGTCGTGTCGCCTTCGCCGCACTGTGCACCGGGGCGGCCCAGGGCTGCCTCGAGGAGGCCGTCCGGTACGCGCGCAAGCGCACCGTGTTCGGGCGGACGATCGGCGAGAACCAGCACATCGCCTTCAAGATCGCGCGGATGCAGGCGCGGGTGCACGCTGCCCGGCTGGCCTACTACGACGCCGCCCACCGGATCGTGGCGGGCAAGCCGTTCAAGATGCAGGCGAGCCTGGCCAAGCTCATCGGCAGCGAGGCTGCGATGGACAACGCCCGTGACGCGACCCAGGTCTTCGGTGGCTACGGGTTCCTCAACCAGAACCCGGTCGCCCGTCACTACCGTGACGCCAAGGTGCTCGAGATCGGCGAGGGGACGACCGAGGTGCAGCTGATGGTCATCGCCCGTGAGCTGGGCTTCTAGGGGCCCGGGTACGACGTCACGGCAGCAGCCGGCGGACCGCGAGCTCGATCCCCCGGAGCTCGGCGAGGCCCTTGAGCCTGCCGATCAGGGAGTACCCGGGGTTGGTCCGACGGTGCTGGTCGTCCAGGAGCTGGTGGCCGTGGTCGGGGCGCATCGGGATCGCGGGGCCACCCTCGAGCTCACGACGTCGCTCCTCGCGGACGAGCTCGGAGATCACACCGACCATGTCGACGTCCCCACCGGCGTGGTCCGCCTCGTGGAAGCTGAGCGGGTTGTCCTCGCGCCGGGTCGAACGCAGGTGGGCGAAGTAGATGCGGGGGGCGAGCTCGCGCGCCATGGCGACGAGGTCGTTGTCGGCACGAACCCCGTAGGACCCCGTGCAGAACGTCAGGCCGTTGGACACGCTCGGGGCAGCATCGAGGAGCCACCGGGCGTCGTCGCGGGTCGAGACCACGCGCGGCAGGCCCAGGATCGGGCGCGGCGGGTCGTCGGGGTGGATCGCCAGACGGATCCCGAGCTCCTCGGCCACGGGGACGACAGCCCGCAGGAAGTACCCGAGGTTGGCCCGCAGCGCGTCGGCGTCGACATGGGCGTAGGTCGCGAGCATCTCCCGGAACGACTCGAGGGTGTAGCCGGCCTCGGAGCCCGGCAGGCCGGCGATGATCGTGGTCACCAGGGCGGCGCGCTCGTCCGCGGACATCGCCTCGTGATGGGCGTGCGCCCGTTGTGCCTCGGCGTCGGAGTACTCGTCCCGTGCCCCGGCGCGTTCCAGGATGAACAGGTCGAACGCGGCGAACGCGTCCTGGTCGAAACGCAGCGCCCACCCACCGCTCGGCAACCGGTGCTGCAGCTCTGTGCGGGTCCAGTCCAGGATCGGCATGAAGTTGTAGCAGACGGTGTCGATGCCGTGGGCCGCCAGGTTGCGCAGGCTCTCCTGGTAGGCCTCGATGCAGCGGTCTCGCAGCGGCCCGGCACGCTTGATGTCCTCGTGCACGGGAACGCTCTCCACGACCGACCAGCGCAGCCCGGCCGCCTCGATCAGGGCCTTGCGCTCCGCGATCGCCTGACTGCTCCACACCTCACCGTTGGGGACCTCGTGCAGCGCGGTCACGATGCCGGTCGCACCGGCTTGGGTGACGTCCGTGAGGCGTACGGGGTCGTCGGGGCCGAACCATCGCCACGTCTGCTCCATGGCTTCATTGAGCCCTGCGCCGGCATCGCTGACAAGCGGTTGCCGTCGCTTGTCGCCGTAGGCTGGCAGCAGAGCGGGCAAGGGCGCCCCAGGGCAGCGGTGGCCCACGCCCGGTCCCGCGGGCCGAGGAGGTAGTCATGACCAGCGACGTCGAGCAACGGGGCCTGTACTACGAGGAGCTCTCCCCCGACACCCGGTACCTGCACCGCCCGGGCCGCACCCTGACCGAGGCCGACAACGTCCTGTTCACGACCATGACGATGAACACCCAGGCGCTCCACCTGGACGCCTCCTGGTCCGCCGGGCAACCCTTCGGGCAGCGGCTGGTGAACTCGATGCTCACGTTGTCCACCCTGGTCGGCCTCTCGGTGGCCCAGCTCACCCAGGGGACCATCGTCGCGAACCTCGGCTTCGCCGAGGTCACCTTCCCGGCCCCGGTCTTCCACGGCGACACCCTGTACGCCGAGACGGTGGTCGTGACCAAGCGGCTCTCGTCCTCGCGTCCGGGGCAGGGCGTGGTGACCTTCGCGCACACCGGACGGAACCAGGACGGCCTGGTGGTCGTCACCGCGACCCGCGCCGTCCTGGTCTGGTGCTCGGACGCCCGACCATGACCGGGTTCACGATGGGCCCTGCCTTGCTCTTCTGCCCCGCCGACCGGCCGGATCGCTTCGGCAAGGCCGCACGCAGGGCGGACGCCGTGATCCTCGACCTCGAGGACGCGGTCGCGCCCCACGACAAGGCCGCGGCACGGGAGGCGCTGGTCGCCAGCGCGCTGGACCCGGACCGCACCGTCGTCCGGGTGAACCAGGTCGGCTCGCCCGAGCTCGCTCAGGACCTCGCGGCCCTCGCGACGACGGGGTACCGCACGGTCATGCTCCCCAAGACCGGGAGCGCCCAGCACGTGGACGTGGTGTCCGGCGCCCTCCCGGGCGTCACCGTCGTCGCCCTCGTGGAGACGGCCACGGGTGTGGCGCAGGCCGCCCAGATCGCCGCAGCGCCCGCGGTCGTCGCCCTGATGTGGGGTGCCGAGGACCTCGTGGCCTCCCTGGGCGGCACCTCGAGCCGCCACCCGGACGGGCGCTACCGCGACGTCGCTCGGCATGCCCGCGCGAGCGTCCTGCTGGCCGCCCGGGCCCAGAGCAAGGGAGCGGTCGACGCCGTGCACCTGGACATCACCGACCTCGAGGGCCTTGCCGCCGAGGTCGGTGACGCACGCGCGTCAGGGTTCACGGCCACCGCCTGCATCCACCCGTCGCACGTCCAGGTGATCCGAGCGGGGTACCGACCGGACCAGGAGGAGGTCGACTGGGCGCGTGCGGTGCTGGACGCCGCAGACGGTCAGCGCGGGGCGTTCCGCTGGGAGGGACGGATGGTCGACGGCCCGGTGCTCGCCCACGCGCGGCAGGTCCTGCGCCGGCACGGATGAGGTCAACCTCGCGCACGTCCCCGGTCGGGTCGTCGAACCACTCCCTCTTCCACCCGTCGTCGGCCACGATGAGGGGGTGCGGAACCCGACCCGAGGACTGATCAGGAACGGCGACCTGTACCGACGTCTCTCGGCGAGCCAGCGGGCCGGCATCGTCGCCGCGTCGGCCTCGGTCCCGATGAGCCTCGTCCCGCTGCTCCGTCCTCGCTCGGCACTCGACCAGGGTCTGATCACCGGCCTGTCCTCTGCCATGAGCTACGCGCTCACCACGATCGAGCACGACGCCGTGCTGATGACCTCACGCGCGATGCTCCGGCTCGCGGGAGTCCGTGCCGACGTGGGGAGCACTGCACGGACCACCCTGGCCGTCGACACCGTGGCGCTGGGGGTGTCCGCGGTCGTCCAGCTCGCCCTGCCGAGGCGCGAGGACGAGACCACGGTGCGTGCCCTGGTCCGCACCACGGCACGCCGCGTCGGTGCGGCGTCGGTGGCGGGGATCATCGCGGGGATGCTTGACGCCGCACCGGGTCGGGACCGTGCCCTGGGACGCGCGGTGCGGACCCTGCCGGCCACCGTCGCCGTGGGGGCAGGCGTGTCCACCGGGGTCCAGGTGCTGCGCGTGAGACGTCTGCGCGCCCTCGGAATCGACGCCGCGCACGGGGCCGGCGCCCCCACGGCGAGATCGCTCGGCGTGGGGGCCCTGACCGCGGCGGGCGCCGTGGGGCTGGCCGCGGTCGAGCGACGGATCGCCCGCCGCGCCGACCTCACGATCCGCCGCGCCACCGGGTTCGCCGGGCACGGGGCCGTCCCGAGCCACCTCGCCTCGGTCGCCGTGATCAGCGGCCTGCTGTACGCCCTGGGTGCGCGCTACTACCACCGGGTCGAGGCTGCGGCGTCCTCCCCCGACGTCAACCTCGCAGCAGCTCCCGAGTCGCACCTGGTCAGCGGTGGGCCGGACAGCGCCGTGGCGTGGGCACCGTTGACCCGTCCCGCTCGACGTCACCTGGCCTCGGTCACCCCAGCGGCGCGCATCGCCGCGACGATGGGCTCCCCGGCCCAGGAGCCGATCCGGCTCTACATCGGCCTGACCAGCGCGCCGACGGTGGCCGAGCGGGTCGACCTGGCGCTGGCGGAGATCGAGCGCACGAAGGCGCTCGACCGTTCGCTGGTGGTGCTCTGCTCGCCCACGGGAACCGGCTACCTCAACTACTCGGCCTGCGCGGCCTGGGAGTACCTCACCCTCGGGGACTGCGCGAGCCTGACGCTGCAGTACTCGCTCCGGCCCTCGATCCTGTCTCTCGACCGGGTCGACGACGGCCGGGAGCAGAACAGCGCGATGTGGTCCGCGGTCGCCGAGCTCGTCGCAGCCCGGCCCGCTGGCCGGCGGCCACGGGTCGTCCTGTTCGGCGAGAGCCTGGGAGCCCACACCAGTCAGGACCCCTTCCTGCACACGGGCACCCGGGGGCTTCGGCTGCACCACGTCGAACGCGCGCTCTGGCTGGGCACCCCGTACGCGAGCGGGTGGGCGCACGAGGTCCGGGACCCGACCCGGGGGGACGTCCGCCCCGGCGAGGTGCTCCGGGTCTCGGACGTCGACGCGCTCGAGCGTCTCGAGCCCGAGCGGGCGGCCGCGGCACGGTACGTCCTGCTCTCGCACGACGACGACGGGATCACCCTGTTCAGCCCCGAGCTGCTCGTCCGGAGCCCGTCATGGCTCGAGGAGCACCGGACCGCGGCGGTTCCCGCCCAGACAGGGTGGCAGACCCCGATCACCTTCCTGCAGGCAGCGGTCGACACCAAGAACGCCGGGTACGCGGCCCCAGGGACCTTCGCCGCCGGGGGCCACGACTACCGGGCGGACATCGCCCGGGCGGTGCGGTTCGCGTTCGACCTGCCGTGCACCGACCGCGAGCTCGCAGCGGTCGAGGCTGCCCTGCGTCGCGAGGAGCAGGAGAGGGTGTCGAGCTGGTCCTGAGCGTTCATGTGCTCACCCGGCAGCACCTGCGCCGCGAGCCAGCTCGCGACGCATGACCCAGCGCTCACGGTGACCGCTGTGGGCCGTGGTGGGGCCGGCGCGGTGGAATCCGGCCGCCTCGAAGAGTTCGACGGTACCCACGTAGCCCGAGATGACGTCGACCCGGGTGCCCCCGGTCTCCACGGGATATCCCTCGACGACCTCCGCGCCGTGCGCCGCGGCGTGCGCGACGCCCCCGGCCAGGAGCTCGTGCATCAGCCCCCGTCGCCGGAAGCCGGGGCGCACGACGAAGCAGACCGCGCTCCACGCGTCGCGCTCGTCGAGGAAGGGGATCGTGCGTGACCGCATGAGCCTGCGGTAGGTGCTGCGTGGAGCGATCGAGCACCAGCCCGCCACCTCGCCGTCGACGTAGGCGAGCACGCCCGGACCGGGATCCTCGTCGCACTCCCGTCGCATGTACGCGGGCCGTTCGAGGTTCGGTACCCGGGAGTCCCGGTAGCTCATGCACCAGCACCCGCCCGCATCGGGTCGACGGGTCCCGGCGACCGTCGCGAAGTCCTCGAACCGCCCGACCGCCGGCAGCACCTCGATCCCCATGGGGACACGGTAGGGCGACGCCGGTGACATGTCTGCGTGGGCCATGGACCGGCTGCACGAGGATGACGAGGATGACGAGGGAGACAGCGACTCGTCACGAAGCTTGTCGACCAGGTCAGTGGCCTCGCTGCTGGCCCTCGGCGCGGCGTTGACGACGACCTGGTGGCCGGGCCCGAAGCGGAAGGCCCTGACGTCGGCGGTGCTGCTGATGTCGACCGGCAACCCGTTGACGTCGCTGCCCCCTGCGATCACGCCGGTCGGGACGGGCAGCCTGCGGGGCACGTCGATCGACCGGTGCGGGCGCACTGCCCACCACTCGGTCAGACAGCTTCAGCGACCAGCACGCGCTCGCTCGACAGGTGCACGCTCCACACCCGGACGTCCTTGCCGCTGTCGGGGTCCTTCTCGTGGAACCGCACGGTCTCCCCGTGGCGGGTGCCCTCGCCGGTCACCCGGTGACGACCGGTGCCCCCCTCGACGACGAACTCCACGGCTCGCTCGAACGCGGTGAGGCCCGACGGCGGATCACCGTCGACCTCGACCACCGCGTACGGGAGTCCCGAGATGACCATCTGCGGCGTCGTCGTCATGGCATGTCCTCGTCCTCGATCGACCAGCGAAGGGCGACGCCGTCGTCTCGGGCCAGGATCCGCTACCGGACGTCACCTGTCCAGATCTCGCCCGGCCTTGTCACACTCGCGGGTGCCATGCCTCCTGAGGTGGTACGGGAAGTCACTGCTCCCCGCGCGGTCGCCGCACCGAGGCGACGACCGGCCAGCCGAAGGAGGTCATCATGCCGTCAGGAACCATCCCGATCGTGTCGTACACCGTCCGGGTCGCGAGGAACACCTCCACGCAGTTCGCTCGCATCACGATCCTTGGTCCCGTCCTGTCCCACGGGATCCAGAACAGGGCGACCCTGTACTTCTTCCCGTCGTACGGCCAGCTCAACGGCTGGGCGCTCAACGTCGGGGGCCTCAACTTCGACGGCATCCACGTCCTGGGACAGGTGCCGTTCGCGGACTTCGACCGCATGTACGACCTCCTGCGCAACGAGGCGCCCGTCCAGCTCTACTACACCTACGGCACCAGCTCGTCGACGACGAAGCCGCTGAACCTGGTCGCGGTCGAGACAGGCAACGAGCCCCCCGGGGAGGGCCCGGCCGACGAGGACTCGGTCGAGCAGGCCTTCGCGCTGGTCCGCAAGATGACGACCCTGGAGACGGCGGGTTGATGCGCCCGCACCGGTGGGTACCTTGCGATCAGCGACCGACGTAGGCCGCGAGGTGCTCACCGGTCAGGGTCGAGCGGGAGGACACGAGCTCGGCCGGGGTCCCCTCGAAGACCACCCGACCACCGTCGTGGCCGGCGCCCGGCCCCAGGTCGATGAGCCAGTCGGCATGAGCCATCACCGCCTGGTGGTGCTCGATGACGACGACCGACGAACCCGAGTCGACGAGGCGATCGAGCAGACCGAGCAGCTGCTCGACGTCGGCGAGGTGCAGACCGGTCGTGGGCTCGTCCAGGACGTAGACGCCGCCCTTGTCGGCCATCCGGGTCGCCAGCTTGAGGCGTTGACGTTCACCGCCCGACAGCGTCGTCAGGGGCTGACCGAGACTGAGATACCCCAGGCCGACGTCGTCGAGCCGGCCGAGGATCGCGTGCGCCGCCGGGTTGTGCACCTCGCCCTTTCCGAAGAACTCCCGGGCCTGGGTCACCGGCATCGCCAGGACCTCGCTGATGTCACGTCCACCCAGGTGGTACTCGAGGACCGTGGAGTCGAACCGCTTGCCCTCGCACTCCTCGCAGGTGCTCTCGAACGTGGCCATGAAACCCAGGTCGGTGTAGATCACGCCCGCCCCGTTGCACACCGGGCAGGCGCCTTCGGAGTTGGCGCTGAACAGCGCCGGCTTGACCCCGTTGGCCTTGGCGAACGCCTTGCGGATCGGCTCGAGCAACCCGGTGTAGGTCGCCGGGTTGCTCCGGCGCGAGCCCCGGATCGCGCCCTGGTCGACCGTCACCACACCGTCACGACCCGTCACCGAGCCGTGGATCAGCGAGCTCTTCCCCGACCCGGCGACACCCGTCACGACCACCAGCACCCCGAGCGGGACGTCGACGTCGACGTCCCGGAGGTTGTGGGCGTCGGCACCGCGGATCTCGAGCGCGCCGCTGGGTGTCCGGACCGACTCCTTGAGCACCGCGCGGTCGTCCAGGTGCCGTCCGGTGAGGGTCCCGCTGGCCCGCAACCCCTCGACGGTGCCTTCGAACACCACCTCGCCGCCCGCCGTCCCCGCGCCCGGGCCGAGGTCGACGACGTGGTCGGCGACAGCGATCGCCTCAGGCTTGTGCTCGACCACCAGCACCGTGTTGCCCTTGTCCCGCAGCTGGAGCAGCAGGCCGTTCATCCGCGCGATGTCGTGCGGGTGAAGGCCGATCGTGGGCTCGTCGAAGACGTAGGTGACGTCGGTGAGCGACGACCCGAGGTGGCGGATCATCTTGGTGCGCTGAGCCTCGCCGCCCGACAGCGTCCCCGACGGACGGTCGAGCGAGAGGTAGCCGAGCCCGATCTCCACGAACGAGTCGAGCAGGTGCGTCAGGCCGCCTAGCAGCGGCGCGACACCTGGCTCGTCCAGACCACCCACCCAGCCGGCCAGGTCGGTGATCTGCATCGCGCACGCGTCGGCGATGCTGGTCCCGCCGATCCTGGAGGATCGCGCCGCCTCGGCCAGGCGCGTGCCACCGCACTCGGGGCAGGTCTGGAAGGTGACGGCGCGCTCCACGAACGCCCTGATGTGCGGCTGCATCGCGTCGACATCCTTGGAGAGCATCGACTTCTGGACCTTGGGCACGAGCCCTTCGACCGTGAAGTTGGTGTTCTCGACCTTGACCTTGCGGGCCTGCCCGTACAGGAAGTCCTGGCGCTGCTTGCTGGTGAACCGTGAGATGGGTACGTCGGTCGGGACCACGGCGCCGAAGATGCGCACGTACCAGCCGTCGCCCGTGTAGCCCGGGACGGTGATCGCCCCCTCGTCGAGCGACTTCGACTCGTCGACGAGCTGGCTCAGGTCGATGTCGGAGACCGTCCCCATGCCCTCGCACCGTGGGCACATGCCCCCGGTGACGGTGAAGCTGCGCTGCTCCTTGACGCTGCGTCCGCCCCGCTCGAGCGTGACCGCCCCCGCTCCGCTGACCGAGGGCACGTTGAAGGAGTAGGCCTGCGGTGACCCGATGTGCGGCTGACCGAGGCGGCTGAACAGGATCCGCAGCAGGGCGTTGGCGTCGGTGACGGTACCGACGGTCGAACGGGCGTTGGCCCCCATGCGCTCCTGGTCGACGATGATCGCGGTCGTGAGCCCTTCGAGGACGTCGACGTCAGGCCGGGCGAGGCTCGGCATGAAGCCCTGCAGGAACGCGCTGTAGGTCTCGTTGATCATCCGCTGGGACTCCGCGGCGATCGTGTCGAAGACCAGTGAGCTCTTGCCAGATCCCGACACCCCCGTGAACACCGTCAGCCGGCGTTTGGGGATCTCGACGTGCACGTCCTTGAGGTTGTTCTCGCGGGCACCCTGCACCCGGATCACGTCGTGGCTGTCGGCGGTGCGCGGCACCGCCGTCGGTGCCCCGGTCCGCGTGGACGCTGTCATCGGGTCTCCTGTTCGACACGACCGGTCAGGGCCGCGACCACCCGACGGTTCACGGCAGCTCCTGGATGCGGACCATGTTGCCCGCAGGGTCACGCAGTGCGCAGTCCCGGACACCATAGGGCTGGTCGGTCGGTTCCTGGACGACCTCGACGTCGTGGCTCTGCACCTGGGCGAAGGTGCTGTCGAGATCGGCGGTGGCCAGGACGAGCGAGGCGTAGGTGCCCTTGGCCATCATGTCCGCGATCGTCTGGCGCTCGTCCGGCGTGACACCCGGGTCTGCGGCCGGGGGGTGCAGGACGACGGACGTGCCGCTGCCGCCCGGGGGGCCGACGGTGATCCATCGCATCCCGGCGTACCCGACGTCGTTGCGCACCTCGAAGCCGAGCACGTCCCGGTAGAACGCCAGGGACACCTCCGGGTCGGTGTGCGGGAGGAAGGTGTGGTGAATGGTGAGGTCCATGACGCTCACGCTAGGCGCGGCTCGCTCGGTCGCGCTTCTCGATTCCTGACCGGTCTGGTCACCTGCCGCGCCACGCACGAGGGCATCCCGGCGGTCGAGCCCTCCGCCTGGCGCCGGTACACGCTCGGCGGTACCCCGACCAGCTCGGTGAAGCGGGTGCTGAAGGTGCCCAGCGACTGGCAGCCCACCGCGAAGCAGACCTCGGTCACGCTGAGATCGCCCCGGCGCAGCATCGCCATCGCCCGCTCGATGCGCCGCGTCATCAGGTAGGAGTACGGCGACTCCCCGTAGGCCTGCCGGAACTCACGGCTGAGGTGCCCGGCGGACATGTGCGCACCGCGGGCCAGGGCCTCGACGTCGAGCGGCTGCGCGTACTCGCGGTCGATCCGGTCGCGGACCCCCCGCAACCGCGCCAGACCGCGCAGGTGCTGCACCCGGGCCGGATCGGTGGTCACCTGCGTGATGCTGCCACGCGGCGCCGACGTTGCCCAGGGCGAAGGGTCGTCCGGGAGCCCCTCAGGTGGATGCCCTGCCGGGACGAGATCCTGGGAGCGAGCTGTTCCGGCGGGACCGTGCCTGCACGGGCGGGGTGCCGTGACCGTGGGCCTGCCCCTGCGGGCGTCGTCCCGACCCCTCCACGGCGCGAGCATGGAGGGTACGTGGCCCGTGCCCAGGGCCGACGTCCCCCAGGAGGTGGCATCGTGACCCTACGTCGAGGCTCGAGCGGCTCAGCCGTGCGCGACCTGCAGTCTCGGCTGATCGATCTCGGTCACCTGAGCGGCACCGCGGACGGCGTGTTCGGTCCCAAGACCGAGAGAGCCGTCAAGGACTTCCAGTCCGCCCGTGGGCTGACCGCCGACGGTGTCGTGGGACCGATGACCCAGGCGGCACTCGGCGGGGCGGGGTCCGGACCGGCACCACCCAGACCTCACCCGAGCGGCGCCTTCGTTCCCACGGCGGTCGAGAACCCTGGCGGTGGTCGCATCACCGACAAGAGCGAGCCGGCGACGAGCGAGATGGTCACGGTCGCCGGTCACGGCGGTCGCGACGTCCGGCTGCACCGGCTCGCGGCCGAGGCCTGGGCCGCACTCACGGTCACGGCGCGTGCGGACGGCATCGCAGAGCCGCTGCTCCAACCGATGTCCGGGTACCGCAGCGTCGCCGAGCAGCAGAGCACCTGGCAGCGAGCCGTCGAACGCTACGGCTCCGAGCAGGCTGCACGCCGGTGGGTGGCACCCCCGGGCAACAGCCCGCACCACTCGGGGCGGGCTGTCGACTGCTGGATGGGCTCGTCGATCAACAGCGCCAACGCCGACAGCCAGCGAGGCACAGCGGTGTGGAGGTGGCTCGACGCGAACGCATCGCGGTTCGGGTTCTACCCGTACTCGGCGGAGCCGTGGCACTGGGAGTACAACCCGCCGACGAGGTGACCGAGCAGGAGGTGACCGAGCAGAGGGAGACCGCAGGTGGCACTGATCAGGAGGGGTGACCGCGGCGACGCGGTGCGCCGGCTGCAGGAGCAGCTCACGACAGCAGGGCACGACCCGGGCGTGGTCGACGGGATCTTCGGCCAGGCGACCGACCGGGCCGTGCGGTCGTTCCAGGCGGCCAACGGCCTCACCGCGGATGGCATCGTCGGTCCGCACACCGAGCGTGCGCTCGCCGCTGGAGGCGGTGGAGGCGGAGCCGGCGGCGGGTCGAGCAGCGCGGGTGGGCACTCCGCACCGCCCGGGACCCGCAGCTGGTCCGACGAGACGGATGACGCCCGGTACCTCTACGCGATGGAACAGCTCGTGGCGAGGGGCTATCCGGTCCAGGGGGCCGCGGGCCTGGTCGGCAACCTGCATGCCGAGTCGGGGATCATCCCGTCACGGGTCGAGGGCAGCCGGCCTGCCACGCCTCTGCGTGCACGCGGTTTCGACGGCGTCGAGCGGACCTTCACCGCCCACGACGTCATCCACCGTGACCGCGATGCCGGGCGCGGGCCCGAGAAGCCCGGTGTCGGCCTCGCCCAGTGGACCTCGCCGTCCCGCCGACGAGGCCTCTTCGCGCACTCCCACGGCGGGGTCACAGGTGAGGCGATCCTGTTCGACATGGACGCCCAGCTCGACTACCTGGTGACCGAGCTGCGCGCCTCGTATGCCGCCGTCAACCGCGTGATCTCGGACCCCTCGGTCAGCGCGGACCAGGCTGCCGACGAGGTCGTGTACCGCTTCGAGGTACCCGGTGCCGTCCTTGACGCCGGTCGGTTGCGGCCACGCGAGGATCCCGCGGTCCAGCGGGTCTTCGCCAACCGTCGGGAGCGCGCGGCGCGTGCCCTCGAGGTCTACCGACGGGCTCATCCCTGAGCTCGTCGCCGGACCCGGCCCCCGCCGGGTCGAGCAGTGGTCGCGACCTAGGGTGTGCGCATGACCCCGTCCGTCGCGCTCCGACGACCGCTGCGCCGTGATGTCGTCATCGCTGTCGTCTGCTGGTCGGTCGCGGTCGGGCTGCTCCTGCTGGTGCGGACGGTCTCGGGGCTCGACCCGGAGCTCGCCGACGACGTCGCCGGGCTCAGCACCACGACATGGTGGGCGACAGCCCTGACCGTGTCGGGTCAGGCGGTCGCGCTGCTGTGGGCACGGGTCGCCCCACGGGCGATTCTGCTGGTCGTCGCCACCATCCCCCTGATCGTCTCGTGGACCACAGCGGGCACCCTGCTGAGCCTGACGTCCGTGGCGGTGGCGGTCGCGTCCTACGTCGCGTTCGTCGAGCGCCCCCTGGACGCCGCTCGAGCCGTCGGGCTCGCTGTCGTGGCCATGACGTTCGTGGCCTTCGCGGTGGCCGGGCTCCGTGAGGACGAGCTCGGCGCCGGTGCGGTCCTCGCCGGCTCCCTGGCCCAGGCCGCGCTGGTCGTCGGGGTTCCCGCACTCGTGGCGCTGCTGGTCTCCTCCAGGCGGGACATCCGCGAGGCCCGGGAGCACGAGCTGCGTGCGGTCGAGCGCGAGAACGAGGCACGGGTGCGCGAGGCACGAGCTCACGAGCGCACCGCGATGGCCCGCGAGCTGCACGACATCGCTGCGCACCACCTCTCCGGGATCACTGTCATGGCTGCGGCGATCGAGCGGCAGATCGGCACGGATCCCGAGGGCGCCAGAGACGGTGCGCGGCAGGTGCGCGGTCAGAGCGCAGCGGTGCTGCGCGACCTCCGCCGACTCGTCGGGCTGCTGCGCGAGGACGACGTCGCAGAGCTGTCCGTGGAGGCGCTCCACGGGATCGCCGAGCTGACCGGTCGGATCTCGCAGCACGGCACGCCGGTCGGGCTGACGACGTTGCGCGACGAGGGCGGCCGACCGCTCGGGTCCGGCCTGGGACCACTCGCGCAGCTCACGGCGTACCGGATGGTCCAGGAGGCGCTGGCCAACGCCGTCCAGCACGCGCCCGGCGCACGGTGCCTGGTGACCATGGACGATCGCGACCCGTCGTCGCTGCTCGTGACCGTGCGCAACGAGGCTGCTGCGACCGCGCCGACCTCGCGCGGAAGCGGGCTGGGGCTGGTCGGCATGCGGGAGCGGGCCGAGCTCACGGGCGCAGACCTCCGGTACGGCCCGACGACCGACGGAGGGTGGGACGTCTCCCTGCGGCTCCCCCGCGACCCGACCGCAGGAGACGACCGATGATCCGCATCCTCATCGCCGATGACCAGGTGCTGGTGCGTGCGGGGCTCTCGGCGCTGCTCGGGGCCGAGCCGGACATCGAGGTGGTCGCCCTCGCGGCCGACGGCGACGAGGCGGTTCGTCTCGCGCGCGAGCTGCGACCCGACGTGGCCTGCCTGGACATCCGGATGCCCGGACGCGACGGGATCCGGGCGACCCGGGACCTGAGCGGACCGGACGTGGTCGACCCGATCCCGGTGCTCGTGATCACCACGTTCGACCTCGACGACTACGTGTTCGGGGCCCTCGAGGCCGGTGCGGCCGGGTTCCTCCTCAAGGATGCCGACCCGGCGGTCATGGTCGACGCGGTGCGGTCGATCGCGGCCGGGAACGGCACCCTCGACCAGACCCTGACCCGCCGCGTGCTCCGGGAGTTCGCCGAGCGCCGTCGCAGCCGTCCGGTGAGCGCGCGGCGCGCCTCCGAGCTGCTCACCGCACGCGAGGCCGACATCCTGCTGCTCCTGGCCCACGGGATGTCGAACGAGGCGATCGCACGCGAGCTCGTCGTGGAGGTGTCGACCGTGAAGTCCCACCTCGCTCGGATGATGCCGAAGCTCGGCGTGAGCTCACGTCTGCAGGCTGCCGTGTGGGCCTACCAGAACCGTGTGGTCGCGGTCCCGGACGACGAGCCCGACCCGCTTGCATCGAAGGATGCAGGTCCCGAAGCTCCCCCGTAGGCGGCTCGATGAGGTGCCCTGCGCGCTCCTAGCGTCGAGATCGGCGGTCCACACCGCTGACCCGAACCCCAGGAGAGCCCCATGGAAGCCGTCACTGCCTCGTCCACGTCCCTCGCTGATCCGGGCACGCGGACGGCGGTCCGTCTCGTCCAGGTCGGCAAGACCTACCCCGACGGTCTCGAGGTGACGCACGCGCTGCGATCGGTCTCGGTGGCCTTGCGGCCCGGATCGTTCACCGCGGTCATGGGCCCGTCAGGCTCAGGCAAGTCGACCTTCCTCAACTGTGCCGCGGGCCTCGACACCCCGACGAGCGGCCAGGTCGTCATCGGTGACCAGGACCTGACGTCGATGTCGCCCGACGACCTGACCCGGTTCCGCCGGCGCAGCGTCGGCTTCGTGTTCCAGGCCTACAACCTCGTGGGGCACCTCACGGTCGCCGAGAACGTGCACCTGCCGTTGCTCCTGGACGGGCGGCGGCCCGATGCGGACTGGCAGGACCACCTCCTCCAGGCCGTCGGTCTGCAGGGCATGGACACGCGGCTCCCCGGTGAGCTGTCCGGAGGGCAGGCCCAGCGGGTGGCGATCGCACGGGCCCTGGTGACCAGGCCCGCGGTGGTCTTCGCCGACGAGCCGACCGGTGCACTGGACTCCGCGACCGGACGGCAGGTCCTCGACGTGCTCCGCAGCACCACCCGGAGCCTGGCCCAGACCCTGGTGCTCGTCACCCACGACGCGCAGGTCGCCGCGGTCGCCGACGAGGTGGTCTTCCTCGCCGACGGCAACGTCGTGGGGACCCTCGGGTCGCCGACCGCCGAGCAGATCATCGCTCGCCTGACGACCACCGGGCGGTGATGACGGTGTGGTCGTTCGCGAGGTCGTCCGCCCGTGCTCACCGCTCCGGTCTTGCCGGGGGGTTCGCCATCGTCCTGCTCGCCTCGGCGTTGCTGACCGCGACGGGCGTGCTCCTGGAGTCCGGGGTCCGCACCGGTCTGGGCACAGCCCGGCCGGGCGGCGCCTCGATGCTGCTGGCAGCCGTCGCCGCCTCGTTCGCCGGGACCACGATCCTCGTCGTGGTCCTCATGGTCTCCTCGACCATCGCCGCTGCGCTGCGGCATCGTCGCCGTGAGCTCGCGCTGCTCCGCGCCGTCGGCGCCACCGGCCGACAGGTGCATGCCATGGTCACCGCTGAGGTGCTGCTCATCATCGCGGTCGCGGGTCCGCTCGGCGCCGTTCCGGGCCTGGCCGGAGCTCGCCTCCTCGAGCCGCTGCTCGCCTCGAGCGGCATCGTACCGCCGGGGTACGAGCTCACGCTCTCACCGCTACCGGTCGTCGCGACCCTTCTCCTGCTGGTGCCGACCGGAGTCCTGGCTGCACGCCTGGCCGGCCGCGAAGCCGTACGGACCAGCCCCGTGGCAGCGGTGCAGCAGAGCAGTGCCGAGCTCCCCACCCTCGGGCACGGCCGGCGGGTGGCGGCGACGTGGCTGGCGGTCGCAGGCCTCGCGGTCGCCCTCGTGCCCTTCGTCACACCCGGTCTGATGGGCAGCGCCGCCGGCGTGAGCTCCGCGGTCCTGCTCATCACCGCAGCCGCGCTGGCCGGCCCCGCCGTCGTGGCGGGGATGGCCGGGCGCGCGCTACGGCTCGTCCGCCCCCTGGGGTGGGCGAGCGGGCACCTGGCCCTGGCCAACGCCCGTGGGTTCTCGCGCCGTCTCACCAGCGCGATCATCCCGCTCGCCCTGCTGCTGGCCCTGGGAACCGTGCAGACAGGGGTGAGCAGGACCACCGTGGAGGCGTCGGGCGCGCAGCTCGCGGCGGGGCTGCAGGCCGACCTGATGGTCGACGCGTCCGGAGCGAGCCCCGACCTGATGCAGGAGGTCGAGCGGCTTCCCCGGGTGACCGGCACGGTGACCACCGGCACCATGACCGCCGACGTGAAGATCGAGGCCGACGACGAGGACCTCCCCGTGCTCGACCTCCTCGCCTGGGAGCCGACTGCGCTGCGGGTGCTCCCCACGGGTGTGACCACGGCTGTGATCGACCCGCAGGTGCGCGCAGGGTCCCTCTCCGCACTCGACACCACCGGAACCATCGCCGTGGGACGAGACGCGACCTTCGGCACCGGCAAGGGGATCGGCGACACCGTCCAGCTGCGCCTGACCGACGGGACCGAGCACGTCGCGACCATCGTCGCGACCATCGTCGCGGTCTACGACCGGTCGCTGGGCTTCGGTGACTACCTCGTCGGCGAGGGGACCGCCCGTGAGCTCGGCCAGGCCGAGCCCGACACGCTCTTCATCCAGACCGCACCCGGTGCGGCCGGTGAGGTCGGTGAGCAGCTCGCGATGATGGGCCTGAGCACGCGGACCACCCAGACCTACGTCGACGAGGTCCGCGTCGCGGGCTCGTCCCAGCAGCACCTGTCCACCGTCCTGCTCCTCGCACTGCTCACCTTCATCGGGCTCGCGGCAGCGAACACCCTGGCCATGCTCACCACCCGGCGGACCGGTGAGCTCACGCTGCTGCGTCGCACAGGTGCCACCGGTCGACAGCTCACCGCGATGGTCGTCGTCGAGGTGGCGTTCGTGGTGCTGTCGGCCTGGGTCGTGGGCACGCTCGCCGTCATCCCCGCCCTGGTCGGAGCCAGCTACGGGCTCCTGGGCACACCTGTCCCGACCATGGACTGGGTGGTGTACGTGAGCCTGTCGGTGACGATCGCGGTGACGGCGGTGCTCGCGGTGGTCCCCCTGGCACTGCGTCGCGGGGTACGGACCGTCCGAGCGTGAGGAAGCACCACGGCGGGCGGACGATAGCGTGAGCAGATGGGGCAGGCACGGCACGATCGCGAGTCCGTCGAGGTCTCGATGACCGAGCACGACGACGTGGGTGTCGACCACCTCGCTCCGCCCGCCCAGGACGGCGGTCCGCGCCGGCGCCGCTCGTGGTGGCCGGTGGTGGCCGCCGTCGCCCTGGTGACCGTGATCGCCGCGGGCGCCTCCGTCATGGAGGACCGGCGCGAGTCGGCCCGACGCGCTCAGCTGGCAGCCATCCCGGGCGTGCTCGCCCCGCTCGACCAGCCGCTCCAGGAGCTGTGGCGCACCCAGGTCGGCGGGGAGCTGCATGCCGCCGAAGGTGTCGTGGTGTTCAGCGACGCCGGCGGGCTGACCCTCCGGGGGCTGGACCTGGCCGACGGTGACCTGCGATGGAGCCGTGACCTGGGCGCAGACGAGGAGTGCCAGCCGGTGCTCGACGGCGGCGGTGGCGACGACCCGCCGCGGATCGCCTGCCAGACGGCCCTGGTGGCGCAGGCAGGTGCCTCCCAGGACCAGGCACACGCCGTCGTCCTGCTCGACGTCGCCACCGGCGCACCCGTCGCCGAGCTCGAGATCTCCGGGTACGTCGTGGCGGCGGGCGGGTACGGCACGGATCTGCTCGTGGCGTCCGTGGGGCGGACAGCAGGGATCCTGCTGGAGCGGTGGGAGCCGGGCACCGGTCGCAGGGTCTGGGCACAGCCGGCGGCGGAGGACTTCCTCGGGGGGAGCCACGACGTCACCTCGGTGTTCCGGGTCGTCGACGAGCTGCTGTGGTGGGGCGCACCGGGAACGACCCCGCTGGACGTCAGGACGGGCGAGGTGGTCCCTGATGCCGCCCCGTCGGTGCCCGGTGGTGGCACGCTCGTCGAGACCCGCGACGACGACCGAGTCGTGGGGAGCCGGGTGCTCGATGCGGACGGGACCCTCCTGTTCGACGCGCCCGTGGAGCCGTGGGCGCCTCCGGTCAGCGACGGCTCCGCACCCGAGGTGCTCACCGTCCGCCGCGTCGAGACCGGACCGCTGCTGAGCACCGGGGAGGTCATCGGCATCGACGCCCGCACCGGCGAGCTGCGGTGGACGGGTGGTGTCCTTGCGGGGGTGTCACCGCGCGTCCAGGTGGATGGCGTGCTCGTGGCGGTGGGTTCAGGCCGGGTGGTGGCGATCGACGTCCTGACCGGCGAGGTCCGGTGGGAGCAGGGTGCGCACCTGCGGCCGTACATCGGCTCGATGACGGACGGCGACGTGCTGCTCGTGCCCCAGCGGGACGCCGGCTCGGGTCCGGTGCTCGCCGCGCACGACATCCGCAGCGGGCAGGTGCGCTGGACCGTCGGGATACCTGAGCAGAGCGCCTATGCGGGGGTGATCGGGGACAAGGTCCTCGTCATGACCGGCGACGGGGTCGCGATCGTCCTCGGGTGACGAGGCCGGAGAGATGGTCGCGATGCCGCCCGGCACGGTCACCGGCCGATCTCTGCCTCACTGCGAAGGACGCAGAACTCGTTGCCCTCGGGGTCGACCAGCACGACCCATCCGGTTCCTGGTCCGTGCTCGTCACGACGGTCAGCCATCCGGGTCGCTCCGAGACCTTCGAGACGCGCGACCTCCTCGTCGCGTGTGCCGTCACCGGGGCGCAGGTCGAGATGCAGGCGGTTCTTCCCGCGCTTGGCCTCGGGCACCTCGACGAACAGGATCCGGTGGCCGCCGTCCGGGCGGACGATCATGCACTCCTCGTCTCCGGCCTCGTTCGGGTCATCGACCACGTCGACGTAGCCGAGCACCTGCTTCCACCACTCGGAGAGGGCGAAGGCGCTACGGCAGTCGACCGTGGTGTGCGAGACGAAGGACGTCATGGTCACGAGTCTGCCGACCCGCGCGTCCCGTCCACCACCGATCTCGCGACCGGGACCTGGCGACGACCGGCCCGTCCCGCCTGCGGGCCCTGCACCTTCCGCGGCTCAGAGCACGACGGCGTCGGCGTAGACCACCCGCGGCGTGATCGATGTCGCCCCGCTGGCGTTGGGCCGGTCCACCGGGTCCGCGTCGAGCAGCTCGCGCTCCTCGATGAGCACCCGCCACCGGGGCTGATCCCCGGGGGTCCGCAGCTCGAGGGGTGCCGGCCGGGCATGCGGGGCGGGCAGGTCGAGCCCGCCGCTCCAGGTGACCCGGAAGCTCGACTCGTCGCCCACCCCGACCGCCGGGAGCCGGCGCTCGGCGACCGTCACCCACCCCAGGTCACCCGCACCGTCAGGGAGGACCTGGACGCTGGCGTGCATCGTCCTGGACTGCGCGAGCAGCGCGTCGAACGCAGCGGCCGCGCCGGTAGGGGTGTCGGCGTCGAGGTCGTCACCGGCGGAACGGGGACCGTCCTCACCACGTCGAGGAGTCCGGAGGAACGCGACGGCACCCGTGACGGTGACCCGCACATGGTCCTCGTCCGGTCGGTTGACGGTCGCGGTGCGCGTCGGCAACGGCTGGACCCACGACGTGAGACCGACGGCCGACAGCGCGCACCCCTCGATCGAGTCCGGCTGGTAGCGGCCGACGGCGAGACGCACGAACGGCCACAACGCCGGGCCGTCGTCCAGCGCGATGTCGACGTGCCACAGGCCACGCTCCGGGTGGTACTCCGGGCGGTAGGCCAGCACGCTGGCCACCGGCGCGCCGGCGAGGTCGACGAGCGGTACCGCGGCGACCGGCAGCACGGGGCGTGCCGGTTCGTCCAGCGTGGTACCACCCACCATCTGGACCAGCAGGTGCCCCGCCCGCAGCAGCGGCGGCAGGGTCGCCGGACCCGTCGCCGCGCCGAGGACCGTCGGGTCACGGCCCCAGAGGCTGATCGTCGCGTCCGGCTCGTGGCCGGTGCGCGACACGACGACACCGAGCAGCTCTCCGTCACCCGAGGAGAACCAGGGTCGACGCAGCCAGAGCCGCACGCCCGAGCGACGCACCCGGCGCAGCGCGAACGGCTGGTCCGGCTCCGTGGTCTCCTCCCACCGCAGCAACGGCACGGCGTCGACGAGGTCGGGTGCCGCGGGACGGGCAGAGCTCGGGATCTCCAGGGTGACCGGCTCGCCGGCGAGCAGCGGGTCCTGGGGCTCGGGGACGTCCTGCGCAGCGAACATCTCGGCGTAGCGCGTCAGACCGCTGGGGGTGTAGGTGACCCGGCGGTGGTGGGTGTCGGGGAAGGTCTGGATCGCACGGTGCAGACCCACACCCCCACCGGCCAGCGCGAGCATGTCGGCGCTGGGGCCGAAGGGCTGGAAGTCCACCATGGTCAGCAGTCCGGTCCGTTGCCCCGCAGAGACCGGCGAGCTCACCACGACGTCGTCGCGGGCGACCGTCGTCGGGCCAGGCGCAGCGAGGTCGTCCACCTGCTCGGTCCACGACGCCCGCACCACGAGCCGGTCGGTGCTCGGTCCGTGCACGTCCACCAGGCCGGCGAGCTGGGCGACGGTGAGCCCCGGTGGGCGCAGCAGGCAGCGCAACGCCTCGATCGCGGGCGGCCTGACCGGCGCCGGCACGGCGTGCACGAGACGCAGGTCGACCGACGGCGTCAACCACCACGTCCAGCCGTTCACCGCGGCCCGCACGAGCGCAGCCGCAGCCACGACGTCCTCGGGGGTGGCGCCACCGTCCCCGTCCGGGTCGACGGTGCTCGCCAGGTGCGAGCGCCACAGCCCGAACCGGTCGAGGTCCTCGCGGCGCATCGAGCTCGACATGGCCACCCTGACCTGCAGTCCGGCCGGCAGCCGGACCCGCACCACGGTGCCCCCTCCACCCGCACCGAGCTCCTCCACGACGGCGCCGAGCTCCTCGTCCGCACCGGCGGCCTCCACGACCAGCCGCAGCGGACGTCCTCGCGGCCACGACCCGGCGAACGGGACCGTGACTGCCTGAAGCACCCGCGGCTCGGGCAGCAGGTGGGGGGCGCCGGCGTCGTAGAACACCAGCGCCACCCCGGCGGCGTACGGGTCGGGAAGGTAGGGCACGACGAGCTCGTCGACGTCGTGCACCACGTACTGGCCCTCGCCGAGCGGGGTGTCACGGTGGTCGGTGATGTCGGCGAGCGTGACGAGCGTGTCGGGGTTCGCGCCGGGCCGCTGATGCAGTGCGATGCCCGGCTGCTCCACGACACCGCCGGGGTTCGCGGGGTCGGGTATCCATCGATCGAGCAGGGTGCCGCTCTCACGCAGCGCCCAGCCGTAGGCGACCCGCTGCACGTCGGGGTCCGGTGAGCCGATCGCTTCGTCGAAGCGTCCTGCCAGCTCGGCGTCGGTCTGCGTCGCCTTCGCCGGGACGACGTGGCGCTCGCTCGTCGCGACCGCATCGGGAGAGCCTGTGTCCAGCCCGCTGCGGACCACGATCCTCGACAGCTGCTCACCGGTGGTCAGCGGCGCGCGGGCCACCAGGCTCGGGGGCGGGACGGGGTCCCACCGCAGGAAGGGTCTGGGGGTGGTGACCACCGCGCGTGACGGTGGCAGCGCACCGGGCCCGACGACGAGGTCGTCGAGGGCCCAGAGCGCGGCGAACGTGCCCGGGTCGACCTCGAGCTGGGGCCGGACCCGCCATGTGCCGGCCCCGGCCGCGAGGTGGTGGGTGCCGGCTGCGGCTGCGCGCAGGGCCATCGCGGCATCGGAGGTCATCGATGCCCCAGCCGCCCCGGTGGAGATGCGGTCCGCGATGACGGCGTCGATCGCCAGGTCACCGGTACGGACCGCCTCGGGCACCACGGCGGCCACGCGCTCAGCGGGTGAGCCCGCGACGGCACCGGAACCTGCCTGCGGGGGCTCGTGCGCCGAGAGCCACGTCAGCGTGGTGCGCCAGTCGGGCCCGGGCTCTGCGACGGGAAGGGCATCGAGCACCCGGTCCCGAGCCGCACCCAGCAGCCTGGTGTCCCGCTCCCGGTACACGCCCCGTAGGCGCTCCAGGTGCTCACGGGCAGCTGCCGGCGCGTCGCCACCGGCCGGCATCGCGACAGGGCGCCGCGGACCGGTCCTTCGGACCGAACCACCGGCCAGGTCCACCCCGACCACACGGAACGCGTACGAGGTGCCGTGCCGCAGCCGCGGCAGGGATCCCGGCTCGACCCTCGTGCGCAGCGCGACACCCGTCGCGGGCGGGTCCGTCGGGGCGTCCACGACCGTCTCGGTCGCACCGTCACGTACGACGACCCTTCCCGGGCGTGGGGCCGAGAGGCTCCAGCCGTCCCACCCGGCGATCACCTCGTGCAGGTAGTACGGGTTGGAGTCAGGGCCCGGGACCCGGTGGAGACCGCTGAGCTGGAGGAAGCCGACGTCCGGCTCGTCGTCGAGCACGGTGATCGCACCGGTGCCGGGGTCGGCCGTCGCCGTGACCCGACGCTCGTGCAGGCTGTGCCACGTCCGGGTCACGTCGTCCCAGACCTCGACCCGTAGCCCGCGGACCAGGTCGTCGTAGAGCAGGTCCGGACCGACGGCGCCCGCTCCCTCGACGGGTGAGGTCATCGCCTCGGCCCGGGCGACCTGCGTCCTGGTGGTCTCGACACGGTCGGTCCGGGCGATCGCGAAGCCCGTGGAGCGCAGCGTGGCCGGGGCAGAGGTCGCCGGGTCACCGTTGACCTCTGCCGCCAAGGTCCGCGGCAGGTCACGCAGGTGCTGCTCGGTCTTGAGGCCGCTGGCATCGGGGTCGACGTCCAGGACGACGTAGGTCTCGTCACCGAGCGGCAGCGCCCCCGCCACCCAGGCGTCGCTGGACCGGGCGGTGACGACATCGCCACGCACCACGACCTGCGTGCGTGGGTGTGCCAGCACCGTGACGTCTGCGTCCGGACCCGGCACGAACCGCACCGCGAGCCAGGTGGCAGCGTCCAGGCCGGTCCGGACGTCGGCATCCTCGACACGCAGGTCGACCGCGAGGCCGAGCCTGCGGAGCATGACGGGGGTGGACCCGAACGACGCGGCACGGGCATGGAAGTCAGGGTTCGGCCGCTCCGGGCGCGGCGCGGCGGCACCCTCGACGGGTCGGTCGCGGTAGGCGTACTCGGCCTCGGGCCGCTGGTAGAAGCGCCGGGCGGTGTGCGCGTCGACGAGCAGCTGCAGCTCAGGGGCCCCCGAGAGGTCCTGGCCGACGAGGGAGTCGAGGTACTGGGTGATCGCCGTGTCCGCCTCGGCATCGGCGAGCAGCACCTCGATCGCCGACGCCGTCGTCTGGTCTCTGGTGGGGTACCCGTGCGCCTCACGGACCAGGCCGAGCGAGGCCTGCGCCTCCTGGGTCCGGCGTGCGAGGAGGTCCTCGGCCCGCCGTGAGCGGCGCTCGGCCATGGTGAGCAGCTCCCGCACCGCGACCGAGACCTCGGCGAGCACCTGCACGACGCCGGACAGGACCGGGCTGCCCACCACCCCGGGGGTGGACGTGGGGGCCGCGGTGAGCTGCAGGAGATGCAGGTCCACCGCACCGTCACCGGTGCGGTGTGCAGGGAAGGAGCGCCACGGTGCGGTCGAGACCGTCGGTGCGGGATACCCCTCGACCGGGACGTGCGGCGGGAACACCGCCCGCCACGCGGCGGCATCGGCGTCGGGCACGACCGTCAGGGGCACCGGCCCGGCCAGGTGGGAGGCGAGGAGCTCGAACCTGCCGGCCTGAAGGGTGGACACCCAGTCCAGCGCGGCCGGGAAGTCCGCCAGGGTCGCGTCGGCCGCATCAGGGACGAGCTTGTGGGTGACGAACGCGGTGAGGTGCACGCGGTCGCGCGCACCACGGGACGCCGGCAGGGCGGTGGTCAGCAGGTGTGTGGTGGTCATCGGGTCTCCTCAGGCGATCGCCGCGAAGGCTTCGCAGTACAGCGACCAGTCCGGGTTGGCGCCGTCGACCGGCGGCATGATGTCCGCGAGAACCGGATCACCCTTCGATCCGGCGAGCTGCCGCTCGCAGGTGATCTCGACCGAGGCGGAGAAGAACAGCACCTCGACCTCGACCACCAAGGACGCGCGGCCGATGAGCTTGCCCGAGTCGAAGTGGTAGGTGAGCGAGAGCTCGAGGGTGATCGAGGCCGAGATCAGGCCCAGCACGTCGACCTGGCCACGGATCCGGAAGTACCCGGTCAGGGACCCCTTGTCGGCCTCGAGGCGCAGGTAGACACCCACCGAGATCGAGACCGACCCGGACGCGACCCCCAGGTCGATCGACAGCGAGGCGGCAGCCTCGAGCCCTACCTCGAGCAGCACCAGGCCCTTGGGCGAGGCCCGAAGCGCGACCCATCCCCCACCGCCGATCATCATCACGGTGAGCCGGAACGGCGACTCCTTGGAGCAGAAGCCGAAGCCGACGGTGACGGCGTCGCCCAGGAACGGCACGCGGGCGTCGGCGCCGAGTGCGATGTTCTCGAGGCTGAAGACCCCCACCGACACGTTCGGCAGCGCGAGGTCGAAGCCAGCGGTGACGCCCTCGGGCGACACGTCGACGTACGGAGGGTCGGCGAAGCCGTCGAACGGGATCATCCGCCGCAGCGTGTCGACGAACGCCAGGGGTCCGAGGAACTCGATCCCGCCGAAGACGACGTCGACCACCGGTTTGGACGTCGACCCTGAGCGGAAGCCGATCCGCTGGAAGCGCATGCCCATCAACGGCTCACCCGGCAGCAGCACGAGCGAGAAGTCGACGATCTCGGCCGAGACGTCGACGACCGGCGGTGTCGTGGCCGAGGACCGAACCTCGACGGCCAGGCGCAGCCCACGGTCCTGGTGCGGCACGAACACCTCCGCGCCCGCCGGCCAGCCCACGATCTTCGGTGCCCACTCGAACCGTGCGGTGACCGCGGTCGCCGGGCTGAGCAGGTCCTCGACCAGGTCGGCCAGGGCCTGGACGGTCTCGGCAGCAGCGGCCAGCGTCCGCAGGGCCTTGGCCGGCCGTTCGAGGGCGGCGCGCAGGTGCGAGGGCAGGGCTGGTGCCGCTGAAGCCCCCAGAAGGAGGTCGACGTCGGTGACGACCGCGGCCAGCGCGTCGGTCACGGCGCCGACGGCGGTCCCGGGGTCGCCGGCGCCCGGCAGCGCCTGCACGGCTGCGGTCAGCGTGTCCAGGTGGTCGAGCAGCGGTCCGGTCGCGGCCGCGAGCTGGGCACGCGCCGACTCGATGCCGGCCGCGGCACCGTCGTGCGCCGCCCCGGCGATCTCGTCGAGGAGTCGCTGGTCCGCGCCGGCAGCGGCGCCCCGCAGCCGGTCGGCCTCCGTGACGATCGCGCTGACGGTGTCCAACGCCTCGGTGACGAACTCCGGGACGCCGTCGAGACCGAGTGCGTCGAGCACGTCGACCAGCGAGAACAGACCGAACAGCTTGGGCAGCGCACCGGCGAGAAACGTCGTCGGGTCGAAGTCTCCCTGCGACAGCCCCTGGGGCTGGGCGCCGTCGTCCCCGACCGCCCCGAAGGCCCTCGACAGCGCGGCGACCGCCATGTTCGGCGCCAGGAAGCCGCCCGAGGAGTCCGACCCGCCGGAGAAGTCGATCACCGGAGGCGCCCCGGCGAGCGCGAGGAAGACCTCACCGGGGTTGCCGCCACCGAAGCCGCCGTCACCGGCGGCGAGGAAGTGCGGCGGGTACACCAGCTCCACGCCGGGCGCGTGCGGGGCCAGGTGCCGCATCGAGGGCACCACGGCTCGCATCCGGGACAGGTAGGGCCGGCTGGACAGCGTCGCGCGTTGCACCTCGCCGCTGAAGCGCAGCTCGTCGACGTCGAGGGTCGTGTCGCCGGCGACGGCCGGCCGGGCGACGGTGACCTGCTGACCGCGTGCGTCGATCGATCGCACCGGACCGTAGAGCAGCTCGGTCTGCGCGGCTGCGGTCGCGTCGTCGGTGTGCTCGACCCAGACCTGCGGCACGAACAGGAGCCCTGCGCCGTACGTCGACGCTCCCCCACCCTGGTCGACGCTGACCAGGGAGAACTCGAAGGGCTTGCCGCCGCGGTGCGGCACGAACGGGGCGAACGGGCCGCCGGCGTCGCCGTCCGGCGCCGGGTCCAGGTCGGGGGTCACGAGCGGTTCGAGCGTCACCCGGGTCAGCGGGGTGTCGTGGCCGGTGTAGGTACGGGTGGGTTCACGCACGATGATGAAGAACCGCTGCCAGAGGTACGCGGTTCCCTGGGACCGGTCGCGCACCTTGCGCTCGGTGACCTGCACCCACACCGCCCGGTGACCGAACGGGAACAGGAACCCGGGGATGGTCACCCGGACGTAGGAGTCCCGGCCCATGACCGCCTGGTGCCGGTAGGACTCGAGCAGCTGGACGAGGTTCCCCCCGCCTTGCGGGGCCCCGAGCGCCACGGTGTCCCACGAACCCTGCCAGTCCACCCACGCCCCGAGGCTCGACAGCGCGAAGGAACGCACCGACAACGGCCGGCGTGCCGCGACGCGCGGGTCGGCGGTCTGTCGCACCAGGGCGCGACGGTGGGCAGGGGCGAGCGACTGGGGCGCCAGCGGTGCGGGATCGGTGGCGGACGAGGCATCGATCGCGTCCAGGTCGCGCGACCAGATCGCACGGACGACCCGCTGGGCGTCGTCGGTCGGGTCATGACCGACGAAGGCACCCTCGTCGTCGGTGGTCCGGACGGTCAGGTGGGTGCGCCACAGCTCGGTGCGCTGCGGGTCCTCGACCGAGCGCACCGGGGCGACCGAGTGGGTGAACGCCCCCAGGGCGCTGGGCGAGACCGTCACCCGGTACGGCACCTCGAGAGCCGTCTCGTCGTCGCGCGGTGGGCGTGGGCGGTCCCGCACGACGGGGCCCGTCCCTCCACCGGGGTTGAGGATGTCACCCAAGCCCCCCGGACCACGGTCGACACCCGGCCTGACGCCGCGTCCGAGCAACCCGCCCAACCCGCCCGTGAGCTCGCCGACGCGGTGCACGCCGACCCCGGAGACGAGATCTCTCGGCGGCGCCCACCCGCGCAGGACCCGCGCGGCACGGACGTGGGCGAGCACGTCACCCCCGGCACCGGCCAGCCGCCTGCTGCCGCTGCCGCCGAGGATCAGATCGGCGACGTGCGCTCCGGCCGTGAGCTGCTCGACCCAGTCGCCGACGAGCACGCCACCCGGCCAGCTCGGCGCCCTCTCGCCGGCCGTACCAGCCGGCTCGGCGTGCGGTGAGACCCGCAGCGGCAAGGTCGGCAGCGCCCCGAGCACACCCTCGAGCGTGAACGGCACGTTCTGGCCGTCCCCCACCGCGAAGACCAGGCGGCTCGCCGCGGCCACGCGGTGTGCCGAGACCGCACCGGCCGACCCTCCTTCCCACCAGGCGCGCTCGCCCACGTGCTGCGGCGGCAGGTGCACGACCAGACGTGCGTCCTGGCCATGGCCGACGAGGACCTGGCCAGCGACGCCGTCCTCGACGGTGCAGTCGACGGCCGACAGTCGCAGGTCCAGGAGGTCCTCGGGCCGGATCAGGCGGACGTCGAGCCGGCCGTCCGGATCCGGCGGCCGGCGTACCGGCCGGTCGTCGGGATCACGTCTGGGTCCTGGTGCCACCTGGCACCTCCTCGTTCAGGGCGACCACTGCGTCCGCCTGCTCCGAAACTGGCACGCGGCCCGCCGGGTGTCATCGGTGCAAACACTGAGATGGGACTGGTCCTGGACGCCACGTCAGGAGCACCATGGGACAGGTCAGGACCCTGGGGGACCTCATGCGACTGGCTGTGGTCGGACGGATCCCGCTGCTGCGGCACGGCGTCGTGCTCCAGCTGCGTGACCGTGGCGTGCCGGTCGCAGCAGAGTCCGCCACGGCCGACGAGCTCGACGGCGACCACCATGCCGTCGTGGTGGTGGCGCCGGGTACGAGCCCCGACCCTGACGCGCTGGGAGACCTCGCGGTAGGCGGTGCGGGCGTCCTGGTGCTCACTGACGAACCCGACCACTGGCGCGAGGCGCTCACCGACGCGATCGCCCCGCGCCGCGTGGACGTGCTGCCTCTCGCCACGAGCATCTCCCAGGCGGCGACGGTGTCCCAGGTGATCGGGTGGCTCGCCACCCTCGGCGCTCCCGCCGTCGCTCAGCCCGCCCTGACGGCGACCGAGCGTGCCGTGTACGCCCTGCTCGCCAGCGGGCTGTCGAACGCCGGGATCGCCAGGTTGCTCTCGCTGAGCCCACGGACCGTCGAGTGCCATGTCTCGCACCTGTTCGCCAAGCTCGACCTGGACCGTGCCGACCCCACGCTCAACCCGAGGGTCACCGCAGCCCTGCACTGGACCGGCAGGGCGGGCTGACGGCCTCCCGAGAAGCGGGCGCGGGGGGCCGAGGCGATCTCCGAGGCATGATGGACGGGTGCGAGACGAACCCCCGGCCCGAGCGACAGCCACCCCCTGATGGCCGACTTCAAGGACGAGCTCTCGCCCGCGCTGGCCCAGGCCCTCGGCTCGGAGCTGCAGAACGCCTGGACCGACTTCCCCCTCGAGACCTGGTCGCACGCCGCGACCTCGGGCCTGGAGGTGCTCGAGCTCAAGGCCCGGGCAGCACACCTCGCCGACGCGTTGGCGCTCTGCCTCCCGCCGACCTTCCCCGAGGCCGCGGCCGTGCTGGACCGGGCCCTGGAGTCGCCGACGTTCACCGGCTGGATGATCTGGCCCTGCGGGCAGCTCGTCGCCCAGCAGGGCATCGACGACCCCGACATCGCGCTGCCGCTCCTGGCTCGACTGACCAGGAGGTCCTCCAGCGAGTTCCCGATCCGCGCCTTCATCGCCCGTCACCCCGAGGTGACCTTCCGGTACCTCCACCAGTGGGCCGCTCACCCGGACGAGCACGTCCGCCGTCTGGTGTCGGAGGGCACCCGGCCCCGGCTGCCGTGGGCGCCCGTGCTGCGCGGGCTGATCACCGACCCGACGCCGGCCGTCGCGCTGCTCGAGCGGCTCTTCGACGACGAGTCGGCGTACGTCCGGCGGTCGGTGGCCAACCATCTCAACGACATCAGCAAGGACCATCCCGACCTCGCCCTGGCCTGCGCCGAGCGGTGGCTGGCAGCGTCCAGCCACGGCGACGGCGTGGTCCGGCACGGGCTGCGCACCCTGATCAAGCGCGGTGACCCGCGGGCGCTGGCCCTGCTCGGGTACGGCCACTCCACGACGGTCACGCTGGTCGACCTCACGGTGAGCCCAGACGTGATCGCCATCGGCGACGAGGTCACCCTGACCGCGACGCTGAGCGCGGCCGACGACACCCGGGCCGCCATCGACTACCTCGTGCACTACCAGGGCGCCCGGGGGCCGCGACCGGGCAAGGTGTTCAAGCTGACGAGCCGTCACCTGCCCGCCGGCGACCAGGTCACGGTGACCAAACGGCACCGGTTCGACCACGTCTCGATCCGCACGATCCGCCCCGGGCCGCACCGGGTGGAGCTCCAGGTCAACGGGCGGGTGCTGGGCTCGGTCGAGGTCATGATCAGACCGAGGTGACGCCCACGCCGTCCGGCACGCGGCGGGTGGTGCCGCCCAGACCTCACCGAGCGCCTCGGACGGGCGCCGGCTGGACGTGGAGACCACGAGGGTGACGTCCCTTGGGGTGGTGTAGTTCTCGATCTTGTTCGTCGTGGTGACCGGGGTCGGGCTTCTGCGAGGTCGAGCAGTCGGAGCGCGGGCCCCGCGTCGGTCCGAGGACCGCGCGGGGCCCGCGACATGTGCCGCGTCAGCCGATCAGACCACCCTCAGCGGGGCCTCGAGGCCGGCTCGTCGACGTCGAGCCACCGCGACCAGCAAGGCGCCGCTGCCGGTGAGGACCAACGCGAGCAAGGCAGCGCGAAGGTCCCTGCCCGTGTCGCCCAGCGAACCGGTCCACCCGGACCCCTTGCTCGGCGACTCTGCCGGATCTGCCGGGTCTACCGGAACCACCGGGTCCACCGGGTCCACCGGGTCCACCGGGTCGGTGGGCGAGGCCCCGAGCTGGGCGCGGATGTCATCGAGCACGACGACCCCGGCCGCACCTGCGTCGTCACCGAGGAACAGTGCGACCTCGGTGACGCCCGCCAGCTCCGCGGCGCTCGCGCGGCGGTCGGCCGGCAGCCCCTGGTACCCGGCCGGGGCGGCGTCGGCGAACAGCACCTCGACCGTCCGCGGCTCGGTGCCCTCCAGGGCGACGGTGCCCTCGTACACGACCCCGCCGGCATTGAACTGCACGGTCACCCGCGGGTTCGAGCCATCGGATGTGGCCAGGAGCGCGATCCGGTCCAGACCGCTCCAGTCACCGATGACGGCCTTCGCGATCCCGGCGTAGTTCCGGTCCGTGAAGTCGAACGCCCAGGCCGCGGCCCGAGACCCGCTCGAGCCGCCGTCGGCCAGCAGGGACAGCCCAGCCTCGTCGTCCCGCCGGTCCCACGCCGCCTGCAGCTCTCCGTCGGTCGTGTACGACTCGAAGTCGTCGACCAGCTGGGGTGTTGTCGGACCCGTCGGTTGGCCCGGAGCAACAGTCGCACCGAGCTGCGCCCGGACGTCGTCGACGACGAGCCGCCCGGCGCTGCCCAGTGTCCCGCCGACGAAGAACGTCACCTCGGTGACGCTCACCAGCTCTGTCGCGCTCGCGCGGCGGTCGGCCGGAAGGCCCTGGTATCCCGCGGGAGCGGCGTCGGCGAACAGCACCTCGACCGTCCGCGGCTCGGTGCCCTCCAGGACGAGGGCCGCCTCGTACACGACCCCTCCGGCGTTGAGCTGCACCGTCAGGCGCGGATCCGAGCCGTCCGGCGTCACGAGCATCACGAGCCGGTCCAGCTCGCGCCAGTCACCCGTGACGGACCGCCCGACCCCTACGTAGTCCCTCGTCTCGAAGGCGTAGTCCCAGGTGGCCGCCTGCGACCCTTCGGAACCGCCGTCCGGAAGAAGCGACAGCTGCGCGCCGTCTTCCCTGCGGTTCCAGACGGAACGCAGCTCGTCGTCCGTCCCGTACGACTCGAAGTCGTCCACTACCTGCGGGGCGACCGGAGCGGGCTCATCGCCCGGGACCTGCGGACCCTCGCCCGCGACGGCCTGGTAGTCGTCCAGCACGATCGCCCCGGAACGCCGCTCACCGACGCTGTTGAGGTAGACCCACGCCTCCGTGACCTCAGCGAGCATGGCCCTGGTGAGACGCACGTCGGCGTTCGCGGTGTCCCACGCCGGCGGACGGAAGTCAACGAATGGGATCGACACCTGCCCCGGATCGGTGCCCGCCAGCGACGGGTAGGCCTCGAACGTGCGTCCACCGGCCTTGATCTGCAGGACGAGCAGCTGGTCCGAGCCGTCTGGCTCGAGCCACAGCTCCATGAGGTTGAAACCGGACCAGTCCTGGGGGTCGAACGTCTTCCCGAAGCCCCCGTAGTCGCGGGACGTGAAGTCGTACGCGAAGCGGGCAGCCGAGCCGTCCGGGTCACGCGAGTCGGTCACCAGGGACAGGTCGGACCCTGCGGCGTTGTTGTACGCGAACCCCGCTCGCAGTGCGGCGTCGTCGGCGTAGCCCTCGAAGTCGTCCACGACCCCGACCGGCAGGACGCGCTCGGCCCCGAGGATCACCCGGGAGGTCGCCTCCTGCGTCGAGCCACCCGCGGAGGTGACGGTTGCCGTCAGCGTCACCGCCTGGTCCGTCAGCTGGTCCTCGGCCACCGTCCACGTGCCCGTCCACCAGCCGTCACCGTCGTCGTCGCTCAGCACGACGGGATCCCCGCCGGAGTCGGCGGCCACCGTGACCGACGTCGGCGCCGAGCCGGTCGTTCGGACCCGGAGCATCGTCGAGGTCGTCTCGACCCGTATCCCGTCCGCCGGCGAGGCGATGCGGGCCGTCGACAGCGCCGGCGCCACGATGACGTCGCGCGTCAGGGCGTCGGCGGGGATGTCGTCGGCGAACAGCGTCAGCGGGTGCTCCGCGAAAGCCACGAAGTCGCCGAACATCTCGTGCTCGGCGCGCTCACCGTGCGCGGGGTAGGGGATGTAGAACTGGTCGAGCCCCCAGTTCGCCCAGGTCAGCGCGTAGCTGATACGGCTCGCCGTCGGGCTCGCCGCGATGCCCTCGATGAGGTCGCTGTAGTAGGTCAGGCTCTTGTTGCCCGTCTCGCGGATGGTCCGGGCGCCGTTGCGGCCGAACTCCGTCAGGGCCGTCGGCTTGCCTCGCGCCTGGCCGAGCTCGGTCAGCATCTCCAGGTCCGTGACGAGGCGGGAGATGAAGGCGTCGGAGGTGTCGGCGTCGTCACTTCCCTCGTAGAGGTCGTACCCGAGGACGTCGACCCACTCGTCGCCAGGGTAGGTCTCGAGGTAACGGGCGGGGTTCCCACCGAAGGATCCGTTCGGGGAGAACGAGTAGAGAGCATTGTCCACGCCCCGGGAGTCGCGCAGGTGCTCGACCGTGTACCGGAAGAGCTCCTTGAACTCGCCGGTCGTCGCGTGGCCGGCGCCCCACCAGAACCACGAGCCGGTGTTCTCGTGGAACGGCCGGAAGACGACCGGCACCCCGCCACCCAGGTCGTCCGCCTCGTTCAGAGCGAGCGCGACGAGGTCGAGGTACGCCAGGAACTCGGCGTTCTTCGAGCCACCGGGAAGGATCTCGGTGACGACACCGCCGCGGGTGTCGTCGTAGTTCCCGCCGGTGACGAAGTTGCTCGGGTGCATGCTGATCGTGTTGATCGCGCCCAGCTGGTGCGCCTGCGCCATCGCCGCGCCCCACGTCCGCGCGTTCTGCTCGCCATGGGTCGCGAGCGTGCCGATCCCGGGCGCCTCACGCCCCTCGAGGATCAGCGAGTCCCAGCCGAAGACGGCCGGGTGGTCTCCGATCCCCGCGAGCACGTCGGAGGCGCTGCCGTCCGCGGTGTCGAAGGTGATGCCCTGCTGGGTCGGGTACTGATGGCCGAACAGGATCCCGCCGTCGTCGAGGTCCAGCAGCGTGGCGAAGAGCGACGCGGTGGGGCCGTTCGCCTCGGCGTCCACGATCCGCAGGGGACCCTCCGCGGCGAGGGCGGGTGACCCGCTCGCCATGAGGGCCCCTGCCAGGAGCCCGGCGAGCAAGCCGCTCGTTCGTCTTCCGTGCACTGGTCGCATCGTTGTCCTCCGTCGGACGTCGTTGTCGGAGCGGTGCGGCTCGACGACGCCGAGCCCCGGTGCGAGGTCTCCCTCACAGCTGCTGGACAGACACCTCCAGCGGACCGGCGAGAGCGAGCAGCCCAGCCCAGTCCGCGTCCGGGATCTCCGTGACCTGCTGCCCGCGGACCGTGAACGTCACGGTCTCGTCCGGCAGCAGGGTGATGAGCTGCGCGTCGACGACGACGTCCGCGAGGCGCGGGTCCGTCTCGGCGAGCAGGACGAGGTCACGCACGACCGTGCCTGCGCGCACCTCGAGCTCGACGGTGCCGGGCTCGCCGCTGACGGTCCCGGTGCTCGCTGTGCGCGAGCGGACCCGCAGGGTCGCCGTAGCCGACGGCGCGCCCAGATCGAGGTCCGGCCGCAGCCAGCGCGCCGAGCGGAGCCCCCCGGCGTCCACGACGACGGCGTCCGTGCCCTCCGGCAGCGCGTCGTCGTACCGCACGACGGCGTGCCCCTGGGCCGGGACGACGACAGCGCCCTCGCGGCGCCCCAGAGCACCGGTGGTGAGCGACACCGCGGTGACGAGGACGATCGTCTCCCACGCCTCGTCCGTGTCGTTGACCAACGTGAGCGCGGCAGCCTCGTCGGGGGCGGTCGGCAGCACCGCGCGGGGCGAGAGCACCTCCCGCATCGCGTACCACGAGAGCTTGCGGCGTCCGGCGACGTCCAGGACGGACCAGGACAGCGCGGGCCAGTCGTCGTCCAGCTGCCACCAGATCGCTCCGGAGCACGCGTCGTGCAACGAGCGGAAGCGGCCGATCGAGGCGCGGACCGCGCGCGCCTGGACCAGCTGGGCGGCGAGGAACCACGAGCGGCCGTCGGTCACGTCCGGGACGTGTGCCTCGATGCCGCGCACGAGGCTCTCGGTGCCGCGCTCGGCCTTCTGCAGGCGCAGCAGCTTCGGGTCGTGCAGACCCGTCGGCTCACCGCCGAGCCCACGCACGAGCACCGGCCAGGACGCTGGCCCCTGCCAGCCGAACTCCGCCGCGAAGCGGGTGGTCTTCCCGTCGAACGCGGTGTAGTCCAGCGCGTTCCAGGTGTCCCAGTGGTGCGTGGTGCCCTGCGTCGGGTCGTTCGGGTGCAGGGTCGGGTCCGGGGAGAAGGGCGAACCCGGGATGTACGGCCGTGCCGGGTCCAGCTCACCGAGGATCCCCGGGATGACGTCGTAGTAGTAGACGTCGCCCCAGGGGCGGTCCGCGAGGATCTCCTGCCATCCCCAGTCGACGTAGCCCCAGAGGTTCTCGTTGCACCCGCACCACAGGACGAGGGACACCCGGTGCCCGACACTGCGGACGGCCTCGCGCACCTCGTCGGCGACGTGCGCACGCGTCACCTCGTCCTCGGGGTACGGCGCGCACGCGAACTGGAAGTCCTGCCAGACCATGACCCCGAGCTCGTCGCAGACGTCGTAGAAGTCGGGGGACTCGACGACGCCACCCCCCCAGACACGCAGGATGTTGGCCCCGCTGTCGACCGCCTCGCCGACGAGGTGGCGGATCCAGTCCTTCGTCACGACCTCCGGGAGGACGTGCGGCGGGATCCAGTTGTAGCCCCGCGCCCAGATGCGCCGGCCGTTGACGTGGATCTCAAAGCTGCGCCCCTGCGCGTCGGAGTCCTGGCGCAGGGTCACCGTGCGGAAGCCGGTCCGGCGTTCCTGCCGGTCGAGCACCTCACCGGTCTCACCCAGGAGCTCCACCGTGACGTCGTACAGCGGCTGGTCGCCCGATCCGACCGGGTGCCACGGCAGCACGTCGGGGACGGGGACCTCTCCCGCGACCGCGCTGTCGACCACCGGCAGCGTGCCGACGACGCGGCCGGCAGCGGTCTCGCCCGCCGCCCGCACGCGGACCTGGGCCGTCGAGGCGCCGTCGGTCGCTGTTGCCGAGAGGGTGAGCGTCCCGTGGGTCCCCGTCCAGCCCGTGGAAAGGAGCACGTCCTGCCACCGCGGCCCGTCCCAGACCTCCAGGTCGACCGGACGCCAGAGGCCGGCCGCCATCGTCACGGGACCCCAGTCCCAGCCGAAGGAGCAGGCCATCTTGCGTACCTGGTTGTAGGGCAGGACGTACATCAGCGGGCGGGGCAGCGGGTTCTCGGCCTCCGCGGCCGTTGCGACCGGCAGGACGGGGTCGAGCTCGACCCGCACGTCCCACGCCGGCTCGCCGTTGTGGTCGGCCGCGACAGGGGCGACGAGGTCGAGCTCGACCTCGTGCCGCACGAACATGTTCTCGACCTCGGCACGCACCACGCCGTCGACCACGACCCGGCCGACCGTGTCCACACCGTGCAGCACGAGCCGCGCAGCCGCGCCGGTCGTCGGGCGCGCCACGGTGGTGCGCAGCTCCCACGCGGTCGCCGCGACCCACTGGACCTCCGCCTCCCGCGCGTCGACTGTCACGTCGGGGACCAGGCCCGCCGCGACGAGCGCACCCAGTGCCGTCACCGGTGTGGTGACGGCAAGCCCGCGGGCCAACCGTGGGCGCAAGCTCTCGGGCACGGTGTCGAGCGGCCCGCGGACGCGCAACGTCCAGTCGGCGACCGTCGTGAGCTGGGGGCCAACGACGACGTCGCTGGGTCGCGGAGCGGTGGTGGTCATGATCGTCCTTCGACTCTGGTTGCGACGCGCGAGGCGCCGGAGACGGGTACTGGATGGATCGGGTGTCTTCCGACGCCCCCGCCCGGCGGGGGCAGCGATCGGTCGGACCGGGCGCCGCAGGCGCTACTTGGACGCGCCCGAGGTGAAGCCGTTGTAGATGTAGCGCTGGAGCATGAGGAAGACGACGAGCGTCGGGATGATCACGATGAGCACGCCGGCCGCGATGATCTCCCACTGGCTTCCATACGGGCCCATGAACCGGAACAGCGAGGTCGACAGCACCGGCAGCTCACGCGACGGCATGTACAGGTGCGGGATGTAGAACTCGTTGTAGGCGGCGAAACCCTTGATGACCACGACCGTCACGACCGCGGGCTTGAGCAGCGGGAAGATGATCTGCCAGAAGATCGTCCAGTGGTTCGCGCCGTCGAGAGTGGCCGCCTCGTCGAGCTCCCGTGGGACCGACCGCACGAACTGCAGGAAGATGTAGATGGACACGATGTCGGTGCCCATGAACAGGACGATCGGCGCGAGCAGCGTGTTGTACAGACCCAGACCGTTGACGATCTGGAAGGTGGCGACCTGCATCGTCACGCCAGGCACGAGCACCGCGATCAGGAACAGGACGAGAACGAGCCGCTTGGCGGCGAACTCGAACCGGTCGACCGCGTACGCGGTCATCGCCCCGATCACGACCGCGCCCCCGACCGACACGGTGAGGATGATCGCCGTGTGGACGAAACCGAGAGCCATGCGCCCGTCGGTGAATGCGGTGACGAAGTTGCCGAGGTAGACGCCCGAAGGAAGCTCGAACACGCCGCTCGAGCGGAACTCCTCTGCGGGCTTCAGAGCTGCGATGACGATGACAACGATCGGCAGCAGCGAGGCGAAGCACGCCAGAACCAGTGTCGCGTACTTGGCGGCCGTCGCGACGATGCGTCCGGCGCGGCCGGTGCGGTCCTTCTCCGTCACGTGCTGGGTGCTGGCCGGCTCGTGGGAGCCGGTCCGCTCTGGGACTCGGGTCGCGGTCATGTCAGGTCGACCTTCTCGTCGGGCACGATCCGCCGCTGGATCCACGTGATGAGCAGCACGAACAGGAGCAGGACAACGGCCATCGCCGATGCCAGGCCGACGCGCCGGAACTCGAACGCGGTGTTCATCGTCTGGATCACGAAGGTCGACGAGCCGTTCGCGCCGCCGGTCATGATGAACGGGATCTCGAAGACCGACAGGCTCCCGGAGATCGCGAGGATGAACGAGAGACCGATGATCGGCTTGATCGACGGCAGGATCAGCCATCGGAACTGGTGCCACCGGTTGGCCCCGTCGAGCTCGGCCGCCTCGTAGAGGCTCGGGTTGATCGACTGGATCGCACCGAGGAAGAGGACGAAGTTCAGTCCCATGTAGCGCCAGACGGAGGTGCCTGCCAGCGAGACGTTGACCAGGCTCCGGTCGCCGAGCCACTGCTGCTGCAGGCTCTCCAGACCGACGAAGGCCAGCGAGGCGTCCAGGGTGCCGCCGGGGCGGAAGAAGTACAGGAACGTCAGACCGATCGCCACGCCGTTGAGGAGGTAGGGGAAGAAGAGGATCCCCTTGAACACGTTGCGGAACCGGGTGCTGAAGCTCAGGACGGTGGCGAAGTAGAGCGCGAGCGCCATCTGGATGAAGGACGCCGCGAAGTAGTAGAGGCTGACGAAGAAGACGCGGAAGTACTCGGGGTCGGTGAAGATCCGGGCATAGTTGTCGAGTCCCACGGAGTCACGCGTCTTGCTGATGCCGTTCCAGTCCGTCACCGAGTACTGGAACATGTTCATCATCGGGACGTAGGTGAACGTCACGAGCAGAGCGATCGGGACCAGCAAGAACAGGTAGGGCGTGAGCCGGCTCGTCGGCGACCCCCGGCGGCGCCCCTGCGGCGCCTCGTCCTTCCTGCGGCCCAGCTTCCCGCCGGCGCTCACCTTCATCGGTAGCGCGGTGGGGGTCGTCACACCGGACATGGTGGTTCTCCAAGCTTAGGGGTCCGGGAGGTACCGGGCCGGACCGACCCGGTACCTCCCGCCGCGTCGGTGATCGGCGCGGCGGGAGGCAGGCTGAGCGTCAGTCGGCGACGGCCGCGCGGGCCTTCGCCCAGCGGGCGTTGAGGTCGTCGAAGATCTGCTCCTTGGTCTCGCCGGACGCGCCCCGCGCAGCGTCGACGATCCGCTGCTTGTACTCGGGCGAGAACAGGCCGATCTGACCCTCGGCGTCGATGTCGTTGACCAGGCTCTCCTCGCCGACCGGTGCCGGCGCCAGCTCGACGAACTCCACGCCGAAGGTGTCGAAGTCGGCCAGCGTGTCAGGAGTCGGGCCGTCGAGGCGCGGCGAGATGCCGCCCTGGTCGGCCGCGTAGCCTGACTCGTCGGCGAACCAGTACAACCACGCGAGCGCGGCTGCCTTGTTGTCGGAGTTCACGTTGACCGCGTTCTTGTAGTCACCGTTCGCGACCGAGTGGAAGGTACCGTCGACCTGGTACGGGAACGGGAGGTAGCCGATGTCGGCACCGTCGCTCGCCGCCTCCTGCATCTGGGTGATCGCCCACGAACCGAGGGCCATCGTGGCCACCTTGCCCTCGCCCATCAGGACCTTGGACTCCTCCCAGTTGGTCGTCACCGGGTCCGGCTCGGTGAGACCGGCCTCGACAGCGTCGAAGAGCAGCGAGTCGATGACGTTGAGCTCCTCGTCCTGCGCCCACGGGGTGTCGGAGTACGCGATCTGGTGCGGCGCCTCCGGGTCGGCCTTGATCGCGCCGCGGTTGCTGTTCCACTGCGAGAGCGGCCAGCCGTCCGCGTAGTTGGTGTAGAGCGGGATCGCGTCCGTGGAGTCCGCGATCGCCTGCAGCGCGTCGAGGAACTCCTCGGGGGTGGCGGGTGCGTCGGTGACGCCTGCCTCCTCCCAGACGCGCTTGTTGTAGACCAGGCCGTTGGCGTTGCCGGTGATGGCGATCCCGTAGACGTCACCCCCGAAGTTCTGCTCGCTCGTCACGAACCGGTAGGTCTCCGAGAGCTCCTCCACGGAGCCGAGCGGCTCGAAGAAGTCCGGAAGATCGGCCGGCGCGACAGAGTTCGGGATGAGGAGCACGTCGCCGTAGTCGGCGGTGCTCATCCTGGTCGTGACCTCACCCTCGAAGTCGGTGATGGCCTCGAAGGTGACGGTGACGTCGGGGTACTCGGACTCGAACTGCTCCTTGTAGCCCTGGAAGACCGTGTCGACGATGTCCGTGCGGTTGGTGAGGACGGTGATGTCCCCGGCGATCTCGCCAGTGTCACCACCGGCTTCGGGCTCGCCGCCGCCGCCCCCACACGCGGCAAGAAGGGTCGTGCCGGCGGCGACGAGCGCCACTGTGCGCTTCTTCATGGTTGTTCTCTCCGTCTCGACGCCCACAGCCTCGCTGCGGCGGGTCGCGAGTGCGACATGACTGAGACTTAACCGCTTAAGGCCGCGACGGTCAACCCTTGCCATGGCGTCGAGACCACATCGTTATCAACCGCTTAAGTGGCGACGGTCACACGACGAGATCAGACCCCAGCGAGGGCCGGGCCCGGTCCGAGGCTGCCACGGTCGACCAGCCGCGGTACCGCGCTCCGTACCACCCGGGGTCCGGACCCGTCCAGCGTGGCCAGCAGCAGGACTGCCGCGGCCCTGCCGTACTCGGCCACATCACGGCTCATCGCACTCAACGGCGGGCTGGTCAGTCGGCACAGCGGGGAGTCGTCCCAGGCCAGGATCGACAGGTCCTGCGGGACCCGCAGGCCCAGCTCCCCCGCGACGTGCATGGCCCCCAACGCCATGAGGTCGTTGTCGAAGACGACGGCGGTCGGCGGGTCGCTGGAGGTCAACAGCGCGCGGGTGGCGGCGGTCCCGCCGTCGAGCGTGTAGTCCGTGCTCACCTGGACCGCCGCGTCCAGGCCCAGCTCCTGGGCGACGCGGTCGAACGCCTCCGCGCGCAGGCGGGTGTGCACGAGGTTCTCCAGGCCCCCGACCCGCGCGAGGCGACGGTGGCCGAGCTCCGCCAGGTGCCGCACCGCCTCCTCGACGGCGCGGACGTCGTCGCTCCAGACGGACGGCAACGACCCGGCGTGCTCGGGGTCCCCGACCACCACCGCCGGGAGCCTCAGCTCCGTCAGCAGCCCGATGCGGTCGTCGGCGACGCGGATGTCGACGACGAAGACGCCGTCCACCCTCCGCTCGGACCACCAGCGCCGATACGTCTCCAGCTCGCGGTCGAGGTAGGGCGTCACTTGCAGCAGGAGAGCGAAACCACGCTCGGAGAGGACTTCCTCGATGCCCGAGACGAAGGACATGAAGAACGGCTCGACGCCCAAGACCGAGGCCGGTCGGGTGATGACCATGCCGACCGTCGCCGAGCCGGCCCCGGTCAGCGCGCGGGCTGCCGAGTTCGGTGTCCACCCCACCTCGGCGGCGACCTGGAGCACCCGTGCACGGGTGGCCTCCGAGACGCCCGGTCGACCGTTGAGTGCGTAGGAGACGGCCCCGGCGGACACGCCCGCCTGGGCGGCGATGTCCGCGATCGTCGGGCGCCGAGGGCCGGACGGTCGACGCGGGCTCATCGCGCGGTCCCCGGTCGATGCGCCATTACCGTCACCGTCCTCGTCTGTGGTCGCTGGTGCAGCCCCAGCAGGATACGGCCGTACGAGGCCCGCAAGGCACAGGTCGGCACGTGACGCTCACCGCGGTCCGGCGCTGATCCGCGCGATCTCCGCGTAGTGCCCGCCGGCCGCCACGAGGTCGGCGTGCCGCCCCGTCTCCACGACCCTGCCCCCGGCCATGACCACGATGCGATCGGCCCCCCGGATGGTGGACAGCCTGTGCGCGACGACCAGCGTCGTCCGTCCACGCATGAGCCGGCCCAGGGCTTCCTGGACAAGCCGTTCCGACTCGGCATCCAGGGCCGACGTCGCCTCGTCGAGCACCAGGACGCTCGGGTCCCGGACGAGCGCTCGGGCGATCGCGATGCGCTGACGCTGTCCGCCGGACAGTGACGCCCCCCGCTCACCCACCAGGGCGTCGAGACCGCCGATCTCCTCGACGAAGGCAAGGGCGTTCGCGCCGACCAGCGCAGCGACGAGCGCGTCGTCCGTGATGTCCGTGCGTCCGTAGGTGACGTTGTCCCGGACGGAGCCCTCGAAGAGCAGCGACTCCTGGGGCACCACGGCCAGGTGCTGCCGGTAGCCGCGCAGGTCCAGGGTCGACATGTCGACGCCATCCAGGAGGATCCGTCCTTGCTGGGGCTGGAGGAAGCCGATCACCATGTTGAGGACGGTGGACTTCCCTGAGCCCGATGCCCCGACAAGGGCGACGGTCTCGCCGGGCTCCACCGCCAGCGAGAGGTCCGCCACGACCTGCCGGCCGGGGGCGTCGGCGTAGGCGAACCCGACGCGCTCGAACGTGATCGCCCCGGCAACCTCGTGGACGGAGCGCTTGCCCTCGTTCCGCTCCAGGTCGTCGTCGGTGAGCACCTCCCCCATCGACCTGATCGACTCCAGCCCCTTCGTCACCACGGGCGCGAGCGTCATCAGCTGCGTCACGGAGCCGGTCAGGGCGACGAAGTAGCTCGAGAGCATCACGACGTCGCCGGGTGAGACCTCGAACACGCCGGTCCACGCCACCCAGGCAGCACCGACCAGGCAGGCCACCGAGAGCAGCTGCAGGGTGATCCAGGCGAGGGCGCCGAACCATCCGTTGACGACGTCCAGCCGCATCCCGGCCTCGCGCACCCCCGTGAGCGTGAAGCCCATCCGGTCGAGCTCCCGCTCCTCCACCGCGTGCGCACGGGTGACGGGCACCAGGTGGGTCATCTCGCTGACCCGCGCCGAGAGTCGCTCGACCTCCGTGCGGAACTCCGCGTTGCGCGTGACCATCCTGCGGCGCATCGCGACGACGAGCGCCGCCGACGCCGGCACGGCAAGCCCGAAGACGGGCAGGAACTCCGGGACCCGCACGGCCGTCAGGGCAAGCGCTCCGACGAGGGTCGTCACGGCGGCCATGCCGGAGTCGAAGGTCTGCCGGGTGCTCTCGACGACGTTCTCGACGTCTCGCACGATCTTCGCCTGGAGCACGCCGGCGCTGACCCGACGGTGGTAGCCGATGGACAGCTCCTGGAGCCGTCGGCACAGGGCCATCCGCAGGCTGGTCTCGACGCTGCGGATGCTGATGCTGAGCTGTCGGACGTACAGCACGGCGACGGGAAGATTCTGCACGATCACGAGCGCCATCAGCCCCGCGGCCAGCCACAACCGCTCGAGCGGGCGTCGCTGCACGACGATGTCGATGACCTCGGCAGTGAGCACCGGCATCACCCACACCGGGGAGTGCTTGAAGGCAAAGGCGATCGCCGCGACGAGCAGACGCCCGCGGCGTCGGCGGTAGAGGCGCAGCACGGTGCGCCAGGGCCGGCTGCCGTCGTAGTGCACCCCGAGGAGGTCGTCGCTCACCAGCGGTAGGCTAGCGCGAAATCACTTAAGCGCGTAAGTTCCTGCCGAGGCGGCGTTGCGACGCCGTCTCCTGAACACTCCACCGGGAGAAAGGCCTTCCGATGCATGACCTCACCACGCAGGCGCTGGACGCACCGGTCTGCGGCATGACCTGGGGCTGGGTAGGCTCCCCCGGCAGCTGGACGGGCCCCGCGGCCGACGCCTCGCTGACCGCCGTCGTCGAGCTCGGGGTCACCTGGGTCACGCTCGCCTACGCCGCCATGCAGGACACCGCGCAGTCCACGGCCATCCAGTGGCGCGACACGACGGTCTTCGACGACGAGATCCGCTCGGCGGCGGCGCGCAGCCGTGAGCTCGGTCTCAAGATCTGCCTCAAGCCCGTGGTGAACTGCGCGGACGGGACCTGGCGGGCCCACATCGGCTTCCTCGAGCCTGACGTTCCTGGTGAGCCGACCTGGGGCGAGTGGTTCGCGTCCTATCGCGAGTACGTGCTGCACCACGCCGCACTCGCGGAGGAGATCGGTGCCGAGCTCTTCTGCATCGGGTGCGAGATGGTGCGGGCCGACGCGCAGGATCAGCACTGGCGCGATCTTGTCGCCGCCGTGCGAGAGGTCTACTCGGGCCTGGTGACGTACAACGCCGACAAGTACCAGGAGGACCGGCTGACCTGGTGGGACGCCGTCGACGTCATCAGCGCGTCCGGCTACTACCCCACCGGTCACTGGGAGGAGCAGCTCGACCGCATCGAACCCGTGGTCACCCGCCACCGCAAGCCGTTCCTCTTCATCGAGGCCGGGTGCCCCAGCCGCGAGGGTTCACCGGACCGCCCCAACGACTGGACCCATGATGGCCCCCCGAGCGAGCAGGCACAGGCCGACTACCTCGACGAGATGATGTCGGCATGCTCCCGTCGTCCCTGGGTGAACGGATTCATGCTCTGGGACTGGCCCGCGCGCCTCTACCCCGCGGAAGCCGCCTGGAAGGACACCGACTACTGCATGTACGCGAAGGCGGGTGCTGACGTCGTCGCTCGGCACTACCGCGCCGCGCAGGCGAGGGCGAACACCTGACACCACCGGCCCGACGGACGCGCGCGCCCTGAGGTGTTCGGCTGGTCGCACTGCTGTCCGGTGGGGTCCTCGGCGCCGGCTCGCCGTCTCGTATCACGCCCCGGGGGCTTCTGGTCGGCGGCACTGGCGATGGCCGGCTCCATGTCCTCGGCGTCCGGGCTGACCAGGGTCATCACCGAGACCGACTGACGAGTCAGCCCTTCACCGAGCCCGCGGTCAACCCCCGGACGGCGTACCGCTGCTGAACCGCCCCGGGTTCCGTAGAGGCTCTCAATCCACGGAGGATGAGAGTCATGGCAGCACCGAGGAAGTACCCGGA
>NZ_JAMBPP010000011.1 GCF_023369855.1 Actinotalea alkalitolerans | reverse complement strand
CCAGGTGCTCGTGGGAGTCGGTCAGCCAGGGCAGCACGGGTGCCACCAGCACGGTGCACCCGAGCCCCGCGTCCGTGATCGCCCGGATCAGGTCCAGCCGGGCGCGAGGGGTGGGCGTGCCGGGCTCGACCGACTGCTGGAGCACGGGGTCCAGCACCGCGAGCGAGACGGCGAGGTCGACCGGGACGTGGGTCGCTGCGTCGACCAGCATCGGCAGATCCCGCCGCAGCAGCGTGCCCTTGGTCAGGATCGAGAGCGGGGTCCGTGACTCGACCAGCGCCGAGATGATCCCCGGCATCAACCGGTAGCGGCCCTCGACCCGTTGGTACGGGTCGGTGTTCGTCCCCAGGGCCACGTGCTCGCGTCGCCAGCTCCGGCGAGACAGCTCTGCCCGGAGCACCTCCACCACGTTGGTCTTGACCACGATCTGCGTCTCGAAGTCACGCCCGGCGTCCAGGTCCAGGTACTCGTGGGTGGTGCGGGCGAAGCAGTAGGTGCACGCGTGCAAGCACCCGCGCGTGGGGTTGACGGTCCAGCGGAACGGCATCCGCGACGCGTCGGGCACGCGGTTCAGCGCGCTGCGCGCGGCCACCTCGTGGAAGGTCACGCCCCGGAACTCGGGGGTCTGGACGCTGCGCACCAGGCCGGAGAGGGCAAGGCCGGGCAGCGCACCGTCGTCCGCCCCTGCGAGCCGCTGCCCGTCCCATCTCATCCACACAGTCGAACAGGTGTTCGATCGGAGGTCAAGCAGGCGTGCCGATCAGCGGTGGCGTCGGTTCCGCGACGGGTCTCAGGCCCGGGCTGCCACCGCCCCCGGTCCGGGCACCACCGTCGGCCACCAGTCCCCTGCCGGTGGCTCCCACGTCAGCGGATCGGCGTCCACCTGGTCCCCCGAGCGGATGTCCTTGACCTGGTCGCGGGACGCCGCCACGTACGCACCCTCGGCGTCGGAGTGCGCGGGTGCACCCGGGAACCACACGAAGGGCACCCCGCGGCGGTCGGCGTGCCGGATCTGCTTGCCGAACTTGGCGGCGGCCGGTGAGACCTCGACCGGGATGCCCCGGGAACGCAGCGCGGCCGCTACCGCGTCGGACTGGAAGCGGCTGTCCTCGGAGACCACCGCGACGAGCACCGCGGTGGGCACCGACCGGGACGCGGTGACCAGGCCCTGCCCCAGCAGACGCGAGACCAGGCGGGTCACCCCGATCGACAGGCCGACACCGGGGTAGGTGGTGGCGCCGTCGGAGGCCAGCGTGTCGTACCTGCCCCCCGAGCAGATCGAGCCGAGCTGCTCGTGCCCGACCAGGAAGGTCTCGTAGACCGAGCCGGTGTAGTAGTCCAGCCCGCGCGCGATCCGCAGGTCGGCGACCACGACACCGGGAGCGCGGACGGCCGCCGCCCCGACCAGGGCCCCGAGCTCGTCGAGACCCTGGTCCAGCAGCTCCGAGCTCACCGAGTGGCGCGTGGCGAGGTCGCGGACCCTGTCGACCACCGTGAGGTCCGCCCCGGAGATCGCGGCCAGCTCGAGGCACGCCTGCGCCTGCGCGGACGTCGCACCGGCCTCCTCGACGATCAGGGCGGCGACCGCCTCGGGACCGACCTTGTCGAGCTTGTCGATGCTGCGCAGGACCGCATCGATCTCGGTCAGACCGAGGCCCCGGTAGAAGCCCTCCGAGACCCGCCGGTTGTTGACGCAGATGCGCACCGGCGGCATGCCGATCGTCGACAGCAGCGCGAAGGCCTCGGCCATCACGAGCGGCACCTCGACCTCGTAGTGGTACGGAAGGCTCCCGGCTCCCACCACGTCGATGTCCGCCTGGACGAACTCACGGAACCGGCCGTCCTGGGGTCGTTCTCCCCGCCAGACCTTCTGGATCTGGTAGCGACGGAACGGGAAGGCCAGGTGCCCGGCGTTCTCCAGGACGTAGCGCGCGAACGGCACCGTGAGGTCGAAGTGCAGACCGAGCTGCGACCGGTCGGCCGTGGCCTCACCGACCGCACCGTCCTCCTCCTGCAGCCGGCGGAGCACGTAGACCTCCTTGGAGGTCTCACCCTTGCGCAGCAGCTGGTCGAGCGGCTCGACCGCGCGGGTCTCCAGGCCCGCGAAGCCGTGCAGCTCGAAGGTGCGCCGCAGGACGTCCAGGACGTACTGCTCGACGATCCGTCCGGCGGGGAGCCACTCGGGGAATCCGGACAGGGGTGCGGGACGAGCCATGGGGCGAGATCCTCTCAGGTCAGCGTGCGGCGCGCAGGTAGGGGTTGCGCGCCAGCTCGACGTCGATCCGGCTGGTCGGGCCGTGGCCGGGCAGCACGAGCGTGGACGGCGGGATCCGGGCGACCCGCTCGCGCAGCGTCCGGTTCATTGCTGCGGTGTCCCCGCCGGGCAGGTCGGTCCGGCCGATCGACCCGGCGAAGAGCACGTCACCGGTCAGTGCCGTGCGCGACGGTTCGTCGGAGCCGTCCGGCACGTCCACCGGCGGTGCGACGCTGTCGGGGAGCTCGCTGCCGGGTCCGGGCGCGCCGTCGAGGAGGTAGATGGTCGACCCCTCGGTGTGGCCTGGCGCGTGAAGAGCCGTCAGAGCGAGCTGGTCACGCGGGTCCGTACCGAGGTGCAGGCGGGCAGACGGCGCCTCGCCCCCGTCGAAGACCGCCGTCCGGGGCGCCCGGTAGACCTCCCCACCGGCTCCCATCGCCTGCGCCAGGGCGGCACCGAGCGGTCCGAGGGTCCCGAAGGGATCAGCCAGCCGGTAGGCGTCCGCGGCGTGGACGTGCAGCGGGAGACCGAGCGCATCCCCGAGGGCCGCCGCCGACCAGGTGTGGTCCACGTGCCCGTGCGTCGCGAGCATGCCCACCGGCCGCAGGCCGTGCCGCGTGATCACCTCGAGCACCGCGTCGACGACACCGGCACCCGGATCGACGACCACGCACCGGCCGACGTCGTCCGAGACGACGTAGCAGTTGGTACCGAGCACGGGCGCGACGACGGTCCGGATCAGCACCCCCAGAGCCTAGCCGCCGGCGTCCGTGGCGGAGCCGAGACCAGAACGTGACACCGACAGGGCCGCCCCGGTTCTGTCTGGCCTCGCCTCCTTGCCTAGACTGTGCGGGGCCCGGCGCTGTGCCGGTCGCGGGCTGTGCCGGTCGCACAGTGCTGCGACCACGGCTCGCGCGGGGTCCCGCACCCGGGACGAGACAGGAGCACAGGTGTCCACGAGCAAGCGTGAGCGCGAGACCGCGCGACGCCGCCACGAGAAGTGGCTCGCGCGGCAGGAAGAGCTGCGCGCCCAGCGCCGCCGCCGGCGGGTCGTCGCCGGGGCCGTCGCGGGCACCCTCGTCCTGGTCGGTGCCGTCGCCCTGGCCGTCTCGATGAGTCGCTCGGGCACGCAGGACACCGCTGAGCGGACGGTTCCGGACCCGTCCGTCGCTCAGGGCCGGACCTGGACGTCGACCCTGGACACCAGTGTCGGGACGATCGGTCTCGAGCTCGACGGCGCGGCAGCTCCGCAGGCCGTCGCCTCGTTCGTGACCCTCGCCCAGGAGGGTTACTTCGACGACACGACCTGTCACCGACTCACCGTCGAGGGCATCTTCGTGCTCCAGTGCGGGGACCCCACCGCGACCGGCCAGGGCGGGCCCGGGTACTCCTTCGGCCCGGTCGAGAACGCACCGGCCGACGACGTCTACCCCGCCGGGACGCTCGCCATGGCGCGCCTCGGCGGCGACGGCGAGAGCATGGGGAGCCAGTTCTTCCTCGTCTACGCCGACTCGACCATCCCCGCGGACGCCGCGGGGGGCTACACAGTGTTCGGACAGATCACCGACGGCATGGATGTGCTGCAGGCGGTCGCGGACGCGGGCATCGACCCTGCTGGTGCACCCGCACCTGCCACAGAGGTCATCATCAAGGGAGTTGAGACGCAGTGAGCGACCACGAGCCGCAGCCGCAGGACCCGACCGTCGCGGAGAGCGCACAGCCGGCTCCCGAGACCGAGGCCGCTGTCGGGGACGCCGCCGCCGAGGCGACCCCGACCGGTGCCGCCGTCCCACCCCCCGCAGCCGAGGAGCCGCAGCAGGCGCCGAGCACCACCGCGGTCGCTGCCGACGCGCCTGCCTCGACCGAGGCCGAACCAGCACCCGAGGCCGTCCCCGAGCCCGAGCCGGTCCCGGCCCCCGAGCCGGTCGAGTCATCCGGCGCCGCCGTACCGCCTGCCGAGCCCGCCCGCCCGCGTCCGGTCCCCCGGCCCGTCCCGCGCCCCTCACCGCACCCCCCGACCCCGGGCGCCCCACGCCCCGGGGCCGTGACCCCCGGCCAGGCACCTGCGACGCCGACGGTGCCGGTCCCACCGGCCCTGAACGCTGCCGAGAGCGCCGAGGCCGCCCGCTGGGGGCGGGTCGACGACGACGGCACGGTGTGGGTCCGCGAGGCCACCGGCGAGCGCACCGTCGGCCAGTACCCCGGGGCCGACCCGGCCGACGCCCTGGCCTTCTACGTCCGCCGGTTCGCCGACCTGCATGCCAAGGTCGTGCTCTTCGAGGCAAGGCTCGCCGCGACCGACCTCTCGGTCAAGGAGATCGACTCCACCCTCGGCTCCCTCGCCGAGGATCTTGCCGAGCCGGCCGCGGTCGGCGACCTGGACGGGCTCCGCACCCGGCTGGAGGCCTTGCGCGCCGTCGCCGCAGAGCGGAGGGCCGCGGCAGAGGCCGAACGTGCCGCTGCCAAGAAGGCTGCTCTCGAGGCACGGACGGCGATCGTCGAAGCAGCGGAGAAGATCGCGGGGACCGACGCTGACCGGATGCAGTGGCGTCCGGCAGGCGAGGAGCTCCGGACCCTGCTCGACCAGTGGAAGGACGCCCAGCGGCACGGGCCGCGCCTGGACCGTACGTCTGAGGATGCCCTCTGGAAGCGCTTCAGCCACGCCCGCTCCACGTTCGACCGCGAACGTCGCCGGTTCTTCTCCGAGCTCGAGAAGACCAACGCCGACGCCAAGGCCACCAAGGAGGCCCTGGTGGCCGAGGCCGAGCAGCTCTCGACGAGCACCGACTGGGGCACCACGACGGGCGCCTACCGGGAGCTCATGACCCGGTGGAAGGCAGCCGGCCGGGCGAGCCGCAAGGACGACGACGCCCTGTGGGCCCGGTTCCGTGCCGCTCAGGACGTGTTCTTCGCGGCGCGCGACGAGAGCCAGCGGGAGACCGATGCGGAGTTCGCGGCCAACCTCGAGGTGAAGCTGGCACTGCTCGAGGAGGCCGAGCGGCTCGTCCCCGTCAAGGACCTCGCGGCGGCGCGCACCGCGCTGCGTCACCTGCAGGAACGGTGGGAGCAGGCCGGCAAGGTCCCTCGCGGGGACATCCAGCGGGTCGAGGGGCGGCTGCGTGCGGTCGAGCAGGCCGTCCGTGAGGCCGAGCAGTCCCAGTGGACCCGCACGAACCCCGAGACACGAGCCCGGGCCGAGGGCGCTCTGGCCCAGCTCACGTCGGCGATCGCCGGCCTCGAGGCAGACCTCGCCGCCGCTCAGGAGAAGGGCGACGCCCGCAAGATCGCCGAGGCCCAGGCTGCGCTGGACGCTCGTCGCGCCTGGCTCGAGCAGATCGAGCGTGCTGCGGCGGACTCCCGGGGCTGATCACCCGTCACGATCGGCCTGACCGGATCCCTTCCGGTCAGGCCGATCGTGCGTGCCCGTCCGGTGCGGACCGCACGGTCAGCTGCTGGGCAGCACGGGTGCGTCGGCGGTGCGCGATCCGGTGATCCGGTAGACGTCGAAGACCCCGTCCACCTTGCGCACGGCGCTCAGCACCGAGGACAGGTGGTTCGGCTCGGCCATCTCGAAGACGAACTTGGAGATGGCGACCCGGTCACGCGAGGTGGACACCGCGGCCGACAGGATGCTCACGTGGTGGTCGGAGAGCACCCTGGTCACGTCCGAGAGGAGCCGGCTGCGATCGAGGGCCTCGACCTGGATCTGCACCAGGAAGAGCGTGTGCGCACCGGAGTCCCAGTCGACCTCCACGATGCGCTCGGGCTGGGTGCGAAGACCCTCGACGTTCCCGCAGTCCGCACGGTGCACGCTCACGCCGGTGCCGCGGGTCACGAACCCGATGATCTGGTCGCCGGGAACCGGCGTGCAGCACTTCGCCAGCTTGGCCCAGATGTCCGACTCACCCCGGACGATCACACCGGTGTCGGTCGAGCGTGAACGACGGGTGCGCTGACCAGGCAGGGCCGTCTCCGCGACGTCCTCCTCGGTGCCCGACTCGCCTCCCATCGACTGGACCAGCTTCTGCACCACGCTGGCGGCCGATGCCTGGCCCTCGCCGATCGCGGCGTACAGCGCCGAGACGTCGGCGAAACGCATCTCGTTCGCGAGCGTGACCAGGGCCTCGTGGGAAAGCAGCCGCTGGATCGGCAGGTTCTGCTTGCGCATCGCCTTGGCGATGGCGTCCTTGCCGTGCTCGATGGCCTCCTCACGCCGTTCCTTGGAGAACCACTGGCGGATCTTGTTGCGTGCCCGCGGGCTCTTGACGAACGTCATCCAGTCACGGCTGGGACCCGCGGTCTCGGACTTGGAGGTCAGGACGTCGACGACGTCACCGTTCTCCAGGGTGGAGTCCAGCGGGACCAGTCGGCCGTTGACCCGTGCTCCCATGGTCCGGTGCCCGACCTCGGTGTGCACCGCGTAGGCGAAGTCGACGGGCGTGGACCCCGAGGGCAGGGCCATCACGTCGCCCTTGGGGGTGAAGACGAAGACCTCGGCGCCGCGGATCTCGAAGCGCAGCGAGTCGAGGAACTCCGAGGGGTCGGCGGTCTCGCGCTGCCAGTCGACGAGCTGACGCAGCCAGGCCATGTCACCGGCAGCGTCGACCGCCCCGCCCTGCTGCTTCGCGATCTCCTTGTACTTCCAGTGCGCGGCGATGCCGTACTCCGCACGACGGTGCATCTCGTGGGTGCGGATCTGGATCTCGACGGGCTTGCCGCCGGGCCCGATCACCGTGGTGTGCAGCGACTGGTACATGTTGAACTTGGGCATCGCGATGTAGTCCTTGAACCGGCCGGGAACCGGGTTCCACCGCGCGTGGAGCGCCCCGAGGGCGCCGTAGCAGTCACGGACCGAGTCGACCAGGAGCCGCACGCCGACCAGGTCGTAGATGTCGGAGAAGTCCCGGCCCCGCACGATCATCTTCTGGTAGATCGAGTAGTAGTGCTTGGGCCGGCCGGTGACCGCGCACTTGATCTTCGCCGCGCGCATGTCGGCCATCACCTGCTCGCGCACGACCATCAGGTACTCCTCGCGAGCAGGGGCGCGCTCCGCGACGAGGTGGACGATCTCCTCGTAGACCTTGGGGTAGAGGGTCGCGAACGACAGGTCCTCCAGCTCCCACTTGATGGTGTTCATGCCGAGCCGGTGCGCCAGCGGGGCGTAGATCTCGAGCGTCTCTCGGGCCTTGCGCTCGGCCGAGGCCGCGGGGACGAAGCGCCAGGTCCGGGCGTTGTGGAGCCGGTCGGCCAGCTTGATGACCAGCACGCGGATGTCGCGAGACATGGCCACGACCATCTTGCGGACGGTCTCGGCCTGCGCTGCGTCGCCGTAGGTGACCTTGTCGAGCTTGGTCACACCGTCGACCAGCATCGCGACCTCGGCCCCGAAGTCGGCCTTGAGGGTCTCCAGGGAGTACTCGGTGTCCTCGACCGTGTCGTGCAGCAGCGCCGCTGCGAGCGTCGGGGGTGTCATGCCGAGGTCGGCCAGGATCGTCGCGACCGCCACAGGATGGGTGATGTACGGGTCGCCGCTGCGCCGGACCTGACCGCGGTGCGCCCGCTCGGCCGCGCGGTAGGCCCGCTCGAGGACCGTGAGGTCCGCCTTGGGGTGGTTGGCCCGGACCGCGAGCATCAGCGGCTCCAGGGCGGGCGAGCCGGCGGGGGCACGGCTGCCGAAACGGACCAGACGGGAGCGGACCTTGCTCCCGTTGACCGGGCCGTCCGGGCTCTTGGTGCCGGGTTCCGTGGGCTCCGCCGGGGCGGGCGCGGCGGGGCTCGGTGTCGTCTGCTCGCTCATGACACCCTCCTGCCTGCACCCGTCATCCGCGTCCGCCGGTCATCGCCCGAGTCTAGGGCCGGGCGCCAGGTGGTCGCGTCCTTGCCCCCGGGGGGCGTCGGGCCGTCAGTAGCTCAGCAGGACGTCCAGAGCCCTGCCCGGCAACCTGGCGCGCCCCGCGAGGAACGTGAGCTCCATGAGGAACGCCATCCCCGCGACCACACCGCCCGCTTCTTCAAGCAACGCCACGGTCGCGGCCGCTGTTCCCCCCGTGGCCAGGACGTCATCGACCACGAGGATCCGCGCACCGGGCCGGATGGTGTCGGAGTGGATCTCGATCACCGCGCTGCCGTACTCGAGATCGTAGGACCCGCTGAGCGTCTCGCGTGGGAGCTTCCCGGCCTTGCGCACCGGGACGAACCCTGCGCCCAGGGCGACCGCGACCGGCGCGCCCAGGATGAACCCCCGCGCCTCCATGCCGACGACCAGGTCGATGCCCTCGGGCGCACGCTCCACCATGTGGTGGACCAGCTCACCGAAGACCGCGCCGTCGGCCAGCAGAGGCGTGATGTCCTTGAAGACCACACCGGGCTGGGGGTAGTCGGGCACGTCGTGGACGAGCCCGGCCGCGCGCCCGGCCAGGTCCTGGGACACCGCGGTCACGACGACGCTCGACCGTCCGGCCGGCTCGGCTTGCGCCGCTTCGGCTGGGCCCGGTTGCCCAGGTGCGTCCCGGGAACCAGCGCACCCACCCGAGCGGGCACGCCCTGTGCGGGCGCGTCCGGGTCGGCGGCCTGCGCCTCGGCCCGGGCGTGCAGGATGTCGGCCGTGTGGTTCCGGATGGAGTCCTGCTTCTCCCGCAGCCACACCAGGAACGGCGTGGCCAGGAACACCGAGGAGTAGGTTCCCACGATGATGCCCACGAAGAGCGCCAGGGCGATGTCCCGCAGGGTGCCGGCGCCGAGCAGGAAGGCCCCGATGAACAGGATGCTGCCGACCGGCAGCACTGCGACCACCGAGGTGTTGATGGACCGGACCAGGGTCTGGTTGACCGCGAGGTTCGACAGCTCGCCGTAGGTGTAGAGCCGCTGGTCGGTGACACCCTGGGTGTTCTCGCGAACCTTGTCGAACACGACCACGGTGTCGTACAGCGAGTAGCCGAGGATGGTCAGGAAGCCGATCACCGTGGCCGGGGTGACCTCCCAGCCCACCAGTGCGTAGATGCCCACCGTGATGACCAGGTCGTGCACGACGGCGACGATGGCCGAGACGGCCATCCGCCAGTCGCGGAAGTAGATGGTCATCACCAGGGCGACCAGGGCGAGGAAGATCACCAGGGCGCGGATCGCCTTGTTGGTGACGTCGTCGCCCCAGGTCGGTCCGACGAACGAGGAGCTGACCTCGCTCACGTCGACCCCGTAGGCGGCGGCGAGAGCCACGGCGAGCTCTTGGGTCTGCGTGTCGTCCAGCTGCGAGGTCTGGACGCGCAGGGTGTCCGTACCGACCACCGAGACCCGGGGGAGCTCCGCACCCTCGATGGACGTCACGGCGTCGATGGCAGGCTGCTGAGCGGCACCGTCGGTCGCCTGGACGGTGAACTCCGACCCGCCCCGGAACTCGATGCCCCGGTTCAGCCCGAGGGTCAGCAGCAGGATGGTCGCCGCGAGGAAGACGACCCCGGCGACCATGAACCACCGTCGACGCCTGCCGACGATGTCGTAGGACCGTCGGCCCAGGTACAGGTCGTTGCCCCACTGGGCCATGCGCGAGGCCATCAGGAGTCCTTCCGCTCGGTCTGCACGTCGACCTCGGCAGGACTGCCCGCTGCCGCGACCTCGGTGGGGCTGCTCGACGCCGCGCGCCGCTCGGCCGCACGACGCTCCGCGATGGTCAGACGTCCGGTCCCCGGCTCGGCGCCGGCAGGGGTGGGGGCACCTGTGCCGGCAGCGACACCGGTCGGCGGGGGGCCGCCATCGGTCACGACCCGACCGCGACCCGCGTACCGGGGTCGTCCGCCGAGCTGTGACGGGTCGAGCCCGGAGAACCGGTGGCCCTTGCCGAAGAAGTTCGTCCGGGCGAGCAGCACCATCATCGGGTGGGTGAACAGGAAGACCACGATCAGGTCGACCACGGTGGTCAGACCGAGGGTGAACGCGAAGCCGCGCACCCCACCCACCGCGAGGAAGTACAGGACGACCGCCGCGAGGAAGCTGACCGCGTCCGAGGCGAGGATGGTGCGCCGCGCGCGTCCCCACGCCTGCTCGACGGCGGCGACCAGGCTGCGACCGTCGCGCAGCTCGTCACGGATCCGCTCGAAGTAGACGATGAAGGAGTCTGCCGTGATGCCGATCGCGACGATCAGCCCCGCGACACCCGGCAGGCTCAGCCGGTAGCCCTGGGTCCACGACAGCAGGGCGATCAGCCCGTAGGTGACCAGGCCGGCCGCGACGAGCGAGGCGATCGTCACCGCGCCCAGGGCCCGGTACTGGGCCAGGGAGTACACCCCGACCAGGAGGAGTCCGATGAGGCCCGCCAGGACCCCCTTCTGCAGCTGCTCGGAGCCGAGGGTGGCCGAGATCTGCTCCTCGCTCTGCACCTCGAAGCTGAGCGGCAGCGAGCCGAAGTTGAGCTGGTTGGCCAGGGTCGCGGCCGACTCCCGCGTGAAGGTCCCGGAGATCTCGGCCTGACCGGTGGGGATGGAGACGTTGACCCGCGGCGCGGAGATCACCAGGCCGTCGAGCACCATCGCGAACTGGTTCTGCGGCTCGGGCAGCAGCAGCAGACGCTCGGTGATCGTGCGGAACTTGCCGGTTCCCTCGTTGGTGAACTCGAGGTTGACGACCCACTCGTTGGTGACCACGCCGGTGGGGCCGGTGCGCAGGCCCGAGCTCGCGCTCGCGATGTCGCGTCCTTCGAGCTCGACCGGACCGAGCACGTACTTGGAGGTGCCGTCGTCCTGGCAGGCGACCACCGCAGCGTCGATGTCGCCGACGAGGTTCGCGCCGCCGGTGAGGTTGGCCGGGTCGGTGCAGTCGTAGGCGGTGAACTCCTCGAGGAGCTCGTCGGTGAGCCAGGCGAAGTCGCTCGCGTCGGCCGGCTCGGGTGCCGGCTCGGTCTCCTCCTGCGCCGGCGCCTCGAGGTCCTGCGGCGCAGGCGACTCCTCGGGGTCCGTGGCGTCGGCGGACGTCAGAGTCACCTCGGCGGAGGTCTGCGACGCATCGCCGGTCACGCCCTGACCCTCGGCCGGGGCTTCCCCGTCGGCCGGGGCCTCGTCACCGTCGGTGACCGACGGGTCGTCGAGCCCCTCCAGGCCCTCGAGCCCCTCCAGGCCCTCCAGGTCCTCGAGCCCGTCGGGAGCGACGTCCTCGATGGGCGCCGGACCGGCCTGGACGATCACCGGGCGGAAGAGCATCCGTGCCGACTCGCGGACCAGCGCGAGCGTCGCCGCATCCGGCACGCCCGGCAGTCCCACCACGATGTTGTTGCCACCCTGGCTGGTGATCTCCGCCTCGGAGACCCCCGAGGAGTCGACCCGCTGGCGAATGATGCTGATCGCCTGGTCGATGGTCTCCTCGGTCACCTGGTCACCGGTCTCGTCGACGGGGCGCAGGATGATCTGCGTCCCACCCTCGAGGTCGAGGGCCAGGTTCGGCGTGAGGGAGGCGTCGGACCAGATGGTCCCGGCGACGAGGGTGCCGAAGATCCCGAAGATCAGGACCCCCAGCGTCACCAGGGGACGCACTGGCCGTGCGCGGTGGGTCGGTGTGGCCAACGGACTCTTCTTCTCTCGTGTGCAGCCGTCCTTCGGGAGGCGGCCGCGGCAGGCGGTCGGAGGCGGCCCCCGTCTCCCGGGACCGTCGAAACTGCTGGGAGGTCAGGTGCGGGGCGGGACGTCCTTGTCGGTGTCGCCGGGCTCGCCGGCCTCACCGGTCAGGCTCGAGGCGTCGTCCGGGACCGCGACGTCGCCGTCCACGCCCGCTGTCTCCAGCTCGTCGTCGTCCTCGACCAGCTCGTCGTCGTCCTCGTACTCCTCGTCGTCGTACTCGTCGTCGTACTCGCCGTCCTCGTCCTCGTACTCGTCGTCCTCGTCCTCATCCGCGACGGGAGGCTCGACGAGCTTGGCGATGGCCGGACGCAGCCAGCGCGACGTGACCCCCGGGGAGGTCTCGAGCGTGACGGCCTCGTCATCGATGGCGACGATGGTGCCGAACATCCCGGAGCCGGTCATGACCTCCTGGCCCGGGGCGAGGTTGTCCCGGAAGCTGGCCGCGGCCTTCTGCTGCTTCCGGGTCCGGCTCGTCATGAGCCACATCGCCCCGAAGGCGAGCAGCAGGATGAAGATGAATTCCATGGCTCTTCTCACGTCGTTGTCGGATTGGCAACCCGGCGCAGTCTAGGTGACACACGCTCCCCCGCCCTAACGCGCACCCCGGGCGGGAGGTTCCCTGCGCCGACCTCAGCCGAACAGGGTGTCGAGACCTGCCGGGGGCTCCAGGCCCAGGTGGGACCACGCTCTGGGCGTGGCCACGCGACCTCGAGGTGTTCGGCCCATGAGGCCCTCGCGCACCAGGAAGGGCTCAGCGACGGTCTCGACCGTCTCGGGCTCCTCGCCCACGGCCACGGCCAGGGTGGTCAGACCGACGGGCCCGCCACCGAACCGCGAGCACAGTGCGGTGAGCACCGAGCGGTCCAGCCGGTCGAGGCCGAGGTCGTCGACCTCGTAGACGGTCAGAGCCGCCCGCGCAGCGATCAGGTCGAGCGTCCCGTCCCCGCGGACCTGCGCCCAGTCGCGCACCCTGCGCAGCAGCCGGTTGGCGATCCGTGGGGTGCCGCGTGACCTCGCGGCGATCTCCCCGGCCGCCTCGCCGTGGAGCTCGACCCCGAGTAGCCCGGCCGATCGGGACAGGACACGGCGCAGCTCCTCCTCGTCGTAGAAGTCCAGGTGGCCGGTGAAGCCGAAGCGGTCGCGCAGCGGGGCGGGCAGCAGGCCCGCCCGGGTGGTGGCACCGACGACGGTGAACGGTGGCAACGACAGCCCGATCGCGTTGGCACCCGCACCCTTGCCGACCACGACGTCGACCCGGAAGTCCTCCATGGCCACGTACAGGAGCTCCTCGGCCGGGCGGGCCAGCCGGTGGATCTCGTCGATAAAGAGCACCTCGCTCTCCTCCAACGAGGACAGCACCGCCGCCAGATCGCCCGCGTGCTGGATCGCGGGGCCCGAGGTGACCCGCATCGATGCGCCCAGCTCGCCGGCGATGATCATCGCCAGGGTGGTCTTGCCCAGACCGGGCGGGCCCGACAGCAGCACGTGGTCGGGCGTCCGACCGCGACCCATCGCAGCGTGGAGCATCAGCTCGAGCTGGTCGCGGACGACTCGCTGACCCACGAACTCGGAGAGCCGACGGGGTCGCAGGGCGGCCTCGGCTGCGCGTTCGACGTCCTCGGCGCCGGGCTCGACGATGCGCTCGGTGGTGATCTCCTCCTCAGCCACGCCCGCCGCCCAGCGCACGGAGCGCTCCGCGCAGCACCGACGCGATCTCCGCGGCGCCCACCGGGCCTGCCTCGAGCGGGGCGACCTGCCCGACAGCCACCTCGGCGGCCTTGGCGTTCCAGCCCAGCCCGACGAGCGCCTCGACCACCTCACCGCGCCGGTCCGCGGGATCGGTGGCACCAGCCTGCTGGCCGGCCGCCACCGAGACCGGAGCGCCGAGCCGGTCGGCGAGCTCGAGCACGATGCGCTGAGCGCCCTTGCGACCGATGCCCGGAACGCGCATCAAGGCGGCGAGGTCCTCCCCCGCCACCGCCCTGCGCAGGCCGTCGGGGGTGTGCACCGCGAGCATCGCCATCGCGAGCCGTGGCCCCACACCGCTGACCGTCTGCACGGACTCGAACACGTCCCGCTCGTCGGCGTCGGCGAAGCCGAAGAGGGTCAGCGAGTCCTCGCGGACCACCAGGGACGTCGCGAGCTCACCGGGCTCCCCCACCCGCAGACCCGCGAGGGTCGCCGGAGTGGCGTAGGCGAGCAGGCCCATGCCGCCGACCTCGATCACGACCGAGTCGAGCCGCAGGCTCGCCACCCGCCCACGGAGCGTCGCGATCATCAGAAACCTCCTGCACCTCTCGGATCACCACCACGGGTCACCCGAACACCTGTACGAGCAAAGGGCAACGGTAGCCTGCGCCGGGTCACGAGGAGGCACGCCGCGCCGCGGCCTCGGCGCGTGCCCACGCCTGCTGCGCCGGCGTCGCCGCGCCGTTCCCGCCACGTCCTTGGGCGACCACCGCGCCACCCGCACGCCACAGGTGGCAGATACCCAGCGCCAGCGCGTCCGCAGCATCCGCCGGTTCGGGCACCTCGGACAGCCGCAGGATACGAGCCACCATCTGCTGGACCTGGGGCTTGTCCGCACGGCCGCTCCCGGTGACGGCAGCCTTGACCTCGCTCGGGGTGTGCAGCGCGACCGGGATGCCCCGCCGGGCCGCAGCCGCCATCACCACACCGCTCACCTGCGCGGTACCCATCACGGTCCGCAGGTTGTGCTGCGCGAACACCCGCTCGACCGCGACGGCGTCCGGGACGTGCCGGTCCAGCCAGAGCTCGACCTCCGCACCGATCTGCGCGAGCCGGTGGGCCACGTCGTCGTGCACGGCGGACCGCGCGACACCCACGGCCACGAGCTCGACCTGGCGACCGGGCAGCGAGTCGACCACACCGAGACCGCACCGGGTCAGTCCTGGGTCCACTCCGAGCACGCGCACGTGCTCAGTCTCCCAGCCCCCGCCCGGCTCATGGCGGTGCCCCGCCGCGACGTCAGTCGTCGGCGTCGAGCTCTGCCATGACCTCGTCGGAGGCGTCGAAGTTCGCGAAGATCTCCTGCACGTCGTCGCTCTCCTCGAGGGCGTCGATCAGCCGGAGGATCTTGCGCGCGCCCTCGGCGTCCACCTCGACCTGCATCGCCGGGACGAACGGGGTCTCGGCCGAGTCGTAGTCGATGCCGGCCGACTGCAGCGCGGTGCGGACCGCGACCACGTCGGTCGCCTCGCACATGACCTCGTAGGACTCCCCCAGGTCGTTGACCTCCTCGGCGCCCGCGTCCAGGACGGCGGCCAGGACGTCGTCCTCACCGAGACCGTCGGCCTTGGGCACCAGCACGACCCCGCGCCGGGAGAACAGGTACGACACCGAGCCCGGGTCGGCCAGGGAGCCACCGTTGCGGGTGAAGGCCACCCGGACGTCCGAGGCGGCTCGGTTGCGGTTGTCGGTGAGGCACTCGACCAGGAGAGCCACGCCACCCGGGCCGTAGCCCTCGTACATGATCGTCTGGTAGTCGGCGCCGCCGGCCTCCTGGCCCGAGCCCCGCTTGACCGCACGGTCGATGTTGTCGTTGGGGACCGAGGACTTCTTGGCCTTCTGGATGGCGTCGAAGAGCGTCGGGTTGCCCGCGAGGTCACCACCACCGGTCCGGGCAGCCACCTCGATGTTCTTGATCAGCTTGGCGAAGAGCTTGCCGCGCTTGGCGTCGATGGCCGCCTTCTTGTGCTTGGTGGTGGCCCACTTGGAATGACCGGACATGACGTAGAACCCCTCAACCGCGATCGGTGACGATCTGGACGAACATCCGGTGCAGGCGCAGGTCGCCGGTGATCTCCGGATGGAATGACGTGGCCATGACGCCGCGCTCACGCACCGCGACGATCCTACCGGCGGCGGGACCTGCCTCCACGGCCGCCAGGACCTGGACGGCCGGCCCCACCTCTTCGACCCACGGGGCGCGGATGAAGACGGCGTGCACGGGCCGCTCGTCGCTGTCGTCGATGCCGGCCACGACCAGGTCGGTCTCGAAGGAGTCGACCTGGCGGCCGAAGGCGTTGCGGCGCACCGTGACGTCGAGCCCGCCCAGCGACCGCTGGCCCTCGATGCCGCCGTGGACCCTCGCGGCCAGCAGGATCATCCCCGCGCACGAGCCGAAGGCCGGCAGGCCCGCGGCGATGGCCTGTGCCAGGGGGTCGAAGAGCTCGAACACACGGAGCAGCTTGTCGATCGTCGTGGACTCACCGCCGGGGATCACGATGCCGTCCACCCGCGAGAGCTCGCGCTCACGTCGCACCGGCACGGCCGCGGCCCCGACGGCCTCGAGGGCCGCCACGTGCTCGCGGGAGTCGCCCTGCAGGGCGAGCACGCCGATGGTGGGTTGGGAGGTCACGGTGGCCGATCCTACTGGGGTCATCCCTCGCGCCATGACTCCGGGCCGCCCGGGCCTAGGGCCCCTCTCCCAGGTGCCGCGTGGTTCCGTCCCAGCCGTCCAGGAGGCCCGCGACCAGGCCGGCGAGACCCGAGGGGAAGACCTCCTGCGCGACCAGGGCCAGCTCGGCGAGGTCCCACCAGCGCACCTCGTCCACGAACCCTCGCTCGACCTCCGTCCAGCCCGTCGTGCTCAACGCACCCGGTGCCTCGACCCTCGCCAGGAAGAACTCCTCGTCCTGACGAACCGTCCGGCGCAAGAAGTCGAACACGGCGCTGCGGGTCCAGACCGGCCCGAGGAGAGCACCGGCCGTGACCAGCAGGCCGGTCTCCTCGAAGACCTCCCGGACCGCGGCCTCCCGCGCGGTCTCACCGGGGTCGATGCCACCGCCGACCGTGAACCACCAGGAGCGCTCGGGCTGGTCCATGTCGTGGCCCCGCACGAGCAGGACCCGGTCGGCGTCGTCCAGCAGGACCACCCGGGCACCCCGTCGGTGCGGGAGACCGTCGGCGCCGGTCACCCAGTCGGGTCCGAGCTGGGTGGGCAGCGCTCCGGGCAGACCCGGTGCACCGTCCCCCGACCGGGCCGCCGCGGTCACCAGCCGCGCTCGGCCAGCCGGTGCGGCTCGGGGACGTCCTCGACGTTGATGCCCACCATCGCCTCGCCCAGACCTCGCGAGACCTGGGCGATGACGTCCGGGTCGTCGAAGAACGTGGTCGCCTTGACGATCGCCGCGGCACGCTCGGCCGGGTTGCCCGACTTGAAGATCCCCGAACCCACGAAGACGCCCTCGGCGCCGAGCTGCATCATCATCGCGGCGTCGGACGGGGTCGCGATACCTCCCGCCGTGAACAGCACGACAGGCAGCTTGCCGGTCCGGGCGATCTCGACCACCAGGTCGTAGGGCGCCTGCAGCTCCTTGGCCGCGACGAAGAGCTCGTCCTCGGGCAGCGAGGTGAGTCGGCGGATCTGGTCGCGCAGGGTGCGCATGTGGGTGGTGGCGTTGGAGACGTCGCCCGTGCCCGCCTCACCCTTCGAACGGATCATCGCCGCACCCTCGGTGATGCGCCGGAGCGCCTCGCCCAGGTTGGTCGCACCGCAGACGAAGGGGACCGTGAAGGCCCACTTGTCGATGTGGTGCGTGTAGTCGGCGGGCGTCAGGACCTCGGACTCGTCGATGTAGTCGACGCCGAGCGACTGCAGCACCTGGGCCTCGACGAAGTGGCCGATCCTCGCCTTGGCCATGACCGGGATCGACACCGCCTCGATGATCCCGTCGATCAGGTCCGGGTCGCTCATCCTGGCCACGCCACCCTGCGAGCGGATGTCGGCCGGCACCCGCTCGAGGGCCATCACCGCCACCGCTCCGGCGTCCTCGGCGATCTTCGCCTGGTCGGCGGTCACGACGTCCATGATCACGCCGCCCTTGAGCATCTCGGCCATGCCGCGCTTGACCTTGGCGGTCCCGATGACGTTCTGGCTGTTCTCGCTCGCCACTTCAGTCCTTGCTGCTCGGAGGGAGCACCGCCGCGTCGTCCTGGCGGGCCGCACCCATCCTAGACCGCGAGGGTGCGACGCAGCTCCTGCCGGGCTGCCAGCAGGTCGCCCAGCAGGGCGGCCTCGTCCTGCACCGTCCGGAGGTCCTCGCGGTGGGTCAGCAGTCGCTGCCGCTGGAAGGCGAGCCGGGTCGCGACCGTCTGGAAGCGACGCATCGCCCGCCCGGCTGCCCGCCCACCCTGCCGGGACGCCCACGCGACCGCGCGACGGCGCTCACCGAGCGAGGCCAGGATCGACACCTCGGCCGGTGCGAACCACTGCGCTGCGGCGTACTCCGTGAGCCGCAGCCGCACGATCGCGGCCTCACGTCGTCGCAACCACGCGACCAGTCCCACCACCCCGAAGAAGATGGGCATCTGGACCACGACGTAGAGCAGGAAGAAGTCCGCCTCGGTGCTCAGCACGGCGCTGCCGTTCCACAGCCCGTGGAGCAGGACGGCGACCAGCAGCCCGAGCGGGAACGTCAGCAGCCACAGCGAGCGCGATCTGTGCCGCGCGGCCAGGCCCAGCCCGATCCCCACGCACGCGGTGAAGAGCAGGTGGGCGAAGGGAGACAGCACCGCCCGCAGGACGAAGACCGTCGCGACGCCGGGGCCAATCGCCTGACCCGGCCCGGAGACCTCGGCCAGCGCGGTCCCGAAGTACAGGACGTTCTCCACGAAGGCGAACCCGGCGGCGACGGTCGCCGCGTAGACCAGACCGTCGACCGGACCGTCGAAGTGCCGTCGCCACACCAGGAAGATCAGCAGCACACCCAGGGCCTTGATCGACTCCTCGACCACCGGGGCCACCACCGTCGCCCCGTAGGCCGAGGCGACCCACTCGGACGAACCCGAGGCGACCAGCAGCGCGATCGCCCCCGTGTTGAGCACGAGAGCCACCAGGACCGACACCGAGGCACCCCACCCGAAGGCGACCGCGAGGGCGGGCCAGGGTTCGGGTTCCCAACGATCCACCCAGCGCACCGCGGCCATCACCCCGGTCAGCGGCACGAAGGCCAGAAGGACCGCCGCGGGGAGCGCGTCGGCCCCGACCTCGACACCGACCACCCCGACCACGACCAGCAGCAGCAGTCCCATGACCAGGAGCGCGACGACCGTCCCCGCACCGTTCTGCCGATGGTTGCGAGGGGCCGGCCCCAGAGCACGCGGGGGGTGACCGGGGTGGGAGGGCAGGTGCCCGTGACCGATCGGATGGCTCACGTGTGGTGACCGGGCCTGCCGAGCGCCTCGGGCCAGGCGTCGTCGATCTCGACGGTCCGCGGGCTCGGGGCGTGCCCCTGCAGTCGCAGCAGCCTGACCAACGCCTTGCGACGCATCCGCCGGCTCTGGACCACGGCCTCGTTGTGGAACTGGCGCGAGAGCTGGACCCGGTACCAGGCCGCGCCGAGGGCCTCGACGAGGTCCTTCCCGAGCGGCACCTCCCGGAGCGCAGCGACCTCGTCGGGGTCGGCGAGCGCAGTACGTGCCGTGCGGGACAGCTCGCTCTCGACCAGGTCGCGGTCGACCGGAGGCGGTGGCGCCTCGTAGGGGACGTGACCGTGGGCAGCCAACTGGTCGGCGCCGTCGCGGACCCGCTCGGACTCGCTCAGGAGCCCGGCGAGATCGGGCAGCGCCTCGACCAGCTGGGTACGGCCGTGGCCCCCCGCCGACAGTGCCGCCCACGCGGCCTCGCCCAGGAGCACCGAGCTCACCGGGTCCAGGAGACCGCCGGCGGCCAGCTCGGCCGCCGCGGAGGCCCGACGGACCAGCTGGTTCTCCAGCGCGGCCCGCGAGGTCGCGACCTTGCGGTGCAACCGGTCCAGCCGCGAGGCGGTGACCCAGACCCGCCACAGCAGGAGCAGCAGCGCGGCCGTGACGAGAACCGTCACCTCCGACCAGGTCACAGGTCACCCTCCGTCCAGGACGCAGAACCGGAGGGTGGTCCGGGGAGCAGCCGGCCACGGGCCGACGACGGGTCCTCGCCGACGCGAGCCCCTGGGCCTGTCCCTGCCAGCACCATCTCGTACACGGTCAGCACCTGCTGCGTCACTGCCGACCAGTCGTACTGGAGCACGACCTGCGAGGCGCGGTCCGCGACCTTGCGGCGGAGCTCGGCGTCGGACAGGACCCGTGTCAGGGTGGCCGCCAGGTCCTCGGCATCGCCCGTGCGGAACAGCACACCGGCATCGCCGCCGTCCAGGACCCGGCTGAAGGCCCCCAGGTCACTGGCGACGACCGCGGCACCCGCGCTCATCGCCTCGACGAGCACGATCCCGAAGCTCTCGCCCCCGGTGTGCGGGGCGCAGTACACGTCGACCGACCGCAGCAGCGCACCCTTCTCCTCGTCCGAGATGCCGCCGAGGAACTCGACCGACCCGGCCAGCTCACCGAGGACCTCGCGGGCCTCGGCCGCCCCGGTCTCACCGCGACCGGCCACCAGGAAGCGGGCGCCCGGGTGAGCTGCCAGCACCGCCGGGATCGCGGCGGTGAGGACCGGCAGTCCCTTGCGGGGCTCGTCGAGGCGCCCCAGGAAGGCGACGGTCGGTGCGTCCGGGGTCCCCGTCCAGCGCGCGTCGGGCGCACCGACCGAGAACTGCTCGACGTACACACCGTTGGGGATGACCACGGCGTCCCCGCCGAGGTGGTCGACCAGGGTCCGCCGGGCGTCCTCCGAGACCGCGATCCGCGCGGCGATCTTCTCCATGCTCGGTCGGACGATCGGATAGGCCATCTGCAGCGCCCGCGAACGCACCAGCGAGGTGTGGAAGGTCGCGACGATCGGACCCTGCGCGATCCACAGCGCGAGCATCCCCAGGCTCGGGGTCACCGGCTCGTGCAGGTGCAGGATGTCGAACTCGCCCGCCGTGAGCCATCGACGTACCCGAGCGGCGCTGACCGGGCCGAAGGTCATCCGGGCCACCGACCCGTTGTAGCGCACCGGGATCGCCCGCCCGGCGGGGGTCATGTAGTCGGGGACGGGGGTGTCGTCGTCAGCGGGGGCGAGCACCGAGACCGTGTGCCCGAGCCGCTCGAGAGCCTCGGCCAGGTCCCGGACGTGGAACTGGACACCGCCCGGCACGTCGAAGGAGTACGGGCACACCAGCCCGATGCGCAGGCTCTCTCCGGTCACGGTGCGGCCTCCCCCGCCGCCGCCTGCGTGGCCGCGTAGCGCTCGGGGTCGAGGTCCTCGACGAAGACCCGCTGCAGCATGTGCCAGTGCGTCGGGTGTGCCGCGATGTCCGTACCCAGGACGTCGACCCAGGCCTGCGTGGCCGCGGTGACCTGCTCGGCCCGCGGCCGGTCCTGCGGCACGAGGACCGGGTCGTGGAAGGTGATCACGATCCCCCACCGGGTGCCGGCAGCCCGGCGCGCGGCCCCGCGCAGGCGTTCGTGCCGGATGGAGACCGGGACGAGCATCGAGCCGGTCGTGACCGCCAGAGCGGCCGGACCCGCGGCGACCCGCGCTCGCTCGCCCAGGAGGTCGACCTCGATCCCCCGTGCGGTGAGGTCACGGTCGGCGAGCAGCGGGACCAGCCGTCCCCCGGCGCGGACCTCACGGACGAGGTCACGGAACACCTCGCTGCCGGCGTCGAGCGGGATGATCGTCATACCCACGCCCTCACGCAGACGGACGAACTCCTCGAAGACCTCCGGGGGCTCGAGCCGCTCGGCGACCGTGGTGACCGGGGCGAGGTAGACCGTCGCCCAGGCACCGGCGAGGTCCCAGTTGCCCTGATGACCCAGCGCCAGCACCACCGAACGCCCTGCCATGACCTCAGCCCGCAACGGTTCGGCGCCGAGCGCCCTGACGCGGGCCTGGAGCTGCTCGGTGCTGACCTTCCCGAGGGTGAACGCCTCGCCGTAGTAGCGCAGGTAGGTGCGCATCCCCGCGCGACTGAGCCGGCGCAGCTCACGCACACCCGCCGCGGGGCGGGCCCGGCGCAGGTTCGCCTCCAGCCGACGCACCCCCTCGCCCCGCAGCATCCACGTGACGTCGGCGACCGCCAGCATCAGCCCTCGGACGACGTCCTCGGGCAGACGGTTCATCAGGCGCCAACCGGCCAGCAGCATCCGGCTCGTGCTCACCTGCTGACCGCCTGGCGACGGACGGTGGCCATCCGCTGCACCACCGTCACCGCGCTCGCGACCGCCAGCAGGCCGAGCACCACGGTGAGCACGACGGCAGGCAGCCCCAGACCGACCAGGCCGGTGGCGACCAGCACCGCGGCGAGACGATCAGCACGCTCGGCGATACCCACGTTCGCGGTCATCCCCAGCCCCTCGGCACGCGCCCGGGTGTAGGGAACGATCGAGCCGAGCACCAGGCAGGCCAGCGCGAGCACCGCCCCGACCGGGTCGTCCCCACGACCGGCGAGGTAGAGCACCAGACCGGTGAAGATCGCGGCGTCCCCGAAGCGGTCCATCGTCGAGTCGAGGAAGGCACCCCAGGCGCTCGTGCGGCCCGAGGCACGCGCCATCACGCCGTCGACCAGGTCGGTCAGCACGAACAGGGTGATGACGAGGGTCCCGACCAGCAGGTGACCCAGGGGGAAGAACCACAGCGCTGCGACCACCACCCCGAGGGTCCCGGTGACCGTCACCGTGTCGGGTGACACGCCACGGCGCAGGAGGAAGGCAGCGATCGGGGTGAAGACACGCGTCGCGACGTTCCGCAGACGGTTGAGCACCGGCCTCACCGCTCCCGTTCGACAGGCCAGGCCGCAGCCAGGCGGTCGCGGGTCTGGGCGAGCAGCTCGGGCAACGCCTTGGTGCGACCGACGATCGGGAGGAAGTTCGCGTCACCGGTCCATCGCGGCACGACGTGCTGGTGCAGGTGAGCGGCGATCCCCGCCCCCGCGACCGCGCCCTGGTTCATGCCGAGGTTGAAGCCCGCCGGGTTCGAGACCGCCCTCAGCACGGACATCGCCTCGCGGGTCAGGTCGGCGACCTCCCCGACCTCCTCGGGCGTGAGGTCGGTGTAGTCGGCCACGTGCCGGAAGGGGCACACCAGCAGGTGACCCGGGTTGTACGGGTAGAGGTTGAGCACCACGAAGGCCAGGGTCCCCCGGTGCACGACCAGCGCGTCGGTGTCGGGCCGCTGCTGGACGGCGCAGAACGGGCAGTCGGTGTCCTCACGGCCCGGGACCGGGGTCGCGTCCCCCGCGATGTAGACCATGCGGTGGGGGGTCCAGAGGCGCTCGAACGAGTCGGGCTCGCCGGCGAAGTGCTCAGGCGGGTCGGGGTGCATCGCTCAGACCTGGACGCGGTCACGCACCGCGGCCACGATCCGTTCGACGGCCTCGGCGACGAGCACGCCGTTGTCCTGACGGCCGTCTCGGTACCTGAACGAGACCGCGCCGGCCTCGACGTCCTCGCCTCCGGCGATCAGCACGAACGGGACCTTCTGGGTGCTGGCGGTCCGGATCTTCTTGCCGAAGCGGTCGTCGGACAGGTCGAGCTCGGCCCGGATGCCGTGTCCCCGCAGCTGCGCGACGACGTCGGCCAGGTAGTCGTTGAAGGGCTCGGCGACGGGTACCGCGACGACCTGGACCGGGGCGAGCCAGGCCGGGAACGCCCCGGCGTAGTGCTCCGTGAGGACACCGAAGAACCGTTCGATCGAGCCGAACAGGGCACGGTGGATCATCACCGGGCGCTGGCGGGAGCCGTCCGGGGCGGTGTACTCCAGGTCGAACCGCTCGGGAAGGTTGAAGTCGAGCTGGATGGTCGACATCTGCCACGTCCGGCCGATCGCGTCCCGGGCCTGGACGGAGATCTTGGGACCGTAGAAGGCAGCGCCACCGGGGTCGGGCAGGAGGTCCAGGCCCGAGTCCGCGCCGACCTCCTGGAGGGTGCGGGTCGCCTCCTCCCAGATCTCGTGCGAGCCGACCGACTTCTCCTCGTTGCGGGTCGAGAGCTCGAGGTAGAAGTCCTCCAGCCCGTAGTCCTTGAGCAGCTGCAGGACGAACCGCAGCGTCGCGGAGAGCTCATCCTTCATCTGCTCGCGCGTGCAGTAGATGTGGGCGTCGTCCTGGGTCATCCCCCGCACCCGCGTCAGCCCGTGGACCACGCCGGACTTCTCGTACCGGTAGACCGACCCGAACTCGAAGAGCCGGAGCGGGAGCTCCCGGTACGACCGACCACGCGAGGCGAAGATCAGGTTGTGCATCGGGCAGTTCATCGGCTTGAGGTAGTAGTCCTGCCCGGGCTTGCGCACCGTGCCGTCGTCATCGAGCTCGGCGTCGACGTGCATCGGCGGGTACATGCCGTCCGCGTACCAGTCCAGGTGGCCGGAGGTCTCGAACAGGTGCCCCTTGGTGATGTGCGGGGTGTTGACGAACGAGTACCCCGCCTCGATGTGCCGGGCGCGCGAGTAGCTCTCGAGCTCGTTGCGGATGATCCCGCCCTTGGGATGGAACACGGGAAGGCCCGATCCCAGCTCGTCGGGGAAGGAGAACAGGTCCATCTCGGCGCCGATCCGGCGATGGTCGCGCCGCTCGGCCTCCGCCAGCCGGTCCAGGTGGGCACGCAGCGCGTCCTTGGTGGGCCAGGCCGTGCCGTAGACGCGCTGCAGCTGGGGGTTCTTCTCCGACCCGCGCCAGTAGGCGGCGGCCGAGCGAGTCAGCTGGAAGCCGTTGGCGATCAGGCGTGTGCTGGGCAGGTGCGGGCCGCGGCAGAGGTCCTGCCAGACGACCGACCCGTCGCGCCTGAGGTTCTGGTAGATGCTCAGACCGCCGAGGCCGACCTCGACCGTCGCGCCCTCACCCGCCTCGTCGGCGCTGCCCTTGAGACCGATCAGCTCGAGCTTGTAGGGCTCGTCGGCGAGCTCGGTACGTGCGTCGAGCTCGGTGACCTCGCGACGGCGGAACGTCTGCCCTTCCTTGATGATCCGCTGCATCACCTTCTCCAGGGCCTTGAGGTCCTCCGGGGTGAACGGCGTCTCGACGTCGAAGTCGTAGTAGAAGCCGTCGGTGATGGGCGGGCCGATGCCGAGCCTGGCTGAGGGGTTCACCTGCTGCACGGCCTGTGCCAGGACGTGCGCGGCCGAGTGACGGAGCACGGCCAGACCGTCCGGGGACCCGATGGTCACGCCCTCGACGGTGCTTCCTGCGGTCAGCGTGACGTCGAGGTCGACCAGCTCGCCGTCGACCCGCAGGACCACGACGTCCCTGCGGTCGCTGAAGAGCTCGGTCCCGGTGCTCCCGGACTCCACCGTGCGCTCGGCGCCATCGACGGACAGTGTGATCTGTGACACGGTGAAGCTCTCCTCGCGATGGGCTGCGGGGTCGATGCTACCGACGAGACGACACCGGCGATGACCGCGCTGCCATCAGGCCTGTCGGCTCGGGGTCGGGCACCGCAGGACAGCCCGTGCGCTCTGGCGACCGACGACGATCCACCTGGTGTCGCACGCACCCGCCACTGGGCCGGACGGGTGAGGTGGAGGGCGAATATTCACGGGCCGCGCGCACTGGGCCAAATGGGTGAAGCGCGATTCTGACCTGCGAAGTCACCTGCGGTCAGAGCCTCTACGACCGTAGACTCCGCCCATTCGGCGGATCTCCTCGATGGTGCTGGGTGGGCGATACTGGGTTCGAACCAGTGACCTCCTCGGTGTGAACGAGGCGCTCTACCACTGAGCCAATCGCCCGTCAGGCGTTCAAGCAGTTCGCATGACGTCGCCAGCGATGTTAGCGAACCAAATGCAGTCTGACGAACGCGGCCCCGGTGAGTCGGCGCCGACCATGAGAGCGGGGAACCGGTGAGGGCAGTGACGACCGAGGGACGAGGAGGCGCGTGGCGATGAGAGGTTCGACGCAGGACGTCTCCGAGGCTGTCCCCATGCACCTCGTGCTCTCCGACGCGAGCGTGCTGCCGGTGACGGCCGCACTGAGCTTCGGGGTCTCCGACCCGTACACCGTCCGGGTCGAGTTCTCCGGGGCGAGCTCGACGTCGACCTGGTTGATCGGTCGTGAGCTGATGGCTCACGGCGTCCTGGCCGACTCCTCTGCTCCTGCCGGTACCGGCGACGTCCGCATCTGGCGCGACGACGACCCGTCCTACCTGCTGATCTCACTGAGCGGCGTCGAGGGCGATGCGCTCCTCGCCGGCGCGGCCGAGCCGTTCACGCGGTTCCTGGCCTCGACCGTCGCCCTGGTGCCGTTCGGTGAGGAGAGCGATCGGATGGAAGACGAGATCAGCCGGCTGATCGTCAGCCTGCTCGACGCCTGACGCTGCCGGCCCCTCCCCGCGGGCGTCACGGGTCCAGGTCGCGCGCCTCCCCGTCGAGGTAGACCTCACGGACCCGCGCGGACAGCGGCCCGACGGCCACCGGACGTCCGTCCAGTGCGACCACCGGGACCGCGGTCCGCACCGATCCGGTCAGCAAGAGCTGTGCCGACCCCGCCGACACCTCGTCGAGCACGGCGTACGGGAGCTCGCCGTCCAGCGCCTCACGGACGGGCAGCCCGGCCGCCGCAGACCACTCCAGGACCAGCTCGCGGGTGATCCCCGCCAGGCAGCCCGAGCTCAACGGTGGGGTCAGGAGCTCCCCGTCGCGCTCGACGAAGACGTTCGACCCGGTGCCCTCGCACAGCTCCCCGACGGTGTTGGCCAGCAGTGCCTCGTCCGCACCGACCTGGGCCGCCCGGGCCAGCGCGACCACGTTCTCGGCGTAGGACGTCGTCTTCAGCCCGGCCACCGCGGACCGCTCGTTCCGGGTCCACGGGACACGGGCGACGCGCGCGGTCGAGGCAGGCCGCGCAGGACCAGCGACGACCAGGAGGGTCCGGCGACCGGGGGTCCTGCCCGACCCGAGCGGACCCTGCCCCGCGGTGACCGTGATCCGCACCCGTCCCACCGTGGTTCCCGCGGCGAGCACCTGGTCGACGGCGTGACGCACCTCGTCGAGATCGGGGGCCTCGAGCCCGAGCCCCTGCGCCGACCGCTGCAGGCGTGCCAGGTGGCGGGTCAGGGCGTAGGCGCTGCCGCGCACCACCCCACAGGTCTCGAACACGCCGTCACCCACCGTCACGCCGTGGTCGACGGCCGTCAGCACCGACTCGTCCGGTTCACGCAGACGCCCGTCTGCCCACACCACCATGTCCGTCATACGGCTCTCCCTCGTCGTCCGGTCCGTCCGATCATCGCTGCTGGTCAGCCCGGGGCGCTCGCCAGACCGATCAGACGGTCCGCCTTGAGCTCGGTCTCCGCCCACTCGGCCGCTGGATCGCTTCCCCAGGTGATGCCTGCGCCCGTCCCGAAACGCAGCAGCCCGCCGTCCTCAGCGGTCCACCAGAACGTCCGGATGCCGACCGCGATCTCAGCCCGGCCCGAGTCGGCGTCGATCCAGCCCACCGCACCGCAGTACGGACCCCTGGGCACGGGTTCGAGCCGCTCGATCGCCGTCACCGCCGCCCGCTTCGGAGCGCCGGACACCGAGGCCGGCGGATACGTCGCGTCCAGGATCCTTCCCCAGGGAGGCATGGCGCTCACGAGGCGGCCCTGGACGGTGGAGACCAGGTGGACGAGGCCGGGATGCTGCTCGACCTCGAGCAGCCCGACCACCTCGACCGTGCCCGGTACGCACACCTGCTGCAGGTCGTTGCGCACGAGGTCCACGATCATGATGTTCTCCGCACGGTCCTTGTCGGTGAGCCCGGCAGGGGTCGAGGCCGTGCCCTTGATGGGCCCCGAGGCGATCAGTCCACCCTCGACCCGCAGGAAGAGCTCCGGGGAGGCAGTCACCACCCAGACGGGTGGGAGATGGCGTCCCCCCGGGACGTGCACCAGCCCCGAGTACGGGGCCGGGTTGCCCCGAGCGAGCACGCTGGTCAGCGCCTCCGGGTCAGGCTCGCGCCCGTCGAGGGCTGCCAGGGGTGCCTGGAGCACACGGCAGAGGTTGACCTGGTAGACGTCCCCGGACCGGATCGCGCGACGGATCTCGGTCACCGCCGCCTGGTAGGCGCAGCTGCCCAGTGACGACGCCCAGGTCGAGGCCGGCGGACCGGTCCAGGCGCGCGCCGAGCCGGGTCGGTCCACCGGCACCGACTCGGGGTCGCGCTCCACCTCGGCGAACCGCCAGGCGCGGACCCGGCCCTCGAAGTCCCCGACCACGGCCCAGAACCCGCCACCGTCCAGGCGATGGGACTCGGTCCGCAGGTCGATGCACTCCACGGCGCCGACAGCACTGATCCCCGCGAACCTGGCAGTCCCCGACGCTCGGCGCAAAGGGTCAGCAGGCACCGGGTCACCGTAGCGCCGACACCTCCACCAGCAGCTCCGCGCGACGTGACACGGCGACGAATCGCACCGGTTGGACTCTCGTCCTGGCCGTCGGTTAGAGTTCGGGACGCACACGACGCCGGCTCGTCCGGAACGTGTCGCGCGGACGTGGCTCAGTGGTAGAGCATCACCTTGCCAAGGTGAGGGTCGCGGGTTCGAATCCCGTCGTCCGCTCGAAGGCGCAATCCCTGGAAGGCTTCACGCCTGACGTGGACCACAGCCTTGCGGTGGAGTGGCCGAGAGGCGAGGCAGCGGCCTGCAAAGCCGTCCACACGGGTTCGAATCCCGTCTCCACCTCGCATCAAGCAGCAGTGCAGCAGCACCGGCAGTACCCATGGGCGATTGGCGCAGCGGTAGCGCGCTTCCCTGACACGGAAGAGGTCACTGGTTCGATCCCAGTATCGCCCACCAGCATCGCAGCAGGTCACAGGCCGTTCCGGAGAGATCCGGGGCGGCCTTCTTGCTGCTCTGCCCAGAGAGGTGCATCAGGAGCGGGCGTCACGGTCCTCAGCCCGGACGGCCCCGTCCGCGTGATCCAGCGGTTCGGTGCCGATCTGCGGACCGTGGGATGATCGGTGCCAGACGGGCCGACGAGGTGCCCCGTCCCGGTAAGGATGCGGCCTGATGACCGATTTCCCTTGGGTGAAGAGCTACCCGGACGACACCGGGCCGGACATCGCAGAGGTCGCCGAACGCAACCTGCCCGAGCTGTTGCGACGGTCGGCAGGCACGTACAGCGACGACATCGCCTTCACCCAGGTGATGGCCAACGGGATGAACGGCTCTCTGCGCTACCGCGAGGTCGACCGGCTGAGCGACGAGATCGCCGTCTACCTCCGCGAGGTCCTCGGCCTGCAGGTCGGTGACCGCGTCGCGGTGCAGATGCCCAACTGCCTCAGCTACCCGGTCATCGCCTTCGGCGTCCTCAAGGCAGGCTGCGTGCTGGTCAACACCAACCCCCTGTACAAGCGCGAGGAGATGACACACCAGTTCGCCGACTCGGGCGCGCGGGCGCTGTTCATCAGCGACATGTTCACCGACCGCCTTCCCGAGGTGCTGCCGAAGACGTCCGTCGAGACCGTCGTCACGGTGCCGATCTCCACGTTCCTCCCCACCGTCATCGCCGGCATCATCCGGGTCACCCAGAGGTACTGGCAGCGCTCGATCCCGCAGATCGCCGTGGACCACACCCCGCTGCGGTCTGCGCTCGCCCAGGCGCGCGAGCGGCAGCACGTCGGCGCGGATCTCGACGCCTACCTGGCGGAGGTGGACCTCGATACGGTCGCAGCGCTGCAGTACACCGGCGGGACCACCGGGGTGTCGAAGGGCGCCATGCTGACGCACCGCAACTTGGTGACCAACACGCGGCAGATGCTCCAGATGCTCGGCACGCACGTCCGGCCCGGCGAGGAGACGGTCCTGACCGCCCTGCCGCTCTACCACATCTTCGCGTTCACGGTAAACCTGCTGGGCTTCCACACCTTGGGCGGGCGCAACCTCCTGATCCCGTCGCCACGGCCCCCGAGCAACCTCAAGCGGGCGTTCGAGAACTACCCGATCACCTGGCTGACCGGCGTCAACACGCTGTTCAACGCGCTGCTCAACGAGCGATGGTTCATCGAGCACCCGCCACGCTCGCTGCGCGCGTCCGCGGCCGGCGGCATGGCGCTGCACGCCTCGGTCGCCGAGCGATGGCGTGAGGTGACCGGCACCCCCATCGTCGAGGGGTACGGACTGACCGAGTCCTCCCCGGTGCTGACCTTCAACCCCCTGGGCGGCACGATCAAGGACGGCTCGATCGGCATCCCGGTGCCCTCGACCGAGGTCCGGTGCGTCGCCGAGGACGGCACCCCTCTGGGCCCTGGGCAGCCGGGTGAGCTCGTCGCCCGAGGCCCCCAGGTGATGCTGGGGTACTGGCAGCAGCCGGAGGAGACCGCCGCGACCGTCAGGGACGGGTGGCTGTTCACCGGCGACGTCGGCGAGATGGACACCGACGGCTTCTTCCGGATCGTCGACCGCAAGAAGGACATGGTGCTCGTGAGCGGGTTCAACGTGTACCCCACCCAGGTGGAGGCCTGCCTCACGACCATGCCGGGGATCCGGGACGCCGCGGTCGTCGGTGCCCCCGACGAGCAGACCGGCGAGTCCGTCGTCGCGTACCTCGTCGCCGACGAGCCTCGGCCCAGTGCGTCCGAGGTGGTTGCCTACTGCCGCGAGCATCTCGCCGCCTACAAGGTGCCGCGGAGCGTGGAGTTCCGGGACGAGCTGCCCATGAGCAACATCGGCAAGATCCTGCGCAGAGAGCTGCGCGACGACCCGCCGTCGGTCGACGCGTCACGTCCTGCACCAGGATCCGACCTGGAAGCGGAGCAGTCATGACGGGCGCCGCACCCCTCGCGGTCGTGCTGGGCATCACGGGACCGCCGGCAGACCATCAGGTGGTCACCGACTTCGAGCAGGTCATGCTTGTCGCCCTGGTCTTCGTCATCATGTTCGGCCTGGGTGCTGGTCTCACGCCGCGCGACTTCTCCTCGGCGCTTCGGCGGCCGCAGGGCCTCGTGATCGGGTGGCTGACCCAGTTCGGCATCATGCCGCTCGTGGCCTTCCTCCTCGTCCTCGTGTTCCTCCTGCCGCTGCCGCAGGAGTACGCGGTCCCGGTGGCCATCGGTGCGCTGCTGATGGGCTCGGTACCCGCCGGCACCACGTCGAACATCTTCACGTACTTCTCGAAGGGGAACCTGGCGCTCAGCGTCATGATGACGACCCACTCGACGTTGTGGGCTCTGGTGATGACGCCGTTGGCGCTCCTGCTGTACGGCAGCCGCTTCCTGCCGCCCGACTCCGAGCTCCAGATCCCGATCGAGAACATCATCGTGACGCTGGTGATCCTCCTCGTCCCCGTGGTCATCGGGATGGTCATCCGCCGCTACAGCGCGAACATCGGTGCGGTGCTGGAGCTGATGGGTGGCCTGGTCGGCCTCTTCTTCATCGTGTTCCTCCTGGTGACGTGGGTGCCCCGGAACTGGGTCCTGCTCACGATCACCCCGTGGCAGGTGTACGCGGTCTCGGTGCTGCTCGGCCTGGTCGGCATCACTGCCGCCTACCTGATCTCCAAGGCGATCCGCCTGCACCCGGCGAACGCCCGGACCGTCGCGCTGGAGACCGGTATCCAGAACGGGCCGCTCGCCATCGCGATCGTGCTGCTGACCTTCGCGGACAGCGAGGCTCTCGGGCTCGTGCTCCTGGTGCCGGCGCTCTACTCGTTGTTCATCGTGCTCATCGCGACCGCGGTGACGCTCCGCTTCCGCCGCGCCAACGTCGCCGAGGAGCAGAAGATCCCCAACCTCCTCTGAGGAACCCCGTTCCTGCTGCTCCTGCTCCTCGTCAGCGGTGGGCTCAGGTCACAGCTGAGAGCTGGCCCGCTCAGCGCACCGCGTCGGCGTGCTCCGGGCGTCGCGGGCCTCCGGCCAGGGCGAGGAGGTCGGCGGGGACGCCGCTCTGCTGGACGCGCCCGGCGTCGTCGGCCTGCCGGCTCCACACCCGTCGCACACCGACGAGCAGCACCGCGGCCACCGTGATGACCCCGGCCATGACCGCGGCCATCGCGACCGCCGTCTGGCCGAAGAGCCCGGTGACCGGGGCGATAGCAGCGCCGATGCCGAACTGCAGCGAGCCGAGCAGCGCCGCCGCGCTCCCGGCCCGGTGCGCGTTCGCCGCGAGGGCGATGGCCGGTACCGAGGGGAAGACGAACCCGGCCGTACCCAGGATGGGGACGAGCAGCGCGATGATCGGCCACAGCCCTCCACCCATGAGCGTGACCACCAGCAGCGCGACGGAGAAGACGAGACCTGTCGCGACGGCACCCGCCAGGATGCGTTCCGGGGTCACCCGACCCAGGAGTGCGCCGTTGACCTGGCTCCCGATGGTCAGCGACAGGGACCCCGCACCGAAGACCAGGGCGAACTGCTGCGCGTTGAGACCGAACCCGTCCTGCAGGACGAAGGTCGAGCTCGAGACGTAGGTGAACAGGGCCGCGATGTAGAACCCGGACAGCAGTCCGAGACCCAGGAAGGCCCGGTCGGTGAGCAGCCCCGCGTAGGAGGCCAGCGCCGCCCGCGAGCCACCGACGCGACGCTTCTCGACCGGCAGCGACTCCGGCAGGACGAAGAGCACCAGGACCAGCAGCAGCACACCGAACCCGGCCAGGAAGGCGAACATGACCCGCCACGAGCCGAGCAGCAGCATCTGCGCCCCCAGGATCGGGGCGAGGATCGGCGCCACACCGACGATGAGCATCAACCGGGCCATGACCTTGCCCATGGCCACACCCTCATACCGGTCCCGCACCATCGCCATCGACACGACCATGCCCGCCGCACCGGAGAAGCCCTGGACGAAGCGCAGGACGGTGAGGGCCTCGATCGACGGCGTCGCGATGATCGCGACGGAGGCCACGACGTACACGGCGAGGGCAGCGATCAGCGGAGGACGCCGGCCGTAGGCGTCCGAGACCGACCCGATCAGCAGCTGGCCCAGAGCCAGCCCGGCGAGCGTCGCGGTCAGCGTGAGCTGGACCCTGGCCGGGGTGGTCGCGAGCTCGCTGGTGATCTGCGGGAAGGCCGCGAGGTAGAGGTCGATCGTCAGCGGGCCGATCGCCGTGAGCGAGGACACCAGCAGGACGAAGCCTGCGCTGATGCGCGCCCGGCCGTGCGAGAGGGCCGGAGCCGACGTGGTCATGTCCTGCCGAACGGCGCCGAGGCCGTCGCCATTCCCGTGCCGCCCACGCCCGGACCAGGGCATGCCCGTCGGCCGGCTCCCGTGGCCGACCACGAGCGCAGGACGATCGTCCCTGGAGACTCACGGTCGACCGGATGACGCTTGACGCACCAGGGCGACCTCGCCACCAGGCGCGGGGCACCGTTCGCGGCCGCGGCTCCACGGCCTGGGATCTCATGAAGCACAGGTCGCCGGCCGAGGTGCCGACCGGGTCCTTGTCGTAGGGGCGTCGTTCGCCGCACACCGGACCAGGGTGGATCCATGAACCGGGTGGAGCAGTACCGCCGTTCGCTACGGAGGTTGCCGTCGACCGGCTGGCCGGCCTACCTGTCGGAGCACTCCGGCCTACCGGGTCCACGCGGCAACATCGAGCTCGCCAAGGCCCTCGCCGAGGAGGCCGACCCGTCGGTGCTGGACGCTCTCCTGTCCGGAGAGGACGAGTACCTCGTGTTCTGCGGAGTCGTCGGCCTCGGTCGGCGTCTTGCCGACGGTGCCGCCGGTGCCGACGGCGACCTCGAGCACCAGCTCCACGCTCACGCGAGCGACGGTCGCTGGCGGGTGCGTGAGGCCGTGGCCATGGCTCTGCAACGCCTCGGCGACACCGACCCCGCACGGATGTTCCGTCTCTGCGCGATCTGGGCCGGTGACCCCGACCCGCTGGTCCAGCGCGCGGCGGTCGCCGGCGTCTGCGAGCCTCGGCTGCTGGATGGTCCGGACGCAGCCCGGGTCGCGGTCGACATCTGCGAGCTGGTGACCAGGTCGCTGGCCGCCCGGCCACGTGAGGAACGCCGCCGTCCCGAGGTCCGCGTGCTGCGCAGGGGGCTCGGCTACTGCTGGAGCGTCGCGGTGGCGGCCGATCCGCGGCTCGGGCTCCCGCGTCTTCGCGCGCTCCTGGACTCTCCAGACCCCGACGTCGGCTGGATCGTGCGGGAGAACCTCAGCAAGGCACGACTGTCCCGGCTGCTGTGAGTCCAGGCAGACGACGAGCTTTCGCAGTCCTCCACCCTGGGTGGGCCCTCGTCGCGGCGTCCCCTGCTGGCGGTTCCACCACACCACCCGTCGCGTCTCCCCCGTCTGCTGTGTCGCGGGCCAACCGAGGCTGAAGGTCTCTTCGCCGAGAAGCGTGCGGGTGGGCCGTCCTGCGCCACACTACGAGGTGGGCAGCCGCGCCCGTCGCGTCGACTGAGACCGGCGGGCGCGGGTCACCTCGCGAAGGAGGGATCGCTGGTGGCAGTGGCAGCGAGGTACCAGGCCGACGTCGAGACGATCCTTGCGACGCGGCACGACAACGGTGCGGACCACTGGACGACGCCCGACGGGGGACTCGCGAAGGGTGGCCCGTTCTCCACGCTCGAGGCCCCGCTCCTCCTCGTCGAACTGGGCGTCGATCCCACCGATCAGGTGCTCCAGGAGGCAGCCGGGGCGATCTGGCGGGCGTGGCGGAAGGACGCCCGATTCAGAGTGTCACCGTCGGGCACGATCTACCCGTGCCAGACCATCAACGCTGCTCGGGCACTGGCGGCCCTGGGACATTCCGAGGACTCGCGACTGCAATGCACCTTCGATCAGCTCCTGTCGACGCGTCACACCGACGGGGGTTGGCGGTGCGCCAAGTACTTCTTCGGTCGAGGACCTGAGACGGAGGCCTGCAACCCCGGGCCGACCCTCGCGGCTCTCGACGCCCTCCGGGTCGCCGGGCTGGCGAGCCTCGCACCACCCCAGACCGTCGAGGTCCTGCTCGCGCACTGGGTGAGTCGACAGCCCCTCGGCCCGTGCCACTACGGCATCGGCACCCTGTTCCTCCAGGTCGAGTACCCGTTCGCCGGCTACAACCTCTTCCACTACGTGCACACGCTGTCGCACTACGAGCAGGCGAGGAACGACCGCCGCTTCAGCGAGGCGCTCGGCACGCTGCAGTCGAAGCTCGTCGACGGACGGATCGTCGTCGAACGTGTCCACCGCAAGCTCGGCGCGTTGGCCTTCTGCCGCAAGGGAGAGCAGACCGAGCTGGGGACGGCGCGCTACCGCGAGATCGTGGCGAACCTCGCCGACGGGTGACCGACGTCTCGCAGCGCGCTCGTCAGTCGTCGTCGTCCTCGTCGTCCTCGTCGTCGTCGCCGTTCCTGCTGCCCTTGTCCTCGTCCGCGGCGGGCTCGCCCCAGCCCGCGACGAGCGCGGCCCGGAGCACGGCTCCCTCCTCGGGGCTCAGCGCGCCGTCTACGACCCGTTCGTCCACCCTGCGAACCATCTCGCCACTTCTCTTCGCCGCCTTGTCGTCCTCGTCCTTCTCGACGGCCTCGAGGATCCTCTCCCACCGCTTGCCGAGGTCCGCGCGCACATCGTCCTCGACGTCCAGGGTGGCCAGCAGTGCGGGGACGTCCTCGACGGCGACCGGTCCAGACGGCACCTCGGCGGGCGGCTCCTGGGCCGGCTCGTCCACCGGTTCCTCCTGGGGACCGGCGGGCACCTCGCCGCCCGCGACAGGTGGGTCCGAGTCCCCGGGGACCTCGGGCGAACCCGTGCCGAGAGCGATGGCGGCCACCGCGAGCACGAGCACCAGAACCCCCGCCGCGATCAGCAGACCCGGCGACCGACGGCGCCGGGGTCCGGGTTCGGACGCGGCAACCGCGACACTCGAGTCCGTCGCCGATCGCCGAACCGGGATCGAGGGCGGCAGGGCAGGTGTGACCGCTGCGATCGCAGACCTCCCGCCCGGGGTCGCCGACGCTCCCGCAGCGCCTACGGGCAGGACCTTGGTGCCACCGTCCACGGCTGCGGACGCCGCCGATCCGGCCATCGACGAGGCGATCGTGCCCAGGAGCTCCTGGGCCTGCTCGGCCGTCGGACGCGCGGCCGGCTCCTTGGCGAGCAGCCGGCTGACCAGGTCGTCCAGGGCGGGCGGCAGCTCGGGCCGCACGTCCCGGAGCCGGCGGGGCGTCGCGGTGACGTGCTGGCGCAGCACGTCCATCGGGTCCTCGCCCGTGAACGGTCCGCTGCCGGTGAGCAGCGCTGTGAGGAAGCACCCGACGGCGTACATGTCGCTCGCCGGTGACGCGCGGCCGCCGTCGGCCTGCTCCGGGGCGACGTACTGCGCCGTCCCCAGGACGGTGCCGACCGCGGTCAAGGACGCCTGCGCGGCCCGGGTGACGGCGGCGATGCCGAAGTCCACGACGGTCACCTGACCGCCGTCGACCACGACGTTGCCCGGCTTGACGTCGCGGTGCACGATCCCGGCTGCGTGCGCCGCGGCCAGGGCGCCGCTGACCCTCTCCCCGATGCGCACCGCGTCATCGACCCGCAGCTGGCCATCGCGCAGCACAGCTGCCAGGTCCCGGCCGGCGAGCAGCTCCATCACGAAGAACGCGGTGCTTCCCTCGACGCCGGCGTCGTAGACGGTCACGATGTCCGGGTGGACCAGGGTCGCGGTCGCGACCGCCTCCCGCTGCAGGCGCTCGGCGAGGGTCGGGTCGTCCGCACCCGCGAGGTCCACGGTCTTCACCGCGACGAGCCGCTCCAGGACGGAGTCCTGGGCCTCCCACACCTGCGCCATCCCGCCGCTGCCGATGAGGCGGCGCAGCTCGTACCTGCCCTGCAGAACCCGGGTTGCCATACCTGATCATCCCGCGGCGCCGCGCTTCCCCTCGCCGCGGGAGGGCGTCGCCCGCTCCGGCAGCACCCCAGAGGCCGTTCCGGAAAGGCGGGTGGGCTCCTTGCTGCTTTGGGCTCCCCTCGACGACTCCCTCGTGCCATCGTGGTCAGATCGAGAGCCGGCCCGTGAGCAGCCGGTACGGAGGGAGCAGATGTCGTGGGCGCAGACGAGGGAGTCGGCTCGCTGGACCACTCGGGCCCGGTCGTCGTCGGGATCGACGGGTCGTCCTCGGCGCAGGCCGCCGTCCTGTGGGCGGCGACCGAGGCCACAGCCCGTGGGCGGGTGCTGCGCATCATCCACGCGGTCGGCCAACAGGCGATCCTCGTCGTCGATCCGGAGGCGACACCCGGGGCGGACGACGAGCCACGGCCAGGAGGTCCGCGACGGCTCCTCGACGACGCCGTCGAGCACGCACGGACGGCCGGGCCCCACCTCGTGATCGAGACCCGCCTCGCGACCGGCGCGCCGGCCGCCGCGCTCCTCGACGAAGGCACCAACGCCTGCCTGGTGGTGCTGGGCAGCCGCGGACTCGGCGGCTTCACCGGGCTGCTCCTCGGATCGGTCGGTGTCCAGGTCGCAGCACACGCACGCTGTCCCGTGGTCGTCGTGCGCCCGACGGTCGCCACCTCGTCGGCACGGTCGTCGGGCCGTGTCGTGGTCGGTGTCGACGGCTCGCAGGCCTCGGATCGCGCCCTGACGTTCGGGTTCGCGGCCGCGGCCAGGAGGTCGCTCGGCGTCACGATGGTGCGGGCGTGGCAGCCGCCGGTGCCTGTCCACCCCTCGCTGCTGATCCCGCTCGAGGACCTGCACGAGGCCGAGCACCTCCAGCTGCTGGCCTCGCTCGCGACCGTTCGGCAGCACTACCCGGGGGTCGACGTGACCATCGCCCTGGTCAACGACCACCCCGCTCACGCGCTCGCGGTCGAGTCCGACGGCGCCAGCCTGCTCGTCGTCGGCTCGCGGGGGCTCGGCGGCTTCGCCGGGTTGCTGCTCGGTTCGGTGAGCCAGGCTGTCCTGCGCCACGCCCGGTGCCCCGTGGCGGTCGTGGGGCCGGGCCCGACCGCGGATGACCCGACCGGTCCGAGCGCGCTCCCTCGACCGATGTCCGCAGGGGACGGCACCTGATGGACCAGGGCACCCTGCTCAACATCGGCCTGGTCCTGGTGTTCATCCTGATCGGTGGCGTCTTCGCAGGTACGGAGATCGCCCTGGTCTCGCTGCGGGAGAGCCAGATCAGGCAGCTCGAGAACCAGGGTTCACGCGGGGCGCGGGTGGCATCGGTCGCCCGCGACCCCAACCGGTTCCTGGCAGCGGTCCAGATCGGCGTGACCGTGGCCGGGTTCTTCTCCGCCGCCTACGGCGCCACCACCCTGGCACCGGACTTCGTCCCCGTGCTCGAGAGCGCCGGCCTGTCCACCGGGCCGGCGCGGACCGTCGCGCTGATCACCTTGACCCTCGTCATCGCGTACCTGTCGCTCGTGCTCGGAGAGCTGGTCCCCAAGCGGTTCGCGCTGCAGCGTTCCCAGACCGTCGCCCAGATGGTCGGACCGGCCCTGGACCGTTTCGCCACGGTGATGCGCCCGGTCGTGTGGCTGCTGTCGGTCTCGACCAACGCCGTCGTCCGCCTCCTCGGGGGTGACCCGACCGCGAGGTCCGAGGAGATGACGGAGGAAGAGCTGAGGGAGATCGTGGTGGCCCACCAGAGCCTCACCGACGACGAACGACGGATCCTCGGCGATGTCTTCGACGCGGCAGACCGGTCCCTCGGCGAGGTGATGCGCCCCCGGGGCGAGGTCGCCTTCCTGGTCGGCGACACCCGGGTCGACCAGGTGCTGTCGACGGTCCGGAGCCGCCCCTACTCGCGCTACCCGGTCATCGGGGCGAACTTCGACGACGTCATCGGCGTGCTGCACGTCCGAGACCTGCTCGACGCCGTCCCGTCCACCCTGGTCAGAGACCTGACGCGCGACATCCTGCACCTGCCCTCGACCGCCCACCTCCTGCCGTCCCTGTCGCAGATGCGGAGTGAGGGCCGCCACCTGGCCGTGGTCGTCGACGAGTACGGCGGCACAGACGGCATCGTGACCCTCGAGGACCTCATCGAGGAGCTGGTCGGAGACATCCGCGACGAGTACGACGTCATCGTCCCGGTCCGGTCGACCTCGACCGACGGCACGCTCACCGTGGATGCCAGCATCACGATCGAGGAGTTCGCCGAGCAGACCGGCGTGCAGCTCCAGGACGGGCCCTACGAGACCGCCGCGGGGTACGTCGTCAGCCGCCTGGGCCGGGTCGCCACGGTCGGGGACTCGATCACGGTCGATCGGCACGACCTCGTCGTCACCGAGACCGCAGGCAACCGGCTGACCCGCCTCCAGGTGATCCCGCCCCCGACCAGCAACCCGACCAGCGGCGACGCGGCCGGCTGACCGTCGCCCGCCCACGTACCTGCGTGCGGGCTCAGGGCGAGAATCGCGTCGCGACGAGGACGAACATCATCATCATCATCGCCAGCACACCGAGGGCCACGCCCGCGACCGCCGGGAGCAGACGACTCGACTGACGGGTCTCGTAGCGGCGTACCCCCACGGCGCCCAGCGTGATCGCCGGCAGCGCGGTCAGCACGGCGACGATCTCCCCGATCATCGGGACGAACGACGAGACCAGCGCGACGACACCCAGGGTCAGGGCCCACTCCCCTGCCGCCTCGCCGGGCAGGCGAGGCCCAGATCGTCCGGTCATGGTCTCGCGGGTCCGTCCTTCGCTCGAGGCTGGGCGCGAGCCTAACCCCGTGCGAGCCGATCCCGCCCTCATGCCACGTCAGCGACGCACTCTCGATCGGCATGGCCGCCACGTTCGGGAATCCCCCGATCGGATTGACGGTTCAACCATATCGACGCACGATCGTGGCGTCGACACCAGGGAGGACCCGTCATGACCACCGTGCAGCTCGGCCTGGACACCTTCGGCGACGTACCGACCGACGACTCCGGCCGCGTGCTCAGCTATCCCGAGGCGATCCGTCAGGTGCTGGAGGAAGCCGTCCTCGCGGACCAGGCCGGGGTCGACGTCATCGCCCTGGGCGAGCACCACCGCCCCGAGTACTCCGTCTCCTCCCCCGAGACCGTGCTGGCGGGCATCGCGACCCGCACCTCACGGATCACCCTGGCGTCAGGCGTCACGGTGCTCAGCTCGGACGACCCCGTCCGGGTGTTCCAACGGTTCGCCACCGTGGACGCGCTGTCGCAGGGCCGGGCGCAGGTGATCCTCGGACGCGGGTCGTTCACCGAGTCGTTCCCGCTGTTCGGCTACGACCTGCGCGACTACGACGTGCTCTTCGAGGAGAAGATCGACCTGTTCGCCCGGCTCCTGCGCGAGGAGCCGGTCACGTGGACCGGCACCACCCGACCGGCGCTCGACCAGGCCGACGTGTACCCCAAGACTGCCGGCGGGCTCGACACCTGGGTGGGTGTCGGCGGCTCACCCCAGTCGGTCGTCCGCGCCGCGCGCTACGGGATGCCCCTCATGCTCGCGATCATCGGCGGCGAGCCCGAGCGGTTCCGCCCGTACGTCGATCTGTACCGGCGGGCCACCCGGCAGCTCGAGACACCGACCGGCCCGGTCGGGATGCACTCGCCCGGCTTCGTCGCGGACACCGACGACCAGGCGCGGGAGACCTACTACCCGACCTACAAGCAGATGCGCGACACCATCGGTGCGCTGCGCGGGTGGCCTCCGCTGGGGCGCGTGGAGTTCGACCGCGAGGTCGAGCACGGGTCCCTCTACGTCGGATCTCCCGAGACGGTCGCCCGCAAGATCGCCCGTTCCGTCCAGGCCCTCGACGTCAGCCGGTTCGACCTGATCTACACCGCGGGCCGCCAACCCAGCGGCGCGCGTCTGCGCTCGGTCGAGCTGTTCGGCACACGTGTCGCACCGATGGTCCGCGACCTGATCGCCGACTCCGACGCCGGAGCGGCAGCATGACGCAGGCGGTCCGGACGTTCGGGATCCTCGGCGCCGGCAAGCTCGGCACCGTGCTGGCACGCCTGGCGGTCGCGGCCGGCTACGAGGTGCTGGTCGCCGGACCGGGCGAGCCGGACAGGATCCGCCTGGTCGTGGAGGTGCTCGCGCCCGGGGCCGTGGCGACCACCGCTGATGACGTCGCCGATCGCGCCGACGTCGTGGTCCTGGCGATCCCGTTGAGCGGGCTGCCCTCCGTCCCCGCGGGCCTGCTGGCCGGCAAGACGGTGGTGGACGCGACGAACTACTGGTGGGAGACCGACGGTGAGCGTCCCGAGCTCGCCGATCCGGCGGTCGCGACCAGCACGCTGGTGGCGCAGGCGCTCCCCCGCGCCACGGTGGTCAAGGCGTTCAACCACATGGGATACCACGACCTGGACGAGGGTCCGCGACCGCCCGGAGCATCCGACCGCCGGGCGATCGCCGTCGCGGGTGACGACGCGGCGGCCGTCCGGCTCGCCTCCATGATCATCGACACCCTGGGCTTCGACCCTGTGCCCGCCGGAGCTCTCGACGACACCGTCAACCTTCAGCCGCACGCCGAGGCCTTCGGGGCCAACGTGGATGCCGCGACCCTGCGGCTGATGATCGAACGGTTCCCCACCACCGCGCGCGGCCGCCTGGTCGCGGCCGGTCGCGCCTCAGCACAGGTGGGCCTGCGCTGACCGTGACCGCTGCGCCCGTTCGCTCACGAGCCGGACGGGGACCCTCCGCTCCGACCTATGCCATCGCACCACCCAGGACCTCGGACAGGCTCTCCAGCGCACCCGGCACCACGCTGTAGTGCACCCAGGTCCCCCGCCTCTGGCTGGTCACCAGGCCGGCCTCCCGCAGCACCTTGAGGTGGTGGGACACCGTCGGTTGACTGAGCCCGAGCGGTTCTGTCAGGTCGCACACGCACGCGGTGCCCGACTCGTGGGCGGCGATCAGGGAGATCAGACGCAACCGCGCAGGATCACCGAGCGCCTTGAACCGCGCAGCCAGCGCGGACGCCCGGTCCACGTCCAGGGGCGCGCCGACCAGTGTCGGGCTGCAGGCCGACACGTCGAGCACAGGGAGCAAGGTCGGGACGGAGGTCATGGTTCCAGCATCCACCTTGGATTGACACTTGTCGATATAGGCATAGGCTGAATCGACAGCCATCGATCCGTTCCGTCGTGGAGGCACCCGCACATGAGCACCATCGAGATCTTCGAGCCCGCACTGTGCTGCAGCACCGGCGTGTGCGGCCCCGACGTCCCCCAAGAGCTGGTCACCTTCTCGGCAGACCTGGACTGGCTGACCAGCCAGGGCGCCGATGTCACGCGGTTCAACCTCGCCACCGAGCCGGTCGCCTTCGCAGGCAAGCCTGCGGTCCTGGACTTCTTGCAGGTCTCCGGATCGGAAGGGCTGCCTCTGGTGCTGGTCGACGGGGCGGTCGCCATGGCCGGTCGCTACCCGAGCCGAGCCGAGCTCGCACGCTGGGCGAAGACCCGCTCGCCCGAGCCTGCACCGGCCACGCTGCCGATGGCCGGTGCCGCAGGCGGCTGCTGCGGGGGTGGCGGCGCGTGCTGACCGAGACCTCCACGACTCCGCCGACCTTCCTGCTCGACGCCCCGCGCTTCCTGTTCCTGACCGGCAAGGGCGGAGTCGGCAAGACGTCGGTCGCCTGCGCTGCAGCGATCTCCTTGGCCGGCGCCGGCCGGACTGTGCTGCTGGTCAGCACCGACCCGGCGTCGAACGTCGGCCAGGTGTTCGGCCTGGAGATCGGGGCGACCGTCACACCGGTCAGGGCCGTCCCCGGGCTGTCCGCCCTGGAGATCGACCCGGACCACGCGGCCGCGACCTACCGGGAGCGGATCGTCGGCCCCGTCCGCGGCCTCCTTCCCGCGGCAGAGGTCAGGCTCATCGAGGAGCAGCTCTCCGGGGCGTGCACCACGGAGATCGCGTCGTTCAACGAGTTCACCGCCCTGCTCACCGGTGACGAGTCCGCGGCCGGGTTCGACCACGTCATCTTCGACACCGCCCCGACAGGCCACACCATCCGGCTGCTGCAGCTGCCGGCCTCGTGGACCGACTTCCTGAACGACGGCAAGGGCGACGCCTCGTGCCTGGGCCCGCTGGCCGGCCTGGACCGCCAGCGCACCGTCTACGCCGCGGCCGTCTCTGCCCTGGCTGACCCCGACCGGACCCGCCTGGTCCTGGTCACCCGCGCCCAACGTGCCGCTGTCGACGAGGTGGCACGGACCCACACCGAGCTCTCCGCCCTGGGCCTTCGCCGCCAGCACCTGGTCGTCAACGCCGTGATGCCTGCACCACGACTCCCGGACACCCTGGCGAACGCGGTGCGCGACCGCGAGCAGGCGGTCCTCGCGTCACTGCCCGCCGAGCTGGCCGAGCTGCCGCGTGACGTCCTGGAGCTCAAGCCCGAGAACATGGTGGGCCTGGGCGCCCTCGCTCGCCTGTTCGAGCCGGGCTCCACCGCTCCGACCGACCCGCAGGAGCCGGACGACGTGTCGCTGCCTGCGGGCGTCGCTTCCCTGGACGCCCTGGTCGAGGAGCTCAGCCACGAGGACCACGGGCTGATCATGCTCATGGGCAAGGGCGGTGTCGGCAAGACGACGATCGCCGCAGCCATCGCCGTGGCCCTCGCCGAGCGCGGCCTCCCGGTGCACCTGACCACCACCGACCCCGCCGCCCACCTGACCCAGACCCTCGCGGGAGCCGTGCCGGGGCTCGAGGTCTCCCGGATCGATCCGGCCACCGAGACCGAGCGCTACCGCCAGTCGGTCCTGAGCCGCAAGGGCGCAGCTCTGGACGAGGCCGGGCGGGCGAGCCTGGAAGAGGACCTGCGCTCCCCCTGCACCGAGGAGATCGCCGTCTTCCGGGCCTTCTCCACGATCGTCAACCAGGGCAGCAGGCGCTTCGTCGTCATGGACACGGCACCGACCGGCCACACCCTGCTGCTGCTCGACGCGACCGGGTCCTACCACCGCGACGCCGCCCGACAGATGGGCACCTCGGCCGCGGCCTTCACCACACCGATGATGCGACTCCAGGACCCCGACCACACCAAGGTCCTCATCGTCACGCTGGCCGAGGCCACGCCCGTGCTCGAGGCCGAGGAGCTCGTCGGCGACCTTCGTCGGGCCGGCATCAGCCCGTGGGCCTGGGTCATCAACAACTCCCTGACGGCGGCCTCGACCACCGACCCGCTGCTGCTGCGCAGAGCCCACGACGAGCAGGCGGAGATCACCAAGGTGCTCCGCGACAGCTCACACCGGTGTGCGATCGTCCCGCTCCTCGCGCACGAACCCGTCGGGATCGCTGCCCTTCGTGCCGTGGCCACCGCCGGGACCGGACAGCCCGTGCCGGACTACGGTCGGACCGCGTGACCCCCGGACGACCGCTGGCCGCCGGCCGGGATCCGCAGCCGGAACGTCGAGCCGTGACCACGGCCCGGTGAGGTGACGTCGATGCTGCCGCCATGGGCCGCGGCGATCGCGCGGGCGATGGTCAGGCCGATGCCGATACCGGTCCGCGTCCGCTCGGAGTCGTCGGAGGGTATCCGGTAGAACCGCTCGAAGACGCGCCCCACGTCCTGCGTCGCGATCCCCGAACCGGTGTCGGCGACCTCGGTCACCACCTCGTCGACCGTCGCGACGGTCATCACCCGGACCATCCCACCCTTCGGTGTCGCAGCCAGGGCGTTGCCCACGAGGTTGGTCACCACCTGCGCGAGCCGGTCGGCGTCCCCGGTCACGATCGCCGGACCGCCCGTCGGCACGACGTCGAGCCGCACCCCGACGTGGTCGAACTGCGGGCGCAGCCGCTCAGCAGCTCCAGCCGCGACCTCGCCGAGATCGGTCACCGCGAGCCGCAGCTCAACACCGCGCTCCTCGGCCCGGGACAGCGCACCGAGGTCGTCCGAGAGCCTGCGGAGCCGTCGGAGCTCACCCGCAAGCTCGGCCATGGTCGCCGCATCAGGCTCGAACACCCCGTCGATCAACCCTTCGACGTAGCCGTCGAGCACCGTGAGCGGGGTCCGCATCTCATGGGCGACCTCGCCGAGCAGGTGGGTCCGCCGTTCCTCACTGCCCGCCAGACGTCGGGTGAGCGCATTGACGTCAGCGACCACCGCCGCGACCTCCTGCTCCCGGGGAAGCTCGAGCTGACCTTCGTAGGACCCCTCGATGAGACGGTGGGTCGCCGCTCTCACGTCGGCCAGCGGTCGCATGATGCGTCGGGCCGACCACGCCCCCGCCACTGCTGCGGTCACGATCCCGGCCAGGACACCGACCAGCACGGCGCCGTTCATCGCGTCGACGGCCGCGGCCCGCAGCGCGCCACCGTGGGACATCGGACCCGTCATCCGGCCGGCCCGCATGTCGTACAGCTGTGGCGCGAGCGCCAGGACGACGAGGTACGCCGTCAGACCGCCGACGACGGCGACCGCCGCGTGGCTGACCAGGAGTCTCGTCGAGAGCCGGTTCATCGTGGCTCCAGCAGGAACTTGTACCCGACACCGCGCACGGTGCCGATGATCGCCGGCGCGGCGGCGTCGTCGTCGAGCTGCTTGCGCAGGTTGCGGATGTGCACGTCCACCACCCGTTCGTCACCGTAGAAGTCGCCACCCCAGACCTGCTCGACCAGCTGCTGGCGTGAGAAGACCCGTCCAGGTGCACGTCCCAGCGCGACCAGCAGGTCGAACTCCAGGGCCGACAGCCGGACCGACCGGTCACCGAGCGCCACCTCCCGCGCCGCGGGGTCGATCGTCAACCCGTCGAAGACGAGCCTGGCGGGAGAGTCGACCTGGCCTCTCCCGCGTCGCAGCACAGCCTTGACGCGGGCGACCACCTCGCGAGGGCTGAACGGCTTGGTGATGTAGTCGTCGGCCCCGACCGCGAGCCCGACCAGAGTGTCGGTCTCCTCGGCCCGGGCCGTCACCAGGACGATGTACACGTCCGAGAAGGTACGGATCCGGCGGAGCACCTCGATCCCGTCGACGTCCGGGAGCATCACGTCCAGGAGCACGAGGTCGGGCGCCCGTCGCCGGACCCTCGCGACCGCATCCTCGCCGGTCGTGGCCTCGATCACCTCGAACCCGTCGGCCATCAGGTACCCGCTCAGCACCCGCCGGATCCCCGGCTCGTCATCGACAACGAGTACCCGCCACACCACGTCGGACCCTTCCCGCGCTCCGCCGGCCGGACGTCTCAGAGGTCCGCCTCAGCTGTCAGCACGATCCCACATGCGTCCGCCCATGTGGCCGGTCCCGACGCGGTCACCGAAGCGCTCCCCGCGGAGCTCGGGCCTCAGGTCTCGCCGCTCGGCACGCTCTTCCTGCCTCTCGGCCCGATGCTCCTCGCGCCACTGCTCCATCTCGGGCGAGTCGAACACCTCCAGGCACTCCTGGGGTGCCCACGACGGCGGACCGGACCAGGACCATCCCGTACCCGGCGCCGGCGGGTCGTCCGTCGCTGCGAGTGCCGCACCCACCGGGAGCCCGATCGCCGCAGTCACCATCGCGACCAGCAGAACTCGCTTCACGGTCTTCATCGTGACCACCTCTGTCGAAGCTCCCGGGTCCAACCCGGCTACCCCACGGTCCCGCCGTCACGTGGAGGCTCTACGTGCGGAAGTCTGAAGACTCCGTGAAGGTCAACCGTCCGCGGCGCGATCCGGTGCCGAATCGTGCACGGGAATGGCCGGCTCACCGGTAGAGTTATACCCCCTGGGGTATCCAGTTCCGGCATCGAGGAGTTCGCATGGCCACCGTCAACCTGACCGCAGAGACGTTCGACCTGACCACCGAGGCCTCGGGGATCGTCCTGGTGGACTTCTGGGCGGCATGGTGCGGTCCGTGCCGCCGGTTCGCCCCGGTCTTCGAGAGGACCTCCGAGCTCCACCCGGACGTCGTCTTCGCCAAGCTCGACACCGAGGCTGAGCAGGGGATCGCCACCCGGTTGTCCATCACCTCGATCCCGACGCTGATGATCTTCCGCGACGGGATCCTGCTCTTCGCCGACGCCGGCGCCCTGCCGGCCAGAGCGCTCGAAGAGCTCATCGCCCAGGCGCGTGGCCTCGACATGGACGAGGTCCGTCGTCAGGTCGCGGCCGAGTCGACGGCCTCCTGACCGGTGCGAGACCACGTGGACCACCAGGCACCGCCCGACGGGCACGCCGAGCTCGTCGCCCGGCTTCGGACTCGTCAGGACGAGGTCCTCGAGGAGATGTCGCGCGCCCTGGCCGATACCGCGCTGTGCGCCGTCCGCCCGGACCGAGCACACCACGTCAAGTACCTCGAGGGTGTCTCCGCGGCGCTCGCCCAGGTCCGTCGGACCCTGGAGACCCGGGCCCGGTCCGACACCCTGCAGGACGGCCCGGTCGCCGTCGTCGCGCAGATCCGGCAGCAGTGGGGTGCGACGGAGGGCATCGCCTCGAACCGCGGCCACGCATGGTCCAGGTACCTGGCGGGTGCCCTCGATGCGCTCGACGAGCTCGCCGCATCCCTCACCGCCGGTGACACCCTGTGACGCCGACCCTGCCCACCCGACCGCAGCGGCTGACCGTGCACCGCCCGGGCCGGCGTGCCGTCGCCGCCCTGGCCGTCGCACCCGCGCTCTTCCTCGGGATGTCCGCCGTCAGCGGCGGTCCGGATCCCCTCGATGCCCCCGTGTGGACCGCACTCGTGGCACTGATCGCCGTGCTGGGGGCGGCGGTCCTGGCGACCTATCTCCCCGCGGTCGGGTCATGGCGGCACCTGTCGATCGGCTGCACGCCGTGCGCGGTCGTCGCTGGTCTGACCGTGCCGGCCTCCGCCGCCGTCCTGAGCAGCGGTCCGGGCGAGGTGCCCTCGGCGGTGCTCGCCCTGCTCGTCGCGGGCTTCGGCTTCGCACAGCGGCTACGGGACCCCGGTACCTGCGCCAGGCCCTGATCCCCGCCGGTGCGTCGGGATGCCCGCGGGTCGATGCCCGCGTCCCCAGCGGGAGCTCGGCGCTTGTGCGTCCCCCCTGGCCCCGCCAGACTGACCGCCTCCCCCCGACGGAAAGAGGCCGGTCATGGCATCGACACAGCGCAGGATCGGGATCCTGACCGCCGGCGGCGACAGCCCCGGACTGAACGCCGCCATCCGTGGCTTCGGCAAGACGGCCATCGGGCACCACGGCATGGAGCTGATCGGCTTCCGCGACGGCATCACCGGGCTGGTGCACAACCGCCACACCCCGCTGGACGGCGCCGCGCTGTCTGGCATCCTCACCATCGGCGGCACCATCCTCGGGACCAGCCGTGACAAGGTCCACAAGTTCGACCTCGACGGCGAGGTCCGCGACATGGTGCCGACCGTCGTCGAGAACTACGCCGAGGAAGGTCTGGACGGCCTGATCCTCCTCGGCGGGGGCGGAACGGCCAAGAACGCCCTCCGGCTGCACAAGGCGGGGCTCAACGTCCTCACCCTCCCCAAGACCATCGACAACGACATCGCGATGACCGACACGAGCTTCGGGTTCGCCACCGCCATGGAGATCGCGACCGAGGCGATCGACCGCGTCCACAGCACTGCGCACAGCCACCACCGCATCATCCTCACCGAGATCATGGGTCACCGGGCCGGCTGGCTCGCCCTCGGGGCGGGGATCGCGGGCGGGGCCGACGTCATCCTGATCCCGGAGATCCCGTACAGCGTCGAGAAGGTCGCCGAGACGATCCGGACGCGGACCGCCCGAGGCAGCTCGTTCAGCGTCATCGCGGTCGCGGAGGGCGCACGCGACATCGACGACTCAGCCGACTACGAGGCGGCGAAGCTGCTCGCCAAGGCAGCCAAGACACCCGAGGCGGTACGCGCCGCGAAGTCGCACCTGGCCAACGTGGAGGACGCCCAGCGGGAGCACACCTTCCGTCTGGCACGACAGCTGGAGGCCGCGACCGGCCTGGAGTCGCGCGTGACGATCCTCGGCTACGTGCAACGCGGCGGCACTCCGTGCGCGGCCGACAGGCTGCTCGCCACCCGGCTCGGCGCGGCCGCCGCAGACCTGGTCGCGCGCGGTCAGTTCGGGTGCATGGTCGCCGCTCGCGGGGACGGCACCGAGGCCGTGCCGCTCGAGGAGGTGGCCGGCAAGGTCAAGCTCGTCCCCGCCGACCACGACTGGATCGCGGCCGCGCGGAAGGTCGGCACCGGGCTCGGCGACTAGGGAGCGGGCCGGGCGCGCTCTCGCCCGGTGCACGGGCCCGGCCGTGGGGCTCAGGCGGAGGCGTGCGCCTGACGGATGGCCTCGCGCAGGGCGGCCATGTCGTCAGGGCCCAGACCGCGGACCAGGTGATGCAGGGCCCTGGCCCGATCGTCGCTCACCGCGAGCTCCTGGGCCATCAGGCCGGCGACGTACTCGTTGCGGTCCAGACGCGGACGGTAGGCCCAGGAGCGCTCGGTGCTGAACCGCTCGGTCAACCCCTTGCGGGTCAGGTTCGTCAGCACGGTCGCGATGGTCGTGTAGGCCAGGGGCGTCGTGGTCAGCCGCTCGAGGACGCGCCTGGTGCACAGGTCGTCGGGGCAGTCCCACAGCACGTCCATCACCCGTCGTTCGAGAGCTCCGAGGCGGGGCAGCGGCAGCATGGGGTCAGGCACGGGACGACCTCGGCACGAGTCGGCACAGCACCTGGCCGCGGAGCCGGACGACCAGGGCGACGGCGGTCACCCCGAGCCCCACCGCCGCGAGGTAGGGCTGGACGGGAGCGAACCAGGTGATCGCACCCGAGTAGCCGAGCGCGAGGAGGGCCAGCTTGTTGCAGACCGGGCACCCGACCGCGAACCAGGTCAGGACCCCGCCGGCCATGCCCAGCCTGCTCGGCGCCGCCCCGTCGTCGCCCGGGACCACCTCGGCGGACTCGTCCGCCCCGTCGCCTCGGGACCGGCCGGCTGCGCGGCCCTCGGGTCGGACGTAGCTGGCCGCGAGCATCCCGGCCAGGACCGACGTGACGATCCACACCGGGTAGTTCCACGCCAGCACAGCGATCTCACGGCTGAAGACCGAGTTGGGGATCAGGACCGTCGGGTACCCGATCAGGAGGGCGAACGCCACCGAGAACAGGCCCGCGGCCACGTACTGCCGGACGGTCCAGCTGCGCAGGCCGAGCACTGCGGCACGCAGGGTGCGAGCCGGCTCCGCGGCCGGGAGCCAGTGGCCGTCGACCTGGAGCGGGGTCGTACCCGGTTCACCGGTCCGTGTCGGGGGAGTCGTTGGCATGTGCCTACTATGCAGCATAGAGATCTACGAAGCAGCATCGTAGACACCCCGGCGGTCCGCGTCGCCTGCCCATCGCCCTCCGACCACCAGCTTCTCCGCCCGTCGTACCGGTCATTGCTGCTGGCAAGGCACCACTCCCCCGCAGAAAGGGTCCCTCCATGCCCGCATCACCCGTCCAGACGACCGGTTCGGGACCGCCCGTTCGCACGTCACGCACCCAGTGGCTTGTCCTGGCGCTCATCGCTGGCCTCGCGGTCGCGCTGGTCGTGATCGCGCAGCAGCGCGAGGGCGGCACCGCCGCCGCGGACGCGCCCCTGCCCGCGCAGGCACCCCGAGCCGCCACCGGCGACCGGGCGAAGCCGCCCAGGACGGACCTGCGGCCGAGGCGGTCACGCCCCAGGACCAGGCGACGCTCGACCTCGCCCGCCGTGACCCCGCCGACCCGCTCGCGGCCGGTCCGGTGGACGCACCCGTCGTGATGGTCGTCTACTCCGACTACCAGTGCCCCTTCTGCGCGGTGTGGGCCGAGCAGACACAACCGACGATGCTCGAGTACGTCGAGTCCGGCGACCTCCGCATCGAGTGGCGGGACATCGCCGTGTTCGGGCCGGACTCCGAGCGGGCCGCGCGCGCCGCATACGCAGCCGGCTTGCAGGGCGCGTTCTGGGAGTTCCACGACGCGCTCTTCGCCGGCGGGGAGAAGCGGGCGGCCGCCGACCTGACCGAAGAGGCCCTGGTGACACTCGCTGGGGCCCTCGACCTCGACCCCGACGTGTTCAGGGCCGACCTCGCGTCGGTCGAGGTCGATGAGGCGGTGAAGGCCAACGCCGACGAAGCGGCCGCGATCGGCGCGTTCTCGACCCCCAGCTTCCTGGTCAACGAGCAAGCCGTCGTCGGTGCCCAGCCGACCGAGGTGTTCATCGCCGCGGTCGAGGACGCACTGGCCAGGGCGGCCGGGTGACGGTCGACATCGGCTTCCTGACCGCGTTCCTCGGCGGCACGCTGGCCCTGCTCAGCCCATGCGGTGCCCTGCTCCTGCCGGCGTTCTTCGCGAGCACCGTCGGCGCGCGCGGTCGGTTGCTCGTGCACGGGGCCGTCTTCTACCTCGGTCTGGCCGTCACCCTGGTGCCGCTGGGACTCGGAGCAGCGCTGCTGGGCGCGGCGCTCTCCGCACACCGGGGTGCACTCGTCATCGGCGCAGGTGTGCTGATCGTCGCCTTCGGCGTGCTGCAGGTGCTCGGGATCGGCTTCGACCTGCGTCGGCTGCTCCCGGGCTCGGACCGCATACAGGCCGCCGCGTCCCGACGGCGAACGCTGCCGCGGACCTTCCTCCTGGGCACGGTCTCCGGTGTTGCCGGATTCTGCGCCGGTCCGATCCTCGGCGCAGTCCTGACCTTGGCGGCCGCGGAGCGCTCGGCCCTCCTCGGGGGCGCCATGCTCGCGGTCTACGCAGCCGGGATGGTGGTCCCGCTGGTGGTCCTCGCCTGGTCCTGGACACGGCTCGGAACGGGCGGCCGTGCGCGGCTCCGCGGCCACGAGGTGCAGGTCGGCCGGTTGCGGGTGCACACCACGTCCGCCGCCACCGGCCTGCTGCTGATCGCCGTCGGGATCACCTTCCTCCTGACCAACGGCATGGTCGCCCTGCCCGAGCTGATCTCCGCCTCGACCCAGGTCCGGTTGCAGCAGCAGGTGACGCAGCTCGGAGCCCGTGTCCCCGACGTCGCGGTGGTGGCCGCAGCCACCGTCCTGGCGGTCGCGGGCTGGTTCCTCCTACGCCGCAGGTCCGTGGGACCCGCGCACCCCTCGCACGAGCCGGTTGCGAGCGAGCCGGCCGGACCTGTCCCTGACCACGACCTCGAGCGCCCGACCACCCAGGTGCTCCCGTGACGGGACGGTCATCACTCAGCACCCGAGGGCTCATCGCGCTCCCCGTGGCGACGGCGGTCGCCCTGGCCGGCGGCTGCGCACCACCGACGCAGCAGCCGGACCCGCCTGCTGCGCAGACCGGCACCTCGACCGCGACCCACGGTCCGGTGCCCGTGGGGCTTCTGGCCGATCACGTCGAGATCGATCCTCGCGCGCTGCCCTACGCCTTCGAGGGCTCGACCGCCGTCGACCCAGGTTGGCAGGATGCGCCCCAGGAGTCCGCCGGCGTGTTCCTCGGGCGCTCGGCAGCGAACAGCGAGACCGGGACGGTCCGGTTCACAGCGGTGGATGCCACGGGGGTGATCCTGTGGGAGGCGGAGCGCCCCTCGGCCTCGGTGGCGGTGCTCAGCACGGCCCTGGACCGACCGATCGTCGTCCTGACCCATGAGGGCACGGCACAGGACCAGCTCGATGCTGTCGCCTACGACCTGAAGACCGGGGACGACCTCTGGGGACCCGTGGATGCCCCGGGACCGCACACCGGCCCCGGCCTCGTCTTCGGACCGGACGGCGCTCGTACGGCGCTCGACGCCATGAGCGGAGAGGTGCTCGCCACAGATGGTCCGGACGAGACGGTCGTCAGCGAGCACGATGGCAGCGTGCTCACCGCGACCGCCGACGAGCTGCGCGCGGTCGGTGCCTCCGGGCCGTTGTGGTCGGTCGCGAGGTCCGAGATCGAGCTCGCGGGCCATGCCACCGTGACGGCTCTGCGCGCCGGATCGCCCCCGGTGGGCACCGCGCTCCTCGGTCGCGCCGACGATCCCGTACCGGGTGTCGGGATCCTGGTCGAGGTCTCGACCGGTTCGATCGTCGCGACTGGTGTCCGGGATGCCCGCCTCGACGATGCCATGGGGATCTGGGTGGTCCTGGGCGTCGACGCGCTCAGCGGTCATCGGGCAGACGGTCGGCTCTGGTCCCGCCCGACGACACCTGGCACCACCCTGGCCGGGGCGGGTGGGGTCCTCGCCTACCTTCGGGTGGACGACGCGGTGCACGTCGTCAACACGCTGACCGGTGCGGACGCGGTGGCCTACGGTCCGCCGGGTCCGCTCGGCCTCGCAGTTCCCAGCGTGATCTCCCGCTCGGGTGCTGCGGTGGTGCGCACCGATCGGGTGCTCATCCTGACCACGGAGTCCCCACCCGCCGACGAACCGGGGTGACCGGGGGGTCTCAACCCGTGAGCGAGGCCAGGATCTCGCGGACGTGCGCGGCGGTGGGCACCCGGCCGTACAGCACGACCTCGCCGTCGACGACCAGTCCCGGGGTGCTCATGACCCCGTAACCGACGATCGCTGCGTAGTCGGTGACCTTCTCGAGCTCGGCGTCGATCCCGAGGTCGGCGACGGCCTCGCGAGTGACCCGCTCGAGCGTGACGCAGTTGCGGCACCCTGGGCCGAGGATCTTGATCAGCATGGTGTGACCTCTCGTGACGGAACGGCTAGAAGACGGCGTTGAACAGGAAGCCGACGGCCATGATCCCGGCGGCGACGGTGCCGAAGAACAGGCCGAGCAAGGGGACCTTGAGGACCCGCCTGAGCAGCACGAGCTCGGGGATCGACAGGGCGACGGTGGCCATCATGAAGGTCATGACGGTGCCGGTCGCCATGCCCTTCGCCCACAGCGCCTCGGCGATCGGGATCACCCCGGCAGCGCTGGAGTAGAGCGGGACGCCGATCACGGTCGCGACGACCACGGCAAGCGGGTTGTCGGGGCCGGCGTAGGTGGCGAAGAACTCCGTCGGTACCCACCCGTGGATGCCCGCTCCCAGCGCCACACCCAGGATCACCCACCTCCACACCCGGCCGACGATGTCCGTGGTCTCCTCGCGTGCCGCACCCACCCGTTCGGAGAGTGTCGGCCGGTGCCCGTCGGCGCCCAGCCTGGACACGGGCGCGGCGAAGACGAAGTCCTCGACCCACCGCTCGAGCCGCATCCTGGAGAAGACCCATCCTGCTGCCACGGCGAGGCCCAGCCCGGCGGCGACGTAGGCGACGGTGATCTGCCAGCCGAACATGTCGGCGAGCATCACCACGGCCACCTCGTTGACCAGCGGGGACGCGATCAGGAAGGCGAAGGTCACTCCTAGCGGCACCCCGGCCGCGACGAAGCCGATGAAGAGCGGGATCGACGAGCAGGAGCAGAACGGGGTGACCGCGCCCAGGACAGCGGCCATGCCGAGGGCCAACCAGAGCGGCTTGCCCTCGAGGAAGGTCCGCACCCGCTCGGGCCGCAGGGTGGTGCGCAGCAGCCCGATCGCGAAGATCATCCCGACCAGCAGCAGCAGGATCTTCGAGACGTCGTAGAGGAAGAAGTGGACGGCGTCGACGACCCGGCTGCTCAGGTCCAGCCCCATCCAGCCGCCGAGCACCGTGTCCCAGGCGACCTCGTTCAGCGCGAAGAGGCCGGCCCAGGCGACGGCCACGCCGATCAGCACGGCGATCAGCTGAGCGGTCTGCCGGCGCACCGGCTGCACCTCGGACCGTGTCGGTGCGGTCATGACCGCACCGCCCGTCGACTGCCGGGCAAGGCCTGCCCGAGCCGTGCCAGCGCGTCGTCGGCCAGCGCGTAGTCGATCCATCGTCCGCGCCGCGTCGCCACGACCAGTCCGGTCTCGCGCAGCACCTTGAGGTGGTAGCTCAGGAGGTTCCCCGCCACGGGCACGCGCTCCTGGAGGTCGCACACGCAGAGCTGACGGTCCGAGAGGGCCTCGAGAACCGCCCAACGCACCGAGTCTGCGACGGCCTGCAGCAGCGCGACCTCGTCGTCGGCTCCGCCGAGGGTCATCTCAACCGCCGTTGAATCAGCCATGCTTGAAACGTACGTCCGGCCCGGCACGGTCCTCAGGGACCTAGGTCCATCTCTCGCGCCGTTGCACGGTCAGGACACCCGCTCGAGCAGCCCCTCGGCCTGGGCACGGAGAACCGCGGTGACCCTGTCGCCGGCCGCCAGCTTGCGGTAGATGTTCTCCTGGTGCTTGGCCACCGTCCGCGGCGAGACCTTGAGCCGCCGACCGATCGCCACCACCACCAGACCCTCCGCCATCAGAGCGAGCACCGAGAGCTCCCGCGTGGTCAGCGACGGGCGCGACCCGACGGGCGAGCGTCTCGTGGCGACCGCGGACCGGGACGGCACGTGGCCACTGCTCGCAGAGCGCACCGTCGAGCGCGCGGGCGGATCAGCATCCAGGTGCGTCGCCAGCAGCCGGTGCACCTGAGCGACGAGGTCGAGCTCCTCGGTCGAGAACCGCTCGGCGCGAACGACCGCGAGCCACGTACGGCACGGGTGATCGGCGGGCCGCACCGGTACGGGGAGCGGCAACGGCAGCGCCACGGCGCCCGAGGCCCCGTCCTCGTCACACCGCGCCCACGCGGCGGTCGGCGCAGCAGACGACTCGCAGCACACCGGACCACCCGGACCGGCCTGGCGCAGACGGACGAGCAGAGGGACGTCGTCGGGCTGCTCCAGGCAGAACCGGACGTCCAGCGACGGGCGGCACGGCACTCCCAGCGTGTAGGCGACCGTTGTGCGCCGCGACCCCACGAGGCCGATCGCCCACGCATCGAGATCGACCACCAGGGCGAGCGCCGCGGCACGCACAGCATCAGCGGCGGCCACGCCGGCGCGGAGCTCCACGGCGAGCTCCCACCACCGCCGGTAGTCGATCGCCATGCAGCCCCCCGGAGCCCAGTACGCCTCTCCATACCGTGACGGACATATCCGTGTCAATGGGACGAATCGCGTATCGACCCCGCACGCCGGCGGAGGAAGGCTACGTCGAAGGCCGACGACGCTATCGATGGAGTGACCCATGCCTGAGCGGAAGCCCAGCACCGCCCGCGGCTCCGAGCGATCGGCTGCCGCCCCACCACCCATCGAGGTCCGGGTGTCCGCCAGACGCCCGTCGACCCCGGAGCCCACGATCGCGCTCGAACCCGGGCAGGAGCGGCCCACCGTGGACGCACCGCCAGCGACTGGGCGTACCCCGTGGGACACCCGCGCCATCCGCCACGTGCCGACGTTGAACCTCCTCGAACGCGACGACATCTCCGTCGCGATCCCCGTCGAGCACGCAGGCAAGATCCTCCAGGACCGGATGCGGGCCGTCACCGAGATCTACAGCACGCTCGACCACGTCCGAGGAGACCTCGAGAGGTACGTCAAGGTCGTTCCGGAGAACCTCCCGGCGAGCCTGCGGGGCCAGCTCGTGAACCCGAACGGGACCGACGCCGCCCATGTGTCGGTGCGTGCGCTCGAGCCGACCGGGACCACGACGGTGGGGACGCAGAAGATCAAGCCCCTGACGGCGTGGACCAACCCCGAGACCCGGACCGACGCTCGCGGTTCCTTCCGACTGGCGCTCCCGCAGCGACCGATCCCCGACGACGGCCTGACCCTGCGGGTGTCCGGCAGCAACCGGGCCATCGAGCTCACGTTGCGCCGCGAGGACCTGATCGGGGGCCTCGGCAAGCTGGGCACGCTCCCCCTCGACCACCACGTCTCCGCCCTCCCCCGCAGCGTGCTGGCACAGCTCGGCGACGTGCTGCTCACGGCCGACGACGACGTGCTGGAGAACCCCGAGCTCGTCGCGTCCCCACCCGAACCCTTCTCGCTGGGCGAGGGAGAGTGCGCCCGCTCGTTCCGGTCCAACCTCGGGGTGATCGACCGGTACCGCTACTCGATGCTCGTGCGGCTCGTCGCGCCGCACCTGAGCGCGCGCAGGCTGGTGACACGGATCGCCGGCCGCGAGGGGAGGTTCACGCTCTCGACATCGAGCGCTGACCTGTCTGCCTATCTCGACACCGGCCTGCTCCTTGACCTGCTGGGCAAGGACGGAGAGTGGGAGCTCTCCGAACGGTGGCCCGTCGAGGCCCCGATCGACGTCTCGGCCTTCCTCGACGACGTTCAGCGCAACCCGCGATCTGTCCCCAAGGCGGCGACCCTGGCCCTGGGCTACGTGGTCGGGATGCGACAGGTGTGGATCCCCGCCGGACTGTCGCTCGGCGACCTGGTGTACTCCCTGCCGCTGGCACCGGGCGAGCAGCAACGGATCGCCCTCTCCGACGAGCGGGAGACGCTCAGCGTGCGCGACCAGGAGTCCATGACGGCCCAGGAGCAGCAGCGCTACACCGAGACGGCCGACAGCTCCACGACGGCGGTCTTCAGCAGCGCGTTCGACGAGTCGGCGTCCGGCGGGAGCCGGATGAAGACGTCGAGCGACGCCTGGGCGGTCGGTGGCGGGGGCGGGGTCGGCGGGTGGGCGAGCGCTGGCTATGCCGGGATCCTCGGAGGTCTCGGGGTCGCCGGGGGCTACGCCAGCTCGACCACGACAGGATCGACGTCGAGCTGGCAGAGCGCCAGCCGGGACTACGTCTCCAGCGCCGCGCAGGACTTCCACTCGAACCTCGCACGGCAGTCGGCGGCGCGGCGCAGCGCCTCGCGGACGAGCGTCCGCCTGGCCTCCGCCTCCGAACGCCGTGAGGTGGTGACGAAGGTCATCACGAATCACAACCGCAACCACGCCCTGACCATGCAGTACTGGCAGGTGCTGCGGCACTTCAGCGTGACGAGCCAGGTCGACGACGTCCAGCTGGTCTGCTTCGTCCCGCTCGAGCTGGTCCAGTTCCTCCCGGCCGGGCAGTCACGCACCCTCGGGACCGGCACGCACACCAGGGCGAGCCTGCTCGCCCGGTACCAGGTGCTCCTCGCGCACCACGACGTCCTGGCGACACGGGTCCGCAGGGACGCACGACTGCGCCACGGGCTGACCGCCCTGCAGACCTTCGCGGGTCACCCGCTGATGGATGTCGAGGAGGCCACAGGCCCCGCACAGGACACGATCGACGTGGAGCTCGAAGGCTCGTTCCTCCCCTTCGAGGACGTGTACGTCACGGTCGTGTCCGTGACCGGCGCACGCGTGGGTCCCGTGAGGCTGACCGGTGCGAGCGCCGCGGTACCGCCGGGGCAGGAGACGCCGGCCGGTCTGCTCCAGGCGCTGCGGACCCGGCGCGCGGACACGATGGAGATGCGCAGGGCCAGCGTCGTCCTGCCCCATCACGTCGCCCGGACGAGCCTGGCCCGGCTCGAGCTCAGCCGCGCCTGGCGGCCGTTCTCCTACCGGCTGAGCCTGCCGGACTCGGTGACGCTCGGTGACTCGACGGCCTGGCTGACCAACGTCCGCCGGCTCGACGTCACGCTGACGGGCGACGAGCTCGAGCGGGAGCTCGGTGGTCCGACCCTCAGGGACCCCGTCGCGAGGATCGGTGCCGTCGACGTGATCGAGGCGTACTTCGGTCCCGGCGGGACCGAACGGATGCCGGTGGTCATGCCCATCGCAGCGAAGCGGCTGCCACCCGTGCTCGCCTACGCCGACGTGCTGCGGATCGAGGCCCTGCTGCAGCACGTGGTGGAGAACACGGTGGAGTACTCCAAGGCCGTCTGGCAGTCGCTCACACCCGAGGAACGGGCCATCATGCTCGAGCAGTTCACGATCGGCGTGCCGACCGGTGGAGTGTCCGATCCCTCGGACGAGGTGCCGCTCCTCAACTGCGTGGCGAACGTGGTGCTCGGCTACTTCGGCAACGCAGCCGTGATGCCCTTCTTCGTCCCCACGCCCCTGGCCGAGGACATCGGCTTCACGGCCAGGGACGTCCAGGACGCCTTGCTCCGGTTCCATCGCCAGTCCTTCGCCCCGGCGCAGTCGTCGATCACCCTGCCCGCGCGCGGGGTGCTCGGTGAGGCGGTGCTCGGCTCCTGCAGCTCGAGCGAGAAGATCGACCTCACCCGGTTCTGGAACTGGCAGGACTCGCCCACGGAGCCGGCCCCGGACCCCTCGACCCTCGCCCAGCTGCTGTCCGGCCCGAACGCACTGGTCGGCCAGGCAGGTGCGCAGGCCCCCGCGAACCTGCAGACCAACCCGATCATCAGCGTCAGCCAGGGTGCCACGGCGCCGACCACCGCCGACCTCGCGAAGGCGCTGGTCGACTCCATGCCGGACTCCAAGCTGCCCGAGAACCTCACCGGTCTGGCGGACCTCGCCGGGCAGATGAAGGTCCAGACCGAGAGCACGGCGGAGAGCCTGAACAAGACCATCTCCGAGGCGTCCGGCCTCGCCAAGGCCGCGATGAGCGCCCTTCCCGGAGCGATCAAGGCCAAGGGCGACGCGGCGGCGGCGACGACGAAGGCGGTGAAGGACGCCGCGGCCGCGACGACCGGGCCGGGGGGCTCGGAGGCCGGCTCCGGCTCCGGCACCACGACCGACGTGCCCGCCACCGACGACGGACCGGCACCCGACCCAGAACCTGACCCTGACCCTGACCCTGACGAGGAGTAGGACTCACCATGGCCGAGACCTCGCGAAGCGCCGAGGACCGCGCGATCGATGCCCTCACGGCGATCCTCGAGCAGGCGATCGCACCGGACATGCTCGAGGCGCAGCAGATCATCCTGCGCCGGCTCGCACTGTCCGGAGACCTCTTCCCCTCCAGGATCCCCCCGCCGCAGAACATCACGCAGATCGGCGGGTACCTGAACCTGATCAAGGACAACCCCGTCCTGCAGGCGCAGGTGCTCGCCTCGGCGCTAGGGGTGGCAGGGCCGAACCCGTCGCCCGGGTTCGTCCCCGACCTCCCCCAGCTGTTCTACGTGACCCGCCCCAACGACCGCCCGGCCGGCTCCGCCCAGCCCTCGACGCCGGTGCAGCTGACCGTCCGCAGCGACCTCGCCCCCGCCTTCCTCGCCGCGCGCGAGGTGCTGCACAGGCAGGGTGCGAGCCTGCCTGTGATGGACCTCCACCGTCCCCTGCCCCCCGTGTCTCTCGACGTGGCCGCCCCGACCGACCTGCTGCCGTACCTGGGTCGCACCCTTCGGCTCGTCCCCGGAGCTGCCCTGGTCGACCCGACGGCCGATCCGCTGGCCGTCGGCCAGGAGGGTAGCGGGCCCCAGCGCGTGCTCGCCCGTCAGACGGACCCGTCGGCACCGGACGCGGGCGGGGTGAGCAGCACGGACTGGGAGCTGTGGTCGTGCGACGACGCCCAGTGCACCCAGCAGACGGTTACCGGAGCGTTCATCGAGGTCGAGCCGGTCCTGGCTGCCGGGGGCTGGCACCGCGCCGGCGACCTCCAGGCACCGACCACCCGCTCGGACGACGGCGCATGGCACACCTTCACCAACGTCACAGGTCTGGTGGCCGGGTCCACGTCCGCCGGCGAGGAGCTGCGACTGCTGCATCCCGTCGGAGTGCTCGCCGCGTCCAGCATCCGCGAACGCCTGGACTGGGTGTGGGACGGCCACGCGTTCGCCCCGCCGGTCTGAGGGCGACGGCGGTGGACGAGCAGGCCACGCACGCGTGGCGACTCAACGCCGAGCACGACCTCACGCCGCCCCGGCGGTCCGCCCCGGTGCCCGGCCTGATCGACGGTTGATCCAGCCTCCCGGTCCCGCACCCCGGTGGTGAGCCACCCCGTCCGCCCCCCCTGACCACACCTGGTGCTCGCCCACGCAGTGCCCACCTCGACACCGGAGCCGGGAATCCCCGGCGGGGCCCCGGAATCACGGCGCACACGCTGGTGTTGCAGGTCCCGGGAAGGCTCACGCTCGCGGCCCGCCCGTCAGCCGCCCGCCGGATCCTTCCCCCCGCTCGCCCGACCGCCCTGCACCGACCCGAGGACTCCCCAGCCATGTCGAAGACCCTGCTCCGCACCGCCGCCGTCGCCGCCGCCGCGCTCGCCCTCGCGGCGTGCGCGGCGGACCCCGCGACCGAGAACTCCTCCGACACCGGGAGCACGCAGAGCACACCGTCGGACGGAGCGGACACCTCGCTCACGGACATCCAGGACGCCGGGGTGCTGGTGGTGGGTACCGAGGGCACCTACCGCCCCTTCTCGTTCCACGAGGACGGCTCGGGCGACCTGACAGGCTACGACGTCGAGGTCGTCACGGCCGTGGCGGAGGAGCTCGGCGTGGACGTCGAGTTCCAGGAGACCCAGTGGGACGCGATCTTCGCCGGTCTGGCCGCCGGGCGTTTCGACGTGATCGCCAACCAGGTCTCGATCACCCCCGACCGTGAGGAGGCGTACACCTTCTCCGCCCCGTACACCGTCTCGACAGGGGTCATCGTGGTCCGGGCCGACGACGACTCGATCACCTCCTTCGAGGACCTCGATGGCCGGACCACCGCCCAGTCGCTGACGAGCAACTGGCACACCCTGGCCCAGGAGAGCGGCGCCCGGATCGAGGCCATCGAGGGGTGGGCGCAGGCCGTCGCCCTGGTCGAGCAGAGCCGGGTCGACGCGACGATCAACGACAAGCTCACCTTCCTGGACTTCGCCCAGGCCAACGACGCCTCGGGCCTCAAGATCGCCGCCGAGACGCAGGAGCAGTCGCTCAGCGCCTTCGCCTTCGCCCAGGGCAGCACCTCGCTCGCGGACGCCGTCAGCGAGGCGCTGGCGAGCCTCGCGCAGGACGGCACCCTCGCCGAGATCTCCGAGAAGTACTTCGGCACCGACGTCTCGAGCTGAGCCGGTGGCCATCGGACCGGGACCGGCGCGGTGAGCCAGGCGACCTGGGACCTGCTCGTGGAGTCGTTGTGGCCGATCACCCTCGGGGCGGTCCGGGGGACGATCCCGCTCGCCCTGATGTCCTTCGCGCTGGGACTCGTGCTGGCGCTCGTGCTCGCACTGATGCGGTTGTCGTCGCGGTGGTGGTTGTCGGGCGTCGCCCGTGGGTACATCTCGGTGGTCCGCGGCACCCCGTTGCTCGTGCAGCTCTTCGTGATCTTCTACGGGCTGCCGTCGATCGGTGTGGTGATCAGCCCGTGGCCCAGCGCGGTGATCGCCTTCTCGATCAACGTGGGAGGGTACGCGGCCGAGGTGATCCGGGCAGCGATCCTCTCGGTGCCCAAGGGGCAGTGGGAGGCGGCCTACATGATCGGCATGTCGCACCGGCTCGCGTTGCGTCGGATCATCCTGCCCCAGGCCGCGAGGGTCTCGGTCCCACCGCTCTCGAACACCTTCATCAGCCTCGTGAAGGACACCTCCCTGGCCTCGTTGATCCTGGTCACCGAGCTGTTCCGCCAGGCGCAGCAGGTGGCGGCCTTCAGCCAGGAGTTCATGCTGCTGTACCTGGAGGCCGCCGGGGTCTACTGGGTGATCTGCCTGGCCCTGTCCACGGTCCAGGGATCCCTCGAGAAGAGGTTGGACCGCTATGTCGCCCACTGACGCGGCGCACGGGTCGCTCGAGCCGCCCGCCGGGGCCGGTGCCGAGGACGAGGGGGGCCGACCCCTCCTCCGGGTGCGCGGGTTGCGCAAGAGCTTCGGCTCGACCGAGGTCCTGCGGTCGGTGGACCTCTCCCTCGACCGGGGCAAGGTGCTGGCCCTGATCGGGCCCTCGGGCTCGGGCAAGACGACCGTCCTGCGGTGCCTGAACGGGTTGGAGATCGCCGACGGCGGGACGCTCGCCGTGGGCGAGGACGTCTCGGTCGACTTCGCGAGCAGGCCCACCCGGCGGCAGCTGGCCGCCCTGCGCGACCGGTCCGCGATGGTCTTCCAGCACTACAACCTCTTCCCCCACAAGACCGTCCTGGAGAACGTGATCGAGGGCCCGGTCGTGGTCCAGCGTCGTCCACGGACCGAGGCCGTGGCCGACGCCGAGGGGTTGCTCGACCGGGTGGGTCTTGCCCAGAAGCGCGACGCGTACCCCTTCGAGCTCTCCGGGGGCCAGCAGCAACGCGTCGGGATCGTGCGGGCCCTCGCCCTGCAGCCCGCCCTGCTGCTCTTCGACGAGCCGACGTCGGCCCTGGACCCCGAGCTCGTCGGTGACGTGCTCGGGCTGATCAAGGAGCTCGCGCACGAGGGCTGGACGATGGTCATCGTGACCCATGAGCTGCAGTTCGCCCGTGAGGTCGCGCACGAGGTCGCCTTCGTCGACGGCGGCACGATCGTCGAGCACGGCGACCCGGACCTCGTCCTGCGGGCCCCGCAGCAGGAGCGCACCCGGCAGTTCGTCCACCGGCTCCTCCACCCGTTCTAGCGCTCGGCCGCGCGCTGCGGGAAGCGCTTGCACTCACGCGCCGTCTCCCGTGGTCGATAGGAAGGCATGAGCAGGTCGGCGCGGGCAGCAGCGACTCGCCGCCGCGCCCTGGTCCGGCCCGTAGCCCTCACGGCTCTCAGCGCGACGGTGCTGGTCCTGGCCGCCGTCCCAGCAGAAGGTGGTGCGCCACTCCACGGCTGCCTCGCCGTGCTCGTGCTGCTCGGCGCCTGGCGGACGCTGCGCGGGCGAGTCCGGACCTCGAGCGTCAGCCGAGTGGGCGAGCGTGACCTCTGGCGCAGCTGGTCCCGTGCCTTCGCCCTGATGACCTTCGGCGCCGTCGCACAGCTGGTGCTCGACGTCCTCCTCGTCCTGGCTCCCACGGCCCGGCTCCCCGACGAGCTCCCCGGGACCGTGTCGGGCGCCGCCGCGCTCGCCGCCACCTTCGCCGTCTACCCCGGTCTGGTGCGCTGGAACCGCTTCACGGGAACGACCGCGGCACCGGGCGACAGGCTCAACGGCATCAGCGCGGTGCTCGCCGCGGTCGCCGTCGGGAACCTGCTGCTGTGGTGGACCGGCCATGCGATGACCTCGATGCCGTGGTGGCAGGTGCAGGGGTCTCTTCTGCGGCTCGGTGCCGCGGTGGTCCTCGTGGGCACCGTCCTGACCGTCGCCTCCTTGAGCGGGCTCTGGCGTGACCGCAGGCTGTGGGGCGTGGTGGCCGCCATCGGCGTCATCGCCGCCGGCGAGTCCGTGGACCTGGCTGCGGGTGTCGCGCGGGCCGGTGTCACCTGGTCGCTGGTGGCGTGGGTCCTCGCGGGTGCTGCTCTCGTGTGGTGCACGCTGCTCAGTCCCGCCGCGACCACCCCGAACGAGGCGAGCGCCCAGAGCACGACCCTCGGGTCGACGGGGATCCTGATGGCCAGCGTGACCGTCCTCGTCCTGATCGGCGGGCGCGCCGTCCGACCATCGGTGGCCTCCGCGCTGACCGAGGACACCGCGAACGCCGCGACCGTGTTCGGCCTGCTTGCGGTGCTGGGGGTCGTCGCCCGCACCGGACTCCTGGTCAGGGAGCTCTCCCAGCTCTCGCGCTCCCGTCTGGAGGCGCGCACCGACGACCTCACCGGTACGGCCAACCGCCGGGAGCTGATGAGGCACCTCACCCGGGCAGCACGGGAGTCCGGCCAGGTGTGCCTGCTCGTCGTGGACCTCGACCGGTTCAAGGAGGTCAACGACCGGTACGGCCACGGCGTGGGTGATCTCCTGCTGCGGTCCGCCGCCGCACGTCTGGGCGCGCGCGTCCCTGCCGACGCCCTCTTCGCCCGACTGGGCGGGGACGAGTTCGCGGTGCTCCTCCCCGGCGACGAGGAACGAGGGGGCGTCCTGGCCGAGCAGCTCGTCGCCGAGGCCGCCCGGCCTGTCGACGTGGGCGGCTTCCGTCTCGCTGCACCGGTCAGCGTCGGTGTGGCGGTCGCCCACGGTGAGCTCGCCGACGGCGAGCTCCTGCGTCGGGCCGACGTCGCGATGTTCGCCGCCAAGTCGACCGGCGCGGGTGTCTCCCGGTACGACGAAGAGGTCGACCTGCAGGTCCGGCAGCGCGCCGTCCGGGTCGAAGAGCTGCGAGGCGCCCTCGGTCCTGACGCCGGCGCCCACGGGCAGTTCGTCGTCCACTACCAGCCCCAGGTCTGCATGGGCACGGGGAGCATCACGGGGTTCGAGGCGCTGGTGCGGTGGGAGCACCCGGTGCACGGGCTGCTCGCCCCGGGGGCCTTCCTCCACCTGGTCGAGCAGCACGGGCTCATGCCGTCCCTCACCACCCACGTGATGTGGCAGGCCACCCGGCAGGCCGCCCGGTGGCAGCAGCCGGGGCGACGCATCCGCGTCGCGGTCAACGTCTCGACGAGCTTCCTGATCGACGACGCGCTGACGACCCTGCTCGACGAGGTCCTCGCGTCCACGGGCCTGGACCCCTCGCTGCTGGTCGTCGAGGTCACCGAGACGACCCTCATGGTCGACGCCCCGGGTGGTCTTCGGGCCGCCCAGGACATCGCGGCCCGTGGGGTAGGGCTCAGCATCGACGACTACGGCACGGGGTACTCGTCCTTGACGTACCTCCAGACGTTGCCCGCGGTCGAGCTCAAGCTCGACCAGTCCTTCACCTCCCGGGTGCTCGAGGACCCCCGGACCGCAGCGATCGTCACCGCGACGGTCGAGCTCGCCCATCGCCTCGGGCTACGGCTGGTCGCCGAAGGTGTCGAGGACGAGCAGACCCTTGTCGCACTCCGCGAGTCCGGGTGCGACGAGAGCCAGGGATACGTCCACAGCAGACCTCTGCCCGCCGACGAGCTCGAGGACTGGCTCACGCAGCACCACCGATGAGCTCGTGACCTGATCGGTCAACGATGCCCCCTCGCGTGCTGGCCGACCCCCCACGGCTGCCTATACCCGCAGGGGTATGCGACGGAAGTCCTGGGGAGAGTCCCGCCCCGCCTCGTACGGTCGCAGGACACACCGAGGACAGGAACACCAGCCATGAAGATCGTCGTCGTCGGCGGGGTCGCCGCAGGGATGTCCATCGCCGCACGAGCTCGTCGCCTGGACGAGCACGCCGAGATCGTCGTGCTCGAGCGCAGCCACCACGTCTCGTTCGCGAACTGCGGCCTGCCCTACCACGTCGGCGAGGTCATCACCGATCGCAGCCGGCTCATGCTCCAGACACCGCAGAGCCTGCAGGGATCGCTCGCGATCGACGTGCGCGTGGGCATGGAGGTCGTGGGGATCGACCGGGAGGCGCGCACGGTCACGGTGCGCTCGGTCGACTCGGGTGAGGTCTCCGTCGAGTCCTACGACACCCTCGCCCTGGCGCCCGGCGCCACGCCCGTCCGACCACCCCTGCCGGGCATCGACCTCCCCGCGGTCCACGTCCTGCGCCGCATCGGGGACATGGACACGATCAAGGCCGCGGTCGACGGCGCCGGGGACGGCGCTCGCACGGGTGGCGTCTCCCACGCGGTGGTGATCGGCGCGGGGTACATCGGCCTCGAGATGGCAGAGAACCTGCACGGTCGAGGCGTCCAGGTCGAGGTCGTGGAGATGGCCGACCAGATCATGCCCCCGCTGGACCGCGAGATCACCACGACCATGGAGAACTACCTGCGCGCGCACGGCATCGGGCTGCACCTGGGGACTGCTGCCGCAGCCTTCGTCGAGACACCGGACGGGAGGGTCGCCGTCGAGCTGAAGAACGGCACCGTCCTGACCACCGACCTGGTGATGCTCGCCGCCGGGGTGCGCCCCAGCACCGAGCTGGCGGTCGCCGCCGGCCTGGAGATCGGTCCCCGGGGCGGGATCGCCGTCGACCACCACATGCGCACGTCAGACCCTCACATCTACGCGGCCGGCGACGCCGTCGAGGTCGAGCACACCGTGCTGCCCGAGACGTGGCTCATCCCGCTCGCCGGGCCGGCGAACCGCCAGGGTCGGGTCGCCGCCGACAACATCTGCGGACGGGACACCGTCTACGACTCGACCCAGGGGACGTCGGTCGTGAAGGTCTTCGACATGGTGGCCGGCGGCACGGGCGCCTCGGAGAAGCAGCTCCTCGCAGCGGGGGTGCCCTACGCCGCGGTCCAGACCCATCCGCACGGGCATGCCGGGTACTACCCCGGGACGGCGATGATGCACATGAAGCTGCTCTTCTCGCCCGGCACCGGACGTATCCTCGGGGCCCAGATCGCCGGCTTCGACGGTGTCGACAAGCGGCTCGACGTCCTGGCGACCGCGCTCCGGGCGGGCATGACGGTCGAGGACCTCGAGACGCTCGAGCTGGCCTACGCGCCGCCCTTCGGCTCGGCCAAGGACCCTGTCAACATGATCGGTTTCGTCGCGTCGAACACCCTGCGAGGCGACCTCGAGCTGTGGCACGCCCGCGACTACCCCCAGGCCACCGACGGCGCCCGGGTCATCGACGTGCGTGGACCGCAGGAGTTCTCTCTCTGGCACCTCCCGGGTGCCGAGAACGTCCCGCTCGAGGAGCTCCGGTCGGCCCAGGCGGACTGGGACCGGGCCACACCCCTGCGCCTGTACTGCGCCGTGGGGTTCCGGAGCTACCTGGCCTACCGCGCGCTGGTGCAGCGCGGCTTCACCGACGTCCGGACGCTCTCGGGCGGGATGGCCACCTTCCGGGCGTTCCACGACGTCACGCCGAGTGAGGTCGACTCCCCCACGCCGGTGATCTCCTACGCCGAGACCGCCCCCGCTCCCGTCCGTGCAGCGTCCCCCGCACCGTCGGTCTCCACGGGGGTGCTGGTCGACCTCGACTGCACCGGCCTGGCCTGCCCGGGCCCCATCATGAAGCTCCAGGACACCATCCGGACGCTGGCCGACGGCGACGAGGTCGTGGCGCACGTCTCGGACCCGGGCTTCCGGCTCGACGCGCCGGCGTGGGCCTCACGCAACGGGCACACCGTGCTCTCGCTGACCCCCGAGGGTCCCGGCTACGCGGCCCGGATCCGCAAGGGCACCTCGTCCCAGCTCCCCGGAGCGGCGCCCGAACCGGGCACGCCGGACCAGCAGGGCATGAAGTCCTTCGTCGTCTTCTCGGGCGAGCTCGACAAGGTCCTCGCCGCGTTCATCCTGGCCAACGGCGCCGTCGCGATGGGCGACGAGGTCTCGATGTTCTTCACCTTCTGGGGGCTCAACGCCCTACGTCGCCAGGACCCGCCCGCCCGGCCACGGTCGGTGATGAACCGGATGTTCTCCGCGATGCTCCCTTCCGGGGCCGACCACCTGAAGCTCTCGACGCTGCACATGCTCGGGGCGGGCACCGGGCTGATGAAGAAGGTCATGCGGGACAACAACGTGCCCAGCCTGCCCGAGCTCATCGCCTCGGCCCAGGCCTCCGGGGTCCGCCTCGTCGGCTGCACGATGACCATGGACCTGCTCGGGATCGCTCCCGAGGACCTCGTGGAGGGGGTCGAGCTGGGCGGGGTGGCCACGTTCCTCGGTGAGGCCGACAGGTCCAACGGTGCGTTCTTCATCTGATCAGGCCGGGTAGCTCTCGCTCAGGTCGAGCGGCTGTGTGCCGATAGGGAGAGGGACGTCCCGTCTGTCGGGGACGTCGTCGCAGGGGCCGACGCGAACAGGGAGGTCCCGTGCTGGTCCGACGTACCGTCCTGCGGCAGCGACTCTCCCCCCTCCTGCGCGTGCTGCTGCCCACCCAACGCCGGCCCCGCCCTGCGGAGGCCCTCGACCATGCCCCCGGCGAGCTGGCGGCCGCACATGCCGAGCTCGCGGCGACCAGTGCCGAGCTCGCCCGCCGGACCAGCTTCACCGATGCCCTGCTCGAGACGATCGAGGTGGGCATCGTCTCGTGCGACGCCCACGGGGTGATCAACGTCAGCAACCGCGCCGAGCGCGAGCTGTTCGGTCTGCAGTCCGGGCTCGGCGGCCTACACACCGCTGACCTCGAACCGTTGATCGACGTCCTCCACCCGTCAGGTCGACCCCTCCCGGCCGACCGGTACCCGCTGGTCCGGGCGCTGCGCGGCGAGGACCTCGAACCCCTGGACGTCCTGGTCGGCCCCGTCCGAGGACCTCACCGCGAGGTCGTCGTCCGGGCGAGCCGGATGACCGGGCCCGACGGCGAGGTCCTCGGAGCGGTGGCAGCCCTCACGGACGTCACGTCCGAGCGCGCCGCGACGCGCGCGCTGGTCGAGGAACGCCACAAGCTCCGTGAGGCCCAGCTGCTCGGTCGGCTCGGTGGGTTCGACCTCGACACCACGACGGGCACCTGGAGGTTCTCGGACGAGCTGTGCGCCCTGTGGGGCGCCGAACCAGGCTCGCTGACCCCTGAGCGCTGCGCCGAGCTCGTGGTCGAGAGCGACCGGGCCCGGGCTCGCGCCGTGTGGGCGACGGCTCTCACGACGGCGGGTCGTCACGACGTCGAGTTCCGCATCCTGCGCGCCGACGACTCGTCCGAGCGTGTGATCCGGGCGGCCCTGGAGGTGGAGCACGACGACGACGGTCGCCCCACGAGGGTGCGCGGGAGCCACCTGGACATGACGGACCTCGAGCACGCGCAGTCCACGGCCCGACGTGCCAGCGCCTTCTCCGACGCGGTCCTCGCGGCCAGCCCCGACATCACCGTGGTCACCGAGGTGAGCGAAGGTCGACTGCTGTACGTGTCACCGGGCAAGGAGATCCTCGGTTCGGCGGTCGAGGACCTGATGACCCTGGGGATCCCGGGCCTGCTCGCCCTGGTCCACCCTGACGACCTGTCCGAGCTGGCCGGCCTCTACGGCGAGGCCTTGCACCTCCAGGACGGCCACACCCTGCAGAGCCGCTACCGCGCCCGGGAGGTCGACGATCGCTGGTGCTGGCTCAACCACCGGGTGACGCCGTTCCGCCGGGACTCCGAGGGCAGCGTCGTCGAGATGCTCGCCGTGATCCGCGACGTCAGCGACCTGGTGCATGCCGAGGACAGGTTGACCCATGCGGCCCTGCACGACAGCCTCACGGGCCTGCCGAACAGGGCGCTCCTGGTCACCACGCTCGAAGCCGCCCTGAGCCGGGCGCACGTCGACGGTCAGGAGGTCGCCGTGCTGTTCATCGACCTCGACGGGTTCAAGGAGGTCAACGACTCCGGGGGGCACTCGGCCGGTGACATCGTCCTGCAGGAGACCGCCCTGCGGCTGCAGCACGCGCTGCGACCCGATGACGTCGTGGCCCGTGTCGGCGGGGACGAGTTCGTGATCGTCGTCGAGCCCTGGGACCGGGAGGGCACCTCACCGCGCGCTGCGGGGGGGACGTCCGTGCGGGAGCTGGCCGTGGAGATCGCGCGCCGGGTCACCGAGGCGCTCGCCCCGGTGGTCCATGTCCGGGGCCGTGCCCATCACGTCACGGCGAGCATCGGCATCACGTATGCCAGGCCCCCCGCACGGGACGAACCCGCCCCGGCGACCGTCGACGAGGTGCTCCACCGCGCGGACGCCGCGATGTACCGCGCCAAGGCGCGAGGGAAGAACCGCTACGAGGTGCTCGACGACGCTCCGCGCTGAGGTCAGGAGTGCGTCGAGCGCTTGCGCAGGTAGCGCGCGTCGTCGTTGGCGTAGGCGTAGTACAGGCCGATGAGCAGCCCACCGCCGATGAAGTTGCCGAGCAGCGCGATCGCCACGTTGGCCCCGGCGAGACCCAGGTGGATGCCGTCCTGGAGGCCGACGACGGTGAACAGCACCGTGTTGGCCACCGAGTGCTCGAGGCCCAGGAAGGCGAAGATGAACACCGCGATGATCATCACCAGGCTCTTCGTCAGGTCGTCCTTGATCAGGCCGTTGTAGATCAGCAGCATCGCCAGGTTGATCGCGAAGTTGCACAGGACGGCCCGGACGAACAGGTCGCCCCACCCGCCGGCACCCGCCGTGATGAACTCGAGCTTGTGGTCGACCGAGGCCTGCATCTCCGTGAAGGTGGCGCCGTCGGTCAGGGTGCTGAACCGCACGAGCGCTGCGATGAGCAGTCCACCCAGGAAGTTGCCGAGGAAGCACAGGCCGAGCAGGCGCAGCGCCTTGGCCCAGCTCGTCCGCCGGTAGTAGGCACCGATCGACACGACCATCATGTTCGAGGTGAGGAGCTCGGACTTGGAGTAGTAGATGAACACCAGAGCCCAGCCGAAGGTCAGTGCCCCTGCCAGACGCCCGAGCTCGCGCAGCGACGAGCCGCCCACGACCACCGTGTCGAAGGCAGCCACGACGCCGTAGTGCGCGACGTACAGCAGCCCGATGATGATCCCGGCCATCGCGGCCCGCTGGAGGTAGCGCCGCGCGAGCTCGCCCGACATCGCGGTCTTCGTCTCGAGCGCCTCGAGGACCGTGCTGATGAAGTGCTTGCCGGGGAACAGCTGATACGGGTCGGAGGTCATGGGCGATACGTTCCCACGCCCGAGGGTCCCTCGAGACCGGCCGATCGGCCCAGACGGCTCCGCAGACCTACGCTTCGGGGCGTGCCCTCCTACCGTGTGACCCTTGCCGTCGGGATGCTGCGACCGGGGACCGACCCGTCGACGGTGCTGCCGACGGCGGCCACGGCGGCGCGAGAGCGCACGACGGTCGAGGCCTGCGAGATCTCCGTGGTCCGCGGCCAGGCGAGGGTCACCGTCCGGTTCCTGGCCGACGGCGACCAGGACGCGACCTCGATCGCGCGGCGTGTCAGGGCGACCGTCACCTCCCTGGCGGAGGTGGACTCGCCGGTGCTCCACCGTCGGTACGGTCCTCGGTGGCACCGGGTGCGGGCGTTCTCGCCGTCGTACTGACACCAGGCACCTGCCCGGCACGGTCGGCGAGCGACGTCACGATCCGTGCCTCGGCGTCGTAGTAGTCCAGCCCCCAGTCGGCGACCATGGCCGGGTACCTCACCTCCTCGCGGTCGCCCAGCTGGTCACGGACGCCCTGCAGCTCGGCCCGCCTTACGGCCAACGACGCCCGGTACTCCTCGAGCATGGCCCGCATCGCCTCGGGGGTGCTCAGATGGCCCATCAGCAGACGCAGGGCCACCGGGTGCTTGAGCACCGGGAAGCCGACCGCGGTGCGGTCCATCCACGTCCGCACGGCGACCCGCCCGTCGTCGGTGATCACGTACCGGGTGGTCGGGCGCGCGCCGGCGGCATCGTGCTGCGCGGCGACCATGCCCGCTCGGACCAGGCGCCCCATCTCGGAGTAGACCTGGCTCATCGCCGGTGAGACCCAGTAGAAGCGCAGCGTGCGGTCGGCCATCTGCTTGATCTCGTACCCGGTCAGCCCGACGTCGCTCCGCTCGGTGAACGCCAGCAGCCCCAGGAGCGCGTAGGCCGTCGGGCTCAGCCGGGCGTCCGGTCCCGATCCGTCGGGCAATTCCGTTGCGTCGGTCATCGAGACGATCCTAGTGTTCCTATTCGGAAGAGAAGGGGTCCTTGGGCCCACCACCCGTTGACAGACCGACGTGCGAGGAGTGCCATGACCGACCTGGCGATCGAGACCGAGAAGCTGGTCAAGACCTACAACGGCACCCCCGCGGTGGACGGCATCGACCTGCAGGTGGAACGAGGCGGGGTGCACGGTTTCCTGGGACCCAACGGAGCGGGCAAGACGACCACCATCCGGATGCTCGCGACCCTGCTGCGGCCCGACGGCGGGACGGCCAGGGTCCTGGGCAAGGACGTCGTGCACCAGGCCGACGAGGTGCGCAGCGCCGTGGCCCTCACCGGGCAGTTCGCCTCGGTGGACGAGGACCTCACCGGCCTGGAGAACCTCGTCCTGGTCGCACGCCTGCTCGGCTACTCCCGCAGCGGGGCACGCCGTCGGGCTGCCGAGCTGCTCGACGCCTTCGGGCTCAGCGAGGCGAGCGACCGGCTGGTCAAGAAGTACTCCGGCGGGATGCGCCGCCGCATCGACATCGCGGCGAGCATCGTCGTGACCCCCGAGCTGATCTTCCTCGACGAGCCGACGACCGGCCTGGACCCCCGCAGCCGCAACCAGGTGTGGGACATCATCCGCGCGATGGTGGGCGCCGGGACGACCGTCCTGCTCACCACCCAGTACCTGGACGAGGCCGACCAGCTCGCCGACAGGATCTCGGTGATCGACACCGGGCGGGTGATCGCCGAGGGCACCCCGGGCCAGCTCAAGGCCTCGGTGGGCTCGGGTGCCCTCCATGTGCGCGTGCGCCACCCCGAGGACCGACCCCGGGCCGCCGAGATCGTCGCCCGCGCCCTGGGCGCCGAGGTGCTCGTAGCCTCCGACCCGGCAGCGCTGTCAGCAACGGTCGAGTCGTCGGCCCCTGCGATGCGGGCGATCTCCGAGCTCGAGGCGCAGGGCATCACCGTCGCCCAGTTCTCCCTCGGTCAACCAAGCCTCGACGAGGTCTTCCTCGCCCTGACCGGTCATCTCGCCCAGAGCGGGGACGAGCCCGCCACCGACCTCACGGAGGGAGCAGCATGACGCTCGAGAAGGAGACCCCCACGCTCCGCACCGACGTGCAGGCCGTGCACTCGGCGCTCTCCACGGGCACGCGCCCGCCCCGCCCCGGACCGCTGTCCACCTCGATGGCCTTCGGGTGGCGCGCCCTGCTCAAGATCAAGCACGTCCCCGAGCAGCTGTTCGACGTCACCGTCTTCCCGGTGATGATCACCCTGCTCTTCACCTACCTCTTCGGCGGAGCGCTCGCGGGCAGCCCCCGCGACTACATCCAGTTCCTGCTCCCGGGGATCCTCGTGCAGGGGGTCATCATGATCACGATGTACACCGGGGTGACCCTCAACACCGACATCCAGAAGGGGGTCTTCGACCGCTTCCGGTCGTTGCCGATCTGGCGCCCCTCGGCCCTGGTCGGGATGCTCCTGGGTGACGCCTTCCGGTTCACGATCGCCTCGACGGTGATCCTGGGCCTGGGCCTGATCATCGGGTTCCGGCCGACCGGCGGCCTTGCCGGGGTGGTCGCTGCGGTCGCGCTCCTGCTGCTGTTCGCTTTCTCGTTCGGCTGGATCTGGACGTTCCTGAGCCTCGTGCTCCGCACGCCCAACGCCGTCATGGGCGTGAGCATGATGGTCATCACGCCGTTCACCTTCGGCAGCAACATCTTCGTGGACCCTGCGACGATGCCCGGATGGCTCCAGGCCTTCGTCGAGGTCAACCCGATCTCCCACCTCGTGACGGCCGAGCGCGGCCTGATGGCCGGTACCGCGACCAGCGCCGAGGTGCTCATGGTGCTGGTGTGGTCGGCGGTGCTCGTCGGGGTGTTCGGGCCGCTCACGATGCGCCGCTACGGTCGGGGGCGCTGATCTCACCGAGGCTCGCCTCCACTTGTGACTCCGGTCACAGTCGTGTGAACTGCTCCGATGACACGAGCCCTGGTGACGAGCGCCGCCCCCGGATCGACCGTGAGCCGCATCGAGGAGGCGATCAACTCGTGGTTCGAGCCGATCGCCGCCGCAGTGTCCGGCGTCATCTTCTCCGAGGTCCGGCTGGGCCCGGTGGGGTTCCCGATCCTCATCGCCTGGCTCATCGCCGCTGCGATCTTCTTCACGGTCGCCCTGCGCGGTATCCAGTTCCGCGGCATGGGCCACGCGCTGGCGCTGGTGCGAGGCAGGTACGGCCGCAAGGACGACCCCGGTGAGGTGAGCCACTTCCAGGCGTTGTCCTCGGCCGTCTCGGGCACGGTGGGCCTGGGGAACATCGCAGGGGTCGCGATCGCCGTCACGATCGGTGGTGCGGGGGCGACCCTGTGGATGATCCTGGCCGGGCTGCTGGGCATGTGCACCAAGTTCGTCGAGTGCACGCTCGGGGTGAAGTACCGCGAGGAGCACGAGGACGGCACCGTGACCGGCGGCCCGTTCCGCTACCTCCCGATCGCCTTCGCCCGGTTCGGCCGGCTGCCCGCCAAGGTCCTGACCGGCGTCTACGCCGTGGCGATCTTCTTCTTCGGCGCCGTGGGCGGCAACATGTTCCAGTCCAACCAGACCTACGCCCAGGCACGCAACGTCACGGGCGGCGAGGACGGGGTTCTGGGGGGCGACGGAGCGGCTCTGCTCTTCGGCATCCTGCTCGCGACCGGGGTCGCCGTCGTGATCATCGGGGGCATCAAGTCGATCGCCCGGGTCACCAGCAAGCTGGTCCCGGCGATGGCCATCGTCTACCTCGCGTCCTGCTCCGCGGTCCTGGTGGTCAACGCGCAGCAGATCGGACCTGCCTTCGGGGAGATCCTCGCCGGCGCCTTCTCCCCGCAGGGGGTCGGCGGTGGCATCGTCGGTGTCATCATCATCGGCTTCCAGCGTGCCGCGTTCTCCAACGAGGCAGGCATCGGCTCCGCGCCCATCGCCCACTCGACGGTCCGCACCCGCCGCCCGGTGACCGAGGGGTTCGTCGCGGCGCTCGAGCCGTTCATCGACACGGTGGTGGTCTGCACCTTCACCGCCCTGGCCATCATCATCGCCCGCCCGCAGTCCTGGCTCGACGGTCGTGCGGAGGTCGCGGCCGGCGGCCCCGGGCCGGGCGACGGCGTGACGCTCACCTCGGACGCGTTCGCCACGGTGCTCCCCTGGTTCCCCTACGTCCTGGCCGTCGCCGTCGCGCTCTTCGCCTTCTCGACGCTGATCACCTGGGCCTACTACTCCCAGAAGGCGTGGACGACGATCTTCGGACGGACCCCACGGACCGAGCGCACCTTCCAGGTCGTCTTCGTCACCTGCACGGCGCTGGGCTCGGTCGTGACCCTGGGTGACGTGGTCGCCCTGGCCGACGCGATGCTCTTCCTGTGCGCGTTCATCAACATCCTCGGTCTCTACCTGCTGTTCCCGGTGGTCCGACGAGAGCTGGCCGAGTACTGGGCCGACCGTCGTGCGGGTGAGCTCGTCCGCTCTGACACCACCTCGTGAGACCCGACCTCAGCGAGGGTCGTCCATGTCGCCGTCCACGATGGGCTCGCCCGAAGCGAACAGGTTGAGACCGAGCCGCTCGGAGAGCTCCCTCGTGGCCCGTTGCCCACGCACGCTGTTGCCCGCGTCGTCCAGCGGCGGGGAGAACGTCCCCAGCCCGCCCTTGCCCGGCGAGACGGTGACGATGCCGCCGCTGACCCCGCTCTTGCCGGGCAGGCCGACCTCGTACAACCAGTCGCCGGATCTCTCGTACATGCCTGCAGTGGCCATGACCGCCAGGACCCGCCGCGAGGTCCCCGCGTCCACGACGCGTTCGCCGGTCACCGGGTTGACCCCACCGTCGGCGAGGGTGGCCGCCATGATCGCGAGGTCGTGCACGGTCACGGCGATCGAGCACTGCCGGGTGTAGACCTCGGTGGTGCCGTCCGGGTCGAAGTAGAGCTGGTCGTAGCCCCGCAGCAGGTGGGCGATCCCCCTGTTCCGTCGGTTGGACTCGGACTCCGAGGCGAGGATCTCCTCGTCGAGCTCGAGGTCGCGCCCGGCGAACCGCGACAGGCCTCGCAGGACGAGCTGCCACTTGTCCTCGACGGTGTCTCCAGGGACCAGGCTCGTCGTCGCGATGGCCCCGGCGTTGACCAGCGGGTTCATCGTCCGTTCCTCGTGCAGCTCGACGGCCATCACGGAGTCGAAGGGTAGACCGGTGCCGTTGACGCCGAGACGCTCGCGGGCCTCGGTGTGGCCGACCGCCTCGCACACCAAGGCGTAGACGAAGGGCTTGGAGATGCTCTGGATCGAGAACGGCACCTCGACGTCGCCCTGCTCGTAGACCTGACCGTCCACCGCCGCGAAGCAGATCCCGAAGAGATCGGCGGGGGTCTGCGCGAGGCCCGGGATGTAGTCGGCGACCTGGCCTCCGTGGTCGTCACGGCACGTCGCGTACGCGTCCTCGACGTGCCGCCGGATCGTGCCCGGATCCGGCAACCGACCGGTGGTCGACGCCTGCTGCTTCTTGGTCGACCTCTTCGCGGTGCCCACCCGGGCGACCCTAGTCGTCCGGCGTCGGGGCCGCCCCTCCTCGGCACGACACCCGCGGCCGTCACCCCGCATGACAGATAGATACCCCCCGGGGTATTGTTCTCCTATCACCGATCGATCAAGGAGACACGACATGTGCAGTCCGGCCCGATGCTCGCGATGTGGAAAGGTCACCTGGAGCGGCTGCGGGATGCACGTCGATGCCGTCATGGCCGGGGTACCCCGACCCCAGCAGTGCACCTGCCGCTGACGGGCCGTCCCGGTCAGGAGCCGGGACCCGGCCGGGCGTAGCGCACCTCCCACAGCTGCGCGTCCCGACCGGTCCGGACCCACCCGTCGGTCTCGATCTCGGCGCAGAGGTCCGTCAGGCACCGCGTCAGGCCCGGGACCGCCTCCTCGTCCCACCGGACCGCACCGATCACCGGGGCCATGAACGTCGCGCTCACGTAGCGAGGAGAGCCGTCGACGACGGCCACCAGCCGATGCAGGCGGTAGCCGGGCACAGCGGTGAGCGTGGCGACCAGGGACGCCCACCAGGAGCGCGCACCGGCCTGCTCGACCTGGATCATCAAGAGCTCCGACGGGGTGTCCATCGGTCCATCATGCTCGCTGACACGCGGTCGTGGTCGAGGCCCTGCCGATCGGCGGGTGCCCCGTCGGCGCCCGTGACACACCGCGCCCCGCACACCTCAGCGGTGGCCCGCCGTCACCCGGACGGCATCCGCCACCACCGCGGACAGGTCGCCGCTCCGTGCGAAGACCTCGCGCTGACGGCGCGCTCCCGTCCCCCGGCTCAGCACCTGCTCGAACCGCGTCTCGACCGCCTCCTCGTCACCGGTCCGCGCCAGGGCCGGCCGCACGTGCTCGAGCATCGCCTCGACCACGTCCCGCGCGGGACGAGGGGTGCTGCGCCACGGGTCCAGCAGCTCGCCGTCGAGCCCATCGCGACCCGCCTGCCAGCGGGCGAGCCGCAGCAGCGACGTCGTGACAGGCGCGGCAGGCTCACCTGCCTGCCACTCGTGGGCCGCGGTCTCGACCAGACCGCGACACAACCCGGCCACCAGCACCGCGTCCTCGACCTCGAGGCAGACGTCAGCCGCCCGGACCTCCACGGTCGGGTACCGGCTCGAGGCGCGCGCATCGAGGTAGACCATCTTCTCGTCCAGCACCACCCCGGTCGCGATCATCTCCTCGACGGCCCGCCGATACCCGTCAGCCGAGCCGAACAGCTCGCTCGGGCCCGCGGAGGGCCACCTCAGCCAGACCTGGGACCGGAAGCTCGCGTACCCCGAGTCCTGCCCCTGCCAGAAGGGCGAGTTGGCGCTGAGGGCCAGCAGGGCGGGCAACCAGATCCGGATCCGGTCGATCACCCCCACGGCCTCCTCGAGGGAGTCGACCGAGACGTGGACATGACACCCCGAGATGAGCTCCTCCCTCGCGGTCAGACCGAACCGCTCGGCGATCCGCAGGAACCGCGGTGACGGTGCGAGCGTCGGTCGCACCGGGAGCGGTGAGGTCCCCAGTGCCGCCACCTGCGCGCCGACGTCCCGACCCGCCTGGACCGCCCGCCCTCGCCAGGCCCGCAGCTGTGACGACAGCGCGCCGAGATCGGTCTGCGGCGGGGTGTCGATCTCGAGCTGCTCCAGCTGGAGCTCGCCGTCGACCGAGCCGCCCACGGCCGCACCGCCCTCCGGCTCGCCCTGCGTCGCGTGCCTGACCGCATCGCCCGCACGGGCGATCGGCCGCCCGGTCGCACCGTCGATCAGGAGCAGCTCTTCCTCGATCCCCATGGAGCGCACGTGGTCAGTCTGACCAACCCGGGTCACGACCGCACCCGCGCACCACCACACCCGCGGAGCAGCACTCAGGTGCCCGGTGCCGCCCGCGCCAGGTACACCGTGTTGGTCGACTCCCGCCCCTGCAGCGGGTTGTCGAACCTGACCACCTCGGCGCGGACGTCGACGAAGACCTGCTCGAGCGCCGACTGGTACTCGCCGTCCGGAGGATCGTTGGACCAGAGCGAGAACACCCCGCCCGGGTGCAGGTGCGCCGCAAGGGCACGCATACCTGCGAGCTCGTAGAAGCCGGCGCTCGCGGGGTCGAGCAGGTGACGCGGCGAGTGGTCGATGTCGACCACGATCGCGTGCACGCGGCGCGCGGGGTGATCGGGGTCGAGACCCGCACCACCGGCCATGGCGAAGAAGTCCCCGTGCACCAGACGGCACCGGGCATCGCCCGTCAGGACCACGCCGGCGGGCACCAGCCCGTCCCGGTGCCAGTCGATGACCGCCTCGAGGGCGTCGACCACGACGAGCGAGGCGACCGCGGGCGACTCCAGGACCCGCAGCGCGGTGAACCCCAGCCCCAGCCCGCCCACGACGACGTCGAGGGTGCCAGGATCCTGCGGGAGCATCTCCAGCGCGAGGGCAGCGACCTCGACCTCGGCCACCGTGAACAGGCTCGACATCAGGAAGTCGTCATCGAGCTTGACCTCGTGGACCTCGCGACCGAACATCGGGTCCCACCGCCGACGCAGGCTCACCTCACCGATCGGTGTGGCCCGCCGGTCGAGCTCCTCCAGGCGTCGCCGTGAGCTGCTGGACCTGTCGCGACGAGGGTGCATGGCGCCGACCCTAGGCCCAGCAGGCACTCACCCGACGGCGGCGCCGGTCCGCGCCGCCCTCCACGCGGTGACAGGATCAGCCGCATGGAGTTCCAGCAGGTCGTGAGCCGACGTCGCATGGTGCGCAGCTACTCCGCCGATCCGGTTCCCCCGGCAGTCGTCGACCGGATGCTCCAGAACGCGCTCAGGGCACCGAGCGCCGGGTTCAGCCAGGGGTGGGCGTTCCTCGTCCTGGACCGCCCGGCCGATGTCGACCGGTTCTGGCGCGCGACCACCCCTGAGCACCGAGCACAGCACCCCGGCAGGTGGCTGCGCGGGATGCGGACCGCGCCCGTGGTCGTCGTCCCGATGTCCTGCCGTGCGGCCTACGTCGAGCGGTACGCCGCACCCGACAAGGTCCGCGACGAACCGGCGGAGCCCCGGTGGTCGGTGCCGTACTGGCACATCGACACCGGGATGGCCGCCCTGCTGATCCTCCAGACGGCCGTCGACGAGCACCTGGGCGCCTGCTTCTTCGGCATCCCTCCCGACCGCGAGCACCTGCTGCGCGCCGAGTTCACGGTACCCGATGACCTCACCCCCATCGGTGCGATCACGATCGGTCATCCTGCCGACCAGTCCCGCCCGACGGGCTCGGTGACCACCCGCAGGCGCACACCGCTGCACGAGGTCGTCCGTCGAGGGCAGTGGTCCACCACGCCCGTCACGGGCGAGGATCCTGGACGCCGTCAGCACCCGGACGAGAAGGCCGGGCCAGGAGCCGACGTCAGCCGCGTCGCGCGAGCCCGTCCGCGAGCGTGCTGATGAGCGCCGCGGCATCCGCCGGTGCGAGCCTGACGGTCGCGGTGCACCGGCCGAACCGCCACACGCTGACCACGAAGACGTCGTCGTCCTCGTGCCAGGTGACCTGCAGAGCGCGGTGCTGGCCGCGGACGTCGGAGATCGCGGTCGTCGCTGCGAGAGGAAGTGCCCTGACCTCACCCATCTCTGCACGATCCTCCTGCGCGGTCACCGTGTCCAGGGCGGAGCGTCCGTACGCGAGGTCGGACCGGTGACGTCGGGACGGGTCCACGCCGCTCGTGCTGACCGGGAGGTGGCGACCTGGGCCCTGGTGTCGGCGGCCACCGCCCCGATCGCCATGATCGGGGGGTGGACGGTGGCCGCTGCGATGCAGGACCGCTTCGACGGGGTGGGCGAGACCATCAGCGCGCTGGCCGCGAGCACGGCGTCAGCCCCGTGGGTGATGGGTGCGGGCCTCGCCGTGACCGGGCTCTGCCACGTGGTGACCGCGTCGGGGCTGCGTCCGTTCCCGACGGCCGGCCGCCTGCTCCTGGCGCTGGGCGGGGTCGCCACGGCGGGGGTCGCGGCACTCCCTGTGGACCTGCAGCCGGCCGCCCACGGCGCCGCGGCCGCGATCGCCTTCGGCGCGCTCTCGGCGTGGCCGGCGGGGGCATGGCGATCATCGGGACAGGGCGTGCTCAGCGCACGGACCGCCCGCGTGGCGACGTCGTCGCTCGTCGGCCTGCTCGTGGTGTTCGTGCTCGAGCTCCAGGGCATGACTCCGCTCCGGGGCGCTGCGACCGGCGCCCTCGAACGTCTGCTCGCCGGCACCCAGGCGGTGTGGCCGCTCGTCGTGGTTCTCGCCCTGCGCCGCTCCGAGCGTCATGGCGGCGGCCGGCGGTCAGGTCCTGGCTCCTAGGTCCACGGTCCGGCGACCGCGAGCAGCTGCTCGAGCAACGGGCCGGCCGTGGTCGATCCGTAGTCGCCCTCCTCGACGAAGACGGCGATCGCCAGGTCACCCTGGACGGCGATCATCCACGCGTGGTTGCGCAGCTCTGGACCCGACCCGAACTGGGCCGTGCCGGTCTTGGCGAGCACCTCCGGGCCGGGGGTGTCGACCAGGAACGTCGCGCCCCCCTCGGTGACCACGGCCCGCATCATGTCGCGGAGGGCGGCGGCCTCGTCCACGGCAAGGGGTGTCGTCGACGGGTCGGGCTGCGGTGCCCCCTCACCGACGACCCACGGCACGACGGTCCGACCGGCAGCGGCCGAGGCGGCGACTCCTGCCATCGCCAGGGGTGAGACCTGCACCCGGCCCTGACCGATCATGGAGGCCGCGTGGTCCGTCCCGGAGGCCTCGACGGGGACGTCACCCAGGAACACGGGCAGCCCCAGGTCGCCCTCGCCGCCCAGACCCAGTGATCCGGCCGCGTCAGCGAGCGCCTCCTGCGTGGCACGGTCACGCGACCCGATGAACGCGGTGTTGCACGAGTGCGCCAGAGCCGTCCGGAGCGTGATCGACCCGTTCGCCTCCACCGGGTAGCCGGGGAAGTTCGCGAAGGACCGCCCGTCCACCTCGATCGTCGTCGGGCACGGCACGACGTCGTCGGGCGCGATCCCGGCGCGGAGCAGGGCCAGGGAGCTGACCACCTTGAAGACCGAGCCCGGTGCGTAGGTGCCCAGCGTCGCGGTCGAGTAGCCCTCACCGCCGGGTCCGCTCGCCGCCGCGAGAACCTCACCGGTCGACGCCCGGACGGCCACGACGGCGCTCGCCGGACCGACCGGTTCCAGGATGGTCTCGGCCGCGTCCTGGAGCTCTGGGTCCAGCGTCGTGACGAGCGCCTCACCCGCGACCGGCTCCTGGTGGAACAGCCCTCGTTCGGCTCCGGTCGCCTCCGAGGTCGCCAGGATCGTCAGACCGGGCCGTCCACGGAGCTGCTCGTCGTACTGCCGCTGCAGACCCGACAGGCCCGCGACGTCCCCCGGCTGGACCTGACCGCCGGAGGCCTCGACGATCTCCGCGGTCGCCGGACCGGCCGTCCCCAGGATCGGCCGTGCGAAACGACGTGTCGGTGCCAGCGGCAGGCTGTCGGCCACCTCGAGCGCACCGGGCACCGCGGCGAAGGCCACGAGGTCGACACCCGGGTCGTGCTCACGGACCACCAGGCCCTCGACGAACGCCCGTTCACCCGCCGAGGCGACGCGCTGCGCGTAGGGCTCGGGTTCGAGACCCAGGACCGCGGCGACCTGACGTGCCGCGTCGTCCCAGACCGCCGTTTCGATCCTCGTCTTGTCCAGGCCCAGCCGGAGCACCGGGCGCTCCTCGACCAGGACCATCCCTCCGGCACCGAGCACGGGTGCTCGCTCGGCCGACTCCCGCCGCACGGTGAGCACCTCACCCTCGAGCAGGTCGGGAGCGAGCACGAAGGTGCTCCAGCGCACCACCCACGCGTCCTCGACGAGGTCCATCCGCGCCGTGGTGCCGTAGGTCCAGTCCCGCTCGCCGTCGTCGACGTCCCAGGTGTAGGCCAAGGCTGCCGTCGCGACAGCTCCCGTCTCGTCGACCGTGACGTCCTGGACCTGCACGGCTGGTCGCAGCGGTTCGAGACCCGCCAGGGCGAGCGAGAGCGTCTCGGTCGCCTCCTGCGCCGTGGCACCGGTCAGGGGCACGGCCGACAGGTCGCCTCCGGCGATCCCCTCGGCGAGCGCCTCGGCGACCGGTCCGGGCTGCGGCGGGCCGGCGGTGCAACCGACCAGCCCTCCCCCGACCGCGAGCACCGTGGCCAGCGTGAGTGCCGGTGCGCGCATGCTCCTGGCGTGGGCGCGCCGCCCTCGCGCGCCGATGTACCGTCCCCGCACCGTCATCCTGCTCCCCTGCTCCCCTGCTCCCCTGCTCCCCTGCTCGCCGAGCACCCGCCCGGTTGCCCACCCATCCTGGCGCACACGGACCGCGGCCCACCCCGGTTCGAGGGTGTGTTCGCGGCACGTCCACGGCCCCTGGCCCTCGCGCCGGACCGGTAGCGTCGCCCGACGGGACGGTCGTCGGAGCCGTCCCTGGTCGGTCACCCACATCCAGGAGGAGTCATGCCCGAGCTGCCACCCGCCGTCACGCTCGAGGCCGGACAGGGGGGACTCCCCGTCCTGCGGGTCGACTCGCCCGCTGCCCGGGCAGAGGTCTACCTGCAGGGCGCGCACATCACGTCGTGGACGCCTGCGGAACACCCCCCGGTGCTCTGGACGAGCCGGAGCAGCCGGTTCGAGCCGGGGCGTGCGATCCGCGGAGGGGTCCCGATCTGCTTCCCCTGGTTCGCCGAGCACCCGCAGGACGCCGACGCCCCCGCGCACGGCTTCGCCCGCACCACCCCGTGGACGCTGATCGCCGCGCAGGACGACGGGGCGTCCGTCGAGCTCGTGCTGCGGCTGACCGACCAGGACCGCCCTGCGGACCCGCGGTGGCCCCACCGCTTCGAGGCGAGGGTGACGATCCAGGTCGGTGCGGCGCTCTCGCTGCGCCTGGACGTGACCAACCGTGGGCATGAGCCCTTCGACTTCGAGGAGGCGCTGCACACCTACCTCGCGGTCCCCGACGTGCGCGAGATCGAGGTCACCGGTCTGCACGGGGCGCCTTACGTCGACCGCAGCATCGACGAGCAGACCCGCACCGACGACGCACCGTCGATCCGTCTCCGGGACGAGACCGATCGTCTCTACCCGAGCACGCGTGCCACGGCCGTGGTGCACGAGCCAGGCGGACGGACCCTCCGGGTGAGCAAGACCGGCTCGGAGGCGACCGTCGTGTGGAACCCGTGGGTCACGAAGGCCGGTCGCCTGCCGGACATGGGCGACCACGAGTGGACCGAGTTCGTGTGCGTGGAGACCTGCAACGTCCGCGCAGCAGGTGTCCGCCTGGCCCCCGGGGCGACCCACTCGATGACCGCGACCATCGAGACCACCGACGCCGGCTGAACGACTCGCCGCGGACCACGCGGGGCCGAGGTGGCGCGAGGACGCCGCGCGGGTGACGCTGGTCCCCTGATCGCTGCCGCCGACCGTGGGGAACCGACGATGACCAGCCTCCGTGAGTCCGCGCCTCACCACGTCGTGATCATCGGGTCAGGGTTCGGCGGCCTGTTCGCCGCCAAGGCCCTCGCCCGCGAGCAGGTGCGGGTGACGGTGATCGCCAGCACCGGGCACCACCTCTTCCAGCCGTTGCTCTACCAGGTCGCCACGGGCGTGCTCTCGGAAGGGGAGGTCGCGCCGGCAACCCGCGAGGTGCTGCGCAGGCAGAGGAACGCACGTGTGCTGCTCGGGACCGTCACCGAGATCGACCTCCCGACCAGGATCGTGACCTCGACCTCACCCGCGGGTGAGGTGCGGACCGCCTACGACAGCCTCATCGTGGCGGCCGGCGCCGGCCAGTCGTACTTCGGCAACGACCAGTTCGCCAGGTACGCACCCGGGATGAAGAGCATCGACGACGCCCTCGAGCTCCGCGGGCGGATCTTCGGTGCCTTCGAGCTCGCGGAGGTCACCCAGGACCCCGAGACCGTCGCGGAGCTGCTGACCTTCGTGGTGGTGGGTGCTGGTCCGACCGGTGTCGAGATGGCCGGGCAGATCGCCGAGCTGGCGCACCGAGCGCTGCGGGGCAACTTCCGGCACATCGATCCCCGCACGGCCCGCATCGTGCTGGTCGACGCCGTGCCCCAGGTGCTGAACGGCTTCGGCGAGGGTCTCTCGGGCAAGGCTGCCGGGCAGCTCGAGGCTCTCGGGGTCGAGCTGCAGCTCGGGATGAAGGTCGTCGGTGTCGACTCCGACGGTGTGGACCTCCTGGACGCCCACGGAGCACCGACACGGATCCGGTCGCGGTGCAAGGTGTGGGCAGCGGGGGTTGCCGCCTCGCCCCTGGGGGCCCAGCTCGCGCAGGCGGCGGGCTCGTCGACCGATCGCGCGGGCCGGGTGCTCGTCGAGCCGGACTGCACGCTGCCCGGTCACCCCGAGGTCTTCGTCGTCGGCGACATGATGGCCCTCGACGAGCTGCCCGGGGTCGCACAGGTCGCGATGCAGAGCGCCCAGCACGCCGCCGACCAGATCCGCCGTCGACTGCGCGACGAGCCGACCGGGCAGCCCTTCCGGTACCACGACAAGGGCAGCATGGCCACGGTCTCGCGTTTCTACGCCGTGGCCAGCGTCGGGAGGTGGCACGTGGCCGGGTTCGTGGCGTGGTTGCTGTGGCTCGTGGTTCACCTGATCTACCTGATCGGCTTCAAGAACCGCCTCACGACCCTGCTGCACTGGGCGGTGAGCTTCGTGGGGCGGGGCCGGTCGGAGCGCACCGCGACCCTGCAGCAGGTCCTGGCGCGGACCGCGCTCCAGGACTACGAGGAGCTCCGGCGTTCCGCGGCGGGCCCGTCGGACGTGCGCGCACCCACGGAGTCACCCGCTCCCCGACCGGCGCAGGGACCAGCGACCTACAGATGAGCCTCCGGCAGGCCGGACAGTGGAGGCATGCTCTTCCTCCGGTCGACCGACTACGACGACCACACCCGTGTGCTCAAGGTCCGCTACGCGACCCCGAGCGGCAGCTCGTGGGCCTCGTTCGAGTACCGCGACGTCCCGGACGACGTCGTCGACCGGTTGCGGGCAGCGCGCCCCCACGGCCGGCGGGTCCTGGAGCAGCAGGTCATCCCCTTCCACGACGTCCGACGGGCCGGCCAGACCACCTGGCAGGCACCGGCGAACCGTTCGGCACCGGTCACGGTCGGCGCCTGAGACCTCAGGCCGTCAGCGCGAGGAACGCGGTGCCGTCGTCGATGTCCAGCGCCCGGGCCATCACGCGGGCCAGACCTGCGACCGTGCTGATCAGCTGGGACGGGGCGACCTCCACCGCGGGCCGCGCGGCGTGGTCCACGTCCCAGACCCGCAGCCAGTAGCCCTCGTAGACCGGGTCGTAGCCCCACGACGAGCGGGCTGACCAGCCCGGCAGGTCCACCTGGTGGACGAACCCGGCCCCCCTGACCACGGCGCCCGCAGGTGCCTGGGTGCCGCCGATCTGCGTCGCTGGGTCCATCTGCCCATCGTGCCGCCCACCACCGACACGACCGCGGGGGTGACAGGACGGCCACCAGGGCTCAGGCTCGACCTGTGCGCACCACGACCGGACAACGCCCGCTCACCTCGGCGCGCCCCGGACAGGGACCGGCGCGACGTCGGGCCGCACTGGCCGGCGTGCTGTCCGCGGGCCTCACCCTCGGGGTCGCGCAGCTGGTCGCGGTCGCGGTGTCGCCGGGCTCGGCGCCACTGGTCGCCGTCGGTGACGCCTTCGTGGACCGGACCCCCGCCTGGCTCAAGGACGCAGCCATCGCGGCCTTCGGCACGCAGGACAAGGTCGCCCTCTTCGTGGGGATGGGACTGGTCCTGGCCGCGCTCGCCGCCGGAGCAGGGCTGCTCGCCCGTTCCCGCCCGGCCGCGGGCGTCGCCGCTGTGGTCGCACTCGGCGCGGTCGGGGCCGTGGCGGCATGGACGCGACCGGACGCGGTGATCACCAGCCCGCTGCCGAGCCTGGTGGGGGCTGCCGCCGGGGTCGTCGCACTGCTCGCGCTGGTGCGACGCATCGAGGTCCCGGCCACCGCGACCCCGTCGCCCGCCGGCGTGGGCGGCGCGGCCAACCCTGCCGAAGCTGATCCCGATCCTGGGGTGGAGCTCGATCGTCGACGCTTCCTGGGGGCAGCGGTCGTCGTGACCGCTGCCGCCGCGCTCAGCGCGGCTGCCGGGGCCGTGGCCGGCTCGGTCGGCCGCGCGGCCGGTGCCGCACGGGACCTCATCCGCCTGCCGGCGCCGTCGCGGCCGGCACCTCCCCTGCCGCCAGGGGTGCAGTCCACCACCCCGGGGGTCGTGGACTTCGTGACGGACGTCGCCGACTTCTACCGGATCGACACGGCCCTCACCGTGCCTCAGGTTGACCCGGCGACCTGGACCCTGCGGATCCACGGCCTGGTGCAGAACGAGATCCTGCTGACCTTCGACGAGCTCCTCGAGCTGGAGATGGTCGAGAGCTACGTGACCCTGGTCTGCGTCTCCAACCCTGTCGGCGGCTCGCTCATCGGGAACGCCAAGTGGCTGGGCCATCCGCTGCGCACCCTGCTCGAGCGAGCCGTCCCGCTCCCCGAGGCGGACATGGTGCTCTCGACCAGCGTGGACGGCTTCACCGCCTCGACACCGCTCGGCGTGCTGACCGACAGCAGGGACGCGGTCCTGGCGGTGGCGATGAACGACGCACCGCTCCCGGCCGCGCACGGGTTCCCGGTGCGCATGGTCGTCCCCGGGCTGTACGGCTACGTCTCGGCCACCAAGTGGGTGGTCGACCTCGAGGTGACCCGGTTCGCCGATCGCACCGCCTACTGGACGGACCGGGGCTGGTCCGCCGAGGGACCGGTCAAGACCTCCTCACGGATCGAGGTGCCACGTCCCGGGGTCCCGGTGCCCCCCGGTCCGGTGGCTGTCGGTGGGACGGCCTGGGCCCAGCACACAGGCATCACCGGTGTCGAGGTCCAGGTCGACGACGGACCGTGGCTCACGGCACAGCTCGCCGACGAGGCGTCGATCGACACGTGGCGCCAGTGGTCGTTCACCTGGGACGCCACCCCCGGTGCCCACACCCTGCGCTCACGGGCCACCGATGCGACCGGCGCCGTGCAGACCGGGACCGTGACCGGCGTGGTGCCCGACGGCGCCACGGGTTGGCACGCGGTCGAGGTGGCGGTCCAGTCCTGAGCAGGTGTCCTCCTCTACGTCGCTCGCGCCTCGGGGACCAGCTCGGGTCCGGCGAGCACGAGGAGCACCACGCAGACCGCCGCGACGGCCATGCTCAGCGCGAAGGGCAGGCGGCTGCGCCCGTCACGGTGCGCGGCCGCTGCTCCCGCCCCGGCCAGGAGGAGTGCCGCCCCGGCCCCCGACCAGCCGGCCGGGGTCACCGGTGGCGGCGGTCCCAGGACGATCACCCCGACGGCCGCGACCAGCACCGAGAGCGCGAGCACGGTCGACCGTGCACGACCCCACCGGTGCGGGAGCCCCCGGACACCGGTGGCCGCATCGTCCTCGAGGTCGGGGAGCACGTTCGCGACGTGCGCCCCGACACCCAGCAGGGACGCACCGAGCACCACCCACCACGGTGGGACCGGCCGTCCGGGCAGGGCGAGGACGATGAAGACCGGGAGCAGCCCGAAGGAGACCGCGTAGGGCAGCCACGACGCGGCCGTGTTCTTGAGGCGCAGGTTGTAGGCCCAGGCGCCGGCCACCGCCACCAGGTGGACCGTCCCGGGCACCAGGCCGGTGGCCAGGGAGAGCACCACGCAGCCGGCGGCAGCCACGAGGGCAGCCGTCCGCAGCGTCCCGGGGCGGATCAGCCCGGCCACGACGGGCTTCTCCGACCGTTCCACCAGCGCGTCGCGGCCGGCGTCGAGCCAGTCGTTGGACCACCCGACCGAGAGCTGTCCGGCGAGCACCGCTGCGGTGACCAGCACGGCGGTCCCCCCGGGTGCTCCGACCCCGATCGCGAGCGCACCGGTCAGCCCGGTCACGAGCAGCGTCGGCCCGGCGTGCGCGGCGAGGGCCAGACCCTGCAGGGCACGTCCGACGTGGGCCCCGGGCCACGGGCTGCGCCGGTGGGCGTTCGGAGCGAGGGGGTCCACGAGTCCGACGCTAGCAACGCCGCGCCCGAACACAGGTGACGTGGCACGATGCCGAGATGTCGCGTTTGGCCGCAGTGTCGCCCGCCCTCCCGCCGCACGTGTACGACCAGGCGGAGATCTCGGCCGTGATCGGCCCGTTGCTGACCGAGGACCCTGGACGCCGCACGGTGCTGGACCGTCTTCACCGTGCGAGCGGTGTGAGCACCCGTCATCTCGTGCTGCCGCTCGAGAAGTACGCCGGCCTGACCTCCTTCGACCAGGCCAACGACCTGTTCATCGCGCTCGGGGCGGACCTGGCCGAGCACGCGGTGCGCCAGGCCCTGGCCGACGCCGACATCCTCGCCGAGGAGGTCGACTTCCTGCTGTTCACGTCGGTCACCGGGGTCTCGGCCCCTTCGATCGACTCGCTGCTGGTCGAGCGGCTGGGTCTGCGGCGCGACGTGCGACGGCTGCCGTCGTTCGGGTGGGGGTGTGCCGGTGGCTCGGCCGGTGTCGCCCGGGTCCACGACTACCTGACCGGACACCCCCAGGACGTCGCGGTGCTCCTGTCGGTCGAGCTCTGCTCACTGACCGTCCAGCAGGGGGACGACTCGCTGGCGAACCTGGTCTCGAGCGGGTTGTTCGGCGACGGCGCGGCCGCCGTGGTCATGGTCGGCGAGGAGCGCGCGGTCTCCGGGCGAACTGCCGGACCACGTGTGCTGGGCAGCCGCAGCGTGATCTACCCCGACAGTGCGGGGAGCCTGGGCTGGGACATCGGCGGGAGCGGCTTCCGGATCGTGCTGTCCGCGGGGATGCCCGAGGTCATCGAGGAGCATCTCCGCCAGGACGTCGTGACTCTCCTCGCGGAGCACGACCTCACCCTGGGCGATGTCACGACCTGGGTGGCCCACACCGGGGGGCCACGGATCCTCGAGGCCGCAGCCCGGGCTCTCGGTGTCGCCGACGAGGCGTTCGCGCGCAGCTGGAGCTCGCTGGACCGCGTGGGGAACCTGTCCTCCTCCTCGGTGCTGCACGTGCTGGCCGACACCCTGGACGGTGGCGACCTCGAGCCGGGCGACGTCGGCGTGATGTTCGCGTTCGGCCCGGGGGTCGGCGCGGAGATCGTCCTGCTCCACCAACCGCAGGAGGGCCCTGGCTGATGCAGACACTCTTCGTCGTCCTGGTCGCCGCGGTCGCCCTGGAGCGACTGGCCGAGCTCGTGGTCTCGTCCCGCAACGCACGCTGGTCCTTCGACCGCGGCGGCGTCGAGGCCGGCAGGGGTCATTTCCCGGCGATGGTCGTGCTGCACGCCGGTCTGCTGGTGGCCTGCGTCGTGGAGGTCCTGGTCACCGACCGCCCGTTCGTCCCTGCGCTCGGCTGGGCCGCCCTGGTGCTGGCTCTGGGGAGCCAGGCCCTGCGGTGGTGGTGCATCACGACCTTGGGTCCGCGGTGGAACACCCGGGTGATCGTGGTCCCCGGGCTCCCCCTGGTCACCGGCGGCCCCTACCGATGGCTGCGGCACCCGAACTACGTGGCGGTCGTGGTCGAGGGTGTCGCCCTGCCGCTGGTGCACACCGCCTGGGTGACAGCCGTGGCCTTCACCGTCCTGAACGCGGTGCTCCTGCTCCGGTTCCGCATCCCCGCCGAGGAGCGGGCGCTCGGGCTGGCCCTGGCCGAGCCCTCCGGCGGTGGGCCGCGCGACCTCGACCCGCGACGCCCGTGAGCGCAGACCTGGACGCCGACGTCGTGGTCGTCGGCGGTGGTCCGGTCGGCCTGGCGAGCGCGATCGGTGCCCGGCTCGCGGGTCTGAGCGTGGTGGTGGTCGAGCCGCGGCGCGGACCGGTGGACAAGGCCTGCGGTGAGGGGCTCATGCCCGGGACCCTCACGGCCCTGCTCGGTCTGGGGCTCGACCCGCCGGGCCATGTGCTCCGGGGCATCAGCTACCGGGACGCGCGCCGGCACGCCGACCACCCGTTCGCCACCGGACCCGGCCGCGGGGTGCGTCGGACCGTCCTGCACGCTGCGCTGGACCGACGCAGCGTGGAGCTCGGGGTGGAGCGGCTCGAGCGGCGCGTCGTGTCGGTCGAGCAGTGGCCGCACGGGGTCGAGGCGGCCGGGGTGCGTGCGCGCTGGCTGCTGGCCTGTGACGGCCTGCACTCCACGGTGCGCCGCCTGGTCGGTCTCGAGTCCCCGGGTCGCGCCGTCGGGTCCCTGCGCGCTCCTCGTCGGTTCGGTCTGCGTCGCCACTTCGAGGTCGCCCCCTGGACCGACCTGGTCGAGGTGCACTGGGGCCGCGACGTCGAGGCCTACGTCACCCCGGTCGCGGCCGACCTCGTGGGCGTGGCGCTGCTGGGTCCGCCACGGGTCGACTTCGCTGCCGCGCTCACCTCGTTCCCTGCGCTCGCCCGCCACCTTCACGACGCTCAGCCGGCCACCGGGGTCAAGGGTGCAGGTCCGCTGCGTCAGCGGACGAGCCGTCGGACGTCAGGTCGGGTGCGGCTGGTGGGGGACGCCTCGGGGTACGTGGACGCGCTGACCGGGGAGGGTCTGCGCGTGGGCCTCGCGCAGGCCGCCGCGGCGATCCGGTTCCTGGACGACCCTTCGGGCTACGAGCGGGCGTGGGTGTCCGCGACCCGGGACTACCGGGTGCTCACCTCGGGCCTGGTGGCCTGGGCCGCCTCGCCGCTGCGAGGAGCGGTCGTCCCGGTGGCGCACCGTGCGCCCCGCCTGTTCGGCGCGGTGGTCGAACGCCTCGCACGCTGAGACCGGGACCCCGCGGCTGCCGCCCCGCACCAGAGATACCCCCTACCGTATGCGACGAACGTCCCTGTCGGGCTGCGTCGACGCCCCCTAGCGTCGGAGGTGGGCGTTCATCAGCGCCCTGCCCGGCACCGTCGCCGGGACGAGGTGGGCGAAGGAGCTTCCGATGCGGAACCTGGTGGTCCTCGGTGCCGGCACGGCCGGCACGATGGTGGTCAACAAGCTGCGACCTCGACTGCCCGACGACGAGTGGACGATCACCGTCGTCGAGCCGTCACCGACCCACTTCTACCAGCCGGGCTTCCTCTTCCTGCCGTTCGGCGGCCTGCGGCCGAGCGACGTCGCCAAGCCGTTGCGCCCCACCCTGACCCGTGGGGTGCGCCTGGTCCCCGCAGCCGTCGACCGGGTCGACCCCGAGGCCCGCCTCGTCCGGCTGGAGGACGGCTCAGAGCTCGGCTACGACTACCTCGTCATCGCGACGGGCACCACCCCCCGACCCGAGGAGACCCCGGGGATGGCCGAGGGGATGGGTGACTCGGTCCACGAGTACTACACCTACACCGGTGCGAACGCCCTGGCGGCCACGCTCGCCACGTGGCCGGGCGGCCGGATGGTCGTGCACATCACCGAGATGCCGATCAAGTGCCCGGTCGCCCCGCTCGAGTTCACCTTCCTCGCCGACGCCTGGTTCACCGGCCGCGGCATCCGGGACGAGGTCGAGATCACCTACGTCACGCCGCTGCCCGGTGCGTTCACCAAGCCGATCTCCTCCCAGCGGCTGGGTGACATGCTCACCCGGCGTGGCATCGCGATCGAGCCCGACTTCGTCGTCGAGCAGGTGGACACCGAGGCCCGGACGCTCACCGCCTACGACGGACGCGAGATCCCGTTCGACCTGCTGGTCACGGTGCCCCTCAACATGGGTGCCGACTTCATCGGGCGCTCGGGCCTCGGCGACGACCTCAACTACGTACCTGTCGACAAGCACACCCTCCTCTCGACCCGGTACGACACCATCTTCGCGATCGGTGACGCCACGAACATCCCTGCCTCCAAGGCGGGCTCGGTCGCGCACTTCGCCGCCGACGTCTTCGTGCCGAACTTCCTGGCCCACGTCGACGGCAGGCCGATGCCCGAACGCTTCGACGGCCACGCCAACTGCTTCATCGAGACAGGCCACGGCCGAGGGCTGCTCATCGACTTCAACTACGAGACCGAGCCGCTCACGGGCGTCTACCCGCTGCCGGTCGTCGGGCCGATGAGCCTGCTCAAGGAGACCCGGCTCAACCACTGGGGCAAGGTCGCCTTCCGCTGGATCTACTGGCACGTCCTGCTGCCCGGACGGCACCTGCCGGTGACCGCGCACATGTCGATGGTCGGCAAGAAGGCCCCGCCGGCCGTGTCCGCCACGACCACCACGACGCCGCCTGCCGTCCCGGCCGGGCTCGACTGAGAGGAAACACCCATGACCGTGACCGAGATCGGCGGCCGCCAGGTCCACGTCGACGCCGAGGGATTCATGACCGAGCCCTCCGAGTGGGACGAGGCCCTGGGCACCGTGCTCGCGAGCAACATCGGCATGGAGCTGACCGAGGCGCACTGGCGGCTCATCCGGTTCCTGCGGGAGGACTTCGCGACCCAGGGCGAGACGGCCACGACCCGGCGGGTCGCCACCGTCGCCGGCGTGCCGACCAAGGAGCAGTTCGCGCTCTTCCCGAAGAAGCCGGCCAAGAAGATGGCCTACATCGCGGGCCTGCCCAAGCCCCGCGGCTGCGTCTGAAGACTCTTCCGCCTCCGTCGACCCACCACTGCACGCCCACCCGAGAGGACCACCGATGTCCGCACCGATCGTGCCCAACTTCGACGACAGCGCTGACGAGGGCCGCAAGCTCGCGATCATCTGCTCCAAGGGCAACCTCGACATGGCCTACCCCGGGCTGATCCTCGGCAACGCGGCCCTCGGTGAGGGGATCGAGACCCACCTGTTCTTCACCTTCTGGGGCTTCGACATGATCACCAGGTCCCGCATGGGTGATCTCAAGTTCACCCCGGTGGGCAACACCGCGACCCACATGCCGATGGGGCTGACCCCTCTCCCGGGCATGACCGCGATGGCGACCAAGCAGATGAAGAAGACGATCGCCGACCTCGACGTCCCCGACGTGCCCGAGTTCCTCGAGCAGATCGTCGCTGCCGGCGGTCACCTGTGGGCGTGCCGACTCTCGGCCGACATGAACAAGCTCAGCGACGCCGACCTCTACGAGGGTGTCGAGGGCATCATCTCGGCGACCGACTTCATCGAGAAGACCGCTGGGGCGCAGCTGCTCTTCATCTAGGCAGACAGATCGAGCCACCCGCACCCGCCACATACCCCATGGGGTATGCTCCCAGCATGCGCCCAGCTCGCCCGTCCCCTCGCGGGATCGCCATCACGCTCGCCACGACCGTCGCCCTGCTGCTGGGACCCACCGCATGCAGCAGCGGGCCTGCCACGCCGGCGGCGCAGGGCGCGACGGACCTGGACGCGTCCGAGTTCGCCGAGCTCGTGGCGCGGGAGGGCACGGTCGTGCTCGACGTCCGGACGCCGGCCGAGTTCGCCGAGGGGCACCTCCCGGGCGCGGTGAACCTCGACCTGAGCTCCGGGGAGTTCCCCCAGCAGGTCGCCGCGCTGGACACCGACCTCGCATACGCCGTCTACTGCCGCAGCGGCAACCGTTCGGACCAGGCCCTGGCGATCATGCGGGAGTCGGGGTTCACGGACGCCGCGCACCTCGAGGGCGGGATCCTGACCTGGACCCAGGCCGGAGGTGCCGTCGTCCGTGAGTGACCACGGCGCGCGGGGCGCGGTTCAGGCCTGTCGGGCTCCGGCCCACAGCCTCGGCGTGACGCTCCCCACAGGCTCGACGGTGGTCACACTGCGCACTCCGGCCCTCGTGCTGGCACTCTTGGCCCATGCAGATCTGGCCTGGTAAGCCCTACCCCCTCGGCGCGACCTTCGACGGGACAGGCACGAACTTCGCGCTCTTCTCCGAGGTCGCCGAACGCGTCGAGCTGTGCCTCATCCACGACGACGGCACCGAGGAGCGTGTCGACGTCCCCGAGGTCGACGCGTTCGTGTGGCACGTCTACCTGCCGAGCGTGCAGCCCGGCCAGCGCTACGGGTACCGGGTCCACGGCCCCTACGAGCCGAGCAACGGCCACCGCTGCAACCCGGCCAAGCTGCTGCTCGACCCCTACGCCAAGGCCGTGGACGGCCAGATCGACGGCCACCAGGCACTGTTCTCCTACGACTTCGGCGACCCCGACAGCCTGAACACCGACGACTCGGCCGGGCACACGATGACCTCGGTGGTCATCAACCCCTACTTCGACTGGGGCCACGACCGTCCGCCGAACCTGGAGTACCACGAGAGCGTCATCTACGAGGCCCACGTCAAGGGGCTGACCCAGCAGCACCCCGGGGTCCCGGAAGAGCTGCGCGGCACCTACGCCGGCATGGCGCACCCGGCGATCATCGACCACCTCGTCGAGCTGGGGATCACCGCGATCGAGCTGATGCCCGTGCACCAGTTCGTCAACGACCCCACGCTCCAGGAGAAGGGGCTGTCCAACTACTGGGGCTACAACACGATCGGGTTCTTCGCCCCGCACAACGGCTACGCGTCCTCGGTGAACCCCGGCCAGCAGGTCCAGGAGTTCAAGCAGATGGTCAAGGCCCTGCACGAGGCCGGTATCGAGGTCATCCTCGACGTGGTCTACAACCACACAGCCGAGGGGAACCACTTCGGGCCCACGCTGTGCTTCCGCGGGATCGACAACGCCGCCTACTACCGCCTCGTCGACGACGACCAGGCGCACTACTTCGACACCACCGGCACCGGCAACTCGCTGCTCATGCGCAACCCGCACGTGCTCCAGCTGCTCATGGACTCGCTGCGGTACTGGGTCACCGAGATGCACGTCGACGGCTTCCGCTTCGACCTCGCCTCGACCCTCGCCCGCCAGTTCCACGAGGTGGACCGTCTCTCGGCCTTCTTCGACCTGGTCCAGCAGGATCCGGTCATCAGCCAGGTCAAGCTCATCGCCGAGCCCTGGGACGTCGGCGACGGTGGCTACCAGGTCGGCGGCTTCCCGCCCCTGTGGAGCGAGTGGAACGGCAAGTACCGCGACACGGTCCGTGACTTCTGGCGCGGCGAGCCGGCCACCCTGGCGGAGTTCGCGAGCCGGTTGTCGGGGTCCTCCGACCTCTACGAGCACACCGGTCGCAAGCCCATCGCGTCGATCAACTTCGTGACGGCCCACGACGGCTTCACCCTGGCCGACATGGTCACCTACAACGAGAAGCACAACGAGGCCAACGGCGAGGACAACCAGGACGGCGAGAGCCACAACCGGTCCTGGAACCATGGGGTCGAGGGTCCGACGACGGACCCTGAGATCACCGCCCTGCGCTGGCGCCAGCAGCGCAACTTCCTGACGACGCTGCTGCTGTCCCAGGGAGTGCCGATGATCTCGCACGGCGACGAGCTCGGCCGCACCCAGGGCGGCAACAACAACGGCTACTGCCAGGACAACGAGGTGACGTGGGTCGACTGGGACCTCGACGACGCGGCGCAGGGTCACCTGGAGTTCACCCGTGGTCTGGTCCACCTGCGCCGCGACCACCCGGTGCTGCGCCGACGGCGGTTCTTCTTCGGCAGCGCCGAGCACGGCGGCGAGTCGGGGCTGGGCGACATCGCCTGGTTCAACAACTCCGGTGAGCACATGTCCGACGCCGACTGGCACGAGGGCCACGCCCGTTCGGTGATGGTCTTCCTCAACGGGGAGGCCATCGCCGAGCCGGACCCCCGGGGTGAGCGAGTCGTGGACGACAGCTTCCTGGTGATCTACAACGCGCACGGCGAGTCCATCGAGTTCACGCTGCCTCCGGCCGAGTTCGGCGAGGCCTGGACCTGCGTGCTCGACACCGACCACACCCTGGACCGCGGCGCCGAGGTGCTCGCCGGCACCGGTGTCGAGGTCACCGGCCGGAGCACCTTGGTCCTGACCCGACCGGTCAACGGTGGCTGACGCGCGGATGACGAGCCCCGACACCACCCCACGGCCAGGACCGGCCCGTCGTCGGCCGCCGACTGAGCGACGGGTCCCGGTCTCGACGTACCGCCTGCAGCTCAACGCCGAGTTCACCCTCCAGGACGCGGCGGCGCAGGTCGGCTACCTGGCCGCCCTCGGCGTGTCCCACCTGTACCTCTCACCGATCCTGACCGCGGCCCCGGGGTCCACGCACGGGTACGACGTCGTCGACCACCACGAGATCTCCCCGGTGCTGGGCGGTCGCCCGGCGCTCGACCGGCTCGCGGCAGCTGCGCACGCCGCCGGGATGGGGCTCGTCCTGGACATCGTGCCCAACCACATGGCCGTGCCCACCCCGGTGTGGCACAACCGGGCCCTGTGGTCGGTCCTGGCCCTGGGCGCGGAGTCCCCGTACGCGTCGTGGTTCGACGTCGACTGGTCGGCGGGTGACGGGGCCCTCCTGATGCCCGTCCTCGGTCGTCGGATCGGCGCGGTGCTGGCCGGTGACGAGCTCAGCATCGACGAGTGCGTCGTGCCGGGGCAGGGCGACCTCCCCCAGCCCGTGCTGCGCTACTACGACCACCTCTTCCCGGTACGCCCGGGGACCGAGCACCTCCCGATGGCCGAGCTCGTGGACCGTCAGCACTACCGGCTCGCGTACTGGAAGGTCGCCGACGAGGAGCTCAACTACCGGCGGTTCTTCGACGTCGGCACCCTGGCGGCCGTCCGGGTCGAGGACCCCGAGGTCTTCGACGCCACGCACGAGCTCGTCACCGGCCTGCTGGCCGACGGGACGATCGACGGCCTGCGCATCGACCACCCTGACGGTCTGGCCGACCCCCAGGGCTATCTCGAACGCCTCGCTGCGGCCACAGACGAGGCCTGGGTCGTGGTCGAGAAGATCCTCTCCCCGACCGAGGACCTGCCCGAGGACTGGGCCACCGCCGGCACCACCGGTTACGAGGCGATGTGGCGGATCCAGGCTTCCTTCGTCGACCCGGGGGGCGCGGCCGAGCTGGGGGCGGTGATGCACCGCCTGACCGGCGACACGACCGACGCGCTGCCGGCGATGATCGACGCGGCCAAGCGCGAGATCGTCAACGGTCCGCTGTACGCCGAGGTGCACCGGCTCGCCGACCTGGCTGCCGACATCTGCCGTGACGACCTGCGGCTGCGCGACCACACCTGGCGGTCCCTGCACGACTGCCTGGTCGAGCTGCTCGTGGCGGCCGATCGGTACCGGTACTACGTCGTCCCCGGTCAGCAGGTCCACCCCGACTCGGCTGTCGCGTTCGCGGCATGCGTCGAGGCCGCGCGCTCGCATCTGGTCGACGACCGTGTGGAGACCCTCGAGGTGCTCGCCGACCTGCTGATCGGTCGCGAGGTGGGCTCGGCGGGACGCACCCACGAGGCACGACGGGCCGAGCTCATCGTGCGCTTCCAGCAGACCTGTGGCGCGGTGATGGCCAAGGGGGTCGAGGACACCGCGTTCTACCGGTGGACGCACCTGGTCAGCCTGAGCGAGGTGGGTGGCGCTCCCGAGCGGTTCGCGATCAGCACCGAGGAGCTCCACTCCTGGGCCGCCCGTGCCCAGCAGCACTCACCGGTCGCGATGACCGGTCTCTCGACGCACGACACCAAGCGCAGCGAGGACGTCCGGGCCCGTCTCGGCGTGCTGTCCGAGCTCCCCGTCGAGTGGTCGGAGCTGGTGGACGCCCTCCGGGCGGTCACCACCGAGCTGCGCCCGTCGCTGCTGGACGGTCGCACCGAGAACATCCTGTGGCAGACCCTCGCCGGCACCTGGACCGAGGACGGGCCCCTCGAGGTGGCCCGCCTCACCGAGTACCTCACCAAGGCCATCCGGGAGGCGAAGTCCCACACGTCCTGGACCGCCCAAGAGCCCGCCTACGAGCAGGCGGTGCTGGGCTTCGCCGAGCAGGTGGTGGCCCACCCCGAGGTCGTCCGTCTCGTCGAGACCTGGGTGCGCCGCGCGGCGCCCGGTGTTCGTGCCGCGACGCTGGGCACCAAGCTCGTCCAGCTGACGCTGCCGGGGGTCGCCGACGTCTACCAGGGCACGGAGATCCCGGCCGTGGCACTGGTCGACCCGGACAACCGTCGCCCGGTCGACTTCGACGGCCTGGCTGCGCGTCTGGCCCGGCTGGACGACGGCGAGACCCCCCGCGGCCTGGCGGACGAGAAGCTGCTGGTGACCGCTCGCGCCCTGAGGGTCCGCCGTGACCACGCGGACGCGTTCACCGGGGAGGAGGCGGGGTACGTCCCGCTGCCCTGCTCCTCGGGCAACGCCCTGGCCTACGCACGCACGGTGGACGGGTCACCGCGAGCGCTGGTGGTGGCCACCCGGCTCGCGCTGTCGCTGGACCGGTACGGCGGGTGGCGTGACCACACGGTGGCGCTGCCCGAGGGGGGCTGGACGTGCGTGCTGACCGGGCGGGCGATCCGTGGTGGCCTCGTCCGGCTGGTCGACCTGCTCGACGACCTCCCGGTCTGCCTGCTGGTACCCGACCAGGACGCCGGCGCCGCACCGCAGCAGCCGGACCACACCTCGACGACGAGCACCCCGTCTGCCGCACGGAGGATCGATGACTGACGACTCACCCGTCCAGGTCACCCGGCACGGGTGGACCGACCAGGGCTGGGCGCCCGCGGTGTGGGCACCCGCGGCGGCCAGGGTCGACCTGCACCTGCCTGGCACCGGTGAGACGACAGCCATGCAGCGAGGGGCCGACGGGTGGTGGGTCTCCGGACGACACCTGTCCCACGGCACGGACTACGCGTTCGCGGTCGACGGCGGCGCACCACGACCCGACCCGCGCACCCTCTGGCAGCCCCAGGGGGTGCACGCCGCGAGCCGCACGTTCGACCCTCGCGCGCACCAGTGGTCCGACGCGAGCTGGGAGGGACGCGACGTCCGCGGTGCGGTGATCTACGAGCTCCACCTGGGGACGTTCACCCCCGAGGGGACGCTCGACGCAGCCGTCCACCGTCTCGACCACCTGGTCGACCTCGGCGTGGACGTCGTCGAGCTCATGCCGGTCGCGGCGTTCCCCGGCGTGCACGGCTGGGGGTACGACGGCGTCGCGCTGTTCGCGGTGCACGAGCCCTACGGCGGGCCGGCAGCCCTCCAGCGGTTCGTCGACGCCGCCCACCAGCGCGGGCTGGCCGTGTGCCTCGACGTGGTCTACAACCACCTCGGGCCGTCGGGCAACTACCTCAGCGTCTTCGGCCCGTACTTCACCGACCGGCACCACACGCCCTGGGGCCAGGCGGTCAACCTCGACGGGCCGGACGCCGCCGAGGTCCGACAGTTCGTGCTGGACAACGTCCGGCACTGGCTGCGCGACTTCCACGTCGACGCGCTGCGGGTCGACGCGGTGCACGCCCTGGTGGACGACTCCCCCGTCCACCTGCTCGCCGACATGTCCGCCGCCGCCGACCAGCTGTCGAGCACCGTGGGGCGCCCGCTGTCCCTGATCGCCGAGTCCGACCTCAACGACGTCCGGATGGTCACGCCCCGCGCCGAGGGCGGTCTGGGGATGACCGCCCAGTGGGCCGACGACGTCCATCACGCGGTGCACGCCCTGGTCACGGGCGAGCGGCACGGGTACTACGTGGACTTCGGGACGGTCGAGGCGCTGGCCAAGACCCTGACCTCGGTCTTCCTGCACGACGGCACCTTCTCGACCTTCCGTGGCGCGACCTGGGGGACCCCCGTGCCCCCGACGACCGACGGCCGACGGTTCGTCGTCTTCGCCCAGGACCATGACCAGGTCGGCAACCGGGCGCTGGGCGACAGGCCCTCCGAGCGGCTGGATGCCGGTGGCCTCGCGATCAGCGCCGCGCTGGTGCTGACCTCACCCTTCACCCCGATGCTCTTCATGGGTGAGGAGTGGGGAGCGCGGACCCGGTGGCAGTACTTCACCGACCACGCCGAGCCCGACCTGGTGCGATCGATCCGCGAGGGCCGGACGGCCGAGTTCGGCGGCCACGGGTGGACCGACCTCTACTCGGGCCCGGTGACGGTGCCCGACCCCCAGGCGCCCTCGACGGTGCACGACAGCCTGCTGGACTGGACCGAGCCCGCGGTCCAGGAGCACCGGCGGATGCTCGACTGGTACCGCGCGCTGATCGCCCTGCGGCGCAGCGAGCCGGATCTCACCTCCGGGGACCTCACGGCCGTCGCGGTCGACCGTGCCGATGACGACTCCTGGCTCGTGGTGCACCGCGGTGGGCTGCGGGTGGTCCTCGTGCTCGGCCACGACGCGGTGACCGTGCCGCTGTCGCCCGGTTCCCCGGTCGAGGTGCTGACCGCGTGGGACGAGGCCGCGACGACCACCCTCGACGGGGCGGTCACCGTTCCCGGTCGGTCGGCGACCGTCGCACGGGTGCTCTGAGATGACGGCCGACCACTGGGAGATGTCGCCGGCGGCGGCGCTGCGGGTCACCCCCGGGTTCGACCTCGCGGGCCTCGACCACTCCGCGACGCCGGGCTGGTCAGCAGGCAAGAAGGAGGGCCGTGCGGCGACCGGCGACCGCGGCGAGATCATGTCCGACCTGCAGGAACGGCTCTTCGCGCACGGGCGCAGCGGCGGTGACCGATCGGTGCTGCTGATCCTGCAGGGCATGGACACCTCGGGCAAGGGAGGTGTCGTCCGGCACGTGCTCGGCATGGTCGATCCGCAGGGTGTCGCGCTGCGCTCCTTCGCGGCGCCGACCCCGCAGGAGGCTGCCGAGCACTACCTCGAGCGCGTCCGGCGATCCCTGCCGCGCCCCGGGTACATCGGCGTCTTCGACCGCTCGCACTACGAGGACGTGCTGATCGTGCGGGTCGAGGAGCTCGTGCCCCGCTCCGGGTGGGAGCCACGGTACGACGAGATCAACGCCTTCGAGGAGGAGGTCGCCGCGGCCGGGACGACGATCGTCAAGGTCCTCCTGGCCGTCTCACCGGACGAGCAGGCAGAACGGTTGCGGCGACGGCTCGAGCGTCTTGACAAGCACTGGAAGTACGACCCGGCCGACATCGACGCCCGCGAACGGTGGCCGGAGTACCTCGAGGCGTACCAGGCCGTCCTGGACCGGACGTCGACCCCCACCGCACCCTGGCACGTGGTTCCCGCCGACCGGAAGTGGTACGCGCGGCTGGCCGTGACCGAGCTGGTCACCCGCGCGCTGGACGACCTCCACCTCACCTGGCCCACCGCGGGCTTCGACCCGCAGGTCGAGCTCGCCCGGCTCGAGGCGTCGACCCACCGCTGAGCTCCGCGCCACGTCCGAGGTGCAGGGTCAGCCCTGGCGGGCGAGCACCGCACCCTGCTCGGCGAGCGCGCCGAGCCGGGACAAGGACCGCAGGTACTTCTTGCGGTAGCCGCCGTTGAGCATCGTGGCGCTGAACAGACCCTCGGTCCCCTGCCCTCCCAGGAGCACCGGCACGTCCAGGTCGTAGAGGCGATCGACCAGGACGACCAGACGCAGCGCGTCGGCCTGGTCGGTGACAGGCCCCACGCCGACCAGCCCGACCGCACGGACCCCTTCGAGCATCGCCCCGTACCGGCTGGGGTGCACGGTGCGCAGGTGCGCGGTGACGTCCGTGAAGTCGTCGCAGGTGGCACCCTCGACGACCGCGCAGGCCGCGCGGACGACCTCGTCCTCGAGCCCGCGCTCGGCGCGAGGTGCGTCGCGGTGGCGGTAGTCGGGGCCGTCGATCCGACGCACCTCGAAGCGTGCGGCCAGAGCCTGGATCTCCCGCAGGAAGTCCTCGGCGGCGAAGCGCCCCTCGCCGAGCGACTCGGGCAACGTGTTGGAGGTCGCCGCGAGGGCGACACCCGCGTCCGCCAGCTCGCGCAGCAGGCGTGACATCAGCACGGTGTCCCCGGGGTCGTCGAGCTCGAACTCGTCGATGCAGACCAGCCTGCGGCGCGAGAGCGCCTTGACCGTGGGGGCGAAGCCCAGCGCCCCCACCAGATGGGTGTACTCCACGAAGGTGCCGTAGGTCGCGGCCTGCGGACCGACCGCGTGCGCGAGGGCCGCCAGGAGGTGGGTCTTGCCGACCCCGAAGCCCCCGTCGAGGTAGAGCGCCACCGGCGGGGTCCGGGGCGCGCGTCGCCACCACGAGGTCGGCTGCGGACGGCGGAGCTCGTCGGACACCGCCTGCAGCCGGTCGCGAGCCTCCTGCTGGCTCGGGTGGCCGGGGTCGGGGTGGTAGCTGTCGAAGCTCGCGTCGGCGAAGTGCCGCGGCGGTACGAAACCGGCCAGGAGCTGGCCGGCAGGGACGTCGGGCGTCCGCTGGGACAGGGGCTGCGGCGGCGCCTGGGGCGACGTCACCGGGTGCGGCACGTTCATGGGTGCCCAGCCTAGGTGCTGCTCCCGCACCGGATAGCCTCGGCGGGTGAGTCACCCGCCACCGGCCCTCGAGGTCCTGCTCCCCGCCGGCTCGGGCGACCCGATCGGTCCGGACCCCGCCGAGGCACGGCTCAGTGCCCTGTACGCCTACCCCGGGGCGTCCGGCTCCGGGAGGTGGGCGTGGCTCCGCGGCAACATGATCAGCACGGTGGACGGCGCCTCGACCGGCGCCGACGGCCGGTCCGGCTCGATCAACGGACCTGCCGACCTGCGAGTCTTCACGACGCTGCGAGCCCTGGCCGACGTCGTCCTGGTGGGTGCGGGCACGGTGCGCTCCGAGGGGTACCGTGCACCGCGGACCGCACCTGCCCTCGTGCCCGGTCGCGGATCGCGCGGGCAGGCGGACCATCCTGCGCTCGCCGTGGTCACCGCCTCGGGGGACCTCCCCCCCGACCTGCTGGCGGACCACCCTGCGCCGTGGGTCTTCACCACGCAGGCGGCGCCCCACCTGGCCGACCTGCGCCGCCGTCTGCCCGCCGATCGGCTCCACGTCCACCGGGACACCGTGGACCTGGCCCTCGTGCGTCACGCCCTGGCCGAGGGCGACCACCCCCGCATCCTGACCGAGGGCGGCCCCAGCCTGCTCGCGGCGCTCCTGCGCGAGGGACTGGTCGACGAGCTGTGCCTGACCACGAGCCCGGTTCTGGTCGGCGGGCCCGCCCCCCGGATCCTCGACGGGACCGACTGGTACCGACCGGCCGTGAGGGCGTCACCGACCCACCTCCTGCACGCCGACGGGGTGCTCCTCGCGCGCTGGCTCGTCACGTCCGACTAGGCTCGCACCGTGAGCGAGATCATCCTGGTGCTGACCGAGGACGCCCTGGCGGCCGCCGACGTCGAGCACATCACCGCCCTGCACCACGACCAGGACGTCCGGTACCACGTGCTGGTCCCCGCCGACACCGAGCGCAACGTGCTCGTCTCGTTGGTCGACCACCTGAGCCTGGGCGAGCTGCGTGAGGCCCTGGATGCCGTGCTGGGGCGCGAGCCCGAGCCCGAGGTGGCCAGGGCCACCGCCGAGGAACAGCTCGAGTGGAGCCTGGCCGCCTTCGCAGCCGCCGGCGCGACCGCGGACGGGGCGGTCGTCGCGGACGACCCGTTGCCGGCGCTGCGCGCCGCACTGGCGACCCACGACGTGCACGAGGTGATCGTGGTGACCCTCCCCCACGCCCTCGAGGACACCTTCCACACGGACTGGGCCTCGCGTGCCCGCGAGCACCTGAGGGTGCCGGTGCTCCACCTGTACAGCGGCACCAGCCGCCTCGGCTGACACGCCGGCCCGTCCGGGGTGCACCGGCACGAACCCGGCGCTGCGCACGACGTGGCGAGGATCAGCCGCGGACGGTGTGGCCCGCGCGCTCGATGGTCCGACGCGCGAGCACGTCGAGCGAGTCGACGTAGGTCGCGTCGGACAGCAGGTCGAAGTCCTCGGCGACGACCGACAGCTCGGTGCACCCCAGCACCACGACCTGGGCTCCCTGCTCCTTCAGTCGACCCACGATGCCGCGGAACGCGTCGATGTCGACCCGCCGCCCCGCCTTGACCTGGTCGTAGATGATCCGCATGACCTCGGCCTGGTCCTGCTCGTGGGGCAGGACGCAGTCGATCCCGTGGTCGGCCAACGCCCGCTGGTAGACCTCGGCCCGTGCCGTGCCCGAGGTCGCGAGCAGACCGACCGACCGGAGGTCCGGCACGCGGCGACGGGCCTCCTGGACGGTCTCGTCGATGATGCTCACCACCGGGACCTGCACGGCCGCGACGATCTCGTCGGTGAAGTAGTGGGCCGTGTTGCAGGGCAGCACGAGGAAGCTGACCCCGAACCTCTCGAGCCGACGCGCGTCCTGCGCCATGACCGGGCCGGGGTTCTGGGCCGACTCCCCCAGGATGTAGGCGGTCCGGTCCGGGATGGTCGCGTGGTTGAGGACGACCATGTCCAGGTGGTCCTGGTCCCTTTCGGCCGCCGTGAGCCGCACGACCTTGTCCAGGAAGTACGCCGTGGCGAGCGGACCGACCCCTCCGATCACGCCGACCGGTGCGGGCGCGGCGGTCACCGCGGCACGACCGACCGGGTGCTCGACCCGACCAGGGGGTAGTGAGTGCGGTACTTGCGGAACTGGTTGAGCTGGGCGACGAGGAGGTAGGCCACCCGGCGGGGGTCGAGCTCGGCGCGATACCACAGCGGGTTGGTGGCGTGTCGGCGGCGGAACAGGTGGCGGGCGCGGGCTCGCAGCGTCCGGTCGGCGACGTACCGCAGCAGCAGGGGGCGTGGCAGCACCGTGTACAGGTGCTCCTCGGTCAGCACCTCTGGGGTGTCGTCGGGGAGCGGGTCGAGGCCCTGCAGGTGCTCGCGCACGTACAGCTCAGCGGTGTTGCGCCCAGCCGCGGTGATGTAGAAGTTGCTGCGACCGAGACGAGGGTTGAGCTCGAAGAAGACCGTCCGACCGTCGCGGGGGTCGTACTTGAGGTCGAAGTTCGCGTACCCGGTCCACCCGATGTGCTCGAGCAGGCGCCGGGCCTGCTCGACGACCTCGGGCCCGGGCTGGGTGATGATGCCCGCCGGGTTCCCCAGTGCGCCCGGCGTGTGCTCCTCGAGCAGGACGTGACCGAAGGACGCGAAGCGCATCCGGCCACGGGCGTCGCTGTAGCAGGTCAGGATCCGCATGCCCGAGTCGTCCCCGGGGATGAAGTCCTGGATCACGAACGAGTCGGTGTACCCCGAGGCGCGGATGCGCTCGAGCAGCTCGGCGAGCTCCTGCGGGGTCGCGACGGTGAAGACCTTCCTCTTCCCGGGGAACTCGACCTGGTGGTAGGCCGCGGTGTTGGCCGTCTTGGCGATCACCGGGAACGTCAGGCCCGAGGTGTCGGGCACCCCGCCCGCTGCGACGTCGTGCACCACGGTCGTCGGGTGCGCGAGACCCAGCTCCGCGCACAACCGACCGAAGTGGTCCTTGTCGGTCACCAGGTCGAGCCGGTCCCTGGTGGTGTACGGGATCACGTACAGGTCCTCGAGCCGGTCACGGTTCTCCACGATCGTCCGGACCAGCCAGTCGGCGCTCCCCAGCAGGATCAGGCGACGCCCGACGTGCTGGGCCGCGATGGCGCGCAGGCGCGCGACCGCGGTGTCGGCGTCGTCGATCCCGGGCTCGACGACGTTGGTCAGGATCCGCGAGTGCCGGACCAGGCCGGTCGAGACCGTGGAGACCACGACGGACCGGGTGCCGTAGGCCTCGTGGAAGGTCCGCGCCAGGCTGTAGGCGCCGATGTCCCCACCGAGGATGACCGGCTGCAGGTCCGGGAGCTGGACAGCAGCAGAGGGCATCGGCTCAGGCCTCGACCTCGGTGCGGTCGGTGGTCCACTGGACGTGGAAGGTGCCGGGCCGGTCGGTGCGCTGGTAGGTGTGGGCGCCGAAGTAGTCACGCTGGGCCTGGATGAGGTTGGCCGGCAGCCGCTGGGCGCGGACCCCGTCGTAGTAGGCCAACGACGAGGAGAACGCCGGGGTGGGCACGCCGTTGAGGGCGGCCTGGGACACGACCCGGCGCCACGCCGGGACACCGTTGCCCACCGCACCGGTGAAGTACTCGTCGGCCAGCAGCAGCGGCAGGTCCTCGTCCCGCTCGTAGGCCTCGGTGATGCGGTCCAGGAAGCGGGCCCGGATGATGCACCCACCGCGCCAGATCCGCGCCATCGCCCCCCGGTCGATGTCCCAGCCGAACTCGGCGGACGCCGCGGCGATCTGGTCGAACCCTTGCGAGTACGCCACCACCTTGGAGGCGTACAGCGCGAGCCTGACGTCCTCGATGAAGGCCTCGCGGTCGGTGACGTCCCACTGCCCGGCGTGACCCTGCAGCACCCCCGCGGCCGCCGCCCGCTGGGGCACCGAGCCGGACAGCGCGCGGGCGAACGTCGCCTCGGCGATCCCGGTGATCGGCACCCCCAGGTCCAGGGCGTTCTGCACGGTCCACCGGCCCGTGCCCTTCTGCTCGGCACGGTCCAGGACGACGTCCACGAAGGCCGCACCGGTCTCGACGTCGACCTGGGCCAGGACCTCCGCGGTGATCTCGATCAGGAACGACTCCAGGTCACCGCTGTTCCACTGCGCGAAGATCTCACCGATCTGCGCGGCCGAGGCACCCAGACCCTGCTTGAGCAGGTCGTAGGCCTCGGCGATCAGCTGCATGTCGGCGTACTCGATGCCGTTGTGGACCATCTTCACGAAGTGCCCCGCGCCATCGGGTCCCACGTAGGTGCAGCACGGCACCCCGTCGACCTTGGCGGCGATCTTCTCCAGGATCGGACCGAGCCACTCGTAGGACTCGGCTGAGCCACCCGGCATGATCGAGGGCCCCAGCAGGGCTCCCTCCTCACCGCCGGACACCCCTGTGCCCACGAAGTGCAGGCCGTGGGCCTTGAGCTCGGCCTCACGCCGCCGGGTGTCGGGGAAGTGGGCGTTGCCGGCGTCGATGACGATGTCGCCCTCCTCGAGCAGGGGCACCAGCGAGGAGATCACCGCGTCGGTCGGACCGCCGGCCTGCACCATCACGATCACCTTGCGCGGCCGCTCGAGCGAGGCCACGAAGTCCTCCAAGGACTCCGATGCGACGAACTCGCCCTCGTGCCCGTGGTCGGCCACCAGCGACTGCGTCCGACCGAACGACCGGTTGTGCACCGCCACCGTGAAGCCGTTGCGAGCGAAGTTGCGAGCAAGGTTGCGGCCCATGACCGCCAGACCTGTGACACCGATCTGCGCGCGTGCGGACATCCTCAGGTTTCCTCTCCGACGGTGACGTTCCCCGGCCAGCGTAGTCGCGGGTGTGACATCGGGCCGGACGTGTCCGCGCGCCGGTCCGTTGCCTGTCGGCGACCGGTCGTACAGTGCGATCGTGATCACAGCGGATGCGGACGTCCCCGCCGAGTTCGTGCGCGCACTGCAGTCCCTGCGCGACGAGCGGCTGCGCCCCGAGGTCCACCTGAGCGAGGTGCCCGCCCCGGGCCGGATCGCACCGTTCTCGGTCGCCCTCACCGGTGAGATCCGGGTGCGCGGCACGATCGACGCGACCGAGGAGGACCCGGCCACCGGCCGCATCGTGGTCCTGCACGACCCGGTCGGCCAGGAGGCGTGGGACAGCACGTTCAGGGTGGTGACCCTGGTCAGGGCCTCGCTGGACCCGGAGGTCGGCGCCGACCCGCTGCTGTGCGAGGCTGCGTGGACCTGGGTCCAGGACGCCCTGCAGGACCATCGTGCCGAGCACCGGGCCCTCGGGGGGACCGTGACGCGGGTCCTGTCCCAGACCTTCGGCGCGCTGGCCGAGCGACCCGACGAGGTCGAGGTCGAGATCCGCGCCTCGTGGTCACCGCCCGACGGCGACCTCGGCCCGCACCTCGCCGCATGGTCGACCCTCCTGTGCACCGCGGCAGGTCTGCCGCCCGTGCCTGACGGTGTCACCGCTCTGGGCCGTCGGCACTGACGCGACCGACCGCAGGCCTGCCCTCACCCGCGCGACCGGGTCGCTCAAGTGCTGCGACGGTCCTGCCGATAGTCCCCTCAGGACACATTGGCCCGCAGCACGGGGGGGAACCTGAGTGAGCGTGGAGCACGTCCGCACCAGCGTGGTGCGCGACCCGGAGACCGACCGGGCCGGACGACGCCTGCTCACGACCACGGGTACCCAGCCCTCGCGCGCGGCGGCCCCGGAGTCCGGCTCGGTCTGCTTCGTCGTCAACGAGCTGACCGACGGTGACGGGGCTGCCCTCGTCCGCACGTTGCGGCGGCGCGGTTCGACCCGCGCCGTGCTGCTCACCCGCACCGCGGGGCGTCGTGAGCTGCTCAGCCTGCTCGGAGGTGGTGTCCGCGGAGCTGTGGCGTCCGACAGCCCCGGCGCACTGCGGATCGCCGCACGGCAGGTGGTCGGCCCGGCCCCGGCGCCGCGTACCGGACCTGAGCTCACCGCCCGCGAGATCGGCGTCCTGCGTCTGGTGGCCGACGGCCGGAGCAACCGCCAGATCGGCGAGCACCTCGACCTCTCCGCGCTGACCGTCAAGAGCCACCTCGCGCGCATCTCGAGGAAGGTCGGCACCGGCGACCGCGCCGAGATGGTCGCCTTCGCGATCCGGCACGATCTCCTCGCCTGAGGTCGCGGCACGCCTGCCGGACGCTCACCCCACGACCGTCTAGCGTGGGCACCATGCCCAGCGACCCCCGCAACGACGCGTCCGGACCTGCGGTCGATCCGGTCGGCACGACCCCGGCGGGACGGCCGCGCGCGGATGGGGCCAGGACGGGTGAGGTCGTCGCCGTCGTGGAGGGCCCGGTGGTCACCGCGTTGCGCGAGCCCGCCGACGGCGTGCCGGACGTGGTCGAGAGCGTTGCCGCGCTGGACACCGCGGTCGCCGCGTTCGCCGCCGGGACCGGACCGGTGGCGGTCGACGCCGAGCGCGCCTCGGGCTACCGCTACGGGCAGAAGACCTACCTGGTGCAGATGCGTCGGGCCGGTGCCGGAACCGTTCTGATCGACCCGGTCCCCCTGCCGGACCTCTCGGCCATGACGACCGCGCTCGGGGACGCCGAGTGGGTGCTGCACGCGGCGTCGCAGGACCTGCCAGGCCTCGCCGAGCAGGGGCTGCGACCCGCATCCGTCTTCGACACCGAGCTCGCGGCTCGCCTGCTCGGCATGGAGCGCGTCGGGCTCGCGGCGGTTGTCGCCGAGGTGCTCGGGCTGGGGCTCGCCAAGGAGCACTCGGCCGTCGACTGGTCGACCCGGCCGCTGCCCCGCGAGTGGCTCCGGTACGCCGCCCTGGACGTCGAGGTCCTCATCGAGCTGCGCCGTGAGCTCGGTGACAGGCTCCGCGAGGCCGGCAAGGAGGAGTGGGCGCGGCAGGAGTTCGAGACCGTCCGGCTCGCCCCGCCCGCCCCGCCACGCGTCGAGCCCTGGCGCCGGATGTCTGGTCTGCACACCATCCGGGACCGGCGACGGCTGGCCGTGGCGAGGTCGCTGTGGCAGGCCCGCGAGGCCGACGCGCGCCGTCGCGACATCTCCCCCGGACGCGTCCTGCCTGACGCCGCGATCATCTCGGCCGCGACCGAGCTCCCCCGGACCCTCCCGCAGCTCACCGGCCTGCGGCTGTTCTCCGGCAAGGGCACGCGTCGTCGCGCGGACCACTGGTTCGCGGCGGTCCGCGAGGGTCTGGCGGTCGAGGAGGGCGACCTCCCCACGACGCGCGGTCCGCGCACCGACGGCCCCCCGCCCCCGCGGGCCTGGGCCGACCGCGACCCTGCTGCGGCAGCTCGTCTGGCAGCAGCCCGAGCCGTCGTCGGCGAGATCGCTGCCCGCCACTCCGTGCCGGTCGAGAACCTCCTCCAGCCGGACCTGCTGCGGCGCCTGTGCTGGAACCCTCCGGCCGAACCTGGTCCGGAGTCGGTCGCCGACGCCCTGGTGGCCGGAGGTGCCAGGTCCTGGCAGGTCGAGCTCGTGGCAGAGACGTTGGCTGCAGCACTAGTTACCGTCGAGTAACCTCCTGCTTGACCGGACACCGCAGTCCATCACAGGAGGCTCGATGCCCAGCGCAGCGCGCGTGCCCCAGACCGTCCGCGACGTCGTCTTCGTCGACGGCGTACGCACCCCTTTCGGCCGTGCCCGACCCGACGGCCTCTACGCCCACACCCGGGCGGACGACCTGGCGGTCAAAGCTGTCCGTGAGCTGCTCCGCCGCCATCCGACCCTGCCGGCCGACCAGATCGACGAGGTGGCGATCGCCGCCACCACGCAGTCAGGTGACCAGGGCCTGACACTGGGCCGCACCGTGGGCGTGCTGGCAGGTCTGCCCAGCAGCGTCCCCGGCTTCGCCGTCGACCGGATGTGTGCCGGTGCGATGACGGCGGTGACCACCACGGCGTCGGCGATCGCCGTCGGGGCCCAGGACGTCACGCTCGCCGGCGGCGTCGAGCACATGGGCCACCACCCGATGGGGCACGACGCCGATCCCAACCCCCGGTTCCTGTCCGAGCGCCTGGTCGCGACCGACGCGCTGAACATGGGCAGCACGGCTGAGAACCTGCACGACCGCTACCCCGCCCTGACCAGGGAGCGCGCCGACGACTTCGGGGTCGCGAGCCAGGAGAAGTACGCGACCGCCCTGGCCGCCGGGCAGATCGAGCCCGACCTGGTGCCCGTCGCCCTCCGCGACCCGGAGCGCGGATGGGGACTGGCCACCGCGGACGAACCGCCTCGACCAGGGACCACCGTCGCGCAGATCCGTGATCTCACGACGCCCTTCCGTGCCGGAGGGCGGGTGACCGCAGCGACCTCCGCGCCGCTCACCGACGGTGCAGCGATGTGCCTGCTCGCCGACGCAGGCACCGCAGACCGGCTCGGCCTGCCCGCACGCATGCGGCTGGTCTCCTTCGCCTACGCCGGGGTCGACCCTGCGGTCATGGGCATCGGACCTGTCCCGGCGACGCACAAGGCACTCGCCCGCGCCGGCCTGGAGATCGGGGACATCGGCCTGTTCGAGATCAACGAGGCGTTCGCGGTGCAGGTGCTCGCGTTCCTCGACGCCTTCGACATCACCGACGAGGACCCGCGGGTCAACCCCTACGGCGGAGCGATCGCCGTCGGTCACCCGCTCGCCTCCTCGGGGGTGCGGTTGATGACCCAGCTCGCCCGGCAGTTCGCCGAGCGACCCGAGGTCCGGTACGGGCTGACCACGATGTGCGTGGGGCTCGGCCAGGGAGGCACCGTCATCTGGGAGAACCCGCACCACGCCGACTACTCAGGACACCTCGCGACAGGGGAGCAGGCATGAGCCAGACCACCGAGCCCACCGCACCCACCCCGACCCCCGCGCGCCCCGAACGCGTCGCGCACGCCCACGTCCGCGACGTCCACCTCCCCCAGGGGCAGGGCACGCTCGCACTCGTCACGGTCGACAACGGGCTGGACCACACCAAGCCGACCACCTTCGGCCCGCTGGGGCTGACCGCGCTGCGCACCGTCCTGACCACCCAGCAGCACCGCGCCGCAGCCGGCGAGATCACCGCCGTCGCCGTCACGGGCAAGCCGTACTACCTGGCCGCAGGGGCCGACCTGACCGGTGTGGCGCAGATCTCCCAGGAGTCCGACGCCCGGGGCATCGCCGAGCTCGGCCACGCGACCTTCCGGCTGCTGGGCGAGATGGCCGTGCCGACCTTCGCCTACGTCAACGGCGCAGCACTCGGCGGGGGGCTCGAGCTCGCCCTGAACTGCACCTACCGCACGGTCGCCGCCGACGTCGGTGCCCTCGCCCTGCCCGAGGTCTTCCTCGGGCTGGTCCCAGGATGGGGGGGCTGCTACCTGCTGCCGCACATGGTGGGTCTGCGCAACGCCCTCGAGCTCGTCCTGACCCGACCCCTGGCCAACAACCGGATGACCGATGCCGCCGGGGCCCTCGACCTCGGGCTGGTCGACACCGTGCTGCACCCGGCTGACTTCCTCGAGCAGTCGATCGCCTGGACGGCCGACGTCCTGGCGGGCCGGGTCAGCGTCGAACGCCCTCCGCTCGACGACCAGGAGACCTGGGACGCGACGATCCACGCAGCCCGAGACCAGCTCGACCGGCGCCTCCACGGTGCCAAGACCGCCCCCTACCGGGCGCTGGACCTGGTCGCCGCTGCCCGGACCACGGACCGCGACGCCGCGTTCGCCGCCGAGGACGAGGCGCTGACCGAGCTCCTCATGTCCGACCAGCTCCGGGCCGGGCTGTACGCCTTCGACCTGACCTCGCGCAAGGCCCGCAACCCCGCAGGCGCTCCTGACGAAGCCCTGGCCCGTCCGGTCCGTTCGGTGGGGATCGTCGGTGCGGGACTGATGGCAGGTCAGCTCGCGGTCCTGCTGTCCCGGCGTCTGAGGGTCCCGGTCGTCATGCGTGAGATCGACGACGAGCGTGTCGAGGCGGGTCTGGCCGGGATCCGCTCGCTCGTCCAGGGCATGGCGCGCAAGGGACGCGTCTCGGAGCAGGAGGCCAACCGCATCCTGGGTTCGATCAGCGTCAGCACCGACCTGACCACGCTGGCCGGCGCCGACCTCGTCATCGAGGCGGTCACCGAGGTGCTCGCGCTCAAGCAGCGGGTCTTCGCCGAGCTCGAGGAGATCGTCTCCGCCGAGACGGTGCTGGCCACGAACACCTCGGCACTGTCGGTCACCGCGATGTCGACCCACCTGCGCCACCCCGAGCGGGTTGTCGGCCTGCACTTCTTCAACCCCGTCGCCCAGATGCCGCTGATCGAGGTCGTGCGCACACCGGAGTCGAGCGACGCAGCGGTGGCGACGGCATTCGCCGTCGCGAAGTCCCTGCGCAAGACAGCGGTCGGGGTGGCCGACCGACCGGGTTTCGTCGTCAACCGCCTGCTGCTGCGCATGCTCGCGGAGGTCGCAGCAGCGGCCGAGAACGGGACCCCCGTCACGGTCGCCGACGTCGCACTGCGCCCCCTGGGTCTGCCGATGGGGCCCTTCGCCCTGATGCAGCTGGTGGGTCTGCCGGTGGCGCTGCACGTCCTCGGCTCGCTGCACGAGGAGCTGGGCGACCGGTTCCCCCTCTCGCCCGGGCTCGAGAAGCTCTCCGACGAGGGTCGTCGGGTCGTTCCCGAGCCGGACGGGCGTGGCGCCGAGCAGGGCGTCGACCCCCTCATCCAGGAGGCGTTCGGAGCCCCTGGTGGGCCGGCGGCCCTCGACGAGGCAGGTGTGCGCGACGCCGTGCTCTCCGGGCTCACCCAGGAGATCGGGCTCATGCTCGACGAGGGCGTCGTCTCCGGGCCCGAGCAGATCGACCTCTGCATGGTCCTCGGCGCGGGATGGCCCTTCCACCTCGGCGGCATCTGCCCCTACCTGGACCGGACCGGTCACACCGAGCGGCTGCTCGGCAGGCGGCTGCTGCCCCCCGGTGTCGCCGACGTCCCGGCGCACCGGTGACCGGCCCCAGGATCCACCCGGCCGGACGATCAGGATGGCGGGCAACCTGCCGATGAGTGGACGTGGCCATCGCCGACACTGACACGCCCGCGTCGGTCGGCGTCCCGGACCCGGGCGCCGACGACGTGGGTGGGCAGCGCGCTGCCCGGCGGCAGGTGCACCGCTTGCGGATGACCCTGATCGCCGCGACCAACGCCGGCCTGCAGGCCGCCGTGGTGCTCGCCTTCGCCGCGGCAGGGGCCGTCTCGTGGCAGATCGCGGTGGTGTTCACGCTGACCACGATGACCACCACGCTGTCCTTCGCCCTCGCGGTCCGCAGGGGGTGGAACCTTCGCCTGGCCGATCCGAGCATGGCGGTCCCCCAGGTCGTGTCGAGCCTGGTCATCCAGCTGCTCTACCTGGTGCTCGCCCCGAACCTGTGGGTGATCTTCCTGGTGGGGGTCCTGATCACCTTCGTGTTCGCGATGATGAACTTCAGCCCGCGCCAGTTCCGCACGACTCTCGTCGCCCTGGCGGCGGGCATCGGCGTCGCACTGCTGCTGGGGCGCGACAGGTTCGGGCACCCCGGGACCTCGGCGACGGACATCACGCTCCTGTGGGTCTTCTTCGTCCTGTGCATCCACCAGCTGACGATCATCGGGGCGCGGTTCAGCGCGCTGCGGGAGCAGCTCTCGACGAAGAACGCCGAGCTCTCGGCCTCCCTCGAGCGGATCCGTGAGCTGGCCGCGGTCGACGAGCTCACCGGTGCGGCGAACCGGCGGACGTTCATGCAGGCCCTCGTCGAGGAGAGAGACCGGGCCGACCGCACGGGTCAGGACTTCGCGGTCGCCATCCTGGACATCGACCGCTTCAAGTCGGTCAACGACCGCTTCGGGCACTTCGTGGGCGACGACGTGCTCAAGGAGTTCTGCGAGGTCGTCCGGTCCGCGCTGCGCTGCACCGATCGCTTCGCGCGCTTCGGCGGGGAGGAGTTCGCCCTGCTGCTGGTCGGGCCCACGGGGAGCCGGGAGGCGTATGAGGCGGTCGAGCGCATCCGTCGCGCGATCGCGGACCACGACTGGGCACCGCTCACCCGTGACCACTGCGTGACGGCGTCGGCCGGGGTCGGCTTCCGGCGTCCCGGCGAGGGTGTCGAGGCGCTGCTCCGCCGGGCCGACGCGGCGCTGTACCAGGCGAAGGCGTCCGGGCGGAACGCCACCACCCTCGCCGCCGACCAGACCGCCGACGTGGGGACCGACCCGGCTCAGTAGACGGTGAGACCGTGTGACCGGAACTGCTCACGCACCCGTGCGACCAGCTCGGGCGAGGGGGCCTGGGTGTCCTCGAGCTCGTACCTGAGCCCGAGGCTCTCCCACTTGTCGCGCCCCATCTGGTGGAAGGGGAGGACCTCGACGCGGGTGACCGTCGGCAGCGACGCGACGTACGCGGCGACCGCCTCGACGTTCGCCGGGTCGTCGGTCAGGCCCGGGACCAGCACGAAGCGCACCCAGATCTCCGTGCCGCGGGCTGCGAGCCGCCGGCCGAAGTCCAGGGTCGGCTGCAGCTGACGCCCGGTGACCTTCTGGTAGGTCTCGGGGTCACCGGACTTCACGTCGAGCAGCACCAGGTCGATGTCCTCGAGCATCTCCTCGGTGCAGTTCGCGCCGAGGTAGCCCGAGGTGTCGACCGCGGTGTGGATGCCCAGCTCCTTGGCGCCACGCAGGATCCGCGCGACGAAGGCGGGCTGCATCAGCGGCTCGCCACCGGAGATCGTGATGCCACCGCCGGTGACCTGGAAGATGTTCCGGTACCGCGTGATCCGTGCCAGGAGCTCTGCCGCGGTGACCGGCTCCCCCCGGCGCATCTCCATGGTGTCGGGGTTGTGGCAGTAGAGGCACTGCAGCGGGCACCCGGACAGGAAGGTGGTCAGCCGGGTGCCGGGGCCGTCCACCGCGGTGACCAGCTCCCAGGAGTGGACCGACCCCAGCTCTCCGGTACGCATCTGCGCGAAGCGGTCCGACCGGTCGGCCTCGCTCAGGGTCAGCCCGGAGGTCCCGGTCGAGGGACGGTCGTGGCCACCACCGACGAGCGGCACGCCCAGGTCGATGATCGGGGCGCCCGGTCCTGCTGGCGGGGATCCTGCCGAGGTCGTCGCGGTGTCCATGCCCTCAGTCTGACGCAGGCGGGCCGTCAAGTCATAGGACGAATGTCCGAGCAGTCGGACGACCGTGCCCTGAGACCGCCACCCGCCCGGGAGGTCCGAGCGGTCCGGGCACGCCGAAGGGCGTGGCACCGACCTGGTGCCACGCCCTTCGGGTCGAGGTGTCAGAGACCGCCGTGGAAGGTCCGCGACAGCACGTCGAGCTGCTGCTCGCGCGTGAGCCGGACGAAGTTCACGGCGTACCCGGAGACCCGGATGGTCAGCTGCGGGTAGTTCTCCGGGTGCTCCATGGCGTCGAGCAACGTGTCACGGTTGAGCACGTTGATGTTGACGTGGAACCCGTTGGAGACGGTGTACCCGTCCAGCAGACCGACCAGGTTGGTGACCTGCTCGGTGCGCGACCGTCCCAGGCCCGAGGGAACGACCGTGGACGTCAGGGAGATCCCGTCCATCGAGTCGTCGTAGGGCAGCTTCGCCACGCTGAGGGCGCTGGCGAGCATGCCGTGGGTGTCACGCCCGTTCATCGGGTTGGCACCGGGGGCGAACGGCTCGCCGGTGCGACGCCCGTCGGGGGTGTTGCCGGTGTGCTTGCCGTAGACGACGTTGGACGTGATCGTCAGGACCGACTGCGTGTGCAGGGCACCGCGGTAGGTGGGCTGCTTGCGGATCTTGCCCATGAAGCTGCGCACCAGCTCGACGGCGATCTCGTCGACCCGGTCGTCGTCGTTGCCGAAGGTCGGGAAGTCACCCTCGACCACGTAGTCCACGACCAGTCCTGACTCGTCGCGCACGGGACGGACCGTGGCGTACTTCATCGCGGAGAGCGAGTCAGCCGCCACGCTCAGGCCGGCGATGCCGCAGGCCAGCGTGCGCAGGATCGCCCGGTCGTGCAGGGCCATCTCGATGCGCTCGTAGGCGTACTTGTCGTGCGACCAGTGGATGCAGTTGAGCGCGTCGACGTAGGTCTCGGCGAGCCAGTCGAGCAGCGTGTCGTACGCGGCGTAGACCTCGTCGTAGCCGAGCACCTCGCCCTGGATCGGCATGCTGACCGGTGCGACCTGGGTACCCGAGATCTCGTCCCGACCACCGTTGATCGCGTACAGCAGCGCCTTGGCGATGTTGACCCGAGCGCCGAAGAACTGCATCTGCTTGCCGACCCGCATCGCCGAGACGCAGCAGGCGATCGCCGCGTCGTCGCCGCACGCGGGACGGATCAGGTCGTCCGACTCGTACTGGATGGCCGAGGTGTCGATCGAGACCTGCGCGCAGAACCGCTTGAAGCCCTCAGGGAGCTTGTGGCTCCACAGGACCGTCAGGTTCGGCTCAGGGGCCGGGCCCAGGTTGTACAGGGTCTGCAGGTAGCGGAAGGAGGTCTTGGTGACCAGCGACCGCCCGTCCTCACCGAGACCACCGATCGACTCGGTGACCCAGGTCGGGTCGCCCGAGAACAGGGCGTCGTACTCGGGGGTGCGCAGGAAGCGTACGATCCGCAGCTTGATGACCAGGTCGTCGATGAGCTCCTGGGCCTCGGACTCGGTGATGACACCGGCGGCGAGGTCACGCTGCAGGTAGACGTCCAGGAAGGTCGAGGTGCGCCCGAGCGACATGGCGGCACCGTTCTGCTCCTTGACCGCACCCAGGTAGGCGAAGTAGAGCCACTGCACGGCCTCACGAGCCGTGCCGGCAGGACGCGAGATGTCGTAGCCGTAGGAGGCGGCCATCGCCTTGAGCTCACCGAGTGCCTTGATCTGCTCGGCGTTCTCCTCGCGCTCCCGGATGACGTCCTCGGTCGAGCGCTCCATGTTGAGCTCTGCACGCTCGAGCTTCTTCGCCTCGATCAGCGCGTCGACGCCGTACAGGGCGACACGGCGGTAGTCACCGATGATGCGTCCGCGGCCGTAGGCGTCCGGGAGCCCCGTGATCAGGTGCGAGCGCCGCGCAGCCATCACTGCGGGCGGGTAGACGTCGAAGACGCCGGAGTTGTGGGTCTTGCGGTACTCGGTGAAGATCTTCGCGATCTGCGGGTCTGCCTCGTAGCCGTAGGTCTTGAGGGCGCCCTCGACCATGCGCCATCCGCCGTAGGGCATGATCGCGCGCTTGAGCGGCGCATCGGTCTGCAGGCCGACGATCAGCTCGTTGTCGGCGTCGATGTAGCCCGGTGCGTGCGCCGTGATCGTCGACGGGGTGCTCGCGTCGATGTCGTAGACGCCCTTGGCGCGCTCCTCGGGGAACATGGCCAGCAGCCGGTTCCAGATGCCGGTCGTGCGCTCGGTCGGACCGGCCAGGAACTCCGCGTCCCCGTTGTAGGGCGTGTAGTTGCGCTGGATGAAGTCTCGGACGTCGATGCCGTCCTGCCACGGGCCGGCGACGTATCCGCGCCATGCGTCGACAGGCCGCTCGGGCTGCGGGGTGACCGCCGTGCCGTGCTCTGTGGTGATCGCCATCGGGCTGCTCTCCTCGGGTCGGGCTCCTGTGTCCTCGACGCTACGCGAGGACTCATGGGATGACCTGGGACCAAAGGGCCCTACCTGCGGGCCGACCTCGTCCACGGTCGTGATGCCGGTCACACCAAGGATGCCGCATGCCGCAGGGCGCGGGATTAGACCAGTTAGAACCGCCCGCCAGGCGAGACCGACCTGCGGGTCTACGCCTGGCGGAGCGCGGGCAGCACGTCGTGCGCGATGTCCTCGGCGCGCAGGCGGAGCGTCTCGACGAGCTGGATCGGCGTCGCATGGTCGAGGAAGGCGAGCGGGATGCCGAAGCAGTGCACCGCGACCTCGAGACCTGCCTCGGCGCAGCGCTGACCGAGCAGCGAGCCCACCCCTCCGTCGACCACGCCGTCCTCGACGCTCACCACGTGGTCGTGCTCACCGGCGAGCTTGACCAGGGCGGGCTCGACCGGCAGGACCCACCGCGGGTCGACCACGGTGACCGTCATGCCCTCACCCGTGAGCAGGGCGCCCACCTCGAGGGCCGTCGAGGCATGTGCGCCCACCCCGACGACGAGCACCGAGGGCAGGCCGGCGGTGCCTGGGTGCCGCGCCAGCACGTCCACACCGTCGAGGGTGTCGATCGCGGGGATCGGCTCGGGCAGCGGCCCCTTGGGGTAGCGCACGACGCTCGGGCCGTCGTCGACGTCCACCGCGGTGCGCAGGGCGGAGCGGAGCGTCGCCTCGTCGCGCGGCGCGGCCAGGCGCAGACCCGGCACGATCCGCAGCATCGCCATGTCCCACATGCCGTTGTGGCTGGCGCCGTCCTCACCGGTCAGTCCTGCGCGGTCGAGCACGAAGGTGACCCCGGCCTTGTGCAGGGCCACGTCGAGCAGCACCTGGTCGAACGCGCGGTTGAGGAAGGTCGCGTAGACCGCGACGACGGGGTGCAGCCCCGCGAACGCCATGCCGGCCGCCGAGGTCGCGGCGTGCTGCTCGGCGATCCCGACGTCGAAGGCGCGAGACGGGAACTCGGTCGCGAAGGGCGCCAGGCCGACGGGCTGCAGCATCGCCGCGGTGATCGCGACCACGTCGGACCTGCGCCGACCGATCTTAACCATCTCGTCGGCGAACACCGAGGTCCATCCGAAACGCGACGGGGCCACCGGCAGCCCGGTCTCGGGGTGGATCTGACCCACGGCGTGGAACCGGTCGGCGACGTCCTGCTCGGCGGGGATGTAGCCCCGACCCTTCTCGGTCATGACGTGCACGATCACCGGCCCGCCGAACGCCTTGGCCCGCCGCAGCGACTGCTCGACCGCTGCGATGTCGTGGCCGTCGATCGGACCGACGTACTTGAGCCCGAGGTCCTCGAACATCCCCTGGGGCGCGACGACGTCCTTGAGGCCCTTCTTGAGGCCGTGCAGCGCGCCGTAGGCGAGGCGTCCTGGCGGACCCGAGCGGCGCAGGGTCCGCTTGCCCCAGTCCAGGAAGTTCTCGTAGCCGCGCGTGGTCCGCAGGGTGTCCAGGTGGTGCGCGAGACCGCCGATGGTCGGGTCGTAGGAGCGGCCGTTGTCGTTGACGATGATCACCAGCCGACGATCCTGCGAGGCGGCGATGTTGTTCAGGGCCTCCCAGGCCATCCCTCCGGTGAGCGCGCCGTCACCGATGACCGCCACGACGTGCCGGTCCGCACGACCCCGTACCGCGTAGGCCTTGGCGATCCCGTCCGCCCAGGACAGCGCCGTCGACGCGTGGGAGTTCTCGACGACGTCGTGCTCGGACTCCGAGCGGCTCGGGTAGCCCGAGAGCCCCCCGCGCTTGCGCAGCGCCGAGAAGTCCGTCCGTCCGGTCAGCAGCTTGTGGACGTACGACTGGTGACCGGTGTCGAAGACCATCGTGTCGCGTGGCGACTCGAAGACCCGGTGCATCGCCAGGGTCAGCTCGACCACACCGAGGTTGGGCCCGAGGTGCCCACCGGTACGGGACACGGACTGCACGAGGAAGTCACGGATCTCGGTCGCGAGCACGGGGAGCTGGCCGGGCGTCAACGACCGCACGTCCTCGGGCGAGGTGATCCGGGGCAAGATGGCCATCCGGACATCGTACGGCGCAACCGCCCCCCGGACCTCGCTCACCGCAGCCCGAGAGGAGCCTGCGTCCTGACCTCGACGAGGTGCCCGGCGGCGTCGACCTCGATGTCGAGGGCGTGGCCCGCGATCCGCAGCCCGCGGATCCGCGTCGCCCCGAACGGAGAGGGGGTCGTCGGAGAGACCTGCAACGTGCCACCGGGCACGTCCGGGACCAGTCCGAGCCCGCTGACCAGCAGGACGACGGCCGACGCGGCCGACCATGCCTGGGGGCGGCACGCCGCGGGGTACGGCACCGCCGACGGCACGGTGCCGCGCGCGTCGCCGCCGTGCAGCTCGGGCAGCCGGTAGCCGACCTCGCTCCCTGCCGCCAGCAGGCCCTCAGCCAGCGCCGCAGCGACCGCGGTGTGTCCCGACCGTGCCAGTCCCGCGACCGCGATCGCGGTGTCGTGGGTCCACACCGCACCACCGTGGTAGCGGAGCGGCCAGTACCCGTCCGCACCGGTCGACAGGGTGCGCAGCCCGTACCCGGAGTCGAGCGACGCCGAGCCGAGGCGCCGCGCCACCTCCGCCTCCTCCTGGGCGTCGAGCAGACCGGTCCCCAGCAGGTGGCCGATGTTGCTGGTGAGGGTGTCCACGGGCTTCTTGTCCGCGTCCAGGGCGATCGCCGGGTACGCGCCCTCGTCGTCGGTGACCCAGAAGCTCTCACGGAACCGCACCGCGAGGTCCGCCGCCCACGCACGCCAGGCCTCGGCACCGGGGCGCCCGAACGCGTCGAGCAGGTCCGCGCCGGCCCGTGCTGCCTCGTGCGCGTAGGCCTGCACCTCGCACAGGGCGATGGGTCCGGTCGCCAGCCGGCCGTCACGCCACTGCACCGAGTCCCCCGAGTCCTTCCACCCCTGGTTCGCCAGGCCACGGCCCCCCTCGTCGAGGTACTCCAGGAAGCCGTCCCCGTCGGCGTCACCGTGGTCGCGCATCCAGCCGAGGGCGGCCTCCATGGCGGGCAGCAGCGCGGACACCTCCTCCGCGGGCATCCCCCAGCGCCAGGCGTCGTGCAGCAGGCACACGAACAGCGGGGTGGCATCGACCGTCCCGTAGTAGAGCGGCGGCAGCACGCGGTCGCCGTCACCGAGCGGGAGCGGCTTGCTGCGCACCTCGTGCAGGATCTTCCCGGGCTGCTCGGCGGTCTCGACGTCCACGACCGTGCCCTGGCGGGCGGCCAGGGTCCGCAGGGTCCCGGCCGCGAGCTCGGTCCCCAGGGGCAGCATCATCCGCGCCGCCCAGAGGCTGTCGCGTCCGAAGAGGGTGAAGAACCACGGTGCGCCGGCGGCGAGGAAGACGTCCGTCGGGGCGAAGGCGGCGCTCATCCGCAGGGTGCTCAGGTCGTCCAGCGCCTGCCCGACGAGTGCCGGCAGGCGACGGTCGTCGCTGGTCACCTCCGGGGTGGACCACGTGGCCCCCTGCGGTCCGGCGACGACCACGGCCTGCGGGGTCCTCGCACCGAGCTCCCAGGTGACCGTCGTCGCGACGCCGGGAGCAGCGGTCATCCGCCAGCTCAGCTCCGGGTGACGGGGGTCCTCCAGACCGATGAGGGCCCCTGGTGCCGTGACATGGACCGCGGCGTCGGCACCGCTCCATGCCAGGCCGTCGTCGGTGAGGTGCGCCACCTGTGGCCGACCGGTGCGACCGGCCTTGACAGGCTCCATCTCCGCCAGGTCGCAGGCGAGCGTGAGGGTCAGGGTGAGGTCGACAGGTGCTGCGGTGCCCGTGGTCACCTCGAGCCTCTCGCGGACCGCGCCAGGGGTGACCGTGCGGGTCCGGCGCAGTCGTACCGTCGGGTCGGCGCCGGGTTCGTCCACGGAACGCAGCAGCGAGACGGCCTGGATCACGCCCGGGCCGTCAGGTCCCGCCGCGACGGGCTCGGGCTCGTGGCCGTCGACCGTGAGCACGGCCTGGGACAGCACGCGCAGGTCCCCCTGGTAGACCCCCTGAGCACCGACGGCCCGGATCTGCCCGTCGTGACCCGACCATGCCTGGGTGGGTGCCATGGTCGCGGCGAGCAGGTCGTGCAGAAGCGGTTGCAGCTCCATCGGTGTCTTCCCCTCGGTGCACAGGTTCGTGATCAGGTCGTGATCTGGGGCCGGGGCCTCTGCTCTTGACAACCCCGACTCGGCGATCCACGCTGTGGATATCCATTTGAGCGATCCAACGCCGCGAACACTACGCGATTTGATCGCTCCAATACAGTCCCGGCGAGAACGGGGCACCCAGCGCAAGGAGGCGTCTGTGGACGGCCGTCCCACCCTGCAGTCCGTCGCCGATCGAGCCGCGGTCTCCCGCCAGACCGTCTCGAACGTCCTCAACGCCCCGCACCTCGTGCGCCCCGAGACGCTCGAACGGGTGCAGAGCGTGATCGACGAGGTCGGCTACCGGCCCCACGGGGCGGCCCGCCAGCTGCGCACCCGTCGATCCCGCGTGATCGGCCTGCGCCTCCAGCCCTCGGTCGACGGGATCAACGGGGCGGTCCTGGACCGCTTCCTGCACGCCCTGACCGAGCAGGCACAGCTCCGCGGCTACCGGGTCATGCTGTTCACCGCGACCGACGACCACGCCGAGATCGGCCAGTACAGCGAGCTGCTCGACACCCTCGAGATCGACGCCTTCGTCCTGACCTCGACCCACCACGGCGATCCACGCACCCGGTGGCTCGCCGACCACGACGTCCCGTTCGTCACCTTCGGACGACCCTGGGACCCACCGGCCGACGGGGCCACCGCCCCCGAGCACGCCTGGGTCGACGTCGACGGCGCCGCCGGGACACGTGCCGCGGTCGAGCACCTGCAGTCGCTGGGGCACCGGCGGATCGCGTTCCTCGGCTGGCCCGCAGGCTCGGACACCGGCGACGACCGGCGCCTCGGCTGGCGTCGCGCCGTCCAGGCCGCCGGGGTGCCCGACCACGAGCTCGACGCCCTCGACGTCGGTGTCCTGGACGGGGTCACCAACGGCGCGCAGGCTGCGCACCGTCTGCTGGCCCACGTCTCGCCGACCGCCTTCGTCTGCGCGAGCGACTCGCTCGCGCTCGGCGCGCTCGCCGTGACCCGGTCACCCGCCGCCGTCGCCGGCCCGACCGGCCGCCGCGCAGACCTTCCGTCGCCCGCCGTCATCGGCTTCGACGACACGCCCGTCGCCCGCGCCGTCGGGCTGTCGAGCGTCGCACAGCCACTCACCGAGGCGGCCGGCCGGTCCCTCAGCCTCCTGCTCGAGCAGCTCTCGGCACGCCACCAGGGCCCCTCGACCACCACAGCCCGTGGCAACGACCACCACGTCCTGCTCAGCCCGAGCCTCGTGGTCCGAGAGTCCTCGGCCCCCTCCGCCTGACCCGCACGACCGCCCGAACGCCACCGACCGAACGCCCTCGCTTCACCGACGAAGGAGACACCATGCGTCGCACCGCACGCAGCACCACCCTCACCGCCCTGATCGCAGGCGGCGCCCTCGCCCTGACCGCCTGCGGCGGAGGCTCGAGCTTCGACGACGACGAACCCGCGGGGACGGCTGAGCCCGGCACCGGGGACGGCACCGGGGCCTCACTGACGCTGCTCATCGGCTCGAGCGGCGACGCCGAGACGGACGCCGTCAACGCCGCCGTCGCCGCCTGGTCCGAGCAGTCCGGGATCGCCGCGAGCGTCAACGTGGCCTCGGACCTCAACCAGGAGCTCGCCCAGGGCTTCGCGGCCGCCAGCCCGCCCGACGTCTTCTACGCCAGCACCGACCAGCTCGCCGGCTGGGTGGCCAACGGGTCGCTGCACCCGTACGCGTCCGAGCTCGCCTCGGCAGACGACTTCTACCCGTCCCTGCAGGAGAACTTCACCGTCGACGGTGAGTTCTACTGCGCGCCGAAGGACTTCTCGACCCTCGCCCTCGTGATCAACGAGGACGCCTGGACCGAGGCAGGTCTCACCGAGGCCGACGTCCCCACCGACTGGGACAGCCTGCGGTCAGCGGCTGAGGCGCTCACCACCGGCGATCAGGTCGGGCTCGCGTTCGGGCCCGAGTACCAGCGCGTCGGGACCTTCATGGCCCAGGCCGGAGGCGGACTGGTCAGCGAGGACGGCACCGAGGCCATCGCGGACAGTCCCGAGAACATCGAGGCCCTGACCTTCGTCCAGAGCATGCTCACCGACGGCATCGCGGCCTTCCCGTCCGACATCGACACCGGGTGGGGCGGGGAGGCGTTCGGCAGCGGGCGCGCCGCGATGACCATCGAGGGCAACTGGATCACCGGTGCCCTGCGCAACGACTTCCCGGACGTCAGCTACCTCGTGGCGCCGTTGCCCGCCGGTCCCGCCGGTCAGGGCACCCTGCAGTTCACCAACTGCTGGGGGATCGCCGCCGACAGCTCGAACCAGGAGGCCGCGATCGACCTGGTCGAGTTCCTGACGGCGACCGAGCAGCAGGCGGAGTTCGCCGAGGCGTTCGGTGTCATGCCCTCGGTCGAGTCCGCGGGTGACGACTTCCGCAGCACCTTCCCGGAGCAGGCCGCGTTCCTCGACAGCGCCGAGTTCGCCGTCGGGATGCCGACCGTGCAGGGCGCCTCGGACGTCATCGCCGACTTCAACGGCCAGATCGAGGGCCTGCGCACCGCTGACGTCGAGGCGATGCTGCAGTCCGTCCAGACCAACATGCAGGCCGTGCTGGACTCCGCAGGCTGATGTCCACGACACGCAGTGCGGAGGCGACCAGCGCGTCTGCCCGCAGCCCACGGCGGTCGCCGTCTCGTCGCTCCGGTGTCCGGGGCCGCGAGGCGGCGGCCGGGTGGCTCTTCATCTCCCCCATGATCGTGATCCTCGGGCTCTTCCTGGTGGTGCCCGTCCTGATGGCGGCATGGGTGAGCGTCTCGGACTGGACCGGTCGCGGGAGCCCGCTGTCCTCGACCGTCGGGTTCGTCGGCGGTGAGAACTACAGCCGACTCCTCGCCGACGGCGGTCTGGCCACCCAGGACTTCGGCACCGCCGTCCGCAACAACGCCTGGTACGTGTTCCTCGTCGTGCCGCTCCAGACGGCGCTCTCGCTGTTCCTCGCCGTCATGGTGAACCGGAAGGTGCTGCGGGGTCGTGGCGCGTTCCGCACCGCGTTCTACTTCCCGTCCGTCACGAGCTCGGTGGCGATCACCGTCCTCTTCCTCTTCCTCTTCTCCGCCTCGGGCGCCGTCAACAAGGGCCTGAGCTACCTGAGCATCACCGGACCGAACTGGTTCGCGGACGCGCGCGGCGTGGTGCACGTGCTCCTCGGTGCGCTGGGCGTGCAGAGCGGCCCGGCCGCGCTGACCGGCAACGGCTTCCTGGGGATCACCTGGTGGTCCTGGATCAGCGGCCCGAGCGTGGCCATGAGCGTGTTCATCATCATGGCCGTGTTCACGACGTCCGGGACGTTCATGCTGCTGTTCATCGCCGCCTTGCAGCAGATCTCCGGTGACGTCGAGGAGGCTGCCCTCATGGACGGGACCTCTGCCTGGCAGCGCTTCTGGTACGTCACCGTCCCGATGCTCCGTCCCACGCTGTTCACGGTCATCACCCTGGGGCTGATCGGGTGCTGGCAGGTCTTCGACCAGATCTACACCGGCACGCAGGGCGGACCCGCGAAGACGACGCTCACTCCCGCCTACCTCTCCTACCAGTCGTCCTTCGAGCAGCAGCAGTGGGGCCGCGGCGCCGCGATCGCGTTCGTGCTCTTCGCGATCATCGTGGTCCTGACGATCATCCAGCGGCTGATCCTGCGCGAGCGGGACACCGTCCCCAGGCGCAAGCGGTTCATCCATCCCATCCGTACCGGCGAGAGCGGTGCCGTCCCCGGAGCAGGAGCCCAGCGATGAGCGCCACGACCCTCGACCCGGCCCGCGACTCGGCGAACCGTGCCCGTGAGCTGCGCGCGGACCGCTCCGCGAGACGTCGCCGCACCGGGACGTTCTTCGTCTACGCGGTGCTGCTCATGATCGTCCTCATCTACATCTACCCGTTCCTGGTGCAGGTGTCGACGTCCTTCAAGTCCGAGGCCGAGGCGGTGGCCTCGCCCCTGGGCCTGGTCCCGCAGCACTGGACCTTCGCCGCGTACGAACGGCTCTTCCTACGGTCCGACTACCCGGTGTGGTTCAAGAACTCCGTGATCGTGACCATCTGCGTGACGCTCGGCCGGGTCTTCATCAACTCCCTCGCCGGCTACGCCCTGGCCCGGCTCGAGTTCCGTGGGCGCGGCCTCGTCTTCGCCGGGCTGGTGGCCGTCATGGCCGTCCCCGGCGTCGTCCTGCTCATCCCGAAGTTCCTGGTCATCAACCAGCTCGGCATCTACAACACCTACGCCGGCATGATCATCCCGCTGCTGGCCGACGCCGCGGGGATCTTCATCATGAAGAACTTCTTCGAGTCCATACCCCGCAGCGTCGAGGAAGCCGCCCGGATCGACGGTGCAGGCCCCTTCCGCATCTACTGGTCGGTGGTGCTGCCCATGGCCACGCCCGCGTTGGTCACGCTGGTGATCCTGGCGTTCCAGGGGTCGTGGAACGAGCTGTCGCACTTCATCGTCGCCTCGTCCGACCCCGAGCTGCGCACCCTCACCAAGGGTGTCGCGCAGCTCGCATCCGGCGGACTGGGCCAAGGACTCCAGTACCCGCTCAAGCTCGGCGCAGCCGCGATCATGACGATCCCCGTCGCTGTCCTCTTCTTCGTCTTCCAGCGGCGGATCATGAACGTGACCAGCGGTGCCGTGAAGGAGTGACCGTCGCGTCGTCGGGCCCGAGCGTTCCACGGGCTTGGCGACGCGCGGCACCCTTAGGCTCACCTCATGCGCTTCCTGCCAGGCCACCAGCCGACGACCGACCTCACCTACGGCGACGTGTTCCTCGTCCCGTCCCGCTCCGACGTCGCCTCACGCTTCGACGTGGACCTCTCCGCCTCCGACGGGACGGGCACGACCCTGCCGATCGTCGTGGCCAACATGACGGCCGTGTCGGGACGGCGGATGGCCGAGACCGTGGCACGCCGCGGCGGGATGGCGGTCATCCCCCAGGACATCCCCGCGGACGTCGTGGCTGATGTCGTGGCGAGCGTCAAGGCGCGGCACACGGTGGTCGAGAGCGCCGTCGCGATCGGCCCCACGGACACCGTGCACACGGCCCTGACACTGATCGGCAAGCGATCGCACGGCGCGGCGGTCGTGGTCCAGGACGGCCGCCCGATCGGCGTGGTGTCCGAGGCAGACTGCCAGGGCGTGGACCGCTTCACCCAGGTCTCGGAGGTGATGACGCCCGACCCCACGGTGGTCGAGGTCGACGTCCTGTCCGGGCCGGACGGGCTCGAGGCCGCGTTCGAGCGGCTGCACGCGTCCCGACGTCGCTTCTCCCCCGTCGTCAGCGCCGGGGTGCTCGTGGGTGTCCTGACCCGCACGGGTGCGCTGCGCAGCTCGATCTACACCCCCGCGCTGGACTCCTCCGGGCGGTTGCGCGTCGCCGCGGCGGTCGGCATCAACGGCGACGTGCGGGCCAAGGCCGCTGCCCTGCTCGAGGCGGGGGTGGACACCCTCGTGGTGGACACCGCCCACGGCCACCAGCGGCGCATGCTCGAGGCGCTGGCCGCGGTACGCACCCTGTCCCCCGACGTCCCGGTCGCCGCGGGCAACGTCGTCACCGCCCAGGGCACCCGCGACCTGATCGAGGCCGGGGCGGACATCGTCAAGGTCGGGGTCGGGCCGGGAGCGATGTGCACCACCCGGATGATGACCGCCGTCGGCCGGCCGCAGTTCTCGGCCGTCCTGGACTGCGCGGCCGAGGCCCGCCGGCTCGGGGCGCACGTCTGGGCCGACGGCGGCGTCCGGCACCCGCGCGACGTGGCCCTGGCGCTGGCTGCGGGCGCCTCGCAGGTCATGGTCGGCTCGTGGTTCGCGGGGACTCACGAGAGCCCGGGCGATCTCCATGACGACGGGACCGGCAGGCTCTACAAGGAGAGCTTCGGCATGGCCTCCGCGCGCGCCGTGGCCGCACGGACCCAGGGCGGGTCGGCGTTCGACCGGGCCCGCAAGGCCCTCTACGAAGAGGGCATCTCCTCCTCACGGATGTACCTCGACCCCCACCGGCCCGGTGTCGAGGACCTGCTCGACCAGATCACCTCGGGGCTGCGCAGCTCGTGCACCTACGCCGGTGCGGCGAGCCTGGCCGAGTTCGCCGAACGTGCGGTCGTGGGGATCCAGTCGGCCGCCGGCTATGACGAGGGCAGGCCGCTGCCCGCAGGTTGGTGACATGAGGACGGGGTCCGACCCGGGCGGGGGGCAGGGGCCTCGCGCACAGGTCGCCGCCCTCGTCGGGCGCGGCGTCGCGTGGGGCATCCCCGGTCGACTCCTCGATCCCGGTGCCCGGCCCGCGGCTGTCCTCGTGCTGCTCGGTGTGCTCGACGCGCTCCCTGCCCACCACCGGCTCGCGGCGGTGCCGGCCGACCTCGACGTCCTGCTGGTCCGGCGCGCCTCGACGCTGAACCATCACGCCGGCCAGGTCGCCTTCCCGGGCGGTCGGGTCGACCCCGGGGACCGGGACGTGGTCGCCGCAGCGCTGCGCGAGGCCGAGGAGGAGACCGGCCTGGACCGAACGGGGATCGAGGTGCTCGGCACGCTGGACCCCGTGCCGGTACCGGTGAGCGACCACCTCGTCACCCCGGTCCTCGGGTGGTGGGCCAGCCCGTCACCCGTCGGGGTCGTCGACGCGGCTGAGTCGGCGACGGTCTTCCGAGCACCGGTCGCCGACCTCGTCGACCCGGCCAACCGCTCGAACGTCGTGCTGCGCCGGGCCGGGGTGTCGCACCGGTCTCCCGCGTTCGACGTCGCTGGTCACGTCGTCTGGGGGTTCACCGCCCTGGTGCTCGACCGCCTCCTCGACGAGCTGGGCTGGGCCCAGCCGTGGGACCAGGAGCGGACCCGTCCTGTCCCGCTCTGACCCCTGCCGTGACGACGCGTGCGAGGATCGGACGATGAGCGGCAGCCCGACAGACTGGACCTCCGGGGAGCGGGTCTTCGCCCCGCCGAGCGGGACCGTGGACGTGGACTGGCTCGTTCCCGCGGTCCTCGAACGCTGCGACGGCACGCACCCGGCGCAGGCGCGCTCAGCCCTCGTGATCGCCTGGTCGGCGGTCCGGGACGGCGAGACCCCACCACGTCACGACGACCTGGGTCGTGTGGCGGCCGAGGTCGTCGAGGCCGCGCGGCGAGCCTTCCGCGGCTGAGACCCCCACGGTTCGCCGACGCGGTGTGCCCGGGCACCCTGCACCCGGCACCCCTGCGCCCGGCATCGCGAGGTCAGGGCCAGGTGCGGGTGGTGGTGACCTGGTACGAGCGCCGGACCATCTCCTCCAGGACCGTGAGGTCGACGTCCTCGAGACGCTTGAGGTACAGGCAGGACACGCTCGTGGTGTGGGGGCCGAGTCGCTCGAGCTGGTCGGTGTAGCCCTCGAAACCGTCCGCGAGGTAGACCGTGGTGCTCGCCTTGCGCGGGGAGAACCCGACCGCGGCCGCGTCACCCTCGCGACCCGTCGCGTAGACGTAGTGGTACCGCCCGAAGCCCACGATCGACGAGCCCCACAGCTTCGGAGGCTGCCCTGTGGCACGGGACATCATCTCGACCAGCACGTAGGCGTCCGCACGGCGGACGTCGTGCTCGATGCCGGACAGGAAGGTCTCGACGTCCTCGTCCGTCTCGACGGTCCTGACGACCGACCTGTCCGACTGCCGCTGCGCGCTCATCCGTCGATGGTCGCGCAGCGGCTCGCCGATGTCACGCGTCCGGCGGCCTTCCCAGGTCGGCGCCCCCGGAGCGCACGGTCAGGCCGTGACCAGCGAACGCAGCACGTACTGCAGGATGCCGCCGTTGCGGTAGTAGTCCGCCTCGCCCGGCGTGTCGATCCGCACGACGGCGTCGAAGGTCACCACGGTCCCGTCGGGGGCTGTCGCGGTGACAGCGACGGTCTCGGGGACGGGTCCGTCGTTGAGCGCGGTGACCCCGGTGACGTCGAAGGTCTCCGTGCCGTCCAGACCGAGCGAGTCCGCGGACTCGCCCGCCGGGAACTGCAACGGCAGGACGCCCATCCCGATGAGGTTGGAGCGGTGGATGCGCTCGAAGCTCTCGGTGATCACCGCGCGCACCCCCAGCAGGCTGGTGCCCTTGGCGGCCCAGTCGCGCGAGGACCCCGAGCCGTACTCCTTGCCGCCGAGGATCACCAGGGGCACTCCCGCCCGGGCGTAGGACTGCGCCGCGTCGTAGATCGTCGTCTGCTCACCCGTGAGGTGGTCGACGGTGAATCCCCCCTCGACACCGGGCACGAGCTGGTTGCGCAGCCGGATGTTGGCGAAGGTCCCCCGGATCATGACCTCGTGGTTGCCACGCCGCGAGCCGTAGGAGTTGAAGTCACGTCGCTCGACACCGTGCTCGGCGAGGTAGGCACCGGCCGGGCTGTCGGCCTTGATCGAGCCCGCCGGGCTGATGTGGTCGGTGGTGACCGAGTCGCCCAGCTTGGCGAGAACGCGGGCACCCGAGATGTCGACGACCGGCTCGGGCGTCGCGGACATGCCGTCGAAGTACGGGGGCTTGCGCACGTAGGTCGACGACTCGTCCCAGGCGAAGGTGCTGCCCTCGGGGGTGGAGAGCCCCTGCCACCGGTGGTCCCCGGCGAAGACGTCGGCGTAGTCGGTGGTGAACATGGCACGGTCGATCGAGGAGTCCATCGTGGACTGCACCTCGGCCGGGGCCGGCCAGATGTCGCGCAGGAAGACGGGGTCGCCCGACTCGGTGTGCCCGAGGGGTTCGTTCTCGAAGTCGAAGTCCATGGTCCCGGCGAGCGCGTAGGCGATGACCAGGGGCGGGGAGGCGAGGTAGTTCATCTTCACGTCGGGGTTGATGCGGCCCTCGAAGTTCCGGTTGCCCGAGAGCACCGAGACGACCGACAGGTCGTGCTCGTTGACCGTCGCGGAGACCTCCTCAGGCAGCGGGCCCGAGTTGCCGATGCACGTGCCGCAGCCGTACCCGACCAGGTGGAAGCCGAGCTTCTCGAGGTAGGGCCACAGCCCGGCCTTCTCGTAGTAGTCGGTGACGACCTTGGAGCCGGGCGCCATCGAGGTCTTGACCCAGGGCTTGGCGGCGAGTCCCTTGGCCACGGCGTTCTTGGCCAGGAGGGCGGCTGCGAGCATGACCGACGGGTTCGAGGTGTTGGTGCACGAGGTGATCGAGGCGATCACGACCGAGCCGTGGTCCAGCTCGGTCCGCGTCCCGTCCGCGAGGGTCACGGGAACCCGCTTGTGCGGTCGGTGCTCGACGTCACCGTGCCCGACCGGCGCGGGTGCGTCCGAGGTGTCGGCGTGCTCGCCGGCAGCGATCGGGTCGGAGGCCGGGAACGTCTCCTCGACCGAGGCGTCCAGCCCGGTGAACCGTGCCTTCTCGTCCGCGCCGACGTAGTCCAGGATCGATGCGGCGAAGGCCTCCTTCGCGGCGGTGAGCTCGATGCGGTCCTGGGGGCGCTTGGGGCCGGCGATCGAGGGCACCACGGTCGAGAGGTCCAGCTCGAGGTACTCGGAGAAGGCGGGCTCGACGTAGTGCGCCGAGGCCGGGTCGTGCCACAGGCCCTGCTCCCTGGCGTAGGCCTCGACCAGCGCGACCTGCTGGTCGGAGCGTCCGGTCAGGCGCAGGTAGTCCAGGGTCACCCCGTCGATCGGGAAGATCGCGCAGGTCGAGCCGAACTCGGGGCTCATGTTCCCGATGGTGGCACGGTTGGCCAGCGGCACCTCGGCGACACCGTCCCCGTAGAACTCGACGAACTTGCCCACGACCCCGTGTGCGCGGAGCTGCTCGGTGATGGTCAGCACGACGTCGGTCGCGGTCACCCCGGGCGGGATGCTCCCGGTCAGCCGGAAGCCCACCACCCGCGGGATGAGCATCGAGACGGGCTGGCCCAGCATCGCCGCCTCGGCCTCGATGCCGCCGACACCCCAGCCCAGGACGCCGAGACCGTTGACCATCGTGGTGTGCGAGTCCGTGCCCACGCAGGTGTCGGGGTAGGCGCGCAGGACCGTCTGCCCGTCCACCTCGACCTCACGGGTCATGATGCCGCGGGCCAGGTACTCGATGTTGACCTGGTGGACGATCCCGGTTCCGGGAGGCACGACCTTGAAGTCGTCGAAGGCGGTCTGACCCCAGCGCAGGAACTGGTAGCGCTCGTGGTTGCGTTCGTACTCGAGCTCGACGTTGCGTTCGAAGGCATCCGCGCGACCGGCCACGTCGATCTGCACCGAGTGGTCGATGACGAGCTCGGCCGGGGCCAGCGGGTTGATGCGTGCGGGGTCCCCGCCGAGATCGGCGACGGCCTCGCGCATGGTGGCCAGGTCGACCACGCACGGGACGCCGGTGAAGTCCTGCATCACGACACGCGCGGGGGTGAACTGGATCTCCACCGAGGGCTCGGCCGTGGCGTCCCACCCGGCCAGGGCCTGGACGTGCTCGGCGGTGATGTTCGCGCCGTCCTCGGTGCGCAGCAGGTTCTCGGCAAGCACCTTGAGGCTGAACGGCAGGCGCTCGAGCCCCGGCACCGAGGCCAGCCGGTAGATCTCGTAAGAGGTCCCTGCGACCTCCAGGGTGCCCTTCGACCCGAACGTGTCGACGCTGCTCACAGTGGCTCCTTCACCTGGTTCTCGTCCTGGGGCGGCACCGGGCCGCCGGACCTCGCAGACCTTCTCGCAGGCTACCGACTTCGGGTCTCCGCGGATATCTCGATGTCAAGATACATCGTACCGGACAACGCCCGGGCAGGCGCCGACTGACCTCGCGCGCCTCAGGGACGATCGAGGACCGCGACGCACTCCACGTGGTGCGTCATCGGGAACAGGTCCAGCGCCCGCAGGTCGCGCAGGGCGTACCCCCTGTCCCCCAGGTACGCGACATCCCGCGCGAGCGCCGCAGGGTCGCACGCGACGTAGACCACCCGCTGCGGCGCGAGCCGGACCACGTGCTCGATGACCGCGCGCCCCGCGCCCACCCGCGGTGGGTCGAGGACGACGACGTCCGCGGCACCCACCACGTCGCGGGCCAGGACCTCGCGGACCTCACCCAGGTGGAGCTCTGCCTGCGGGTGGTCGTGCAGGTTCCGGCGCGCGTCCCTGACGGCCCGGGCATCCCCCTCGACCGCGACGACCCTGCCCGACTCGCCCACCAGCCCGGCCAGCGGCAGCGTGAGCAGTCCCGCCCCGGAGTACAGGTCGACGACGGTCGCACCGGGCCGCGGACCGACGGCGTCGACCACCGCCCCGGCGATCACCGCCGGAGCCTCCCGGTGCACCTGCCAGAACCCGTCCGCGGCGACCCTCCAGGTCAGCGTCCGCCCGTCCACGACAGCCCGCTCACGCACCGAGGAGCGTGCGTTGGGACGCCGGTCCGGGCCACGGTCGGTCCACGGCACCCCGTCCACGAGCACGAGCGGACGGTCCTGCCCGACCGGCGCCACGACGGTCAGCCTCGCCCCGGCGGGCCAGCTGCGCCCCAGGACCCCCAGCTCGGTGATGCCGGGGACCGCCAGAGGCATCGAGTCCAGCGGCACCACCTCGTGCGAACGGTGACGGTGCATGCCCGGCCGCCCCTGGGCGTCGGCCACCAGCTCGATCCGGGTGCGCCAGGCCAGGCCTCCACGCTGGTCGTCCCCGGGGGCCGCCTCGACCACCACGTCGAGGTCGGTGCGGGCGAGGCGGCGGAGCTGCTCCGCCACGACCGCGCCCTTCCAGGCGCGCTGGGCAGGCAGGGAGACGTGCGACAGCTCGGCTCCCCCGACCCCGCCCGGTCCCGCCTCGGGCCAGGCGTCCGCCACCCGGTCGGGGCTCGGCTCGAGCACCTCGACGACCTCGGCCCGCCAGAACCTTGCCCCCGGGTCGGTGCCGGTCACCCGCGCACGCACCCGCTCACCCGGCAGGGCGTGCCGCACGAAGACGACCCGGCCCTCGTGCCGCGCGACGCAGTGGCCCCCGTGTGCCACCGGCCCGATCTCCAGGGTCAGGACCTCGTCGGAGGTCGCGACGCTCATCGCGGAGTCTCCGGGGAGGGCGGAGCGGTCGGCTCCTCGGGCGACCCGGCGGGCGTGGCACGCTCGTCCACCGCCGCCGGGGGGATCCGGGTGCGAGGGTCAGGGGCGCCCGGACGCGACCCCGCGGCCGAGGCCGAGGACGCCAGCTGCCACGGGACCGAGGCGACCACGACCCCGGGCGTGAAGAGCAGGCGGTTCTTGAGTCGCATCGCGCTCTGGTTGTGCAGCAGCTGCTCCCACCAGTGCCCCACGACGTACTCGGGCACGTAGACGACGACCAGGTCCCGCGGGCTCTCACGCCTGATCGACTTGACGTACCCCAGGATCGGGCGGGTCACGTCACGGAACGGTGAGTCGAGGATCTTGAGGGCGACCGGCAGGTCCAGGGCCTCCCACTGCTCGCGCAGGGCCGCGATCTCGGCGGGGTCGACGCTCACCGTGACCGCCTCGAGCACCGAGGGGCGCGACGCCCTCGCGTAGGACAGCGCGCGCATCGTGGGCTTGTGCAGCCGCGACACCAGCACGATCGCATGCACGCGGCTCGGCAGGGCCCGGGCGGCGGCCGGGTCCTCACCCAGCGCGAGCTCGTCCCCGACCATCTCGTAGTGCTTGCGGATACCTCGCATCAGCAGGTAGGCGACACCCATCGCCACGATCGCGATCCAGGCACCCCGGCTGAACTTGGTGATCAGCACCACGACCAGCACCGTCCCGGTCAGGGCCAGTCCGACCGCGTTGATCGAGCGCGAACGGAGCATGCGCGTCCGGGCACCCGGGTCGTGCTCGGTCCGCAGGAGGCGGTTCCAGTGCTTGACCATGCCGAGCTGGCTGAGCGTGAAGGAGACGAACACGCCGACGATGTACAGGTGGATCAGCCTGGTCACCTGGGCGTCGAAGGCCCAGATGAGCACCATCGCGCCCACGGCCAGGGCGACGATCCCGTTCGAGAACGCCAGCCGGTCGCCGCGCGTGTGCAGCTGACGGGGCAGGTAGCCGTCGCGGGCGAGGATCGACCCGAGCACCGGGAAGCCGTTGAAGGCCGTGTTGGCGGCGAGCACGAGGATCAGCCCCGCGACCACCGCCACCAGGAAGAACGCCGGCGGGAAGCCCGAGAAGACCGTCTCGGCCAGCTGGCTCAGCACGGGGTTCTGGACGTAGTCCTCCCCCACCAGCTGACCGTCACGGGTCAGCTGCTCGGCCGGGAACTCCACGTAGTGGACCCCGGTGGCCCGGGCCAGCAGCAGGATCGACATGATGAAGGTGACCGAGAGCGTCCCGAGCAGCAGCAGGGTCGTCGCGGCGTTTCGGCTCTTGGGCGCCCGGAAGGCCGGCACCCCGTTGCTGATCGCCTCGACCCCGGTGAGTGCGGCACAGCCCGAGGCGAAGGCCCGCAGGACCAGGAAGCCTCCAGCGATCCCGACCAGCCCCTGGTCGAACCCCGAGACCGGGACCACGCCGAGCTCGGAGCTCGCGGCCATCGGCAGCGTCCCGGTGACGTAGCGCAGGAAGCCCACCACGGCGATCAGCCCGAGCGCGAACATGAACAGGTACACCGGGAGCGCGAAGAGCCGGCCGGACTCCTTGACCCCGCGCAGGTTGGCCAGGGTCAGGACCAGGACGAGGCCGATGGCGAAGTGCACCTCGTAGCCGCGCAGCGCCGGGACCGCGGCCGCCGCGTACTGCGCCCCGGCCGAGATCGACACGGCGACCGTCAGCGCGTAGTCCACGAGCAGCGCGCTGGCCACCGACAGACCCGCCCGCGGGCCGAGGTTGACCGTGGCCACCTCGTAGTCGCCACCGCCCGAGGGGTAGGCGTGCACGTTCTGCCGGTAGGAGGCCACCACCACGGCCATGACCAGCACGACCGCCAGGCCCACCCACGGCGAGATGAAGGCGGCGCTCAGCCCGGCGATCGACAGGGTCAGCAGGATCTCGTCAGGGGCGTAGGCCACCGAGGACAGCGCGTCCGAGGCGAAGGCAGGCAGGGCCAGCCGCTTGGGCAGGAGGGTGTGACCGAGACGGTCGCTGCGGACCGGGCGGCCCAGCAGCAGACGCTTCGCGGCATCAGCGATGTCCGACACGAGAGCCCATGCTAGGCCTCATCGCGGACCCCGTCCGCCAGGCCTGCGACGACGACCCGCGTGAACGGTCCCCGGACGGTATAGCGTGGCCGATCGTGCACTTCATCATCATGGGTTGCGGCCGGGTCGGAGCCACCCTCGCGCAGTCGCTCGAGAGCCGTGGGCACTCGGTCGCGGTCATCGACCAGAACCCCGAGGCCTTCCGGCGGCTCGACGCAGCGTTCGACGGCAAGCGGGTCACCGGTCTCGGTTTCGACCGCGAGACCCTCATCCAGGCCGGCGTCGAGGACGCCTACGCCTTCGCGGCCGTCTCGGACGGGGACAACTCCAACATCCTGGCCGCTCGCGTGGTGCGCGAGACCTACGGCGTGGGCAACGTCGTCGCGAGGATCTACGACCCGCACCGCGCCGAGATCTACCAGCGCCTGGGCATCCCGACCGTCGCCACGGTGCGCTGGACGGCCGACCAGGTGCTGCGGCGCATGCTGCCCATGGGCGCCACCGACGAGTACCGGGACGCCTCGGGCCAGATCCTCATGGCGCAGATGGACACCCATCCCGGGTGGATCGGCCATGCCCTCGTCTCGATCGAGAAGGCGACCGGCGCGAGGGTCGCGTACGTGACCCGCTACGGGGACGGTGTGCTCCCCACGCCCACCACGGTGCTGCAGGAGAACGACGTGCTGCACGTGCTGCTGCAGGCCACGGACATGGCCCGCGTCGAACGGGTGCTGACCCATGTGCCGACAGGGGTGAAGTGATGCGCGTCGTCATCGCCGGTGCCGGCTCGGTCGGCCGGTCGATCGCCCGCGAGCTGCTCCTCAACGACCACGAGGTCACGCTGATCGACAAGCAGCCCTCGGCGATGCGCATCGCCTCGGTCGCCGACGCGGACTGGCTCCTGGGAGACGCCTGCGAGCTCTCGACCCTGACCCAGGCAGCCACCGAGGAGTGCGACGTCGTCGTCGCAGCGACCGGCGACGACAAGGTCAACCTCGTGGTCTCGCTGCTCGCCAAGACCGAGTACGGCGTTCCGCGCACCGTCGCTCGCGTCAACAACCCCAAGAACGAGTGGATGTTCGACGAGGCCTGGGGTGTGGACGTGGCGGTCTCGACGCCCCGGATCATGACGGCGATGGTCGAGGAGGCCGTGGCCGTCGGTGACCTCGTGAAGATCTTCACCTTCCACCAGTCCAAGGCCGACATCCTCGAGCTGACCCTGCCCGAGCACTCGGCGCTGGTCGGGGTCCGTGTCGGTCAGGTCGTGTGGCCGCTGGACACCGTGCTGGCCGCGGTGGTGCGGGGCCGCAAGCCCCTCGCCCCCAGCCCGGACGACACCCTCGAGGCTGGTGACGAGCTGCTCATCGTGGCGGGCTCGGACGCTGATCTGGATGCGCTGCACGACCTCCTGGTGACACCAGCAGCCACGTGATCCACAGGCCCAGAGCGAAGAGCGGGAGGCCCATCACCAGCCGTGCGGTACCGAGCCAGCCGACGGCGTCGGTCCCCTCGAGGTAGAGCGGCACCTGCACCACCAGACGCAGCCCGAACACGGCGACCCACAGCCAGGTGGCCCACACGTAGCGCCGGCGCAGCGGTGCCGCGTCGGCCGCGGTTCGCCAGGACATGTCCTGACCACGCAGCAGGCTCACGATCACGCCCACGACCGGCCAGCGCACCAGGACCGAGATCACCGCCCCCGCACCCCAGATGACGTTGACCCACAGTCCCCAGGCGAAGTAGTCCTGCGCTTCGCCGGTCCGCCAGGCCCACAAGACCCCGATCCCCACGCCCAGCACCCCCGAGAAGGCCTGGGTCACGGGGGTCCGCTGCACCAGCCGGACCACCACCGCTACGACCGCGGGCAGCACGGCGGCGATCAGGGCCGTCCTCAGGTCGCGGGTGGCGACGAAGACGGTCACGAAGATCAGTGCGGGCAGGGTGGACTCGACCATGCCTCGGACCCCGCCGACGGCGTCGACGAACGAGAACTGCTCTCCGGCGAGCACCTTCACGCCCTGCGGACGCGCCTCGGGCTCGGGCGCGGCACCGCCCACGGCGCGGTCCTGGGGTCCAGGGCTGTCGGCCCCGGGCGGCGGTCCTGTCACCGGCTCACTCACCGGCCTGGGGGCTGAGCTCGTAGCGCGGGTTGTACATCGTCGGTCGGCCGTCCTGCACGCAGACCAGACCCTCGAGCCTGGCCCTGCGCCCTGGCTCGATGCCGGCGATCTGGCGACGCCCTAGCCACACGACCTGCACGCTGCCGCTGCCGTCGTACAGCTCGGCCTCGAGAGCGGGGACGGTCTGGCGCGGGCGCAGCGTGACGCTGCGCAGCACCCCCGAGACCTCGGCCCGACGGCGGTCCTCGAGCTCCGAGACCGCCGTGCATCCCCGGCGGTGCGTCTCCTTGCGCTCCTCCGTGGCCTCGATCTCGGCCTGCGAGGCCACCAGGCCGTGCAGCGCGCGACGCAGGCGCGACGTCCGGCGGGCACCGCCTGCCGTGCTGCCCGGTGGCATGCTCACGGGGGTGCCCATCAGCGCACCTCGGTGATCTCGGGTCCGCGGGCGAGCAGCGGGTCGACGGCCGACGGCGCGACCACGGCATCGCTGGGCCTCGCACCGGGGACCTGGAGCGGAAGGAGGTCGCGGGGCGCCCGGGGCTCCGAGCCCCGCACGACGACGACGTCAGCGAAGACCGCCTCGAGCTCGGCCGCGGCCGAGGGGTCGACCGCGGCCTTCCCGGTGAGGACCCCCCGAAGGAACCACCGACGCCCGTCGTGGCCGATGAAGCGCGCTGGTCGGTGGCCGGTGCGACCCTCGCTGGTCCGCACCGGCAGGCGCGCCAGCAGCTCACGGCCGAACGGACCCGGCAGGTCGTCGACCGAGCCACCCTGTTTGGTCACCGACTCGGCGATCTCGGCTCGGATGTCGTCCCAGATGCCCTCGGAGCGCGGCGCGGCGAACACCTGGACCTGCAGACCCGACCCGTTGAGGGCGATCGCCGCGGCGGTCACGATCTTCGTGGACTTCTCGATCTCCATCCGGAGCTCCATGCCCTCGCGACCGGGCAGCCAGATCGCGCCCAGGTCGACACGGCGACCCCGGTCGGCGACCTCCTCGACGTCCCACGGGCCTCGCTCCCTGCCCGCGACGACGGACCCGCCCTCGGGCACCGAGGGGCTGCCCTCGTCCGATGGGGTCGGCGCGTCGCCCGCGGGCTCGTCGGCAGACTTCTTGCCACGCCGGAACAGGCTCACGACTTCCTCCTTGATGACGGTGCCAGGCACGGAAGCACCCCTTCGACCCTAGACGCCATCGGACGGCAGGTCATGCCCGGTGTCGGGACCCGCGGCGGGCACGGTCGGGGCCCGCCAGCCACCGCTCGAACCGAAGCCCTCGGTGCCGCGGTGCGAGCCGGGCAGGCGCTCGGCTCGCACGAACCGCGCACGGCTCACCTCCTGGACGACGAGCTGAGCGATCCGGTCGCCTCGTCGCAGGTGCAGGGTCTCGTGGGCATCGGTGTTGAGCAGGGTGACCTTGATCTCGCCGCGATAGCCCGCATCGACCGTCCCCGGGGCGTTGACGATGGTCAGACCGTGACGAGCCGCCAGACCTGAACGGGGGTGGACGAAGGCGGCATAGCCGTCGGGGAGCGCGATGCTGACCCCGGTCGGGACCGTGGCGCGGCCCAGAGGCTCGAGGACGACGTCCGTCCGGGCCACCAGATCGGCACCGGCATCACCGGGATGGGCGTACCGCGGCTCGGGCAGGCCGTCGTCGAGCATGACCAGCAGCACGTCGACGGGCGTGGGTGAGCCGGCGCTGCCGGGACGGGGGTGATCCACGGGCCCAGACTCTAGCCCCCCGACCTGGGATGCTTGACCCATGACCGACTCGTCCGCCGCCCCCACCTCCCCCGGGTCCACCGTCCGTGCGTACCGGGAGCGCCTCTGGCCCGGACCGCTCGGCTGGTCGTTCGTGGTGGGCTTCGCGCTCCTGGTGCTGATCGCCCTGCTGCCGGTCGACCGGCTCGTCGCTCTCGTGGTCTCCGCGGCAGCCTTCGCCGGTGCCGTCGTCGTGGCGGTCGTCTGGAGCCCGGTGGTCGCCGTGGAGGCCGGCGAGCTGCGGGCCGGTGCCGCGCACATCCCGGTCAGGGTGCTGGGTGCAGCGGACGTGCTCGACAAGGACGGCCTGCGCGCAGCACTGGGACCCGGGTCGGACGCCCGCGCGTACGTCTGCCTGCGGGCGTGGATCCCGGGCGCCGTGGAGGTCCGGGTGGACGACCCGCTGGACCCCACCCCCAGCTGGATCGTCTCGACCCGACACCCCGAGCGCCTTCTCGCGGCGATCGGGGTCCCTTCCTCAGGTCAGGCAGCGCACTCCGAGCAGATCGGCTGACCGTTCTTCTCCGAGGCCAGCTGGCTGCGGTGATGCACCAGGAAGCAGCTCGAGCAGGTGAACTCGTCGGCCTGGCGCGGCAGCACCCGGACCGAGAGCTCTTCACCGGAGAGGTCGGCGCCGGGCAGCTCGAAGCCCTCGGCGGCTTCGGTCTCGTCCTCGTCGACGACACCCGAGTTCTTGTCAGAGCGCCGCGCCTGGAGCTCCTGCAGGGAGTCCTCGGAGAGGTCCTCCTCGGTCTTGCGCGGGGCGTCGTAGTCCGTTGCCATCAGGCGTTTCACACTCCGTGTCGGGGTAGATATCCGTTGGGTGCACGCGGCTCGCGCGCACCCGGGTACGTAGTCAATGCACGGCGCACGCGTCTTGTTCCCGAGTGGTCGGCGTGGGGATTGTGCCTCATCCGCGGCCCGGAAGCACACCCGGCACGTCCACCGTCCCTCGACGAGCCTCAGAGACGGTCGGTGTCGGCGTCCAGGGCCTCGAGGATCCCCACCAGGGCCCGTGCCGTGGCGGGCGGTCCGGCCACCGCCATCGACTCCCCCGCGGGTGCGCCGCGCAACCCGACCACCGACGCGCCCGCCTCCTGGGCGACCAACGAGGCCGCGGCCAGGTCCCACGGCTGCAGACCCCGCTCGTAGTACGCGTCGAGACCGCCCGTCGCCACCGTGCAGAGGTCCATGGCGGCCGATCCGATCCGGCGGATGTCGCGGACCTGCGGCAGCACCTCGGCCAGGACCCTCGCCTGTGACCGTCGTCGCTCCGACAGGTACCCGAACCCTGTGCCCACCAGCGACTCCGCCAACGGACGTGCCGCGTTCACCGCGACACGCCCCCCGTCCAGGTACGCCCCTCGTCCCAGGCCGGCCGTCCAGGTCCGTCCGTCCGCCACGGCGTGCACGCAGCCCGCCACCACGGTCCACCGTGCGGGGTCGGGCTCACCGACCACGGCAGCGACCGAGACCGCGTAGGCCGGGATCCCGTAGAGGTAGTTGACGGTGCCGTCGATCGGGTCCAGCACCCACGTCACGCCGCTGGTCCCGACGAGCAGACCCTCCTCCTCGCCCAGGATCGCGTCCTGGGGACGCTCCTGGGCCAGGAGCCGTCGTAGCAGCGCCTCCGAGGCCAGGTCCATCTGGGTCACCACGTCGACCGGGCTCGACTTGGTCGACGCCACGTCCGGGCGGTGCGGGCGGCCCTCGAGCACGAGCCTGCCGGCCTCGCGAGCCAGGTGCTCGGCGAGATCCACGAGGAGGTCGACGTCGGCGGGGTCGGCGGGAAGGGGACCGGGTGCTGGGCTCGTCACCCGGTCATCCTGCCCGACGTCGTGCCGGACACGCCCGGACCGCCACCCCCTCGCGAGCGATCGGCACGTGCGGCACACCGAGCCACCTCCCCACGCACGGGCAGGACAGGTGGCACCCTCGGGGGGAGGTCAGGGAGGTCGGATGAGCGAGCTGAAGCTGGTAGGGCTGCACGAGGACGGTGAGCACGTCGTCCTCGAAGGACCGGACGGGCAGAGATTCCACCTGCCCATCGACGAGGCGCTGCGCGCTGCGGTGCGGCGTGACCGCCCCCAGCTCGAGCAGGTGCGCGTCGAGCAGTCCGGGACGTTGCCCCCTCGGGAGATCCAGGCCCGCATCCGCAGCGGCCTGACCGCGGCGGAGGTCGCCGAGTCCGTCGGGATGGCCGTCGAGCAGGTGCGGCGCTACGAGGGCCCGGTGCTGGCCGAGCGCGAGTTCATCGCCGCGCAGGCGCGTGCGACGCGTATCGGCCGTGAGGCGAGCGCCCCCGTGCTCGGAGATCTCGTGACCGATCGTCTGGCGACCCGTGGTGTCGACCTGTCGACCCTGGCCTGGGACGCCTTCCGACCCCCGTCCGCGCCGTGGACCGTCCAGGTCTCGTTCACGGTGAGCGGGCCGACGGCAGCAGAGCGGAGCGCTCGCTGGGTCTACGACGCCGGGACCCGGTCGGTCCGAGCGGTCGACGACGAGGCCCGCTGGCTCTCCGAGACCGAGCTCGCCGACGAACCGATCCCCCGCCGCCACCTCGCAGCCGTGCGCAGCTCGGTCTTCGACGTCGAGGTGGACGACGCCCTGCGTCCGCTGCTCACCGCGGTGGACCTGCCCTCGTCGCCCGAGCCCGAGCCCGACGACTCCACCCACGCCCTGCTCGACGACCTGAGCGACCGCCGCGGGTTCCGCCAGGCCCTCGACGAGCACGACGACGACCACGAGGAGTTCGAGGGGTTCGGCCCGCAGCACGCCTTCGACTTCGACAACCCCGAGCTGGCTGTCGGCCCGGTGCCGGCGGCCCACCCGCCGCACTCCCGGCCCCAGGACGCGGTCGACGCGACGGTCCTGCCCATGCCCCCCTCGGGGCAGCGTGCGGCTGTCGAGGCCACGACCGCCGCCGCCCAGGACGCTGGCACGCCTGACGCTGACACCGGCGCCCGGGCCTCGACGGGCACCGAGGACAGCGGCGAGACCGCCGATCCCCCGGCCCCTTCACCCCCTGCCCGCTCCCGCGGGTCCCGCAAGGGACGAGCGAGCGTCCCGAGCTGGGACGAGATCGTGTTCGGCGCCAAACCGGAGTGATGCCCACGCCGCGGTGACGCCCGCACGCCGGGCACCGCGGCACCCGGTCGCTCAGGACGCCCGTCGTCAGACCCTCGCCTAGAAGGCCAGTGTCTGCGGCGAGGGTGACACCGCCCGCGCGGCAGCAGAGGTCATCCGGCGCATGTGGTGACGTCGGCACAGCACCTCGTAGCCGACGTCCTGGTGGGCGTCGGTGTCGCCCACGACGACCTGCTCCCCCTCGACGACCATCACCCCGCCGACGGTACGAGCGTTGTGCGTGGCGCGTGCTCCGCACCAGCACAGCGACTGCACCTGGAGCACCTCGCAACGGTCCGCGAGCTCGGTGAGTCGCTGCGACCCGGGGAAGAGACGGGTGCGGAAGTCCGCGGTGATGCCGAACGCGAAGACGTCCACCCCCATTTCGTCGACCAGCCGGGCGAGCTGCTCGACCTGGTCGGGAGAGTAGAACTGCGCCTCGTCGCACACGAGGTAGTCGACCCGCTCCCCACGGGTCCGACGGACCACGACGTCGTCCCAGAAGTCCATCTCGTCCGTGACCTCGACCGCCGGGTGGCGCAGGCCGAGCCGCGACGACAGCACGTCCACGCCGGCCCGGTCGTTGCGGGTGTACACGACGCCGCCGCGCCCCCGGGCCGAGTGGTTGTGGTCCAGCTGCAGCGCGAGGGTGGACTTGCCGCAGTCCATCGTGCCGCTGAAGAAGACGAGCTCTGCCACGGGGACTCCCTCAGCCGACGACCATCAACGGGACGAGCATCTCGTCCGGGGTGAACGAACCGTGCATCCCCCTCAGCGCGAGGGAGTGCGGCGTCTGGGTGCGCGAGTCGACGATCCCGGACCGGCCCGTCGCGGCGACGACGAGATCGCCGAGCATCGGAGCCACGTGGTCCGCGACAGGGCCGAACCACCCGGCGTCGAGGGCCTCGGCCCTGGTTGCCACGACCGCGGCATCGCCGAGGGTCTCGCGCCATCGCTCGGCCATCCCGTCGAGCCGCCCGGGGTGCGCATGGACGTGCGTGGCCCGCGGTTCGCCGGCGATCAGCTCGACACCGGACCGCAGCGCGCGCGACCCGGCGACGTCGTGCAGCGCGGTGGGGTCGATGTCGACCATGCCGTGGTCCGCGGTGATCAGGATGAGCGTCCCCCGGGGTACCGACCGTGCCAGCCGCGCGAGCTCGGCGTCCAGGACGGTCAGCGCGTCGCCCCACTCACGGGATCGCCAGCCGTGCTGGTGCCCGGTCTTGTCCACGTCGCCCCAGTACAGGTAGACCAGCCCGGGGGCTGAGAGCTCGAAGAGGGTGGCGTCGACACGGTCGGCCAGCGACTCGGCACCGACGTACCGTCCACCGCTCAGGGCCGCCTCGGTCAGTCCCGAGCCGGCGAAGCGGGCCGGCCCGACCGAGCACACCTCGATCCCGGCGGCCACGGCCGAGCAGAAGAGCGAGGGCTCGTGCTGGAGGTCCGCGGGCGCGGGGGCACCCTCCCAGGACACCAGGTTCGCCAGCCGGCCGGTGACCGGGTTGCGCACTGTGTATCCGGCCAGGCCGGTGCGTCCCGCCGGGCGCCCCGTCCCGAACAGTCCCATCGAGGCGGCGGTGGTCGAGGGATAGCCGACGGTGAGCACCTGGGCGGTGGGCAGCTGGGACCGCAGGAAGGGGGCGTGGCCCGATCGCTCGGTGAGCATCCGGTGCCCCAGCCCGTCGACCAGCACCACGCACACCCGGTCCGTGCGCGGAAGCCCGAACCGGCTCCGCGCACCCTCGGCACCTTCGTGCACCTGCGGCGCGCCGAGCGCTGCGACCGCAGCGGGGAGCACGCCGTCGAGGCAGGCACCCCCGTAGTCCGGTGCCAGGAAGCCCGCGGCGACGAAGGCCTCTGCCGGTGCGGTCACCGAACCCCCGGGCTCGCCGCCGACAGGGCACGCGCGAAGGCGACTGCCGCACGCACCGCGTCGGCCCCCTCGGCCTGGGCGGAGACCCGCACGACGATGTCGTCCGGGGAGCTCGTGCCGGTCAGGCCGTGGTCTGCCTCGCACGCGGGATCGGCGCAGGTCGCGGGCTCGAGGTCGATGCGGCGGACCGCGCCCCATCCCAGGGCGAGGGTCAGCTCGGCGGGCACGCTGCCCGGGCGGTGCTTCTCGGGCACCGGTACCACGTGCGTCAGGGCGACGGTGCGCAGCTCCCCGAGCGGCACGGCCTCGGTGGTCGCGGAGGCACTGGCCGAGGGGTGCTCGCTGTCGGCCGGGTGGTCGTCGACGTGAGCCACGACCAGGCGTGTGGCGGTCAGCACCAGCACCGTCACGTGGCGGCGCACCTCGGCGGCGTCGAAGGTCGTCTCGACGTGGACCAGGTGCGCGACGACGTCCTCCCCGGCGAGCGCGACGTCGAGCACGTCACTGACGAGCTCGGGGTAGTAGCCGGCGTGATGCAGACTCCGGCGAAGATCGGTGGTCAGCTTGGGCACGGCCCCATCCTTCCACCCTTCGGTCTGCGGGCGGTCCACCCGGACCCCGCCCACCCGGCCCCGACGGCTGCGCCACCGCCTCACTGCGGCAGCGACCGTCGTCCGCCGTCGGCACGTCCGGCCTCGGCGAGCTCGACCCGCACGGTGAGCACAGCAGCACCGGTCTCGGCGACCACCACCGGGTGCAGCTCGAGGCTACGGACCTCGGGCAGGTCGTCGGCCAGCACGCTGACCCGGGCCAGGACCTCCTCGAGCGCCTCGACGTCCAGGGCCGGAAGCCCGCGGTACCCGAAGAGCCGGGGTGCCGCCCGGATCGAACGGACCATCGCCGAGACGTCGACGTCGGTCAGGGGCGCCACCCCGTAGCTGACGTCGCCCAGCAGGTCGACCGCATCGCCCGCGAGCCCGAAGGAGACCAGGGCGCCGTAGAGAGGGTCCTCGCTGGTGCGGATCACGCAGGCGGCACCGGCAGGGGCCATCCGCTGCACCTCGAAGGAGGAGGCGTCGACCCCCAGGTCGGACAGGTGGGCCTGCATCTGTGCGAGGTGGTCCACCAGCGCCGCGGGACCGCCGATGTCCAGCCGGACGCCCCCCAGGTCGATCCGGTGCCGCAGGTGTGCGGCGGTGCTCTTGAGGGCGACCGGCCAGCCGAGCTCCTCGGCCGCCCCGACAGCCTCGGCGGGGGTGCGCACCACGCGGGTCGGCCACACCCCGAGCCCGTAGCACGCCAGCAGCTCCGCGGCGGCCTCAGGTGCCAGTGACACCCCGTCACCGCCGGAGGACTCGAGGTGGCTCTCGACGAGCCGCCGTGCACGGGGCCGGTCGACCCCCTCGGGATGGAGCGGTTGACCGTGGCCGGCCGCGCGCCATGCGCTGTACCGGGCCGCAGCGGCCAGGGCGAGCACACCGTCCTCGGCTGCCGCGTAGGCCGGCACGGTCCACACGGCCCCCGAGGCGTCCGGGGCCGAGAGATCGGCGCCCACACCTGTCAGCCCGAGGATGCAGGCGACGGTGGTCCGGCCCGACCCTGCTGCCGCGTGGGCGACCGCGCGTGCGATCCGCGGGTCGGGTGCACCCACCGTCGGGACGTGGACCACGACGACGACGTCGCAGGCCGGGTCTGCGTAGACCTGGGCCAGCTCGGCGTCCAGCGCGGCGAGATCGGCGTCGTCGTCGCCCAGGCCGGCCAGGATCCCGCGGCGGTCGGACACGATCAGGCCAGCCGAGGCCGCCGCCTCGGCGACCAGCGCCGCGAGCGGCTCGGACGAGGCCAGGACGCTCACCCTGCGACCCGCGGGCAAGGGCTGGTGGGCGAGCAGCTGTGTGACGTCGAGCAGCTGGTGGGTGTTGTCCACCCGGATCACGCCGGCCTGCCGGAGCATCTCCTCCAGGGTGCGGCGGGGCGCCTTGGTGACCCTCACGGCATGGCCGGCCGGGACGACGTGCCCGGTGCGTCCTGCGGTGAGGACGACCACCGGCTTGGTCGAGGCCAGTCGCCGGGCGACCCTGGCGAACTTGCGCGGGTTGCCGATCGACTCGAGGTACAGGCCCACCACCGTGGTCTGGTCGTCCTCGGTCCAGAACTGCATGAGGTCGTTGCCCGAGACGTCGGCGCGGTTGCCCGCCGAGAGGAAGGTCGACAGGCCCAGCCCACGACGACGCGCCGAACCGAGCATGCCCACGGCGAGGGGGGCCGACTGGCAGAAGAGCCCGACCGTGCCGGCCGACGGCATCCGTGGGTGCAGCGAGAGGTTGAGCGCGGACCCGGCGCCCTGCGACCGGCGGAGGAACCCGTACGAGGACGGACCGACCACGCGCATCCCGGCGGCGTGGGCTGCCCTGACCAGGTCACGCTGGTGTGCCAGGCCGTCGGGCCCGGTCTCGGCGAAGCCGCTGCTCAGCACCACCACGGCGCGCGGGGTGAGCCGCGCGCACTGGCGGACGGTCGCTGCCGCCGAGGCGGCTGGCACCTCGAGGACCAGCAGGTCGACCGGGCCGGGCACCTGTGCGATCTCGTCCCACTGCTCGGCGGGGGCGGGTGCTCGGAGCGGCCCGACCACGTGGACGGCAGGCCCACCGTCCACGTGCGGCGCGTCGGCACCGGCCAGCAGGTGGTCGAGCACCGCCTGCGCGAGGCCTGTCCGAGCACCCCCTGGACCTGTCGAGCGGGCGGAGTCGGCACGGGCCACGACGAGCACCGACCTCGGGTCCAGGATCCCCTGCACGCTGCGCGCCTCGGCGCGGTGCTCGCGGTCCGCCATCACCGCGAGCGACCGCTCGGTCGGGTCGATGTCGAAGGACACCGACACGATGCCGTCGTCGAGGTGCTGGGCGACGACGTACCCCGCCTCGCGGAACACCCCGATCATCTGGCCGTTCTGGGGCAGGACCTCCGCGGTGAAGCGGCTGATGCCCCGCTCTCGGGCCGCGGCGGCGAGGTGCTCGAGCAGCACCGAGCCCAGCCCTCGACCGTGGTGGTCGTCCGCCACGTTGAAGGCGACCTCGGCGGTCTCGGCGTCGGTCCGGTCGTACCGGCCCACCGCGATGATGCGCTCGTCCTGGTCGACGTCGCGTCCGGGCTCGATCTCCTCGGCGCCGTCGGGCATCTGGCTCGAGACCGCCACCAGCGCCACCCGGTCGTGGTGGTCGACCTGGGTGAACCGGTCGAGGTCGCTCTGCGGGAGCCTGGACAGCGGCGCGAAGAAGCGGAAGTACGTCGAGCGCTCGGACTGCCCCACGTGGAAGGCCTGCAGCGCGGCTGCGTCGCCCCGCCGGATGGGTCGGACGTGCGCCGTCCCTCCGTCGCGCAGCACGACGTCGGCCTCCCAGTGGGTCGGGTACCCCGGGGTGACGGCGGGCTCGCGCGCGTCGTCGGTGCTGGCTGGCATCCCGCCAGGCTAGTTGGTCGTCCGCGCGTCGGTGCGGAGCGCACCCGGCGAGCGGGGACAATGGATGCGCTGTCCCACCCCCGACCCCGAGGGAGCACCCCCGACGATGGCACGACGACCTGCCGGCCCTCCCGACCCGTCCCTGGACGCTGTCGAGGAGAAGATCGTCGACATCGACGTCGCGGCGGAGATGGAGGGCTCGTTCCTCGAGTACGCCTACTCGGTCATCTACGCACGTGCGCTGCCCGACGCGCGCGACGGGCTCAAGCCGGTCCAGCGGCGGATCCTCTACCAGATGTCCGACATGGGCCTGCGTCCCGATCGCAGCCACGTGAAGTCGGCGCGCGTCGTGGGTGAGGTGATGGGCAAGCTCCACCCGCACGGTGACACCGCGATCTACGACGCGCTGGTGCGCATGGCCCAGCCGTTCTCGTTGCGCCTGCCCCTGGTGGACGGCCACGGCAACTTCGGCTCGCTCGACGACGGCCCGGCCGCCCCCCGGTACACCGAGGCACGGCTGGCACCCCCCGCCATGGCGATGGTCACCGGTCTGGACGAGGACGAGGTCGACTTCGTCCCGAACTACGACAACAAGCTGACCCAGCCCGAGGTGCTGCCCGCGGCGCTGCCCAACCTCCTGGTCAACGGAGGCTCGGGCATCGCGGTGGGCATGGCCACCAACATGGCCCCGCACAACCTGGTCGAGGTCATCACGGCTGCCCGGCACCTCGTGGCTCACCCGCACGCCTCCCTCGAGGACCTGATGCGCTTCGTCCCCGGGCCGGACCTGCCCACCGGCGGCAAGATCGTCGGGCTCGAGGGGATCCGCGACGCCTACCGGACCGGACGCGGCAGCTTCCGCACCCGTGCCACGGTCAAGGTCGAGAACGTCACCCCCAAGCGCAAGGGGCTGGTCGTCACCGAGCTGCCCTATCTCGTGGGCCCCGAGAAGGTGATCGAGAAGATCAAGGAGGGCGTGCAGGCGAAGAAGCTCTCCGGGATCACCTCGGTGGTCGACCTGACCGACCGCCAGCACGGGCTGCGGCTGGTGATCGAGGTCAAGACCGGCTTCAACCCCGAGGCAGTCCTCGAGCAGCTGTACCGCTACACGCCGATGGAGGACTCCTTCGGCATCAACAACGTCGCCCTCGTCGACGGCCAGCCCCGCACCCTGGGGCTGCGCGAGATGCTCGAGGTGTGGGTCGACCACCGGCTCGACGTGGTGCGACGACGCTCGAGCCACCGGCTGGCCCGGCGGCGCGAGCGGCTGCACCTCGTCGAGGGGCTCCTGGTGGCGATCCTCGACATCGACGAGGTCATCCAGGTCATCCGCACCTCGGACACCGCCGACGTCGCCCGCGAACGGCTGCGGGGGGTCTTCGACCTGTCCGAGCCCCAGGCGGAGTACATCCTGGAGCTGCGGCTGCGCCGGCTGACCAAGTTCTCCCGGATCGAGCTCGAGAAGGAGGCCACCCAGCTGCGGGCTGAGATCGCCGAGCTCGAGGCGGTGCTCGCCGACGAGGCGATGCTGCGCGAGGTGGTGAGCTCGGAGATGGCCGCTGCTGCCACGACCTTCGGCACGCCGCGCAGGACCATCCTCCTGGAGTCCGCAGGCTCCTCGGTCACCACCGCGGCGGCTCCGCTCGAGGTCGCCGACGCGCCGTGCTGGGCACTGCTCTCGGGCACCGGGCTGCTGGCCCGCACGGCCGACGGCAGCCCGCCCGTGCGTGACGGGCGGCGCTCCTCGCACGACGTCCTGGTCTCCCACGTCGCTGCGACGACCCGCGGGGACGTGGGGGCCGTGACCTCGAGGGGACGGGTCCTCCGGCTGCCCGTGCTCGACCTGCCCGGGCTGCCGCCGACCGACGGCCCTCCGTCGTTGTCCGGAGGTGTGCCGGTCTCGGAGGTGCTCGACCTCGCGCCAGGAGAGAGGGCGCTCACCCTGGTCGCCCTCGCCCCTGACGCACCGACCCTGGCGCTGGGCACCGCCCAGGGTGTGGTCAAGCGGGTCGCCGCAGAGCCTGCGCCGAGCCGTGCCGCGTGGGAGGTGATCGGACTGCGCGAGGGCGACGAGGTCGTCGGCGCGGCAGCGGTGAGCGACGAGGACGAGCTCGTGCTGGTCAGCTCCGACGCCCAGCTGCTGCACTTCCCCGCCTCGGCGGTCCGACCCCAGGGCCGCGCCGCCGGCGGGATGGCCGGCATCAAGCTGACCGCCGGTCAGCAGGTCGTCTTCTTCGGAGCGGTGGCGCCGACCGAGGTCGGTACGGACGGGGCCGTGGTCGTCACGATCGCCGGCGCCTCAGCCACCCTGCCCGGCATGCAGGCGGGGTCGGCCAAGGTCACCCCGCTCGAGGTCTACCCGGCCAAGGGGCGGGCCACCGGCGGGGTCCGCGCACAGCGCTTCCTGCGTGGCGAGGACGCCGTCGTGCTGGCGTGGGTCGGCCCCTCGCCCGCGCGGGCGAGCGGGTCCGCCGGTCAGGCCGTCGACCTTCCAGCCGTCGATCCGCGGCGCGACGGCTCGGGGGTCGCCCTCTCGGCACCGGTGCACACCGTCGGCTGACCTGGGATCAGTCGGACGGGGCGGCGTCGACGGGGCCACGTGCCTGAGGGCATGATCGCGTTCGTCCGGACGCTGCTTGGCTGCCGGCTTCGACGAGCGTCACCCGGCGGTGACGTTCATGCTCAGCGCCGCCATCACCTCCTGCAAGGCTCGCGGGAAGCACGTCCGCATCTGCGGTCAGGGCCCCAGCGCTCACCCCGACCTCGCCGAGTGGCTGCTCGAGCCGACGCGCTAGATCTCGACGCTGTAGAGGACCTCGCCGTGGGTGGCCTCGTAGCCGAGCCGGGCGTACAGGTCGTGGGCCCCGGACGGGTTGGCCGTGTCCACGCTCAGGCTCGCGTACTGCATGCCGTCGGCCCGGTAGGCGAGCATCGCGCTGGCCAGCAGCGCGATGGCCAGTCCTTGGGACCGCCACGCCTCCCGTACGCCGAGCAGCTCGGTGTAGCCGTAGGAGTAGCCACGCGTGGCCCACGTCTGCTCGTAGCGACCGGAGAGCAGGTAGGCGGCGACCTCCTCGGTCCCGCTCCGCTCGTCCACGACCACGAAGCTCCAGTCGGGGGCGAAGTGCCCACCGTGCGCCTTCCAGGTCTCCCGTGTCTGCGGCTCGGACCCCCAGTGGTCGGCGAACGTCTCGTTGTGCGCGAGTCGGACCCGCTCGTCCAGGCTCGGGCACCAGGGGACGATCCGCAGCCCCTCGGGGACAGACGGCGGGGTGACCGGGGCTCGCAGGTCCCGTCGCATGTCGCGGTACCAGCGCACAGGGCTGAACCCCGCCGCGGCGTAGAGCCTGCGCTGGTCCCTGGCGGCCTCGTCCACGTACACGGCGAGCCGGGCCGGCAGGTCCTTGCCCGACGCGGCGAGCATCTGCCGGCCGCGTCCTTCCATCCAGGACAGCACTGCCCGACCGATGCCCCGCCCACGCCACTGCGGGTGCACGGCCCCGGTCAGGAACGCTCGCAGCGTCCTCTCGTCACCAGGCCGGACCTCGACGACCGCGAAAGCCCGCAGGGCACCGCCGTCGTCGAAGCCACCGAGGCTGTCCCGGGACAGGTCCTTCCACTCACCCCGCAGGAGCTGCTCGACCTCACCGGGCGAGGTCCGGCGGTGGGAACGGTCGACGGTCTCGACCGCTTGGACCAGCGTCGCCAACGCCGGGGCGTCGTGGATGCTCAGTGGTCGCCAGGTCAGCTCGAGGTGAACCGGTGGCAGATCCAGGACCGCGGGTGGGTTGGCGCGGACGGCGATCGGCTCTGACGTGCTCACAGCACCAACCTAGGCGATCCGGGTCATGCGTCGATGCGCGCACGGTCGAGCTGTGCGGCTCCCGCCACGATGAACTCCCGACGCGGCGCCACCTCGGATCCCATGAGCAGCTCGAAGACGTTCTCCGCGGCCGCGGCGTGCTGGGCGGTGACCCGCCGGAGCGTGCGGTGGCGCGGGTCCATCGTCGTCTCGGCGAGCTGGTCGGCATCCATCTCCCCGAGACCCTTGTAGCGCTGGATGTCCTCCTTGTACCGCTTGCCGGAACGCTGCAGCTTCTTGAGGGTCGAGGCGAGCTCGGCCTCGGAGTAGGTGTAGACGTACTCGTTCTTGCGCGAGCCCGCGCCGATCACCTCGACGCGGTGCAGGGGCGGCACCGCCGCGTAGACCCGTCCTTCGTCGACCAGGGGTCGCATGTAGCGGAAGAACAGCGTGAGGAGCAGCGTGCGGATGTGGGCGCCGTCGACGTCCGCGTCGGTCATCAGGACGATCTTCCCGTAGCGGGCGGCCTCGAGATCGAAGCTGCGGCCCGACCCCGCACCGATCACCTGGATGATGGCAGCGCACTCGGCGTTCTTGAGCATGTCCGAGATCGAGGCCTTCTGGACGTTGAGGATCTTGCCGCGGATGGGCAGCAGGGCCTGGAAGTCCGAGCTGCGGGCCAGCTTGGCCGTCCCCAGGGCCGAGTCCCCCTCGACGATGAACAGCTCGCTGCGCCCGACGTCGTCGCTGCGGCAGTCCGCGAGCTTCGAGGGCAGCGCCGAGGTCTCGAGGGCGTTCTTGCGCCGCGAGATCTCCTTCTGCTTGCGCGCCGAGAGCCGGGCGCGCATCTCCGCGACGATCTTGTCCAGCACCAGGGAGGTCTGGGTCTTGTGGTCACGCTTGGGTGAGGACAGGAGGGCGTTGAGCTCGGACTCGACGACCTTCGCCACGATGCCGCGCACCGGGCCGGTCCCCAGGACCTCCTTGGTCTGCCCCTCGAACTGGGGCTCGGCGAACCGGACCGTCAGGACCGCCGTCAGGCCCGCCAGGACGTCGTCCTTCTCGATCCGCTCGCCGTTGTCCTTCGTCGAGACCTTGAGCCGACGCGCATTGGTCTCGACGGCCTTGCGCATGGTCTTGAGCATGGCCTGCTCGAAGCCCTGCAGGTGGGTCCCCCCCTTGGGGGTCGAGATGATGTTGACGAAGGTGCGCACCTCGGTGTCATAGCCGTTGCCCCATCGCAGCGCGAGATCGACCTCGCACTCACGGGTCACCTCCTGAGAGGTGAGGTGGCCCCGGTCGTCGAGCACCGGCACGGTCTCCGTGAACGACCCGGAGCCGGTCAGGTGCCAGGTCTCGGTGAGCGGGACGTCCGGCGCGAGGAAGTCGACGAAGTCGACCGTCCCGCCGTGATGCACGAAGACCTCCTCGTGCGGGCCGTCGGCACCCGGGGTCCCTGGCAGCCCACGTTCGTCGCGCACCGAGACCGTCAGGCCGGGCACCAGGAAGGTCGTCTGGCGTGCGCGGGAGATCAGCTCGTCGTAGGAGAAGACGGCAGACCGGGGGAAGACCTGGCGGTCTGCCCAGTAGCGCACCCGGGTCCCGGTCCTGGCACGTGCCACCTTGCCCACCACGGCCAGCTCGGAGCCGTCGATGAAAGGGGTGAAGGGCGCGTCGGGCCCGCGTCGGACGCTGTCGTCGAACTGGCCGGGCTCACCCCGGTGGAAGGTCATGCGGTGGGTCCGGCCACCACGGTCCACCTCGACGTCGAGACGTGAGGAGAGTGCGTTGACCACGCTCGCGCCCACTCCGTGCAGACCGCCCGAGGCCGCGTAGGAGCCACCGCCGAACTTCCCGCCCGCGTGCAGCTTGGTGAAGACGACCTCGACACCGGTCAGTCCCGTCTTGCGCTCGACGTCCACCGGGATGCCCCGCCCGTTGTCGCCGACCTCGACGGACTCGTCGGCGTGGAGCACGATCTCGATCCGGTCGCAGTGCCCGCCGAGGGCCTCGTCGACCGAGTTGTCGATGATCTCCCACAGGCAGTGCATGAGCCCGCGCGAGTCGGTGGTCCCGATGTACATGCCCGGTCGCTTGCGGACCGCCTCGAGGCCCTCCAGGACGGAGAGGTGCCGGGCGGTGTAGGAGGACTCGGGGAGCGTGCTGGTCACGGTGGTCGAGCCTAGACGGTCCCGACGGTGCGGTCCGGGTGCCATGCCGCACACCGTCGACCGGCTCCGGCAGACGAGCGCGGACCACTGCCCAGGCGTTGCGCGCCCTGGCGTGACGGCGGCGGATCCGTCCTGCGGTGTCGGGCTCGGCCGGCGGGGCTGGGCCGAACGGGCTACGCGGTGAGCGAACCTGGCACCGCCAAGAAGGCCGAAGGTCCCCCGGGGTGGTTCTATGGGGGGGTGACAACGACGACGACCTCCCCGCTCACCGCAGCTGACCGCTGCGACCGCTGCGGCGCCCAGGCCTACGTCCGCGTGGTTCTGGCCAACGGCGAGCTGCTGTTCTGCGCCCATCACGCCCGCGCCCACGCGCCGGCCTTCACAGACGTGGCAACCCTCGTCCAGGACGAGACCGACCGCCTTCTCGAGGAGCACGGGGCCGGCGCCAACGCGCGCTGACCGGGCTCGAGCACGATCAGATGACCAAGGGCCCGACCGCGAACCGCGGCGCGGGCCCTTCGTCATGCCGCGGCTTCCCGCACGTCCCGCGGCTCCCTCGCGTGGAAGGCTGAGTCGATCGACGTCCTGACGGTGGTGTGCGGGCTCGCGATGCTCGTGGGTCTGGTCGGCATCATCGTGCCGATCCTGCCCGGATCGATGCTCATCGCGGTCTCGACGGTGGTCTGGGCGATCGGTACCGGCTCGGGCATCGGCTGGGCCGTCCTGGTCGTGATGCTCGCCCTGCTGGCGGTGGGCGTCGCCGCGACCTATGTCATCACCGGCAAGCAGGTCTCGGCGGTCGGTGTCCCGAACCGCTCGCTCATCCTGTCGGGCCTGGCCGGGATCGTCGGCTTCTTCGTCATCCCGGTGCTCGGGCTGTTCCTGTTCTTCGCCGCGACCCTCTACCTGACCGAGCACCTCCGGCTCAAGGACGCCCGGGCCGCACGGCGCACAGCGGGGGTCGCCCTGCGCGCGACGGCCCTCGGGCTCCTCGTCGAGCTGACTCTCGCCCTGACCGCCACCGGGATCTGGCTCGTCGTGGTGCTCACCGGCGTGGCGAGCTAGCCCGAGGCGATCCCTCACCGGCGCACCGGCATGTACGTGAGCCGTCAGCGCTGGTCGCGAGGCTCCTGGGCCCTGAGGGCCGCCACGCGACGCGCGTACCTCGCGTCGAGGACGACGAAGGTGATCCCGACGCCGACACCCACGCCCCCGACGAGAGCGAGCCATGGGTCGACCACGCCCTCGCTCCAGCCGAGGAGACCGATGGCCAGCGCCGCGAGCACCGCCAGGCAGAGCAGCAGCAGACCGCTGCTCTGCCGGGTCAGACGCAGCCTGCGCCCGGTCGACCGACGCATCCCCGCCTCAGTCGAGGTAGTCACGCAGGACCTGGGATCGGCTCGGGTGCCGGAGCTTGGACATCGTCTTGGACTCGATCTGGCGGATCCGCTCACGGGTGACCCCGTAGACCTTGCCGATCTCGTCGAGCGTCTTGGGCTGACCGTCGGTCAGACCGAACCGCATCGAGACGACCCCTGCCTCACGCTCGGAGAGTGTGTCGAGGACCTGGTGGAGCTGCTCCTGCAGGAGGGTGAAGCTCACCGCGTCGGCGGGCACCACGGCCTCGGAGTCCTCGATCAGGTCGCCGAACTCGGAGTCCCCGTCCTCACCCAGCGGGGTGTGGAGCGAGATGGGCTCGCGTCCGTACTTCTGGACCTCGACCACCTTCTCCGGGGTCATGTCGAGCTCCTTGGCGAGCTCCTCCGGTGTCGGCTCGCGGCCCAGGTCCTGCAGCATCTGCCGCTGGACACGGGCGAGCTTGTTGATGACCTCGACCATGTGGACCGGGATGCGGATGGTGCGCGCCTGATCCGCCATCGCACGCGTGATCGCCTGACGGATCCACCAGGTGGCGTACGTCGAGAACTTGTAGCCCTTGGTGTAGTCGAACTTCTCCACGGCACGGATGAGCCCGAGGTTGCCCTCCTGGATCAGGTCCAGGAAGAGCATCCCGCGACCGGTGTACCGCTTGGCGAGGGACACCACGAGCCGCAGGTTGGCCTCGAGCAGGTGGTTCTTGGCGCGTCGCCCGTCTCCGGCGATCCACTCGAGCTCACGGCGCATCTTCGGCTCGAGCTTGCCGGGTGCAGCGAGCTTCTCGTCGGCGAAGAGACCCGCCTCGATCCGCTTGGCGAGGTCGACCTCCTGCTCGGCGTTGAGCAGCGCGACCTTCCCGATCTGCTTGAGGTAGTCCTTGACCGGGTCGGCCGTCGCACCTGCCGTGACGACCTGCTGCGCAGGTGCGTCGTCGTCGTCGGCGTCGGAGTAGGTGAACCCCGCGTCCTCGGTCTCCTCGGGCTTCGCGCCGGCAGCGACGGCGGCGATGACGTCGCCGGTGGTCACGTCGACCTCGACCGCGAGGTCCTCCTCGACGGGCTCGGTGTCCCGTGACCCGGCCTCGGCGTCCGCCTTGGCCTGCGCGGCCCGCGCCTCCTTGGCCGTCGGCTTCTTGACAGCGCCGGCGGCAGGGGCTGCAGCACGGCGGCGCTTGGGGGCCGCAGGGGCCTCCTCGAGGCCCTCGGCGGCGGCCGGTGCAGCGACCTTGGCCTTCGCGGTCCGGGGGGCAGGGGCCTTGGCGGTGGCGGTGGCCGACCGGGGTGCGGTGGCGGCAGCGACGGTCGAGCGGACGGTCGTCTGCACCACGGTGATGCCGGCCTCGTCGAGGCCGCGCAGCACGGCCTTGAGCCGTGGGGTGGCGACGTCGGCGACCTCGCAGGCGTGGCGCAGCGAGTCCCCGTCGACGGATCCGTGGGTGCTCCCGCGGCGGATCAGCTCCTGCAGGGCAGGGTGCTCGAACTCACGGGGAAGCGCAGTGCGTGGGGGCATGGATGACACAGAGAACCTTTCGGCAGCGCCAGGCTCGGAAGAGTGTTCGGGAGTAGACGGACATTGTAACGTCCGGGGCCCGCCAAAGGTTGCCCGATTCGCTGGTCCGGCACTCCTCGCGCGCCGGGCCCGGGCATCTCCTCACGCACCCCGCACCGGCGACCGCCCAGGTCAGGTGGGCTGCGGCTTGACAGCGAGCACCGCGCAGGGCGCGTCGAGAAGGATCCGCTGAGCGTTCGAACCCAGGATCAGCTTGCCCACGGGGCTGCGTCTGCGCAGCCCGATGACGATGAGCTGCGCACCGGTGTCGGTGGCGGTGCTGATGAGGTCGTCCGCCACGTCACGACCCCGGCTGGTCTGGCGGATCTCGTACGGGAGGTCGTCCTTGTCGAGCTGCTCACGCAGCTCGTCCTCCTGGGTGCCGAGATCCACCTGGTCCGAGCCGAAACGGTGACCCCGCTCGCTCAGGACGACGACCAGCCTCGCGCTGCGGGTTGCCGCCTCCTGACGACCGGCGGCCAGTGCCGCGCGCCCCTCGGGTGTGGCGACGTATCCGACCACGACAGTCATCTGTCCTCCTCTGGGCGCACGACCCGACATCGGCTCCGGTGTCAGTCGACGCTACCGGATCACAGGCCCCCCGGCCCTCCCGCGGGCTCCTCGCGCCCCGGACGCAGCCAGCCTGGGGGCATCCCCGCGCTGAGCGCCTCGTCGAGCAGGAGTGCGAGCCGGTAGCCGGGCGAAGCCGCGAGCGCACGTTCGACGAGGACTCCCGCACGCGCGCCGTCCCCCTCCCACCACGCGAGGACACCCAGCAGGGTGAGGGCCGGACCGTGCCCACGCCGCACCCCGTGCGCCACGACCTGCTCGAGGACCAGCCGGGCCGCGCGGTTCACGTCCTCCTCGGGGGGTGTGCCGTCGCTCGGGTCGGTCAGTGCCCGCAACGCCTCACCGACCTCTTCGCCCGCGTCACCGACCAAGATGCGCTCGCCCACCCTGGCCGGCCCGGGCAGCACGCTGAGCAAGACCGCGTCGCGCACCAGCACGTCCTCGAGCGCGGCCTGCAGGCGCCCGAGCGCCGTGGTCCCTGGGACCGTCCAGGTCTCCGACCCTCGTCGTGCGGCGTCGAGCTCGTGCCGCCAGAGCTGCAGCCCTTCCAAGCGCCAGCGGTACAGCTCGCTGCTCTCGACCGCGGCCCTGGCGCGGGCGGCCCATCGTGAGCCGGAACGCCGGGCCGAGCGCCTCGCCGCAGCGGGGGCCATCTCGATCCGCCCCACGTCAGCCCGGGACGGCGCGACGGTCGCACCCCGCAGGACCATCTCAGCCCCGACGGCTGTGGACTGGAGCTCGTGCAGCGGACGTCCGCCCGGCGGGCAGCACGCGCGGTCGAGGCACTCGAGGTTGTAGAAGCCGCGGGGTCCCACGACCCAGCACTCCATCTCGCCCAGGAAGTACTCCCCGGCCTCCCGCAGGGCGTACGCCGCCAGCACCCCGTGGGGCGGGTCGACGGCCGTACCGCGCGGAGCGACCTCGTCCTGGTCGCGGGACTGGAGGTCGTCGTCGGTGTAGACGACCACCACCGCGCTGCGCGCGCCGTCCGAGACCAGGTGCGTCACCAACGAGCGAGCCACCTGCGGCCCGTCCGTCGCATCGGTCAGGTCCGCCAGGTCGACCCGTGCGACCAGTCCCACACGACGCCGTGGGCTGCGGAGGCTGACGACCACGGCGCTGTCGCGTGGCGCGAATCCGAGCTGGAAGGGGATCAGGGCGAGCAGCTCGCGGGGCTCGCCGACTCTCAGGGTGGTGGTCTCCATGATCTGATGTCATCGCGGAGCCGCTCCCCGCGGTCGGCGGGGGCCGTCATGCTGTGGATTTCACCCGGGGTGTGAGGTCTGTGGACACCGGGTCGACGGGTTACGGTTGAGGCATGGCCAGGGCCCGGCAGATCCCGGCCGGGTGCCCCCGCAGCCCGGAGCGGACGAGGGCTGTCGTGACGGGTCTGAGCGTCCTCCTCCTCGCCCTCACCGGATGCGCCGCGACCCCCGAGGAACCGGTCGACCAGTCACCGCAGACCACCGCGACCGCGCGTGAGCAGGAACCGGCTGAGCAGGCACCTGACGAGACCCTCGTCGCCCCGACCCCCGACCAGCACTCCGAGGTGGGCAGCCTGGTCGAGGGGTTCCCGGTCGATCTGCTCCCGCTGCCCCAGGACGCGGTGATCCTGGTGACGTCTGCCGTCCCGGTCGGTGACGCCGACGTCCAGGAGGTGAGCCTGAACCTGCGGACTGCGATGAGCAGCGACGAGATCCTCACCACGTACCGTGACGCGCTCACCGCGGCGGGCTTCGCCGAGCTGCCGGAGACGAGTCCTCAGAGCGACCTCGCCGTCGAGTCCACCTTCACCCGATCGGGTGGGGACGAGCTCGTGTCGATCGGCGTGCTCGACACCGACAGCGGCCGGACCGTGAGCATCGGTGGGCGCATCCGGTCGCAGGGCTGAGTCCGTCTAGGGTGAGGGCGTGATCAGCCCCGACAACGCCGTGGTCCCCCTGGTCGAGGTCGAGCAGGTGCGCGCGCAGGTCGACGCACTCCTCACCGAGCACGTCGACGGGCTCGCGGCCGAGCTGTCCTCGCTGAGTCCCGATGCGGACCACCTGACCCGCGCGATGCGCAGCATGCTGTCCGGGGGCAAGCGTCTGAGGGCCGCGTTCTGCTACTGGTCCTGGCGTGCCCACAGCCCGTCCCCCTCCGCGGAGGGTTCTGTGACGGGCCTGCAGGAGGTCCTGCGGGTCGGCGCCGCGCTCGAGCTGTTCCAGGCGGCAGCACTGTTCCACGACGATGTCATGGACAACTCCGACACCCGGCGCGGGCACCCCACCGCGCACCGCCGCTTCGAGCGTCTGCACTCCGAGAAGGGGTGGACGGGTGAGGCCCCGCACTTCGGGGTGTCCGCGGCGATCCTGCTGGGAGACCTTGCCCTGATCGCCTCCGAGCGGGAGTTCTCCCGCGCCCTCCGGGACCTGCCTGCCACGACCCGGGCCTCCGCTGCGCTGGTCTTCGACCGGATGCGTACCGAGGTGACCGCGGGCCAGTTCCTCGACGTCCTGGGCCAGGTGCTCCCCTGGGGCACCGACCCGGTCGCCGACGAGTCGCGCGCCAGGACCGTCATCCGCTCCAAGTCCGCCCGCTACAGCATCGAGCACCCGGTCAGCCTCGGGGCTGCTCTGGCCGGCGCCGACACCGAACGTCTCGCGGTCTGCCGAGCGGTGGGCCTGCCCCTCGGCGAGGCCTTCCAGCTCCGCGACGACCTGCTCGGGGTGTTCGGCGACCCTCGCACGACGGGCAAGCCGGCCGGCGACGACCTGCGTGAGGGCAAGCGCACGGTGCTGGTCGCACGGGTGATGCAGCACGCCGACGAGGCCGATCGCCTGCTCGTCCAGGAGTCGCTGGGACGCCTGGACCTGTCCGAGGAGGACGTCTCCAGGTTGCGGCAGGCGATCCAGCGCAGCGGCGCCGTCGCGGGTGTCGAGCGGCTCATCAGCGAGCTGTCGGAGCCCGCACTGGAGATGCTGCGCACAGCAGACCTCGCCGAACCCGGGCGAGGCATGCTCGTCTCGCTGGGACGCGCGGCGGTCGAGCGCACCTCCTGACCTGGGTGCGGCCGCTCGGACGGCGGAAGTGCCGGGCGATCAGAGCGCCAGAGCCTGCGCCCTTCGCCGGATCTCGGTCTTGTGCCCCGCCTGCAGGGCCTCGACCGGGGTGCCAGGTCGGGTCTCACCCGTGCCGAGCGAGAGCAGCGAGTCGTCGGGGGTGAACAACCAGGTGATGGCCTCCTCCGGGGCGAACCCCGCGTCCATCAGCAGCTGGATGGTGCCCTGCAACGAGGGGATCACCTGGTGGTTGCCGTCGGTGCCGGGCATCAGGAACGCACGCGGCACGCTGAGGATCCGCCGCTCACCCACCCGGACGGCCAGCAGCCGGCTCTCCTGAAGGAGGCGTCGGACGCGACCGACGTCCGTGCCGAGCAGGTCGGCGACGTCGGGGAGCGGGAGCCACTCGGGGACCAGGGCATCGAGTTCAGTCACCAGGCAAGCGTAGGACCCTGACGGCGATGGGCCCACCGATCCGCTGCGCTGCGTCGGAGAACTCACCCGCTACGGCCCCCCAGAGGGGTTCCACTAGCCACCGGCGGTCCGATAGGTTTCACTTCTGTCACACCAGTCACACTGTTACCACCCGCCACACTCGAGCACTTGCCTGCACGGACGAGCACCCTGGGACGGACCATGACCGACGCTGCCCTGCGCACCACGCCCTCCGTGGCCGAGCGCACACCCGCACGCCCGTACGTCCGCCGCGCAGCCGGGGGTACCGGGGTCGGGCTCGCCCTCGCGGTCGCGTCGGTGACCGGCAGCGCCACACCGGCTGCGGCGCAGGACTACACGGTTCAGCCGGGCGACACGGTGAGCCACATCGCGCAGCGGACCTCCACCACCGTCCAGAAGATCGTCGCCGCCAACGGGCTGGACCAGCGCGCGAGCATCCGCGCCGGGCAGAAGCTGTCCATCCCGACGGCCACCGCGACGGCGCCCGCGACCGCACCGACAGCCGCCCCCGCGAGCCACACCGTCGCCGCGGGTGACACCGTCTCGGCGCTGGCCCTGAGGTACGGCACCACGACCGGGGCCATCATCCAGGCCAACGGCCTGAACGCCTCGGCGATGATCCGCGTCGGTCAGGCACTGTCCATCCCGACGGCGGGGGCAGCCAGCGCCGCGTCCCCCGCGGCGACCGCCCCGGCCGGCCCGCGCACCCACGCAGTCACCGCCGGCCAGACCGTCTCGGGCCTCGCCGCCACCTACGGCACCACCACCAGCGCGATCATCCAGGCCAACGGCCTGAACGACGCCGCTCTCATCCGGATCGGCCAGAGCCTGACCATCCCCGGCGCCTCGGCCGCGCCGAGCGCAGCACCCACCGCCGGCGCACCGGTGGCACCCGCCGCCGCGGCACGCACGCACACGGTCACCGCCGGCCAGACCGTCTCGGGCCTCGCCATCACCTACGGCACCACCACCAGCGCGATCATCCAGGCCAACGGCCTGAACGCCTCGGCCATGATCCGCATCGGCCAGAACCTCACGATCCCCGGCACCTCGGTGGCGACACCCGCTCCGACGACCCTGGTGGGCAACACGTTCGCCGGACGCACCTACCCCGAGGCGACCGTGTCCTCGGCGAACCAGAACAAGGCGACGCTGCTCGACATGGGTGTGCCCAGCAAGGCGCAGATGCAGGCCCTGGTGGTCTCGACCGCTCGCGACATGGGGGTCGACCCCGCCCTGGCCCAGGCGATCGCCTTCCAGGAGTCGGGCTTCAACCACACCTCGGTCTCCCCCGCCAACGCCATCGGCACCATGCAGGTGATCCCGTCCTCGGGGCAGTGGGCCTCGGACCTGGTCGGACGTCAGCTCAACCTGCTCGACCCGACGGACAACGTCACCGCCGGGGTCGCGATCCTGCGTCGGCTCGTCGACACCAGCCCTGACCTGCCCACCGCCATCGCGAGCTACTACCAGGGGCAGGCGGGGGTCAAGAAGCACGGCATGTACCCCGACACCCGCCGCTACGTGGCGAGCGTCCAGACCCTCATGTCGCGTTTCGCCTGACGGGTTCGACGGTCGGACGACCGTAGACTGCGACCCGTGGCAGCCACTCTGACCGACCCCCTGATCGGCCACCTGGTCGACGGGCGGTACGAGGTGCTCTCACGCATCGCCCGGGGAGGGATGGCCACGGTCTACCTGGCCGTGGACCGTCGGCTCGACCGTGAGGTGGCCCTCAAGGTCATGCACGCGCACCTCGCCGAGGGAGGTGCCGGATCGGAGTTCATCGCCCGCTTCCGGCGCGAGGCACGCGCGGCGGCGAGGCTCACCCACCCTGGTCTGGTCGGAGTGTTCGACCAGGGGGTCGACGGGGAGACGAGCTACCTCACGATGGAGTTCATCGACGGGGTCAACCTGCGCCGACACCTGGGTGAGCGCGGTTCGCTGACCCTCGGAGAGGCGTTCTCGACCGCCGAGTCGATCCTCGACGCCCTGGCGGCCGCCCACCGCGTGGGTCTGGTGCACCGGGACGTCAAGCCCGAGAACGTCCTGCTCGCGACCGACGGCCGGGTCAAGGTCGCCGACTTCGGGCTGGCACGCGCGGTCACCGAGGTCACCTCGACGACCACCGGCACCGTGCTCGGAACCGTCGCGTACCTGTCGCCCGAGCTCGTGGCGCACGGGACCAGCGACGCGCGCACCGACGTGTACGCGGTCGGCATCCTGCTCTACGAGATGATCACCGGGAGGCAGCCCTTCACCGGGGCGACCCCGATCCAGGTCGCCTACCAGCACGTGAACTCCGACATCCCCGACGCGTCCGCGGCGGTCGAGTGGCTGCCCGTCGAGGTCGACGAGCTCGTGGGTGCCCTCGCAGCGCGCGACCCCTCCGACCGGCCGGCCGACGCGGGGTCAGCCCTGGAGGTCGTCCGCCGCACGCGCGCCACCCTGGACGCCGCGACCCTGGCACGCCGGGCCGACGTCGCACCCACGCTGAGCGTCGCGACCGACACGAACGGCTCGGCCGAGCCCCAGGTCGAGGACGGCACCGGGACGTCCGACGGACCCGACGACCCGGACGCGACCGCGGCGCTGGGTGTGCGCCACCCGCGCACCGACCCTGACGACGATCGCCCCGGACGCACCGTCGCCCTCAAGATCGGCTCCGGCATGGGTGACTCCGACCAGGAGCAGCCGACCCCCATCCCACGGCCCCGCACCCGACGGCGCCTGTGGGTGCTCATCGCACTGCTCCTGGCCACCGTGGTCGGCCTCGGTCTGGGCGCCCGCTGGTACGTCACCGCCGGACCGGGCGCGTACACGCAGGTCCCGGTCGGACTCGTCGGTGCCGAGCTGGCCACCGCGCAGGACGCCCTGACGGCGGCCGAGCTCGACGGGGACGTCCGGGAGGTCTTCGACCCCGTGATCGCCCAGGGGCTGGTCGTCGAGGTCTCGCCGGGTGAGGGTGAACGCATCGCCCGGGACGGGACCGTCGAGCTCGCGGTCTCCCAGGGCCCCGACATGCGCAGGATCCCCACGGACCTGCTGGGCAAGCCGGTGGCTGACGTCACCACGGCCCTGGAGGAGGCCGGGTTCCTCGTGCCCGAACCCGAGCTGGTCTACAGCGACGACGTCGCGGCCGACGCCGTGATCGCCGTGTCCCAGCAGGCCGGGACCGAGCTCCCGGTGAACAGCGAGGTCCGGCTGACCGTCTCCCGAGGTCCCGCGCCGGTCCGGATCATCACGGTGGTCGGCGTCGACCGGGACACGGCCGTCGCCCAGCTGCAGGCCGACGGGCTGGTCGTCGACGTCCAGGAGCAGCACAGCACCGAGGTCGCGACCGGCCTGGTGGTGTCGCAGTCGCCCGAACCCGGTACCGATGGCCTCCGCGGCGACACCGTGACCATCGTCGTCTCGTCGGGCCCCCCGCCCGTCGAGGTGCCGAACGTGCGAGGGATGGGCGAGGGGCAAGCGGTCGAGGTTCTCGAGGGCGCTGGCCTTGCGGTCGACGTCCGATACGGCCTCTTCGGTCAGTTGTTCGGCTCTCGCGTCGTCTCGCAGGAACCCAGCAGCGGCGAAACCGTCCCGCTGGGCAGCACCGTCGCGATCACGGTGAGCTAGCGGCCGGAGGATCAGCTCCCCCGGATCATCTCCGCCACCTGGAAGGCCATCTCCAGCGACTGCTGGTGGTTGAGCCGCGGGTCGACGAGCGTCTCGTAACGCCGCGCGAGGCCGGCGTCGTCGATCTCCTCGCTCCCGCCGAGCACCTCGGTGACGTCGTCCCCGGTCAGCTCGACGTGGATGCCGCCGGGCACCGACCCGATCGCCCGGTGCACCTCGAAGAAGCCACGGACCTCGTCGAGCACGTCGCCGAGCCTGCGGGTCTTGTACCCGCTGGCCGAGGAGATCGTGTTCCCGTGCATGGGGTCGCACACCCAGGTCACGGGTCGGCCCGAGGCGGCGACCTTATCCACCAGACCAGGGAGCGCGTCACGGATGCGACCGGCACCCATCCGGGTGATGAAGGTCAGGCGGCCCGGTACGTCGGACGGGTTGAGGCGATCCATGAGCGCCAGCGCGTCGTCGGCGGTCGTGGACGGACCGAGCTTGACCCCGATGGGGTTGCGCACCCGCGACAGGAAGTCGACGTGCGCACCGTCGAGCTGGCGGGTCCGCTCACCGATCCACAGGAAGTGTGCCGAGCAGTCGTACGGGTTGCCCGTGCGGGAGTCGATCCGGGTCAGCGCGCGCTCGTAGTCCAGGAGCAGCGCCTCGTGGCTCGAGAAGAACTCCACGGTGCGCAGGGCGTCGAAGTCGGCACCGCACGCGGCCATGAAGCGGATCGCGCGGTCGATCTGGCCGGCCGTCTCCTCGTACCGGGAGTAGGCCTTGTTCGCCAGGAAGCCACGGTTCCACTCGTGCACCCGCCGCAGGTCCGCGAAGCCACCGGTGGTGAAGGCCCGGATGAGGTTGAGGGTCCCCGTGGAGCGGTGGTACGCATCCAGCAGACGCCGGGGGTCCGGGATCCGGGCCTCCGGGGTGAAGGGGTGTCCGTTGACCGCGTCCCCGCGGTAGGCAGGGAGCGTGACGCCGTCCCGCGTCTCGTCGTCCGAGCTGCGGGGCTTGGCGTACTGCCCGGCCATGCGGCCCATCTTGATCACGGGCAGGCTCGCACCGTAGGTGAGCACGACGGCCATCTGCAGGATCGTCTTGATCTTGTTGCGGATGTTGTCGGCAGTCGCGTCGACGAACGTCTCGGCGCAGTCGCCGCCCTGGAGCAGGAAGGCCTCACCCCTGCCGGCCGCGGCCAACCGGGCCGTCAGCACGTCGGCCTCGCCCGCGAAGACCAGGGGTGGCAAGGTGGAGAGCTCGCTGCGGACCTGCTCGACGGCAACCGGATCGGGCCACAGCGGCTGCTGCCGGGCCGGCAGCGAACGCCAGGCGTCGAGCCCGTCCACGACGCCCGGCCCGGGCGCGACGCTCATGAGGTGCTCACCGGGACGGCGTGCTGCCCGATACCGTCGAGCAGCGAGGTGAACCACGGCTGGGACACGTCGAAGGCCTTGCCACCGGCGATCCTCGGGAACGCGATGGCCTTGAGACGGTCGCCGTCCTCCTCGTCGTGTCCGATCACGCCGGCCTCGCCACGCAGGGCGCACTCGACCGCGAGGTCCGTCATGGACTTGATCAGGCGGAGGTCCTCGGCGTTCGCCGCGGCGGCGCGCGAGTAGTAGCCGCTCTTCTGGACCATGGTCTTCTCGGCGCCGAGAAGCTCGGCGAACTGCTTCGCGAACCACTGACCCGGGTTGATCGTGTCGAGCTTGACGTGCCCGAACGGGTCGCGCTCCACGGTCTCGCCCGCGCTCTCGAGCTGCGCGACGATCTCGTGCATGCCGGCACCCTCGGACAGGAAGATGTTGACGTTGCCGATCTCGTCCATGACCCTCCGCAGGCGGTCGGCCTCGGCCTGGATGTCCAGGGCGAGCTCGGGCACGAACACGGCGTGGATGTCCCAGCGCTCACGGGACAGGCCGATGCTCGGCACCCACTCCTGGGTGTCGAGCCACCGCCGGTACTCGGCCGCGGCCGCAGCCGTCAGCCAGCCGCAGTGCCGACCCATGACCTCGTGGACGATGAGCATGCGGTTGCCCGACCGGTGCTCACCGATGACGTTGCGGGCGAAGCCTGCGGCCTCCTCGGCCGCGGTCCAGGCACCGAGCGACTGCTTGATCGGCACGACGTCGTTGTCGATCGTCTTGGGCAGTCCCACGACGGTGAGCTCGTAGCCGTTCTCGTGCAGGAAGGCGGCCAGGTCGGCCGCCGTGGTGTTGGTGTCGTCCCCGCCGATCGTGTGCAGGACGTCCACGCCGTCGGCCTTGAGCTGCTCGGCCGCCACGTGCAGCGGGTTCTGGCCCTCCTGGACCAGGCCACGCCGTGCGCAGTCGGCCGCGTTGGTGAGCTTGACCCGCGAGTTGCCGATCGGGCTGCCGCCGAAGCGGTGCAGGATGCCGGCCTTGGCCCGGGTCTCGCCGTCGACGACGATCTTGTTGCCGGTCAGCAGGCCGTGGTAGCCGTGCTGGTAGGCGATGATCTCGATCTCCGGGGCGATCTCCGTGTACCGCTCGATCAGTCCACCGACCGCAGACGACAGGCACGGGGCGAAACCACCGGCGGTCAGCAGGGCGACACGACGAACGGACATGGGAGTGCACCTTCCGTAGACACAGGATGTTGGCCCGCGCCTGCGGGCGCGCTCATCCTACTGGCGTCTCGCCCTCGTCCTCGGCAGGGACCGGCACCTGGACCGAGGGCACCGGCCGGCCACCCGGAGCCGTCGGTCCCACGTCGACCGGGGCGACCTCGTCCGGTGTGTGACCTGCGGCGATGCGGGCCTTGGCGGTCGCCGCGTAGATGTCCACATACTCCTGACCGGACAGGCTCATCAGCGCGTACATGATCTCGTCGGTGACCGACCGCAGGATGAACCGGTCGTTCTCCATGCCCTTGTAGCGGCTGAAGTCCAACGGGGCGCCCACCACGATCCCGATGCGCATGGGCTTGGGCATCACCGTGCCGATCGGCTGTGCGACGTCGGTACCGATCATGGCGACGGGGATGACCGGGGCCCCCGACTCGAGGGCCAGTCGCGCGACACCCGTCTTGCCACGGTAGAGACGCCCGTCGGGGCTGCGCGTCCCCTCGGGGTAGATGCCGAAGAGGTCACCTGCCTCCAGGACGGCCAGCCCGGTACGCAACGCACCCTCGCTCGCCTTGCCGCCCCCGCGGTCGACCGGGATGGTGCCCACCCCGCGCATGAAGCCCGAGGTGAGCCGCCCCTTGATCCCGGTGCCGGTGAAGTACTCGGCCTTGCCGATGAACCTGATCTTGCGCGACAGGATGAGCGGCAGCACGAACGAGTCGATCACCGCGAGGTGGTTGCTCGCCAGGATCGCAGCACCCTCGGTCGGGATGTTCTCCATCCCCCGGACCCACGGACGGAACATCCCGCGCAGCAGCGGGCCCGCCAGGACCCGCTTCATCAGCCAGTAGAACAACCCGTCACCTCCGCTGCGGCGCCCACGCGATCCGCGCGCAGCGTCCCTTCGACTCTAGAGTGCTCATCATGTCGCCACGTCCGCACGGCGCAGATGCGCCCGATCACGACGACGGACCCGACGGTCGGTCCGAGGACTCCTCGGACCAGGTCGAACCCGCCGCAGAGCCGGACCGCTCCCCCACCGAGGACGAGATCGTCTCACCTGATCGTCCCGAGGATGACACCTTCGACGCGCGATGGGCCGCGATCGTCGAACGGCTGGGCGATCTGGACACGGGCGATGATCCAGGGTCCGTGCCCGAGGGTCCCGCCGACGAGCCGCAGCCGACCGGTCGCGAGAGGCCGAGCGACCGGCGGTCCCCAGCCGACCAGACCGAGACCACCCCCGAGGTGGCCGCCCGTCCCACGGCGCCTCGCGGGTGGTCCCCCGACGAGGACGTCGAGGAGGCCGAGACCCACTTCACCCCTCCCGAGCCGGGCCCCGTCCTGGGGGGCGAGCCGCTGCTCACCCTGGCCTGGTCGGTCGTGGTGGCGGTGCCGCTGCTCCTGCTGCTCGTCGTGGTCTTCTGGCAGGACGCACCCGACCTCCTCCTGCAGCTCGCAGGAGGAGCCTTCCTGCTGGCCTGCGGGCTCCTCGTGTGGCGCATGCCGCACCGCCGCGACGACGACGAGGGGCCGGGCGCCGTCGTCTAGCCGGACCGGCTGCGGCCAGTCTGACCGGCTGCGCGAGGATCAGAGGCGGGCGAGGTCGGCGGCACCGACGATGCCGGCGTCGTTACCCATCGAGGCCAGCGCGAAGTCGGCCACGGGACGGTGACCCTGCCCGGACAGCTGCGCACCGAAGGCGGTGCGGGCCGGCTCCAGCAGCAGCGGCCCCGCCGCGCCCACCCCCCCACCGATCACGATGAGCGCGGGGTCGAGGAGCGCGGCGACCGAGGCGCAGCCCTCACCGATCCACCGGCCGAGCTCGGCCAGCAGGGCGATCGCGAGCGGGTCCCCCTCCTGGGCGGCCTGCGTCACGTGGGGACCGCCGATCCCCGCGACCGAACCGCCACCCAGCTCGAGCAGCCGGGCCGCGCCGGCCGGGTCGTCCTGCGCCGCGAGCCGGGCGTCGCGGACCAGGGCCGATCCCGAGGTGTACTGCTCCCAGCAGCCGCGAAGCCCGCAACCGCACAGGTGGCCCCCGGGCACGACCCGCAGGTGCCCGACCTCGGCCGCCACACCCCAGGCACCCCGGACCAGGCGACCGCCGACCACCAGCGCGCCTCCCAGCCCGGTCCCGACGGTCAGCAGGAGCATGTCGTGCACGTCCCGTCCGGCACCGAACCGGAACTCGGCCCAGCCGGCTGCGTTCGCGTCGTTCTCCACCACGATCCGCACGCCGGGGAACTCGGTGGCCACCCGGTCACGCAGTCGGTGGTCGCGCCACGGCAGGTTCGGGGTGAACAGGACCGTCGCCTGGTCCGAGCTCACGAAACCCGGTGCGGCCAGGCCGATCGCACCCACCTGGTACTCCGACGCGAGCTCCCGGCACACCGCCACGACTGCGCGATCCACCGATCCCGAGTCCACCGCGACCGTGTGGGTACGCGTCTTGGCGAGGATCACACCGTTCTCGTCGACCACCCCCGCAGCGATCTTCGTCCCGCCGATGTCGACACCGATCGTGTGCATGTCCGTCCTTGCTGACCGAGGCTGGTGGTGCCCGGGCCTCGGTGAGGTCCCGGGTGGGAGCCGTGGTTCCGGGCCACGGACGTCCCCGTGCAGGCTACAGATCTCCGGGCGTGCACGACCGGGACGGTCGGAGTAGGTAGGGTCGGGGGAAACATCCGTCTGCCAATGGAGCCAGCATGGACGAGTTCCGATCCCCCTCCCTCGTCGACGTCGACCCGTCGGACAACCTCAACGCGTTGCTCGCGCAGCGTGTCGCGGCTGATCCCGACGGCTCGATCATCGAGCACAAGACGACACCTGACGGACCCTGGATCCCGATCAGTGCCCGAGCTTTCGACGCCGAGGTCGTGGCCGTGGCCAAGGGTCTGGTCGCCCTGGGCATCGAACCCGGGGACCACGTCGGCATCATGAGCCGGACCCGCTACGAGTGGACGCTGCTCGACTTCGCGGCCTGGGCGGCCGGGGCCATCCCCGTCCCGCTGTACGAGACGTCGTCGGCCGAGCAGGTCGAGTGGATCCTGACCGACGCCGACGTCCGCCTCCTGGTGGTCGAGACGGCCGAGATCGAGGCCACCGTCGCGGAGGTCAGGGCAGCCGCCCCCCGGCTCGAGACGGTCCTGCGGCTCGACGACGGTGCGATCGACGCGCTGGTGACCGCCGGCGCGGGGGTCGATGACGCCGAGATCGTCCGGCGACGCGGCCTGGCCACGCTCCAGGACGTCGCGACGATCATCTACACCTCGGGAACCACGGGCCGCCCCAAGGGGGCCGAGCTCACGCACGGCAACTTCGTGGTGCTCTCCCGCGAGGCCGTCGCGGGGCTCGGGGTCGTGTGCCCACCCGGCTCACGCACCCTGCTCTTCATGCCGCTGGCGCACGTCTTCGCACGCTTCATCGAGGTGCTCATCGTGCCGGCCGGTGCCGTTCTGGGGCACACCCCCGACACCAAGAACCTGGTGGCCGACCTGGGCACCTTCCAGCCCACGTTCATCCTCTCGGTGCCGCGGGTCTTCGAGAAGGTCTACAACTCCTCGGAGCAGAAGGCCGCCGCGGGCGGCAAGCGTGGGATCTTCCAGCGCGCGGCGAAGACGGCGATCGTCTACTCGCGGGCGCTGGACACGCCCCGTGGCCCGAGCCCCTGGCTCAAGCTCCAGCACAAGGTCGCCGACGTCCTGGTCCTGTCCAAGATCCGCAAGGCGCTCGGCGGGCACGCCGAGTGGGCGATCTCCGGTGGGGCACCGCTCGGCGAGCGGCTCGGCCACTTCTACCGGGGCGTCGGCCTCAACGTCCTCGAGGGCTACGGGCTCACCGAGACCACGGCACCCACGTCCGTGAGCCGACCCGACGCGACCAAGATCGGCACGGTCGGTCCGCCCCTGCCCGGCACCGCTGCCAAGGTTGCTGCCGACGGCGAGATCCTGGTCCAGGGCCCGCACGTCTTCCGGGGTTACCACAACAACCCGGAGGCGACCGCGGAGTCCTTCGAGGACGGCTGGTTCCGCACCGGCGACCTGGGGTCGCTCGACGAGGACGGCTTCCTGCGGATCACCGGCCGCAAGAAGGAGATCATCGTGACGGCGGGGGGCAAGAACGTCGCCCCGGCCGTGCTCGAGGACCGTCTGCGAGGCCACCCAGTGGTCAGCCAGGTCGTCGTCGTCGGTGACCAGAAGCCGTTCATCGGCGCGCTCATCACCCTCGATGCCGAGGCGCTGCCCGGATGGCTCTCGACCCACGGCCTGCCTGAGATGGACGTCGCGACCGCTGCCAAGCATCCCGAGGTGCGGGCCGCGATCGACCGCGCTGTCGAGCGCACGAACAAAGCGGTCTCCCGGGCGGAGTCCATCCGCAAGTTCTCGGTGCTCGACATCGACTTCGCGATCGAGAACGACTACCTCACCCCGTCGATGAAGGTGAAGCGCTCGAAGGTGCTGAACGACTTCGACACCGAGATCGAGGCCCTCTACGCAGGGACTGCCCCGCAGGGCGCCAACGCCTGACCCTCGCTGCGCCCGGTGCGCGTCGCAGTGCCTTCCGGCACGTCAGACGGCGCGCACCAGCCGCAGGGGTGGGACCAGGCCCGACCGGGCCAGCACGTCGATCGCCCCCTGCTCGGCGGCGTCGAGGTCGACCGCGGCGCTCGGTGCCACGGGGCTGCCGGGAGCCGAGCGGTCGCGGACCTCGATGGTCAGGAACGTCACGACGCAGTCGGTGCAGGCGTCACCCCGCACGGTGCAGGTACCACAGTCGATCATCATGACGGTCACGCTAGGCGGGGGCACCGACACGCCCGCCGGCACGGTCGCGGCGTCGGGCTCGCTCGGTACGCAGCGGCGCCGCCCCCGACCCTCGCGCCTCCCGGTTCGTGTCGGCGGTCCGGGCTACCGTCGCCGCCATGCCTCGCCCCACCGCCAGCACGCACGGCGCCCGACCCGCCGCGGACGGGAGCGCCGACCACGCAGGCGTGATCACCGGACCCGTGGAGCGCGGCATCCAGCTCACCCTCGACGAGATCGGCACACCGCTCTCGGAGGTGATCTTCGTCGTGGTCGACCTGGAGACCACGGGCGGGTCACCCGCGACCTCGGCCATCACCGAGATCGGCGCGGTGAAGGTCCGCGGCGGCGAGGTGCTCGGGGAGCTGCAGAGCCTCGTCGACCCGGGGTGCCCCGTCCCCGCGTTCATCGCGACCCTGACCGGCATCACCACCTCGATGGTCCGTGACGCCCCCGGGATCGAGGTCGTCCTGCCCGCCTTTCTCGAGTTCGCCCGCGGCTCGGTGCTCGTGGCGCACAACGCATCGTTCGACGTGGGCTTCCTCAAGGCTGCCGCCGCGGCCCAGGGGTACGACTGGCCCCCGTTCCAGGTGCTCGACACCGTCGCCCTGGCCCGCCGTGCGGTCACGCGCGACGAGGTGCCCAACCACAAGCTCGGCACCCTCGCCGCGTTCTTCCGCGCCACGGTCACGCCCGACCACCGGGCGCTCTCGGACGCGCGCGCGACGGTGGACGTCCTGCACGCCCTGCTGGGCCGTCTGGGTCCGCTCGGGATCACCCACCTCGAGGACCTCGCCACCGCGACCGACGCCGTACCCCCGGCCAGACGACGCAAGCGCCACCTGGCCGACGGGCTCCCCGACGCGCCCGGCGTCTACCAGTTCCGCGACGCGCGCGGCGAGGTGCTCTACGTCGGGACCTCGACGTCGATCCGCACGAGGGTGCGCAGCTACTTCACCGCTGCTGAGCACCGACGCCGCATGGACGAGATGGTCGGCCTCGCCGAGGAGGTCGTGCCCATCGTGTGCGGCACGGTCCTCGAGGCGCGGGTCCGAGAGCTGCGACTGATCGCCGAGCACGCCCCCCGCTACAACCGGCGCTCACGCTTCCCCGAGCGGATGCCCTGGGTCAGGCTCACCCACGAGCCCTATCCACGGCTGTCGGTGGTCCGCGAGGTTCGGCCCGACGGCGGGCGGGGCTCGCACGAGGCGGACGCCCACCTCGGTCCTTTCCCGAGCAGGCTCGCGGCCCAGCAGGCCGTCGAGGCCCTCGAGGCGACGTTCCGGGTACGGCAGTGCAACCGACGGCTGCCTCTGGTCCCTGCCCCGGGTTCCGGCGCGTGCGCGCTCGCGGGGATCGGCCGCTGCGGGGCGCCCTGCGTGGTGAGTGGGCAGTCGCGCGACTCCTACGCCGAGGTGACCGCAGCCGTCCGGGACGTGATGACCCGAGACCCTGGACCCGTCGTGGACGAGGTCGCCGGCCGCATCGCCGCGCTGACCGCCCAGGAGAGGTTCGAGGAGGCCGCCGCGTGGCGTGACCGGCTCACGGCCTTCCTGCGCTCGGCGGGCCGGGCCCAGCGCTCGGGCAGGATCGCCGCCCAGCCGGAGCTCGTCGCGGCCCGTCGTGCGGCATCGGGTGGCTGGGAGATCGTCGTCGTGCGGCACGGCAGGCTCGCTGCGACCGCGACCACCGCGCCCGGGCTCGACCCGCGCCCCGTGGTGGAGTCCCTGCAGGCGACCGCCGAGCACGTCGCCGCGCCCTGCCTGCCGTCCTCCGCTGCCCACCCCGAGGAGACCGACCTCGTCCTGACCTGGCTCGAGGAGCCCGGGGTACGGCTGATCGAGGTCGGGCCGGGGTGGGCCTGCCCGGTCCGCGGCGCAGAGGCGTTTCGTGGAGGTGATCGGACGCAGTCCGCGGTCGCAGCCGCGATGGCCGCCCAGAGGTCAACGACCGATCCGCGCCCACCGCGGCGGGCTGCCGAAGGCAGCGCGGCATGATGGTGACCGACCCGACAGCACCGAGAGGATCCTCATGATCACCGCGATCGTCCTGATCGACACCGACGCCGCACGCATCCCTGAGATCGCCGCACAGGTCGCGGAGATCCCCGGCGTGAGCGAGGTCTACAGCGTCACCGGCGAGGTCGACCTCGTGGCCATGGTGCGCGTCCGCGAGCACGACCGCCTGGCCGATGTCATCGCCGACCAGGTGAGCAAGGTTGACGGGGTGCTGCGCACCCGGACCTACATCGCCTTCCGCGCCTACTCCTCGGGTGACCTCGACCAGGCGTTCGCCCTGGGCCTGGAAGGCTGACTCCCCCGGCCGGTGCTGTACGGGCCGTGCAGGCCGTCAGCTGCGCGAGGCGCCGATCCAGCGGTCCAGCACGTCGGCGGCGGCCCCGGAGTCCACAGCGCCTGCTGCGATCTCCAGGCCTGCGCTCATCCGCGCGACCAGGTCACCGGTACCCACGCCGTCCAGGGTCCCGTCCGCCACGAGGGCGGCCGCTGCGTTGAGCAGCACCGTCTCGCGAACCGGCCCCGGGGTCCCGGCGAGGAGGTCGCGCACCACCTGGGCGTTGGTCGCCGCGTCCCCGCCGCGGAGCTGTTCGACCGCGATCGGCGCGAGCCCGAGGTCGGTCACGGCGTCGAGCAGGTGCTCGGAGACCACGCCGTCGTGCACCCACCACACCCGCGACCTGCTCGTGGCGGCAAGCTCGTCGAGCCCGTCCTCCCCGCGGAAGACGAGGGCGCTCACCCCCCGCGCCGCGAGCACGCCGGCCATGAGCGGGGCCATCCGCAGGTCCGCCACGCCGATCGCTGCTGCGGCCGGCTGCGCCGGGTTGGTCAGCGGGCCCAGGAAGTTGAAGGCGGTGGCGACACCGAGATCGCGCCGGACGGCACCGGCGTGACGCATCGCCGGATGGAAGACCTGGGCGAAGCAGAAGGTGATGCCCACCTCCTGAGCCAGCTCCGCGACCCGATCGGGACCGTGGTCGAGTCGCAGGCCCAGCGCCTCGAGCACGTCCGCCGTGCCGGTCGACGACGACGCCGCGCGGTTGCCGTGCTTGACCACGCGCAGCCCCGAACCTGCCACCACGAGCGAGGCCATCGTGGAGATGTTGACCGTGTGGGCGCGGTCGCCGCCCGTTCCCACGATGTCCACACAACGACCGGGTACCGCGATCCGGTGCGCGTGCGCGAGCATCTCCTCGACCAGCCCTGAGAGCTCGGTGACCGTCTCACCCTTGGCCCGCAGCGCGACCAGGAAGCCGGCGAGCTGCACGGGGCTCGCCTCGCCCCGCATGACCTGCCCCATGGCCCAGCGGGTCGCCTCCAGGTCGAGGTCCTCCCCGCCGATCAGGCGGGTCAGCAGCGCGGGCCAGGACTGACCGCTCATCCGCGGGCGGCAGCGGTCCGCAGCAGCCCGAGCACGGCCTCGTGGAGCACCACCGGGTCGAGGGGGTGAGACACCACGGCGTCCGCCTGGGACCACGAGGCCAGCCACGCGTCCTGCGGACGCCCGATCAGCACGAGCACCGGTGGGCAGTCGAAGATCTCGTCCTTGAGCTGCCGGCACACCCCCATGCCACCGGCCTTGCCGGCCTCCCCGTCCAGCACCAGGAGGTCGAAGCCCCCTGCGTCGACCATCGTCACGACGGCATCGGCGGTCGCAGCCTCGACCCACTCCACCGGCGGGAGGTCCTTGCCGACCCGACGACCCACCGCGAGCATCACGGCCTCGCGGGTGCGCAGGTGGCTGCTGTAGAGCAGGACCCGCAGCGCGGTGGCGCGGTCCTCGTCCTCGACGGCCCACTCGTCGTGCGCTTCGGTCGTGCTCATCGTCGCCTCGCTCAGTCTTCGGGACGCCTGGAGACCATCGCACCAGGCCACGTACGCCACCACGCATCTTGGCACGGACGACCCGTGCGGACCGATCCGCCCGCCGATGCGGCCCATGTCACAGACTCGACCTAGGCCCTTGGACCCATTCCGCCGGAGATTCAGCCATAATGACAAGGTGTCAACCGCAACGGCTGCCCCCAGAACGCAACCACACCTGAGCGTCAACCGCCCCAACCCGGTGTCGGTCGGCACGATCGTGTGGCTCGCGAGCGAGCTCATGTTCTTCGCCGGGCTCTTCGCCATGTACTTCACGATCCGGGCGACGGTGCCCGAGATCTGGCCCGAGGAGACCGCCAAGCTCAACCTCACGTTCGCGGTGGTCAACACCACGATCCTGGTGCTGAGCTCGGTGACCTGCCAGATGGGGGTGTGGGCCGCCGAGCGGTTCCAGCCGGTACGGACCGGCTCGCTGTGGCAGGTGAACCGCTGGGGCATGAACGAGTGGATGACCACGACGTTCGTCATGGGCTCGATCTTCATCGGCGGCCAGGTGTTCGAGTACGCCGAGCTCGTCGAGCACGGCCTGACGATCTCCTCGAGCCCCTACGGGTCGGTCTTCTACCTGACCACCGGCTTCCACGGCCTGCACGTGGTCGGCGGGCTCCTCGCCTTCCTCTTCCTGCTCGGCCGCTCCTTCTCGGCCAAGCGCTTCGGCCACCACGAGGCCACGACGGCGATCGTCGTCTCGTACTACTGGCACTTCGTCGACGTCGTGTGGATCGCCCTCTTCGGCGCGATCTACCTCATCCGGTGAGCACCCGGGACACCCCGTGAGAGCCCCGGACCCGCAGTCGCCGCAGCAGCCGGCAGACCGACCCTCCCGCACCGCAGCGGACGTCAGCACCATCGAGATGAGGACCTCTTCGTGAAGGCAATCGCCGCCCGCCGGAACCACCGGTTCGCCCCGGTCGTCCTGCTCGCGCTGGCGCTGCTCGTGACGGGCGGGCTCTACGCCGCCTTCGCCCCGAGCGCGAGCAGCGCGCAGACCCCGAGCGCCAGCGACGTCGAGATCGGCTCCCGGCTGTTCCAGGCGAACTGCGCGACCTGCCACGGGCCGGACGCAGCAGGACGGGCGGAGGCGCCCTCGCTCATCGGTGTCGGCGCCGCCTCGGTCGACTTCCAGGTAGCCACCGGCCGCATGCCGATGCAGATGAACAGCCCGCAGGCCCCGGCCAAGCCCCCGCAGTTCGACGACGAGCAGGTCCGTCAGCTCGCCGCCTACGTCGCCTCCCTCGCCCCCGGTCCTGCGATCCCGACCGCCGAGCAGGTGGACCCGGAGCTCGGGGACGCGGCCAACGGCATGGTCCTGTTCCGCACGAACTGCGCGATGTGCCACGGCGCGGCAGGCAAGGGCGGTGCTCTGACCGAGGGCAAGTACGCCCCGACCCTCGAGGGCGTCGAGCCGCGTCACATCTACGAGGCGATGACCACGGGCCCGCAGTCGATGCCGGTCTTCAACGACGCCAACCTCAACCCCGAGGAGAAGCGCGACATCATCGCCTTCCTCGCCGAGCAGGAGCGCGGGGCAGCCGGCGGCGCCGAGCTGGGCTCGATCGGACCCGTCGCCGAGGGCCTGTGGGCCTGGGTCGTCGGGATCGGTCTGCTCATCGCCTGTGCCGTCTGGATCGGAGCGAAGTCCTCATGAGCAACGACCGCCCCTCGTCGGACCTCACCGTCCCTGCGGCGACCGGCGCCGTCTCCGCACGAGGTGACGTCCCCGAGCGCTTCGAGAACCCGGGTCTGCCGCCTCACCAGCCCCGCCGAGCAGACTCCGAGCCGGCCGCCGACAAGCGCGCCGAGCGACAGGTCGTCGCACTCTTCGGGGTCTCGATCCTGGGCACCATCGGCGTCATCGTCACCTACTTCGTCTACCCGCACGACCCGTCGATCGAGAGCATGCGCACGGCCAACATGCTCTTGGGCATCGGGCTGTTCCTGGGCATGTTCGGCATCGGTGCCGCGGCGGTCCACTGGGCCAAGACGCTCATGTCCGACCACGAGCAGGCTGAGGCCCGCCACCCCCAGCGCAGCGACGCCGAGGTCCGGGCAGGAGCCCTCCAGGCCCTGTCCGACGGCGCGCAGGACTCCGGGATCGGCCGGCGGGGCCTGCTCAAGGGCGCGGTGGTCTCCGCCGTCGCACTGGCCCCGCTGAGCATCGCCGTTCCCCTGATCGGCCAGCTCGGCGGCGACTGGGACGTCTCGAAGTTCCGTCACACGATGTGGCGGTCCGGCACGCGCCTGGCGCGTGACCCCTCCGGCACGCCGATCCGGGCGGCGGACGTGACGATCGGGTCGGTCTACCACGTCATCCCCGAGGACCTGCGCGAGTCCGACCACTGGATCGAGGAGAAGGCCAAGGCCATCGTCCTGCTGGTACGCCTCGACCCCCAGGATCTCGTCGAGTCCGACGAGCGCCGTGACTGGTCCCACGAGGGGATCGTCGCCTACTCCAAGGTCTGCACCCACGTCGGCTGCCCGGTGGCCCTCTACGAGCAGCAGACGCACCACCTCCTGTGCCCCTGCCACCAGTCGACCTTCGACATGGCGGACGGCGCCAAGGTTGTCTTCGGGCCGGCCAGCCGCGCCCTGCCGCAGCTGCCGATCACCGTGGACGACGCGGGGTACCTCGTCGCGCAGAGCGACTTCCACGAACCGGTCGGCCCGAGCTACTGGGAGCGTCTCAAGTGAGCACAGCGCAGAGAGCAGCAGGCGGTACCGCGGACTATCTCGACCAGCGCACCGGCGTCGGCCTCGCCGTCAAGAGCTTCGCGCGGAAGATCTTCCCCGACCACTGGTCCTTCATGCTGGGCGAGATCGCCCTGTACTCCTTCGTCGTGCTGATCATCTCGGGCGTCTTCCTGACGATGTTCTTCGTCCCGAGCATGGGCCTGATCACCTATCAGGGAGCCCCCGCCTCGATGAACGGCCTGGAGATGTCCGAGGCGTTCGCCTCGACCCTCCACCTGAGCTTCGACGTGACGGGTGGGCTGCTCATGCGGCAGATCCACCACTGGGCCGCGCTGGTCTTCATGGCCGCCATCGTCACCCACATGATGCGGGTGTTCTTCACCGGCGCCTTCCGCAAGCCGCGCGAGCTGAACTGGGTCGTGGGATTCGTCCTGATGATCCTGGGGCTCGCGGCCGGCTTCACCGGCTACTCGTTGCCCGACGACGTCCTGTCCGGCAACGGGCTGCGGATCACCGACGGTGTGGTCCGTGCGATCCCGGTCCTCGGCAGCTACATGTCCTTCATGATCTTCGGCGGGGAGTTCCCGGGCGAGCACATCATCCCGCGGCTGTTCACCCTGCACATCCTGGTGATCCCGGCGCTGATCCTCGCCCTGGTGGGCCTGCACCTGTTCATGGTCGTGCTGCACAAGCACACGCACTTCCCCGGGCCGGGCCGCACCGAGCACAACGTCGTCGGTTTCCCGCTGTTCCCCGTCTACGTCGCCAAGGCGGGCGGCTTCTTCTTCATCGTCTTCGGCGTGCTGGCCCTGATGGGCGGGACCCTGTCGATCAACCCGGTCTGGAACTACGGGCCCTACGACCCGTCACCGGTCACCGCAGGAGCTCAACCCGACTGGTACATGCTCTTCCTCGAAGGGGCGCTCAGACTCATGCCCGGGGCCGGGATGGAACCCGTGATCGCGGGCTACACCCTCTCGCTCAACGTGATCATCCCCGCGATGATCATCCCCGGGATCCTGTTCACAGCCCTCGCGCTCTACCCTTTCATCGAGGCGTTCGCCACGGGTGACAAGCGCGAGCACCACCTCCTGGACCGGCCTCGCAACGTGCCGACCCGGACCGCCGTGGGCGTGGCGATCCTCACCGCGTTCTTCGTGCTGATCCTCGCGGGCTCGAACGACATCATCGCCACCCACTTCGCGCTGTCGCTCAACGACATCTCACGGTTCCTCCGGGTGATGATCTTCGTCGCACCGATCCTCGCCTTCTGGATCACCAAGCGCATCTGCCTCGGGCTGCAGCGCAAGGACCGCGAACTCGTCCTGCACGGGCACGAGACCGGTCGCATCGTGCGGTTCTCCCACGGCGAGTACATCGAGGTGCACAAGCCCCTCGACGAGTACGAGCGGTGGCTGCGGGTCCAGCACGTGCCCCAGCGCCCGCTCGAGCTCCTCCCCGCCGAGGACGAGCGGGGCGTGCGCCGCAAGGGCTACCGCAGGGACGCCGTGCGCGCCCGGGTCTCGCGCTTCTTCTTCGAGGACCGCGTCGAGCCGGTCACCCCGATGGAGCTCGCCGCCGCGCACTCCCACGGTGACCACGACGCGATCGGGTCCACCACCGAGGGTCACCAGACCCCGGAGATCTCCTCTGGGCCGGAGCGTCAGGTCGGTCAGCAGGTCGCCGAACCGGCCGGTGGCGCTTCGGGCAGCCGTCCCGGCCGCTCGGCCGACGCGCAGGATCACTGACGAACCGACAGAGTGGACAAGGCCGGAGAGGGCCGGGTGCGTGCACCCGACTCCCCTCGGTACGCAGGAACACCGTCGCAGCCCGCTGCGACCAGACTGGAGGAGTCCTGAATGGCTGACTACACCCTGCCCGACCTTCCCTACGACTACACCGCTCTCGAGCCGCACATCAGCGGCCGCATCATGGAGCTGCACCACGACAAGCACCACGCCGCGTACGTCGCAGGCGCGAACACGGCACTGGAGAAGCTGGCCGAGGCTCGCGAGACGGGCACGTTCGACGCGGTGAACCTCTTCGAGAAGAACCTGGCGTTCAACCTCGGCGGGCACATCAACCACACCGCCTTCTGGGCGAACCTCTCCCCCGACGGTGGAGACCGTCCCACGGGCGACCTCGGCGCGGCCATCGACGAGTTCTTCGGATCGTTCGACGGCTTCCAGAAGCACTTCGCGGCCAACGCCGCCGGCATCCAGGGCTCGGGCTGGTCCATCCTGGCCTGGGACTCGCTGGGCGAGAAGCTCGTGATCGTCCAGCTCTACGACCAGCAGGGGAACATCCCTCTCGGCCTGGTGCCGATCGTGCTGCTCGACATGTGGGAGCACGCCTTCTACCTCGACTACGTCAACGTCAAGGCCGACTACATCAAGGCCTGGTGGAACATCGTGAACTGGGCCGACGCGGCCGAGCGCTTCGCCCGGGCACGGACACAGACAGCCGGGCTCATCGTCCCGCTGTGACAGCCCTCTCGGGTGCCTGACGCACCCTCTGCGGACGCAGGAACGCCGGTGCCCTCCTGGGGGGGCACCGGCGTTCCTGCGTCCGCCTGAGGTCCGCACGGGCGCTCGCCCGGGCTCATCGACGAGGCCTTTCGGCGCACGCGCCCGGCGGGGCGGGCCGTACTGCTGCTCCGCTCAGTGCGCGTGCTGCCCGCGGGAGAACTCGAAGACCCAGCCGACGAGACCGACGACAGCCACTGCGAGGCCGAGGTAGACGACCCACCAGCCCACGGCCAGACCGAGGAACACCAGCGCAGCAGCGAAGCCGCAGACCAGTGGCCACCAGCTCCACGGGCTGAAGACCCCCTGCTCGCCGGCGCCCTGCTCGACCTCGGCGTACGGGTCGTCCTCGGGGCGAGGATCGATGCGACGGGACACGAGCCCCAGGTAGAAGCCGATCATCGCCATCAGCCCGGTGGTGAGCAGCAGCGCGGCGGTGCCGACCGGCTCCCATCGGCTCCAGAAGCCGTAGACCGTGGTCGCCAGGACGAAGAACGGCAGCGGGTAGATGAACAGCCGGGTCTCGAACTTCATCGCTGGTCTCCCTCGGGCTCGCCGTCCTGCGGCGGTGCGGGCGGGTCGTCGACGATCGTCGCAGAGGACTGCTCCGGCTCTGCGTCACCGGTGGCCAGACGCTCGCGGGCGAGCTCGGGCTGACCGCGTCGGTCGCCCTCCCAGTCCAGGATCCCGGCGTCCGGCTCGACGTGGTCCATCGCCGCGACCTCGGGGTGATGGAGGTCGAAGGCGGGACGTTCCGAGCGGATGCGCGGCAACGACGTGAAGTTGTGCCGCGGCGGCGGGCAGCTGGTCGCCCACTCGAGCGAGTTCCCGTAGCCCCACGGGTCGTCGACCGCGACCTTGGGTGCGTTGCGCCAGGTCACGAAGACGTTCCACAGGAATGGCAGCGTCGAGGCGGCGAGCACCACGGAGGAGACCGTCGAGACCTGGTTCATCCACGTGAAGTCGTCCTCGGGCATGTAGTCGGCATAGCGCCGCGGCATCCCCTGCACGCCCAGCCAGTGCTGGATCAGGAAGGTCCCGTGGAAGCCGAAGAACAGCAGCCAGAAGTGGATCTTGCCCAGTCGCTCGTCGAGCATCTTCCCGGTGAACTTGGGCCACCAGAAGTAGAAGCCGGCGAACATCGCGAAGACCACGGTGCCGAAGACGACGTAGTGGAAGTGGGCCACCACGAAATAGGTGTCCGAGACATGGAAGTCGAGCGGCGGCGACGCCAGGATCACTCCCGTCAACCCACCGAACAGGAACGTCACCAGGAACCCGATCGACCACAGCATCGGGGTCTCGTAGGTGATCTTCCCGCGCCACATCGTCCCGATCCAGTTGAAGAACTTCACACCGGTGGGGACCGCGATGAGCATCGTCGTCAGGGCGAAGAACGGGAGCAGCACGGCCCCTGTGACGTACATGTGGTGGGCCCACACGGTCACCGACAGAGCGGCGATCGCAATGGTCGCGTAGACCAGTCCCTTGTACCCGAACAGCGGCTTGCGGCTGAAGACCGGGAAGATCTCCGAGACGATGCCGAAGAACGGCAGGGCGATGATGTAGACCTCGGGGTGCCCGAAGAACCAGAACAGGTGCTGCCAGAGGATGGCTCCGCCGTTCTCCGGGTTGAACACCTGGGCGCCGAGTCGTCGATCGGCTCCCAGCGCGAACAGCGCCGCGGCCAGCGGCGGGAACGCCATCAGGACGAGCAGGCTCGTCACCAGGGTGTTCCAGGTGAAGATCGGCATCCTGAACATCGTCATGCCCGGGGCGCGCATGGTGATGATCGTCGTGATGAAGTTGACCGCACCGAGGATGGTGCCGAACCCTGTCATCGCCAGACCGAAGACCCAGAGATCTCCCCCGAGACCTGGTGAGAAGGTGGTGCTCGACAGGGGTGCGTAGGCGAACCAGCCGAACGACGCCGCACCCTGGGGGGTGAAGAAGCCACCGCAGGCGATGAGGCCACCGAAGAGGTAGAGCCAGTAGGCGAGCATGTTCAGCCGCGGGAAGGCGACATCCGGCGCGCCGATCTGCAGCGGCATGAGCACGTTCGCGAAACCTGCGAAGAGCGGGGTGGCGAACAGCAGCAGCATGATCGTGCCGTGCATCGTGAAGAGCTGGTTGTACTGCTCCTTGCTCTGCACGAACTGGATACCCGGCTCGAAGAGCTCGGCCCGGATCACCAGCGCCATCAGCCCTGCGATGCAGAAGAAGATGAACGAGGTGATCAGGTACATGTACCCGATGGTCTTGTGGTCGGTGGACGTCGCCCACTTGATGACCGTCCGCCCCAACGTCTGGCGGCGGGGAGCGAGCCCCGGGATCTTCTCGGCCTGGGTGCTCATCAACCTTCTCCGGAGGGGATCGCCTGGTCGTCGCCGCGGCTCTGCAGCCGGTTCAGCTCGACGCCGAGCTGGCCGGTCTGGCCACGCTCGCGGAGCAGGTCCATCTGCGCGTCGTACTCGGCCCGGGGCAGGACGGTGACGTTGAAGAGCATGCCCGAGTGGTGCTCGCCGCAGAGCTCGGCGCACTTGCCCGCATAGGTCCCCTCACGCAGCGGGACGATCTGGAAGACGTTGCTGCGCCCGGGGATCATGTCCTTCTTGTACAGGAAGGCGGGGACCCAGAAGGAGTGGATGACGTCGCGCGCCTCGAGCTGGATCTCGACCCGCTCGTCGACCGGCAGGTACAGGGTGGGCAGCGTCTCGGAGACGCCCTCGACCCCGATGTCGTCGACATGGACACCGGTCTCGTAGACGTCGTCGTCGACGTAGTTGAAGTCCCAGCTCCACTGCTTGCCGATCACCTGCACGGTGAGGTCGGGCTCGGCGGAGATGTCCTCGATCGCGGACATGTCGCGCTCGGTGTAGAAGAACAGCACGCCGATCATCAGGATCGGGAGGATCACGTACATGATCTCGAGCGGCACGTGGTACCGGATCTGCACAGGGAGCGTCTCGTCGTCCCGGCGCTTCCGGTACACCACGACGCACCAGAGGATGAGCCCCCAGGTGATCAGGCCGACCAGCAGGGCCGCGATCCACGAGCCGGTCCACAGGCTCGTGATGCGCTCGGTCATGTTGGTGACCGGGCCGTCCTCGTATCCGGGCAGGTAGCCGCGCTGTGCCTCGGCGGAGCATCCGCTCGCCAGCAGCGCGACCGAGCCCACCAGGGCGGTCAGCCGCACCGTGGTGCGGCGGCGGGGGTGTTGCACGTCCAAGAGGGCCTCTCACGTCACGGCCCGGGGCGGGACGACGACTGGCGCAGGCTCCCCGGGACTTTCGTCCTCGACAGCGTCAGCCTAGCGTGCTGAACGTAGGTCGCAGGGCCGGACGGCGAGCCCGGGAGTGGCGCCCGCACGACCGACCTCCCCCGTGGCGGCAGCACGACCCCGTCGCCGTGCTGCGTGGCACATCCCCACGCAGCACGGCAGCGCACGGCAGCGCACGGCAGCGCACTAGCGTGGGACCGGTGAGCGCACGCACCTACCTCGATGCGGGCGGGAGGGCCCCCCTGCACCCCCGTGCCCGCCAGGCCTTCGACGCTGCGACCGACGAGGGGTGGGCCGATCCCCGCCGTCTGCACGCCGAGGGTCGTCGAGCCCGCCTGCTCCTCGACGGGGCACGAGAGTCGCTCGCGGGTGCCCTGGGTTGTCGCACCGAGGAGGTGCACCTCTCCGCCCACCACACCGCGAGCCTGCACGCTGCGGTCCTGGCGATCTCACGGGGCCGACGGCGCATCGGCGCTCGCGTGGTGGTGTCCGCGGTCGAGCGCTCGGCGGTGCTCGCCGCCGCGCGCTTCGTCGCCGACGAGACCCCGGCCGGTCGGCGCACAGCCGGGCTTCCCGACGGTGTCGACACCGTCGGGGTGGACCGGTGGGGCAGGGTCGACCTGGACAGGTGGCAGGAGGCGGTGTCCCGTCGCGGGGTCGCCCTGGCCGCGCTGCAGCACGCGAACGGCGAGGTCGGCACGCTGCAACCGCTCGGCGAGGCCTACGGCCACGCGCGCGCAGCCGGCGTCCCGCTCGTCGTGGACGCCGGGGCGAGCGTGGGCCACGTCCCGGTCCAGGACACGTGGGACGCGCTGGCTGCCGACCCGGCCGACTGGGGCGGGCCGGCCGGGGTCGCCGTGCTGGCCGTCCGCTCGCGGGTCCGGGCGGTCCGTGCCTGGCCCGAGGACGAGGATCCGTGGTTCCCCGGGGGCGTGAGCGTGCCCGCGGCGCTCGCCGCAGCCGCTGCCCTGCAAGCCGTGCTGGCCGACAGGGAGCGTGCCGACCCCGATCGACGAGCCCTTGTCGACCTCGTCCGCTCGAGCGTCGCGCGCACCGTTCCCGACGTCGAGGTCGTCGGCCACGCCGACGACCGGCTGCCCCACATCGTGACGTTCAGCTGCCTGTACGTCGACGGCGAGGCCCTGCTGACCGAGCTCGACCGGCGCGGCTACGCGGTCGGGTCGGGTTCCGCCTGCACCTCGGGCACCCTCGAGCCGAGCCACGTCCTGGGCGCGATGGGGACGCTCACCCACGGCAACGTCCGGCTCGTCCTCCCCCGCGGGACGGTCCGCGACGACGTCGAGCGGTTCCTGCACGACCTTCCCGAGGCCGTGGCCGAGGTCCGCCGGATGATCGGGGCCACCGGCCTGTGAGCACCTCCCCGCAGGCCCAGCCACCCCCGGAGCGGACGCTCGTGGTCGATGCGCGCGGTCTTGCCTGCCCTCTGCCGGTGATCCGGCTGGCCGCAGCGGCACGAGCAGCGACCCCCGGGACGGTGGTCACCGTGTGGTGGACCGATCCCGCGGCACGGCACGACGTCCCCGCCTGGGCACGCATGCGGTCCCACACGCTGGTCGGCACCTGCCCGCTGGAGCAGCCGGCAGACCGGACCGGACCGTCGGGCCCGCAGGCCTGGGCGACCACCGTGGTCGTCGAGGGTCCTCCCGCGGCTCCCCCCGACTGACAGGGGCAGGACCGGTCCCCAACGCAAGGTCATGACGTGCAGAGGTCCCGCACGCCGAAGGCCCCTGCAACGCCGGAGGGCCCCTACACGTGGCGGGTTCACACGGTCGCTGCAACATCTCGATCTGAGGAGTTGCAGCGACCGTGGTCGTTTCTGGGGAGTTGAAGGAGCGGTTCTTCGTCGAACTGGACGGTGTGGGGTCGGTGATGTTGGCCGCGCGGGCGGTGGGCGTCAACGAGAACACGGCGTTCGGGTGGGCGCGGAAGGCGGGGCGTAGTTCGACCCGTTCTCTGGGCTCTAGTCGTGCCGGGCACCCGGGGCGAGCGGAGTTCGACCGGCTGCGAGCTGCCGGGGTGTCGCGGCGGCGTGCGGCCGAGCAGGTCGGAGTCCACGAGCGCACGGCCAAGGACTGGGAGCGAGGGGTTCGCAAGACCAAC
>NZ_JAMBPP010000010.1 GCF_023369855.1 Actinotalea alkalitolerans | reverse complement strand
CACGCCCTCCTCTCGGCAACTACCGACAATCCCGAGAACCACGCCCGACCGAGAAGGACCGGTGGATCAGGGCTCAGTGAGGGACATCTGGTGCGGGGTGGCGAAGGTGGTCATGCCGCTGCTCCTTCGCGGGACTCGGATGCGGTGAGCTGAAGGAAGAGCTCCTCGAGCCCGGAGCCGTCGGCTCCGCGCAGCTCGGTGATGACGAGGCCAGCTGCGTGGGCGGCACGGCCCACCACCTCCGGCTGGGCCTTGACGTGGAAAGAGCCTGTCGACGTAGCGGCCGGCTCGTGGCCGGCAGCCCGAAGGGCCTTGGCCAGGGCGTCACGGTCGAGGGCATCGACGACGACTCCGGAGCCGGCCAGCAGTTCGGTCTTCGTGCCCTGGGCCACGATGTGACCGTGGCCGATGAGGATGAGCTCGTCGGCGACGACCTCGACCTCGTGCAGGAGATGCGAGGAGAGCAGGACGGTCCCGCCCCCTTCGGCGAAGCCTCTGAGTAGCCCCCGCATCCAGTGGATGCCCTGAGGGTCGAGGCCGTTGGCGGGCTCGTCGAGGATGAGGACCTCGGGGTCGCCGAGGAGGGCGTGGGCGATCCCGAGTCGCTGCCGCATCCCGAGGGAGTAGTGGCGCAGTCGACGGCGGGCCTCGTCGGGCGTGAGCCCCACGAGCTCCAGCATCTCCTCGACGCGGTCCCTGCCTGCGCCCATGACCATCGCACCGATCGAGAGGACCTCGCGTCCGGTACGACCGGCGTGTTGCGCCGACGCGTCGAGCAGGACTCCGACCTGGCGGCCGGGATTGGACAGCTGCGCATAGGGCTTGCCGAGGATGGTGGCGTGTCCGCTCGTGGGGGGGGTCAGCCCGGCCATGATCCGCATGGCCGTGGACTTTCCGGCGCCATTCGGGCCGAGGAAGCCGGTGACGGTGCCAGGCGCCAGGGTGAACGAGATGTCGTCCACTGCGGTGAAGGAGCCATAGCGCTTGGTGAGGTTCTCGACGGTGATCATGTGCTCCAGCCTGTGCGTCGACGGGGCGTGGCGCATCGGGCCTGGGGTCACGCCTCGTCGACCAAGGTCGAGGAAGGGATAGACCTCGGTCGGTGCCGCGGCGGTACGGGGACTGCGTACGGTGGGGCCGTGTCCACCCCCAGGTCTTCTGACCCCCCGCCCCCGTCGGGTCTGCTGGCGTGGAGCATCACCTGGCGGTACGTGCTTGTCCTCCTCGTGGGAGCCGCCCTCCTCCTGGCCACCTCCCACGATCTCTTCTCGGCCTCGACGCCGGTCGGCCGGGGGCACGCTGTCGCGATCGTCGCGGTGGACCTCGCCGCGGGCCTGCTCGGACTAGTCGTGATGGCCTTGCGCCGACGGTGGCCGTTGGGGGTCGTCGTTGTCCTGACCGCGATGACCGGCGTGTCGGCCTTTGCTGCGGCCCCGTGGGCGATCGCGTTGGTGTCCCTGGCAACCCGGCGGCGCTGGCTGGAGGTCCTGCCGATCGGAGTGGCCTCCCTCCTCGCCCAGCACGTCTACGGCCTTGTGAACCCGTTCACCGGTAGTGGTGTGCCGTGGTGGGTCAGCTACGCCCTCGGTGTGCTCACCTTTGGTGTGCTCGTCATGATCGGCTTCTACACCGGCGCCCGCCGCGAGCTGCTGGCCAACCTCCAGTACCGGGCTGAGACGGCGGAGCGCGAGCAGGCCATGCGGGTCGCCCAGGCCCGCGTGCACGAGCGCACGCGGATCGCCCGGGAGATGCACGACGTCCTCGCGCACCGGATGTCGTTGGTGGCCATGCACGCCGGAGCCCTCACCTTCCGCGACGACCTCACCCGTGACCAGACCCGGCGGACCGCGCAGTTCATCCAGGATGGCGTCCACCTGGCCCTGTCAGACCTCCGGGAGGTGCTCGGGGTGCTACGCGACCCCACCGTGGACGGGGAGGCTGAGGCACGCCAGCCGCAGCCGACCTTGCGCGACCTCCCCTCTCTGGTGGCCGAGGCGGTCGAGGGAGGTATGCGCGTCGAACTGCTCGAGAGGATCCCGGCCGGTGCCATCGTGCCGGACGCGACCGGCCGGACGATCTACCGGATGACGCAGGAGTCGCTCACCAACGCGCGCAAGCACGCGCCGGGGATGCCGGTCACCGTCACGCTCACCGGTGCGCCCGGTGGGCTGATCGAGCTGGAGATCCGCAACCCCCTGCCCGTGCGGCGGGTGCTTGTCGATGCCCCAGTGGGGCGCATCGACAAGCCGCTGCCAGGGTCCGGCACGGGTCTGACCGGCCTGGCCGAGCGCGCAGTCCTCGCCGACGGCGACCTGGAGCACGGGGTGACATCAGGGCGCGAGTTCCTTGTACGGGCCCGGCTACCGTGGCCGGCATGAGCGACGACCCGGTCCAGGCAGCACCCGAGGCACCGCAGGCACCCTCCGGACCGCCTCGAGAACCGGCTAGCCCCGGGTCTCCCTGTGCCCGGGTCGTCATCGTCGACGACGACCCGCTCGTCCGGACCGTGCTGTCGATGATCCTCGGCGGCAGCACGACGATCAACGTCGTCGCCGAGGCTGAAGACGGGGAGCAAGCACAGGAGGTCGTCGCCCGCGAGCGACCCCAGGTCGTGCTGATGGACATCCGGATGCCCCGGCGCGACGGCATCTCGGCGACGGAGGGCCTTCTCGCGCTGCCCCACCCGCCCAAGGTCATCGTGCTGACCACCTTCGACACCGACGACCAGGTGCTCGCCGCGCTGCGGGCCGGCGCGAGTGGCTTCCTGCTCAAGGACACCCCGCCACCGAAGATCGTCGAGGCCGTCCACCGCGTCATCGCTGGGGAGCCGATCCTCTCACCGAGCGTCACGGCCCAGCTCATCGCCTCGGCCACCGACGACCAGCCCACCGCGCGGCGCGACGACGCCTTGACCCACCTCGCCTCCCTGACCGAGCGAGAGCGCGACGTGGCGGTCGCCATCGGGCAGGGTCTCTCCAACGCCGAGATCGCCGCCGAGCTCTACCTGAGTGTCGCGACCGTGAAATCCCATGTGACGCGGCTGTTCGCCAAGCTGCGGGTCGACAACCGCGTACAGATCGCGATGCGCGTGCACGACGCGGGACTCGTCTGACCAGCGCTGGGCCGGCGGTGGGGCTACAACCAGTCGTGCTCCCGTGCGTAGCGGGCCGCTTCGTACCGCGTACGGGTCTGCGTCTTCTGCATGGCGCTGGACAGATAGTTCCGGACCGTGCCTGGCGCCAGATGCATCCGGGTAGCGATCTCGGCGACCGAGTAGCCGTCTCCGGTCACGCGAAGCAGCTCGACCTCCCGGTCGGTCAGCGGGCAGTCGTCGACGATCGCCGCGGCCGAGACATCCTGGTCGATCCATCTCCTGCCCCGGTGCAGCTCCGTGATGACTGAGGCGATGCGACCCGGTTCGGCGGACTTGCTGGCGAAGCCCTGGACCCCGAGCTTCAGGGCACTGCGCAGAACGCCTGGCCTGGCGTGGCGCGTGAGCATGAGGATCACCTGATCGGGCAGCACCCGACGGATCTCGGCGACGGCCTCGAGACCGCCGACGCCGGGCATCTCGAGGTCGATGACCAGCACGTCGGGCCGGTGGGTCAGCGTGGCCCGCACCGCCTCAGCGCCGTCGGCCGCCTCTGCCAGCACCGTGACGTCCCCTTCCAGGGGCAACAGGGAGGCGAGTGCCTTGCGGAGCAGGACCTCGTCGTCGGCCAGCACGACGGTGGTCATCGGACGCGCGCTCCGGTCGTCACCGTGGGGTTGTCGGCAGGTGGTGGGGGGAAAGTTGCCGCCGTCAGGAATCGCCCGCCCTCGAGCCGGACGGTGAGTTCCCCGCCGTCGTCCGACACTCGGCGCGCAAGGACGGCAAGCCCCCGCAGCTCAGGCAACACGTCGTCGACGACGCCGTCGTTGACGACGGTGATGCTGTGGTCCGAGAGCGCGATGCGCACCAGCGTGGCTCGCGAGTGTCGCAGGATGTTGGTCGTCGTCTCCCGTAGCACCTGCCCGAGCAGGTCGATGGCGCGAACGCCCACCTCGGCCGGACGGTCGACGGTGACGTGGATACCCGCCGCTTCCAGGAGATTCCTGGCGTTCTCCAGCTCGACAGAGAGGTTGAGCTTGCGTTGCCCGTACGCGAGCTCTTTGGTCTGCGCGATCGTGTCGCCGACCAGGTCGTACACCTCGCGCAGCTCCTCCTCCACGCGCCCGGTGTCGCTGTGAAGCAGCTTGCGAGCTAGCGCGATCTTCAGCTTCACCACGTGCAGGGTATGGCCCTGGATGTCGTGCAGGTCGCTGGCGAAGCGCATCCGTTGGCGGATGAGTGCCAGTTCCGACTCGCGGTCCCGCGCTTCCTCCAGGTCCGCCACGGTGTCGTAGAACCCCTTGTTGGGGAACATCAGGCCGATCAGGATCACCGTCAGCCCGGTGGGGATGATGACATCGGAGATTAGGTCGCTCGCGTCGGCCTGGGCGGCGGTCACCAGCCCCAGCACGCCGACCGCGGCCACGTATGCGGCCAACCCGACCGCTGCTGCGCCGCGGTGGCGGGGCAGCTGGGGAATCGTGAGCCCTCCCACGATGGCGATCGAGTAGTACGCCGCCTGCGTCTGGCTGTCCATCACGAGTACCCCGAACGGCCAGACCGACGCAGCCACGACCAGGCACGGGATCGCCACGCGCGCGATCTCGCCCGCCGTCCATCGCTCGTAGGCCACCAGCGCCGCGGCGAGGCCCATCCCCAGAACGACAGCCTCAAGCCACGTCTGGGCCTGCCTCGCCACCAGGACCACCCCGACAACAGCGAGCAGGGGCAGGATCATCGTCAGGTTGAGCGTGCGGAACCTCCGTCGCGACACCCGAGCCGCGGCGGTGGGCCGACGCACTGCCGGAAGAGGTCCCAGCGCCCGGCGAGGGGGTCGAGCGTTCATGGGGAGCTTCCTGGTCGATGAGCTGGCTCGGTCTCCAGTATCGCTCCCGCGGGCCTGGCCCCTCAGTGACGCCGTGTCACGGGGTTCGCCCACAGATGTCATGCCCGCGAGATGACGTCGCGGCACTGGGGGCCAACGCCGGCGGCCTGTGTGATGGGGACATGACATCCACCACCATCATCGACGTCGACGAACTGAACGTCACCTACGGCGACTTCCATGCCGTGCAGGATCTGTCGTTCCAGGTCGAGCGGGGGGAGCTGTACGCCCTGCTCGGCACCAACGGGGCTGGCAAGACCTCGGCCCTGGAGGTCATCGAAGGGCACCGTAGGGCCTCCTCGGGCACGGTGCGCGTCTTTGGCGCGAGCCCGACGAACCGGCGTGCGGTGCGACCCCGGATGGGAATCATGCTGCAGGACAGCGGGTTCTCCCCCGACCTCACCGCCTCCGAGTCCGTCCGGCTGATCGGCAGACTGACCGAGCGCTCCGACACCGTCGACCGGGTGCTCAGCCTGGTCGACCTCACGGGCAAGGCCGACACCAGGGTGTCCTCGCTGTCCGGCGGTGAGAAGCGGCGACTCGACTTCGCCACCGCCGTCTACGGACGACCCGAGCTGGTCGTCCTGGACGAGCCCACCACCGGGCTGGACATCCAGTCCCGCGACGCCCTCTGGGACGCGGTGCAGCAGCTGCGTGAGGACGGCTCCACCATCGTGCTGACGACCCACTACCTCGAAGAGGCGCAGCAGCACGCCGACCGCGTCGGACTGATGCACCGTGGCCTCCTGCGCCGCCAAGGAACCGTGCCCGAGCTGACCCGGGCCCTGCCGGCGACGATCCAGTTCTCCCTTGCCCCCAACGCTCCCGCGCCACCGATGCACTCCGCACCGGTCTCCGACCGGTCCTACCTGATCGAGACCTTCCACCTGCAGGCCGACCTCAAGCAGCTGCTCGACTGGGCAGACGTGCACGCGGTCGATCTGCGCGAGCTGTCCGCAGCCCCGACCCGGCTGGACGACGTCTTCCGTGCCATGGACACCGAGCCGGCACCCGCCTGAGCACTCAGAAACGGAACCCATCATGCTTTCCATCGCACGCAGCGAACTCAGCCAGATCCTCCGCAACCGGGCCCTCCTGGTCGCCAACCTCATACCGCCCGTGGCGGCCAGCGCGTTCTTCATCTACAACCGCGACGTGTTCGAGCGGCTCGGCAGCCTCGGCTACATCGCGGCCGTGATCGTCTTCACCGTCGGCGCGTTCAGCCTCTACACCACCGTGGTGACCACCCTCGCGGCTCGCAGGCAGACCCTCTTCCTCAAGCGGCTGCGCTCCACCGCGGTCAGCGACCAAGCCATCATGTCCGGCCTGGTGCTCCCCGTCAGCGCGATCTCCCTCCTCCAGGTCGGGCTCATTCTCGGGGCGTTCGCCACGGTCAGTGACCGGCCTGACAACCTCCCGCTCCTCATAGCGGCGATCGCCGCGGCGTTCGTGATGATGCTGGCCCTGGCCATGGCCACAGCCGGGGTGACGAACTCTCCCGAGCACGCCCAGATCACCACCCTGCCCCTCAGTCTGGGCACCATCGCCGTGGTCAACTGGGTCGCCATCACTGGCACCGAGAGCCTCGCCCCGCTCAAGCGGCTGCTGCCCGGAGGGTCAGCCACCGAGCTGATCGTCAACGCCTGGAACGGAGGGGTCCCCCTCGCTGACTCCCTGGTCCTGCTCGTTCCGACCCTCGCCTGGGTCGTCGTGGCGGTCGTCCTCGCGTCGAAGTTCTTCCGCTGGGAGCCGCGACGGTGACCGAGACCCGCCCGCCGCAGAGTGGCTGATGACCGGGTGCGCATCCCCCGCGTGGGCCGCACCCTGCCCCAGTAGAAGACCACACCTCCCTGGGCCGTCAAGCTAGGTCACGTCTCCCATACGCGTGTCCAGGTGAGGCAGGCGGCCAGGATGATGGCGGCGCGGTAGGTGATGGCGAGCGTGTGAGTGACCACAGCTGGCTCTGCAGGTCGCCGCCTGGACACGATCCTCACCTCGCTGTCGGTGGTGACGGACCTCCACTACGGACGCCGTCCACCAGTCCGCTCCGGGACGGCCGCGGTACTGCCCCGGCACGCACCCCCGGGCTGATCGCTCGTCAAGCGTCCGTGCAGGGTCCTCCATCCGCGCCCGCCTGCCCTGTGCGGTTCGCCTGCCCCAGGCGTATGACGTCGTCGAGCTTGTCGCGCGTCGCGCTCAGCTCGTCCAGCTGGGTCTGCACGCGCATGCGCTCGGTGAGCAGCCGCTCGTGCATCTCGTCGGTGAGGACGCCGTGCTCCATGCACGGCAGGATCCGCAGGACGGCCTTGCTGCCGAGCCCGGCGGCGTAGAGGTTCTGGATGAACCTGACCCGGTCGACCGCCTCGGGCGAGTAGTGGCGCTGCCCGCTCGCGCTGCGATCGGCAAGGAGCAAGCCCTGCTCCTCGTAGTAGCGCAGCGCCCGCACGCTGACGCCCGCCAACGCGGCGACCTCCCCGATACGCACCCGTTCTCCCGACCGCTGGACTGGACTTGCCTCTGACGTCAACGTGAGCATATAGCGTTCCGGGCATGACAACCGCATTCATCACAGGGGCCAACCGCGGCCTCGGCCGCCATTTCGCCGCCGAGCTTCTCGTCCGGGGGGCTACGGTCTACGCCGGCGCCCGCAATCCGGAGACGATCGATCTACCCGGCGTCCAGCCGGTCGCTCTGGACATCACCGACCCCGAGGCTGTTGCCGCAGCCGCCGCGATGGCCGGGGATGTCGACCTGCTGGTCAACAACGCCGGCATCTCGACCGGCGCGCAACTGCTCGGCGACCTGGCGGGTGTGCACGCCGAGATGGACGTCAACTTCTGGGGAACGCTGTCGATGGTCCGCGCCTTCGCTCCCGTCCTGGCGGCCAACGGAGGCGGGAAGGTCGTCAACCTCGCCTCCGCGCTGTCCTGGTTCGCCGCCCCGGGTGCTGGCGCGTACGCGGTGTCCAAGGCCGCGAACTGGAACATGAGCAACGCGCTGCGCCTTGAGCTTGCCGAGCAGGGCACACAGGTCACCTCCGTCCACCTCGGCCTGGCGGACACAGACATGGCCAGGGCGATCCAGGGGCCGAAGACCGACCCGGCCGTGGTCGCCCGCATGACGCTGGACGCCGTCGAGGCCGGCGACCTCGAGGTCGTCGTCGACGACTGGAGCGCGATGATCAAGGCCTCGCTGGCCGAGGACCCCCGCGTGTTCTACGACTCCTTCCTCACGGCCTGACCCGTAGAGCCGGGCTCCCGGCGGGTGCATCGCAGCCGGAGGGAGTGGGTCAGTCAGCTTGTCGGGAATCAACCGCTGCCCTCGGGGTCGCCCGAGTCGGCCCCCTGACGCTGCGGGTGCTCGAGGTCCCATGACCACCGTGACCGGCTCGTCCATCTCCAGACGGCCGTGATGCTCCGCCATGGCCGCCTCGGTCAGCTCCTGGGAGTGGGTGCAGTCTGATGGCGACGACACCTACTTGATGTGGAGAGACGTCCTGTCAAGTGGCATGGCGAGGCGCCCGTCCCGATCCCCGGGGCGGGCGCCTCTGCTTCGTCGGTGGGTGGGCTCGTCCCTCCCCTCGCGAGTTCCTTGACGACGTGGTCCGTGTGGCCCGTGTCCGGGAGCCCGGAGTCAGTGTCGAGCAGATCGCCAAGGACTTCGGGGTGCACCCGAGGACGTTGTTCAAGTGGATGCGTCAGGCCGACGTCGACGACGGTGCCCGACCCGGGGCCAGCAGAGCCGAGGGGGTCGAGCTGCGCGAAGCGCGTAGGCGGATCCGGCTACTCGAGCAGGAGAACGAGGTCCTGCGCCGCGCCGCGGCCTACCTGTCCCAGGCGAACCTGCCGGGAAAGGCTCTACCCGTTCGTGAGCGAGCTCGCCGCCGAGGGGATCCCCGTGGTGGTGACGTGCCGGGTCCCCAAGCTCGCCAGGCAGCCTTACTACCGGTGGCTGGCCGACCCCAGTACCCCCGGTGAGCTTGAGCGTGCTCATCGAGCGAACGCGCTGTTCGACGCTTACCGCGACGACCCGGAGTTCGGCAAGCGGTTGCTGTCGACGAAGCTCGCCACGCCGGCCTGAGCGGACCGCGTGGGCGTTCTGCGCTGAGAACCAGTGGTCGAGCGCCCGTCGAACGGGCGGCGGGGTGCTCTGGACGGCGCCGCGGGAAATCCATGCCGCTCCGGTCGAGCTCCAACGACCGTCACGTCGAAGGGACCTCGCTGGTCTGCGCGAGCGCCGTCACGGCGCCGAGACCCGTCCCCCTGAGGTACGACCAGGTGGTTCTGTGACGCGTCTGGGTCACCGCGCGGTCGAGGGGCACGTCGTAGGGGTTCTCCAGTTTCGGGGTGGCGGCGACAGCTCATACTCGTCTCGGCCGCCCGGCTCTCAGTCCATCACCTGGCCAGCAGGGCATAGATCTGCTTGGCGTCGTCGGCCGGCCACTGCAACGGGCGGGAATGCAGGATCCCGAAGCCGAGAGTGCACGAGGCGGGCTCACGTGCTCAGCAGTGCGGTCAAGGAAACGGCACCGCATGCGGCAAGAAGCAGCACGTCGGGCACGGTGCGCCGGTGGCGTAGGCGGGTCACCACCACGATCCCGATGAGGCTGAACCAGATCACCAACGGTGTCGGGGCATCGGCGGCCTCGGTGACGCGGGCGGCGGCGTTGAGCATCGCCGCCGAGGTGCTGATCAGCAACCCGCAGATCACCGGCAAGATGTACAAGCCGATATCGCGCACGACCGGGGAACGCTGCGCGCGCTGGTACGCGCCCATGATCAACACCGCCACCGCGGTGCACGACGTGATCGCCACCAGCGCCGCCGCGCCAGCCATCATCCAGCCCATCGCCGGCCCCTGGTCCGGTGCGACGGCCGCGTACCCCACACCGGAGGCCAACTTGACCAGGATCGGCCCGGGAAGGGCGTTGGCGATGGGCACCAACTGGCTGTAGAACACCGAGGAACTGACGTAGCCGCCGGCGACGAAGAATCCGTCGGCCACCCCGACGTAGGCCTCACCGCCACCGAACGAGGTCAGCGTCGACAGCAGCACCAGCCCCAGCAGCTCCAGCGCCGCCGTCCCCGTGAAGGCGACCGCTACCCCGACGGCGGCCACCCCGACGCCGATCAGCAGCAGCGCCGCATGCACCACCCGCCGGTGGGCGCTGCCCGCATCCGGCTCCGGGTACGAGCCGTACAACGGGGACTCGCGGCGCACCAGGGCACGAATCACGATCACCACCAGCGCGCCGCCGATGAGCTGGACGGCGGCCAACGTCGCCAGCTCGACGTCCCAGTCCTGACCCACCAGGTGGCCGGCCAGCTCCACCACCTCGCCCGCTCCAGTCCCCAGGAACGCCACGACGGCGACCGCCACGGCCACCCTGCGGTCGCTGCCCTCGGCGGTGATCACCGTGGTGATGTAGTGCACGAGCAGCGCCACGATGAACACGGTGATTCCGATCGAGGCGAACTCCACGTAACGGATCGCCGACGCCCCACCGGCCGCCACAGCCGAAACCAGACCCACCGTCAGCAACGTGCCCGGCAGAGCCACGACCACCGCCATCGCCAAGGACAACCACGCCCCCGAGATCCGCAACCCCGCCAAGCCACCCAGCTTCACCGGCAACGCGCCGGGAGTGATCGACGCCACCACCGTGTGACAGGTGAACGTTCCAGGCTCCAACGACCGCCGTCTGCCGACGAGCTCGTCGTTGACGAGCGGGATCAGGGCGCTGCCGCCACCGAAACCGATCAGGCCAACCTTCGCCATCGACAGCAGGTCGCCCCACTTACGTCCCTGCACCAGCCGGTCCTACCCTCCTCGTGTACGAGCCGCTGGCCGAGCGTCGCCGGCACGCTAGGCACTGCGCCAGGAACGGGCTGGATCAGGCGTATCCCTTCGGCTGATCCAGCCTGTTGCGCACCATGTCGCGAGCTCAAGCGTTGCTGGCGACTTCCGCCGTCGGCACGCCCCCGGGTGAAAGTCCTCTCGAAGCGGACCTCGGGACGCCCACGACCAGCAGCGTCAACGCGCTGGACCGTCCCGTGGTCGGTGCCCCGCTCGGCCCGAAACGTCCGGACCATCCGCGCCGCACGACCTCCCGAAAACTTGTGCATCCCCAGCGCGACTCACTCGCACCGTGGGCTTCGCGAGCACCGAGACGGGATGGCCTGTCTCGTTCGGACATCGGATCTCATGCGCACTCCACGTGTGCGGCGGCCTGCTCACTCGCCCGTGGCACGCGGTCCACCCTCACCTTGAGGGTGGCTGCGACCTTCGAAGCCGTTGAGCGCCTGGACCCCGGAGTTGCCGCGCAGGCCGGCGGCGTATCGCCACCCGTCCAACGCACCCGGCTGGGTCAGGTCTATACGCTCCTGGCTTGAGCTGGTCATGACCCGCGACCAGCCGAACCCATTGTCGATCCAGGTGCTGATCGCGTTGCCGTCTAGGACAAACGCCCACCGACCACCTGGCTCAAGCGGTGCCGGCGTGCAGCATGCTGACGTCTGCCGGCCATCGATGCGGAAGTCAATCCCGTGCTGCCCCCTCATGCCGGTCCAAGCGAGGATGTAGTTGTTCTCGTCCTTGACCAACCCGTTGAAGATCGCGTCCTGTCCGAGTCCGGTACCAGCCCACTTTCCGTGGTCGACGATTACCGCGGCACGTGGGCTCGCGGGCCCCGAGCTGTGCGCGACCACGCCGTAGAAGGCACCCGGTGCCTCAGCCTGAAGGCTCCCGTCGCCGAACGTGAGCTGTGGAAGGGCCTCCGTCGCCGACGGCTTGTACACCGTGTACTCGGCGCTGGTGTCCGTATCGAACGCGTCGTCCACGCCCACTTCCGGATAGGCCTCGGGGTCGAAGCCCACCGTCGAACTGCCGACGGACTGAATCGCATGGCGCCCCCAGCTCGCGGTCGCGGTGAACTCGGCCGTTTCGGCCGCGGTCACGGGTTCCTCCGCACGCACGTCGAACGCCACGTGGCGAGCCTCGCCGGGCTCAAGGGAGGGAATCACCGTCGCCTCATGGTGATCCGCGGTCCAGCCCTCCGGCGCTGCGAGGCCGACCCGGATCTTCCGCACCGTTTCCGCGGTGTCATTGACGACCGAGACGAGCACCGTTCCCGTTCCGTCCGCCAGCGAGACGGCAGCCGGGGCCTGGTACACCGAGAGCCGCGAGTCGGCCGCATGGAAGGCGGGGCGTTCCTCGACGACTGAGACCTCCCCGCCGACCAACCGTGGTGCCATCCCGTGACGCCCCGCGTGGTCGCCGAAGATCGACAGCCCCCCACCGTCCGACGCGAGCCTCAACGTGACCGTCTCGGCGTCCCCGATCAGGACGGGATCGATCGGGACCGCGATGCGATACCCGTAGCGGTTCCCGAAGTCACCGGGGACCATCCCACGTGAGCGACCTGCGAGGGCGAGTGGACCGTGAGGGTCGTCGGGCAGGTGGACCGTGTCCACCGGTTCGCCGTTGACCGACACCGTCAGCTCACTCGGGTAGCCACGCGCGGTTGTCGTGTTGTTGGCGTCGTACGTGCCGGCCGCCTGGGCGGATGCGACCTCGGCGACGAACGTCGCCTGTGTCTCCTGGCCGGTACGCACCCCTTCGGGAACCTCGATCTCGTACTCGAAGAAGCCGCGGCCGAGGCCGGTGACCCAGTCGGAACCCCCCGTAGTCTGCGCCCGCGCCCCACCCGTCCACTCCTGGGCGAACACGTCGCCGGGCGAGAACCCGGTCTCCGCCTCCGGCCCCGGTGTGTCGAACGTCAGGTAGTTCTCTGCCACCGTCGTCCCGTCGGCTTCCACCCACACCCACACGTACCCGGCTCGCAGCTCGTCCGGCGCGGTGACGGAGATGGTGCCCGCCTCGCTCGAGGTGTACCGCGTCGGGCTGATGGTGCGTGACCCGCCGTCGACGTCCGCAAGCCACCTGCCGTCGTCGTCGTATCCGCCGACCTTCCACCGCAGCGTGGCGGAGGAGAGGTCCTCATCACTGAAGTGGCTCACCTTGACCTGAGCCGTGATCTCGTCGCCGCGACTGACGCTGCGCGCCGCCTTGCCCCCGAGCAACGACACCGCGTCGTCGCCCTGGAACATCTCGATACCGCGCGGCTGTCCCGCGTGGTCAAGGAACTCCGGCTTGTTCGGCTGCCGGTCGAAGCGGAACGGGCTGTGGACCTCCTGCTCCGTCTCGGCCAGCTGCACGCCGACGTAGCCGTTGAGCTTCGAGTAGGCCCGGAAAAGGCCCATGGTGTGCGGAAACTGCCCGGACCTGATGGAGAACTCGGAGTTGAGCCAGGGCTGCCCGCTCTGAGCGCCGTCGTCGAAGTTCCAGGTGGACCCGGGCTTCACCTGCGGGGCGAACTCGTCGAGGAGGTTCTTCCAGTCGTTGTAGGTGTCCAGGTAGTAGTGGAAGTCGTTGATGTCGGTGTCGATGTGGCCGTGCTGACAACAGGGCGAGTTGTCTACGACCAGACGGGACGGGTCGGAGTCACGAGTGATGTCAACCATCCGGCGGACGTAGGGGAACACCTCCTCCGGCAACGGCTGCTTCCACGGATCCATGCTCAGACCCCAGGCCTCGTTGAAGACGTTCCAGATCACGATCGACGCGTGGTTGTGGTCACGCTCCAGCGTGGTGCGCAGAAGGCCCTCGAAGAGTTGCTCGGCCTCGTCACCCATGGAATGCCATCCCGCATTCGGGAAGTCGTACCAGACCATCAGCCCGAGCTTGTCCGCCAAGTGGTAATACGCCGGTTCGTTGACCTTCAGGTGTGTGCGCACCACGTTGAACCCGAGTTCCTTGGCGTTTTGGAGGTCGAGGAGCATCGAGCCCCGGCCGGGGTCGGTCTCGGTCCCTGTGCGCAGGTCCGGACCTGCGGTGACCCCGGTGTACGTATAGATCCCCCAAGGGTTGTAGCCCTGATCGAGTACCCCTCGTACGTAGATGGGCCGGTTGTTGAGGTAGATGTATTGGTACTCGTCGGTGCGACCCGGCGCCCAGTCGCGATCGATCGTCCGCATCCCGAAGGTCGTCCGCAGGCCGTCGACGTCGTCCAGGCGGATGTCTGCGGTGTAAAGGGCAGGATCGCTCGGCTCCCACAGGTGAGGATCCGCGATCGGCACCGTGGCCGTCCCGCTCCCGTCGTCCAGGACCACCTCCGCAGTGGCGACGACGGCGCCATCGGGGTCCTTGATCTCCACGGTGGCGACGTCGCCTCCGGTTGCAGCGATGTCGATCTCGGCGTGCGACGACGACGGGGTGCGCGCGTCTCCTTCGAACGTCAGTTCCGGCGTGACATGGGCCAGGGTTATCCGTGCGTCGCCGTAGGGCTCGAGCCAGACCGATTGCCAGATGCCGCCGATGTCCGAGAACCATCCGGTGTTCTCACCGTCGGGCTCGCCCGTCTGCTTGCCCATCGGGTACGGGGACTCCGGGGTCGTGGGTGGCGCAACCACCCGGATTGTCAGGGTGTGGGTCGATCCCGGAGTCAGGGACCCGAGGTCTGCGCCGATCTCGGTGAAGCCGTCCCCGGAATACGGCAGAACCGCCTCCCCGTCGAGCCAGACCGCCGCGCCCCAGTCCGCCGCCCCGATCCGGAACCTGACCTGCTGGTTCGGGAACTCCTCGGGCACCGTGAACGAGCGCTGGTACCACACGGTGCCGCGGTAGTCGGAGAACGCGCTGCGGAAGACCTCCTTGGTGGCCAGCTCCTCCTCGCCCCAGGCGGCGAGGGACTGGTAGCCGAACGGCACCCGGATCGCCTTGCCGAGCTCATGCTGCGGATCAAACCACCCCTCGCTCTCGCCCACATCGTCGGGGTCGAGGTCGAAGGACCACGTCCCGTTGAGAGACATCCAGGTGTCCTCGGTGAAGGGGCGCCGGTCGGCATCGGGCCTCGGGTACTCGCCCCGGGCCGGCTCCGTGTCGCGCTCCAGCTCGAGAGTGGCCGATCGCCCCGTCGTCGTCGTCGCGGCGAACGCGTACCCCTCCTTCGCCGCGACCACCAGTGCGCTGCTCGCCGGGACGTCCCGAAGGACGAAGGTCCCGTTCCGCTCGCTCCGCGCGAACACGTCCGTTCGGGACGCGTGGACGCTGGCACCCTCAACTGGTCTTCCACTCTCCGCGTCGACCACGCGTCCGCGTACGTCGGACGTCGTGCCGCTCGCGGCCGGCACGCGCGCGGGATCCCCCTGCGTGGGAGACCCGGCTCCGAGCGCAAGCGCACGTTCGGGAACGGTCATACCCAACGACACGAGGAGCGCCAGGACAGCGACGAGGGCAGCAGCGAACACCGGACGCTTCATTGCGTCATGAATTGACATGTGCGACACGGTAGCGACGGCACACCGCACCGCGCAAGACCCAGTTTTAACGTTACGCATCACTTGTCGCCGTCGATACCGCAGGTCCAGTACATCGACAGGCGGGCAATGTGTAACGTTGTACACAGCGTTCCCAGGAGAACTTACGGCCTGCGAGAATGGGAGCATGTCCGACTCATCGACCCGACGGCCCGCGGTCGGGGTCCGCGACGTGGCTGCCCTGGCTCGGGTGTCGCCGACGACCGTGTCGAACGCGCTCTCCGGGAATCGTCCGGTCAGCTCCAGCACTCGCGAGCGCGTCGTCTGGGCGGTCGAGCAGCTCGGGTACCGCCCCAACATCTCCGCCCAGAACCTGCGGGGTCGGCGCACCGGGCTGATCGGTGTCGCGGTACCTGAAATCGACGTGCCCTACTTCGCAGAGCTGATCCGGCACGTCGTCGACGCTTCCCGTCAGCGGGGATACACCGTCCTGATCGACCAGACGGAGGGGCGGCTTGAGGCGGAGCGGTTCGTACTGAACGGGATGAACCCGGGGATGGTGGACGGGATTCTCTTCAGCCCGCTCAGCGTCGACCGCACCGAGTGCGAGACCCGTCGCGACAGGACACCGCTGGTGCTGCTGGGCGAACGGGTCTCCGGACACGGGGTCGACCACGTCGCCATCGACAACGTCGCTGCCGCCGCGGATGCGACGAACCACCTGATCCGACGAGGATGCCACCGGATCGCAGCCATCGGGTACCAGGAGAGTCATGGGGGTGGGACAGCGCCGCAGCGCACCCAGGGCTACCGCACAGCCCTCAGGGCCGCGGACCTCACCTTCGACCCGGTGCTCGTCAGGCACACGGACAGATATCATCGGCGCGACGGCGAGCAGGCGATGATGGAACTGCTCGATAGCAGTGGCGACCCCGACGCCGTGTTCTGCTACTCGGACCTACTCGCCCTCGGAGCGATTCACGCGTTGCACGACCGGGGCCTACGTGTGCCGGAGGACGTTGCGGTCATTGGCATCGACGATATCGACGAGGGCCGGTACAGCACACCGACACTCACCACGGTCGCTCCGGACAAGGTTGCGATCGCTAACGCAGCCGTGGAGCTTCTCTTCGACCAGATCGCCGGCACGGCTCAGGCCCCTCGCCAGGTCGTGGCTCCCCATACCGTCGAGGTCAGACGCAGCGCTTGACGCGCCCACCGGTCCCACCACCGAAGTCATCGGCAGCGGGACCGGTGGGGCGGACAGGGATCAGTACCCTCCGAGCACCCGCTCGGACTCCTGGAAGAACTGCGTCGCCGACCCGGTGACATCAGTCATGCCGAATGCGACGTCCTCACCCATCTTCTCAAACAACGCCATCAACTCGCCGTATCCGCGCGGCCACGGGCCCGGCGGCGGCCCGACGCGGTCCTCGCCGAGGCCCTCTACGTAGGAGACCGCCTCACCCTCGGAAGTCGACTCGTCGGTATCGAGGGTGTCACGCGCCGCCTGCGAGGGCGGGACCCCGAGCGTGAGCCCGATGCTCTCTACCGCGGCGGGGTCGTTGAGCAGAAAGTTCACCAGCTCCGCCGCCTCCTGCGGGTGCTCCGAAGTAGATGCGATCGACCAGAAGTCGAGCGCCTTGAGGAACTGACCTGGGTCGCCGCCGTCGAGCCTCGGCATGGGCTGCAACTCCAGCGTGTCCTCGTTGAGCTCCTGGAAGAACACGATCTGCTGGACCCAAGCGTACGTGGTCGCGGCGATGCCCTGCGTCAGTGCGGATGATTCGAAGCCACCACCTTCCGCGGTGACCTCGGCCGGTGGGGCCCCCGACTCCTCACGCATTGACTGCCAGTAGGTCCACCACTCCTCGAGTACCGCCTGATCGAAGCCCAGCGCGGTGCCGTCGTCGGTGAACAGCTCGGCGCCGTTCTGGCGCACAAATACCTCGAACGCCTGGAGTTCGTTCCCCATGTCGGAGGTGCCGTAGAAGCCCGGGTTCGCCTGGCCCAGCTGCTTCGACCAGTCGCCGAACTCGTCCCATGTCCATTCGGACGAAGGGGTCTCTGCACCCAGCGACTCGATCAGCTCGGGGTTGACAACCAGGGCGTGCGAGATCGCACTCTGCGGCACACCGAAGTACTCACCGTTCAGCACGCCGCTCTCCCGCACATCGGGGTCGAGCGCGTCCATCTGGATGGTCTCGCCCACCAGATCGTCCAGGGCGAGCAGCGATCCGCGGCCCGCGTAGTCCGCGAAGAAGCTCATCGACATCCGTGTCACGTCTGGTGCCGACCGCCCTGCGGTCTCGGTGGCCAGCCGGTCGAAGTAGTCCGCGAATGCTGCCCGACTCACCTCGACGGTCACACCGGGGTTCTCCGCCTCGTACTGATCCAGCGCCTCCTCCATAGCGGCGTGGACGGGCTCACCGCCGTACCACCCGACCCTCAGCGTCACCGGGTCGCCGTCGCCCCCAGATCCCGATCCTGCCGAACCGCTGGAACTGCACGCCGCCAGCACCAAACTCACCGCAGCGGCCGTGGCCCCAAAGGCCACGCCGCGCCTCGAACGCGAACTCAACATCAAATCACTCCTGGTGTCTCACCATCGAAACGACTACTGGCTCCGGCTTGTCGGCGGGTGCACGACCGGGCATCGGTCCACGACCCTGTATCTCTGGCCCCGCTGCCCCTCGGGCACACCCACCGACGGGCTACGCGCTCACGTGGAGTTCGCGCGAGTGTCGACCTCCTCTCTCCGGTGGCGTTCTGACCACCTTGACAACGTTGCCAAGCAACGTAAGGCTGAGGCCCGTAGATGTCAACAGGCTGCTCAACCGTGTAGAGGAGTACTCGACCGAGTAGGGACACAGGAGAAGATGCCCGTCGGGCACCCAGTGGACCGCTCAGGCGAGCGGGGAGCACCGGACAACCTGGCCGACGCCCGTCGGCCGATCCCCCGAGGAAAGGCATGTGATCGACGTGGCTGACAGATCGCTCCCACACATCCTGCTGGTCATGACCGATCAGCAGCGGGCCGGGTTCACGACGGGCTCAGGCTTTGACCTTGACACGATGCCGTTCACGGACGGCCTCGCCGACGAGGGCCTGAGGTTCTCCGGTGCCTACACGAGCGCACCCGCCTGTGTACCCGCCCGCACGAGCCTGCTGACGGGTCGCTTCCCGTCCAGCCACAAGGTGACGCAGAACAGCAATGCCGCCCATGCGTTCTACGCGCAGGACATGCTCGACGTCCTCCGATTGGCGGGGTACCGCCTGAGCTTCTCCGGCAAGCCCCACATGCACCGACTGCCTGAGGACTTCGACTTCTACGGCGGGCCGTACTTCCACACCGAGGGCCCGGCACGGACGCGACTCGAACGTGAGTTCGACGCGTGGCTCGAGTCGCTCGACCACGGCGTAGCGACCGAGCCAACACCCTTCCCGCTCGAGTGCCAGCTGCCGTACCGCATCGTCGACCAGGCGATCGAGGCACTCGACGCAGGCGGCGAACAGCCCCAGTTTCTCTGGGTCTCGGTGCCCGAGCCCCACAACCCGTACCAGGTGCCAGAACCGTACTTCAGCATGTTCGCCGAGGACGAGGTGCCCCCGCGCACGCACGGCCCCGAGGCGGCACGGGCCAAGGGCGGCCACTGGCTGTGGCTGCAGGAGCTGATCCAGTCCAAGCGACCAGACTACGACGCTGGCTGGCGTCGCTACCGCGCGAACTACTGCGGGGCGCTGCGGATGATCGACGACCAGGTCCGACGTCTCGTCGAGCACGCCCGGGCCGAGCTCGACGGCCCAGTGCTCGTCGTGATGCTTAGCGACCACGGCGACTACGCCGGCGAGTACGGCCTTCAGCGAAAGGGGGTCGGCCTGCCCGAGGCGTTGGTCCGCATCCCTATGTTCTTTCACGGCGACGGCGTCGATCCCCACCAGGTGCGCAGCGAGCTCGTGTCACTCGTCGACATCCTGCCCACCATCTGCGAGGTCGTCGGGATCCCCATCCCCGACGGTGTCCAAGGACGGAGCCTTCAACCGCTCCTGCAGGCCGGGCCTGCCCCTGCGGAGGTCTTCTCATCCATCTACGCTGAGCGCGGGTACGGGGGCGAGACCTACGGGCCCGAGGAGCGACCGCCGCTGCACTTCCCCTACGAGGGGCCAAGCTTCGACGAGCTCAACACCGTCACCCAGAGCGGCGCCTCGCGCATGGTGCGCCGCGGTGACCACAAGCTCGTCGTCCACAGCAACGGCGAAGGCGAGCTCTACAACTTGCGGTCCGATCCGACCGAGGTGGTCGACCTGTTCAACGACGAGGCTCACCGCCAGGTGCGCGACGAGCTCACCTGGCTGCTCCTGCACTGGATGCTAAGGCTTCAGGACACACTCCCACGCGGGGTCTACGAGCCGAAGACCCCAGAGCACAACTGGTACACGATGCCTTGAGCCGGCAATCGCTCCACGCTCGCTTCTTTCTCAGGCGGTTGTCCGAAGGGCCTGATGGCTCTTCGGATCTATGCGCGGTTGGGGCGCCGGGGTCGGTTGCCGGAGGCGGCCAGGAGGAGGCGTAGTCGGTAGTGGTCGAAGGTCCGGAAGCCGTGGGCGAGGCGTCGGGGCTTTCGATGATCAGGTTGATGGCCTCGGTGCCGCCGTTGGAGGCGCCGTCGGTCTCGAAGTAGGCCAGGACCTGGGTTCGCCAGGCGCGCAGGGCCCGCCCCAGGCGGGCGACCTCGGGGATCGGGCAGGTGTGCAGGGTCGCGATGACGTCTTCGGCGATCTTCTTGCCGGCCGCCGCGGTGGGCTGGTGGTAGATCGCACGCAACCGGGCCAACACGGCGACGGTCGTGTCGTCTTGGGCCAGCGCGTCGGTCGCCCACCTGATGGCCCGGGTCGTGAGCTTGGCTAGCGGCCCGATCAACGGATGGGTCTCGGAGAAGGTGTCGACCGGGCAGCCGAGGTCGGGGCAACGCCAGACCCGCTTGCGCTACTCGATCAGCACCGCTGTCCCGAACGTCGGCGCGTCATGGGCTCGGTGGACCCGGTGCCCGTGGCCGACCGCGACCACCCCGCAGGCCCCGCACCCAGTCACCAGCTCGTCGGTCTCCACCGTGACGACCAGCCGCCCGTCGGCCTCGTGGTGCACATCGATCACGTGCATGCCGGGGGCATCGAACATCTCATCAGCGCGGGGGCACCAGGGCGCACCGACGCCGCATCTACTCCCAGACACGTCGAGGGCTCAGGGGATCTGTCAGCTTGGTCGCTGCCGATCTTGGAGGCCCCGACACCTACCCCCGCAGACCGCCACGCACCCCGGCTGCAGCGACCCCAACCACGCTCAGATCCGAAGAGCCCGTTTGGTGCGCACGAGGGTCTGACCCCGACTCTCGTGCGCATCAAGGACGCTCCAGATCGGCGGACCCAGGTGGAACTGGCACGGACGCCCACGCCCACGAGAGGGCCGTTGGGCCGCCCCGACGTGCGCTGGGCGCACGCAGTGACCCTGTTGACACGACACGACCATGGCCATACCTTCATGTCAACGTTGTCATGCAATTGAGCAACAACCCCGTTCACCTCAAAGAGGAGGTCGTCACTCGTGCAGATCCCCGCATGCTCGTGCGCCGGAGGTGGCGATGACGGCGCGCAGTGAGCTCACCCGCGAGCGTCGCGCCTCACGCTTCGGCCGCTCGGCGAGCAACCGGACCAAGAAGTCGGTGAGCAGTCGCATCAAGGGTGACGAACGTGCCTCGTGGGGCTTCCTCTCGCCCTGGCTGGCAGGCCTGTTGCTCATCACGATAGTGCCGATGGGCGCGTCGCTGTGGCTCTCCTTCAGCGACTACAACCTGCTCCAGCCCCCGAGCTGGGTGGGGCTCGAGAACTATCAGCGTCTCCTCGAGGACCCACGGCTCCACAACGCGCTCGAGGTGACGTTCCGCTACGTGGCCATCTCCGTGCCCCTCCAGCTCGCGCTCTCCCTCGGTCTGGCCGTCCTGCTCAACCAGGGCATGCGGGGCATCCCGCTCTACCGCTCGGCGTTCTACCTCCCCTCGCTGCTCGGAGGCTCTGTCGCGGTCGCGGTGCTCTGGCGCCAGATGTTCGGCCACGAGGGACTCGTGAACCAGACGCTCGCCCTGTTTGGGATCGAGCACGGTTCGTGGATCGCCGATCCCTCGACCGCCCTCGGCACGCTAGTGACGCTCAACGTCTGGACCTTCGGCGCACCGATGATCATCTTCCTCGCGGCGCTCCGGCAGATCCCGGCGATGTACTACGAGGCGGCCGCTGTCGACGGCGCCTCCAGGTTCCGTCAGTTCGGATCCATCACCCTTCCACTGCTGACGCCCATCATCTTCTTCAACCTCGTGCTGCAGGTCATCGGGGCGTTCCAGGCGTTCACGCAGGCCTTCGTCATCTCGGGGGGGTCGGGCGGGCCCTCGGACTCGACGATGTTCTACACCCTGTACCTGTACCAGCAGGGATTCCGGAACTTCGACATGGGATACGCCGCGGCGATGGCCTGGTTGCTCCTCGCACTCGTCGGAGTCTTCACTGCAATCAACTTCCTCCTCTCCAGGTACTGGGTGTTCTACAATGACTAAGAGCAGCGCTCGCACGGCCACCACGCGCATCGGTAAGCACATTGTCCTCATCGCCGTCGGCATCCTGATGCTCTATCCCCTGCTGTGGATGGTTGCGAGCTCCCTGCGCCCGGACGAGGAGATCTTCCACCAGGCCGGCCTTTTCGTCGGCGAGCCCCGGTTGAGCAACTACCAGGACGGCTGGTCTGCTCTTGGGCAACCATTCTCCCACTACATCTGGAACTCGCTCATCGTGGCACTGGGATGCATCGTCGGAAATCTCGTCTCGTGCTCGATGGCCGCCTACGCATTCGCGCGGCTCGAGTTTCGCAACAAGGCTGCCTTCTTCGCGATCATGCTGATGACGATCATGCTTCCGATCCATGTCGTCATCGTGCCGCAGTACATCTTGTTCAGCCAGTTCGGGTGGACGAACACGTTCATCCCGTTGATCCTGCCCAAGATTCTTGCGACCGACGCGTTCTTTATCTTCCTCATGGTGCAGTTCATTCGAGGACTACCGCGTGAGCTCGACGAGGCGGCGAGGATCGACGGAGCCGGCCACGTCCGGACCTTCCTGCGCATTATCCTGCCGCTGATGACGCCCGCCCTGGCCACGACGGCGATCTTTACGTTCATCTGGACGTGGAACGACTTCTTCAGCCAGCTGATCTATCTCACGGACCCGGACGTGTACACCGTGCCGGTCGCGCTGCGCTCGTTTGTCGACTCAGCGTCGAGCTCGTCGTGGGGCCAGCTGTTCGCGATGTCCGTCGTCTCCCTTCTCCCCGTATTCGTGGTCTTCCTCATCGGCCAGCGGTACCTGGTCCGTGGCATCGCCACGACCGGCATCAAGTAGCTCGCTCTCGTCTGCAGGCCCCGGCCTCGCACCCACCTCGGAAGGTCACATGATCACCGCTAGCACCCAGGACGGCTCCTACCCCCGTCCGCAGCTCGTCCGCACGGCCCATCAGGCACTTGACCGCGAGTGCGGCTTCGCCTACGACGACAGCGACGTAGGACTACAGCAGCGCTGGCATGAGCGCGCTGACGTCTTCGACCGCAGAATCCGGCTACCGTTCTCGCCCGAGTCGGCGGCCTCGGGTATCGGAGAGACGGGATACCACCCCGTGGTCTGGTATCGCATCGAGATCGGTGCCGATGACCTCGCGGCAGCCGGCCTCGGCGCCCAGGGTGATGACGTGCTGGTGCACTTCGGCGCCGTGGATCACGTGGCGGACGTTTGGTTCGACGGGATGCACGTCGGTCGGCACGAGGGGGGCCAGACCTCGTTCACGCTCCCCGTCACCCATGCCCTCGATCCGCACTCCGACAACCACACCATCGTGGTCCGTGCGCAGGACGACCCGCTCGACCTCACCGTGCCCCGCGGAAAGCAGGACTGGCTGCCCGAGCCGCACGCGATCTGGTACCACCGGATCACGGGGATCTGGCGCACCGTCTGGTTGGAGGCGGTGCCTGCGGTGCACATCACGGACCTGGCCTGGCGACCGGACATCATCGCGGGGACAGTCGGGGTCGACGTCGCACTCAGCGCCCGTCCGGCACGGCCCACCGAGGTCCGGATCGACATGACACACGACGGCCAGGCGGTGGCCACGCATCGTGTAACTATCGACTCGAACCGGGTCAGTGCTGTCGTCACGATCCCTGCCCTCGCGAACGGGCAGGGCTACGGGCAGCTCCTATGGTCCCCCGACCGGCCCACCCTCCTGGACGCCCAGGTCGTGCTCGTCGAGTCGGGCACCGTCGTCGATACGACTGCGTCCTACCTCGGCCTTCGATCCGTCCAGCTGGACCACGGTCGATTCCTGCTCAATGATCGACCCGTCGTGCTTCGGTCCGTCCTCGAGCAGGGCTACTGGCCGACGTCGCACTACACCGCGCCCGACCACGCCGCTCTCAGGGAGGAGGCGGAACTGATCCTGTCCCTCGGCTTCAACGCGACCCGCATCCATCAGAAGGTCGAGGATCCTCGTTTCCTGTACTGGTGCGACCGCCTCGGACTGATGGTGTGGGGCGAGACCGCAGGCGCGTACGAGTTCAGCCCGCTCGCCGTGCAGCGGCTCACCCGCGAATGGGTAGACATCGTGCTGCGCGACCGATCACACCCGTGCATCGTGACGTGGGTGCCGGTGAATGAGTCATGGGGTGTCCAGCAGATCGCGCACGACCCCGCACAGCAGGCCTTTGCGACGGCGCTTGCACGCCTGACACGCGCCATCGACCCGTCCCGGCCCGTACTCTCCAACGACGGCTGGGAGCACACTGACTCCGACATGTGGACCTTCCACGACTACGAGGCCTCCGGCGACGTGCTCCGCCTGCGGTACAGCGACGAGCGTCGGTTGGAAGAAATGCTCGCGGGGGTGGGTCCCGCCGGCCGCCGCATGGTCGTGGGCTCGGTCGACGGCTCTGCCGGGGATCGGCCTCCGATCATGGTGACCGAGTTCGGTGGGATCTCGTTCGCCACGGGCCCGACCGTCGAGGACGCCTGGGGCTACTCGGGCGCCGAGGACGCCGACGACTTCACGGCCCGTTTCGAGGCGGTGGTCAGCGCGGTGCGGGACTCCCCGCTCCTCTCCGGGTTCTGCTACACCCAGCTGACCGACACCCGACAGGAGATCAACGGGATCTGCGACGAGAACCGCAAGCCGAAGATTCCCGCCGAGGACGTGGCCGCCATCGTCCGCGGTACCCGCAAGGTGTGAGAGCCGTGATGAGTGGTTGCTGTCAACCGAACCGTCCGGCCGTCGACGGCCGGACCACAGCTACGGACGCGAGGGAACCGGCCACCGCGCACTGTTCGGGCGACGCTTCGCCCGAGTCCGTCACGTTGACCGGCGGGACCTTCCTGATGGGCAACGACTCGGACGAGGCCATCCTGGGCGACGGCGAAGGCCCGGTGCGTCCGGTCGACGTCGCGCCCTTCGCCATGAGCGTCTGTGCAGTAACCGCTGCGCAGTTCGCACGTTTCGTGGCGGAGACCGGCTACCGCACGGTCGCTGAGGAGCTCGGTGCGTCGTTCGTCTTCGCCTCTCTCCTCCCGCGCAACCTTCGGGACCTGTCCACCCGCCCGCCGCACACCCCATGGTGGTGCGCGGTCCCCGGTGCGACCTGGCGTCTACCCGAGGGGCCCGGGTCGGACGTCGATGACCGACAGGACCACCCGGTGGTCCACGTCGCCTGGCGGGACGCCCGGGCATTCGCGCGGTGGGCGGGCGGGCGGCTCCCCACCGAGGCTGAGTGGGAGTACGCCGCCCGCGGCGGTCTCGAGCAGGCAACCTACCCGTGGGGCGACGACCTGCAGCCCGGTGGGGAGCACCGGTGCAACATCTGGCAGGGCCGGTTCCCGACGGAGAACACCGCCGACGACGGCTACATCGCTTCGGCCCCGGTCCGCACCTACCCCCCGAACGGCTACGGGCTGTTCGAGGTCGCAGGCAATGTGTGGGAGATGGTGGACGACGTCTGGAGAACGCCTGGGGCGACCGCGACGGGACGGGGGACGAGCAGGCGAGTCCTCCGCGGAGGGTCATATCTTTGCCATGAGTCCTACTGCAACCGCTACCGGGTCGCCGCACGGACGTCGAGCGAGGAGACCGGCACGAGCGGCAACCAAGGATTCCGGGTCGCGTTCGACGCCGGGACCGGGGACGCGCCCCAGTGACGCCCGGTCCAGCCGCCGAGCGTGATCGCCGACCGGCGCTCGTAGGCCTCGACTGGGGTACGACGGCGCTCCGCGCGTACTTGCTGGCCGCCGACGGGACGCTCCTGGCCCGCCACCGGACCGACGACGGTGTTCGCACTCTCGCCGAACGATCCGGGCGTGGACGCGAACGGGCCTTCGACGAGGCTCTCCGGGGCGCTCTCGACCCTTGGAGTCAACCCGACCTTCCCGTGGTCGCGTGCGGGATGGTCGGGAGTACCGCGGGCTGGGTGGACACGCCCTACACGCGATGCCCAGCCGACCTGGTGGCCACGGCCCGCGAGCTCACTCCCGTGCGCTGGTCGCGCGGGATCGTCCACGTGGTCCCCGGGCTGAAGGTCGACGACGAGACCCCGGACGTGCTCCGCGGCGAGGAGACGCAGGTGCTCGGAGTCCTGCTTGATGCTCCCCGAGATGCCCGTACACACCGGCTCGTGGTCCTCCCCGGAACCCACACCAAGTGGGTCGAGGTGGTCGGAACGTCCGTCCTCCGGTTCGTCACAGCCATGACTGGGGAGCTCCACGAGCTGTTGCTGCGCGACAGTGTCCTCGCGGTGGGCCGCGCTGGCCGACAGACGCACGCGTCCCGCGCCCCGCACGCGTTCACGGACGGCCTCGCCCTCGCCATGCGTCGCCCCGGGGCACTGTCCACCGTGTTCGCCGCACGGGCCGCCGTGGTGACCGGTCGCATAGACCCCGAGGAGGTGAGCGAGTATCTGTCAGGCCTCCTCATCGGCCAGGAAGTCGGAGAGCTTCGGGGCACGCTTGCCCTCAACGTCCCGGTCACGCTCGTCGGCGCCCCGGAACTGTGCCGCAGGTACGCCGCGGCGCTCAAGCAGCGGGGCGTCGACGTCAGCGTGCACCAGCACGACCCGGTTCCACGTGCCTTGCTCCATATCGCACGCGAGTCACAGCTCATCCCGCAGCCAGAACCCGTCCCCGTACCCGGAGGAGACCACGATGACGACGAATGACCGATGGAACCTGGTCGCGGTCCTCCGAGGGTTGCAACCCCAGGAGGCGGCCGACGTAGGGCGGTGCCTCTACGAGGCAGGGTGGCGGACGTTAGAGGTGCCGCTCAACCGCCCGGGCGCCCTCACCGCGATCAGCACCCTGCGGCGCGCACTACCCCTGTCGGAAGTGGCGATCGGGGCGGGCACGGTGCTCACGCCCGAGGACGTCCTCACCGCGCGCGACGCCGGTGCAGAGTTCGTCGTCTCACCCAATGTCGAGCCGACGGTGATCCAGCAGGCCTCTGCGAGCGGGCTGGCGTCGTGCCCCGGCGTCGCGACCCCATCCGAAGCGCTGGCGGCGATCGGAGCGGGCGCCGACGTGTTGAAGGTCTTCCCGGCCGGACAGGTCGGACAGTCCGGGCTCCGCGCGTGGGTTGACGTTCTGCCGCCCGGGACAAGGCTGCTTCCGGTCGGCGGGGTGACGCCCGGTTCGCTGGCGACTTGGCTCCGGGCCGGCGCCACCGGTTTTGGTGTCGGTAGGGCGCTGTTCCGTCCCGGGATCACCGGGGCTGACCTCCGCAGCCGTGCCCGTGAGTTCCACGATGCGTGGACGGCGGCACACGCCGAGCTCGGGAGCGCCTCGTGAAGATCACGGCAGTCCGCACCTACCTCGTTCCCCCGCGCTGGCTGTTCCTCAAGATCGAGACCGATGAAGGCATCGTCGGATGGGGCGAACCGGTTGTCGAGGGCCGCGCCGCTACGGTCGCGGCGGCGGTTGAGGAGATGTCGGACCACCTGATCGGCAGTGACCCGACCCGGATCGAGGACCTGTGGACGGTCCTGTACCGCGGAGGCTTCTACCGTGGCGGCCCGATCCTCATGAGCGCCATCGCCGGTATCGACCAGGCTCTGTGGGACATCACCGGCAAGTACCACGGGGTACCGGTGCACCGCCTCCTCGGCGGTCCGGTGCGGGACAGGATGCGGGTGTACACCTGGATCGGCGGGGACCGTCCGGCTGAGACCGCGGACGCAGCCCGCGCTGCAGTCGCGGCCGGCTTCAGTGCCGTGAAGATGAATGGGACGGCCGAGCTCCAGATCGTCGACACATGGGACAAGATCGACCGGGCAGTCGCGAGCGTCGCGGCGGTCCGCGACGCCGTCGGGCCGCACATCGGTGTGGGTGTCGACTTCCACGGTCGGGTACAGCGCCCGATGGCGAAGGTGTTGCTGAGAGAGCTCGCTCCCTTCCGGTTGATGTTCATCGAGGAGCCCGTCCTCAGTGAGAACATCGACGGGATCCTCGATGTACTGCGCGAGAGTCCCACGCCGATAGCGTTGGGCGAGCGCCTCTACTCGCGGTGGGATGTCAAGCGCCTGCTCGCTTCGGGCGCCGTCGACATCCTGCAACCGGACCCGTCGCACTGCGGCGGCATCACCGAGGCGCGGAAGATCGCGACGATGGCGGAAGCCTACGACGTGGCCATCGCGCTGCACTGCCCTCTCGGACCGATCGCCCTCGCCGCGTGCCTCCAGGTCGACGCTCTCAGCCACAACGCGTTCATCCAGGAGCAGAGCCTGGGCATCCACTACAACGTCGGGAATGACATCCTCGACTACCTGGTCGACCCCGGCGTCTTCAGGTACGACGACGGCCATGTCGCGATCCCGTCGGGGCCCGGGCTCGGCATCGAAGTCGACGAGGACGCCGTAGTCGCTCGAGCCATGCTCGGGCATAGGTGGCGCAATCCGCTGTGGCGGCACTCCGACGGGTCGGTCGCCGAGTGGTGACTCCTGACCCGGCGAGGTTAAGGCTGAGCGGCGTCGGTGCTGCCGCGGATCGCCAGCGTGAACGGCACGCGGACATGCTGAGGCGGCACCTGCGGATTCTCCACACGCCGGACGAGCAGCCTCACTGCCTCGGTTGCCAGCCGCTCGATGTCCGGCGACACGGTGGTCAGTCGCGGAGCCGTGAACCGCGTCTCCTCGATGTCGTCGAACCCCGAAACTGCCACATCTCCGGGGACGGAAACGCCATGCTCCCGCAGCGTCCGGAGCGCGCCGACGGCCAGAAGGTCGCTGAAGCAAATGACTGCGTCGATCTCAGGTGCCCGACTGAGGAGATGCCCCATCGCCTCAGCCCCCTCGGCCCGCCCGTAGTAGGTGACCGGGACGGCTAGGTCGGGATCCGCCGTGAGCCCGCGCCTGTCGTGTGCACGGATGACGCCGGCCCACCGTTGCCCACCCGTGCCTTCGCCCGGCTCACGTCCAATAACCGCGATCCGCCGCCGCCCGGATGCGAGGACATGCTCCGTGACGGCATCCGCCGCTCCCACGTTGTCGATGGCGACATGGTCGCCCTCCTCGGGCTCGAAGTGCTCACCGACCGTCACGATGGGCATCGCCATCATCCTCGAGCGCAGCACATCGCGTGTGGTCACCAGGGGCGAGAAGATCACCCCGTCGACCAGCCGCGACGCCAGCGCGTCCAGAACCTCCGCCTCCTGCTCGGGATCCGCAGACGTCTCCTCGATAATCAGCGTTCGCCCGTAGGCCTTTGCCGCGTGGCTCACCCACGACGCGAGAGCCGCGAAGTACGGCTGGTTGAGGTGGGGCACGAGAAGTGCCAGGAAGCCCGAGCGCCGCCGCCGCAGGTTCCGCGCCACCTGGTTCGGGCGGTACTGAAGCGCGTCGACGGCGACAAGCACCTTCGCGGTGGTCTCGGGGCGCACGTTCGGCTCACCGTTGACGACGCGCGAGACCGTCTTGAACGACACCCCGGCATGGGCTGCGACGTCAAGCAGGGTGACAGCCTTGCCGAACCCTTTCGGTGGCGCCGACACCTGCGTCGGGCGCGATCGCTCCGGTTCCCGGTCGGGCACCGCATCGTTGACTCGCTCGTCGTCGCCGGCAGCATCCATATCTGGCACCACCCCCATCGGCGCGACCGATCGCACGAAGACGTCAACGTTGTCTACGCTGACGCTACCAAACCTCACGCGCGATTCCGGGCGCCCCACCAACAGTCGGCCGCTGGGTTTCGGCAAGTTCGTAGCGCCGCCGGCTCGACATCTCACCGAGCATCTACGGCGTGTCAGCCGGGCTGCGTCAGTGCACCAAGCAGGACGTCCACACTTGCATGCAGCGGTGCCGGGTCAGCACCGTCGCGCAGTTGCGTCGAGACGCCGAGCAAGAAGGTGTGAACGAGCGCTGTCATCACGTCCGGGTCCAGATCGTCACGCAACACACGCTCTCGCACCCCCCGTCGCACGCAGGCCTCGATCCTCGAGCGATCGGCCTGCCTGCGAGCGGCCACGATGGAGCGAGCCGCGGAAGTCTCCGCCGTCTCGGCACCGACGGTTGCCGAGAGCGCCACCAGGCAGCCAGCCGGGTGGGAACTGTCGGCCTGCATGTCGATCGAGCCATGCAGCATCCGGGAGACGGCCTCCACCGGGTCGAGAGACTGGTCGCCGACGATGTCGGTGACCTGGCCCGGGCCGGCGATGTAGTGCGCGACGACGCGCTCGAAGAGTCCCTCCTTCGAGCCGAACGCCCCATAGAGGCTCGCCGACGAGAGCCCGGTCGCCGCCCGGAGCTGGGCTAGCGAAGCGGCCTCATACCCGTACTTCCAGAAGACCCGCATAGCCGCATCGAGCACGTCGTGCTCGATGAAGGTGCGGGGTCGCCCCGCGCTCGCCATCCAGTCCCCCGCTTTCGGATCGGTTGGTCCAGTTTGACACATGGTCGCCCGGTCCGTGAATATTGGCTCATTCGATCCATAATCGCGGAGGAGACCCAGTGCGCACTCACACCCAGCCGATCGGCCCGCCGGTTGCCACGGCCCCACCCGACCGGTTGCCAGTGACAGCTCTCGCGGTGATGGCCTTGGCGGGATTCATCGTCATCACCACCGAGACGCTGCCGGCCGGCCTGCTGCCGCAGCTCGTCGCCGAGTACGCGGTCAGCGAGGGCACCGCGGGCCAGCTGGTCGCCGCCTACGCTCTCGGCACCGTCGGCGCCGCTATCCCTGCCATGGCTCTCACCCGTGGCCTCGCCCGCAAGCGGCTGCTCGTGATCGGCCTGCTCGGCTTCCTGTTCGCCAACACAGTGATGGCTGCGGCGCCGACGTTCGGTGTAGCGCTCATGGCGCGTGTCATCGCCGGCGCCTTCTCCGGGTTGCTGTGGGCCATGCTCGCCGGGTACGCGCGACGAATCGTTGCCCCGGAGCTGGCGGGCCGCGCGCTCGCGATCGCGATGGCCGGGACCCCAGTGGCCCTGTCGATCGGCACCCCTCTCGGCTCGTGGCTCGGCGATGCAGTCGGATGGCGGTGGGCGTTCGCGTCTATGTCGGCACTCACCATCGTCGTCGTGGCGCTGGTTCTCGCCGTTGTGCCGGATGCCCCCGGGCAGCGAGCTGAGGCCCGCATCTCGATCGGACGGGTGGCGGCCATCCCAGGTGTTGCGACGGTCCTTGCGGTCGTGTTCGCCTGGATGTTGGCGCACAACTTGCTGTACACCTACATCGCCCCGTACCTCGCTGGATCAGGTGCAGGGCTGCGGCCGGACGTGGCCTTGGGCATGTTCGGCGTCGCCGCACTCGTCGGGGTCTGGGGCACAGGTGCGTTCATCGACCGCGCACTGGGCCGGCTGACCCTCGTCAGCACGGCCGGGTTCATCGTCTCCGGCGTCATCTTGCTGGCCCTGCCCGGTGCTCTCGCCGCGACCATCGTGGCGATCGTGATCTGGGGAATCGCGTTCGGCGGCGCGGCGACCCAGTTGCAGACGGCGATCGGCAACGCCGCGGGCGAAAGCGCGGATGATGCGAATGCGATGCTCACCACCGTCTTCAATCTGGCCATCTTCGGCGGAGCCAGCCTCGGCGCTGGGCTTGTGGACGGACTCGGGTCCGCGACCTTGCCCGCTGCGATGGTGATCCTCTCCGCCGTTGCGCTGCTGGTCGTGGCGCTCGGGAGACGAGGCGTGTTCCCGCGTTGATTGTGAGTCGCAGCGGCAAGTGGCCCAGCTTTCGCTTTCTTTCGTGCTCCGCGAGGATGTAGTCGCTTGATTATCGAGCTCGCCCGGCGAGCACGCCCGAGATGAGCAGCTGCACGAGAACAGCAGCTTCGTACTGGGCGTCGCCTGCAGCACCGATGCAGAGGTTCCCGATGCCCTTGAGCACGTTGTACGCATCGACCGGCGGAGCTGCATCAATCGACGCGAGCGCTGCCTCGAGAAGCGAGCCGCATACCGGGACGAGACGGCCGACGAAGTAGGTATGCAGAGCGTCGGACCCGGCACTGTCTCCCTGCAGTGCGCCAGCGAGCCCGTGCTTGGTGACGAGGAACTCCACGAACAAGGCCACCCATGCCCGCAAGGCCTCCTCGGGCGTCGCGCTCTCGGCGAGTAGCTGTGGGCCGGCGTCGGCACACGCCTCGACCTGGTGCCGGTAGACCGCTACCACAAGCTCCGGACGGGTCGGAAAGTGACGGTAGATCGTCCCGACGCCGACGCCGGCCTTCGCCGCGATGTCCCGTACCGGAGCGTCGACGCCGGACGTCACGAAGACCGCTCCGGCTGCCTCAAGAAGGGCCTGCTCGCTCCGACGCGGGCGGCCCACGTTCTTGGACTTCGCGACGCGCGACCTCTCGCTCTGGATGTCAGCCATGTGCCCGTCCTCACAAAGATCGCACGTACTTGCTTTACGGAGCACGGTTCCGTATCGTTGCGGAACGACGCTCCGATACTAGTATCGCAGAGCGCGCCCTTTCGAAGGAACTCGCCAATGACCTCATCACTCCTCAACACGTTGGACGGCATCATCGGTGCCGGCGCTCCGGTCGTCTCCGTAGCCCCCGTCCAGCTGTCCGCCCCGGATCGGCCGGTTCCGCTGGAGGTGCGAGTGTCCGCTCCGGCAAATGGCACCAATCTCCCCGTTGTGGTGTTCTCTCACGGCAACGGGTGGAACCTCGACGGGTATGCGCCGCTCACGGCGTTCTGGGCATCCCGCGGGTTCGTCGTGATCCAACCCACGCACTTGGACTCACGCCGGAACGGTTTCGGGTTCGATCACCCGGTGTTCCCGACGATCTGGACCGAGAGGATCGCGGATCTCACCCGCATCCTCGACCAGCTCGACACCATCGAGGCCGCCGTTCCCGGGCTTGCCGGCCGCATCGACCGCAGGCGCGTCGCCGCCACCGGCCACTCCTGGGGCGGACAGACGGCGCAGTCGCTCCTCGGTGCGCGGATCCTCGACAAAGCAGGCCAGGTCGGCGAGGACATGTCCGACAATCGCGTCACCGCCGGCATCCTGTTCGCCGCAACCGGTCTCGGCGGCCATGACCTGCATCCGTTCGCGCAGGCGAACTTCCCGTTCATGCGCCCCTCGTTCCAGGAGCTGACGACCCCCACGCTCGTGGTCGCTGGCGACCACGACCAGTCCAAGATGTCTAGCCGCGGACCCGACTGGTTCACCGACGCCTATACCTACAGCCCCGGTGCCACCGACCTCCTCACCTTTTGCGATGCCGAGCACGCGCTCGGCGGAATCGTCGGATACGAAGTGGCCGAGACCACCGACGAGAACCCGGAGCGGGTGGCCGTCATCCAGGGTATGAGCACTGCCTACCTTCGGACCGCTCTGCACGTCGACGAGAACAGCTGGCCCACAGCCCGCGCCGCATTCATCAGCAGTACCGATCGGATCGGCCGCACCGACAGCAAGTGATACGCGCAGTCAGGTCCCTCGCCATGCACCGGTGGTCGCTGGCGAAGGGCTGACGGCGGGAGCGGTCCTGCTGACCACGCGACGTCTGACCAGACCAGACACTCGGCGGAGACCGCGACCGACCGTCTGTCCCTGCACCAACTCCAGCGGATCACGCCGGGGCGGTGCAGGACCTCGCGAACCCGCACCACCGAGGCCATCGAGAACGTGGCGGGTGAGGACCCGCCTCGCAACATCCTTAAGGTGGGGGCTCCTAGTCCGGCGCTTCGACGGGAGCACGACCTGATGGATCTGGTGGGTCGATCCCGAGAGCGCGAGGCGGTCGACACGCTCCTGTCCTCGGCCAGGTCTGGGCTGAGCGGGCCTCTGGTGGTGCGCGGGGAGGCCGGTATCGGCAAGACCGCGGTTCTCGAGCACGCACGGCACATGGCTGAGACCGCGGGATTCCGAGTCGAGTCCTCGGTCGGCTTCGAGTCCGAGACGCAGTTCGCCTTCGCCGGTCTGCACCAGCTGTGCGCTCCCTTGCTGGACCGCATCACAGCGCTGCCCGAGTCGCACCAGGCCGCTCTCGGAGTGGCCTTCGGGCTCCACGGTGGCGCCGCGCCGGACCGATTCCTGGTGGGGCTGGCCACCCTGAACCTGATGGCCGCGGCCGCGGAGGAGCGAGCCCTGCTGTGCCTGGTGGACGATGCGCAGTGGCTGGACGAGGAATCGACGCAGGTCCTGGCGTTCGTGGCCCGACGGTTGGGCGCCGAGAGGTTGGCGCTGATCTTCGGGTTGCGCGACTCCGACGGCGGCGAGCGGCCTCCGTTCACCGGGTTGCCGGAGATACGTCTGGAGCGGCTCGGCGACGCCGATGCCCGTGCCCTGCTCGATGCCGCGGTGCGCACGCCGCTGGACGAGGCGGTGCGCGAGCGGGTGCTCGCCGAAGCCGCCGGCAACGCGTTGGCGCTGCAGGAGCTGCCGCACCACGTAGGGGCGGATGACGCCGCGGGCGGGTTCGAGCTGCCCGGCACGCTGAGCGTCCCGCTGCGTCTGGAGGAGGGCTTCCGGCACCGTGCGGGTGGCCTGCCCCCGCAGACGCAGCTGCTGCTGCTGGTCGCCGCGGTGGAGCCGACGGGCGACGTGGCTCTGCTGTGGCGGGTGGCGTCCCACCTGGGGCTTGCTCGCGAGGTCGCGGTACCCGCGGAGGCCGCCGGCCTGCTGCAGATCGGTGCACGAGTACGGTTCCGTCACCCGCTGGTGCGGTCGGCGGTGTACCGGGCTGCCGCGCCACCGGACCGTCGTCGCGCCCACGGCGCGCTGGCCGAGGCGACCGACCCACGGGCCGACCCGGATCGCCGGGCATGGCACCACGCGCAGGCCGTGCTCGGAGCCGACGAGGAGGCCGCGGCGGGGCTGGAGCGCTCGGCCGGGCGGGCCCGCGCGCGCGGGGGCGTGGCCGCCGCGGGCGCGTTCCTGCAGCAGGCGGCCGAGCTGTCCCCAGATCCTGCCGCCCGCGCGCGACGGGCGCTTGAGGCCGCCCACGCCAAGCACGAGGCCGGTGCGACAGAGGCTGCCCTGCAGCTGCTGGCGGTCGCAGCCAACGGGCCGTTGGACCCCTTGCCGCGGGCGCGGGCCGGGCTGCTGCGGGCGCAGATCGCGTTCCGCCGGAGCCGTGCCGGTGATGGGCCCAAGATGCTGCTCGATGCGGCCGAGGCACTGGCCCCGTTGGACGGAGCCTTGGCACGGGAGACCTACCTGCAGGCGCTCGACGCGGCGATCATCACCGGCGACCCGGACTGGGGCGTGAAGCAGGTGGCCGCGGCTGCCCGGGCAGCGCCGGCGCCGCCCAGGTCGCCGCAGCCGGCCGACCTGTTGCTCGACGCACTCGTGACGACGTTCACGCGGGGGTACGAGGCGGGAGTGCCGGGGCTGCGCCGGGCACTCATCGCCTTCGGCCGGGAACAGCCCCACCCGGGGTCCGTGCCGGACGCCGACAGCCACCGCTGGATGTGGCTGGCGAGCAGGACCGCGTTGGCGGTCTTCGACGACGAGTTGGCCCACACGCTCGCGGACCGTCACGTCCGGGTCGCCCGGGAGGCGGGCGCGCTCGGCACGCTCCCGGCTGCCCTGCTCGTCCAGTCCATCATGCACGTGCTCGCCGGGGAGCTCGCCCGTGCCGCCGAGCTGGCCGCTGAGCAGACGTCGATCACGGCCGCGACGACGGCTGTGCCGCTGCTCCAGGCCCAGCTCGTCCTCGCGGCCTGGCGCGGTCGCGCCCAGGAGACCTCCGAGATCTACGCGGTCATCGTCCGGGACTCTGCCGCACGTGGGCACGACACCGAGGTTGTGCTGGCGCAGTACGCCTTGTCGGTGCTGCACAACGGGACGGGCGAGTACCCCGCGGCTCGGGCCGCAGCGAGCCGGGCTTTCGGGTCCGCCGAGCTGACGTACACCAACCTCGCCCACTCCGAGCTCATCGAGTCGGCGGCCCGGACCGGTGAGCCGGAACGCGCGGCCGATGCCCTGGACGAGCTCTGCTCCCGGGCTCGCGCCAGCGGCACGCCGTGGGCACTCGGGATCGCAGCGCGCTCACAGGCGCTCGCCACCACCGGGCCGGAGGCCGAGAGCCACTACCGCGAGGCGATCGACCAGCTCAGCGACAGCCGGATGGGGGGCTACCTGGCCAGGACCCATCTCGTGTACGGCGAGTGGCTACGTCGTGAGGGCCGCCGCAAGGACGCCCGCGACCAGCTCCGCACCGCCCACAGGCTCCTGAGCGACATGGGTGCGGACGCGTTCGCCGCCCGCGCCGCCGGTGAGCTCCACGCCACGGGCGAGCATCCCCGTTCACGAACCGCCCAGCCGACCAACGAGCTCACCGCCCAGGAGCTGCAGGTCGCACGCCTGGTGGCCACCGGATCAAGCTCCCGTCAGGTCGGCGTCCAGCTGTTCCTCAGCCCACGCACCATTGAGGCCCACCTCCGCACCATCTACCGCAAGCTCGGCATCACCTCACGCCGCGAGCTCGACGAGTTGTTCGTCCCCTGACCATCGATGCGGTGACGACCGCCGGCCCGGCGTCGGATGGCGGGCTCAGGGACAGATCTCGATGACAGCCTTGCCTCCGAGCCTGCGCTCAGCCATCGCTGCGACGGCGTCGTCGACCTGGGTCCAGTCCTCGCGCCAGACGATCCCTGCATCGAGCCGCCCCGCTGCCACCTGTCGGGCCAACCACCCGAGGTCGTCCTGGAAGTCGCTGTGCGCACCGAGGAAGAACGTCACGACCGATCGGTCGTGACGCCCGTCATCGCCGAACATGAGTCCGAACGGGAAGGTCTCGTCCTCCCCTGCGGCGTGCCCGACGGAGACGAGCGTCCCGTGCGGGGACAGCTTGTCGAAGGCCTCGACCAGGTGGCGTCCGCCTACCTGGTCGAGAACGCCGTCCACCAGGCCCTTCACGTCCTCGACCCGGGACACCACGTCGGTGGCACCCAATGCCCTCAGCGACGCCCCATGACGGTCCCGGTTCCCGCTCAGCGCGACCACCTCGGCACCGGCGAGGGAGGCCAGCTGGACCGCGTAACGTCCAACGCCGCCGCTGGCCCCCGTGACGAGCACTCGCCTGCCGAGGAGCTCGCCGATGCGCCTGAGGCCCCGGAGCGCGCTGAGCCCGGCGACGGGGACGGTGCTCACTGCTCCGAGGTCGGCGCCCGCGGGGACTGCTCCGAGCATCGAGGTCGAGACGGCCCGCAGCTCGGCCCAACCACCGCTGGAGCCCATCGTCACCACAGAGGTGCCGGCCTCGGGACCGCTGCCATCGGACGCAGCCCGCACCACGGTACCTGCAGCATCGGCACCCAGAACGGTCCCGTCGGGCGCGGGACGCAGTCCGATGGTCCGCGACCCCTGGGCGTGGGCGATCTCCCCGGGGTTGAGCGAGGCCGCCGCGATCCTGGCCAGCACCTCGTGGGGTCCTGGAACCGGGTCATCCACCTCGGCGATCCGCAGGTTCTGTGGACTGGTCCGGTCGACGACCATCGCTCGCATGTGCTCTCCTGTGGTGTTGAGATCCGATCAGCGTCCCTGCATCGACAGGTCATGCCTCCTACTCGCCCAGAGACCCCGACACAGCCCCGAGGGGAGAGCCGATGGCGCGCAGGACGCCCTCACGGCGCTCCGAACGCGCCAGGGCGTCGGGGTCTGCGGCCGACGCCCGGACCTGCGCCGCGCTGGGGAAGGGGTCGATGTCCTGCGTACAGACCACGTCCTCCTTCGGCACCTGCCGCGTCAGCAGGTACTCGGTCGTCACCGCGTCCGCGCAGGCCGACAGGCCCGTGCTGCTGTGGCCCCAGCCCTCCACCGTCAGCAGCCGTGAGGACGGCAGCTCGGCGTGCAGGGCGAGGGCGCCGGAGTAGTCGGTGGCCGGGTCGAACCTCGTGCTCACGACCAGGACGGGGTTGGCGGTGAGGGCGTCCCAGGGACCCTGGTATCGGTCGACGTCCTCGGCCGACCAGGACATGCACTGCTGGTCGATCCACGTCCACAACGGCCCGAAGTAGCCGACCCCCTGCGAGACCTCGGCTCGCTTCCAGTCACTCACCCGGTCCGGCGTGACGCCGTCGAGGCAGGCCACCGCGCCGAGCTGCTCGCGCGCGAGCACCTGGGACGGGAGCGCGTCGGCCGCGGACCGCCCGGTGGCACCCGCTGCGTCGGTGGGCGTCGCTCCGGGCGCACCCGAGGCGAGCTGCTCGTAGCCCGCCAGGCTCTGGGCGAGCCGGTGCCACGTGGGGGAATTGTCCAGCCCCGACCGCGTGAGGGCCGCCAGCAGCTGGTGGTTCAGCAGCATCCCCGTGCCGGGGTCGAGGACCGGCTCGACCCGCAGCCGTTCGTACAGCGCGTCAAACCTGTCCGACGCCGAGGCCTCCCCCGGCCCGGAGAAGGCGCAGCGCTCGGCGCCGGCCTCGTCGCACAGGCGGAAGAACTCCTCCAGCGTGGCCTGGGCGCCGTCGTCGCTGTTCATCCGGGCGAAGATGGGAACCCGGGTGCCGTCAACGTCCCGCCCGGTGGTCCAGTCCACGGGGTCCACGACGCCGTCGACCACGAGCGCCCCGACCTTGTCGGGGTACCGGTTGGCGTACACGGCCCCCAGGTAGGACCCGTAGGAGTAGCCGACGTAGGTCAGCTGCTCGTCACCCACGGCGCGGCGCAGCAGGTCCAGGTCGTCGGCGACCGCGGTGGTGGACATGTGGTCGCGCAGCGGTCCTCCCTCGGCCACGCACCTGGCGTCCAGCGCGGCGTTGACGTCGCGGACGGTGCGCAGGTCGCGGGCGGACTCCGGCCAGACGAACGCGGTGAAGTAGTCGGCGGGGTCGTCCTCGGGCCCGACGCACTGCAACGGCGTGCTCCGCCCGATGCCACGGGGGTCCATGCCGATGACGTCGAACTCCGCGGTGACCGCCGGGGCGAAGTAGGTCTCACCGACGAGCGCGATGGACGAGACCGCGTCGGCACCGGGCCCGCCGAAGTTCACGAACAGCGAGCCCTGCCGGGCGTCGGGGTCGTCGGCGGGCCTGCGGATCAGAGCGAGCTCAATGGTCGGTCCTGAAGGGTCCGCGTGGTCGAGCGGGACGTCGTAGGTGGCGCACTGGTAGGTGGCCGGGACGTCGGGGAGGTCGGGGACCGCGCAGGGCCCCCAGGCCACCGCCGCCACCTCTGACAGGACCGGCCCCGGGCCCGGTGGGGATACAGCCGGGCCGACGACCGCGCCGGTGGTCAAGAGCGCGGTGGTCAGTGCTGCGGCGGTGACGGCGCTCGCGGTTCTTCTCATGAGGTTCTCCTGCGCGGTCGGTCGTGACGGCGGGATGCCTCTGCACAGAGAACACGCTGCCGCTGGGGCATGCTCAAGCCCCACCCCAGCAGGGACCGTCCCCGAGGGGGTCAGGGCAGCCGCAGCTGCCCGAGCTGCTGGCGGGACGTGATGCCCAGCTTGCGGAAGATGTTGCGCAGGTGGGTCTCGATCGTGCGGGGGCTCAGGAACAGCTGCGCACCTACCTCGCGCGACGTCCCCCCCGTGGCCACGATCCTCGCGATGTGCAGCTCCTGGGCGGTCAGCGCGTCGGTCGGCTGGGCGGTCCGTCCCCGGGGGTGCTCGCCCGTGGCACGGAGCTCACGGGCGGCGCGCTCGGCGAACGCCTCTGCGCCCATGTCCGAGAGCATCTCGTGGGCCGTGAGCAGGTGGTCACGCGCGTCGTGAGCACGGCCCTCTCGGCACAGCCACTCGCCGAAGACCAGGTGGGCGCGAGCGCGGTAGGCGGCCATCCGGCAGCGCCCGAGCCGTTCCACGGCCTCGCGGTAGTGCTCCTCGGCGCCAGGACCGGTGCTGGCCAGCGCGCGCGACTGCGCGGCCAGCCCGAGCGCCCACTCGGTGCCGCTGGCGCGGGCCCGCGAGCTGAGCTGGTCCAGTGCGGCTGCCGCACGCTCGGGGTGACCGCCGCGGGACGCCGCCTCGATGAACTCGGGAAGAGCCAGGTTGCTGTGCGTCACCTCGTGGGCCTGGCAGGCAATCGCCGCGGCGCGCTCGGCGGCGGCGTAGTCTCCCCGGGCGTTGTGCAGCACGGCCAGGTTGTACTGGGCGAAGGTGACCTCGTTGCCCGTTCCCTGCGCGGTCCCCTCCAGGGCCATGGCGGCCTTGAGCTCGGGGGCGTCGGCCCGACGGCCGCGCCATGCGGCGAGCATGAGCCGGGCGTACGGCAGTGGAACGGCCCCCGTCGATCGCGTGATCGCGGCCTCCTCGGTGGCCAGCTCCTCGGCCCGGGCGAACTCGCCGATCCACACGAGCGTGGCGGACAGGGTGACGAGCGCGGCCGGGAGGGCGTCCAGCGCCCCGGCCTCGCGGGTCAACCGCACGTTGCGACTGCCCAGCCGATAGCCCAGGTCGTCGTCGAACAGCGAGACCGCGGTGCGGCTGGCCAGCCACAGCCAGCGGCGGTCGTCGACGGTGCCCGTCGGCCGCGTCAGGGCCTCGTCGCGGAACGCGACCATCGCCCGGCGTAGGCCGGGCACGCCCTTCTCGTACCCGTGCGTGGACGTCGTCACGAGGCCGTCGAGCAAGAGGTCGGCCGCCCCCGGCGACCCAGGGGGTGGCGGTGCGTCCCGGGCGGCTTCGGCCACCGCCCGCAGATCGCTGCTGGGGCCGGGTCCGGGACCTCCGATGATGTTGGCCGCGTCGATCGCCTGCAGATAGGTCTGGCGGGACAACGCGGCGTCCAACGGGGCCAACGCACGGGCGGCCGCCAGCAGCATCCCCGGCACGTGGCTTCCCTGCGTCAGATGGAATGCGATCTGCGCTTCCAACAGCTGCAGGCGGGCGAGCTGCAGGGGCGCCAGGGGTCCGCGCGCCGCGACCTTCAGCAGCTCCCCGGCGGCCTCGGACGCGCCGGCCTCGTGCGTGGCGGCGGCGGCCTCGAGTGCCCGTCGCGCCCGGCGTCCCGGACCCGGGGTCAGCTCCACCGCCCGCTGCAGGAACGCCGCCGCTGCCGCCGAGCCCCCCCGGGCCCGCGCGCGTCCGGCCGAACGCTCAAGCTCTGTCGCGACCTCCTCGTCATCACCCAGTACCGCCTGCGCGCGGTGCCAGGCGCGCCGGTCGGGATCCAGCTGCGCGTCGGTGACCGCAGCCAGTGCGCGGTGCACGCGACGCAGGTCCGAGCCCGCGGCTGCCTGGTAGACCGCCGAGCGAACGAGCGGATGCCGGAAGCGCACCCGGGTACCGACCTCCAGCAACCCTGCGGCCTCCGCGGGGGCCGCGGCGTCGGCCGGGATGCCCAGGTGCACGGTTGCGCGCCACAGGAGCGCCAGGTCGCCGGTCGGCTCAGCGGCGGCAGTGAGCAGCAGCAGCTGGGTCTCGGCGGGCAGGTCGCCGGAGCGGCGACGGAAGTTCTCCTCCACCCGTCGCGGGACAGTCATGACGTCCGGGAGCTCGAATCCACCGGCCAGAGACCCTCGCAGCGCACTCCGGGGCAGCTCCAGCAACGCCAGGGGGTTGCCGTGCGCCTCCGCGACGACCCGGTCACGCACCTCGCCGTCCATCGGCGTCCGGACCTCCGCGGCCAGAAGCGCCCGCGCGTCGGTGTCGGCCAACCGCCCCATCGACAGCTCAGGCAACCCGACCAGAGGCGGGACGCCACCGGCCCCTGGGCCATCACGCAGGGCGAACACCAGCGCCACCCCCTCGGCCTCCACCCGACGCGCCACGAACGCCAGGACCTGCACCGACGCGTGGTCCAGCCACTGCACGTCGTCGACGAGGCACAGCAGCGGCCCGGCCTCCGACGCCTCCGAGAGGAGGTTCAGCACGGCCAGACCGACCAGGAACCCGTTCGGCGCACCACCCTCACGCAGACCGAGCGCAATGGCCAGCGCGTCCTGCTGCGGATCCGGCAGGGCACCCGCCTGATCCAGCAACGGCGTGCAGAGCCGGTGCAACGCCGCGAACGCGAAGTATGTCTCCGACTCCACGCCGACCGACTGCTCCACTCGGAACCCCGCCGCGGTCGCGCTGTCCTGTGCGTACCCCAGCAGCGCCGTCTTCCCGATACCTGCCTCCCCACGCACCACCAGCGCCCCGCTGCGCCCCTGCCCGGCGCGCGCCAGCACCTGATCGATCGTGTCGCGCTCGGCACGCCTACCCAGGAGGCCGCTCAACGTTCCTCCCGGCGCCGCAGCTGCTCATCCGCTCAGACTACGTAGTCCGGGGGGCATCCCCCGATGCGCGTGGACGCGGGTCGCGCCTGACTCGACTACGTGCCTCCTACCGACGCGGGATCCACTCCCCTGCTGCCAGCCTCAGGGGACAGCGACGACCGACGTCCGAGAGGAGCACACACACCATGGCCTGGAGTACGCGTGAGCTGGCCCAGCTGGCCGGTACGACGGTGCGAGCGGTGCGCCACTACCACAAGGTCGGGCTGCTCGAGGAGCCTCAGCGTTGCACCAACGGGTACAAGCAGTACGGCGTGGGCCACCTGGAACGAACCCTGCGCATCAGACGCCTCAGCGACCTGGGCCTCAGCCTGACCGAGGTCGCCGACCTGGGCGACGACGACCAGTACCCTCACGACGCCCTGCGACACCTCGACATGGAGCTCGCGCACCACCTCCAGCACCTGAGGCGCATCCGAGCAGAGCTCGCCGACGTGCTGGCCCGCGAGGCCCCCATGGACCTGCCGGCCGGGCTCGCCGCTGCGATCGGTGCCGAGGACCTCTCCGACACCGACCGTTCCCTGCTCGTCGTCATGAGTCGTGTGCTCGACGGGGACCTGGTCATGAAGTTCGTGGGCGCGCTGGGGGCCCGCCCGAAGGACGAGGCCGCCCGAGAGCTCGAGACGCTCGACGCCGGGGCCGACGAGACGACCCGCCAGCACGTGGCCGAACGACTCATGCCCCTTGCAGCCCGCGTCCCCGCCCTGCTGCCCGACTGGCTCGACGCACTCACCGGCTCTTCGACGGCCGCCACCGCCCGACTCACGATCGACCAGGCTGTCGACGACCTCTACAACCCGGCACAGGTCGACGTCCTACGTCGGGTCCGCCGGATGCGCGTCGCACCCCCGCACCGGACGTCGACCCCGGTGACCGGTGCATCCACGTCACACTCGCCGGCCCGGTCACGCGGGCCGGGCGTACTCATCTCGACCGGGGGGGAAGGACGGGGGCCGCACCGCCGGTCGCCCGCGCCGGTCGGCGCATCGCGCTGATCCGGACCCGTCCCCCACCTGATCCTGCCCAGGCCACGGCGTGATGTCGCGGCGACCCGAAGACCCGATGATCGGAATGACGATGCAACAAGGATCCATGACGGCCGTGGGCCGTACGCTGGTGCTCACGACCATGATGGCGGGGATGTCGGTCGCCGCACCGGCGATGTCCAAGGACCTCGAGAGCGTCCCGCCGACGGTCGCCTGGGGCACGTGCCCGCAGGACGTCGCCGCGGTCGCCCCTCTGCTGGAGTGCGGCCTTCTGGCGGTGCCGCTGGACTACGACGACCCGGACGGCGTCCAGATCGAGCTCATGCTGTCCCGGCAGGTCAGCACCGCCCCCGACCGGCGGCGCGGTGTGCTCCTGCTCAACCCCGGTGGTCCGGGAGGGACGGCGGGGCTCGCGATGCCGGCGGATCTGGTCGCGCGGGGCATCCCGGCCAACGTCACCGACGCCTTCGACCTGATCGGGATGGACACCCGCGGGGTTCGGTACTCCTCCCCCGTCAGCTGCGGCTTCACCGACGAGCAGGACTACCGCGGCGCCGTTCCGCCGTACGCCGTCGACGACGACGCGGTCCTCGAGCAGGCCGAGGCCGCCCGGACGGTGGCCGAGCAGTGCGCCGCGAACGACATCGACGGGTACTTGCGACACCTGTCCACCGCGAACATGGCTCGCGACCTGGACCGTATCCGGATCGCCCTCGGCGAGGAGACCATCAGCTACTACGGGGTGTCCTACGGGACGGCGCTGGGCGCGGCGTACGCCTCGATGTTCCCCGAGCACTCCGACCGGATCGTGCTGGACAGCAACATCGGCGACACCCACCTCGACCGCGACGGGCTGCGCCGCTACGCCCTCGGCGTGGAGGACACCTTCCCCGACTTCGCCGACTGGGCGGCGGCGCGCCACGACAGCTACGGGCTCGGGCGCTCATCGGCCGAGGTGCGCGCGACCTACCTCGAGCTGGCAGAACGGTTCGACGAGGAACCCCTGGGCGACGGCTTCGACGGTGCCTGGTTCCGCTTCATGACCTTCGTCACGCTGTACGAGCAGACCGGGTACGCGCCGCTGGCCCATCTCTGGCAGTCCTTGCTCGGCTCCGACACGACGGCGGTGACGGTGGCGGAGCAGCTGGAGCGCAACGGCACGACCGACGCCCCCGCAGACCCACCGCCCCTCCCCGACGGGCTGTCGGCCTTCGACAACTCCTGGTCCGTCCTGCTGGCCGTGACCTGCAACGACGTCAAGTGGGCCGAGGACGTCGAGACCTACCAGCAGGCCGTCGCCGAGGACCGGCAGCGCTACCCACTGTTCGGCGCTGCCAGCGCCAACATCACGCCCTGCGCCTTCTGGCCCCACGCACCGGGCGAACCTCCCGTGGCCGTCGACGACGACGGCCCCCGCAACATCCTGATCCTGCAGAACCACCACGACCCCGTCACACCCCACCTCGGCGGTGTTCTGCTCCGCGAGAAGTTCGACCAGCGCTCCCGGCTGGTCACGGTGCAGGACAGCGGTCACGGGGTCTTCGTCTACCGCCAGAACGCCTGCGCGACGAACATCACCACCTCGTTCCTGGTCGACGGCACCATGCCCGCCCGTGACACCCGGTGCCCGGCCTGAGGCGGCTGGACCCGGCGATGTCCGGAACCCGTCCCGACAAGAACGTCACCACCCAAGGAGACTCCATGACCGTCCTACGCTTCAGCCCCGATGGCTTGATGCAGCCCGTCCCCTATCACCACGTCGCCATCGGCACCGGGACCCGGCAGGTCCATGTCGCTGGGCAGACCGCCCGCGACGCCGACGGAGGACCGCTCGCGTCCGGTGACCTGGCCGGTCAGGTGGGCCACGCCCTGCGCAGCACCCACGTGGGGCTCCGGGCCGCCGGCGCCGACTTCGGTGACGTGGTCCGCCTCGTCTTCTACGTCACTGACTGGACCCCGGACAAGATCGAGGCCTTCCTGGCCGGAGTGGAGCAGGTGACCGACGAGCTCGGCCTACCCCGCCCGCTGCCACCGGCCTCCCTGATCGGCGTGGCCCACCTGTTCGAGCCCGACGTGCTCGTCGAGGTCGAGGCCACCGCCGTGCTCGCCTGAGCGGGCTTGGCCATGCCCCGGAGGCATAGCCGGCATGACCGTCACCCGGGCCCGGTTCCTGTCGGTCGGCCGCCCGCTGGCGCAGCGTGGGCCACCGGACCGAGGTAGAAGCGTGCCCAGTCGATCCGCCCCTCGCGGACGGTCATCACGACCGGTCCGCCGAGGACGGGCCGGTCGTCGGACCCGCCGCCGACCGTCATCTCCCACTCCGACCACAGCTCGGGGCCGGACGTCGCCCGACGCAGCACGCGGGCCCGCAGCCCGGGCATGGCGCGGAAGATCAAGGCCCAGCTGTCTCTCACGCGGTCCGACCCCGTGAACCCGTCCGCGGGACGGAGCGGGAAGACCGCCGTGTAGTCGTCGGTGAAGCAGTCGGCGACCCGCCCAGGGTCACCGGAGTCGATCGCCTCACGCAGTGCGCTGATCGGGTCGTCCACGTCGATCTCCTCTGTCTAGGTGGTCTACGTCAGCGGTCCAGGGCGGCCATGCCGCCTTCGTCGTGCCGGTCCCCGACGGGCCTCGTCGACACAGGCAACGTCATGCCCCACGGGCATGGTCAAACCCGGGTCGCGCAACCGACCGCCGAGGTGGCGGGTCTTTCGAGCGGCCGCTTGAGCATGCCCTTAGGCCATGGAGTCACATGGGGCACGAGCACCTGCAGCCGCCTCTCGGCGCGGGATCGACTGCCCCCGAGGCGGGATGCCCTGTCCCGGCCTGACACCAACCACAGTGGAGGCGTCATCATGAGCCAGCGAACCAGCAGCAGCACCGCCGTCCAGGTCGAGGCGCCGGGTGGACACCGGTCCTCCGGCGCCGTCATCGAGGTGGAGAGCCTCGACGTGACCTACGGGGACTTCAAAGCCGTCAAGGACCTGTCGTTCACCGTCGATCGGGGTGAGCTGTACGCGCTGCTCGGCACGAACGGGGCCGGCAAGACCTCGGCGATGGAGGTCATCGAGGGGCACCGGCCCGCCACGTCCGGCACGGTCCGCGTGTTCGGCAGGTCCCCCACCGACCGCCGGGCGGTCCGACCGCGGACCGGGATCATGCTCCAGGAGAGCGGGTTCTCCCCCGACCTCACCATCACCTAGTCCGTGCGGTTCATCGGGCACCTCACGCGGCGGACCGACACGGTGGAGCGAGTCCTCGGCCTGGTCGACCTCACCCACAAGTCCGCCACCGTGGTCTCCCAGCTGTCCGGGGGCGAGAAGCGCCGGCTCGTACTACTTCGCCTCCGGGCGAGAGGGAGACGTCGGCCCCCGGGGCCACGGGTTCGACGCGGATCCGGCCAGGGCGGAGGGCCGCGCGCGCGTCGCGCGCGTCGGGCGCTCGTCCCGGCGTTGGTCCGCGCGCCGTGACCGGCCAGCGCGAGGCCGCGACCTGTGGGACGAGGGCCAATCGGCTCCTGCGGTGGACCAGTTGATGTCTCGTTGGGCCGGCGTGGTGCAGGGGAACTGATCGGACACGAGCCGGGTGAAGCCCCCGGTGGTGGAGTGCGTTCGATGGGGATGGATGGAGCGGTTCTCGGTCAGTTCCCAGCGACTTTGAACGAGCGCTCGAAGTGCTGCAGCAGGTGAAGGATCTTTTCCTCGGCGTGGTGCGGGTCGAGCAACGCGAGTGCCCCAGCAGACTCCATGAGCAGTACCAAGTCGCTCCACGTGGTGCCAGGGCGGATCTCGCCCTCCAGGACACCTCTGTGTACGAGCGATTGCACGTCGGTGCGGAATGTCTCGCGTTTCTCGGCGAATTCCTCGGAGCGCAAGAAGGCGTGGACCACAAGGTCTGCGCAGTGCGGGTGGCGGGCCTGATTGGTGAGCAGGGCGCGAGTCAGGTCCAAGAACGCCGCCCCTGGACTGTCTGACTGGCTTGCCTCGCCTGCGCTAGCGAGCCACAGGTCGAGGTCGCGGGTGAACACCGCGTCGATGATGGCCTGCTTGTCGGTAAACCGTCGCAGAAGGGTGGCGATGCCCACGTCGGCGCGCGCCGCGATGTCGTTGAGCGAGACCGAGGTTCCGATCTCGTCGAACAGACTCGAGGCTGCATCGACGATGCGCTCGCGGTTGCGCTGGGCGTCGGCACGCATGCAAACCCCTCTAACTGGAGTAAGTGATCCACTTGTGCTAGACATGGCACCTGGAGCAGCTGCTCCATATGACGGTAGTGGAGGAAGTGCCATGCGAGCAATTCAGTTCGAGGCCTACGGCCCCCCGCACGTCCTCCGCGCGGTGACGGTGGACGTGCCGGCTCCCGGCAAGGAACAGATCCGTGTGCGCGTCGAGGCGACGAGCGTCAACCATGTCGACGTGCTTGCACGAGCGGGTGGATACAAGCGCGTCACCCGGACGAAGGCGCCGTACGGCACGGGCATCGATCTGGTTGGTGTCGTCGATGCCGTCGGGGGAGAGGTCACGAGCTATTCGCCAGGCGATCGAGTCTGGGGAGTACTTGGCAACGCGTTCTCGCACCCTGTGGGAATGCTAGCCGACTTCGCGCTGCTTCCTTGCGAGGCCGTGGCGCCGGCTCCAACCGGTATGACCTCGGAACAAGCGGTGTCTGCGCTGGTGCCTGCGACCATCGCTTGGACTGCCATAGGACATGTCCCCGTGGCGCCAGGAGACACTGTCGTTGTTCGCGGCGCCGCGGGAGGCATGGGCTCGGCCATGGTTCAACTGGCCGCGCACCACGGTGCGCGGGTCATTGGTATTGCGACCGACGATATGGCTGACTTCGTCACGGGCCTTGGGGCCGATCAGGTCCTGGACTTCCGCCGAACCGGCCCCGGCGATATCCCGCGCGCCGATGGCATCTTCGATACGACCGGTGTCGACCTGCTGGCGTGGCGGAAGCGACTGAAGCGGAACGGGCGGATGGTGACGACCGCAGCGCTCAGGTCGCCGTCCGCGCTCGGTGCGGTGCTGGCCTCGCTCCCGGCTGGCCGACGTCGCGTCCGCGGCTTCGTAGGCCAGCCCGCCCCCAGGGCGATCGCTCAGGCTTCGCAGCTGCTCACTAGCGGCATCGTCAAGCCCCATGTCGCCGCGACCTTCGCGATGGAGGAGGTCGCAGACGCACATCGCCTGTTCGAGTCTGGCAACACCATCGGCCGACTGGTCGTCACACCAGGGTGATCTCGCCGAGCATGGATCGAGCCAGAGACGCTGGGATGGAGCGAGTCCTGCTTGCCTGCCGCGACGAGAACGTCGGGTCGATCAAGACGGTGGAACGTTGCGCTGGTTTCCTCGAACGGATCGTGGATCACGAGCATGACGCGCTCGGCACTACTGGATCAGCCCCTCAATAGTCCTCCATGTGCGTCAGACAGTGCGGATTGGTATCACCGTTGTCGACTGAGAAGTTGCGACGATACCGTGGCAATGTTACTGTCGATACCATGAGCACGAGGACAGTGATAATCGAGGCGGCGGCAGGGCTCCTGGCGCACTCGCCGAGCGGCGATATCTCGACCCGCGCGGTGTGCGAGGCGGCTGGGGTGCAGCAGCCGGCGCTCTACCGGCTGTTCGGCGACAAGCAGGGCCTGCTCGCGGCCACTGTCGACCATGTGTGGGACGAGTACCTGGGCATGAAACGCTCGGCCGTGCGGTCGGCGGACCCGCTGGAGGACCTACGGTCAGGCTGGGACAGCCACACCAGGTTCGCTCTCACGCACCCGAACGCGTACCGGCTCCTGTTCGGATCCGGCGCCGTCAGCCAGGCCGAGTCCGCCGCAGAGGCGATGCGGCTGCTGCGAGACGTCCTCGACCGGCTGGCCGCGCAGGGGCGTCTGCGTCTCGAGCCCGAGGCCGCGGCGCGGGTCGTGATGGCGGCGAACACCGGTGTCGCCCTCGCGCTCATCCTCCGCCCCGAGCAGAACCCTGACGAGGCGCTCTCCACGACCGTGCGCGACCTGGTACACAGCGGGATCGTCTCCGACGCCGCACCGGTGCCGGACGCAGACGAGCCCGAACGCATCGCGGCGACCACCTTGCGCAGCGCCCTGACGACGACGGCCGGTGAGCTGTTCACCGGCCGCGAGGCGGGACTGCTCGACGAGTGGCTCGAACGCATCCAGACCCGACCCCGCCCCAACTGACCACCACGACCGCAGCCTCAACAACCCCCCGCCATCTCGTCACCCACCAAGCGGGAGCGATCCAGCGCGCCCGAAACGTGCGCGGACACCCGAACACGAAGGAGAACCCGCCATGCCCACCCCCCCGGACACCGCTCCCACCACCCACGCCCCTCGGGTCGCCCTAGTCACCGGAGGCTCCGGCGGCATCGGCCGCGCGGTCGTCGAACGCCTGGCGCGGGACGGGTTCGCGATCGGCGTCCACTACTCCAGCAACAAGGCCAGGGCCGACGAGACCGTCGCCGCGGTCATCTCCGCGGGTGGACGGGCAATCGCCGTCCGCGGGGACGTCGCCGACGAGACCGCCATGGCCGGGGCATTCGAGGCCGTGGAGGCGGCGTTCGGCGGGATCGACGTCGTCGTGAGCACCGCGGGCATCATGGTCCTGGCACCGATCGCGACCCTGAACCTCGACGACCTCGACCGGATGCACCGCACCAACATCCGCGGCACCTTCGTCGTCGCCCAGCAGGGCGCACGCCGGATCCGCCCGGGCGGCGCGATCATCAACTTCTCGACCTCGGTCACCCGCACCCAGTTCCCCGCCTACGGCGCGTACGTGGCCAGCAAGGCCGCCGTCGAGGCCATCACCTTGATCCTCGCACGCGAACTGCGCGGCCAAGACATCACCGTCAACGCCGTCGCCCCCGGTCCGACCGCCACGGCCCTCTTCCTCGACGGCAAGGACGAGACCGCGATCGCGAACCTAGCCAAAGCGGTGCCGCTGGAGCGGCTCGGCCAGCCCGACGACATCGCCGAGACCGTCGCGTTCCTCGCTGGCCCGGCCCGTTGGGTCAACGGCCAGGTCATCTTCGCCAACGGCGGCCTCGCCTAAACCCAAGCCCCTCACCCGCGTTCAACCGAAGGGAACCACACGCCCGTCATCACCGGTGCCTCCAGCGGCTTCGGCACTCACACCGCCCGCGCCCTCGCCGACGCCGGCTGCGCCGTCCACCATGGCTTGCGCGAGACCATCGGACGGAACGCGCCCCAGGTCCAAGCGGCCGCCGAGGGCGCCGCGGAGCACGACGTCGAGTCCGTCAAAGCAGCCATCACCGCCTTCGAAGCGGGGCACGGCCGAACCGACATCATGATCCACAACGCCGGACACATGGTCGTCGGTCCCACCGAAGCGTTCGCCCCCGAGCAGCTCGCCGAGCTTCACAACGTGAAGGTGCTCTCGACGCAGCGGGTCAACCGAGCGGCGCCTCCCGGCATGCGCCACCGCGGAGAAGGTCTGGTGGTGTGGGTGTCCAGCTCGAGCGTCAAGGGCAGCACGCCGCCGACCACGCGCCGCGTGCGCCCTTGACCAGCAGTACACAACAGTCGGCGACTCGCGGGCGGTCTACCTGCCCAAGGAGCAGCCGGCGCCGAGATCCGATGCACGACAGAGCACGCCAGCTACCGACCGATCATCACCGGAGGCGACATGGCCGAGCTGCGCGAGGGCGCCGAAGAGCTCGAGCACATCCCCCGGACGACCCTCTCCTACCGCAGCGATAGAACGGACGGCCACGGACGGATCTATTCGACCTAAACGGTTTAGGCTGGCACCTAGGGCGTGTAGTCTGGCGAGATGAAGCGCATCCCTCTCACCGCAACGGTGATCGTCGCCGAAGCGGCCGACTTGGCCGACCTGTCCGGCTTCGACAGCGTCACACTGTCGGCCGTCGCGCGTCGCCTCGGAGTGCAGACCCCTAGCCTGTACTCGCACATCCGTGACCGCGCGGCCCTGCTGGATGGAATCACCGCACTCGCACTCGCCGAACTCGCCGATCGTGTGGCGGTGGCGATCGCCGGGCGCTCCGGCCGGTTCGCGCTGGACGGCTTCGCCGAGGCGCACCGGGCGTACTCGCTGAGGTCGCCCGGTCGATGGCAGTCGTTGCAACGTCGCGCCGGCGCCACCGCCGTGGAGTCCGGCGGCGCGCGGAGTTTCGTCGCGCTGACTGAGGCCCTCCTCCGGGGCTACGACCTGCCGCAGGGAGAGCGCGTGCACGCCACCCGCCTCATCGGCAGCACGATCAACGGCTTCCTCGCGCTCGAGCGCATCGGCAACTTCGACCACAGCCCACCCGCCGCTGAGGTGTCGTGGCGCAAGATCCTCGACGCCCTCGACTCTCTCCTCCAAACCTGGTCAACCAACGCGAACCGGATCCCCCAATGATCACGACCCCCCTGGCCGCCCTGTACCTCCACGGCGCCGCCGACATAGAGCCCACCGCTCGAGGTCTGCGCCCGCACCGCCTGCCGGCGTGGGTGCGCGCGCAGTTCCCCGACCCGCAGTTGCTGATGGCGGAGGCTCAGCCATCCGGGGTGCGCCTGGCGATGACCACGGCAGCGCGGACGATCACGCTCGTTTCCCACCCCTCGCGGGTCACCTACAAGGGCGTTGACCGTCCCCGTGGGAGCATCGACTTCGTGGTCGACGGCGACCTCGTCGCGAGCGACCTGCTCGACGGCGGCGACGTCATCGAGGTCGATTTCCAGACCGGCGCGACCAGCTTCCGGCCGGGTACCGCGCACACGACCGTCTTCACCCACGTGTTCGACGGCGACAAGGTCGTCGAGCTCTGGCTGCCCCACAACGAGTCACTCGAGCTGATCGAGCTGCGGACTGATGCGCCAGTGCACCCCGTCGCGCTGAACCGTCCCGTCTGGATCCACCACGGCAGCTCGATCAGCCACGGCTCGAACGCGGCGACACCCACCGAGATCTGGCCGGCCGTCGCCGCGCGGATTGGCGGCGCCGAGCTGCGCAACCTCGGGTTCGGGGGGTCTGCCCTGGTCGACCCGTTCGTCGCCCGCGTGATCCGCGACGCCCGGGCAGACCTGGTCAGCGTCAAGCTCGGGATCAACGTGGTCAACCTCGACTCGATGCGGCTGCGGGCGTTCGTGCCCGCTGTCCACGGGTTCCTCGACACGATCCGCGCCGGCCACCCCACCAAGCCACTGATCCTGATCTCGCCGATCTTTTGCGGCATCCACGAGGACACCCCCGGCCCGGGCTCCTTCGACCCGGACTCGCTCGGCACCGGCCACATCCGGTTCATCGCCACCGGTCGCAGCGAGGACCAGCGGCAGGGAAAGCTCACCCTGCGGGTCATCCGAGACGCGCTCGCGTCCCTTGTGGACCGCCGGACCGGCGATCCGAACCTGCACTACCTCGACGGAACGACTCTGTACGGCGAAGCTGACGCCGTCGAGCACCCACTGCCTGACGCGCTCCACCCTGACACCGCCACTCACCACCTGATCGGCGAGCGGTTCGCCAAGTACGCGTTCGCGCAGACCGGACCGTTCTCCGCGCTCTGAGGCACTCGCTGGCCGGCTCCCGCCTCTGACCTGAAACGACATGATCGAGCCGTAGTGATCGCCCCTGGTCCAGGGTGGTGCGCGCTCCAGGGCTTCGCCAGCAAGTCAGCCGAACCGAGCCGCATCGCCGCGGTCATCGCCACACTGCACGTGGATCGACCAAGAAGTCTCCATCGCGGCGATCGTCGACGACTGCCCGCTGGCCGACCGAGAGGTCGAGCTGCTCCAGGTGACCGGCAACGGCCACTCGGTCATCGCCACCCGACTGCACCTGGCGTCGGGCACGGTGCGGAACGACCAGTCCAGCGCCATGCAGAAGACCCAGACCCGCACACGCCACGAAGCGGCTCGCTACGCACGGGAACACGACTGGTTGTAGCTCCCCGCTGGCCGTGCGCTGACCTCCTGCGCGGTGCGCAAGGGGCCCGGCCGGGCGCGCCGCCGCGCTCGAACCGCCACACCAGACCGAACGGCCCGACGAGGGCGGACGGCACGTCCTCGAGGTCGACTCCGGTCCGACTGGAGTGGCTTTGGCGGTGGGGGATGTGCTCGCAGCGCCCTGCACCGCCCCGACTTCCGTAGAGGCTCTACACGGACCCGATACGGACCCGGCAGGGCTCCCGATGGTGGCTCGGCACCCGCGCGGACCTCCTCTGAAGGCGGAGTGGGCACACTGGGCCGAGGTGGTGACCACCCGGTCACCATCGAGTCGAACGTCTACCCAGGCGTCGGCTCCGCCAGCGGGCGGTAGAGCCTGCCACCTGATCGAAGCATCGGAGCCGTGGCAGATGATCGCCGCGGCATAGCCGTCGTCGGTGGCCTGTCGTCGGTGGGCAGTGTCCGGAGCGCACCTAGGCTCCCCAAGTACCAAGAGGCCCGCCCCGCTCACGCGGGACGGGCCTCTGACCTGCAAAGACACGTCGGGATGACAGGATTTGAACCTGCGACCCCTTGACCCCCAGTCAGTTCTCGGCATCCGCCGAGGTCCGCCGCTGACCGCGTGCGTGCAGGTCAGACCGCTGGTGGGTCCGGCAGCGCTCGTCGCCGTCTGCTGACGTTCGCTGACTTAGGGTCCAGGCCCTGGACCCTAACTACCGAGCCGGAACGGTGGACGCATCCATGGCTACAGCCGAGCGGCCGCGCCGCGAACGAGGCCTGGGCGCAGTGACGTTCGACAAGAGCGTGGGCCTGTGGACCGGGCGCCTGGACCTGGGGCGCAACGCGGCCGGCAAGCGGGTGCGGGTCAAGGTCACCGGGCGCACCCGGGCCGAGGCGCGCGAGAAGCTCGAAGCCGCCCGACTGCGGCGCCGCGACGGAGTCGACCTCACCGCCCAGACCCGCACGTTCGCCGAACTGGCCGAGCTCTGGCTGGTGCGGGGCCTACCCGCCGAGACCTCCGACCTGACCCGTGACAACTACGCCTCCCTCATCCGCAAGCGACTCCTCCCCCAGCTCGGGCCCATCAAGGTCACCGCGCTGCGCGCCGACGACATCGAGGACGTGCTGGACCAGCTGGCCGAAGCCGGCCTGTCCGGGCGGACCCTTCGACTGATCCTGAACCTCGCTCAGCGCATCCTGGAGTTCGCCAGACGACGCGAGATCGTCAACCGCAACGTCGCGGAGGTCGTGCATGCCCCCCGGGGGCCACGCCAAGAACGAAAAGCATGACCGTCGAGGAAGCCGGGAGGTTCCTGGATGCCCTGGCCGAGGAACGGCTCGGGTCGATGCTCCTGATCCAGCTTCTCCTGGGCCTACGGCCCGGGGAAGTCGCCGCATTGCGCTGGCGGGACCTGGACCTCACAGCTGACCCGCCCACCCTCTGCGTCACGCACAGTCTCCGGCGCACCACCGCAGGGATGCTCTTGGTCGCACCCAAGACCCCGACCAGCCACCGGACTCTCGGACTCTCGCCGCGACTCGTCGAAGCCATCCTCGCCCAGGAACGTCAGCAGGCGACCGACGCCGCCCGTCAGCCAGCGTGGAGCAACCCCGACGGGCTCATGTTCACCGCCGAATCCGGCACTCCCCTTGACCCGTCGAATACTCGGCGGGCACTCGCCCGCATTGGGCGCAAGATCGGGCTGCCGGGCCTCCACCCGCACGCGCTGCGCCACGCCACCGCATCACTGCTGTCGAACGCCGGCATTCGTCTCGAGGACATCGCCGACACACTCGGCCACAAGTCGATCACCGTCACAGCGAACGTCTACCGGCACAACATCAACCCGACCAGGACCGCGCACTTGGCCCTCGAGATCCCCAAGCAGTAGACCGTCCGCTCCGGGGACACGACGTTGAAGGCCTCATCGAAGTCCGGACTCGACGCCGGACTCGGCGCCCCCAGACCAGAAGATCGCCGCGCCGTGGCGGCTTCGCCGGCTTCGCCTCACTCATCCGGTTCCCGCGGCGCGGTCACGCGATCGCGTTTGCGAACCGGTCGCAGATACGGGGGAATAACCCACCTGGGACGACCCCAGAAATTCGCGGTGAGCGTGAGCAGAGCGAAGAAAAAGAAACCCGAGAAGCCGACGTCGGCGAGTCGGTCAGCGATCTCCGAGTAGCCGCCCTCCGCCGCAGCACCACCATGTAGCAGACTGGCAACTTCCTGGGGAATTGCGAGGATGCTTGAGAGCAGCCCAAGTGACGCAGCGCCCACTGCACGCGCCCGCAGGCGCCACAGATCATACAGGGGCTGGAAACTTCGCTCTACGTATTCGCTGCGCTCCTTGGAGTTCCAGGTCCAGACCAAAGTGCAGGTTGCCACCGCAGGCAGGAGGAACCACAGGACCAAGATTGCCCATCGGAGCGCGATCACAGGTCCTCCCTCCAAGCTTCGTCAAGTTTGTTGGTAGACCACTGCGTGGCGTAGTAGGTCACAATCCCTCCGATGACGGCCCCAACGACAGCCCCGACGATCGTACCCACGACGGGTACAACGCTTCCGGCCGTCGCACCCATCAGAGCACCTGTGCCCGCCGCAGCGAATGCACCCCCAAGTGCGCCAAGGGCCAGCCCCGCACCCGCCGCGCCCACGCCGGCTGCTGTCTTGGCAGCGGTTAGGCTGTCTGGGTCGCCGTTGTCGCGTGAGTCCTGGTAGCTGAAGTAGCCGTTGAGCGCCACGCCAGCGACCGGTAGCGCACGGCCGCCGGTGCGCACCAGGGGCGAGCTCCCATAGCGGTTCAAGGTCCTCAGCGCAGGGTCGGAGTTCATGTTGCGGAGAGTCCATCTCGCCGCCGACTAACTCTTCCCACTGGCTCCACGATCATTGAGGACGACTGTCGCACCACTCGCGTGGTCCGCCACCCGCCTACTGACTGCAACCCCCGCGGCTACTCCCGCAAAGGTGCTGGAGATCGCCGGCCTGGCCGACGCAGGCGGCTCAGTCGACGCGATCGCGCTTGCGATCTGGTCGCAGGTACGGGGGAATGATCCACCGCGGACGACCCCAGAAATTCGCGGTCACCCAAAGCAGACCAAAAAGAAGGAACCCAACGACACCTGCGAGTGACATGTTGTCGACGGTCTCAGAGTAGCCGCCCTCCCAGGGAGCACCTCCGTGGATCAGGCTGACAACCTCCTTGGGAACTACGAGCAGGCTCACGACCAGGGTCATCGAACCAGCGCCCAGTGCACGCGCGCGCAGCCGCCATAAGTCGTACACGGGTTGGAAGTTGCGCTCGGTGGTTTCGCTTCCCTCCTCGGAGTTCCAGATCCGCATCACCGCCACTGCGCTCAGGACAGAAAAACTCGGCCAGATGATCAACACCAGCCATCGGAAAGCGATCACGGGTCTTCCTGCCTCCAGGCGTGGTCAAGCGCCGTCGTGGACGCCTGCGTTAGGGCGTAAGCCGCCGCAGCGCCAATGATCGCACCGACGAGCGCCGGCGTCGGGGGACCCGTTCGCCTTTTCAGTCAAGAGCCTCGACGACGACTTCTCCCCCGACTACGCGCGCAGCAACGACCTGCGCCTCGAACGCGAGCTTGAGGCCCACAAGTTCACCAACCTCGTTGAACTCCGGCAGAACTGAGGCTACGGACTGTCCGACGAGTCGGCGCAGCGCGATCGGAGCCGGCGCTTGATGCCAGAGCCCAACCTCTTGCGCTAGCGCCTCCCGCTCGGCCACAGAGACTCCAGCGTACGGATCGACCCAAGGCTGGGTGGAGAGAGCCAGAGTCCAGTCGGCGTTGGCGTCCAGAGTCAGCCATGTGCCGTCGGCCCACCCGAACTCGATCGGTCCAGACTCGCTGGTTGGGTGGCCGGCGAGCCGGTGCTGGAAGCAGCGAATGGACGCACAGCGACGACCAGGGAGCGTGTCGATCAATGCGGGAACACCTCCGCGTTCTTGAACCAGGCGTTGGTGCTCCCACCCGGGAACATCGTGACGAACTCGCCGCCTGGTTGCGTGACGAGGAGATCGTCACCCTGGCGGAAGAAGAAGTAGTTGTCCCCACCGCCTCCAGCGGGGTTCCACGCGCCGCGGCGCACCTCGACAGGGTTGAGGTGTGCGTCTCGTGCCCTGCTCATGAACGACGATCGGGCGGAGTTGCTCGCGGGATCGAGCCCGTAGTCGGCTGCGTGCTTCCCCCACTTTGCACCAAACTGGCGCGATCCGATCGACAGTGGCGGGCGGATGTCGATCGCGGTGTTTGCGGCAACACCGAAGCCGCCGCTGGAGACGGAGCTCGCCCAGGACGCGGCGCCCGGCCCCGGCGGCGACCCCCGCGCGTCCTCCGGTGCAGTGTCCGGCGATGACAACCGCGAAAGGCCGTCGTAGGTGTAGGCGGCGGTGTCGTAGTCGTACGCCGCCAGAGCGGCCGACGCGGGAGCCGCACCAACGAGGCCGGAACTGACTGCGAAAGCGGCCAACGCGACCGCGAGGGCGAGCCAGCCCCGAATCCGCCCGCCGGTCGCTCGCTGACCCATCACGCGCCTTGGTCCCTGACCCGATCCCGAGCCCGAGTGATGCGCTCGGGGTAGTCGTCCTGGAGCGTCTCCGGGAGCAGCGACTCGAGGGCCGACTCTAGGTCCCAAAGCGTGCGCTGCTCGGCCTGGTCAGCGAACTCTGCAGGCCGGCCCGCGACCGAGGTGCGTGCGAGCCAGTCGTACAGCACAAGCGCATGGTCGCGCTTCAGGCCGACGGATACGTGGTCATCCACCACCGAGACTCCCGTTCCTGAGGACGTTGGCGAGTTGATCCGAGTTCAGTCTCCATCCGCTGACGAAGACGCCGTCGCGCGAGATGACGTTCAAGCCCGTCGTCGGGTCGAGGAAGTGCGTGACCGGGTCGCCCCGGTAGGTCCCTCGGATCGTTGTGGTGCCCGGCGCGTTGATGTGCTCGAAGACCGCCTCGTTGAACCTGGCGGCGTTCGCGCTGTTGTAGTTTCCCGTTACGCCGAAGTCGTCCGCATGACCGAACTTCGCCTGCAGTTGTCTCGGCTGGGAGATCAGGACGTTCCTGACACTAGAGGTGCCGGCGTTTGCGGCATCTCCGTTATGCCGACCGGAGGCGGGGCTCGCCCACGACGCGACTTCCTGCGCTGGCGGCGAACCCCGCACGTATGACACCACGGTTTTCCGGCGACGACAACGGCACGACCGCGGCGCAGGTGGAGGCGGCGGTGTCGTAGGCGTAGGTCACCACAGCGGCAGGCGCAGGCGCGGCCGTGAACATGCCGACGATGACGGCGAGCACGACTGCCGCCGAGCGAAGGGCCCGGCTCAGCCAGCACGTGGCACCGCCCCGTCGATTCACGCGTTCAGCCTGCGGCTTGCTGGTCGTCGGCCATGGCGGCAAACCACTCCGCGGTCATGGACCGCGCCTCGTCGTCTCCGTCTGGCTCGAGCACGCAGAGCAACGCCCGGGCCGTCCTGCCCTCGGGCGTGGTCAGATCGGCACCGGAGGGACCCATGGCCTCGATGTACCGCCAGACCTCAGTCTTCAGCTCAGGCAGGACGCCAGGGTGCCCTGACCAATGGCTCGCCGCCTGATCCAGCGCTGGCTGGAGCGGAGCCGGCAAGTCCATGCCCTGGAGCCTCCCCACGAGAACCCGCATGAGCGCAGTCCACGGATCCAGCCCCTCAGCCGTCTCGAGACGGGTGGCGGCATGCAGGTAGTCCTGTCCGTTCATCGCCCGACTCCAAAGATATCCAGAACGGCTGAGCAGCTCGTACAGACCACCTTCGGCAAGCCGTGGCCTGGGTTCGACGCACCGATCGCCACCGCACGGATCGAGCCGCCAGCCGGATTCACGCCGGCGTTCAAAGCTTGACTCAGACAGCCCATCTCGGCGCAAGCGCCGTGCCAAGGCGCACGCTGTGCGAGCGGCACAGCGTCCAGTGCATCCTGCACCGACCCATTGAGCACCCGCGGGGCGCCGCCCGTCGAGACGTCGGTGAAGACCTGCCCTCCAACCCTGAGCTCCGCCGCCGCGCCACTCGTGCGACCAGAAGCCAACGCAGCATCGGCAGCGGCCTTTGCGGTGTTTGCGGCAACTACGTCACGCGCGACAGAGACAGGGCTCACCCACGATGCCGCTGCTGGCTCCGCTGGCGTAACCCCGCGTGCGTTCGTCGCCGCGGCGTCCGGCGACGCCAACAGCGCACGGGTGTCGTAGGCGTAGGAGGCCGAGTCGTAGGCGGAGAAGGGAGTCGTTGAGGCAGCCGGCTCCGTTGTTGCACAGGCGGCGACGGGCGCAGTGGCCGTCGTCGCCCACGCGGACCCCACTCCGACCAGCCCCGCGATGCCCGCGAGGATCGCGACCAGGAAGGAGAAGGGCCAGTGCAGCAGGAGCGCGCGCTGCCTCACTCGAGCCGGAGGTGCACCCGCCTCGGGAAACGGAGACGGCCGCAAGTTCGAAGGTGCGAGAGAGGCGCGCGGCCTCACGGCCGGTCGAGCCATTCGATCTCCCAGCCGCTCTCTGCGAAGTAGAGCTCGACATCAATGATCGATTCCACCCACGAGTCGTAGGCGTTGCCGGAACGGTCGACGTTTTCGTAGGTCAGGATCAGGAAGCCGCCGGAGGTGTCCGTGTCGTCGATGACCTCCACGAACCGCCCAGTGTCCTCGCCTGCAACGATCCGCCCGAGCACTCCAACCTTGAGATCGCGCATTGTCAGTCCAGGAAGGGGATGTGGTTGTTCACGGTGGGCACTCTCGCGCCGGGCGCGTAGGTCTCCAGGTGGACGTGTGGGACTCCAGGCGCGTGGTTGCCCATCAGCGAGTTCCCGTCCATCCGGAACTGCCGCAGGCCATCGGTGCTCCGGAATACGCCGCTCCCCGGTTTGCCGAGTTCGGTGTAGCCCTGACCGACCCACCGTTGCCCCGCAGTCAGAGCCTCGTCCGCGCTGAGCGTGTAGGAACTCGTGAGATTCCTCTGCGTCGCCCCGGCCGTCTCGGCCAGCACGTCGTCAACGACGCTTGAAGTGCGAGCCGCGGTGTTTGCGGCAGTAGAAGCCGACAACAAGGGAGAGAGAGGCCCGGGTGGGGTCGGGAGCGTCACCTGGACGCCGTCAGACACGCCGTTCGACGCGACAGGCGCTTCCTCGCTGGGTGCGCCTGCACGCTGTGCGGCGACACCGTCGTACGCGGATGCAGACAAGTCGTACACGGGGACGAGGTACACCCCCGCGGCTGAGGCGGGGACACACGCGCCCGCAAGAAGCACTGCGAGCACGGCCGTCACCAGCGCGATGACTAGGCGCTGCACGTGGTCACCGCCGATCGACAACCGCGCCGGTAGCGAGGTCGAGTGTTGTTTCGACATCACGCGCCTCGGGTGCGACGTACCCGCCGACGACAACCGTCGACGGCGTCACGAGGACGTCAGTGAAGCCATCAGATACGACGTCCTTCGCTTCCCATCGGACCACTCCCCCTTCGCCCAACGCAGTCACACCAGTGAAGTCCACAAGCAGTACCAAGCCGACGGGCAGGGCACAATGAACGGATCGCACGGGCCAGGCCGGGAGTGCGCGGTAATCGGGTGGCGAACCGACGGGTACGACATACGCGACGCCAGCCGCCACGACCACGAGGACGTCCGGGCTCGGCCCGTTGACCACCACGTTTGGGCCGTCGTAATTGCCGAAGAACCGGCCATGCCACGTGTCCCCGGTGGCGGGCGTGATAGTGATCTCCACAGCCGGGGCGAGTTCGGCGACTCCCGTCGTAACGAAGTCGAAGGTGCGCTCCCCGACGGGACGGGACGGATCGTCGTCCACTTGGTAGCTCGCGGCGAAGAGGTTAACGAACTCTGTCATCTCAACCCCCCGGCCTGAAGAAGCGATGGGTGATCTCGAAGGCGTTACCGGCGGCGTTCGGCCACCCGCCAATCTCATACACGCCTGCCCTGCCGTTGATCGTCCCCGGAAGCGAGTACTGCGTGTAGCCAGAAGGCACGACTGTTCGCGCACCCTGACCGATGATCGCATCGTCGTACATCGCTGGGAAGTTGTGGAACGGACCCGGCTCCCCTGCGGCACGCGCAATCACTCGTTCGCTATAGGTGACCGTCTGGCCGTTCACGTTGAGCGTGCGACCGGCCAGGCCATCTGCAGCACCCGCTCGTGCGGTGTTTGCGGCATCTACGTCATCCAGGACGGATAGAGGGCTCACCCAAGACCCGGCTCCCGGCCCCGACGGCGAGCCCCGTGCCTCCGGCAAGGTGTCCGGCGACGGCAACAGCGCAGGGGCGTCGTAGGCGTAGACGGTGGCGTCGTAGATGGACGGCGGCGCCATGGCCGCCGCCGGGAGGGCGCTGAACAGACAAGCGACGACCGTGAGCATGGCGCCGAGAACTCGGTAGGCAGGTGTCACAGGCGCACCTTCGCCGGATCCACGGCCCCTGCGCCCCAGACGACTCCGTCGCCGTCGAGCACCCATACCGGTCCCTCGGAAACGACCGCGGCCATCTCAGCGAGGCGAGCGACCAAGTCGGGCCCCCGGCACTCGAATGGGCATGCGGTGACGCGGTGCAGGTCGGGGACCTGGACTCCCGCAGCCGGCCTCACGGGGCCTTCGCGGACTTCCCACTCCGTCCCTACTGGAACACGCTCGTACAGCGTGAATAGCCGACCTGCCTCGTCGGTCAGCTGAACGACCTGCCCTTCGAGGTCGTCCACCGCAGCCACCGCGCCCAAGTTGACGAGCATCGCGGCGACGTGGTCATAGAGGCCTCCGTCGAGACCCAGAAGGAAGCCGCCGCCGCTCATCCGAACTCTCGAACGTAGGCCAGCAGTTCGTCAGGCGTGCGGAGAATCGGGATGCCTTGTTGCGCAGCGTTCCTCCACGCGGCATCACTGATCCCTGGCGCGTATCCCACCGCCGGCGTGCCCGTGCTGGCCTGGGTACGAAGGACTTGACCGGTGAGCCCGCGAGCGTTGCCGCCCTTCACCTGAACAATCAGGCTTCCGAGATCGATGTCCACCTCCCGCGTAAGCCCATTCGCCATGGTTCGCTGGCTGTTGACTGCAACGACTCGACCCGGCGTCGCCCCCTCGAGCGCGTTCGCCGCGCTCGCCACGTGCGAATCCGCCGAGCTCCACATCCGTGCGCTGTTTGCGGCGTTGCTGCTGACGCTACCAGCGCGGGCCGCAGGAGCGGCCCGAACGGCCGTGGTGGTTGCTCGGGTGGTGGAGCTCACCCGTTGGGCCGCGCTGGAGAGGGCTTGTCGTACGGCGGGTGCTGCTGAGGCCGCGACTCTGCCCAGGGCGCCGCCGGCGTAGGCGGAGACCGCGCCGATCGCGGTGTCCTTGGCCAGGGAGGTCCATGAGAACTGCTCGGTCTTCTGCACGCGGGTGCGCCAGACGTTCGTCGCGGCGCCCGCCGCGGCTCCGCCCAGCACCACACATCCCACGCTGCCGGTGCCCACCGATGCCGCCAGGCACGCCCCGGTGACCACCACACCGACAAGCCCGCCGACGATCTCGGCCTGGTAGCGGTTGCCGAACGCTGCGGTGGCCTTGGCCGCCGAGGACACGCCCTTCTTGACCGAGTTCCACCGATCACCCCAGGACAGCAACCCGGTGGGGTCCCAGTAGGTGATCGGGTTGTTGTTGGCGTAGGAGTAGGCGGCCCATTGCTGGGGTTGACCCAGGCTCATGATCGGGTCCACCGAGATGAACTTGCCCAGGGTGGGGTCGTAGTAGCGGGCCCCGACCTGGGTCAGCCCGGTGGTGTCGGTGGGCTTGTTCATGAACCCGTGGTCCCCTGGCCAGGCGGGTGTGGTTCCCCGGGGGTTGCCGTAGGGGTCCTGGCGGCGTTGGGTCAACACCGCGGTGGTGTTGGCGATCGCGATCGTGGCGGTGGCGTGGGGGTCGTTGACCAGGGAGGAGACCGCCGACCCGGCCTTGGCGGTGCGCATCGCTACGGTCTGCCCGCCGAAGCTGTAGTACCGCATCGCGGTGAGCTGGCCGGTGGACGCGGTCAGGGTCAGCTCCTGGCCCCCGGGAAGGTAGACCGTGGTCGTCCCACCCTGACGGCGCACCAACCGCTCCCCCTCGGCGGTGTAGACGTAGGCGGAGGTGTTCGTGCCCTGGGTCAATGCGGCCAGCTTGCCCTCGTTGTCCCAGGTCAACGTCTGGGGGGTCGTGCCTGGCAGGGCCCGGGTGGTGGTGTTCCCGGTCGCGTCGTAGGCGTAAGTGGCCGTACTCGTCCCGGACACCCCGGTGTGGGTGACGTTGGTGACCGCGTGCGGGCGGGCCGCGCCGGGCGCGGGGTAGGTGTAGGTGGCGGTGCTGGTCCCGCTCGCGGCGTGGGTGGTCTGGGACAGGCGGTTACCCACGGGGTCGATCGCGTAGTCGGTCCAGTACGGCGCCGGGCCCCCCAGGTCCGCGACGGTCTTGGGTGCTGCGCAGTTGCCGTTGGCGGGTGTCCACGCCGAGGTCAGGCGGTTCAGCCCGTCGTAGCCGTAGCACTGAGTGTCGGCCGGTCGGCCGGTGGGTGCGTCGGTGACCTTGGTGGGGTTGCCGGCCAGGTCGTAGGTGTAGGCCAGGTCCAGGTCGTAGCCGGTGACGTTCTGCCGTACTAGCCAGGTGCGTGCCAGCCGGTCGGTGCCGTGCTCGTAGTCGTAGTTGATGTAGTTGGAGGTGGTGTTGCCCAGGTCCAGCATCATGGGCTGGCCGTAGGAGGAGTACAGCGACCCTGCGACGTACACCCCCCAGCCGATGCTCCCGTTCATCCACTCGGGCATGCCCAGGGCGTCGTAGTGGGTGGTGATGGTCTCGGCGGTCATGTTCCCCGCCGAGGGAAGCTTGACGGACTTGACCTGACCGTCGGGGGTGTAGGTGTAGCTGGTGGTGTAGGTCCCGGCCAGTGCCCCTTCGCTGGTCGGGATCGTCACGGACTGCCCCAGCGGCCGGTAGCCGTCGTCGTAGGCCGTGACCGCGGTGGTGTAGGCGGCAGATCCCAGGTTGCGGGTCGAGGCGGTCAGGTGGCCCTTGGCGACCGTGTCGTAGGTCCACGACGCACGCACCGCACCGGTCACCGAACCGTCACGCATGCTGGCCCGACGGCCCAGGCCGTCGTAGGTGTAGGCCAGTGTCTTGCCGCGCGCATCGGTGGTGGTGGTCAGCTGTCCGGCGTGGTCGAAGGTGCTGGTGGTGGCGCCCTTGTCGGGGTCCACCGATCCGGTCTGGCGTCCGCGCAGGTCGTAGCTGTAGGTCCAGGTGTTGCCCGCTGCGTCGCGTGTCGAGGCCAGGTTCCCGGCCTTGTCGTAGGTGTAGGTGGTGGCCTGGTGGGCCCCGGTGGGTGCCCCGCCGGTGTACTCCCGCAGCTCGATGGTGCGGCCCTGGGCGTCGGTGATCACGCTCTGGGCCACACCACCCTGGGGTGGGTGGGTCAAGACGCGGTCCCCGCCGTAGGTGGTGGTGGTGCGCCACCTCTCCTGCTCGGAGACGGCGAAGATCTCGGTGGTGACCCGTCCTGCGCCGTCGTGGACGTACCGGGTGCGGGAGGGCACGGCCTGGCTGGGGGTGACCAGGGTCGTGGAGGCCGCGCCGGTGGTGAACCATTGGCCGTTGGTGTAGTCGACCAGTCCGCGGCTGTCGTAGATCGTGTCGGTCACGATGCGACCGGCGGTGTCCCGGGCCAGCGAGGGGGTCTGGGTCTGGCGGGGCCGCAGGAGGCCGTCAAACAGCTCCACCGAGGTCCGATAGGTCTGGTTGGCCGTGAGGGTGCTCGTGGTGATCGTGTCCGGTGCGGTCCGCGAGACGGTGTAGGCGTAGGTCAGGTGCGCCGAGGAGGTGCCCTGCACCCGGCCCGGCAGCCACACGGCCGTCAGGCGACCCAGGGCGTCGTAGGTGGCGGTGGTGACCTTGCCGTTGGCGTCGGTGGTCTTGACCGGCACACCCCAGGCGGGGTTGATGTCGGTGACCGACACGTGCTTGGTCAGCGGCCCTGCACCGTCGGGGTCCGGTGAGGTCACCGTGGTCCGGGTCACAGGCCCGGTGGTGGCCGGGGTGTAGGCGGTGGTGGTGGTGCGACCCAGGGCGTCGGCCTGGGTGGTGGGCCGGCCCAGCGCGTCATACCCGGTGATGGCGGTGGTCTGGTAGACCGGTGTGGAGGCGTTGTAGCGGTCCAGCTCCTGGGTGGTGGTCGCCAGTCCCCGCGTGGGGGCCGCGCCGTAGGCCCCGCCGTCGTAGGAGGTCCGGGTGTCCGCGATCACGTCCGCGGGTCGGGTAGGCGTGCTGGCGCACGCGACAGCGACGGTCTCCGTGCGCCGGACGGTCGCGACGACGTGCGCGGTGGTGTTGCGCGCGTACTCCAGGCGCGTGCACCGGTCATCGGCAGGGGTCGAGAGGTCACCCAGGTCCTCGATGGTCTGGGCCATGCCGTAGGTGTTGTCGAAGGTGGTGGTGGTGCGCGTGGTGCGGGCGCCACCGGGTAGTGCGGTCGCTGCGGTGCGGGTCTCGGTCGTGGCGATCGAGGCGAAGGTCGCCTTCGTGCCGTCGGCGCCGGTGGCGGTGGGCGCGGAGATCCATGGGCTGTTGGTCTCGCGCAGGACCTCCGGCCCGCCCACACCGTTGTAGGTGATCTCCTGGCGGACCACACCGTTGAGCCGATCGGTGTCGATGATCCCGTCGATGTTGACCGACTTGGTGCCCCCGCCGGCCAGGCGGTCACCGTCCATCCCCCGGAAGTAGCGGAAGGCGACCATGGACCGTTGCGCGGCCGCGGGTGAACCCGTGACCACCTCCACGCGGGCGTACCCGCGGAACTGGCCCCAGGTGCGTTGAGCAGCGGGCACCAAGGGATTGTCGTCATAGCGCCAAGCAGGTTCGCCGACGTAGTTGTAGTACGTCTCGGTCGCCGGCCCGGAGGTGAAGTTCCCGTCGGCGACGACCGAGGTCACCAGGTACTTGTGGAAGTACTCCTGGATCGGGGCTGTGTAGGACCCCTCGGGAGTCCACATCACCGGGAAGCACCGCCGGGTGTTGGAATCCGCCGCGGCGGGGAGGCTGGCCGTCGAGCAGTCCGGTCCGGTGTAGTTGACCGAGAGCGTGGCCCCGGACTCGGTCTTGATCGAGGTGACCCGATAACGAATCATCGCCGGCCCGTTGTTGCCCGAGGTGTCGACCCGGTTGACCATCTGGGTGCCGTGGAACGTCACGTTCGGTTGGGTGATCGTGGCTCCGACCAGTCCCTTGTGGTTGATCGAGGCCAGCCACAGTGAGGCGTCGGTGGAGTCCCCCGGGTCGGGGTAGGTCTGGCCCAAGGTCCAGGTGTCGACCGCCTGGTAAGCGGTGCCGCTGAGAACCTTCGTGCTGATCCCGGTCAGGCGTTTGCGGGTGAAGAACGCCGGGGACGTCACGCTCGGGCAGGTAGAGGTGGAGGTGCAGATCAGGTCGAAGGGCACATCTGGCCACGAGCTGGCCGTTGCGGCGGTCAGCTGGGAGACCGCGCAGGTGATCGACCCCGAGGGGATGCACCGTTCGGCGACCGTGAACGTGACCTGTGCGGGGGCGGTGGCCCCGGACTCGGTGCCCGCGCGCTGGCCGTAGTCGATGCGGGTCAGGTACCCGCCGCGGTCGTAGGTGGACACCGCGGTGTTCAGGTTGCGTCCGTAGCGGTTGGTCTCCTTGGCATAGAAGTAGGTCAGCGTGTTGCCGCTGGTGTCCACCACGTACTCCAGGTTCCAGCGCCACGCCTGGGTGCACCACGAGGACGCGAAGCTCGCCGTGTAGCACGGCTCACCAGGCTGGTTGCCGAACACCGGCACCGTCCAGGTGGAGTTCAGCGCGGTGGTGTCGGTGGGTGAGCGGCGCTCCCGACCAAAGACGTACTGGGTCCCATCGGTGGTGGTGACTCTCCAGTACTCCCCGTCGTTGTCCGCGCTGGATCCACCGGTCAGACGCTCGACCCGGGTCCCGTCGTCGGACTTGACCCGCCACGCACCCGTCGCGGCGTCCTTGACCAACGGGCTGGCCATCCCGTTGAACACCAAGGTCGCGTTGTCGGTGGACCAGCACAGGTCCCCCGTGGGTCGGGTGGCGTTGTTCCCGCCAGCGGTGTCCTGGGCACAGGGAACGTAGGACCGCTCGATATATCCGGTGGCCAGGTCCCACCCATCCCCCACCCAGGAGGTCTGGTTGTTGGTCGAGGCAACCTTGCCGTCCAGCGACCCCGAAGAGTACGAGATAGACAGATCCGGAGCCGGGCCCCCGTTGGAGGGCGGGACCCGCATCGGGTAGGTCCAGTCGAACGTGCCGGTCTGAGCTGAGACCTGCCACGTGGCCGAGGGCGACAGCGAGGTCGCCGACCAGTTCCCCGCCGACCCCGAGGCCGCCGCCGTCAAGGCCAGCACACCAAAGGACTCCGCAGCGAGCGTTGCCGTCACCGTCGAGGTCCCCGGGTCGTTGGTCGACTCCACCTCGGTGGCCGTACGGCACTGGTGATCCTGCGGGGTGGTCAACGCGCAGTCGGGCAGGCTCACCAGACGCAGCCGCGAGGACCAGTCCCCTCCGAAGGCGTCGGCGAACGACGCATAGTCCACGACCACCTCGAGGGGAGCGACCTCAGGCTCGAGCGTCGCATCCTGTGGAACAGGGGCAGCACCATCAGCCTCAACGGGCGCATCATGCTGCTCTGCGGGCGCCGCGTCCTGGTCCACGGGCGCACCCTGGGCATCACCAGACGCGCTCTCGATACTGAGCTGGGCGCGATCCCGCCCGCGTACCGCTGGTTTGTCGGCGGGCTGGTCGGGCTGGTCATCCTGGCCAGGCCTAGCAGCCTCACCAGGCTCGGCATCCTCCGCGGGTTCGGTGCCTTGGATGCTGAGAAGCACACCCTCGATGCCCACTGCAGCAGCAGCGGCACGGTCGTGGACCTGCACCTCCACGCTGCTGGCCTCGCCGGCTGCGGGAGTCTCCCTGGAGTGGGCGATGCGTACCGGGCTGCGCTTGCCACGCACCGAGGAACGTTCGGTGCCGGGTGGGTCCTCCAGGTCCACGCTGGACTGCGAGGGCTCAGGCCAGGTGACCTCGCCGGGCCGCGCAGCCGGCATGGGCTCCAAAGCCGCGCCGTCCGAGGTCTTGGCGACCGTGGACGGGATGACCGCCGTCTCGTCACGGTCGGGCGCCAAGTCATGGCTCTGCTGTCGACGCTGCTCATCGCTGATCTTGCCGGGTCGAGACTCGACGGCCTTGTCCAGGGCGGTGGCCGGGTTCACCGCCATCGTCGCCACCAGGGAGGTCGCCAGCACCCCGACCAGCACAGCACGGATCGAACGAGTCCTGCTCATGGCCATGTCCCCGGCTCCTCGACGCTCTCGGACAGCTGCTAGTCGACGCTGTTGCTGAAGGTCCGGTGGCACGCCCGCAGGATCTGGGCCTGACCAACCACCCCGTCGAGGACCTGGACGTCCGCGACCGCCCCTGTCCACGGCCGAGCCACCGACCCTGCGTGCTGTCCTCGGCCGATCGCCAACGGCCCGGTGGCGTTCCAGGTGGACTGGAAGGGCACCTTCGGTGAGGCCACCGGGACCTGGTCTCCTGATTCGTCGACGGACCCGATCTCGCACACGAACAGCTGGAGAAGGTCGCTGGCGGCGTCGTGGATGCCGGTCAGGTGAACCCAGGAGTCCGTCTTGATCGGCACCTGGGAGACAACCTGGACGGGTGTGCTGACGGTGTCCGCGGCGTACATGAAGAACGACCAGCACCCGGTTGTGGTGTCTGGGCAGTCAGAGGGCCGCCGGTATCCCAGACTGAATCCGCTCTGGGAGACGCCATCTTGACTCACCGCACTCGCCGAACCGATCGGCGCCCTGTCCAGCCGCACCGTGGCCATGACGCTGAAGCTGTCCAGCGTCGAGATGACCGGTCCGGACGTCGACGCGACGTCCGAGGCCGCGTCGAACAGCAGTGCCCGGTCAGAGGGGTCATCGGCCAGTACTGCCAGCGGACCCTGTGTCCAGCTTGTCGATGGGGTCAGGCTCAACGGGTACCGGTTGCCGCCGGGGCCGGTGTCAGCAACCAACGCGCCTGCACCTTCGTCCATCATCCACAGCGCACTGACGCCAGCGAACGTCACGTTGAACCGGTAGGTGCGCACCGGGCTGGTGTTGCCCGCCCGGTCCATAGCCTGTACGCGCAAGGTATGCGGCCCCAGGTCGTTGGTCGACGGCAGGTACGGGACGGTCGGGTTCGATGCCGCCACCGAGAACTCCAGTGCGATGTTGTCGAAGGAGTAGAGGTACTTGGTGACGTCGGTGGATCCGGCGTTGGTGAAGGTGAACTTGCCCGCCTTGCCGATCCCGCCGGACCACGCGTCCTCGACATACACCGCCGGTTGACCGGCCACCGCCGTCACCCCCGGGGTCTTGGGTGGTGTCCAGTCCGGAATGAACTCACAGGCGACATACGCGCTGGTCAGACCCCCCGGATCGCGGGCCTGAACCCGCCACTGATACACCCGACCCTCGGTGAACAGTCCCGAAGCCACCGCGATCGAGAACGTGCTGCCAGAAGCCTTGGCCGCCGTCAGGGCCGGGTTCCAGACGTTGGCGCCCGTCGAGACGTCATAGATCCAGAACTTGGCCTGCAGGTTCCCGCCATCGGGATCGGTCAGGACCGCATTGAGCGTTGGCGTGCTGGTTCGGATGTAGGGCCGCCCCCCGCAGGCCTGCGTCGGGTTCGTCATGGTCGCACCCGTGGGAGTGTTCGGCGGGCGGTTGTAGACCACCGAGAACGTCGCGTCGTTTCGGTACCTCTGCCAGTACGCCATGCTCGACTCATTCACGGCCAGCCCCAGCGACCCCTGCGCGGTATCGGCATCGGCGATCGCCTGCGCCTGACGTGTGGCGTCCCACCCGATCCACCGCACGGGATGACCGGCACACGTGGACTTGTGCGCGACGGTCTGGGTGTTGATCGGATCCCACAGGCCCCCGCCCGGCCAACCCGTGGTCGAGTCGAAGTCGGCCACCCGGTGCAAGGTGACCGGCTGGGGTGTGCAGCTGTAGGAGTGGGTTCCGACCGCCGAGAAGGTGGCCGAGACGATCTGGTTGGACGTCAGCCCCCCGATCGTGCCCAGCCCGGTGAACATCCACATCACACGCGACTTGAACGTCTTGGTGCATGTCGTGGACGTCGCACGGTTGCACAGCCCCACACCCTCGTCTGGGTCGAAGCCGTAGGCAGCCGGGTAGGTGTCGTGCACCGCTGTCCACCGGTTGCGAGAGCCGTTGATCTGCGGGTCGATGTAGACCGGCCATACCGTCTGCGGGTCCTCGAGCATGTCAGCGTCCGGCTCAATCGCCACTGAGTCCGGGCTCACCGTGAGTTCCATCGCGGCAACTTGCTCGGTCCCCGACGGAGCGACCGCGCGGTCCTGCTCCACCTCAGCGTCGATGCGAGCCTCAGCCGTGGCTTGTGTCCTGAACAGGGCCGACGTGCCCTCCCTCGCACCCGTCGGGAGCGGACCCCGGGCGGAGTCCCACATCCTGGGCACCGGGCTGTGGAAGACCGCCTCACCGGTCGCGGTCACGGCTGCGAAACCACCACCCTGCGACTCAAGCTCCAGGTCCGGCGAGGTCGTCACCGGGAACACCAGCTCCTCCAGGCGTGGGTCCGCCGCCGCTTCGGGTGAAGCAACCCGCAGCACCTCGGTGAAGCCTGTCGCGTCGGCGTTGACCGTCACGATCAGATCCACCCCAGGAATGACCTCGGGGTAGGTCAACTGGTTGGGCGAGCTCAGCTGCGGCGCCGGGAGATCGAACGGCATGCCAAACGAGAGCTCGAACCCATCCCGCCCCATCTGGACCAACGGTCGATCCTGGCCCCCTGGGCTGAACTCCATCTCGGTGACCGGTGAAGCAACGGCGTACCCATCCGGGCCCTCGACCAGGGAGTTGTCGATCTCACCCCACTCCCCCGGGACCTGCGTTCGCACAGCGCTCGCCGAGACCTCAAAGCGCATGTTCCCGTCAGGCTGGGCATACAACGAGTTCCACTCCGTGCGCGCATCGACCACCTCGACCTCGCGATCGCACTCGATAGCGAGCACCGCGGCCGACAACTCGTCCGCCGCAGTCTGCTCACACGGCACAGACGGCGGAGACGGCGCAGGGGCAGCTTCCGACCGGCCGGCCCCAGTCACAAGATCCGCGACTCCTAGGACACCCACCGCCAGAATCGCGATGATCTGAAGTGCGCGCGCTGAACCGCCAAACGGCATAACGTCCCCCTGCTCAGAACGCGCGACGACGCCGTCGCACCGGATCCCGCCCCCGGCGAGCACCAGCAGCGAGCCGAAGACTCTCACCTTCGAATCGAACTCGGCCACAGTCCGAAAAGTGATGTACGTCACGTCTCGTTCATGATCGCTGCGCGGTCGGCGTGAGTACTATCACCGACTTCGCGAGCTGCAGGCACCAGGTAGCGGCAAGCTCAGATCACGCGCAAAACGCACCTCACCAGGAGTAATACTCCCCATGACAGACCCGGAGGCGGTGGCGGATCCCGCGCTCGCGATCGATGGCGCACATCCGATCGGAGCGCGGCCAACACACCGGCAGCCGGACCCCGTCAAAGATCACCCAAACGCCACACGACCGCGTCAACGCGCCGGCGCACCCGCGGCCCCCGCAGGTGAGGATCGCGAGGTCGTGGCGTCCAGGAACGTCGAACACGGCGGAAGCGGGACGACGCCGCATGTCTCCTAGGAACGTTCACCCTCGAGACCTGTCAGCGTGGGACCGCCGTTCCCGGCCGCGCTTGCTGTCGCCAAACAGGGTGGCAGGCGTTGCCCGCTCGGCGCTGAGAGAAGCAGGGGTGCATTGCGCTCTTCGACCTGAGTGACGACCGGTCGCTCGTGCCGGTACCCACCACGTCGTTCGCCGACCAGGGCATCCTGGAGCGCGCTGACCTGTAGGTGGCGCTTCGCGACAACACCTCCGTCCTGAGTGACGGGCTGCTGGTCGTCGCCGAGGAGTTCGGTGACTTCCAGGACGTGCGCCGCCGGATCGACCTGCTGTGTGTGGACCGCACCGGCCAGCTGGTCGTCATCGAGCCTCCACTGAAGCCGGGGCGGTTCAACTCCTGCTCAGGCGTCTCGTGCGGTGGCGGGGCTGTGGACCGTAGGCGGGGCTGACCGCGGATCGGCACCCCGGCGGCCTTGATCCACCCCGACAGGGTCGTGTCCATGATCCCCAGATCAGCCGCGATCCCCGCGACCTTGGCCGTCGGCGTCGTGCGATAGAGCTCGACAGCGTCGCGGCGGAACTCCGCTGAACACGTCTTCCGTGCCATGAGCAGATCGTCTTCTCGCTTCCTCCAGGCCAGACCTGGAATCAGCGTGCCGCCACCCGCGCCCGTACGCCCTAGATCGCCGAGAGTTAGGGTCCAGGACCCCGCCAGACATGATCAAGGCCCCACCGGAATCTCTTCCGATGAGGCTCTGACCTGCAGTTCTACACGTCGGGATGACAGGATTTGAACCTGCGACCCCTTGACCCCCAGTCAGTTCCGCGTGTCCGCGGACGTCCGCCACTGACCGTGTACGTGCAGGTCAGGCCGTTGCCCGATCCGTTAGCGCTCGTCGCGGTCTGCCGACGTACGCTGACTTAGGGTCCAGCCCCTGGACCCTAACTACCGAGCCGGAACGGTGGACCCATCCATGGCTACAGCCGAGCGGCCGCGCCGCGAACGAGGCCTGGGCGCCGTGACGTTCGACAAGAGTGTGGGCCTGTGGACCGGGCGCCTGGACCTGGGTCGCAACGCTGCAGGCAAGCGGGTGAGGGTCAAGGTCACCGGGCGCACCCGGGCCGAGGCGCGCGAAAAGCTCGAAGCCGCCCGACTGCGCCGCCGCGACGGAGTCGACCTCACCGCCCAGACCCGCACGTTCGCCGACCTGGCCGAGCTCTGGCTCGTGCGGGGCCTACCCGCCGAGACCTCCGACCTGACCCGGGACAACTACGCCTCCCTCATCCGCAAGCGACTCCTCCCCCAGCTCGGGCCCATCAAGGTCACCGCTCTGCGCGCCGACGACCTCGAGGACGTCCTGGACCAGCTGGCCGAAGCCGGCCTGTCCGGGCGAACCCTACGACTGATCCTGAACCTCACTCAGCGCATCCTGGAGTTCGCCCGACGACGCGAGATCGTCAACCGCAACGTCGCCGAGGTCGTCCACGCCCCGCGCGGACCGCGCCGAGAACGAAAAGGCATGACCGTCGAGGAGGCGGGCAAGTTCCTGGACGCCCTGGCCGAAGAACGGCTCGGACCGATGCTCCTCGTCCAGCTTCTCCTAGGCCTGCGCCCCGGGGAGGTCGCCGCACTGCGCTGGCGAGACCTGGACCTCACTGCTGACCCGCCTACCCTCTGCGTCACCCACAGCCTTCGGCGCACCACCGCAGGGATGCTCTTGGTCGCTCCCAAGACCCCGACCAGCCACCGGGCTCTCGGACTCTCGCCGCGACTCGTCGAAGCCGTCATTGCCCAGGAACGTCAGCAGGCAACGGACGCGGCGAGTCAGCCGACGTGGAGCAACCCTGACGGCCTCATGTTCACCGCCGAGTCCGGCAGTCCCCTTGACCCGTCGAACACGCGACGGGCCCTCGCCCGCATCGGACGATCCATCGGACTGCCTGGCCTACACCCCCATGCGCTGCGCCACGCGACTGCGTCTCTATTGTCGGACGCCGGCGTCCGCCTCGAGGACATCGCCGACACCCTCGGCCACAAGTCGATCACGGTGACGGCCGACGTCTACCGCCACAGCATCAACCCGACCAGGACCGCACACCTCACCCTCGACATCTGATCCTTGGCGAGGCGCCTGCGGCGGGCTCGGGTGCGTTACGGGTTCTGCACGGTTGTCACTGACTCGACGGATGCCAGTCAGGCGGAGAACTCGTCAGGGCGCAACGAGTTGGGCCCACCAGCACGCCCCCAGTACACGGGTACCGCGAACCGGGTGGCCAACGGCGCGATGCTCACGCTGGGTAGCACTTCGTGTAGGAGCCGTAGTCGATGCACTGCCCGGCATAGGGGTGCGGTGCGGGCGCCTGGACAGGCGGCGGCGGGACGGGGTCGGGCCCGCATCGGATGTAGTCGCCATTCGGTTGCTTGCCGCATTCCCAGTAGACGTCGCCGGATGGCGGTTCAGGCGCCGGAGCAGGGGCAGGCGCAGGAGCGGGTGGGGTGCCGCCTGACGGCGCGCTCTGGCTGCCCGAGTTCGCGCGAGGAGTCGCTGCGGGGACCTGACCGGAGGGTTGCGAAGCCGTCCCTCCCGACCGGGGTGCGGCAGCGGCCGCCTGTTCTGCAGCCGCCTGTTCCGCTGCGGCAGCGGAGGCTTCTGCGGCGGCCTGCTCGGCTGCGGCCTGTGCGGTGTCGAACACGACCACCGCGCCGTCCGCGGTCGTCGTCGCGGCGGTGACTGCGCTAGTGGCGATTGTCATGGCGTCCAGGTCACGCGTCGTCACGGCCTCACGCAACGCGGCGATCGCCGCGGTGTATGTGGCGAGGGTGTCCGAATCGAGTTTCGGGGCCGTGAGCGCCAGGTGTGCGTCCGCGTAGTCAGCAGCATCCGTCGCGACCTCTACAGCGGCGTCCTCCCGGGCCTGCGCAGCAGCGGCACGAGCCCTCTCAACAAGCTCGGCCTCTTGTGCGGCGATGCGCTCCTGGGCGACGGTCACGTTATGGGCGTGCAGCGCGTACCCCCCACCCGCCAGGAGGAGGGTAGTTGCGAGCGCTCCAGCAACGATGCTGCCCTTGGTCGACTTGACGTAGCTCTTCACGTTGATCTCATCGGCGAGTGCCAGTTGCGGTTGAGAGAGTGAGGTCCCCCAGCGTGCAGAAGGCCTTCGTCCTCGTCAGCGGCACGGGTGAACGTGGGCGGCCCCGCCGGTGCATCCAAACCCGCCCGTGTCGACGCGACTCACTCCGGCGCCCTCCGCACCGGATCAGGCCCGGGGCTTCAAGGCGGGGTTGTGCAGGTGATGGTGGACGGCGGCTCTTAGCTCAGCCGAGTACGGGTTAGGCCACGCGTCGCACCCACTACGAGCTCTCGAGTCTCGGGACGTCGACGTCGCATACCTGCACGAGGCCCGCAGCGAACACCGGCTCCAGCACGCCCGTCCGTGAGGTCGCACGGCCCGAAGCAGCCGCGTAGGCATCTTGCAGGTCGCGGTAGACCACGGCCGGCACTTCGACGCTCTCGCCGTCGATCTTCGCGGCTGCGAGCGCCCGGTCGTCGGTGACTTGACCACCAGTCAGGGCTCGTGCGGGGATGATCACCCGGCTGCGACGCAGGGCTGGCAGGGTCTCTACGTTCCAGCCGCTGATCGCGTCGGTCACCTCCTTTGCGGCGCAGAGCGCTTGGGCGACATGGCGGTCGGCCAGCAGAACAGGACCCGCTGCCCCAACCTGGAGCGGAGCGACCTGGGCGAGCAGGGCGATGACCCGTCGGGTGTGCCCGACAACGACCGGGTTCGCACGCTCCCTGGTCTGCCATGGCTGCAGGCAAGCGGCCACCGTCCGCCAGGACTGGCTGCGCGGCGCCAGCGTCGGCTCGATGTTGGCACCGAGCCCGGCGAGGCTCGACGGTGGCATGTTGCGGCGCGCGAACGCCTCGGCGTGACTGTGGATCGCGACACCCAGGACGGCGAAGACCTTCAGGTCGTCGACCGACGGGTGGGCAGCCTGCGAGGCGGCCCAGGCGTAGCGGCGCAGGTGAGCCATCCGATCGCCGAGCTCGGCGAGTGGATGCCTGGTGTCGATCAGAGGTCGTGCTGTGCGCAGGTCGTCGAGTCTGCAGTCGGCGACGGGACCACCCTGCTGGGCCGTCGCGCGCGCGAGGATCTCCGCGGTGATCGGATCTCTGAGCCTCTCGCGGATCAGGCTGCTGGTGATGCCGGCGCCCACGAGGCGGTGGGCCAGTTCGTCTGTCGTGCTCAATGCGGCCGAAGCCAGGTCGCCGAGCTGGCCGAGGGCCGCGCGCCGGGCCTCGGGTGACGACAGGCCAGCCCGCAAGTCAGGGCTGCGAGCCAGCCCGGCGCGGTCGGCGTGTGTAGCGAGCAGGTCTCCGGCGGCGCCGACAGCTGCCACGGCCGACTGCCAGTGATTCGACGCCGGGCCGCGCTCGACTCCGAGTGATCGCGGCCCGGCGAGGTGCCTGAGCTCCTCTGCCAAGGCGAGAGCAATCCGTTCGTCGCGGTCGAGCGCGGTCGCGGGCGGGGCGCCGGGCTGCAGGTGGCGGTCGAGAAGCCGGTAGGTGTGCCGGGCGAGTGCGCGCAGAAGGTCGTGGTAGCCAGTGAGCACCTCCCGACCGGCAGCGACCGTTTCGGGCGGCTCGGCTTGCAGTGCGACCGCCGCGAGGCCGACGTTGTGCGTTGCTCGTCCGATAAGCCCGCCGTAGGTGACGCTCATGGCTGGCCGGCGCGCAAGGTCTGATCAGCGCTGATCAGCAGTGCGAGAGCACGCGTGCCGGACAGCACCCGGCCGCCCGGCGTCGTCGGATCGGCGATCAACGCGGACAGCAACTTGAGGCTGCGCTCCAGCAGCTCGAGCACCACGGACACCGCGGCGCTCCGCTCGGACGGCACCGCGGGTCCGAGGTCGACCGGACCACCCAACGTCGCAACGCTGGGGTCCGCCCAAGCCAGCTCTGAGGTCGCCAAGGCGACGTCGAGCCCGGCGTAGGTCGCCGTCAGGTCCTCGTCCCAGCCCACCACCCCGGCCACACGCTGAAGCGCGAGTCCGGTGGCGTAGGTCAGGGTCCACACCCCGGCCCACCCGTGGGCTGTCGTCGCGAGGTCACGTGCCGGGCCGGTCCAGTAGTCCGTCGTCACCGTGCTCTCCCTTCGTTACTGCGATCGAGAAGACCTCGGGACACGATCACCGACGATGAGATCGACCAGGCCCGTGCGTCGTCGGGACTGTGGATCTCGCGCCCTACCTCACTGGGGTGCGCGACGAGGCAGAAGACGCAACGCCCCCCGCCAAGCAAGGACTCGAAGACGGAGCATTGACGCCATCAGTCCCTCGCGGGACCCTCAACCCATGGTCTCGAAGGAGGTCCCGGGCGACAGCGAGTCGCGCCCCCGGTGGTGGCGCTGCCCTAGAGCGGACTGCACGGAGACTGGGTATGACACCCATCCCCCGACGTGCCCAGAGCATCGGTGCGCCATGGTCGAGGGTTAGGTTGCGGTCGCTGTCTGACCATTGATCCTGCCGACCTCTGCGTCGATGGCCTGGAGAGCGGCGGTGTACCCGCCCGCCGATGTGATGCCAGCCCGGTAGCACGCCAAGCTGCACAGGGCGAAGCTTGAGAACACGACCCAAGCCGCCGTCACACCATGGTCGACGGTCCCCAGCAGCGCTCCACCCCCGGCGGCGATGCCACCGCACACGAAGACCAAAGTGCAGTAGAGGTCCAGGCGGTTGCGGTACTGGTCGTGCATCACTCTGATCTCGAGGGGCAACAGGTGCCAGTTGCGGATCACGAAAGTTCGCAGTGGACCGTCACCTTGGTTCGCGATCTCGTCCTCGACCGCGCGGAGCGTATTGCCGAGCCTGGTCGGCATGGTCCGGTGTCGCTTCGGATAGCCGCTGAGAGCGCGCTCGACCGCCTCAAACGAACGGAGCAACGCCGGGTTGGAGTACTCCCGCCAGTTGATCGCCTCACCTGCGGCGATGACATCCGCCGGCGGTCTGCTCCGGAACGTCTCGCCAGCCGCTGACACCCTCAGGAACTCCAGAACGGCCTTGTCCACCCCTATGTCCAGCATGTCCTCCCGCGCTGACCGGAACGCAGCAATACGGCGCGTGACCAAGCGACTGCGGAGCCAGTCCTGACGCCAGAGGTGGAACCTGACCATGAGACCGGTCAGACCGATCGCGGAGGCGAACGGCGGCCAGTAGCCCTCCAGGAGTCGGATTGCCGTGAGCTCGAATGCCTGCAGGAGCATCGTCAAGGCCAGGACCGCGAAGACCGCAACCACCAAGACCCCGAGGGGCTTCGCAGTGAGGTCCATCACGGCCTGGGCGACATCGATCTCGGTCTGGGATCGCAGTTCGAGGATCACCGCACCCACGCTCGCGACGAGGGCGGCAGGCAGCCATGAACTCAGGCTGAGTTGGTCGAGGATCCGTGCGAGGAACTGCGAGAGACCTTCGGGCGGCGTCACCGGCTTGATCTCGCCGACCCCCGCTGGAGCGCGCTGATCCGCCACTTGCTCATCCTCCCCGCTGCAGCACGTCGACCTGGGACGGCACGCCGGACAGCTCGAGGACAGGACCGAGTGATTCGAAGATCAAGAGGTTGCGGGACTCGTCTGGCTCTTCCACTCCCAGCAAGCCGTCCCGTCCCTCGGACCGTCGCGTCTTCTCCCGTGCCCCGCACCCCAGAGAGGTAGGAGCCCGCCGCCTTCGTCCTCCTCGCGCCGCCGGCGTCTCCGGGAAGCGAGCCCCGCCCATGATGTCGATGCACCGCCTGACCGCCGGCGCCGGCTACCAGTACCTGCTGCGCCACACCGCCTCGGGCGACACCGACCGCCCTGGCCAAGACGGCCTCGCCGGCTACTACGCGCAGTCCGGCAACCCGCCCGGCCGCTGGATCGGCGCCGGCCTCGCCGGGCTCGACGCCGGCGCGGGCATCACACCGGGCGCAGTCGTCACAGAGGACGCCATGGCCAACCTCTTCGGCCACGGCCACGACCCTGTCACCGGCACCCCGCTCGGCCGCGCCTACCCGAAGTTCACACCGGCCGCCGAACGCATCGCGACCGCCGTCGCCCAACTACCGGCCGAGATGGGCGCCCTCGAGCGACAGGCGGCGACTGACACGATCACCCGCATCGAGCTGGCCAAACCGACCCGTGCAGCGGTCGCCGGGTTCGACCTGACGTTTACCGTCCCGAAGTCCGCGTCGGTGCTGTGGGCGCTGGCCGACGACGCCACCCGCGCAACGATCCTGGCCGGGTACCGTGCCGCCGTCGAACAGTCGCTTACGCTGCTGAGCGAGACCGCACTGTTCACTCGGACCGGCACGCACTCGTGTGCGCAGGTCACCACCCGCGGTCCGATCGCCGCGGCGTTCGACCACTGGGACACCCGCACCGGCGACCCGAACCTGCACACCCACCTCGTCCTGGCGAACAAGGTCCAGGGACCTGACGGCTTGTGGCGCTCGGTCGACTCCCGGGCACTGCACCACTCCGTCGTCGCGCTCTCGGAGGTCTACGACAACCTCCTTGCTGACGAGCTCGGCCGGCGACTGCCAGTCGCGTGGGGATGGCGTACCCGCGGACCGCGACGCTCCCCCGCCTTCGAGCTTGCCGGTATCCCGGAACCGCTCCTTGCGCTCTTCTCGACCCGGTCGACCCAGATCGACACCGCGATGACCGCGGCGGTCGCCGAGTTCGTCGCCGCCCACGGGCGCGGTCCCAACCGGGTCGAGGTCGTCCGGCTGCGACAGCGGGTCACCCGCGCGACCCGCCCTGACAAGCACATCCGTCCGCTGGGCGACCTCCTCCGCGGCTGGCAGCGCCGTAGCGCCGAGGCCACCGGCCTCACACCAGAGCAGCTGGTCGCAGCAGCGATGCACGCCTCCCACTCCCGTCCCCTGACGTCCGCGCAGGTCTCGGACGGCGTCGTCGACCGGCTGAGCACCGTCGTCCTGGACGAGGTCCTCACGCGCCGAGCGACCTGGACCCGGATGAACCTGCTCGCGGAGGCCGCGCGCGCGACCCGCGGGCTGCGGATGGCCTCACCGGCAGATCGGCACGCTCTGCACACCCGGGTCGTCGCCGCCGCGCTCGACCGGTGCATCAGCCTCGCAGCGCCCGAGGTCTTCACAGTCACCCCCGGGTACCAGCGGCCCGACGGGACGTCGGTGTTCACCCGAGCCGGCGAAGAGCGATACACCGACCACCGCATCCTGGAAGCAGAGGCCCGGCTCCTTGCCACCCTCGGCGACGTCGACGCCCCGAAGGCCCGCCTGTCAGCGGTCACCGCGACCGTCGAGAACCCTCTGCGGACACCGCGCCACCGCGCGGACGTGCGACTGGCCCCAGACCAGGTCGGCGCAGTGCGCACGATTGCCACGTCCGGCAACCGCCTCGACGTCCTGGTCGGCCCCGCCGGAACGGGCAAGACCACGACCCTGCTCGCCCTGGCCCAAGCCTGGACGCAGACCCACGGAACCGGATCGGTGATCGGACTGGCACCCTCATCCACCGCTGCCGCCGAACTGAGCGATGCCCTGGGGATCGCCTGTGAGAACACCGCCAAGTGGCTCTACGAGTCCACCGGCCCGGGCCGCATCCGACGCGCCGAGCGCACCGCCGCCCTGCAGGACGAGCGCGCGACCGTCAACGCCCACACCCATCCTGCCCGGGCCGGCGCGATCAACACCCAGCTCGCCGCCCTGCACCGTGCCGACGCGGACTGGTCACTTCACCCCTGCCAGCTCCTCATCGTCGATGAGGCATCACTGGCCGGAACCCTCGCCCTGGACACCCTCAGCGCCCAGGCGAGCGCCGTCGAGGCGAAGGTCCTCCTCGTCGGTGACCACGCCCAGCTCTCCGCAGTCGATGCCGGCGGGGCGTTCCACCTGCTCACCCAACGGGGCAGACCGGTCGTGCTGTCCTCGCTGTGGCGCTTCTCCCAGCCGTGGGAGGCCGACGCGACCCGCCTGCTGCGCACCGGCCGCCTTGCCGCGCTGGATGCCTACTTCGAGCACGACCGCGTCTCCGCCGGACCCTCGGAGGCCATGCTCGAGGACTGCTACACCCGTTGGCAGGACTCCGAAGCACGCGGCCACTCCGCGATCCTCATCGCCGCCGACGGCCGGACCGTCCGCGCGCTCAACGCCCGCGCCCATGCCGACCGCGTCACCGACGGCCTGGTCGCACCCGAAGGCATCACCACCACCGATGGCGACACCATCGCCCGCGGCGACCGCATCCTGACCCGCGCCAATGCCCGGCAGTTGACCACGGGCGATGGCGGCCACGTGCGCAACGGCGAGATCTGGGACGTCCTGGCCACCTACCCCGACGGCTCCCTGACCGTGACCCGGGCACAGCGCGACCCTCGACTCGACTCCACCGGAGCGGCCGTTCGACTGCCCGCCGAGTACGTCGCCCACGAGGTCGACCTCGGCTACGCCACCACCACCCACCGCGCCCAGGGCGTCACCGTCGACCACGCCCACGTCCTGGCCGCCGTCGGGATGACCCGAGAGAACCTCTACGTCGCGATGACCCGCGGACGCCACCTCAACCACGTATACGTCGCCCTCGACGCGATCGACCCCGCCTGCGACGACCTCCCCGACCACCACCGGGCAGCCGACGCCCGCGACATCCTCGACCGCATCCTGGGCACCAGCGGCGCCGAGCTGTCCGCGACCCAGACCATCGCCCGCGCCCTCAACGACGCAGCCTCACGCGAACGGCTCGAGCCGATTCGCGACACACTCCTGGCCGACGCAGCGACCCGACGCTGGCGGCGGGTCCTGCCCACTTGCGGGCTCAGCGACGGCCAGGTCGAAGCGATTTGGAACTCGGCCCACCGAGCGGCCCTCGTGTCCGCGCTCCGCCGCGGTGAGGCCGCCGGATACCCGATGCGCGGGCTCGTCACCTGGATCGCAACAGCGCGGCCCAGCGAGGCCACCGACGCGCTTGCCAAGACCCTGACCACTCGCCTGACCGACTGGCTCGACCGGCGCACCGACGAGCGGGGCACGTCCGCCACGGCGCCCGACTGGACCGAGCCCGTCCCGTCCGACGACCCAGCGGCAGGGCCACTGCAACAGATCGACGCCCTGTACGCGCAGCGGGTCGCCGAGGTCATCGCCCGACAGCCCGACAGCCAACCCGACTGGCTGCCACCCGAGCCCAGCATCGACCTGTACCCGGAGCCGACACGCTCGGCGGTCACCCCGGTCACCCCGGTCACCCCGGTCACCCCGGTGCACCGGGACCCGGCCCCGGTCGTTGTCTCCGAACCCTGGCCAGGTCTGAACCGGCCCACAGCTGGACCGGCGTGATGAGCGACCCGCACCCCCGCCCTGGCCGGTTCTTCGGACCCTCCGGACCGATCACCTGGGCCTTCCTCGACACCGACAAGGAAGCCGAACAGCTCGCCGAGCTCACCCTGTGGGTCGACTGGCTGCGGTGGCGCTTCACCCTGGACCACCGCACCGTGCCCCAGTGCTGGACCCAGCACGGCCCCACCGTCGAAGAGCTCTCCGCCCTCTACACCGCCTGGCAGGCCTCCTTCACCTACTCCAACGACGGGTCAGCTCCGCTCCAGTGGATGGCGCAGTTTGCCTTCGCGCGCCAGCGGCTTGCCGACTGGAATGCACGCACCGGATGTCGGCCGGGCGAACACCGCGACTAGGAGGCAAGACCGCAGCATCGAGCGACCTGAACCGAGGTCTCAGGCCGGATGCTCAGACGAGTGCACCCAAACCCCGCTCGCCTCGGCGTCCGGCTGGACGACCTTGAACGCGCCGCGGGGGCATCGACGTCTCAGCGCGTGTGGCTGACGAGTGAGCGGACGCGGCAGCGCCCGAGTCTGTCGGAAGCAGACTCAGGCACTGCCGTCGACTCCTCGAAGGAGCGAGCCCGCGTTCTTCCCGACGGCACCACCTGGATGGCTGTGCAGCACCTGCTCCCAGGAGTAGGACCGCGCACTCATAACGAGCATCGCCAGCGCATCGCCCCAGGCGGCCGTCGCCAGGGTCGAGCCCATGGCGATGATCCCGCTTGGGTCTGCTCCACTGCTGTCGATCGTGACGACCTCGTCCGCCAGGTGCGCAAGGGAGGACTCCGGCTTGGCCGTCAACACCACCGCCAGCGCCCCGCGCTCCTTGGTTCGACTGACGAACTCGGAGAGCTCGGCCGTCTCACCGCCCTTGCAGATGGCGATGACGACGTCGCCCTCCGCGGCGACGCCAAGGCTGCCGTGCAGCCCGTCACCGGGGTTCTGGTACAGCGCCGGGGTGCCGGTGACGCACAGCAAGTGGGCAAGCCGGCGAGCAATCGTGCCGGACGTGCCTGCACCCGTCGTGATCACCTTGCCTGTCGTGGCGATGACGAGGTCGGCCACTCGCAGGAGTGACTCATCGACCTGGTCCGCCACCTTGGCCACCGCCATGGCTTCATCCCTGATGAGTGTGGCTGCTGTATGCAGCGCCTGAGCTCGACTGTGCATCGTGTCCTTCTTCGTAGGGTCGGTCGATGACGGGGGGAACCGGATCCGCAGCGCCACCGCTCCGTGCGCGGTGGACGAGGGCGACGGCTCGTATGCCCTCGACGCGGAGGATCATCACCCCCACGAGGATCAAGCCCTGGACGATCTGATAGATGTAGGCGCTGTATCCCAGGATGTTCAGCCCGCTGGAGATCATCTGTAGGACGACGGCAGCCAGGGCCACTCCCCACACGGCCACGCGCCCACCGAACGGGTTGACCCCGGCAAGCACTGCGATCGTGACTGCTAGGAGCAGGTAGGAGCTGCCGTACCCAGGGGCCGCCGAGACGGTACGCATGACCATCACCAGGCCAGCGACCGCGGAGATGGTTCCCGTGAGCATGTAGGTCCGGAAGATGACGCCGGAACGGTTGATGCCCGAGTAGTCCGATGCGACCGCGTTGGCACCGATCATCGTGGCGCGCAGACCGTAGCCAGTCCGCCGCATGATGAACGCTGCTGTGGCGATCACGAGCAGGAAGATCCAGAAGACCGTCGGGACGGCCGCGAAGGTGCCCGTCCCGACGGCAGTGAGCTCGGGTGTCAGTCCGTAGATCGGGCGCCCCTCGGTCAGCAGGACTGCCAGGCCAGCCAGGAGCATCTGCGTTGCGAGGGTCGCCAGGATCGGCGCGACTCCGATGACCGCGATGACCGCAGCGTTGAGCACTCCGCAGAGCATGCCGACCGCCAGCGCCGCGGCGACCGCCACGACACTCACCACCAGGGTTGACATCCCCGCCTCCTGCCCCTGCAGCGAGACGAAAGCAGCCGTCAGTGCGGCCAGGTTGGCGACCGCCACGGTCGACAGGTCGATCCCCGCAGTGGTCATGGCGATGGATATGGCCAGCGCCATCAAGCCGATCTCCGGCACAGCGAAGGCGATCGACTGCACGTTCAGAGGTGTGGCGTAGATGCTCGGGCTCAGGGCACTGAACATCACCGCGACCATGACGGCGAGCACAAGAAGTCCCAGGGCGTGCCCGTTGTGCCGCGCCTGGCCGAGCACACGCCCTGACCAGGCTCGGTTCCGACTGATGGTGGTGCTGGACGATTTGCTCACGGCGTGACCTCCTCGAGAATGCGGGGCCGCTTGGCTCCGCGCGCGTTGCTCCGTGCCTGGATCGCCACGCCCACGAGGATCACCAGCCCGATGACCAGCACGTGCCAGTAGCTGGAGATCCCCAGCCGTACCAGGGAGTTCTGCACCAGCGAGACCAGCAGGACGCCTAGCACGGTGCCGTGGACGCTGCCGCGCCCGCCTCGGTCGAGAGCGCCGCCGATCACTACCGCGGCGATGACGTTCAGCTCCATGCCTACGAGGTCGAAGGGGGAGGCGTGGCGGGACAGCACCACGTGCACCATCCCGGCGAAGCCGGCGAACAGCCCGGCCAGGAGGTAGATGCCGGTCTGGACCCGTGCAACGTGGAACCCGACCCGCCGGGCGGACTCCTTGTCGCCCCCGACGGCGTAGACGCCACGTCCGAACATGGTGCGTCGCAGGATGAGGGCCAGGGCGACGCAGGCCAGGGCAACCGGCACCACGACAATGTTTACCGGGCTCGAACCCAGCCTGAAGATGGTCGTCGTGCCGACCGAGTCCAGCTGCGGCGGGAGCGTGGCGAGGTACGTCGAACCGACGAACGCGAGGAGGAAGCCTCGGATGATCACCTGGGTCCCGAGCGAGGCGATCAGTGTCTCCATCCGGTAGCGCGCGACCAGGACTGCGTTGAGTGAGCCCAGCGCACACCCGATGGCCGCGGCCAGCAGAAACGGCCAGACCCGACCGTCGATCCCGAGGTCTGTCATGAGCCGGACTGTGGCGTAGCCGCTGAAGACGGCGATCGCGGTGAACGAGACGTCCATGCCTCCCGAGATGATGATCAGGAGCAGGCCGAGCGCCAGCGCGAGCGTCACCAGGCCCGAACGGATGATGTCTCCGGCGAACCCCCACGTCAGCGCGGATGGCTCGACCACGAGCATCACCAGCAGCAGGAGCAGGATGACGCCTGCTAGGACGCCTTCGTTGTTCCGACCGCGCAGTGCGGCTAGTCCGGGACGGCGGCTGGTCGCCGCCCGCTCCGCGTGGACGTCGGCGGTCATGTCACAAGCCTTTCTCGGACGTTGCTCTCGGTGATCTCGTCGCCGGCCAGTTCTCCGGACATGCGGCCGCGGCGGATGAACAGGACGCGGTGGCAGATGCTCACCAGCTCGGGGACGTCGTCGGAGATCAGGAGGATCGCCATCCCAGCGGAGGCCTTGCGACGCAGGATCTCCATGATCGCCGCCTTCGAGCCGGCGTCGACTCCGACAGTCGGCCCGTTGAGGATGAGCACGCCCGGATCGGTGGCGAGCCACTTACCCAGCACGACCTTCTGCTGGTTGCCTCCCGAGAGGCTGCGCGCCGGGTCGGTCGGCTCACCGATCTTGATCGCCAAGTCCCTGACGGCGTCGTCGACCTGTGCGGCCATGGCCGACTCGTCCAGCACGCCACCGCGCCGGGTCACGGTGCCGATCGTGGCCGAGACCAGGTTGGTCGCGATCGACTGGTCGAGGAACACACCCTGGGTGAGCCTGTCACTGGGGACGTAGGCGACGCCGGCTCGCAAGGCGTCGTCGATCCCCTCGATGCTCACCTCACGGCCAGCCACCCGGACTCGGCCCCCGGTCGTCGGGACCTTGCCGAAGATCGCCTCGGCGACCTCGGACCGACCTGATCCCAGCAGTCCGGTCAGGCCAACGACCTCACCCTGAACCAGCGAGAAGCTAACGTCTGCGAAGAGGTCGGTAGCTGCGAGACCTTCCACCTCGAGTGCCGGCGCCGCCGCCGCCAAGGCTTGGGAGAGAACACGGTCCTCGGTGGCCGAGTAGCCGAGCAGTGCCTCGACCAAGCTGGCGTGGTCGAACTCGGCGGTGGGGCCGTCAGCGACCACCTCTCCGTTGCGCAGCACCGTGATCCGGTCGGAGATGTCCAAGACCTCGTCGGTCTTGTGCGAGACGAAGACGATCGCGACGCCCTGCTCCTTGAGCTGGGCGACTACACGGAAGAGCGTCTCGACCTCGTGCCAGGTCAGGGCAGTGGTCGGCTCATCCATGAACAGGACCTTGACGTCGAGAGCCAGTGCCCGGCAGATGGCGACCAGCTGCCGATCAGCGACCGGCAGGTCCTGGACCTCTGCATCGAGGTCAAGCCGCAGTCCAAGACGCTCGACGACCGATCGGGCGAGCGCGCGTTCCTTCCGCTCGGAGATCCATCGTGCGTTGGACGACACCCGCGCTGACATCGCGATGTTCTCCGCCACCGTCAGGTTCGGGAACAACGACATGTCCTGGAAGATCACCTGAACCCCCCGGTCGACGGCCTCCTTGACCGTCAACCGCTGAGCCGATGTCCCTCCGAGCTCGATCGTGCCGTGGTCCGGGTTCTCGACGCCCGAGATGATCTTGATCAGCGTCGACTTGCCGGATCCATTGGCGCCAGCGAGGCAGAGCACCTCACCCGCCCGGACGTGCACGTCGACCCCGGCGAGAGCGCGCACCCCGCCGTAGGACTTCGTCACGCCACTGGCGCGCAGGGCAAAGGGCCGTTCGGACATGTGTTGCCTGCTTCCTGCGAGCAGGGGCGGGCGTGGGGCCCGCCCCTGCCTGCGGTGGTCAGAACGGGTAGTCGTCCTTGTTCTCGTTCGTCATGTCGATCCAGGCGTTGCCGAAGAAGCTGTTCGGCACGTCCGGGTCCTGTCCGAGCGACTCGTAGCCGGGGATACCGAGGTCGGTGCCGTCGGTCAGCTCCTCACCGGCGAGCAGAAGCTCTGCGGCGGCGAGCATCGCCTGGCCGGCAAGCGCGGGGTCCCAGGCGGTGATGACATCGACCGCGCCGGACTCGAGCAGGTTGCCCGCGATAGCAGGGGTCGACGTGCCTACGACACAGGTGTCGTCCTGGCGTCCGGCTTCCTCGAGCGCCCGTCCGATCCCGGCGACGTCGGTCGATGCCGAGCCAAGGAAGCCACGGATGTCGGGGTACGTCGCGAGCAGCTCACGGGTTCGGTTGTAGGCCGTCTCCTGGCTCTCCTCGGACGAGATCGGGTCGGCGACCCGGGTGATGTCCGGGTATTCCTCGCCAGCTCGCTCCAGCGCGCCGGCCGCCCACATGTTGTGGCTGGCGACGCTCAAGGATCCCACGACGTGCGCATAGCTGCCCTCGTTGCCGAGGCACTCGGCGAGCAGGTCCATCTGGTGCGCGCCGTAGTCCTCGTTGACGAACGCCTCGAGGTTGGCGTCGGCGTTGGTGATGCCGGGCGCTTCGTGGGTGATGACCACGATGCCGGTGTCCCGGGCGCGCTTGAGCACCGCCTCGAGGGACTCCGGGGAGTTGGGTACCACGGTCAGTGCCGCCGGGCGCTGGGCGATGAGGTCGTTGAGGACCGCAATCTGCTTCTCCTCGCTGGCATCGTCGCCCGCGGTCTGGTCAACCCGGATGCTGTGCTCCTGGGCGTACTCCTGGTTGCCGACCTCCATCCGGTTGAACCAGTCACCTCCGGCGAGCTTGACCACGTTCACGATGGTCCGGTCACCGGAGTCGGAGCCCCCGCCGTCATCGTTCGCGCCGGGAGCGGTGGTGCCGCTGTCGGCAGTACCACAGGCGGTCAGTGCCAGGGCGGTGGCCGCGGTGGTCGCCGTCAGCCAAGCACGTCGTCGTGCGTTCATCGTGGTGTCCTTTCGAAGGGGTGTGATCTCGTGCGTCTGGCCGGACGTCCGTTGGGTTCCGGATTCCGTTGCTGCGCCGCGATCCGGCGCAGCGCGTACATCACGTCCACCGGGTTGCGGCCGAACTCCGCGTGCAGGTGGGCGTAGATCTCGTAGAGCTCGTCGTAGGTCTGACGGTCGCTCCGATCTGGGACATAGGCGCTCTGCTCGACGCTCGCCAACGCCGCTGCCTCGGCGAACGAGGCCAGACCGCGGTCGTCAGGGCCGGCAGCGATAGCGGCGTGCAGGGCCGCTCCGAGGGCCGGGGTGTTCCGGGAGGTCGAGATGTGGATCTCACGGCCCGTGACGTCGGCGAGCACCTGCATCAGCAGAGGGCTACGCCGAGGCAGGCCTCCGCAGGCGACGATCGTGTCGACCGGAACGCCTGAGCGGGTGAACGTGTCGATGATCATTCGTTGGCCGAACGCGGCCGCCTCTACCAGCGCACGGTAGATGTGCTCCGGGCGAGTCCCCAGCGTCATGCCGACCAGCAAGCCGGAGAGGTCGGCGTCCACCAGCACCGAGCGATTGCCATTGAACCAGTCCAGTGCCATCAAACCGCTGGCTCCAGGCCGCAAGGCCGCGGCAAGTTCAGCGACGTGGTCGAATGCGCTCACTCCCCGCTCACGCGCGGCGATTGCGTAGCTCTCAGGCAGGCAGGTCCGCACGAACCAGCCGAAGGTGTCCCCCACTCCGGGCTGCCCTGCCTCATAGGCCCACAGCCCAGGGATGACGCCGTCGCGCACCGCGCCGGACATCCCCTCGACGTGCCGCTTGTCCTCGGCCAGGACGAGGTTGCACACCGAGGTGCCCATCACCAGGACCATCTCGCCGGGGGTCGAGATGCCGCAGCCGAGCACGGCGACCTGAGCGTCCATGCTGCCGACGGCCACCGGAGTGCCCACCGGCAACCCAAGGCGGTCGGCCCATTCGTCCAGCAGCCCGCCGGCGCGCGCACCGGGAGCCAGCCAGCTGTGACCTAGGCGCTCGAGGACGGATGAGAAGCCGGGGGCAAGGTCCTCCAGAAACTCGACCCCGGGGTAGCCGCCGTCGTCGAGGACGTAGGTTGCCTTGTAGCCCGCGACCTGGGCACCGCGGACCTCATGCCCGACCAGCCTCGTGACGATCCAGTCCTGCAGCTCGATCAACCGCTCCGCCGCGTCGAAGACCTCCCGGTCCTCCTCAAAGATCTGCAGGGCCTTGGGGAACAGCCACTCAGAGGAGATCTTGCCGCCGTAGGCGTCAAGGAAAAGTCCGCCATGCAGCCGGGCGAGCTCGTTGATTCGGTCGGCGTGCGGCTGGGCGGCGTGGTGCTTCCAGAGCTTGGCGTATGCGTGCGGCCGACCCTCGAGGTCTGGGAGTTCGCACAGAGGCACTCCCCCGGCCGTGGTGGGGATGATCGTGCAGGCGGTGGTGTCGATTCCCAAGCCGACGACGTCCCGAGGGTCGACCCCCGCGGCGCCGAGCGCTTCGGTGACGACGGCGACCAGAGTGGGCAGATAGTCCGACGGGTCCTGGAGCGCCCAGTTCGGTGGCAAGGTCGCGCCGGTGGACGGCAGCGCCTCGTCGACGACACCGTGTGGGTAGTCGCGGACCGCCTCGGCAAGCTCCTCAGCGGAATCGAGATCGATCAGGAGAGCACGCGCCGAGGCAGTGCCGAAGTCGACTCCGACTGCAATCCTGCGTCGCACGGCCACTCCTCACTGAGCGGCGGGACCGGTGCGCTGCGTTGTCGCTCCGTGGCATCCCGCCTGAGAGCAGGGAACCTTCACGCTCACTCGCCACGCAACACTAGAGTGCTCATATGAGCGAACTGGCCTACCGACACGTCACCCCCGACCAAGCGGAACTGCTCCTGAAGGTCGCCAAGCGGTACTACTTCGAGCAGCGGAGCAAGGTCGAGATTGCCGGAGAGCTGGGCATCTCCCGGTTCCGAGTTGCCCGACTGCTCGAGGAAGGCATCGCCCGAGGCGCTGTGCGCATCACGCTGCACCGACCCCGGGAACGAGAGAGCCAGCTGTCCGCCCAGCTCAAGGCCCGCTACGGCTTGCAGCACGCGATCGTGGTCAACTCTGGAAACCTCTCCGAGCCGCGCCTCCGCGAGGCTCTGGGGCGCGCAGGCGCCAAGCTGCTAGCGGGTCTCTTGACCGACGGCGACGTGCTCGGTGTCGGATGGGGGCGGACGGTCAAGGCTGTGGCAGAGGCCGCCTCCGATCTCCCCCGGTGCCCTGTGGTCCAGCTCTCCGGCATCGCTGGGCATCCCGGAGAGAACTCGATGGAACTGGTGCGCATCTTCTCTGGCCTCACCGGTGAGTCGGCCTACCCCCTCTACACCCCGCTCCTTGTTCCAGACGCAGCCACGGCAGCGAGCCTGCGCCGCTCCCCTGGGGTCGCCGAGACGTTCGGCCGCTTCCGCGACGTGTCCGTGGCCCTGGTGGCCATCGGCAGCTGGAACCCGCCGAACTCCCAGTTGCGCACGCTCTTCTCGGCGCAGGAGAAGGAGATGCTCGCAGAGTCCGGCCTGCAAGCTGAGGTTGGTGGGGTCCTGCTCGACGCTCAGGGACAGGAGATCGTTACGCGCCTCTCCGCCCAGATCATGGGGATCACAGGGCCAGAGCTCGCCGCGATTCCGACCGTGATCGCGGTCGCCGGCCACGTGACGAAGGCGCGGGCAATCCGATCGGTCCTGCTCAGCGGGTTCGTCAACGCTTTGGTCACCGACTCCGCCGTCGCTCGCGTGCTGTTGGAGGAGGATCACTCATCGTTGCTCATATGAGCGCACGTCTCTAGGACGCAGCGAGGCCGCGTGCTCGGATGTGAGGTGCAACGCGACTCGACGCGCCAGCTGCAGCGAAGGGCCGCCCCGGCCACCGCAGGAGGAGAACCGTGCCGTCTACCCGCCCGTTGATCTTCATCGACTCAGCCGACCGGGAGAAGGTCGAGAGTCTCTTCTCTACCGGCGCGTTCGTCGGCCTGACGACGAACCCGACCATCCTCGAACGGGACGGCGCACGCATCGCCGACCTTCCCGTCATCAACGCCTGGGCCCGCGCCGCCGGAGCGCTAGAGGTCTGCTTCCAGACCTGGGGCGCCGATGCTGTCGCCCTGCGGACCAACGCTGCACGCCTGCTCGACATCGACGCCCGAACGGTCATCAAGGTCCCGGCCACAGCCGCAGGGTTCGAGGCGGCCGAGCACCTCATCGACCAGGGCGTTGCCCTGCTCCTCACAGCGGTGTTCCGGCCAAGCCAGATGGTCGCCGCGTGCGCGGTGGGCGCGCGCTACGTCGCGCCCTACCTGGGCCGGATGGCTGACACAGGGTCGAGTGACGCGATGGCCGACGTTGTTGCGATGCACCGGATCGCTGAGCAATCGGGGTCGTCGACCCGGGTCCTCGCTGCCAGCGTCCGCCGTGCCGACGACGTCGCCGACCTGGTCGCTGCTGGCATCCCGGCGGTCACCCTGTCCCCGGCATTGGCGTGGGACGTGCTGTGCGACGACCGCGCCGAGCAGGCCGCCGAGGTCTTCGACCAGACCGTGGACCGGCTGCTGTAGCGGGAAGCCATCCCCTCGCTACCTCCCAGACGGCGCCGGGTGCACCGTGCCAGGAGGTAGCGGCGCGCCGGCACACACTGGGTTCGACCACCCGCGGTATCCCGTTCCACCCAGGTACATCGCATCCATCCGCGCGAACGAAAGCAGGTAGACCCCACCGTGGTTGCCGGTGGCGGAGTCGAACACCCCGTTGGAGGTGATCAGGATCTCCTCGGGGTCGCAGGTGGCCGATGCCTGGACCACCACGGACACGTGCCCGAAGACGCGGCCGGTGTTCCAGAACACGAAGGAGCCCAGGGGCGGGCATCGGTCGCTCGGGTGGGCATGGCCCTCGTCGACCATCGTGTCCCAGTGGGTGGCGGCTGAGTAGTACCCCGAGCCGACGTACCCGTAGGCGCGGCACGCGAGTCGGTCGCACAGCCCAGCCCAGCCCGAGGTCACTCCGACATAGGACAGCGCCGTGGTGACGGCCGTGGCGACGTCGTGTGGTGTTCCCGGCGGGACGACCACCCCGCCTGCCTCGCCCCCCTGGACAGGTAGGCACCCGGTGCCCGCCGCCAGCAGGGGGGTGTTGTCGGCGGACACCGGGTGGTTCGTGGGGCCAGACAGTGCCTCAAGTGGGGGCTCGGGTGCGTCTGCGGCTGTCGGCACGCTACTCCACGCCGCGACCCGTTCGCCGACGTTTGCGATGAACTTCTGGGTGACCTGCGGGATGGTCGGGTAGGTCCGCAGCCGGGACTCCCCTGCGTTGTGCGCGATGATCAGCGCGTCCAGGTCCGGCAGCGCCGAGGACGCCCAGTCGGGATGCTCGGCACGGATCGCCCGGACGCCTGCGAGCCGGTCGCACAGATACTTCCCGCCGATGCGGGCGTGGATCTCACCCTCGCGAACGTCCCAGATCCCGTTGCTGTTCAGGTCGGCCGACCACGGATGCCCGTACGCCCCGGCCCACACCGAGGCGTTCATCTGGAACAGCCCCCATGTCCCGCCGTTGGAGTCATCGGCGTAGGCGTCGGGCCGGAACCCGGATTCCTGGGCCATCACCGCGGCGACCCAGGCTTCCGGCAACTCTGGGCAGGCTCCTACGGTGGCCGCGACCCACTCGCGCGCGACCTCTGGGACCGGCGCATCAGCCGAAAGCCCTCCTCCCACGACGCAGGTCCCCCCGGCCACGGCGAGCACGGCAAGAACCGCAACCGCGGGGATCGCGACGGTCCCGACACCCGCCGCGACGAGCAGTCCTCGCATCATCGCGACTCACCTCTCATCGCCGCAGCAGCCGCAGCACGCTCGATCTGGGCTTGGCCGACACGCAACGCGTCGGCATCGGGGCGAGCCGTCCACGGCTGGAGGTCGACGAGCGCGGGTCGCGAGTGCCGCAGCAGGGCAATGCCCGTGCCGAACGGCACAGTGCGCAGCACCGCGGGCGGCATCACGGGCATGGTGCGCACCGACGTCGAGGTCGAGGCGTCCCCGCGCCGGGATCGGTTGGTGGTGTGGGTGACCTCGTCGATCTCGCCCAGCAGGCGGGCGACGTCGTCCAGGTCCCGGTACTTGGCCAACCCACCGAGGACGAGCTTGACGGTGGCTGCGTCCCAGATCGCGTCGGCGGCGTGCTCGCCCCAGCGGCCTCGGGCCTGCGCCAGCGACTGGAGGACGGCAAGCGTGGTGATGCCGGTGCCACCTCCCTCAGCCATTAGCGAGGGCAGCGACGGCAGCGGGGTGAGGTTCGCGATCTCGTCCAGGGCGAGAAGGATCGGCGGGTCCAGCCGCCCGCCGGCCGACCGGGCAGCAAGGTGCCGTGCGGTCTCAGTGATGTCCTCAACGAACGCGGCGATCAGCGGGGCCGAGGATCCCGAGGCGACGGCCGAGGCGAGCAGGTACAGCGTCCCGGAGTCACGCAGGAACGCTGCGGGGTCGAACTCTGTCCCGTGAACGGGGTCGACGGCGGCGAGGACGTCCGGGTCGGCGAGCGCTGCGAGTGACTGACGGACGCCGAGCCAGATTGAGTCGCGGGTGCGGGGATCGGAGTGCACCGCTGCGTCCAGGGCATCGGCCCAGCCGGTTGCCGCGGCGCTCTCTCGGGACAGGATGGCGATGGCGTCGCCGGCGAGGACGGGGTTGAGTGACCAGCGGTACAGGTCGCGTGAGCTCCGCCCGTCCAGTGCGGCAGCGTGCAGCAGGCAGCGCAGAGCGGTCTCGGTCTGGCCGGACCAGAAGTCGCCGTCGGACACCGTCCTGCCGAACCCGACTCCGGCGGCCAGTCCCCGAGCGCGCACCAGGGCCGTGCGTGGCAGCTCGCATCCCCGGATGGGTGACCACGCCAGGCCGCCGGGCAGCCCGGCGAGCCGTTGGGGGTCGAACACGGCGACCGGGCCGCACCGCGAGCGAGCGTGCCAGGTGACGGCGAGCGCGTCGGGGCGTGTCGAGGTGGCGACGACCGGTCCGGGTGCGTCGAGCACCCAGGGGATGACGAGGTGCAGGCCTTTGCCCATGCGAGGTGGGCCGACAAGCAGCGCGGAGTCCTCGACCGAGCACCAGATCGAGCGGCGTCCGACGGAGCCCAGCCGGTAGCCGACGGCTGTCGGCGCGGGCTTCGTCCCGGCCGTCGACGGTCGCACGATCGAGGCGCGGCGAAGGACCGCGCGTTCGCCCGCCACAGCGAGGATCTCGTGCCCGGACGCCAGACCGGGTATCGATCGTCGTGCAGAGTTGGCGCGAGCACCAGCGTCCCGTCGCAGCCACCTCGCCCCAGCGACGACGCCGGCACCAGCCGTGATGAGAACCACGACGGCGGTCGCAGCCCAGTAGGCCACGGGGCCGGGGAGCTGGTCGGGCGATGGCCACACGGAGGCCGGGTCGCCCCACGATCCGATCGCTCGCAGTGCGGGCATTAGCCCTCCCTGCGGCACCCCCCGGCCGGTGACCACTGCGGCGAACGCCGCGCCGCACCACAACACCGCCCCGACGCCGGCCACTGCCGCCATGGCGCCCAGCGCCCACGTCGCGAGATCAGGAGCCCTCGCTCCACCAGGCGGAGCACGGCGGACGGCACGACGCGGTTGGGCGCTCATCCCGCCGCGGGCCCCTCGCTCATCGGCCCGGCCGTCGGCGGATCGATCTGCCACGCCCCGCGACGCCCGCTTGGTCCGACGTCGATCTGATCTGGCAGGGCCGTGGACAGGTGCTGCATGCGGTGCAGGAGCGCTGTGGCGGTCTGGAGCAGGTCGACCACCGGGACGTCCAGGGACGTCGCGCCCTCATGGAGCGCCGCAGTTCCCTGTGCGGCCGCCAGACGCAGATGGTCGCCGGCGACGACCTGACGCAGGTGGCCGGGGACCGACGCCCGTTCGCCCTCGATCCCGTCGATCAGCGCATCGAGCTCTGGTCCTGTGCCCGTGGCGCGAGCGACCTGTGCCGTCGCCAGCGCGAGAGTCGACCGGTCGATGCTGTGACCACCGGCCGCGAGCTGGGCGAGTGCGGAGTAGACGGCAGCCCACGGGCGGTTGGTGAGCTGGTCGGGTCGCATCCACGCGACGGTCGGCGAGATCGCCGTCGGATGCGTGGCGAGGCAGGCGACCAGTCGTTGCTCGTTGCGGCCGACCTGCGCCGGGTCGATGCCGGGGTAGTCGGCAACGAACTTGTCGGCGGCTCGGCGCAGCTCAAGATCGTCGGCTCCTGCGCGCAACCGGGCCGGGATCTGAGCGGTGAGATTGTCGGTGACCTGGCCGTTCGCGTCGGCCCACCGTTCGCATGCGATGAGCACCGCCGCTCCGGCGATGCGCAGTGCGGAGCGTAGGGGGCGGCCCTCGCGGGACATCGACGCCTCGAGCGCCGTCGCCCGCAGCAGGATGCCTTGGCCGTCGATGTCGCGGCGAACCCCGGACTCGACGACGACGCGAGCGTGGGGCCTCGGATCGGGGTTGTCCGGGGCGTCGTGCAGCAACTGGTGCAGACGCGGGAGGTCCGCGATACGTGGTCCGTGACGCTCGAGCATCCGCGTGCCGAGCGAGACGGTGTCCATCGAGCAGCCCGCGCCGTGTCCTTCGCGCATTGCCACCCACACCTGTCGGTGCCAGGGCTCGGTGAAGTCGGTCCCCCGCACCCAGCCGTCGAGCTCGCGGAACGGGCTTGGTTCGACGAGCAGGGCCCCGAGCATCGCCCGCTCGGCCATGAGTGCGACGTCGTCGCGGGTCAGCATGGTGGGCCTCCTGTCAGGTCGGCGGTGGCGAGCCGGAACGCCTGGTCGGTGTCCAGGACGGCGAGCTCGTCCGGGTGCAGCAGGTGGTGGACCACGTAGGAGCGGCCGGGCATCGACCACAGGCCGGTCCCCCGCGGCAGCGCGGTCAGCACGTCCCGCTCGGTGGTGGACAGGCCGAGGGCCGCGCCGGCAGCGCCGACCTGATCGCTCTCCTGGCGGTAGACGATGCGCGTCGAGCAGTCGGCAAGCAGACCAGCGGCCAGCGACCGCGCGCGGGAGCCGACGTCGCCTGCGGCGTCAAGGTCGGACAGGCGGTGCAGGATCAGCAGGTTCGCCAGCCCGTACGCTCGCGCGAGCTTCCACTGCGCCTGCATCCGACGGACCAGCGGCTCGAGGCGGAGCACCCGCCACGCCTCGTCGTAGATCACCCACGACGGGCCGGAGTCGGGCGAGACGATCGCCGACTCGACCCATCCCGCCGCGCAGGTCATGGCGACGGCGAGGGTCTCATCGTCCAGCGCCGACAGGTCGAGCACGAGCATCGGGGTGTTGCGGTCGAGGGTGACCGTCGAGGGTCCGTCGAACAGCCCGGCGAGGTCGCCTCGGATGAGGCGGCGGACGGCGTGCAGCAGGTCACGGCCGTCGGCGCTGCGCTCGGTGACCGACGTCCCGTCGGCGCGCGACGCGACCGGATCCGGGTCCGCCAGTGCCAGCGCCAGGTCCGGGACAGTGACCTGACGGTCGCCGCAAACGCCGACGGCGGAACGCAGGGCAGCATCCAGCGCGGAGTGCTCGGGCGGTGCCAGGGGTCGCTCGAGCGTCGCCTCGACGAGCGCGGTCAAGAGGCGCAGTCGCTGCCCACGGGCGATCAGCGGGTCGGCGGCGGTCACGTCCAGCGGGTTGATCCGGGTCGACGACCCGGGAACGAGGCGCACCACCGTGCCGCCGACCGCCTCGGCGACCACCGCCCACTCCCCCTTCGGATCGGCGGGCACGTAGACGCGCCGGCCGTAGGCGATCGAGCGAATAGCGAGCGACTTGGCCAACGCCGACTTGCCCTGCCCGATCACCCCGGCGAGCAGGACGTTGGGGTTCGTCAGGGCCCCGGCGGCGTAGAGGTCCCACGGGTCGAACGCGAACCGCTCCCCCGTCAGCGCGTCGGTGCCGACCAGAGCCCGGTCGACGGGCGGCGGAGGCGGGCTGAGGAACGGGTAGGCACCAGCAAGCATCGAGGACGACGCCCGGTGCGGCGGGAGGCGGAGCGGCAGCCACGACTGGAGGCGCCCGGCCCTGGTTCGGAAGGCCCGGCCAGGCTTCCTCGAACGCGCGGTCCTGGTGGTGCTCACAGCAGCCTCCGCGCGAGCGGTAGCGCACCGGCCGCGTGGGCGAGCCCGTGCTGTCCGTCCAGACGCCGGACCTCGCACATCGCCTGGGCAGCAGCAGATCGCAGGGCGGACCCGGCTGCGGTGAGCTCCTCAACGGTCGCCGCCGTCACGGTGAGCAGCCCGGTGAACCGCAGGTCTCCGTGCCCGGCTACGAGCTCGGCCTCGCGCCGGGCGAGGTCGGCCTGCTCGGCGCGCACCGACTCGTCCTCGACCTGGCCGAGCTTGGCGCGCTGGGCCGAGTCGGCGATGTGCTCAGCCTTCGCCCGACGGATCTGCCGAAGCGACGCGGCGGCAGTCAGCGGCTCCACGGTCAGCGAGACGCTGCGCCGCACTCCCGGAGCGAGCGCGAGTGACTGCAGGAAGCCCGGGTGGACCTCGCTGCGGGGCCACTCGGCCACCCAGTAGACCGCGTGCACCGCGCCGTCGCACTCCAGGCGATCCCAGAACTCCCGGGCTGCCATCGGCCCGGCCTGACTCGCGACCGGAACGAGCGAGGGCGCGAGTGCAGCCGGCGACGGGTCGTACGAGGCCCGGACGGCGCGACGAACCTCGGCCGCGTCGAGCCACGCGGCAACGACTAGGTCCGCGCCAGCAAGAGCGCGGGCGAGGGTCATCAGGCTCTCGTCAACCTGGGCCAGGTGCGCCGGATCCGGCCGACCTCGCCGCGAGCGACCAGCCCGGAGGGAGACCGCGACGAGAGTCTCGCGCTGATCGGCGGGGGTCTGTGCCAGCAGCTCGGACAGCACCCGCGCCGCAAACCCTTCACCGAGCCCCATGAGACTGCTCGACGCTCCTGGTGCCGGGAGTGAACGATGCAGCACCTGGAGGCGAACGACGTCGTCCGCCTGGCTCAACGACCCCAGCACGCGGCCCCAGGCACCTACCCGGTGGTCCTGCACGGCTACGTCGGCGAGGAGGAACCCCGCGCTGCTGACCCGCGCGACAGCGGTGAGCGTTCCGGCCCGACGATCGTGTACGACGGCGGTGCCGCTGGGTGTGGTGGCGATCGCGAGAGGGCCCGCGATCCCGGGTAGGCGCAACGAGTCAACCAACGACGGCGACCGGGTCGACTGCACGGTGGCCGTCCGGCCGGTCACGCGCCGCGCCTGCCAGTCGGCGAGGAGGGGCAGCCACGCGGTCAGCGGCCGGCCCCCGATTCGAGCGGTGCCCACCACCAGCAGCGGACCCCAGACTGCGGCGGCGAGGCCAAGACCGCTCGCACCGGCGAGGTACACCGCGGTGCCCGCGACCACGAGCGCGATCGCGACGAAGCCCAGCTGTGCCCCGGAGAGGCCAAGGAGGACGCCGTGCTGCTCGGCCCGCGCGAACCGGATGCCCGCGGTTGCGGTCGTCGTCGTGCTCATCGTCGGGGCCCCGAGCTCGGCGTGGACGGACGTGGCGGCGTCGTCGGTCTCGGGGTCCCAGCCGCACCGGCCGCGGCGCCGACCCGAACGGCCCCACCCGCGCGAGCGCCGGACGTACCCGCACGTGAGGCCCCACCGATGCCGCCCACCGCCGCACTGATCCCGACCTGCTGCACCACGGCCGTGCCCATCCGGGCCGTGGACCGAGCGGCCGAGCTCGCGGGGTTGGCCGCCAACACCGAGTTCATCGTCGTCGCGGCCTCCATCCCGCCCCAGTGCACGAAGCGCCAGGTCAGCCACGGCGCGAACAGTGCGATCGACAGCAGCAGAAGCCCGACCAGCAGGTCGCTGAACACCGGATCGGTCGTGCCGACGGCTGTGCCAGTCGGCGACGGTCCGGTGCCAGAGAACGCGGAGGCACCCAACACGAACACAACGACGATGACGACCTTGCAGAGCACCAGCGCAGCAACGGCCTCCATCCAGCGCCGCGTCCAGACCCGCGTCGCGTCCCACGCCTGGCCGGCGAACGCGACCGGGGCGAACACGGCCACGAGCAGCAACGCCGCCTTGCGGAACACCAGCAGCCCCCACAGCAGCAGGAAGCCCACGATCATCAGGGTCCCGAGGAAGATCTGCAGGCCCGGCGAGACCGCCGTCGCGATCCGCGCGAAGTCGAAGAACTGTGATGCCGCAGTGCCGACCGTCGTTCCCGCCGACGCTGCGATGAACACACAGATGCCGTCCACCGCGGCCAAGGCCAGTTGTGTCACTGCCAGCGCAAGTGCCGCGCCGATCAGCGCCTTCCCGACGCCCAGGACCGCACGACCCAGGCCGCCCGGCTCGCGCCGCAGGACCGAGCCGATCACCTGGACCACGAGCAGCCCGACAAGCACCGGGAGGGTCACCGCCGCGATCACGGCGACGTTCGCGCGGAACCAGTCCGCGGAGAGATCGACAGCGGTGGTGTCGTCGAGCGAGGCGTATGCGGCAGTGGCGATCTGCTCGGCTCCCTCGATGAACACGGACCCCAGCCCGCCGAGCACACCGTTCGCGGCGGATGTTGTCACTGAGCCGGTGACGGTCTGCCCGAGGCAGTCCAGCGGGTTCGAGCAGTCGCCGATCGAGACCATCGGGCGGCGGGCATCCGCCGAGCCGAGCGTCGCCACGTCAGATCCCGGACCCGAGTCCGGAGAAGAACGCGACGATCGCGTTCGCTCCCCCGATCAGCAGCGCACCTCCGGCCGCGACGAGGACGCCCGTCTTCCCGGACGACGCGTAGGAGTAGTTGCCCTGCTGGTGGGCCAGCGCCCACACCATCACCGAAACAACCAGGCCCGCGACGCAGGCGACGAGACCCCAGGTCAGCAGAGCGCCGACAATGCTGCGTACGACCTCGAGGCCGGGGAGGCCGTTCTGGTTAGGAGTGATCCCCGGGTCCACCATGGGGAGCGCGGTCGTGATCCAGGCGACGAGGCGCATAGCAGGGCTCCAGACGGGCCGGGAGCCACCGGATGTGGGCTCCTTCTACCTGACTGGGGTGCGGCGGAGGGGAGAAGACGCGACGGCCCAGCCGAAGGGCAATCTCTAGGGTGGAGGGTGGTCGACGCTCACATCGATGCTCGGTCATGGCCGATGACCGGACGATCTCTTCCGGTTCGGTCCGGATCGGTTGTGATGGCGACCGCCGTTCTCATGACGGATAGCCGTTTGCGGAACGGTGGGTCGCGGCCAGGGGACCGAGGGGCCAGGTGAGCCAGCACCGCACGGGGGCCCGGTGCGCCGCACGCCGCACCGGCAACTCCCGCCAAGCGGCCCGCGGTGCGGCACGATGTGCTCATGAGCCAGAAGAGCGCCCGAGCCGCGCGCCGCGCCGCGACCGCGGCCGCAGGAGGTTCCCCGGGCGTGCCGGGCCGGGAGGCGGAGGGGGTCACCCTGCGCCTGGCGACTGCGTCGGATGCCGCAGAGATTGACCGGCTGGGGTTCGCGGTGATGCCCGAGTGGCGCGGGATGGCGCCGTCCGCAGACCACCTTGCGGGCCTAATCCGCGGATCGGCGACGTCGCGGTGGCGGGTCGGGGTCGCGCGCGCCGAGGACGGTCGGGTCGCGGGGGCAGTCGTGACCAAGCCGTGCAGCGGGGCGGCTGGAGAACTGCGACGCGGGCGGTGGGCCGAGCTGCTGTTCGTAGTGGTGGCACCGGACCTGCGCCGCGCAGGCGTCGGCACCGCCCTGGTCGCGCTCGCGCTCGCTACGCTGTCCGAGGCGGGGTTCTGGGGTGTGATCGCGTCGACCCGGCCACCGCTGGCGCCGTGGTGGGAGCGGCTGGGATGGCACGTGCCGGCCGCGCCGGCGGATCTCGAGTACGTGGACGTGGACACGGTGCCCGAGCACCGCTCCGTCACTTGGCACAACCCAGTGGACTCCTCCCACCCGCTGTGGATTTGGCGCCCGACCGACCCTGCCCGGCCGGTGCGGGCCTTCTACGTGCGCGGCGTCGCCGGCCCACCGATGCCCGAGCTCGCCGCAGAGATCCGCACCCAGTTGGGGTACGTCACGGACCGGGCCCGCGCCGCGCGGATTGCGGCGGCGCTCGAGCCGGACCTCTAGGCCGTTTCTCTGAGCGCCGGGCCCCGGCCCGGTGGCGGCGCGGCGTGCCACGGTCGCGCTCAGGGGCAGGACCTCGTCGTACCAGTGAACCCTCTGGCCGGGCTCGATCTGATGCTTGCAGTGCGAGCATATGGGCAGCTGGGTCGGCCACGCCTCGTACTCGAAGTACCTTGGTGCCATCACCGATCCGCAGGAGTGTGCGTGCGGGCGGGCGGAGTGAAGTCCTGTCAGCTGAGGTTCTCACAGAGGCCGTATCCGCGCTCGCGGCACCAGTGCGTCCGGCTCAGGCACTGCTCGCCAGCGGGAACGACCGCGTCGATGATCGCGCCATCCACGTACGCGGCGTTCATCCACTCGCTGCGCAAGGGCCAGTCACCGAAGAGCGCGTCACAATGTGCGCAGGAGAATGCTAGGTACTGCCCGGCGGTGCCGGACGTTTTCAGGGAAAGCGCGGCGCAGAGCGCCCACCCGGCTGTGGCTACACGGTCACGGACGGCCTGCTGGATCTGAGAGTCGGCTTCAGGTCTCTCTGTCGCCCACATCCCGCCGGCCCGGTCCGGTACGAGAGCCGACAGCCCGCACCGACCCTCGACGGTTAGGCCGTCCACCCGCCAGACCGTCGACGCATCTCCGCACCGATAACACGGGTACTGCATCAGTTCGGCCTTCGTTGCTGCCGGTCCACTGACGTGGGTGCGAATGCTGATGCGACCAGTGAGGTACAGCTGGACGAAGTCATCCGTCGCCACTACATCGGCGCCGACGCGGACAGCCGCGGGGTCACCGGGCACGGCGAGCCGAACCAGCGGCATGGTTGCATCGGGTCGGACCGACTCGTCCGCGCCGCGTCTACCCTTCACGCTTGCGAGCCAGACCACTTCGACGCCGTCGGCGACCCGCACCGCAGTCCGATCCCTGTAGTCCGTGCCGGCCTGCTCGGACATTTGGACCTCGAACACGACGCGCCGCCTGTCACGAGCAGCCAGAACGTCCGCAACGTACCCGGGTCCCGGCACTTCCGGTTCGGCCTCCCAATCAACTGCGCGTGCCGCGTCCACGATCAGCGCTTTCGCCCTTAGGTGCGCCGGCGACTCAGCCTCGTGGTTCGAACACCCGGCCGCCGTCCCAGGCTGATGCACGAAGTGTTGCAGCCCGGCCCTGGACCGCCGAAGGTACGCTGGCGTGCCACAACCCGGCAACGTCACGAGCCCTTGCCGGGAGTCTCGCCGCAACGCGTCCCACTCCAGCGAGTCCAGGAAGGTGGAGACGACCCGGTTCCCGTCGGCCAGGGCAACTAGTGGCACGACGCCTCCCATCGGTTAGCCGCACCGTAGCGTCCAGGGGTGAATCCCGCACGCAGGCCGGCGGAGTAGACGCCAATGGGCTCCCGGCGGTCGAGTCGTCGACTGAGCTCGCCCGTTCGCCGTTTCATCGCGGGCCTCGCCAGTTGCCTTCGTCCCTTGTCATGCTGGCCAGTGTCGTCGATCCCGCAGCCTGCGCCGACCCATTGAGACCATCGCACCTACCGAGACTGACCGGCCGGCCAGCACCCGAGCAACGAGCAGGCGCGTCCCGTGCGCGGGTGGGCGCGTTGCTCCGGTGGAGCGCCGCAATGGCGACCGCGGGGTGATCCGAAGCAGACCCTTGCAGGTCTGGCGCGGACGCCACTCGGTGCGTCAGACCTTCGACGCGGACGGCTTGTTGTCGGAACGGGCGTCGATGACCACGAGTGGTCGAGCATCGGGTTGGTCGAGACCGAGCTTCTGGACAACCCGCTTGACCTTCGCCTGGTCGGCAGCCGTGTAGCAGACCACGACCGCGACAGACCGCTTCGTCTTGTTGGCGGCCTCGTACACGGCGACTTGCTTGTCCAGATTGCGCTCCAGGCTGCTGCTCTTGGCCAACTTGAACTCGATAAGGGCCTTGTCCAGGCCCATCGAGATCTTGAAGTCCACCGGTCCTCGGCCGTTGTTCGGTTCGCGGTTCACGTCGAACCGAGACGGTTGCAGGAGTAGGCCGAAGAAGCCTTGGACTTCAGTCTCGTTCGCGAAAGGCCGACCGTTGCCGCGGTTGATGACTCGCCATCCGTCCTGATGCTCGACGTACCGCTGGAACGTCTTCACCGCCGCCATGGCCTCGTCGAAGGATGTCCACGGCTTGGCAAAGATGTCGGTCTTGTCGCTGAGGTCGCGAGCCGCAGTCTGGACCTGGTCGCGAAGCAGCCGCTGGGTCTCATTGACCTTCTCGCGACTCGTTGCGACCGCTTGATCGCCGGTATCCTCTTTGAGTCGGATGTAGCAGTCGATGAGCTCCGGGAAGTGGAGGATGGTGCGAGCTCGCGCATCGGCGATCTCTCTAGCCGACGGCTTCCTCGACAGTTGTTGGCCCAAGTAGAGACTGACGTCCGCGCGGAGCTGCTCGTCATCTAAGACGTCAGGCAGGACGTCGAACGAACCGATCATGTCGTTCCTGTTGATCCAGGTTTCGTCCTTGGTCAGAAGTGCGGACGGGGAAAGGATCACGAAGTCGCCCGCAGTCCAGGGCAGTGCGTAGGTGCGGGTCATCCATGTCTTGGTGCCGTAGTTGAAGGCTGCTCTCGCGACGGCGGTCTTGCGAACGGCGTCGGACGCGAGGTGTGCGGCCGCGAAGGTCTCGGTGTAGCGCAGCAGGAAGTGCTTGATGAGATTGGTCGTGAAGTCCGAGATGGTGTCGCGGCCGACTCCGGGCCGGATGAGAGCGAGCTTCTCTAGGTGGCTGGAGGTCGTGATCGTCTCGTTGCCGAAGTTGCTCAGGATGTCGCCAAGCGCGCTGTGCAGTGACTTGGCAAACGCTGCCCCGAGGCCGTGGCCGGCATTGCCGCTGACCGTGAACCCGAGCCAGTTCTGCTTGACCTCGCTGAACGTGTACCAGCTCTTGATCAGGCCCAGGGGCAGCTGCTGGTCGGCCTCGTCTCGCAGGAACCCCAGGTACTCAAGGATCTGGTCGTGGAGGGCGATGTGCTCGGGCTGTTCACTGTTGAACAGCAGGAAGGGGTCGATGAACACAGGCAGATCCGAGACTACGGAGATGTCGAAGGCGCCGTACTCGGCCATGACCTCGGGGTGGACGTTGAACCGGTCGCTGAAGAACACTCCGGCGGGGTCTGCCTCCCAGGCTGACTCCGAACGAATCTGGGATTCTTCGACATCGCTTCCGGTCACGCGGTCAGTATCCACCAAGACGGACCGCGCGTGCGTCACGACTGCCCCTGGGCTGCTTGCGTACGACGCCGCTCGACCCGAATTCACGGACGGCTCACTTAGGTCTGAGCGCGGCGTCGAGGGTCTTCCAGAGTTGGTCGACGCGGTTCTTGCCCTCGGGAGCGGGTGGGTAGCGCCGCAACACCTCGACCAGGGTCGGTGAGGCGCGACGGCGTGCTCGCTCGATCACCTGCGCAGCGACGTCCTGATCGTCATCGTCGGCAGCCAACTCCAATGCGCGGGCGGCAAAGCCTGCCGCGCGCAAGATGTGGCCGACCTGCGACGGCTTGGCCAAGGGATGCAGGTAGGCGGAAGCGGCGGCATCGCCCGCAGCGCGAGCGGCCGCATGGGCCGCTGGTGTGGTTGCATCCTTGGCCGCCCGGTGGGCATCGAGCGCCGTAGCACGCTGCAGATTGGATCGCGGAGCCCCGTGCACGAACTCCCAGGCAGCGTCGGTGGCGGCCCGGGCGCGGGAATCGCCAGGTCGGGCCGCCTCGAAGACGGGGAGCGCCTCGAGCGCGCACTCGGCGGTGTACCGAGCGACGACCCGAAGCTCGTCCAGCGTCAGCGCGAAGTCACCCTGGCTGGCCGTCACACCCGCATCATCGCGGATGCTGAGCCGCTCACCAACACGCGGCCATGCGGCCGCACGGGCACACCGTTGACGTCCGGAGCAAGTAGCCACCGGTAGCGCGTTCACGAACGACGACCACGAACTTGTACGAGCAGTTCGACCGTCTCCTCCTCCAGCCCGTCGTCAGGGTCGATCTCGAACACCCGGTGCTGCAGGACAGCGACCAACCGGTCCACCTCGGCAACATCGCCAGCCCGGTGCGCGGCGGCGATGGCGTCACGATGCAGCAGCTCGTTGCACGGGTCGACGCTGAGTGCGATAGCAAGGGCTTCCCGCACCGACCGGTAGTCACCCCCCGCCTCGAGCACTGCGTAGAGGTGGGCCGCATCGACGATCTGGTCGATCATCTGGTGCGCGAGTGGTTCGGCCCAGTCGTAGGTGCCAACGGGTGCGTCAGCGAACGGGCGACCCCGTACAAGGTCGAGCGCTGCGCGGAGAGCGGGAGCTCCATCGGCATCGGCCTGGACGCCAGCGCGCAGAAGATCGCGGAAGTCATCCCAGTCAGTCCGCACGGCTGGGTCGAGCCGGTAGCTGTGGAACGTGGTGAGGATCGGCAGGTACGGCGTGCCGTCCGGCGCCCTTCCCAGCCAGGCGCGTGCTCGCGAGATGTACGCGTTGCGGGTGCTCGCGGTGACACGTTGGCCGCGGCCGAGGATCTCGTCGATCGCTTCTGTCGACGCGCCTGGGTGGAGTGCGAGGTAGGCGACGATCTCCGTGAGGCGTCGCTCGCGCTTCGCACCCGGCCCGCCGACGTGCCCAGTCACGAGTGGTCGGCCGAGGAGGAGGATCCGCGGTGCGGGTGGCCCTAGGACGGGTTCGGCGTCGCGGTGCAACAGCTGAATGCTTGCGGCATCGAAATCGTCTGAGCTATCTGCGGTCTCGCTGGTAAGCGAGTCACGGACGGTGGCGATCTCCTCGATCACCCCGGGTGGGACCAACGCCTCCCGGACCGGCTCCTCACGGGCGGTGCGGAGCGCCGTGAGCAGGCTGCGGTAGGTGTCCTCGCGGAGGTGGGCGACGGCAAGGTCGAGCCCCAGCGGGTCGAGCCGCCCGCTCCCGTCTGGGTCGACAACCAGCCGCCACCCGCCGTGCTCCCCCACCGCGACTGTCACCAACCCGGACCACGGCAACGCGACGGTGGGCGGGACGGGCGAACCGAGATGAACGGTGGAGAGCCACCCGTCGGCCTGCCCGGGCAGCCCGCGGGCGGCAAGGACGTCCTTGACGCCCAGGGCCGTGAACGAGGTTGCGTAGGCGGCGAGTATTGATGGGTACACCTCAGGCCTCGCGCGGAGCGGGGTGACGAGGTCAGGGTTATCCGTGTCGATGAGGTCCCCGAGCTCCTCGGTGACGAAGGGCGGGACGTGACCTTCGAGTGGCTGGCAGGCCAGCTCGCACGCCAAGGCTCGCAAGGTTGCGCTTGCCATCTCGGTGTCGGCGATGATCGAGAGCGTTCCGGCAGCCTCCAGGTTCGCGAGGAGGGATGCCGTGCCGCGTTGACCGAGCCCGACGAGCACCGGGTACGGGTTGGCGACGTCGTCCTCGTCGGAATGCGACGGGGCGTTGAGGATCTCGGCATGGCTGGCGCGCCAGCGCCGCGGTCCTGCGGACGCGAAAGGAGCCACCGCGTCGGCTTCATCGGCTGCCAGGAGCAGGTCCACATGCTCAAGGTCGAGGAGGACGGCTACGACTCGTGGAAGTGAGCGCTCCGCGGTTCTGCAGTTGAGAAGCAGACGCCGGAAGGTGCGGTCCAGGTCCTGTTGGCTGAGCGGTACGACGGCGCGCCGCAGCTCGGCCTCAGCCACCGAGCCCGGGGAGCCAACGGCCGGGACGGGGAGGGACTCTCCAGTGCGGCGCAGCCGACGCTGGCGACGACGACGACGGTCCAGCTCAGCGAGCAGGAGCGCTGCCGCGAAGCCGGTCACGCCTAGGACCAGCGCCGTGCTTGGCTGCGGCGCGGCGTCGAGATCGACGACGCCAGGTTCGGCGCCCGCACTGACCGATTCCTCATTGCTGGCCACGGCAGCGCCGTCCTTCACGCCGTCTGACGGTTCCGCGGCGGATGCTGCCTCCGCCGCGGGTGCAGGTGCGATGGCGCGCGGTTCGACGCCGGCACTGGGTCGGGGCGCCGGTTCCTCGGCTACGGCCGGCTCGCTCGGTGCGGCAGTGGGCGCGACCGCGGCCTCTGCCGGAAGCGCAAGGCGCCACCCGGGGCGGATGAGGTCCGGGTCGGTCAGGCTCGATCCGTCCGGCTGGGTCACGCCGGCGTTGAGGTCGAAGACCTCTGGGAATCGGGCGCCGTCGTTCAGATGCTCGGCGGCGATGCCCCAGAGGGTGTTGCCCGGGACCACCACGTGCTCGGGGACCGCAGCCGGTTGCAGTTCGGCTGACGGCGGCGTCCGGGCCGGGAGGTTCGTGGCGTCGATGGGTAGACGCAGGATCCAGCCCGCTTCGATCCAGTGCTCGTCGGTGAGTGCGAGACCGTCAGCCTGTGGCGTCCCGTGGTTGAGCGTGACGATCTCGACGTAGCGATGCCCCGAGCCGAGGTGCCTCTCGGCCAGGTCCCAGAGCGTGTCCCCCAGGCGAACGGTGACCGAGGGATGGAGGTCGACGACATCAGGACCCGGGTCGCTCGCCGGGACGATCGGCGGACGCTCCACCCGCCAAACCCCGGCACCGTCTCCGGGGTCGGCTGCGACAGGCGTGGCCACGAGGCCGCGGCCCTCGCCGGGCGGTGCCGCGGGTAGTAGCCGCGCCGCCGCCACCGCCGACTCGCCCGCACCAACCGACAGGCTCGGTCCGTACGTCGTCAGGACCAGCAATGCCGTTGTGACCAACGTCGTGGCGCCCTGCTGGAGCCACCCCAGACCCCGGATGGCCGGGAGCTCCGTCGCACGAACCGTCGCGATCAGGCTCGCGACGACCTGGAGCGCAAAGACCAGCCAGCACACCCAGGCGCCGGCCGTCATGATCCCCCACACGACTGTGCCGTCGTCGGGCCGCGTCCAGGCGCCAACCACCTCGTCCCACGTCGGCCCACGGGACGGCAACCGGACGGGTGAGAGGACTGCGAGCAAGACGGGCACCCCGACGAGCAGCACCGCGAGGGTGACCAACGCACCCATGCCCCGCCACAGCGTGGCGAGGTTCCGCTCGGAGGTGTGACGCGTAGCCGTCGTCATGGTCCGCTCCCGGAGATCGCGTGGGCGAGCTGAACCTCGGCGTGCCCGGTCACGGTCATGGTCGACACCCCGATCAGGCCGAGGAAGACGGTGGGACTCTCGGCGGTGGTCGTGACAGCAAGGTGCGTACGGTCGTCGGCCACCTGGACCGTGCCCGCGAGACCCGCGGCGTCGAGGTAGGCGGACGCGGCGGCGACCGCCCCGACGAGATCGACGCTCACGCCCTGGCCGGCCACCGCGGCGGGTAGGTCGATCACCTGGCCCGCGGCGCGAGCGGCTTCGGCAGCGACCGCGTCGGCTCGCTGGGTAGCGCGTAGCTTGGCGCCGCCGTCGACGATCAGACCAACCAAGAGCAGCAAGCCCAGGACTGTGATCGCGAAGAACACGGTCATCGAGCCCGCCTCAAGGCCGTCATCGGTGCGAGCCGCCCACCATCGCCGAACAGCTCCTCCCCGCGTCCGCTGCAGCCGACGCACGCGACTACGGGCGGCCACGGTGAGCATCCAGAGGCGAGACGAAGGTGGAGGTGAGGACCCGCTGCCCCGGGAGCCCTGGCAGGGCCAGGTCCGCGACGCTCACGACACACGTCACGGTGACCTGGACAACCGCGGGCTGTCCGAGTGACGCGGAGAAACCCGTCGCGTCCACCGCGACGCTCGCCGACGTGCAGTCAACGTCCTGCGATCCGAGTTCGCGAAGTATCGCCTCGTTCGCGGCGTTCCTCGCCCCGTCGGCGCTGCGCGCCATCGAGGCGTCCCGAGCTGCGACCGCGGCAGTGTGGTCGACCGCCGACCGGGCGACACCAACACGGCCGGCGAAGATCAGCAGGCCCAGGAGCAGGAGCAGCACCGGGGCCAGGATCGCAAGCTCGAGCGTGATCGATCCTGCGTCGTCGCGTGTCGCACCCACCCGACGCCGGACGGGACCATGCGCACTCACGGTGCACCCGCATCGACGAACGACTCCACCGGGCCTTGGGCCGACTGCGTCACGGTCAGCGCCACACCCGGGATCAGCGACAGCGACTGTCCGCTGACCTCAATCGCGACCACTCCGGCCGTCGGGCTTCTCACCACGACGGACGGGTCGACGAGCATGTCGGCACCGTTCTGCTCGAGGTACTGCGCGGCCCGCTCGGCACCCTCGGCGGGTGCCGCGTCGAGCACCCGCGCGGCGCTGACGCCCTCTTGCGCCGCGGCGAGCGCCACGGTGCGGGCGAAGTACCACAGGCCGTACTGCATCAATGCAGTGATCAGCAGCAGCACGACGGGGAACGCGATCGCGAGCTCGAGCGACATCGACCCGCGATCCCCCTTGGAGGCAGACCAACGGCACCTCCGGGCCGGGGTTCGCTGCGCTCGTCGACGGGAGCTCATGGTCGGCTACGTGATCTGGTCGACCCGGCGCTGGACCGCAGCCGTGATGGCGACGACCAGCAGCGTGGCGACGGCGATCAGCCCCAGCACGATGATGACGAGTTCGAGGGTCGACGCCCCGACGTCGCCGGTCGGCGCGTGGTCACGTACCCAGCGACGGCATCCGGCGATGTAACCCTGGAGGACGATTACCGCGACGAAGGTGGACATGAGGGCTCCTCTCGGTCAACCGAAGACGATGCGGGCAAGTGCGGGATAGGCGATGAGGCCCATGAAGATCACGCCGAGCAGCGAGACCGGGATGACCATGTGCTCGGAGGCAGTGTTGGCGGCCGCGGTGGCGCTACTGAGCAGCTGGGTGCGCAACGCCTGGGCTCGGGCGCGCAGCGTGGTGTAGACCGCGGCGCCGTCAGAGCCGGCGACGCGCATGATGTCGCCGACGTCGCCGAGCTCGCGCACCCCGGTGCGTTCGGCGATGTCGTTGAGGGCCGACCACGCCGGTCGGCCGTCGAGCTCGGCGCGCAGCAGTGCGGCACGGATCAGGTCATGCTCGCGCGTGGTGCCGATCGTGGCGGCTCGCTCGAGCGACTGCGTCATGCCGCCGTCGGCGAGGCGTTCGAGGGCGACGAGCTCGAGGTAGAGGCTGACGGCGTGCCGCATTCGGTCGCGCGCCGCGTGGGCCGAACGGCGCAGGTCGAGGTCGGGGACGAAGAACAGCACGGTTGCGCACACGAGCACCAGCGGCGCCGAGACGACCACGGGTGTCCGGACGCCCATGACCGTGAGTCCGGCGCCGAGAAGCACGGGGAAAACCGCGCCAAGCACGGCGTACCCCATCTTGCGGACGACGAGGTCCTCCACCGTCTGGTCCAGCATCGCCAGGTCGGCCGCGTAGCGCCGCAAACCGAGGCTGCGGATCAGCGGCGGTGCCCACCGCGCGCGGAGCGAGCGCCACCAGGCGGGACCTCGCGCGCTGGCCACAGGGTCAGGCGCACCGGTCGACCGGAGGCGTTCCATCGCGGCGTGCAGGTCGGGTGGCGCGGGAACCAGCCCGGCGTACAGCAGCACGGCAGCGGAGGCGAACATGCCGCCGAGGACGAGGGCCTGCCAGAGGATCATCGCGACACCTCCCCGTCACGACCGGTGGCAGCACCGGACAGTGCGCGCGGAGTAGGGGCTGCGAGGGTCAGCGTCCGAATCCACCACAAGCATGCCGCGAACCCGGAGGCGAGCAGGATGAGGACCAGTTGGCCGAGCGGCTCCCTGTAGGGCGCGAGGTACTCGCCGTTGAGGGAGCCGACCGCCACCACGCCCAGGGTGATGAGGGTGACCGCGCGCGCTGTCGTGCGCGGCTTGGCCCGCTCGGCTTCGACCGCCCGTCGCGAAGCCACCTCCGCCGCCACCGAGTCGGCGGCCGCAGCAAGGGCCGTGGCGAGTCCCGGTCCACGACGTTCGGAGGCCAGGAGCATCGCCGCGACGACCAGGTCACCCGCGGCGTCGTCGATGTCGTCGGCCAGTGCGATCAGTGCGTCGCGGGTGGACCACCTGGCCAGCAAGCGCGCGGCAAGTGCCTGGATCTGTGGCTGGAGTCGCTCGGGCGCGGTCGAGGCCGAGCTCACCAGCGCCTGGTCGAGTCCGACGCCGCTGCGCAGCAGGTCCGCGAGTCGGCGGGTCCACTCCTCGATCGCCTCCACCCGGTCGATCCGTGCCGCGGCCGTCTGGGACGTCGTGAAGATCGCCGGTAGCCCGACGACGGCGGCTGCGACGAGCACTCCGGCGACCAACCAGCGCGAGGCTGCGACAACAACGAGCCCGACCAACACCGCGGCGGGCCAGCGCCAGGCGGCCCATCCTGGCTGGACGCGCGACTGCCGCCACCGGCGCCGTGGATCCCACACGCGAGGCGTGGGCAGCAGGTCCGGGCGCACCGCGAAGGCGGTCGCCAGCACGGCGAGGCCCAGGCAGGCGCCCGCGAGTCCGAGCACGAGGGTGGTCATCGTTCCCCCTGAGGTGGGAGCGGGTGTGCCCAGGTCCCGGAGCGATGCTCGAAGAGCGACGGGTCGAACCCGGCGCGGATCAACTTGGGCAGGCAGTCCGGTCGGTGGGTCGGCACGGCGCGGCCGTCGGCGCCCGGGGCGAACACAGTGGTCGTGACCGGTCGGTGGGACTCCCCCAGCGCGCCGATCTCCAGGACGGTCGAGACGAATCGGTGCTTGGCGCCGCCGTCTGTGGAGTCGTCGCGCAGGGTGATGTGCACCACCAGGTCGACGGCGCCGGCGAGCAGCCGGTAGGCGAAGGCTTCGGCGATCTGCAGCCCGGAGATCAGGCACAGAGTGACGATGCGATCGATCGCGTGGTCCGCGGTGCGGGCGTGGAGCGTGCACATCGATCCGTCGCCGGTGGACATCGCCTCCAGCATCGGGATGATCTCCGGGCCCCGGACCTCGCCGACGATGATCCGGCGCAGGTTCATCCGCAGGGCGTCGGTGACCAGCTGGGCCAGGGTGATCTCCCCCGCGTGCGCCCCGTGCGTGTCCACCTCGGCGGTTCCTTCGCGGGCCTCCATCGCGACAAGGCGCGGGTGGCGCTCGGGCAGGTCGTGCAGATGGAGCTCGTACTCCTTCTCGATCGTGGCGAAGCGCTCCATCGGGTCGAACTCGTTGGCAAGCGCCCGCACGAGCGTCGTCTTGCCGGCGTTCTGCAGGCCGGTGACGACGATGTTCCGCCCGGCGCGCACTGCGGCACGCAGGAACGACGCGAGCACGGTGTCGACAGTTCCCAGCCTGACCAGGTCGTCCAGGTCGACGTCGGTCACGCGGTGGCGGCGGATGACGACGTGGGGTCGCGGGGTGAGCCACGCGACGGCGGCCAGACGCGAGCCGTCCGGCAGGCGAAGGTGCAGCGCCGGGTGCGCGGGGGTGAACGAGCGTTCGGCGCCTCCGCTGCGCGCAGCCAGAAGCTGGATCATCTCGATGAGGTCGGCGTCGGAGGCCGCGACGGCCGGTCCGGGGACGTCGCGCCCGTCGGAGTAGGAGAGCCAGACGGTCTCGCACCCGTCGACCTCGATGTTCTCCACGGCCGGGTCGTCGACCAACGGCTGGAGCCGTCCCAGCCCGAAGAGCGCCGCGAGCACAGCGGCAGTGACCGCACGATGGTCGTCACGACCCATTGGCGGCGTGCCTTCCCGCATCCGCTCGTGCTCGCGCTTGCCCATCTCCTTGACGATCAGCGAGCGGGCGAGCTCCCGACGTGCATCGTCGGTGAGCGGCACCGACGTCGAAGGCCGGGCACTGAGAAGGCCCGCGAGCTGAGGGGCGACCACGCGACGCAGCTGGGCGACCAGTACGGGGTCGGGGATGCCGACGGAGGGGTCGAGCGGTGTCGCGTATCGAGGGTCGGGCCGGGGGGTGCTGGGTTCGTCACTCATCGCGGGCCCCCTGCCAGGTCGAGAACAGCCGGGCGCAGGGCCTCGACCACGACGCTGGCCGAGCGCATCAGCTGGGTGCGTAGGAGCGGTCCTCGACCGAGGAACTCACCGCTGTGCAGTCGTTCCGCGGCCCGCGGGTCCCACGAGAGGACCGGCAGCCGGTCGACCCCGAGCTCGTGGCGCACCTCGTCCGCGCTGTAGGGCCTCCGTTCGCCGACCAGCATCGCCGACGTCGCCCTCACCGGTCCCCGCAGGGTCCTCAGTCGCTCCAGTCCGGCCGACGCGGCCAGCACGCCACCGAGCGTCGGACGCGTCACGACCACGGCCGAGCCGGCGCGCTCCAGCAGAGGCGTGGGCTCGGAGACGTGTTCCAGTCGCCCGACGTCGGCCACCAGGTCCACCCCGAGCTGGTCGAGGTCGGGAACGAGGTCGGTGACCGTGTGCCACAACCCGCCCAGCCCACGGGCCTCCACCGAAGTGGTCACACCCACCAGGAGGAGTCTCGAGTGGTCCTCGTCCCACGCCACGCAGTGCTCCAGGAGCGTCTGTGCCGTGCGTGCACCTGTGGCCGCAAGCCGCAGCACCCCGCCGGCCGATGGCACCGCGCCGCGTAGGTAGCCGGGCAGCACGCCGGAGCCCGACGCGTCGGCGTCGAGCACTACGACCCGCCGCCCCGTGACCACCGGCCAGACCGTGCCCATGGCCATGGCGGTCGTCGTGACCCCCGGGCTGCCCGTGACCGAGCAGAGCGAAACCAGACTCATCGGTCGCTCCCCTCCGCCAGCAGGACCAGGGCGAACTGCTCCGTCGCCACGAGGGCGGCGAGACCCCGGCCGTCACCCTGCTCGACGACGACGTCCAGCATCGATACCCCGTTGACGTCAGGCTCACCGAGCCGCACCACCTCGACGGTGAACGCCCGCGGTGTTGTCGGCGGAGCACCGCCCTCGGCCGTCGCACGGGAGGTGGGTGTGTCGACGACCTCCAGGCGCGACCCCGCAACGAGCCCTCCGGCTGGGAGACGCTTGGCTGGGACTGCGATCGGCACGAGCACCTGACCGGTCTCGGGTGGTGCAGTTTCCCGCAGCATGCCGCTGCTGATCAGCCCGCCGGCCCGCAGGTCGCCCGCAGCGACACTGCCGACGACGTCGCCGAGCGAACCGGCAGTGATCACATCGATCTCCGGCTCCACGGCGACGGACGTGACGGTGACGTCGTCGGCCGTGATGGGAGCGCCGAACGGCACATCCCGCGCGAGGACGAGGACGTCTTGCCGGTCACTGAGACGCGCGCCGATGGTCGTCGCAGCCATGGCGCCGAGCAGTGCCAGAAGCACCGCAGCGGCGATGAGGCCTGCGCGGCGCCGCTGCCGCGTCGGTGCGATCATCGGCGCCCGCGTGGCGCCGGACTCTGGGGCCGAGCCTGGGGCCGCAGATGTTCGGCGCCTGGCGGTGATGAGGTTGTTGGTCGCCATGGTTTCTCCGATGACGCTCTTGCCCCTTGCCGGGGGCACTGACTCAGCCGGAGACGAGCACCTGCAGCTCGCCGATGCGCACCGATGTCTGCGCTGTGCGGGTGACGGTCAAGGTTCCGCTGGTGCCGCCGCCGGACCACGAGACCGACCAGGTCGTGGTGCCTGTGACGGTGTATGCCTCGTCGGGCTCGTTGAGCGATGGCCAGGTGTAGATGTGCTCGCAGGTCGGCGAGTGCACCTCGCCGGCGATGTAGGGGGTCCCCGGGTTGGTGCACACGAAGCTGGTGCCGTCGCCCATGTCCCAAGCGATCTGGATCGCGTGCGCGGTCGCAGTCACCGCAAGCCCGGGCACCGAGGCTGTCGTCGTGGTCGGCCCCCACGTCGTGGGCGTGACCTGGGTCCAGAGCCACACGGGGACGCCCACCAGACCGAGCTGGCCACCGTCGACCGTCGTGCCGATCGCGGGACCAGCCAGTGCCATCTGTTCGACGGCGCGCTGTGCGAGCTCAGCGGGTGTCACCGACGGCGCGCCGTATCCGTTCGGTGGAGTGGCGAGCCAGGTCCAGCCACCGTTGGATCCCGGGGAGATCCTGTCCATGCACGTCACCACATAGATCGCGCCCTCAGGGTGGCGCCCCTGCCAGACGATGTCGTTCGCCGGAGGCTGCGGGTCACGGAGGCGGTAGTAGCAGCTGTCGACGTTGCTGAACCAACCCCAGTCGTCGTCGTAGCAGTCGACGACCTCGTCACGGTAGGGAAGTCGGCACACCCGCGCGTCGCCACTCGACCCACCCGTGGACACCGTCCCGCCCGTCGTGCTGCCCGCTGATCCACGGTTCTCGACGGTGACGATGCAGTTCGGCAGGTCGACCGGGCACGCCACCTCACCGGCCGCCGCCGCCGGTAGGGCCGTGAGCGTGAGCCCAACGGCGAGTGCCACGACGCCTGCCACACGCCTCAACATGTCTGGTCCCGGTGGACGACCGAGGTCCGGATTCGCCAACTGCCGTCGATGACGAAGGCCGTCGACACCGTGACCACCCGCAGCGCCTGGTCCGGCGCCGCTGCGCTCTCACCGGTAGCGACGTACATCGGCTGCCAGTTCGCTGCGTCGACGCAGTCGGTGATCGTCGCCGATGCGTCCGGGGCGAGCACGACCTCGGACACCACAGGCGAGAGGACGGGTTCGCCGGGGATCACGATGCCGTTCTCTCGAAGCGTGAAGATCGTCGACTGGGCATCGGTGAGGGCGGTGTCGTCGGCGAAGACGGCGAGCGTCGGGTCTTGGGGCTGCGTCGGGTCGGCGTACGAGGCGACCTTCGCGGCCCAATAGCCCTCGTACGCCTCGAGGATCGCTTCCTCGGCGGCGGCAACCTCGGGGTCGATGGTCGGTGTCGGCGACGCAGTGGTCGGAGTCGGGGTTGACGTCGGGGGCGGGAAAGTGGGTTCGGTCGGCTCGGGAGCAACATCCGTGCACCCTGCGAGCACGATGGCTGCGAGGCACCACCCGAGTGCCGCGCGCTCGCACCTCGACTTCGTCGTCATCGGAGACCCCCTCGTCCCGACCGCCCCCTACGACCCCCGCGGACGATGATCTCGACCGCGACGATTCGCCCATTGGACACCCGCAGGCCGGAATGGGGAAGCCCCAGCGTCGCTATCATCGGCGAGTGAAAGCGCCTGCGGTCGTACTCATGCCACCAAAGTGGACGGCCGCGATGCAGTGCTGGTCGGTGTTGACCTAAGCATCTGTGGATATCGTGCTCAGCGCGGGCGCTGTGAACGAAGCCGATGGGTCCCATACCTACTGGGGTGCGCGGGATCGCAGAAGACGCGACGCCGCCGGCCATGAGTTCGCCGCAATGACCGTCACGAGGGTGCCCTCACCGTCGACGTCCCCCGGTCTGCCGGGGTCACGGCGGCGGCACGCTCGGCCTGGAGCAGCGGCGATCGCCAGCGTCGGCGAACGGTCGATTCGAGCGCCGCGCGCCCGGTCCGTGACTCCAAGACACCGGCGCCCTCGCGGACCACACGGGCGATCATCCCGGGCCACTGCGGACCACCGAGCAGCGCGACGGCCAACCGGCGAACCCGCCATGGCGCGACACCGATGTCGGCGGACAGCGGTCGCCAGCCGGTGCACGCCCCGCCCGACCCCACTGTGAGCCGCGCGTCGAGCAGTGCGTCGACAACCGCATCCAGCGCGAGATCGTCCCAGCCGAGCTCGACCAGTCGGTCGCGCAGGAGGCTGAGGGCTGCGTCCAGCAGACCGCTCGCGCCGTCGGCGGTAGCCTCTCGCCCCTCGGTGATGCCGGTCAGGTCGTCGACCGGCACTACCCGAGGATCGCAGCCCGAGCCGCGCGTCGCGTTGCGGATCTCCCAGGCACGACGGACGCCCGTCGCGTACCGGGCGGCAAGTAGCTCGCCGAGCACTGCACGTCGCGCGGCGGCGTGGACCAGAGACCATGGCAGCTCGGCCTCGGCGAGCCGCGGGGCGTTCAGCGCCTCCCACGCGGCCGCCCACCCCGTCGCCTCAGCCTCGTACGCGGCCGTACCGCGCAGGCCGAGCCCGACGACCATCCGGCGGATCATGTCCTGCCGGACGAACTCCAGGAGGCCACGTCCCGTGGGCCCGTCCCAGCCCTCCGCCTCGATCCGGACCAGCGTGCGGCGCAGCTGGTCGTGGTCACGCAAGGTGATCCGCGTTCGGACGTCGCGGGCGTCGTCGTCGAGATCGCTCATGGTCGCCTCCGGTGTCGTCATGGACACCGGCCACGGTGCGCGGAGGGTATTGCCAGAGGTCTGACCGTGGTGTCGCCGCAGGTCAGCGGTTCGCGCCGAAGCTCTCGTGCGCCGTTTGGTCAGACTCCTGGCAAGAGCGGCATGGCTCGGCGCACCGAGTAATCGGGCCCCCTCGAAGGGCGCTCACATCCACCCCGGCGCACGGTCAGATGCTTGGCAACAGCGCCGCCGCAGGCTGGTCTCCCGACATCGATAGGAGGTCCGCCATGGACGCCGCAACCTCGACCACGACACTCAAGCTCACTCCGCGTCGACGTCGCCCAGACGGCGGGAACTCCGGCGGCGCGCGCATCGTCAACGTGACGGTGCGCCCGGACCCCCGCGTCTTGCTGTCCGTCGAGGACGCCGCCGAGCGACTCGACATCGGCCGGACGATGATCTACGAGCTGATCGCCTCTGGCCAGCTCGCCACGATCACCATCGGCCGGCTACGCAAGGTCCCGGTCGTCGAGGTGAACGAGTTCGTCGAGCGCAGGCGTGCGGCCGGCTCGCCCGCTCGCCAGGCGGTCTAGTCACGCATCTTGACGGCTCATGTCGGCAGAAGGTCAGAGGCGGTCTCAGGCAGCCACGCCCCATCCCGCACACCGCAGAGACGGCGGCCCGTGGTCAAGGGCTGCTGACGGTCTTGGGCGTCCAACGCATCGTGACCGGCTCGAGCTGGTCGTCCTCCGGCGCCCACGGCAGGATGCGGAGCTCGCCGCCGGCGGCGACCGCGGTTGGATCGAGTCGGATGCCGGTGACGACACCCATCACGCACTGACCCGGGTGGTCCTGAGCAAACCGGACTTCCCCCGCGGTGACTAGGACAGCAGCGCCATCGCCCTGAGTGCCCTTGGCTTCCAGGTACAAGGTCTGGTCGCCCTTTCGTGCCTCGGCGTCGTAGGGGTTTCCGTGGCGGGTGTCGGTAACGACCCATCCGTCGGCTTCGTAGTGCGCGCTGAGCAACGCTTGGGCGTGATTCTCGATGGCTGCGCGGGCGACGGCGTCAGTGACGCGACCCTGGCTGCGGCCGCGCCCACCCTTGGTGGGTCCAGGTAGCTCCCGTCCGGCCACGTGGCCTCGCCAGAGCTCGTTGAGTCGGCGCGCAGCTTGGGGAGCTACCTCGACACCGCTGCCGAGCAGGTACTTCCACGGCACCTCGGGCACGTTGATGAGCAAGTTCGCTGTCAGCAGTGGCTCGTCGATCGGGACCATGAAGTCCCACTCGACCTCCACGTAGTTCGCGGTGCCGCCTCCTCCGTCCCAGTGCTCGTCCTGGTCCGGCTCATCGATCGTCCAGCCGCTCGCGACGATGCCGCGCGGCTCGACTCCCTGGGTCAGGAGATAGACCCGATCACCAACGGTCATGTCGGTGCGAGTGCCGGTCGACCACCGTCCACCCACCCGGGCACCTGCCTGCACTGCTTCGAGGTCGCTGAACCACGCCGCCTCGGGGATCTGCCAGCGCTGCGAGTTGTAGGTGAGGAGGAAGGTGCGCATCAGCGTGCTCCTGGCTCGGCGTTCTCAGGACGGACAGGGCCCTGGTCACTGAACAGCCGCTGGGGGCTTCTCGGCGGTGTCTTGGAGCGCCGCGGGGCCCATCCCTGCGCCATCTCCAGCACTCGGCCGGCAGCGGTCATGACGCGCTCGAACGCGAATGGCGGAAGCGGCTGGTCGGCTTCGATGTACTGATAGAGGTGTGGCGGGACCGACGCCGTCGAGTCGAGTCTCAGGCAGACCAGGTAGGCGACGGACTCGGCCTCGACTTCCTCGCTCGCCCGGTCCAGGCGCGTGCGCGAGGGCCACAGGTCCTTGTCGTGCGTCCCGACATGACCGCAGTACAGGTGACCGAGCTCGTGAGCCAGGGTCGCGAGCGACTCGGTTGAGGTGAAGGCATCGTTGAGCTCGACCTCGTAGCGGACGGGCACCAGTGCGGTTCCCTGGCCGCTCTTCGTCACAGCCCGCTGGTGCTGCATCGTGCTGGATACGTAGATGCACCCGGCCCGCTGCGCCGCTGACGGCACCCGGGTGACCCGGACTCGGTCGGCGACGGCGTTGGCGGTGAGCCAGGCGACGGCTGCGTCGGCGTTGACCATGGGCGGCATCTCGTAGGGGTGGAGGACCTCCGGCGGGAGCCGTGGTGCGCCAGGCAGCGGGATGGTCTGCGATACGTCGTAGACGAACATGACCGGTCCGAAGGGCTGCAGCATGACCAGGGGTCGCTGGCCGGGCTTGATGACCCGCCCAAATCTGGTCTCCCAGCGGTGCGCCGGCAGGACGTAGACGGCGCCGGGGAGTTGGAGCTGGGCCAGCAGGGCGTTCGTCGGCTTGTACTGGCGGAAGGCGGCGATCTGCCGCAGCAGTTGCCCGTAGGCGGTCCCGGAACCGTGACGGATGGCCTCTTGGAACAGGTGCTCGACGGACGCCTTGGCCTCGTCTGCGGTCAGTATCAGCGGTTCGGCCGACTTCGCCTCGTCGAGGTCGAAGTCGAAGGGCGTCATCGTCCCGGCGCCCTCGCCGGTCATGCGACCTCACCGGGGTTCGCTGTGCGGTGCACCTCGTGGAGCACCGACTCGAGGTCGTCGATGTCTGATCCACTGAAGAGCCCGTCCGGGCCGGTGGGCGCCGAGTCGGTGAAGGGCGGCTCGTAGAGTCGTTCAGCGTCCATCACGCCGTTCTCGCTGAGGTGGGTGACGATTGTCCACACGAAGTCGATCTGGGCCCGGGTGTAGGTGGCCCCGTTGAGGAAGCGGGAGAACGCTTCGGACGCGGCGTCGCGTTCCAGCCCGACCAGTGATCGGACGAAGACGCCGAGGCCGTTGGACACCGCGCTCGCCTTGGCGAGCTCCTCGGCATCGCCGACGCCGGCCTCGAGGAGCATCCGCTCGAGTTCGCTGAGGTCGTCCAAGGTGAGCTGACGGTTGCGGCGGACCTTCTGAAGGGCGACGTGGTCCAGATGGGCGCGCAGGTACTCACGAGCCTTGGCACGAAACCGGTCGACATCTACCGCGGGTGCGGCCCGGTGCAGCTCGATCTCCTGCATCTCGCCGAGCTCGTCAGCGAAATCGGTGTACACCTTGGCCTGCTTGGCGCGTTCGAGGAGCTTGACCAGGCCGCGCAGTCGCCGGCGCATCAGCTCGAGCATCGGAAGGGTCACATCGACCCACCACTCCTCGCCCGCGACCTCCGCCAGCAGGGCCTCCTGTGCCTTAATGACGGGGATGGTGGTCTGCTCCAGGAGCCCGGTGGCGATCTGCTGGACCTGGCGACGAATCCGGTCCGCACCGGGGTCGGAATCTAGGAGCGAGAGCTGCAGGCGCAGGGTGAGCAGGTCGAACATCTTGGCTCGCTCGTCGTCGTCGCGAACCGCGCTGGGCAGGCCGGCGAGGTGTTCGACGGCTTCGGCGGCCTCCTCAGGGCTCAGGTGGGTCCAGGCTGCGTCGTCGGCGTAGAACTCGACCCAGCGGCGTGCGGGGCGGACCACGAAGTTGTCCAGGTTCATGCCCTGGACGATGTGGTGGAGGTGGCGGGCGGTCTCGGCCCGGAGCGCGCGCTCGCTGACGGTGCCGTCCTGTTCCCCCGGGTCGAGGCCGTCGCCGATCCCGGCCTTGTCCAGGGCAGTCACCAGTTCCGTACGGGCGCCGAATAGCCGCTCGCCCAGCGAGGGGGCCCGGGTGCGGTCGACGGTAGCCGGGTCGGCGTTGAAGAACTCCAGGTTCTGACAGAAGTCGAAAACGAGGAAGTCTGTCTTGTGTTGGCCGGGGCCGAACAGGTCGGGGCGAAGGCGGGTGCCGCGGCCGAGCATCTGCCAGAACTTGGAGACCGATCGCACGAGCTTGAAGAAGACGAGATTGACGACCTCGGGGATGTCGATGCCCGTGTCGAGCATGTCGACCGAGATGGCGATGTGCGGCGCCTTATCGGAGTTGGAGAGGTCGTCGATCAGGCTCTGGGCGTACTCGGTCTTGTAGGTGATGATGCGGGCGAAGTGACCGGCGTACTCGGGGTAGGCCAGGTCGAACCGGGCGGAGATGAAGTTCGCGTGGTCGGTGTTCTTCGCGAAGATGATCGTCTTGCCGAGGCGGTCTCCACCGGCGACCTTGTGCCCGTGGGTCATCAGGACCTTGAGGACCTGGTCGACGGTGTCTGCGTTGAACAGCCACCCGTTCAACGCCTCGGCGGTCACGGCATCGGGCGGGTCTTCCTCGCCCCAGTCCAGGGCATCCCACTCGTCGCGCTCGGCCTCGGACAGGTCGTGGTACCGGATGCCCTGACGCTGGAACTTCAGCGGCACGGAGACCGCACGAGGCGGGACGAGATATCCCTCGGCGACAGCCTCATCCAGGCTGTAGGCGTCGGTGGGGACACCGTCTTCCAGGCCGAACAGGCGGTAGGTGTTGTGGTCCACCTCGTCCTTGGGCGTGGCCGTCAGGCCAACCAGCAGGGAGTCGAACCAGGTGAAGATCGCGCCGTACTTCTGGTAGACGGACCGGTGGGCCTCGTCGATGACGATGAGGTCGAAGTACCCGGGTCCGAACCGTCGCCCGGCCCCGTCGCTCTGATTGATCACGCCCATCATGGTCGGGTAGGTCGAGACGTAGACCCGCCCGTCTGCTTCCTTCTCGGTGACCAAGTTCACCGGCGATGAGTCAGGCAGGTGCTCCTTGAACGCCCCAACCGCCTGGGTGACCAGCGCTACCCGGTCGGCGAGGAACAGGACCCGCTTGGCCCAGTTGGCGCGCATCAGCTGATCGACCAGGGCGATCACGGTGCGGGTCTTGCCAGCCCCGGTTGCCATGACCAAGAGAGACGCGCGCTGCTTGTCGTGCTCGAAGTGCTCGTCGATCGCCCTGATCGCCCGCTGCTGGTAGGGCCGGCCCGCGATGCTCGCGTTGATGTCGGTCAGGGCCAGTGGTGCCCGCGTTGAGCGACGTGCGATCAGCAGGGCGAGCTCGGACTTGCTGTAGAAGCCCTGGACCTGGCGGGGCGGGTAGCGCAGGTCGTCCCACAGCCAGTGCTCGTACCCATTGGTGTAGAAGATCACCGGGCGCTGACCGAAGGTCGCCTCGAGGCAGTCGGCGTAGAGCTTGGCCTGCTGCTGGCCGACGATGGCGTCCTTGCGGGTCCGCTTGGCTTCCACCACGGCCAGGGGCTTGCCGTCGTCTCCCCAGAGCACGTAGTCGACGAAGCCCTTGCCCTGGGCGTTGGGCATGCCGGTGACCTCGAACTCGCGGTCACGGGCCTGGTCCAGCGCCCAGCCTGCTTCGCTGAGCATCAGGTCGACGAACAGGTCCCGGGTCAAGGCCTCGTCGTAGTCGTGGACGTCGGGCTCCTGGGAGTGCCGCGCCTTGGCAGCCGCGACCTGGGTCCGTAGGAGCGCGATCTCGAGGTCACGGGCCGCGGCGACCGCCTCGGACTGCTCGGCGCGCTCCCGTGCGGCAACCAGGTCCGCGTCCTGCGCGGCGAGCCGGTCACTGAGGTCCTTGAGCTCGGCCTGGGTCTTGGCCCGCACGTCGCCCGGGCGAGGGACGGCGTCGGCGGAGAAGGCCAGCGACGCCGGAGGGTGCTGAGTGTCCGTGGCGTAGGTGCGTGCCACCCAGTACAGGACATGGAAGAGCTCGCGAACCGTGGCCAGAGACTGCTGGGAGGACACCGGCTTGGGGCGGTGGACTGCGGCGTTGCCCTGCCGACGGATCACGTCCATCTTGGCTTGCAGCGCCGGGCCGACGAGCGTCCGCAGTGTCGGCTCGTAGAGCATCGCCGCCAGGTCGTCCTTGTATGGCGGCGTCAGCGTCGCGTCGGCGGTGTAGAGCCAGAGAAGCGTGAGCTCCAGCGCGCGGCGCGCGTAGAAGCAGGACGTTCGCGGGTCGACGAAGGCGAACCGTTCCGCCCGATCCGACTCCGCGTGGAGGTCCGGCCAACTAGCCTCGAGGAAGCCGAAGTTCCCCACTGCGCCCCCTTCTGCATCCCGCGTACGTCTTGGCCGTCACGTCACAGATCACCCGTGAATGCATGATGAGCAAGGGAAGCGGCGAGTGCATCGCACTCAACGAGCTGCCGTCGCGCGACCTCGCGACGGCACCTAATCGTCCGCGCCAACCGGCCGAAGTCCTGAAGCTCACGAAGTGGCGGTAGGGGTAGTGGGACCAATCGTAGGTCGCCGAGATTCAGGCCCTGCACGGCCGCTCCCCTGACACGTCTCGCCATCCACGCCTGAACACTCTCGCACTCAAGCGCCCCACGCACATACTCGACTGAGTCGCAGTCTACGGCTAGTCGGGCCGAGTCCTGGGTGATGTTCGCGCCGTCAAGGGCGGCAGGAACCTCGGCCATGCGGCCCACGTGCCCCCGAATCGAGATCAAGAGGTCACCTGCCTGAAGTGTCGAGCGCTTGTACTGAAGCGCGATGGCAGTTGACGTTCGTTTCACGCGCGGGAGCGCAATCCCACCGGCCCGCATGTCGGCGACACGAACGTAAGGCACACCGTCAGCGACGTCCGGTCCAGGCTTCAGAATCCCGTACGTAACAGGACGGTCAGGGTCAACCCAAGCGTCAAGCAACTGAATCGGCAGATCACGAGGGTTCGAAAGTGGGTCACCGAAAGTCTCCATGAACGCAGCCCGCGCCAAGACATCCAAATGAGCGATGGACTCCCGCCGCTTGCCCCGAAGGGTATCGGCCTGGTCTAGGATCGCCGCGATCTTGCGCTGCTCCTGAATCGGCGGACGTGCGATGCTCCGTTCCTTAAGGAACTTGAAGTGCCGGGAGTAGCCAGCACTCGGGAGGTCAAGCGAGCGGAGCGCCCAGTAGAGGTATTTCGTGTCCCACCCCTCTCGCGGTGCCAGCACCTTGACGCCGTCTGCCCCAAGGGCGAAACGCCGGTCCACGTACTTGAAAGCGCGCGTGTGGTCGCCGAACAGGACTACCGGGCCCTGCGTCCGACACAACCTTTCTCGTTCGTTCGTGTATCCCGCCACGTCGGAATTGCCCTGATCTATGACGGGGTATAAACCCGAAGCCAGGTACTCCGTGGCGGGCACCTTTGCGTTACCGCCAGTGGCGTCACGAAAGGCTTCGACGACCGGAACATCGGGCCAAGGAGTCATCCGAGCATCGCCTTGAGGTCGTCGAGTCCCAGACGAATCTCCTCTTCGATCACCTCGATGTCCGCGATAATCTCCGCAGGAGCGCGGTGCTCCACCTCGTCGCGGATCACCTCGCGGTAGCGGTTGAAAGATAGGTCATAGCCCTGCATGGCAATCTCGTCTTTGGGGACGGTGAAGCTTTGCGCTGTGCGCGCCCGGTGCTGTTCAGAGGCAGTCCGTTGGTGCCAGCGGTCGACAGCATCAGGCAGGTTGTTCTTGGTGTGGTTGTCGACGACGAACGGCGCGCTGGGTACCGCGCCGAGCTGGTCGTCGGGGAGCAAGGGCGTGCGCTTGTCGTCGAGGGACCAGCCGTCGGCCTGGAGGTCGTAGAACCAGACGTGGTCCGTGCCGCCGGAGTTGGTTTTGGTGAAGACGAGGATTGCGGTCGACACCCCGGCGTAGGGCTTGAACGCCCCGGCGGGGAGCTTGATGACGGCGTCGAGCTTGTGGTCCTCGACCACTGCCTTACGCAGCGCCTTGTGGGCGTTGCTGGAGCCGAAGAGGACGCCGTCGGGCACGATGACCGCCGCTCGGCCGCCCGGCTTGAGGAGCCGGAGGAACAAGGCGAGGAACAGGAGTTCGGTCTTCTTCGTCTTGACCATGGCCAGGAGGTCCTTGGCGGTGGTCTCGTAGTCCAAGCTGCCAGCGAACGGCGGATTGGCCAGCACCACCGTGTACTTCTCGGCGTCGCCTCCAGCGGACTCCGACAGGGAGTCGCGGTAGCGGATGTCAGGGTTCTCGATACCGTGCAGCAGCATGTTCATGCTGCCGATGCGCAGCATGGTGTTGTCGAAGTCGTAGCCGTGGAACATGCCGTGATGGAAGTGCTCGCGCAGCGCCGCGTCGTGCATCACCGCTGGGTGCTCCCGACGAACGTACTCCCCCGCAGCGACCAGGAACCCTGACGTCCCGGCTGCCGGGTCCACGATGACGTCGCGCGGGCCGGGCGCCATGATCTCAACCATGAGCTGGATGATGTGCCGCGGAGTGCGGAACTGGCCGTTCTGCCCGGCGGAGGCGATCTTGCCGAGCATGTACTCGTAGAGGTCGCCGTTGGTGTCCCGGTCCACGAGCGGGACATCGGCCAGCATGTCGACGACCTTGGCGAGGAGCCCAGGTGTGGGGACGGTGAAGCGGGCGTCCTTCATGTGGTGCGCGTAGGTGGACCCGTCGCCACCGAGGGTTCGCAGGAACGGGAACACCCTGTTGGAGACGACGTCGTACATGAGGGCCGGGTCGTAGTCCTTGAAGTGGGACCAGCGCAGGTCCGCCCACGGCTGGCCCTGGTCGTTGTTGCCGGTGGGGAACACGGCGTTCTCGACGGACTTGGCGGTTCGGTTGGCCTTGTTCTCGGCGAGTGTGTGCAGGTCGTCCAGCCGCCGGATGAAGAGCAGATAGGTGATCTGCTCGATGACCTCCAGAGGGTTGGAGATGCCGCCGGACCAGAACGCGTCCCAGATGCGGTCGATCCTGCTCTTGAGGTCCCCTGTGATCACCGGGACAGGCTACCGGGAGCACTAGTGCGGTCAGGGCCCGACATGCACTGAGGCTGGCAGGACCTGCCGCCCGCTCCCGGGCTCGAGTCCTCCCGGCTATCGCCGTGTCCGCCTTGGCCGAGGCCAACGTAGCGAGTCGACCCACGCAACGCCCTCGGGAGCACGCCACCAGCCGTACCCGTCCACCCCGGATCGCAAGAAGTTAGGGTCCAGGTTAGGGTCCAGGACCCCGCCAGACATGATCAAAGCCCCACCGGAATCTCTTCCGGTGAGGCTCTGACCTGCAGTTCTACACGTCGGGATGACAGGATTTGAACCTGCGACCCCTTGACCCCCAGTCAAGTGCGCTACCAAGCTGCGCCACATCCCGTGTCTGGCTTCTCGAGCCGTGAGTACTTTACCCCAACCGTGACCCCCGTCTGTCACCTCGGCGTCGAACGGCCCCGAATCGGCACCGCCTCGGCCGCGTCACCGACGTCCCAGGTCATCGCCGTCCTCGTCACTCCCGGAGGCGATCTGCTGCAGCTCTGCGGTGATCAGCCCGAGCACGAGCAGGTCCACCAGGAGCCCGACCGTGGCGGACCACTCCTCGATGCGGAAGACGAACACCTGGGTCACGAGCAGGCTGATCAGCACGGCCCGCCGGAACAGCAGGTAGGCACGGTGCCGGTCGCTGCGGACCACGACGAGCCCGAGGGCCGCGGCGGCTGTCGAGGCCACGGCGCTGAGGAGGAGACCTGTGACGATCCACCACGGCACGTCCGCGCCACCGAACCAGGCCACCAGCCCTCGAGCGACGGCCCCCACCGAGGCCAGCACGAGCACCCCGACGGTTGCCCAGGGCACCCAGCGGGCGCCCACCAGCCTGCGGGTGCCGCGCACCACGGCCTGCCCGACGATCTCGATCGGGTTGGGCAGCTCACGGGTGTCCTCCTCGACAGCGTCGAGCAGTGCACCGACCTCGCGAGCCCCGGTGATGTCTCCGGCCCGGTCGAGCAGCTCGTGGGCCTCGGCCCGGGTGCGCGTGGTGAAACCCCCGGCCAGACCCGCGACAGCGTGGTCCGCGGCACCGGCGAGGTGCTCGACCGGGTGGTGCGGGATCCGCCCGTGGAGCGCCTCGCCCAGCAGCACCAGCCCCACGACCGTCCCGTAGATCAGGGCAGCGGTGGGGCCGTAGAAGTAGTCGTTGTCCTCGGTGACGAACTTCCCGACCTCGTCGACGAAGAGTCCGAAGCCCACGCCGCCGATCAGAGCGCCCGCGGGGCGCACCACGGGTCCCACGAACGACAGCAGCAGCACGAAGGCCACCGCCATCAGCAGCCCGCCCCACAGGACGTGCGCGATGTGCAGCCCGTCGCCCCCGATCTGCGGGTACCCCGCGGCGGCGAGGAACGCCCGGGTGAGCAGCACCGTGGCGACGGTGGCGACCAGGAAGCCCGCCAGGTGCGACCCGGCGGCCGGGTCACGCGGCAGACCCCAGCGCAGCACGAGGCCGCGGTCCCGTGCGGCGTGCGGGCGCGGCGGCTCCGGGTCCGAGGACGTCGGGCCCGACCCGCCGGTGACGCCCTGGTTCACCGCTTGCGCTTCTCCCGGACCCGTACCGAGATGGAGATGGGCGATCCCTCGAAGCCGAAGGTCTCTCGCAGACGCCGTTCGATGTAGCGGCGGTACCCGGCCTCGAGGAAGCCGGTCGCGAAGATCACGAACCGCGGCGGCCGCGTGTCGGCCTGGGTCGCGAAGAGGATCCGCGGCTGCTTGCCACCGCGCAACGGGTGGGGGTGCGAGGCCACCAGCTCACCGAGGAAGGCGTTGAGCCGACCGGTCGGGATGCGCATGTCCCACGAGTCCAGCGCGCGCTCGATGGCCGGAACCAGACGGTCCTTGTGCCACCCGGTCTGCGCGGAGATGTTGACCCGCGGCGCCCACTGGACCTGCACCAGGTCCTGCTCGATCTCGCGCTCGAGCGCAGGTCGGCGGTCCTCGTCCATGAGATCCCACTTGTTGTAGGCGATGACCAGCGCACGACCGGCGTCCACCACCTGGGAGATCACCCGGGTGTCCTGCTCGGTCATCCGCACGCTCGCGTCGACGAGCACGACGGCCACCTCGGCCTTCTCGATCGCCGCCTGGGTCCGCAGCGAGGCGTAGAAGTCGGCGCCGGTGGTCTGGTGCACCCGGCGCCGGATGCCCGCGGTGTCCACGAACCACCAGGTCTTGCCGGCGAGCTCGACGAGCTCGTCGACCGGGTCGCGGGTGGTCCCGGCCTCGGCGTCGACCACCACCCGGTTCTCGCCGAGCATCTTGTTCAGCAGGCTCGACTTGCCCACGTTGGGTCGACCGACCAGTGCGACCCTGCGCGGCCCCCCGAGCCGAAGTGCACCATGGGCCGAGACCTCGGGCATCTCCTCGACCATGGCGTCCAGCAGGTCGCCCACGCCGCGGCCGTGCAGGGCCGAGATGGGGTGCGGCTCGCCCAGGCCCAGGCTCCACAGCGTCGCGGCGTCGGCCTCGGCGCGGGGACCGTCGACCTTGTTCGCGGCGAGGACCACAGGCTTCTTGGCCTTGCGCAGCAGCTTGACGACCTGCTCGTCGGTGGAGGTCGGACCCACGGTCGCGTCCACGACGAAGAGCACGACGTCGGCCAGGTCGATGGCGATCTCGGCCTGCTCCGCGACGCGGGCGTGGATGCCCGCGACGTCCACCTCCCAGCCACCGGTGTCGACCAGGGTGAAGTTGCGGCCCGCCCACTCCGCCGGGTAGCTCACGCGGTCACGGGTGACCCCCGGCTTGTCCTCGACGACGGCCTCACGGCGACCCAGGATCCGGTTGACGAGCGTCGACTTGCCGACGTTGGGCCGGCCGACGACGGCGAGCACGGGCAGCGGCCCGGCCGGCGCGCCCTCACCCGAGGCACCTTCCTGGCCGTCGAGCAGCGCGAGGTCGTCCTCCTCGAGCTCGTACTCGGCGAGTCCTGCGCGCAGCGCATCCTCACGGACCTGGTCGTCGACACCGTCGACGGGCGGGGCGGAGGGGGCGTCGATGTCGACGGCGGGTACGGCGAGGGGTGCCGCGGCGTCCGCGGTCGGGTCGTGCTCGGAGGGGTCCTGGGCAGTCATGGGGCCCATCCTCCCCTGCCGGGGGGCTCAGGGACGAACTGGGCCCCTCTGCTCGGCGTTCGGGTCGTCGGTGGGGAGCGCGACACCGGTGCGGCGGACCACCGTGTCGACATGCTCCGCGAGGGTCGTGCGGAGGGTCTCGTGCCCCTGGGCGACCGCGTCACGTCCCGACACGCCGGCCGGCCTGGTCAGCGTCAGGGGTTCCCCGAACTCGACCACCAGACGCCGCCGCAGACCCGGTGAGGAGTCCACCGACTCCCCGGTCCGGCGTGTCCCCAGGATGGCCACGGGCACCACAGGTGCCCCCGAGGTGACCGCGAGCCAGGCCACACCACCCCGCGAGCTCGCCGCGTCGCCGCGCCCACGGTTGCCCTCCGGGAAGACGGCGACCACTCCCCCACGGCGCAGCACCGCGAGACCGGCGACCAGCGCGGTACGTCCGCCGTCGGGGTCCACCGGGATCTGGCCCGAGGCGCGCAGCACCGCACCGATGGCACCGGTGAACGCCTCCTGCTTGACCAGCACGTGGATCCCCCGTGGAGCCGCGCCGATGAGCACGTGGCCGTCGACGAACCCGGTGTGGTTGGCGGCGAGCAGCACGGGGCCATGCTTCGGCACGTGGTGGGCGCCGACGATCTCCGTGCTCCACACCACACGGGCGAAGAACCGCCCGACCCATCGAGCCCATCGTGGCCCGACCTCACCGGGGACACCGGGAGCCGCCACGGTGGCACCGGTCACGGGGTGCGCCCGGTGAGGCGGGCGACCACGGTGAGGACCGCCTCGATGGTCTGCTCGAGGTCCAGGTCCGAGGAGTCCACCGTCACGACCCCGTCGGCAGCGGTCTGGAACTCGACCACCGTCGAGTCGTCCCGGTCACGGCGCAGCACCTGGTCGCGGGTCGCCGCGACGTTGTGCGCGGCAGCGTCGCCGTGCAGCTCACGTGAGCGTCGTGCCAGTCGCGCCTCCTCGCTCGCCGTCAGCAGGATGCGTACCGGGGCGTCCGGGGCGATGACCGTCGTGATGTCGCGACCCTCGATCACCACACCCCGTCCGCGGCTCCAGCCGTCGGGACCCAGCTCGACGTCGACCACGGCGCGCTGACGTCGACCCAGGTCGGCGCGCACGTCCAGGTTGGTCGCCACCGCGCTGACGACGCTCGAGATCTCCGACTGCCGGATCGCCGTGCCGATGTCGGTCCCCGCCACGGAGAAGGTCGGCAGCCGCGGGTCGAGTCCCATCTCGAGGACCAGGGTGTGCACGTGCGCGGTGACCGCCTCGGTGTCGGCGAGGTCGACCCCACCCTGCAGGCACCACCAGGTGGCCGCCCGGTACATCGCCCCGGTGTCGAGGTACGCCAGACCGAGCCGGGCCGCGACCTGACGGCACACGCTCGACTTGCCGGAGCCGGACGGCCCGTCGACGGCCACCACCAGCGGCCGGTCACCGTCCACGCTGACGCTCGCATGCGCACCGACGTCCGGCATCGTGCCGTGTCCTTCTGCCGTACCCGTACCCATCAGCTGGCCCATCTCCTCGTCGATCTCGCTGTCACACCGTCGTCCCCGTCCGCGCCGACCCTGCTCGCCAGCCCCTAGCCGGCGATCTTCCAGCCCCGTTCGGCGAGCTCATGCTCGAGCCGCCCCCGCAGCCCGGGCAGCACCGAGAGCGCGGCCAGGCCGACCGCCTGACGCGGTGCGTGCTCGAGCTGGAGCTCCTCGAGGTTGATCCCCGCGGCACCGACCTCGGCCAGCAGCCGGGCGAGCTCGCCCGGGGCGTCCGGCACCAGGACGGTCACCACGTCGTAGTCCTTGCGCGCACCGCCGTGCTTGCCGGGGATGCGGCTCACCCCCGCGTTGCCGGCCGCGATCGTCGAGGCGAGCGTCCCCAGGGCCCCCGCGGCCACGCTCTCTGCGCCGCCCGCGGCGTCGGCGTGCTCGAGGGCCTCGATCACCGCGTCGAGGTCATCCCGCAGGGCCCGCAGCACCGGGCCGACCGCCGCCGAGTTCGCGGCAAGGATCGAGGTCCACAGGCCAGGGTCGCTCCCGGCCACGCGGGTGACGTCCCGCAGGCCCTGCCCCGCGAGATCCAGCGCCGCCGGATCCGCGTCGCGCAGACGCGCGGCGACCAGCGACGCGGCGATCTGCGGGACGTGCGACACGAGGGCGACGGCATCGTCGTGCGCACGGGCACCCAGCACCAGCGGGACCGCGCCCAGGTCGGTCGCCAGGCTCCGGACCGCCAGCACTGCCGCGGGCGTCGACTCCCCCGAGCCCACCACGACCCAGGGACGCCCCGAGAAGAGGTCCGGGCGGGCCGCCGTGGGCCCCGAACGCTCGGAGCCGGCCATCGGGTGGGAGCCCACGTACCGGGTGAGGTCGGCGCCTCGCGTCCGCAGCTCCTCGAGCACGGCCGACTTCACGCTCGCGACATCCGTGACGACCGCGTGCGGATGCGCAGCGAGCTCGGCCAGGACGACGTCGGGCGTCACGTCGGGCGGTGCGGCCACCACGACGAGCCGCACCGGTTCGTCGTCCGGAGCCGGGAACCGTCCGGCACCGACGTCCCGGGCCAGCACGACCGTGGTCCGGGAGGGGTCGTGCAGGACGACGTCGACCCCCAGGCCTCGCAGGCCCATGCCGACGCTCGCGCCCAGCAGGCCGGTGCCCACCACACGGACCGGGCCGCGGGTGGCCGCGGGTCCCTGCGTCGAACCCGGCAGATCGGAGTCGATCACTGCGCCAGGTCCTTGCGCAGGACCGTCGCCCCGTGCAGGTACACGTGGCGGATGTCCTGGCGCGGGCGGTCGAGGTTCACGTGGGCCATCAGCCGCACCACCCGGGGCAGCGCGTGCGCCACGTCGATCTCGACCGAGCACATCAACGGCACGTCGCCCATGCCCATCTCCCGGGCGGCCGCAGCCGGGAAGTCGCTGCGCAGGTCCGGGGTGCAGGTGAACAGGATCGAGACGAGCTCGTCGGTGGTGACCTCGTTGGCGGCCAGGACCTCACGCACCAGCTCGGCGGTGCGCTCGAACAGGTGGTCGCGCTCGTCCCGCTCGAGCTGGGTCGCCCCCCGGATGGCCCGCACCGTCATCACGCACCTCGTCCGCTCGGTCGTTCGGGCGTCGTCGGCAGGGCGCCCGGCGACGCGCCGATCGCCCGCGAGCGTACAACCGAGCTCGCGGGCTCGGTCAGCGCGTCCGCGCCCGACGGGCTCACATGCCCACCGCGGCCATCAGTGCACCGAGCTCCTCACGACCCAGGACCCGGGTCCGTCCCGGGGGGAGGTTGCCGAGCCGGATGGGACCCACCTGGGTACGCAGCAGACGCGTCACCGGGTGCTCGACTGCCTCGAACATCCGCCGGACCACGTGGTTGCGCCCCTCGTGCAGCACCACCTCGACCATGCTCTGCGACGGCGAGGTGTCGATCACCTTGTACGAGTCGACCTTGGCCAGGCCGTCCTCGAGCATCACGCCCGAGCGCAGCCGCTGGGCGAGCAGCCCCTTGACCCGGCCCTCGACGGTCGCCAGGTAGGTCTTCGGCACCCCGTGGGAGGGGTGGGCGAGCCGGTTGGCGAGCTCGCCGTCGTTGGTCATGAGCAGCAGCCCCTCGGTCTCGGCGTCGAGCCGGCCCACGTGGAAGAGCCGCTCGGGGCGGTCGGCGACGTACTGGGTCAGCGAGGGTCGGCCCTGGGGGTCGTGCATCGTCGAGACCACGTTCAGCGGCTTGTTCAGGGCGATGGTCACCAGCGAGGTGTCGAGCTGGAGCCGCAGGCCGTCGACGTGGATCACGGCGGCCAGCGGGTCGACCCGCACCCCCAGCTCACGCACGACGACACCGTCGACGCTCACCCTGCCGGCGGTGATGATGCCCTCGCACGCACGACGTGACCCGACACCCGCCGAGGCCAGCACCTTCTGCAGCCGGATGCCGTCGGGGTCGTGGACGTCACGCTGGGGGGCCTGGCGAGGGGGTGTCATGAGGGGTTCTCCTCCGAGGAGTCGTCGAGCAGGTCGGTGGCGCCGGGTGCGGCGTCCAGGTCGAGATCGTGAGGTGCGGACGTCCCGGACGACGACGCCGCCTGGTCGCGCCGTTGGGCGCGCCGGTCGTCGGTGCTGTCGTCGATGCCCGTCATGGTGTCCAGGTCGGGCAGGTACGGGGCGAGCGGCGGCAGCTCGTCCAGGCTCGTCAGGCCCATCCGCTCGAGGAAGTACGACGTGGTGGCGTACAGCACCGCGCCACTCGGCTCGGTGCCCACCTCACCGACGAGCCCACGGGCCGCCAGGGTGCGGACCACCGAGTCCACGTTGACCCCCCGCACCGCGGAGACCTGGCCACGGGTGACCGGCTGGCGGTAGGCGATCACCGCGAGCGTCTCGAGAGCGGCCTGGGTGAGCCGCGCGGTCTGCCCGTCGAGGACGAAGCGTCCGACGACGTCGGCGTGTGCCGGGGCCGAGTAGAAGCGCCAGCCCTGACCGGCGTTGCGCAGCACGAAACCGCGGGGCCGGCCCTGCGCACCGCGGTACTCGGCGGCCAGGCGCTCGAGGATCTCCTCGACCTGGTCGGTGGGCAGCCCCAGCACGCTCGCCAGCTGCACCGCGGGCACCGGCTCGTCGGCCACCATGAGGACGGCCTCCACGGCGGCGTCGGCCCCACCAGGCAGCTCGGTCACGTCGAAGGCCAGCTCGTCCGCCGTCGGGGCGTCCGGCTCGGCGCCTTCCGCCCCCGCGCGGTCGACGGGTGTCGTCTCGGCGGTCATGCGTCTCCTCCAGCGGGGTGCTCGTCGGCCGTGTCGGTGGACTGCGCCGAACCCTCGACCGGCACAGGTGCGGGCGACGTCTCGGGGTCGCCGTCGTAGTCGTCGGTGACCTCGACCTCGGTCTCCTGCGTACCCGTCCACCGTACGGTCAGGTCACCCAGAGGGTTGACCTGGTCGAAGGCCACGACCCCTTCACGGAACAGCTCGAGCAGCGCCAGGAACCGCACCACGACCACCAGTGTGGTCTCGGCGTCGTGGACCAGTGAGCGGAAGGACCCCGACCCTGTGCGGCGCAACCGGTCGACGAGCACCGCAGCCTGCTCCCGCACGCTGACCGCCGGGTTGTGCAGGTGGGCGATGTCGACGCCCGGCGGCGCCTCCCGTGGCCGCAGTGCGTGCGCCGCGAGGATCGCGAGCTCGCTGGGACCGATCTGCAGGACGAGCTCGGGCAGCAGGGCTGCGAGGTGCGGCTCGAGCCCCACCGTGCGCGGGACGCTCCGGGCCTGCTGCTCGAGCTGGGCACCCATGCGCGAGGCGACCTGCTTGTACGCCCGGTACTGCAGCAGCCGGGCGAAGAGCAGGTCCCGCGCCTCGAGCATCTCGAGGTCCTCGGCGTCCTCGACGTCCCCGGCCGGCAGCAGTCGCGCGGCCTTGAGGTCCAGCAGTGTCGCAGCGACCACCAGGAACTCGCTGATCTGACCCAGCTCCCACGGTGAGTCGCTGCCCTCGGCAGCCCGGACCGCGCTGATGAACTCGTCGGTGACCTGGGCGAGGGCCACCTCGGTGATGTCGAGCTTGTGCTTGGCGATCAGGCCCAGCAGCAGGTCGAACGGCCCGGTGAAGTTGACCAGGTGGACCTCGAACGGTCCGTGCCCGGTCGCCGGCGGAGGTGCGTCGGTCAGCGGCGCGGCCTCAGGCCGCATCGCCGCGCGCCACCAGCTCTCGCGCGAGCTGCCGGTAGGCGACCGCACCGGAGTGGGTCGGTGCGTAGGTGGTGATCGGCTCGGCAGCGACCGAGGAGTCGGGGAACTTCACGGTCCGCCCGATGACGGTGTGCAGCAGCTGGTCGCCGAAGGCTTCGTGCACCCGGGCGATCACCTCGCGCGAGTGCAGCGTGCGGGGGTCGTACATGGTCGCCAGGATGCCGTCGACCTCGAGGCGAGGGTTGAGCCGGTCGCGCACCTTCTCGATGGTCTCCACCAGCAGCGCGGCCCCACGCAGCGCGAAGAACTCGCACTCGAGCGGGATGAGGACGCCGTGCGCGGCGGTGAGCGCGTTGACTGTCAGCAGCCCGAGCGAGGGCTGGCAGTCGACCAGGATGACGTCGTAGGCGTCCTCGAGCGGCCGCATCGCCCGCGACAGGATCGACTCGCGAGCCACCTCTCCCACCAGCTGGACCTCGGCCGCCGAGAGGTCGATGTTCGCCGGCAGCAGGTCCAGGTTGGGCACCGCGGTGGGGTGCACCATGTCGTCGAGGGAGGCGTTGCGCTCCATCAGCAGGTTGTAGACCGTGCGGTCCAGCTCGTGCGGGTTCGCGCCGAGCCCGACCGAGGCCGCCCCCTGCGGGTCGAAGTCGACGATCAGCACCTTGCGCCCGTAGCCGGCCAGCGCCGCCCCGAGGTTGATGGTCGTGGTCGTCTTGCCGACGCCACCCTTCTGGTTGCACAGCGCGATGATCCGCGCAGGTCCGTGCGACTCGAGCCGTACCGGGTCGGCGAACTCCGGCAACGGGCGCCCGACGGGGTCCGTGGCTGGAGCAGGAGGAGCGTCCGGGGCATGGCTGGTCACGGCCCGAGGTTACCGCAGCGTGACCCGACCGACCGGCTACCACGCGGGCCCACCGGGCCCCTCCCCCGAAGTCAGGCCAGGGCGCGCGGGTGGGCGGCGGCGTAGACCTCGCGCAGCGTGTCGGGGGTCACCTGGGTGTAGATCTGGGTGGTCGTCACCGAGGCGTGCCCGAGCAGCTCCTGAACCACTCGGACGTCGGCGCCGCCGGCCAGGAGGTGCGTGGCGAAGGAGTGCCGCAGGGTGTGCGGAGAGACGACGTCCGCCCCCGGGATGCCCGAACGCTGCGCCGCGACACGCAGCACCGCCCAGGCGCTCTGACGGCTGAGCCGGTTGCCACGGGTGTTCAGGAACGCCGCCGGCGTCCCGCGTCCGGCTGCGGCGAGCGCGGGCCGGGACCGCACCAGGTAGGCCTCGACGGCCCTGCACGCGAACGAGCCGACCGGCACCACCCGCTCCTTGCGGCCCTTGCCGAGCAGCCGGACGGCCGCGGCCTCAGGGTCGAGGTCGAGGTCGTCGATGTCGAGGTCGACCACCTCGCTGATCCGCGCCCCGGTCGAGTACAGCAGCTCCAGCAGGGCCCGGTCGCGCAGCGGGACGGGGCCCTCGCCGACGCTCGACGCCTCCAGGACCCGCTCGACGTCCTCGACGGAGATCGCCTTGGGGAGCCGGCGAGGCTGAGCCGGGGGCCGCACCCGGTGCGCGGGGTCGCCGGGTGCAAGCCCCTCGAGCGCGCAGAAGCGGTGCAGGCCGTGCACCGCTGCGAGCAGGCGCGCCGTGGAGGAGGGAGCCAGGGCGGGCACACCCTCGGTGCCCGTGCGCAGTGCCAGGACGACGTCGCGCACGTGCTGCTCGGTCACGTCAGCAGGTCGTGTCACGCCCCGCTCGACCAACGAGCCCGTGTAGCGGCGAAGGTCCCGGCGGTAGGCCGCCAGGGTGTTCGCGGAGAGACCTCGCTCGACCGTGAGGTGTGCCAGGTAACCCTCGACGGCCTCGCCGAGGGCCGCGCCGACCTCACCCGACCGGTCGCCGCCGGCGGCCGGGGCGTCCACGTCGTCGGGCCGCACCGCTGCCGGCTACAGGGGGAGGAACGGGTCGACGGCCACCGCGAGGAAGAGCAGCGTCAGGTAGGTGATCGAGCCGTGGAAGAGTCGCATCTCCCCGAGCTTGACCCCGGGCCGGGGGGTGGTCGCGCGGCGGAGCAGCTGGACCGTCGCGCCCACGAACCAAGCGCCCAGGGCCAACGCGATCACGCCGTAGGCCCAGGTCATCGGGTGCACCAGCATCAGCGCGAGGGACGAGCCCACCATCGCCACGGCGTAGGCCAGCATCTCCCGCGCGACCCGCACGTCGCCGGCCACGACGGGGAGCATGGGTACCCCGGCCGCGGCGTAGTCGCGACGGAACTTCATCGACAGCGGCCAGTAGTGCGGCGGGGTCCAGAAGAAGATCACCCCGAACAGCGCGACCGGGGCCCAGCCGACGGACCCGGTCACCGCCGACCAGCCGATGAGGACCGGCATGCAGCCCGCGGCGCCGCCCCACACGATGTTCTGCGGCGTCCGGCGCTTGAGGAGCATCGTGTAGCCGACCACGTACATCACGATCGCCAGGAACGTCAGGGCCGCCGCCACGAGGTTGACGACGGTCGCGAACCAGACCAGGGAGAAGATCCCGAGCCCGAACCCGAAGACCAGCGCTGCGCGGGGTGTCACCTCACCGGTGACCAGCGGGCGCCGCTTGGTCCGGTTCATCAGCTCGTCGATGTCCCGGTCGATGTAGCAGTTCAGCACGTTCGCGGACCCTGCCGACGTCGCGCCGCCGACCAGCGTGGCGAGCACCAGCGTCACGGGCGGGAACCCCTGCTGCGCCAGGATCATCGTCGGCACGGTGGTGACCAGGAGCAGCTCGATGATGCGCGGCTTGGTCAGCGCGACATAGGCACCGACCCGGCTGCGCAGACGGGCCAGCGAGCCCGTCGCGGACGAGGCCTCGGACCGGTTCAGCGTGGCGCCGCCCGAACCGATCCCGTGCCCACCGACGAACGCGTGGGTCCCCGCTGCGTCCGCTCGACCGGCCCGGTCTGCTCCGGTGTCGTCGCGGGGGGCGGGGCTGGCTGTGCGCACGTCGAGGTTGCTCCGTAAGGCAGACGGTCGGACACGGTCTGGCGACCATGGTACGGCCACCGCACCGCGCAGGCTCCGCCGCAGCCACGACCGCGCGGCTCCGACCTGCGAGCCTCACACGCGCGAGGCTCGCACCGTGAGTCCACCTGGTGTCCGTCCCGCTCGCCGCTGCTACGTCGCAGGTAGGCTCCGGGTGTGGCGCTGGCGCACCTCGCAGCCCCCACCACACGCTCCCGCCGGCGCAGGCGCCCCGGCGGTCCGTAGTACGCAGAAGCGACGTCCCGGGCCCCGTCCGGGCAGGAATGAGGTTCGGTGAACGCGTTCGACCCCCCCTTCGACCAGCTCGAGTGGACTGACCAGGACCGCCGTGCGGTCGACACCCTCAAGGTCCTCGCGGCCGACGCGGTGGAGAAGGTCGGCAACGGCCACCCCGGGACGGCGATGAGCCTGGCCCCGGCGGCCTACCTGCTCTTCCAGCGGTTCCTCAAGCACGACCCGTCCGACTCGCACTGGGCGGGCCGCGACCGCTTCGTCCTCTCTGCGGGGCACTCGTCGCTGACGATCTACCTCCAGCTCTTCCTGTCCGGGTACGAGGTCACCCTCGACGACATCGCGAGCCTGCGCACCTGGGGTTCCAAGACCCCGGGCCACCCCGAGTACCAGCACACCGACGGTGTGGAGATCACCACCGGACCGCTCGGTCAGGGACTGGCCTCGGCCGTCGGCATGGCGATGGCCGCACGTCGTGAGCGGGGGCTGCTCGACCCCGACGCCGCTCCCGGGACGAGCCCGTTCGACCACACGATCTGGGTCATCGCCGGCGACGGCGACCTCCAGGAGGGTGTGACGTCCGAGGCCTCCTCGCTGGCCGGGCACCAGGAGCTCGGCAACCTCGTCGTCCTCTACGACGACAACCACATCTCGATCGAGGACGACACCGACATCGCCTTCAGCGAGGACGTGCTCGCCCGGTACGAGGCCTACGGCTGGCACACCCAGCGCGTGGACTGGACCCAGGGCGGCGAGGGCTACACCGAGGACGTCGACGCACTGGCCCAGGCCTTCGCTGCCGCCCGTGCCGAGACCGGCAAGCCCTCGATCATCTCGCTGCGCACCATCATCGGCTGGCCCTCGCCCTCCAAGCAGAACACCGGCGCGATCCACGGCTCGGCCCTCGGTGGGGACGAGGTGCGAGCCGTCAAGGAGCTGCTCGGCTTCGACGCCGACCAGGCCTTCGTCGTCGAGGACGAGGTGCTCGCGCACGGCCGTGCGGTCAGCGCCCGTGGCGCGGCGCTGCACGCGCAGTGGGACGAGGCCCTCACGCAGTGGCGCGAGGCCAACCCCGAGCGGTCGGCCCTCCTGGACCGACTGTCCACACGCACGCTGCCCGAGGGATGGACCGATGCGCTCCCCGTCTTCCCGGCGGGCAAGGACGTCGCGACACGGTCCGCGTCGGGCAAGGTCCTCGGTGCTCTCGCGCCGGTGCTGCCCGAGCTGTGGGGCGGTTCGGCCGACCTCGCGGGCTCCAACAACACCACGATGGCCGGCGAGCCCTCGTTCGTGCCCGCCGACCGCAGCACCAAGGCGTTCTCGGGCGACCGGTACGGGCGCACGCTGCACTTCGGGATCCGTGAGCACGCCATGGGCTCGATCCTCAACGGGATCACCCTGCACGGCGGCACCCGGGCCTACGGCGGCACGTTCCTGGTGTTCAGCGACTACATGCGCCCCGCGGTGCGGCTCGCCGCCCTGATGCAGATCCCGGTGACCTTCGTGTGGACCCACGACTCGATCGGTCTGGGCGAGGACGGACCCACGCACCAGCCGATCGAGCACCTCGCGGCACTGCGGGCGATCCCGGGTCTGGACGTCGTGCGTCCGGCCGACGCGAACGAGGTCTCGTGGGCCTGGCGCACGATCCTCGAGCGCACCCACCGCCCGGCAGGCATCGTCCTGACCCGGCAGAACGTCCCGACCTTCGAGCGCGGGGAGGGCGCCGCCGACGGCGACGTCCTGGCCGCGGCCTCGGGCACCGCTCGGGGCGCCTACGTGCTGGCCGAGGCCGAGGGTGGCAGCCCCGACGTGATCCTCCTGGCCACCGGCTCAGAGGTGCAGCTCGCGGTGGAGGCCCGGACGGCCCTGCAGTCCGAGGGCGTCGCCGCACGTGTGGTGTCGGTGCCCTGCCGCGAGTGGTTCGACGAGCAGGACGCCGACTACCGCGAGTCGGTCCTCCCCGCCGGGGTCCGTGCCCGCGTCTCGGTCGAGGCGGCCGTGTCCCTGGGCTGGCGCGAGCTGGTCGGGGACGCCGGACGCAGCATCTCGATCGAGCACTTCGGTGCCTCGGCCGACTACAAGACGCTGTACCGCGAGTTCGGCCTCACGACCGAAGCAGTGGTCGCTGCCGCCCGCGAGTCCCTCGCGGACGCCTCGGGCGGCGCGACGCCCGGCGCGGGCGCCAAGCCCACCGCCGGGGGCACGGCCGACGTCTGACCTACGCAACGACCGCCCGGGACGGCACCACGCGCCGTCCCGGGCGGCCCCGTCATCGAAGGAGACCGTCATGACCCAGAGCACCAGCACGAGCACCCACGACCGCGGCGCCCCCGAGCCGATCAGGCGTCTGCGTGACGCCGGGGTCGCCATCTGGCTCGACGACCTGTCCCGCGAGCTGATCGGCAGCGGTGAGCTCGCCCGGCTGGTGACCGAGCGGGGCGTGGTCGGCGTCACGACCAACCCCACGATCTTCGCCTCAGCGCTGTCCGCCGGGGACGCCTACGAGCAGCAGCTCGGTGAGCTGGCCGCGGCCGGCGCCGACGTCGACCAGGCGGTGTTCAGCATCACCACCGACGACGTGCGGGCAGCGTGCGACGCGCTCGCCGACGTGCACGCCGCCACGGGCGGCCTGGACGGAAGGGTCTCGATCGAGGTCGATCCCGGGCTGGCCCGCGACACCGAGGCGACGATCGCGACGGCTCGCAGGCTGTGGTCGACGGTCGACCGTCCCAACCTGTACATCAAGATCCCGGCCACGATCGAGGGTCTGCCCGCGATCACCGCGGTCGTCGGCGCGGGCATCAGCGTCAACGTCACGTTGATCTTCTCCCTCGACCGATACCGCGACGTCCTGGACGCCTACCAGGCGGGGCTCGAGCAGGCCCGCACGGCCGGCCTGGACCTGTCCTCCATCGCCTCGGTCGCCTCCTTCTTCGTCTCCCGGGTCGACGCCGCGGTCGACGCCGCCCTGGACGAGATCGACTCCCCCGCGGCGGCACGGCTCCGCGGTCGCACCGCGATCGCCAACGCCCGGCTGGCCTACCGGCTCTACGAGCAGACGGTCGCCACCGAGCGCTGGCAGTCCCTGGCGCGGGACGGCGCCGCGGTGCAGCGCCCGCTGTGGGCCTCGACCGGCGTCAAGGACCCCGCCTACGCCGACACCCGCTACGTCGACGAGCTCGTGGCACCGGGTGTGGTCAACACCATGCCCGGCAAGACCCTCGAGGCGGTCGCCGATCACGGCGACATCACCGGGGACACCGTCACCACCGCCTACGACGACGCCCAGGACGTCGTCGAGCAGCTGTCCACGGTGGGCATCTCGCTCGACGAGGTGACCGACCTGCTCGAGCGCGAGGGCGTCAGCAAGTTCGAGGCGAGCTGGCAGGAGCTGCTGGACACGGTCACCGCGGGTCTGGAGCGCAACGCCCCCGGATCCGCCGGATGAGGACGCACCACCGGATCGGCCAGCTGTTCGCCCACGGAGAGGTCACATGAGTCCAGGCACCACCGACGCCCCCCGGAACCCGCTGCGGGACCCCCGCGACCGCCGGCTGCCGCGCATCGCCGGCCCGTGCGGTCTGGTGATCTTCGGTGTGACCGGGGACCTCGCCCGGCGCAAGCTCATGCCGGCCGTGTACGACCTGGCGAACCGCGGCCTGCTGCCCCCCGGGTTCGCGCTCACCGGGTTCGCGCGACGAGACTGGGAGAACCAGGACTTCGCCCAGGTGGTGCACGACGCCGTCAAGGCCAACGCCCGGACCCCGTTCCGCGAGAGCACCTGGCGTCAGCTCGCCGAGGGCATCCGCTTCGTCCAGGGCGAGTTCGACGACGACGACGCCTTCGACCGGCTGAGCAGGACCGTCGCCGAGCTCGACGCCGAGCGGGGCACCGGGGGCAACCACGCGTTCTACCTGTCGGTACCACCCGGCTCGTTCCCCCTGGTCTGCCGCCAGCTCGCGCGCTCCGGGCTGTCCGAGCAGGGCAAGGACGCATGGCGCCGCGTGGTCATCGAGAAGCCGTTCGGTCACGACCTGGCCAGTGCGCAGGAGCTCAACGACGTCGTCTCGGAGGTGTTCACCCCGGAGTCGGTCTTCCGGATCGATCACTACCTGGGCAAGGAGACGGTCCAGAACCTGCTCGCGCTGCGGTTCGCCAACCAGCTGTTCGAGCCCATCTGGAACGCCCACTACGTGGACCACGTGCAGATCACGATGGCCGAGGACATCGGGATCGGCGGCCGGGCCGGGTACTACGACGGCATCGGTGCGGCCCGGGACGTGATCCAGAACCACCTGCTGCAGCTCCTCGCACTGACGGCCATGGAGGAGCCCGTCTCGTTCGACGCCGACGACCTGCGCGCCGAGAAGGAGAAGGTGCTCTCCGCGGTGCGCCTGCCCAAGGACCTCGGCGCCCACACCGCCCGAGGGCAGTACAGCGCGGGCTGGCAGGGCGGCGAGGAGGTCGTGGGATACCTCGACGAGAACGGGACCGCGTCGGACTCTCGCACCGAGACCTACGCGGCGATCCGTCTCGACATCGACACCCGACGCTGGGCCGGGGTGCCGTTCTACCTGCGTGCCGGCAAGCGGCTCGGTCGACGGGTCACCGAGATCGCCGTGGTCTTCAAGCGGGCACCCCACCTGCCGTTCGAGTCGACCGCGACCGAGGAGCTCGGCAAGAACGCCCTGGTCATCAGGGTGCAGCCCGACGAGGGCATCACGATCCGCTTCGGCTCCAAGGTGCCCGGCACCGCGATGGAGGTCCGCGACGTCACGATGGACTTCGGCTACGGCCACGCGTTCACCGAGTCCTCGCCCGAGGCCTACGAACGCCTCATCCTGGACGTCCTCCTCGGCGACCCCCCGCTCTTCCCCCGGCACGAGGAGGTCGAGCTCTCCTGGAAGATCCTCGACCCGATCACGGCCTACTGGGAGAGCAACGGTGCACCCGAGCCCTACCGGTCGGGCACCTGGGGCCCGGACTCCGCCGACGCGATGATGGCCCGTGACGGCCGCTCCTGGAGACGACCGTGACCCCGACCTGCCCGAACCCTCCCGTGACACGAGGTGAACGATGATCATCGACCTTCCCGACACGACCACCACGGCGGTCAACAGGGCCCTGGTCCGGGTCCGAGAGGAGGGCGGCGCCGTCGCCCTGGGACGGGTGCTGACCCTGGTCATCGACGCGCAGGACGGCGACGTCGAGGACGCCGTCAAGGCCGCCAACGAGGCCAGCCGCGAGCACCCGTGCCGGGTCATCGTGCTGGCCCGGGACGAGACGCGCACCACGGCCCGTCTCGACGCCGAGATCCGGGTGGGTGGCGACGCGGGTGCCAGCGAGGTCATCGTGCTGCGAGTCTCGGGCGAGATGCTCGAGCACAGCGACACCCTGGTGATCCCTCTGCTGCTGCCCGACGCGCCGATCGTCGCGTGGTGGCCCCAGGAGGTCCCGCAGACACCCGCGAGTCATCCCATCGGACGGATGGCCCAGCGCCGGATCACCGACTCGACCGCCTGCTCGGACCCGATGCGGACACTGCGCCGGCTGCGCGACGGGCACAAGGGCGGGGACACCGACCTCGCCTGGACCCGGCTCACGGTGTGGCGTGGTCTGCTCGCCGCTGCCCTCGACCTCCCTCCCCACGAGCCGGTGACCAGGGTCGAGGTGCGCGGCCACGAGTCCCACCCCTCGGTGGTGCTGCTCGCTGCGTGGCTCGCCTACGCGCTGGACTGCCCGGTGGACCTCGTCCGGCTCAAGGATGTCCAGGCGATCACCCGGGTCGAGCTCCACCGCCCGTCGGGCCCGATCATCATCGACCGACCCGACGGCCGGACGGCGACGCTGAGCCAGCCGGGCCAACCCGAACGCCACACGTCGATGCCCATCCGCGGGTTGCGCGAGTGCCTCGCCGAGGAGCTCCGCCGTCTGGACCCCGACGAGGTCTACAGCGAGGTTCTCGACAGCGGTCTCGACCGGATCGGTGCGGCATGAGTGCCGGCGCACGGGTCGCGGTCGTGCATCCCGACCGCGAGACGTTGGCACGGGTGACGGCTGCCCGCCTCCTGGTGCACCTGGTGGACCGGCAGTCGTTGCACCGCCCGGTGCACGTGGCGCTGACCGGTGGGTCGGTCGGCATCGCCGTCCTGGCCGAGATCGCCGGTTCACCGTTGCGCCCTGCGGTCGACTGGACCGGCGTCCACCTGTGGTGGGGTGATGAGCGCTTCCTGCCCGACGGTCACCCCGACCGCAACGAGACCCAGGCCCGCGAGGCGCTCCTCGACGAGCTCGAGATCCCCGCCGCCAACGTGCACCCCATGGTCGGCCCGGGTCCTGGTGTCTCCACCCCCGAGGAGTCGGCGGCCGCCTACGCGTCCGAGCTCGCGCAGCACGCTCCCGAGGGGGCGGCAGTCCCGGCGCTGGACGTCGTGCTGCTGGGAATGGGCCCCGACGGCCACGTGGCCTCGCTCTTCCCCGGGCACGCCGGGCTCCAGGTCACCGACCGTGCGGTGGCGGGGGTGCACGGCTCGCCCAAGCCGCCGTCCGAGCGGGTGACCCTCACCCTCCCGACGCTGACCGCCGCCCGCGAGATCTGGCTGGTCGTCGGTGGGGCCGACAAGGCCGCACCAGCAGCCCGCGGCCTGGCCGGGGACGCGGTCACCACGACACCCGCGGCTGGTGCGGTGGGTGTCGAACGCACCCTGTGGCTGCTCGACGCCGACGCTGCCGGCTGACGCACCGACCCACCGGCACGCCGCCTCACCTGGAGGACACCGTGACGCAGAGCACCTGGTCCGCGGTCGACGAGCTCATCCAGACCGTCGTCCGTCCTGACACCGTGCTCGACCAGGCCCTGGCCCGTGCCGAGGCCGCGGGCCTGCCGGCCATCCAGGTCTCGGCCGCCCAGGGCCGGATGCTGCAGATCCTCGCCCAGGTGCACGGGGCACGTCGGATCCTCGAGATCGGCACCCTCGGCGGCTACAGCACGATCTGGATGGCGCGTGGACTGGTCGGCGACGAGCCACGACTGACCACCCTGGAGATCGACCCGGTGCACGCGGCCGTCGCCGAGGAGAACATCACCCGGGCAGGGCTCGCGGGCGTGGTCGACATCCTGGTGGGACGGGCCGTCGACACCCTCGGCAGGCTCATCCAAGACGGCGTCGAACCGTACGACATGGTCTTCGTGGACGCCGACAAGCCGTCCAACGTGGCCTACCTCGAGGCGGCGCTCCAGCTGACCCGTCGTGGCTCCGTGATCGTCGTCGACAACGTCGTGCGAGCAGGCCTGGTCGTGGACCCGGGAAGCACCGATCCAGCCGTCACAGGCACCCGCGCGCTGTACGCGAGGGTCGCGGGCGACGACCGTCTCGCGGCGACCGTCGTGCAGACCGTCGGCTCGAAGGGCTACGACGGCTTCATGCTGATCCGTGTCGCGGCCTGAGCCTCAGGAGCACTACCCTCAGGCGGTACCGCGACGGGCTCGCAGGGCCGCGAGGGCCTCGTCGAGGATGGCCGCGCCGTCCTCGTCGCTGCGCCGCTCCTTCACGTACGCCAGGTGCGTCTTGTAGGGCTCGTTGCGTGAGGGCGACGGCGGGTTGGCCTGGTCCTGCCCGGCCGGGTACCCGCAGCGCGGGCAGTCCCAGGTCTCGGGCGCCTCGGCGCCTGCCTCGATCGAGAAGCTGGGCTTGGTCTCGTGCCCGTTGGCACACCAGTAGGACACCCAGAACCGCGGGGCCGACTCGCCACGCTCTGCTTCGCCCATGGGGCCGGCTCCGACACGGGAACCACGAATTGCACTACCGCTCGCCACGGTGAACCTCCGGTCTCAGGCGCTGACGCGCTGGATCAGGCCGAGCAGGACGATGATGGTCGCCCAGAACAGTGCCAACCCGATGGTGATGCGGTTGAGGTTGCGCTCGGCCACGCCGGAGCTCCCGGCACCGCTCGAGATGCCTCCGCCGAACATGTCGGAGAGGCCGCCGCCCTTGCCCTTGTGCAGCAGCACGAGCGCGATGACGAGGAAGCTGGTCAGGACCAGCAGAACCTGCAGGGTGATGCGCAGTGCGTCCACGTACTCGTACGTCCTCACTCAGCTCGCGTCCGGCGCCGAGGGGCGCCCGGACAAGGATAGGTGACGCGGGTGCGATCCGACGAACACGTCCGGGTGGAATACCTCGTCCCACCCCGTCGAACCGCTGGGCAACCAGCCCGGCCCCCCAGGTCCCGCCCGTCTCGGGCGGGACCTGGGGACCCGGCACGAACGCAGATGACAACCCGCGGGCGTGCGATCAGGACCGGTCGAGGGTCAGAGACCGACCTGGTGCGACTGGAAGCGCGCGATCTTGGCGAACTCCTCGGCGTCCAGGCTCGCGCCACCGACCAGGGCACCGTCGACGTCGGGCTTGGCCATGATCGAGGCCACGTTGCCCGACTTCACCGAGCCGCCGTACAGGACACGCACGCCTGCCGCGAGCTCGGCGTCGTACAGGTCGGCCAGGCACTCACGGATTGCTCCGCAGACCTCCTGGGCGTCCTCCGGGGTGGCGACCTCACCCGTACCGATGGCCCAGACGGGCTCGTAGGCGATGACGATCTGGGCGGCGTGCTCGGCCGAGAGCCCTGCGAGGGCGCCCTTGACCTGGTCGAGGGTGTAGGCGACCTGGTCGCCCGCCTTGCGGATGTCCAGCCCCTCCCCGACGCACAGGATCGGCACGATGCCCTGGCTGAAGGCGGACTTCACCTTGGCACCGACCAGCGCGTCGTCCTCGGCGTGGTACTGGCGACGCTCGGAGTGCCCGACCGCCACGTAGGTGACCCCGAGCTTGGCGAGCATCACCGGCGAGATCTCCCCGGTGTAGGCGCCCTCGGTGTGCGCGGACACGTCCTGCGCACCGTAGGACAGCTCGAGCTTGTCGGCGTCGACCAGGGTCTGGACCGAGCGCAGGTCGGTGAACGGGACCAGCACGCTGACCTCGACCGCCGAGTAGTCGTGCTTGGCGTCCTTGAGGGTCCACGCCAGCTTCTGCACCAGGTGGGTGGCCTGGTGGTGGTCGAGGTTCATCTTCCAGTTGCCCGCCATCAGCGGGGTACGTGCGTCTGCCATGATCAGCTCCCGTTCTCTTGGTCCAGCACAGCGATACCGGGGAGCGACTTGCCCTCGAGGAACTCCAGGCTCGCGCCACCCCCGGTGGAGATGTGGCCGAAGCCCGCCTCGTCGAACCCGAGCACCCGGACGGCGGCGGCGGAGTCGCCACCGCCCACGATCGTGAAGGCACCTGCGGCACCTGCGTCGACGAGGGCCTGGGCCACGGCCCGTGTGCCACCCGAGAACGCCTCGAACTCGAAGACCCCGGCAGGTCCGTTCCAGACGACCGTCTTGGCGTCCAGGATCTTGTCCCGGAACAGCGTCGAGGAGTCCGGGCCGATGTCCAGGCCCATCCGTCCGTCGGGGATCGCGTCGGCCGCGACGACCTCGTGCGGCGAGTCGGCCGCGAAGGAGTCGGCCACGACGACGTCGGTCGGCAGGACGATCTCCACACCGGCCTGCTCGGCCTGCGCCAGGTAACCCTTGACCGTCTCGATCTGGTCCTGCTCGAGCAGCGAGGATCCCACCGAGTAGCCCTTGGCGGCGAGGAAGGTGAACGCCATGCCTCCGCCGATGAGCAACCGGTCGGCCTTGGTGATCAGGTTGGCGATGACGCCGAGCTTGTCCGAGACCTTGGACCCGCCGAGCACGACGACGTAGGGGCGCTCGGGGTCGTCGGTGGCCTTGCGGAGCGCCTCGACCTCCTTGAGCACCAGCCCACCGACCGCGGACGGCAGAGCGAGGGCGATGTCGTACACCGAGGCCTGCTTGCGGTGCACCACCCCGAAGCCGTCGGAGACGTACGCGTCGGCCAGGGCTGCGAGCTCCTGGGCGAGCGAGGCGCGCTCGGCCTCGTCCTTGGACGTCTCGCGCGGGTCGAAGCGGATGTTCTCCAGGAGCGCCACCTCACCGTCCGCGAGGGCGGCGACCGTGGCCTTGGCCGACTCACCGACGGTGTCCTTGGCGAGGTGGACCGGCACGCCGAGCAGCTCACCGAGGCGGGCGGCGACGGGGGCCAACGAGTACTTGTCCTCGGGGGCTCCCTTGGGGCGCCCGAGGTGAGCGGTCACCACGACGCGTGCGCCGGCCTCGACGAGCTTGGTGAGCGTCGGCAGGGCGGCACGCACACGGCCGTCGTCGGTGATGGTCGTGCCGTCGAGCGGCACGTTGAAGTCGGAGCGGACGAGCACGCGCTTGCCGCGCAGGTCGCCCAGGTCGTCGATGGTCTTCATGGAGCACATCCTCGGTGAGTGATCGTCAGGGGTGACATGACAGCGTCCGCGCACCCGGCCCGACCCGGAGGTCGCGCGGGGCACGCGGACGCATGTCAGCTGCTCGGTGGGACGGGAACGTCAGAGACGGTCGCCCACGTAGGTGGTGAGCTTGACGAGGGAGTTGGAGTAGCCCCACTCGTTGTCGTACCAGGCCACGACCTTGACCAGGCTGCCGCTGACCTTGGTCAGGCCGGCGTCGAAGATGCTCGAGGCCGGGTCCGTGACGATGTCGGACGAGACGATCGGGTCCTCGGTGTAGGTCAGGATGCCCTTGAGGCCCTCGGTCTCGGAGGCGGCCTTGATCGCGGCGTTGACCTCCTCGACGGTGACCTCGCGCGAGGCGGTGAAGGTCAGGTCGGTGGCCGAGCCGGTGGGCGTGGGGACGCGCATGGCGTAGCCGTCGAGCTTGCCCTTGAGCTGCGGGAGGACGAGCGAGACGGCCTTGGCCGCACCGGTCGAGGTCGGGACCATGTTGATGGCCGCGGCGCGCGCACGACGCAGGTCGCTGTGCGGCCCGTCCTGCAGGTTCTGGTCCTGGGTGTAGGCGTGGATCGTGGTCATCAGGCCACGCTCGATGCCGAAGGCCTCGTCGAGCACCTTGGCCATGGGGGCCAGGCAGTTCGTCGTGCACGAGGCGTTGGAGATGACGTGCTGGGTGGCGGCGTCGTAGTCGGTGTGGTTGACACCCACGACGAAGGTCGCGTCCTCGTTCTTCGCCGGGGCGGAGATGATGACCTTCTTGGCGCCGGCGTCGAGGTGGGCCTTGGCCTTGGTCGCGTCGGTGAAGAAACCGGTCGACTCGATGACGATGTCCACGCCCAGCTCGCCCCAGGGGAGAGCGGACGGGTCGCGCTCGGCCATCGCCTTGATGGTCTTGCCACCGACGGTGATCGACGTCTCGTCGTAGGTGACGTCCTGCGCCAGACGACCCAGGATGGAGTCGTACTTGAGCAGGTGCGCCAGGGACTTGTTGTCCGTGAGGTCGTTGACACCGACGATCTCGATGTCGGCCCCCGACTCGATGACGGCGCGGAAGAAGTTACGTCCGATACGGCCGAAGCCGTTGATACCGACGCGGATGGTCACTGTGCCTCCTCGGGACGCGCCGGGTCCTCCGGCACGCAAGTGGTCGCTAAGGGTTGCGTACGGCGTTGTACACGCCTGGCCGGACCGTGACTGTTCCTCGATCCCCAGATGACCTCAGGCTACACGCCGGAAACATCTCGCGCAGGGACGTTCGTCCACCGGACGTGCGGGTCGCGGGGCCTAGACGGCACCACCACCCCCGCGTCAGACGTCGAGCATGTCCGGGCTCAGGCCGGCCTCGGTGTCGGGCACGCCGAGCTCGGCAGCCCGCTTGTCCGCGGTCGCCAGGAGCCGCCGGATCCGCCCGGCGACGGCGTCCTTGGTCAGCGGTGGCTCAGCGAGCTGCCCGAGCTCCTCGAGGGAAGCCTGCCGGTGGGCAAGCCGCAGCTGCCCCGCCTCACGCAGGTGCTCAGGGAGGTCCTCCCCGAGGATCTCGAAGGCTCGCGCGACCCGCGCGCCGGCGGCCACCGCGGCCCGCGCGGAACGCCGCAGGTTCGCGTCGTCGAAGTTCGCCAGGCGGTTCGCCGTGCCCCGCACCTCCCGGCGCATCCGGCGCTCCTCCCACACCATGACGGCGTCGTGAGCGCCCAGCCGCGTGAGCATCGCGCTGATCGCGTCGCCGTCCCGGATCACGACACGGTCGACCCCGCGCACCTCGCGGGCCTTGGCCGCGATGCCGATCCGGCGCGCCGCGCCGACCAGGGCGAGTGCGGCCTCAGGTCCGGGACAGGTCACCTCCAGGGCAGAGGATCGTCCGGGTTCGGTCAATGAACCGTGAGCGAGGAACGCCCCCCGCCACGCGGCCTCGGCCTCACCCAGCCCCGCGGACACGACCTGGGGGGGCAGCCCACGCACCGGACGGCCGCGGCTGTCGAGCAGGCCCGTCTGGCGGGCCAGCGACTCGCCGTCCTTGACGACCCGCACCACGTAGCGGGTCCCACGGCGCAGGCCACCTCCGCTGACCACCACGACGTCGCTGCCATGGCCGTAGACCTCGGAGATGAACTGGCGCAGCCGCCGGGCCGCGACACCCGTGTCGAGCTCCGCCTCGATCACGATGCGGCCGGAGATGATGTGCAGACCACCCGCGAAGCGGAGGGTCGCGGAGACCTCCGCCTTGCGCCATGAGGTCTTGTCGACGGTCAACCGTGCGAGCTCGTCCTTCACCTGTGCCGTCAACGCCATGGCGTCATCCTGCCATCACCTGGCGGGGGTGCCGACGTCTCCGAGGAATCCTTCGAAAGCGTCCCGGTAGGCGGCGGCGAGCCGCAGGGCGTCATGACGGGCGCTGCCGTCCCCCACCCTTACCTGCCGCAGCAGGAGCTGGGCCCCCATGGCCGAGCACTCGTCCTGGAGCGCACTGACCTCCTCGATCGCGGTCGGGTCGGCGATCACCACGTCGATCCTGAGGTCGGGCCCGTGGGCACGCAGGGCCCGGAGGTGCTCGAAGGCAGACATGCCCGCGGTCTCGCCGGACTCCTGGCTCAGGTTCAACGTCACGCACCGACGAGCGGCCGTGCGGTGCAGGGCGGCCGAGAGGTCAGGGACCAGCAGGTGCGGCATGACGGACGTGAACCACGAGCCCGGCCCGAGCACCACCCAGTCCGCAGCGTCCACGGCAGCAACAGCCTCGGGGCAGGCGGGGGGGTCGGCGGGCAGGAGTCGGACCTGCCGCACCCGACCTGGGGCGACGGCCACCGCACTCTGCCCGCGCACGACCCGCGCGACACCGCTCCCGCTGCCGTCGAGGTCGACCAGGTCGGCCTCGATCATCAGCGGTACCGCGGCCATCGGCAGCACGCGGCCACGTGCGCCGAGCAGTCCGCCCACCCAGTCGAGCCCGGTGACGGTGTCGCCCAGCAGCTCCCACAGGGCGACGATCAGGAGGTTCCCGACCGCGTGCTGGTCCAGGGTCCCCTCGGAGTGGAACCTGTGCTGGAGCACGTCACGCCAGGTACGGCCCCAGTCGGAGTCGTCGCACAGGGCAGCCAGGGCCATCCTCAGGTCCCCCGGCGGCAGGACGTTCATCTCGGCCCGCAACCGGCCCGACGAGCCGCCGTCGTCGGCCACGGTCACCACGGCGGTGAGCCGGTCGGACATCAACCTCAGCGCCGACAGGCTCGCCGACAGACCGTGACCGCCACCGAGGGCGACGATGGCCGGCCCGCGTGAAGCCGTCGACGGACTGACCCAGGGGTTCGGCCCGCCGGTGCTCCCCATCCGGGGCTGGTTCACTCCCGCCCCAGGTCACGGTGCGTCACCACGACGCGCTGCCCCCGCTCGCGCAACGCCCCGGCGAGAGCCTCCGAGATCGCCACCGAACGGTGCTTGCCACCGGTGCACCCCACAGCGACCGTCGCGTAACGCTTGTCCTCGTGCATGTACCCCGAGAGCACCGGTTCGAGGGCCTCGACGTACCGGTCGATGAACAGACGCGCACCGTCGAGCTCGAGCACGTAGTCACGCACCGGCTCGTCACGGCCGGTCAGGTGCCGCAGCTCGGTGATCCAGTACGGGTTGGACAGGAAGCGCACGTCGACGACGTGATCCGCGTCGAGCGGGATGCCGTACTTGAACCCGAACGACAGGACGTTGATGCGCAGCTGGTCCTCCGCGCCTCCGCTCACCGCGAGCCGCACCTCGCGAGCGAGGTCGTGCACGTTGAGCTCGGTGGTGTCGATCACGATGTCGGCGCGCTCACGGATCGCATCGAGCAGCACCCGCTCCTCCGCGATCCCGTCGAGCAGGGTGCCCTCACCCTGCAGCGGGTGCGGCCGTCGTACCGCCTCGTACCGCTGCACGAGCGCCGGGTCGGACGCGTCCAGGTAGAGGATCCGGTAGTCGAGCCCGGCGGCACGCAGCGAGTCGATCACCTCGATCAGATCGGTGAAGAACTCACGTCCGCGCACGTCGACCACGGCGGCCAGCCGGTGGATGCCTCCCGGGCTCGGGGTCATCATCGCCGCGAGGTGGGTGAGCAGCCGTGGCGGGAGGTTGTCGACCACATACCACTCGAGGTCCTCCAGGACCGCGGCGGCCCGCGACTTGCCGGCGCCCGACATCCCAGTGATCACGAGGATCTCGGGAAGGTCGCCCCTCGGGGTCGGGGTGACGGCCTCGAGCGCGGGGATCCCCTGCGGCACGGTGATGGGCGGTGGCTCGGTGCTCATGGGCCCAGCATGCCAGGGGATCGCTCGGTGGGCTCCGATCCTTCGGGCACCAGGGCGGCCAGCACGGTCTCGGCGGTCCGGCGGCCCATCCCGGGCACCTCGGCGATCTCCTCGACCGATGCTGCCCGGAGGCGCGACACCGAGCCGAAGTGCTTGAGCAGGGCCGCGCGCCGGGCCGGGCCCAGGCCCGGGACCGTGTCCAGGGCCGACGTCGTCATCCCCTTGGAACGCCGTGTGCGGTGATGACGCAGCGCGAAGCGGTGCGCCTCGTCCCGCAGCCGCTGGAGCAGGTAGAGCCCTTCGGAGCTCCGCTGCAGGATGACCGGGTACTCCTCCCCCGGCAGCCACACCTCCTCGAGCCGCTTGGCGAGCCCGCACAGCGCGACGTCCTCGATCCCCAGGTCGGCGAGGGCCCGTGCTGCCGCCGCGACCTGAGGGGCGCCGCCGTCGACGACCACGAGGTTGGGCGGGTAGGCGAAACGGGCCGGCCGTGCGGGAACCTCGGCGGGGACCTCCCCCCCGGTGACCACCGGCGACCCCTGAACAGGGGTGCCAGGCGCAGGGGTGCCAGGCACGGACGCACCCTCGAGGTCCACACGAACCGGGTCGCCGTCCGGCCCTGCGCCGAGGTCGAGCGCACCCGAGACGGCCTGGTCCTCGAGGTAGCGGCGGAAGCGCCGGGTGATGACCTCGTACATCGCCGCGGTGTCGTCACGTGCACCGGTGCCGTCCGGTCCGCGCACCACGAAGTGCCGGTACTCCGGCTTGCGCGCCAGTCCGTCCTCGAAGACGACCATCGACCCGACCTGGTGCGTCCCCTGCGTCGTGGAGATGTCGTAGCACTCGATCCGCAGCGGGGCGCTCGGCAGCTCGAGCGCCTCCTGGATCTCGCGGAGCGCAAGACTCCGCGTGGTCAGGTCGCCGGCCCGCCGCGTCCTGTGGAGCATGAGGGCGTGCTCAGCGTTGCGTCGCACCGTCTCGGCAAGGGACTTCTTGTCGCCTCGTTGGGGAATCCGCACCTGGACCCGGGCGCCGCGCAGCGTACCCAGCCAGTCGGTGACCTGGTCGACGTCGGGGGGCAGCACCGGGACGAGGACCTCGCGCGGCACGGCGCTGCCCGGGGCTGCCGCGCCACGCTCGGGACGGGCCGACCCGTCCGACGAACGTCCAGGCTCGTGCCGTTCGGCACCGTCGCCGTAGACCTGCTGCAGCAGGTGCTCGACGAGCTCGGCGTCGGTGATGTCCTCGACCTTCTCCACGACCCAGCCGCGCTGCCCCCTGATGCGGCCGTCGCGCACGTGGAAGACCTGCACCGCTGCCTCGAGCTCGTCGCCCACGAGGGCGAAGACGTCAGCATCGGTGCCGTCGGGAAGCACGACGGCGTTCTTCTCGGTCGCCCGCTCGAGGGCTGCGATGTCATCGCGGAGCCGCGCCGCGGCCTCGAACTCGAGCTCGGCCGAGGCCTGCTTCATCCGCCGTTCGAGCCGTCGCAGGAACTTCGCCGTGTCACCTGCCATGAAGTCGCAGAAGTCCTGCGCCAACGCGTGGTGGTCCTCGGTGCTGATCCGTCCGACGCACGGCGCGGAGCACTTGTCGATGTAGCCGAGCAGGCAAGGACGACCCGACTGCGCGGCGCGCTTGAAGACGCCCGAGGAGCAGGTCCGCACCGGGAAGACCCTCAGCAGCAGGTCGACGGTCTCGCGGATCGCCCAGGCGTGCGCGTACGGCCCGAAGTACCGCGTGCCGGGGCGTTTGGCCCCACGCATCACCTGGACCCGTGGCACCTTCTCGGCCAGGGTGACCGCCAGGTAGGGGTAGGACTTGTCGTCGCGGTACTTGACGTTGAACCGAGGGTCGAACTCCTTGATCCACGAGTACTCGAGGGCGAGGGCCTCGACCTCCGTGCCGACGACGGTCCACTCGACCGATGCCGCGGTCGTCACCATCTGCTGGGTGCGCGGATGCAGGGCGGAGAGGTCCTGGAAGTAGCTGCCCAGGCGCGAGCGCAGGCTCTTGGCCTTGCCGACGTAGACCACACGGCCGTGCTCGTCACGGAAGCGGTAGACGCCCGGGGAGTCGGGGACCTGTCCTGGAGGGGGACGGTAGGTCGCCGGATCGGCCATGTCCCGAGCCTAGTTCAGGTGACCGACAGGCCCGGCGCCCGGGCAGTCGGTAGCGTGTGGGCATGGGCCCCCTCCACACGTACAACATCGCGGTCACCTGGACCGGGGCCGGCAAGACCGGAACCAGCAGCTACACCGCGTACAGCCGAGACAACGAGATCACGGCCGAGGGCAAGCCACCGTTGCCGGGTTCGGCCGACGTCGCCTTCCGCGGCGACCCCACCCGCTACAACCCCGAGGAGCTGCTGGTCGCGGCGCTGTCGCAGTGCCACATGCTCTGGTTCCTCCACCTCGCCGCGCAGGAGGGGGTCACGGTGACCCACTACCTCGACCACGCCATGGGCACGATGCGGGTCGAGGCGGTCGGCGCCGGCCAGTTCACGCACGTGGTGCTGCGTCCGCAGATCACCGTGCGCCAGGCCCCCGACCACCCGATCGACGATCAGCACCTCGCCGTCCTGCACGCACGGGCCGGTGAGCACTGCTTCATCAAGCGGTCGGTCAACTTCCCGGTCAGGGTCGACCCGGCGCCCCTGACCGCCGAGATCGCCTGACAGCTCGCTCAGGCGGATCGCGCCGCCGTGAGCTCCAGGACGTCGAGGGCCTCGGCCAGGAAACGCCCGGTGTGGCTCTCGGGGACCACGGCGATCTGCTCCGGCGTTCCTTCAGCCACGACGACACCGCCGCCCGAGCCACCCTCGGGTCCCATGTCGACCACCCAGTCGGCGTTCTTGATCACGTCCAGGTTGTGCTCGATCACGATCACGCTGTTGCCCTTGTCGACCAGTGACTGAAGCACCCCGAGGAGCTTGCGGATGTCCTCGAAGTGCAGCCCGGTCGTCGGCTCGTCCAGGACGTAGATCGTGCGGCCCGTCGACCGCTTCTGCAGCTCGCTGGCGAGCTTGACGCGCTGAGCCTCGCCTCCCGAGAGGGTCGGTGCGGACTGCCCGAGTCGGACGTAGCCCAGCCCGACGTCGACCAGGGTCTTGAGGTGCCGCGAGATCGCGGGGACGGCGGCGAAGAACTCCGCGGCCTCCTCGATCGGCATGTCCAGGACGTCGGCGACGGTGCGACCCTTGAAGTGCACCTCGAGAGTCTCGCGGTTGTACCGGGCGCCGTGGCACACCTCGCACGGCACGTAGACGTCAGGCAGGAAGTTCATCTCGATCTTCAGCGTGCCGTCCCCCGAGCACGCCTCGCACCGCCCGCCCTTGACGTTGAACGAGAAGCGACCGGGTGCGTACCCACGCACCTTGGCCTCGCTCGTCTCGGCGAAGAGCTTGCGGACGTGGTCCCAGACACCGGTGTAGGTCGCGGGGTTGGAGCGCGGGGTCCGGCCGATCGGGCCCTGGTCCACGTGGACGACCTTGTCGAGGTGGTCCAGGCCGGTGACCCGGGTGTGGCGTCCGGGAACCTGTCGAGCGCCGTTGAGCTCGTTGGCCAGCACGGTGTAGAGGATCGCGTTGACCAGGGTCGACTTGCCGGACCCGGAGACACCGGTGACCGCGGTGAGTGTTCCCAGCGGGAACGAGACGTCGATGCCACGCAGGTTGTGCTCGCGCGCGCCCACCACGGTGAGCATGCGGCTCGCGTCGACCGGGCGCCTGGTCGCCGGCATGGGGATGGACCGGCGTCCCGAGAGGTAGGCCCCGGTGACGGACTCGGCCGAGGCGAGCAGACCGGCGAGATCGCCCGAGTGGACCACCCGCCCGCCGTGCTCCCCCGCACCCGGGCCGATGTCGACGATCCAGTCGGCCGACCGAATGGTGTCCTCGTCGTGCTCGACGACGATCAGGGTGTTGCCCAGGTCGCGCAGGCGGGTCAGCGTGTCGATCAGCCGTCGGTTGTCGCGCTGGTGCAGCCCGATGCTCGGCTCGTCCAGCACGTAGAGGACCCCGACCAGGCCCGAGCCGATCTGGGTGGCCAGCCTGATCCGCTGGGCCTCGCCACCGGACAGCGTCCCGGCGGGCCGGTCCAGGGCGAGGTAGTCCAGCCCGACGTCGAGCAGGAAGCCCAGCCGCGCCTGGATCTCCTTGAGGACCTGCGTCGCGATCGCGCGCTCACGCTCCCCGAGCTCGAGGTCGGCAAGGAAGTCCCGGGCCTCGCGCAGAGGCAGGGCGCACACCTCGGCGATCGACCGACCGCCCACCCGTACCGCCAGCACCTCGGGCTTGAGGCGGGCGCCGTGGCACACCGGGCACGGTACCTGTCGCATGAAGGCCTCGTACTTCTCCTTCGACCAGTCCGACTCGGTCTCGCCGTGCCGGCGCTCGATGAAGGTCACGACCCCCTCGAAACCAGTGCTGTACTGACGCTCCCGGCCCCAGCGGTTCTTGTACCGGACGTGCACCTCATGGTTCTGGCCGTACAGGATCGACTCGCGGGCACGCTCCGGCAGCGCACGCCAGGGCACATCCATTGAGAAGCCGAGCTCGTCCGACAGTGCCTTGAGCACGCGCTGGAAGTACTCCGAGGAGGTCTGCGCCCAGGGCGCGACGGCTCCCGAGGCCAGGGTCGCCTCCTCGTCGGGGATCACGAGGTCAGGATCGACCTCGAGCCTGCTGCCGATGCCCGTGCACTCGGGACATGCACCGTAGGGGGCGTTGAAGGAGAAGGTCCGCGGCTCGATCTCGTCCAGGGCCAGCTGGTGCTCGTTCGGACAGGCGCGGTGCTCGGAGAACCGCCGCTCGCGCTCGGGGTCGTCCGCCTCGGCGTCCACGAGCTCGACCACGAGCAGTCCCGCGGCCAGCCCGAGCGCGGTCTCGACCGAGTCGGTCAGCCGGCGCTGGACTCCCTCTCGGGCCACGAGCCGGTCGATGACCACCTCGATCGTGTGCTTGAGCTTCTTCTCCAGGGCGGGGGGCTCGGTGAGCTGGACGACCTCACCGTCCACCCTGGCGCGGGCGAACCCCTTGGACTGGAGCTCCTTGAACAGGTCGGCGTACTCGCCCTTGCGCCCACGGACGACGGGCGCCAGCACCTGGTACCGCGTCCCCTCGGGCAGCTCGAGCAGCCGGTCGACGATCTGCTGCGGGGTCTGGCGGCTGACCTGCTCGCCGCACACCGGGCAGAACTGCGTGCCGGCACGCGCGAAGAGCAGGCGCAGGTAGTCGTAGACCTCGGTGATGGTCCCGACCGTCGAGCGTGGGTTGCGGTTGGTCGACTTCTGGTCGATCGACACCGCGGGCGAGAGCCCCTCGATGAAGTCGACGTCGGGCTTGTCCATCTGGCCCAGGAACTGGCGGGCGTAGGCCGAGAGGGACTCGACGTAGCGTCGCTGCCCCTCGGCGAAGATCGTGTCGAAGGCCAGCGACGACTTGCCCGAGCCGGACAGGCCCGTGAACACGATGAGGCTGTCCCGAGGGAGGTCGAGGTCGACGTTGCGCAGGTTGTGCTCGCGTGCGCCCTGCACGAGGAGTCGGTCATTCACCCGCCCATGGTAGGTCGCTCACCAGGTGCGTACAAGTGTTCGAAGCGGCGTCACCGCGCCAGCGCCTGTCGACCGGGCCCACGGTCCCGCCGCGTGACCGGTCGAGAAGGAGGAGGATGAGGCCATGGAGTACACCGGTGCCGTCGTCCGCTCCGGCCCCACAGCCGTCCGGGAGCTCGACGAGATCGTGGTGCGCAAGGTCTCGGTCGGCACGATGGACAACAACGCCTACCTGCTCACCTGCCGCGCACGGGGCGACCAGGTGCTGGTCGACGCAGCAGCCGAGCCCGCGCGCCTTCTCGCCCTGGTCCGTGAAGGGTCCTCGGCCGCCGATCTCACGACGATCGTCACGACGCACCGGCACGCCGACCATCACGGCGGGCTCGAGTCGCTCCACGCCGTCACCGGAGCCGAGGTCGCGGCCGGTGCCGAGGACGCCGACGCGCTGCCCGTGCCCGTGACGCGTCGGCTGCACCACGGGGACGTGCTCTGCCTGGGGCACGTGGCCCTCGAGGTCGTCGCCCTGCGTGGGCACACCCCCGGTTCGGTCGCTCTGGCCTACCGGGAGCCCGCTCGCACCCGGGCGCCCGGCAGCGTGCCGGGCCGTGTGCACCTGTTCACGGGCGACAGCCTCTTCCCCGGCGGCCCAGGACGCACGACCTCCCCGCGGGACTTCGCGCAGCTGATGGACGACCTCGAGGAGCGGGTCTTCGGTCGATTCGACGACAGCACCTGGGTGTACCCGGGCCACGGGGACGACACGACTCTCGGCGCAGAACGTCCCCACCTGGCCCGGTGGCGTGCGCGCGGCTGGTAGCGCTCACGCCACCGTGTCGATCAGGGTCGCCCCCCGGGCTTCCCACCACCGCTGCTGTTGCCGGGCCCCCGCCCGCCGCTCCCCGGTCCGTCCTGAGGCGGCGGGCCCGCGTCGACCTTGTCCGCCGGCTCCGCAGGTGGTGGGCCACCACCCCCGGAGGTGCCCTGCACAGCCTCGGCCTCGCGACCCGCGACGGCCTCAGCCTCGGCCGCGGCCTCCTGAGCCGCGGCCTCCTGCTGAGCCGCGGCCTCCTGCTGAGCCGCGGCCTCCTGCTGCGCCACCGCCTCTTGGGCGGCTCGCTCCGCGGCCGCGCTGCGGACGGCCTCGTCGAGCTGGCGCGCCGTCCGGTCCAGGGCCTGCTCGATCGTCCGGTGACGCGACGCCGAGACCTGCCCCTCGCCCACCGCGAGCTCGAGGTCCTCGCGCACCTGCTCGAGGGCGTCGGCGGCTGCGTCGAGCTGGTCGGCGGCAGCCGCCCGGGTCACCTCGAGGACACCGTCCTGCAACCGGGCGGTTGCCTCAGGGCCGAGCTCGGCCGTCGTCGTGCACGCCCCCGTCACCAGGACGCCGGTCACCAGCAGTCCGGTTCCCAGCCCCCGGGCTTGCTGCAGCCGATGCCTCGCGCGCGTCACGGCTCGACGCTCCGTTGCAGGTCGTCCAAGGCGTCCCCGAGCGGTCCGTCGACCGCCGGGTACGTCGGCGACTGCACAGGCTCCGTCTCGCCCGTCGTATGCCAGGTGAAGACACTTGCCACGGCGACCAGGACGACCGCGACCAGGGCCGACGCGCTGAGCAGGATGCGCTGACGTCGCAGGCCCGGGCCTGCTGCGGACGGCGTATCGGCAAGGCTGGGGCGGACCCGTGGCTGCTCTGCCGAGCGTTCGGCCTCCGCCTGGACCTCATGGGTCGGCAGGCGCTGGGTGTGACCGTACGGGTCCTCGCTCGACGTGGCGTCCTGGTCGCGGCGTCGGCGCACCGGTGAGGGCGCGACGCGGGGTGGGATGGCGGCAGGGGGGCGAGCGAGAGCGGGTGCCGCCCCCTCCTCCACGACCGTCCGTGGCGCATCGTGCGCCGCACCGCCCACCGGGGTCGGGACAGGCGTCGCGGTCGGGACCTCCCCGGTCGAGATCGCGCCGAGGCCCGCGAGTCCGTGCAGCCGTGCGGCGACCTGTGCGGCCGAGGGGCGATCGGCGGGGTCCCGGGCTGTCATCCCGCGCAACAGCTCGGTCCACTCCTCGCCCACCGTGTCGGGGATCGCAGGCGAGACGTTCAGGCGGGCTGCCGCGACCTCGACCGGCGTACCGGTGAACGCCTTCGCTCCGGTCAAGCACTCGAGCAGGACCAGGCCGAGGGCGTAGATGTCCGTCGCGGGGCCGACGGCAGCCCCCATGGCCTGCTCAGGACTCAGGTAGGTGGCCGTACCCAGGGTCGTCCCCGTCATCGTGAGACGGGGCCCGTCCGAGAGCCGCGCGATCCCGAAGTCGGCGAGCTTGACCAGCGGTCCGGTGGTCAGGGCCAGCGGCTCCTGATCCTCCTCGGCATCGAGCAGGTCCCGGTCGAGCAGGAGGATGTTCGCAGGCTTGATGTCCCGGTGGACCACGTCCGTGGCGTGGACCACGGCCAGGGCCTCGGCGAGCTGCTGACCGATCCGGGCGGTGTCCTTGACGGTCAGACGGGCGGACTGCAGGTGGTCGGCGAGGGTCGGGCCGTGGACCAGCTCCATCACCAGGTACGTCTGGCGCAACGGCCCGCCGGCCTCCACGATCCCTGCGTCGTGCAGGGTGACCAGGCCCGGATGGCTCAGCTGGGCGAGCACCAGCATCTCCGCCCGATGCCTCTCGGTCTCCTCGGCGTGCTCAGCGACCGGTGGGAAGAGCTTGACGGCGACGTCTCGCACCAGGACGAGGTCGTGCGACCGGTAGACGGTCGCCATGCCGCCCTGCCCCAGGACCTCGTCGAGGCGATAGCGGCCGTCGAGGACGACGTCGTGGGCAACGTCCGACCTCGGCCTCACGTCCCGCCTCCTCCTCTGGCCCGCAGCGGTACCCGACGGGCACCGGGGCACGGCCGCACTGCTTCCGAACCTAGGTGCGACCCGCCGACCCTGCACCTCGGCATCGGGTGAAAGCCCGCGGGCCGGGCACAATGCCTGCATGACGATCTACGCCGTCCAGTACACCTACGACTCCCGTGACGCCCTGCGCGACGAGGTCCGGCCCGAGCACCGCGACTACTTCCGTTCGCTGGCCGACGCCGGAAGCCTGCTCGGCTCGGGACCGTACAGCGAGGGCGCCCCGGGGGCCCTGCTGATCCTCCGTGCCCCCGACGACGCCGCACTCGACGCCCTGCTCGCCGCGGACCCGTTCCACCGCGAGGGGCTCATCAGCCAGAGCGTCGTCCGCCCCTGGAACCTGGTCATCGGGCCCTGGGCGTCGACCGCGGACTGACCGTCAGCCGTCCCGCGACCGCAGCTCCTGCGTCGCGTCGACCGGTTCGTCCGCCTCGGGCAGCTCGACCTTCCCGGCCCGTCGGGTCGCTGCCAGGCTCGCCAGCGTCGCGACCGCGAGAGTCCCGAGGATCACCGTGAGCGAGAGCCAGATCGGGATCTCGGGCGCCCACTCGACGTGCCGTCCACCGTTGATGAACGGCAGCTCGTTCTGGTGGAGCGCCTCCAGCACCAGCTTGATCCCGATGAAGCCCAGGATCAACGACAGGCCCTGCGAGAGGTAGATGAGGCGCTTGAGCAGTCCACCGAGCAGGAAGTAGAGCTGTCGCAGGCCCAGCAGGGCGAAGGCGTTGGTCGTGAAGACCAGGTACGGCTCCTTCGTGAGGCCGTAGATCGCCGGGATCGAGTCCAGCGCGAAGAGCACGTCGGTCGAGCCGATCGCGATCATCACGATGAGCATGGGCGTGAACACGCGACGCGTACCGAGCCGGACCGAGAGGCGGTCCCCGTGGTACTCGGTCGTCGTGGGCAGGACCCGTCGGAGCAGACGCATCAGCCTGTTCTCGTGGAACTCCGACGGCGCCTCGTTGGCGTGGTCCTCCCGGGCGAGCTTGACCGCGGTGTAGATCAGGAACGCACCGAAGAGGTAGAAGACCCAGGAGAACTGGGCGATGGCCGCCGCCCCGGCGAGGATGAAGACCGTGCGCAGGAGCAGCGCGATGGCCACACCGACAAGCAGCACCTTCTGCTGGTAGATCCTGGGCACCGCGAAGCGGGTCATGATGATGAGGAAGACGAAGAGGTTGTCGACCGAGAGGCTCTTCTCGGTCACGTACCCCGCAAAGTACTCACCGCCGTGGCTGGTGTCCCACACCAGCGTCACCCCGACGCCGAAGACCAGTGCCAGCCCGATGTAGACCGAGGACCAGATCGCCGACTCCCGGAAGGTCGGCTCGTGGGGGGTCCGCACGTGCGCGTAGAAGTCGAAGACGAAGAGGACCAGGATCGCCACGACCGTGGCGCCCCAGACCCACAGGGGAACATGCATGACTTGCCTCCGGCACCGTGCGCTGAGTACCGAAGGTCTCCTCCACCGGGCTGACCAGCCAGGCCGACGGAACCGGGCGAGGATCAGGACCCCGCCGTGATGACGACTCCGCCGCTTCGGGAGTACTCCCCTTCACGAACCACTGGAGCATAGGTCATCGCGGCCCCGTACCCCGACACCCCCGCCAGCGCCCCGACGAGTCGTGTCCGGGGGCCCGTCGCGTCAGGCGGTCGCGCCCTGCATGTCGCGGAGCTCCTTCTTGAGCCCGGAGATCTCGTCCCGCAGGCGGGCTGCGAGCTCGAACTGCAGCTCGGCGGCCGCGCCGTGCATCTGGGTGCTGAGCTCCTGGATCAGGTCAGCGAGGTCGCTGGCTGCGGCGCCCGCCAGACGGCTCGGCCCCGACGAGGCCGAGCCCTTGGCGCCGGTCTTGCCGGGCACCGGTGCCTTGCCCTTGCCGGAGTTGCGGTAGCCACCTGCGAGCAGCTCGGCCGTGTCGATGTCCTCACGGAGCAGCATGTCCGTGACGTCGCTGATGCGCTTGCGCAGCGGGGTCGGGTCGATCCCGTTGAGCACGTTGTGAGCGACCTGCTTCTCCCGGCGACGGTTGGTCTCGTCGATCGCCTGCGCCATCGCGGGGGTGATCCGGTCGGCGTACATGTGGACCTGACCCGAGACGTTGCGCGCGGCACGGCCGATGGTCTGGATCAGTGAGGTCCCGGACCGCAGGAAGCCCTCCTTGTCGGCGTCGAGGATGCTCACCAGCGAGACCTCGGGAAGGTCGAGACCCTCCCTGAGCAGGTTGATGCCGACCAGCACGTCGAACTGCCCCATGCGCAGCTCCCGGAGGAGCTCCACCCGGCGCAGGGTGTCCACCTCGGAGTGCAGGTACTGCACCCGGACGCCCTTCTCGAGCAGGTAGTCGGTGAGGTCCTCGGACATCTTCTTGGTGAGCGTGGTCACCAGGACCCGCTCGTCCTTGTCGACGCGGGTGCGGATCTCCTCGAGCAGGTCGTCGATCTGGCCGGTGGTGGACTTCACGACCACCTCGGGATCCACCAGGCCCGTGGGTCTGATGATCTGCTCGACCACACCGTCCCCCTGCGAGAGCTCGTAGGCACCGGGCGTCGCCGAGAGGTACACCGTCTGCCCGATCCGCTCGACGAACTCCTCCCATCGCAGCGGCCGGTTGTCCATCGCGCTCGGCAGGCGGAACCCGTGCTCGACCAGCGACCGCTTGCGGGACCGGTCTCCCTCGTACATCGCACCGATCTGCGGCACGGTGACGTGCGACTCGTCGATGACCAGCAGGAAGTCCTCGGGGAAGTAGTCCAGCAGGGTGTGGGGGGCCGTCCCGGGGCCGCGTCCGTCGATGTGCCGGGAGTAGTTCTCGATGCCTGAGCAGCTGCCGACCTGCCGCATCATCTCGACGTCGTAGGTGGTGCGCATGCGCAGGCGCTGAGCCTCGAGCAGCTTGTTCTGCCGTTCGAGCTCCGCGAGCCGTTCCTCCAGCTCGCTCTCGATCCCCGAGACCGCCCGCTCCATCCGCTCGGGCCCGGCGACGTAGTGCGTCGCGGGGAAGACGTACATCTCCTGCTCGGACCGGATGATGTCACCGGTGAGCGGGTGCAGGGTGTGGATCGCCTCGATCTCGTCGCCGAAGAACTCGATCCGCAGGGCGAGCTCCTCGTACACCGGGATGATCTCGACGGTGTCCCCACGTACCCGGAACGTACCGCGGGTGAACGCCATGTCGTTGCGTGCGTACTGCATCGTCACGAAGCGCCGGAGCAGCTGGTCACGCTCGATGTGGTCGCCGACCGACAGCCGCACCATCCGGTCGACGTACTCCTGTGGCGTGCCCAGCCCGTAGATGCACGAGACCGACGCCACCACCACGACGTCGCGCCGGGTCAGGAGCGAGTTGGTCGCCGAGTGACGCAGCCGCTCGACCTCCTCGTTGATCGAGGAGTCCTTCTCGATGTAGGTGTCCGACTGCGCGATGTACGCCTCGGGCTGGTAGTAGTCGTAGTACGAGACGAAGTACTCGACCGCGTTGTTCGGCAGCAGCTCGCGGAACTCGGTCGCGAGCTGCGCGGCAAGGGTCTTGTTGGGGGCCATCACCAAGGTCGGGCGCTGGAGCTTCTCGATCAACCACGCGGTGGTCGCCGACTTCCCCGTACCGGTCGCACCCAGCAGCACGACGTCCTTCTCCCCGGCCTGGATCCGGCCGGTCAGCTCCTCGATGGCCTGGGGCTGGTCACCCGCCGGCGTGTAGTCGGAGATCACCTCGAAGGGGGCGACCCGGCGCTGCAGGTCGGTGACAGGACGCATGGGACCACGGTACGTCGCACCACCGACACCGGCTGACCGTCGTCACCCCGCAGGGACGCAGCACCCGGTCCTGGCCGAAGGGTTCGCGTACTACTGTGCCTGCGTGCCCGTCGCCGGATCCTCCCCTCCCCGCCCGGACGGCAACGCCGCCCGTCGCGCCAGCACCAGCCGTCAGGTGCTGGACGCCGCGGCGGCCCTGATGGCCGAGCGGGGCTACGCCGAGACCTCTCTCGACGCGGTGGCCGAGCGGGCCGGCGTCGCCAAGGGCAGCATCTACTACAACTTCGGTTCCAAGGCGACCCTCTTCACCTCGCTGATCGACCACACCATGAGCGGATTCAGCGAGGCGCTGCGCAGGGCAGCCGCCGGACGCACCGGCACCGACGCCCTGGACGCCGTGATCTGCGCCCTGCTGACCCAGGTGCGTGACAACCCGGCAGGCACCAAGGTGCTGGCCTCTGAGCTGTTCCGCACCGGGCGGACCTGGCAGGAGTCGCTGCGTCCGGTGCGCGAGGAGATCGTCTCGGTCTTCCGGCAGGTCATCGTCGACGCAGACCCCACCGCGGACGCGTACGTCGCCGCCCCAGCGGCCTTCGGTGCGACCCTCATCGCCGGGCTCGAGTGGCGAACCTTCCAGCCCGACAGACCGTTGAGCGAGATCGCCGGCACGGTCCTGGCGAGCGTGCGCGGGGTCCTCCCACCCGACGCCGCCACACCCACCGACTAGCGCCTGAGGTCCTGGACGGGCTCAGACCGACCGGACGCACCTGCGCGCCAGGGAGGTGTCAATGGGTGGCCCCGCCGCGCAGCGACTCCTCGGGCGGCCGCTCGAGCGAGGTGCGCACCACGAGGTCCAGAGCGCGAGTCGCAGCCTGCGTGGCCAACGACGGACCGTCCGTCGGGACCTGTGCCGGCGTCCGAGGCACATGCACGAAGCCACCCCGCACGTCGGGTGCCGCGGCCAGCAGATCCATCAGCGCGTAGAAGACCGCGTTGCAGACGTAGGTCCCCGCAGTGCCCGACACCTCGGCGGGCACTCCTGCCGCAAGGATCCGGGCCACGCACGCCTTGACCGGCAGCGTCGAGAAGTACGCCGTCGGTCCGCCCTCGACCACGGCACGGTCCACCGGGAGGTTCCCGTCGTTGTCCGCGATCGGCGCGTCGACGAGGTTCACCGCCACCCTCTCCACGCCGACGGCGCGACGGCCACCCGCCTCCCCGACGCACAGCACGAGCGCAGGGCGGTGCTCGACCACCGCCGCCCGCAGCGCGGCGGGTGCACCCTCGAAGCTCACCGGGAGCCGCAGCACGACGACCCGTGCCGGTCCGGACCAGCCGTGGGCGAGTCCCTCCACGGCCGACCAGGAGGCGTTCGTCGACTGACCGTCGAAGGGCTCGAAGGCCGTGACAAGGACGGTCGGCATCGGTGTCATGCCGCTTCCCAGCGCGCCCAGAGGTCGTCCACCTGTCGCCGCAACGCCGCCGTCGTCCCCGAGCCGTCGAGGACGACGTCCGCGACCGCCCGCCGCGACGAGTCGTCGGCCTGGGCCGCGATCCGCGCCCTGGCCTGGCCGGCCTCCATCCCTCGACCACGGACCAGCCGCTCGACCCGCACCGCCTCGGGCGCCTCGACGACGACCACCACGTCGAAGTCGCCGGCCTGACCGGTCTCCACGAGCAGCGGGACGTCATGGACGACGACCGCGGCCCGGGCCTGCACGGCGCGGGCCTCCTGACGTGCCGCCTCGGCACGGATGCGCGGGTGCAGCAGACCGTCGAGCGCTGCCCGCGCGTCGGGGTCGGCGAAGACCACCTCGGCCAGCGCGGGCCGGTCCAGCGCGCCGTCGGCTCCCAGCACCCGCTCGCCGAAGGCCGCCACCACGGCGCTGAGCCCGTCCGAACCTGCAGCGACCACCTCACGGGCGAGCAGGTCGTGGTCGACGACCACGGCCCCCAGCTCGCGCAGGCGCGCAGCGACGACCGACTTCCCGGCCGCGATCCCCCCGGTCAGGCCCACTCGTCGCACGGTCAGTCCGGGTCGCTCGGGTCGATCGGGGCGTGGTGGTCGAAGGCGGCCTCGCCGAGCCGCCAGTAGCCCGAGACCTCGGCCTGCCGGGCCGTCAGCCGCAGGTCTCGACGCAGGTGCCGCCGGACGCCGCGCAGCGTGCCCGCCTCGCCGCCGAACCAGACGAAGGTCGAGCGGTCGACCAGTCCGCGACGCTGCACCGCACGCTCGAGAAGCGGTTCGGTCCCCGGCGCGCGTCCGTGCCGGTGCAGCCAGCTGATCTCGAGCGGGCGGCCCGCTGGCCCCACCTGGTCGAGGTAGGTCTCGTCGGCGGCGGAGTCGACCTCCGCGAGAACACGGACGGCGACGTCGACGGGAAGCAGCTCGAGCCACCGGGCGATCGCAGGCAGCGCGGTCTCGTCGCCCCCGAGCAGCACACTGGTCACACCGGGCGGTACGAGCTTGGACCCCTTGGGGCCTGCGACGACCAGCCGGTCGCCCACCGTCGCGTGCCCCGCCCAGGTGGAGGCGGGCCCGACATCCCCGTGCAGCACGAGGTCCAGGTCGAGCTCGGGACCCGTCGGGCCGCGACTGCGGTACGCGCGAGGGGTGTAGTCGCGAACGTGCAGGGTGCCCGAGGACGGACGCTCGAGCCCCTCCGCGGTCAGGACAGGCGCCGCGAGGTGCCCGGTCGTGGGGTCCGGGAAGAAGACCTTCACGTGGTCGGTGGGTCCCTGAGCCTCGAGGTCGACCAGCTCAGGGCCCGCCACTGTGACCCTGACCATCCGTGGTCCGACCAGACGGACACCGACGACCCGCAAGTCACGCACCGCCAGCTTGTGACGGATCTTCGTGCGGCCTGGGCCCGTGCGCCGCCCGTCGGGGGCTGCGCTCTCCTGTGCACTCACCGCGACAGACTAGCCCGGCGCCAGCGATCGTCACCCACCCCCTGGCGATCCGGACATGCCGACGGGCCGGCCACCCTGAGGTGACCGGCCCGTCGCGTGAACCGTTGCGCCCGTGGGCGCGCGGTGTCAGTTCCCGGTGAGCTTCTCGCGCAGTGCGGCGAGAGCCTCGTCCGAGGCCAGCGTGCCACCGGTCTCCTCGGCCGGGGTCGAGGAGTAGCTGCTCGATCCCGACGAGGAGGACGAGGACGACGAGGAGGAGGACGAAGACGAGGACGAGGACGAGGAGGTCGCCTCAGGCGCGTTGGCGGCGTCGAGGTCAGCCTGGACCGCCTCGGCGACCTGCTTCTTGTGCGACTCCCAGCGCGAGTGGGCGGCGGCGTACTGGGCCTCCCAGGTCTCACGCTGCGACTCGAAGCCCTCGAGCCACTCGTTGGTCTCGGGGTCGAAGCCCTCGGGGTACTTGTAGTTCCCCTTGTCGTCGTACTCGGCGGCCATGCCGTACAGCGCGGGGTCGAAGTCCTCGCTGGTCGGGTCCAGACCCTCGTTCGCCTGCTTGAGCGACAGCGAGATGCGACGACGCTCGAGGTCGATGTCGATGACCTTCACGAAGGTGTCGTCGCCGACGTTGACGACCTGCTCGGGCAGCTCGACGTGGCGGACGGCCAGCTCGGAGATGTGCACCAGGCCCTCGATGCCGTCCTCGACGCGCACGAACGCGCCGAACGGGACGAGCTTGGTGACCTTTCCGGGAACGACCTGCCCGATGGCGTGCGTCCGGGCGAAGGCCTGCCACGGGTCCTCCTGCGTCGCCTTGAGCGAGAGCGAGACGCGCTCACGCTCGAAGTCGACGTCGAGCACCTCGACGGTGACCTCCTGGCCCACCTCGACGACCTCGGAGGGGTGGTCGATGTGCTTCCAGGACAGCTCGGAGACGTGGACGAGACCGTCGACGCCGCCGAGGTCCACGAACGCACCGAAGTTGACGATCGAGGACACGACACCGGGGCGGACCTGGCCCTTCTGCAGGGTCTGCAGGAAGGTCGAGCGCACCTCGGACTGCGTCTGCTCGAGCCAGGCACGGCGCGAGAGCACGACGTTGTTGCGGTTCTTGTCGAGCTCGATGATCTTCGCCTCGATCTCCTTGCCGACGTACGGCTGGAGGTCACGGACGCGACGCATCTCCACGAGCGACGCAGGAAGGAAGCCACGCAGACCGATGTCGAGGATGAGGCCGCCCTTGACGACCTCGATGACGGTGCCGGTGACGACGCCGTCCTCCTCCTTGATCTTCTCGATCGTGCCCCAGGCGCGCTCGTACTGCGCGCGCTTCTTGGACAGGATCAGACGGCCTTCCTTGTCCTCCTTCTGCAGGACCAGGGCCTCGACCGCGTCACCGACCTTGACGACGTCGTCCGGGTCGACGTCGTGCTTGATCGAGAGCTCGCGAGAGGGGATGACGCCCTCGGTCTTGTAGCCGATGTCCAGCAGGACCTCGTCGCGGTCGACCTTGACGATGGTTCCCTCGACGATGTCGCCATCGTTGAAGTACTTGATCGTGGCGTCGATCGCGGCGAGGAAGTCCTCAGCCGTACCGATGTCGTTGATCGCGACCTGAGGAGTCGTCGGCTTGGTAGGGGTGGAGATGGTCATTGAGTTTCGAGCTCCGATGCGGACAGGGAGTAGTTCGGACAGGGAAGGTGCAGGATGGCCCGTGGAGAGCCTGCGCTCTCCGAGGGTGATGTGGGCGCAACACGTGACACGCCGTCGATCATCCTATCTGCGCACGGAAGGCGCGGTCAAAGAGAACGAACCGGGTCAGCCGGCACGCAGACCCAGCTCCAGGTCACGGCCGGGGATCGCGTCGAGCAGGGCACGGGTGTACTGCTGCTGCGGACGGTCGAAGACGTCGTCGACCGTGCCCTGCTCGACGATCCGCCCCTTCTCCATCACGCACACCCGGTCGGCGATCTGCCGCACCACGGCCAGGTCGTGGCTGATGAACAGGTAGCTCAGCCCGAGCCGGTGCTGCAGGTCGGCCAGCAGGTGCAGGATCTGCGACTGGACGATGACGTCCAGGGCGGAGACGGCCTCGTCGCACACCACCAGGTCGGGGTTGAGGGCCAGCGCCCGCGCGATCGCGACCCGCTGACGCTGGCCCCCGGAGAGCTCGGCCGGGTAGCGCCGCAGGAGGTGCGGTGCCAGGGCGACGTCCTCCATGAGCTGGTGCACCCGGTCGCGGCGCTCGGCGGCCGTGCCGAAGTCGTGGGCCCGCAGCGGCTCCTCGATCGTCCGGTGGATGGTGTACAGCGGGTCGAGGGAGGCGTACGGGTCCTGGAAGATCGGCTGGACCTTGCGTCGGAACCTGACCTCGGCCGCGCGGTCCGCCCCGCCCACGGACTCACCGTTGAACCGGATCGTGCCCGAGGTCGCCGGGATGAGGTCGAGCATCATCCTGGCCACGGTCGACTTGCCCGACCCCGACTCCCCCACCACCGCGACGGTGGTGCCGCGGGGGATGACGAAGCTCACGTCGTCCACCGCCGTGAAGTCCGAGCTGCGCGAGAACAGGCCCCTGCCTCGCAGCTTGAACACCTTGGTGATGCTCTCGACCTCGATGATGTTGTCCGCGTCCGCGTCCGGACCGGCGGGGTCGTGCGGGGTGGCCGAGACCGCCAGGAGGTCGTCCGCGACGGCCTCGGTCTTCCCTGCCTGCTTGGCCAGCTGGATGCGGCGGGAGGCGAGCGAGGGCGCCGCGGCGAGCAGCCGCCGGGTGTACTCGTGCTGCGGGTCGGTCAGCAGCTGCGTCGCGGGGCCCTGCTCCACGACCTCGCCCTGGTACATCACCACGATCCGGCTCGCGCGCTCGGCTGCCAGACCGAGGTCGTGGGTGATCAGCAGCACCGCTGTACCCAGCTCGGCCGTCAGCACGTCGAGCCGGTCCAGGATGGTGCGCTGCACCGTGACGTCCAGGGCCGAGGTCGGCTCGTCCGCGATCAAGAGCCGAGGCCGGCAGGAGAGCCCCATCGCGATCAGCGCCCGTTGACGCATGCCCCCGGAGAACTCGTGCGGGTACGACGACGCACGATGGGCGGCGTCGGGCAGCCCGGCCTCCTCCAGGAGCTCCACGGCGCGGCGTCGAGCGGCCTCACCACGCGCGACACCGTTGTCCTCGAGGGCCTCGACGATCTGCGTCCCCACGCGCATCACGGGGTTCAGGTTGGACATCGGGTCCTGGGGGACCATGCCGATGTCGCTGCCCCGCATCCGGGCGATCCCCGCGCCGCTCAGCGCTGCCACGTCGGTGCCGTCGAAGAGGATCTGACCGCCGCTGACGCGGCCGTTCTGCGCGAGCAGACCGATCACGGCCATGGCGGTGGTCGACTTGCCCGAGCCGGACTCGCCGACGATCGCGACCGTCTCACCGGCCATGACGTCGAAGCTCGCTCCACGGACGGCCTTCATCGCCCCGTGCTCGGTGGTGAAGGTCACCTCGAGATCCCGCAGGCTCAGCAGCGGCTGGGGTTGCACGCCGGTCACCCCTTCCTCGTCTTGGGGTCGAGGGCCTCACGCAGGGCCTCGCCGAAGAGCGTGAAACCCAGAGCGGTGACCGCGATGCACGCACCTGGCCACAGGGCCAGCCGTGGCGCCACCTCGAGCTCGTTCTGGGCGGCGGTGAGCATGCGACCCCACTCGGCGGTCGTCGGCGACCCACCACCCAGACCGAGGAAGGACAGCGCCGCCGCCTCGATCACCGCGGTCGCGAGCATCAGGGTCGCCTGGACGATCACCGGTCCCAGGCTGTTCGGGAGCACGTGGCTCATCGTCACCGTGCGTCGGGACAGGCCGAGGGATCGCGCCGCGAGGACGTAGTCCTGGCCCCGTTGCGCGAGCATCGTGCCGCGCAGCAGGCGAGCGAAGATCGGGACCTGGACCACACCGATCGCGACGATCACCGCGGTCGAGGACTGGCCGATCACTGCGGCGATGGACACCGCGAGCAGCAGCGACGGTACCGAGAGCATGAGGTCGACCAGCCGCATGGTCGCGGTGTCCACCCAACCGCCGAAGGCGCCGGCCAGCAGGCCGAGCAGTGCACCCCCCATCAGCCCGAGCATCGTGGACAGCACGCCGATCAGCAGGGACGCCCGAGCCCCCCAGATGAGCTTGGACAGCAGGTCGCCGCCGTACCGGTCCAGGCCGAGCAGGTAGTCGGCGGACGGCCCTGGGATGAAGGTCGGGCGGATCTCGGCCCGCCCGGGCAGGGCACCCGCGCCGTAGGGCGCCAGGACCGGCGCGAGCAGCGCCACGAGGATGAACACCAGCACGATCGAGGCGCCGATCACCGCACCCGGGTTCCGGCGCAGTCGGCGGGCCGCGACCCGCCAGATGCTCGCTCCGGCGTCGTCACGCGGGTCGCGCGGTGCGGACGAGGACAGGACAGGGTCCTGGAGGGCGCCCTGGGCAGCGGGTTCGGTGGTCATCGCACTCGCATCCTCGGGTCGATGAGGCCGTAGGAGACGTCGACGGCCAGGTTCACCAGCGCGTAGACGACGGCGATGAACAGGATGAATCCCTGGAGCACGGCGTAGTCCAGGTTGAAGACCGCGTTGGCCAGGAAGCTCCCGATCCCGTTGAAGGAGAACACGGTCTCGGTGAGGACCGCTCCGGAGAGCAGCAGTCCGACCTGGAGCCCGATCGTCGTGGCCACCGGGAGCATCGCGTTGCGCAGCACCACCCGGCGGCGCAGACGTGGCCCCCGCAGGCCCTTGGCGCGGGCGGTGCGCACGTAGTCGGCGTTCTGCACCTCGATCACCGAGGCACGGGTGATCCGCGCGATGATCGCCAGCGGGATCGACCCGAGGGCGACCGCCGGGAGGACCAGGTGACGCAACGCGTCCCAGGCGGCATCCCACTCACGCGTGAGCAGCCCGTCCAGCACGTAGAAGCCCGTCGGGTGCGTCGCGAGCATCGACGGGCTCTGCCGGCCCGTCGAGGGGAACCAGCCGAGCTGCACCGCGAAGAGGTACTTCAGCAGGAACGCCAGGAAGAAGACCGGGATGGTGACCCCGAGCAACGATGCGGCGACCGTCGTGTGGTCCAGGAAGCGGCCCTGGTGGCGCGCCGCGACGTATCCCAGCGGGATCCCCACGCCGACCGCGAGCAGCAGAGCCAGCAGGGTCAGCTCGATGGTCGCCGGGAACCGCTGGAGGAACTCGTCGAGCACCGGGACCGCGGTACGGGTCGAGGCGCCGAAGTTGCCCTGGAGGAGCTGTCCCATCCAGGTCAGGTACTGCTCGACCAGCGGGCGGTCGAACCCGTAGAGCGCGTTGATGCGCTCCACGGCCTCGGGTGTGGCGCGCTCCCCCAGGAGGGCCGTTGCCGGCCCTCCTGGAAGAGCGCGCACCCACAGGAACAGCAGGATCGACAGACCGAGCAGGGTCGGTATCAGCAGCGCGAGGCGCTGCAGGATGAGTCGGACCATCGATCGGGGCTGCTCCTCAGTCCTCGAGCCGGATCACGTTGTAGACCTCGTCCTGCACCGGGGACGCCGGGTAGTCCCGCACCACCTGGGTGAACGCGAGCGAGGGCACGGGGTGCGCGAGCGGCACCCCGGGCAGTCGCTCGAGGATGGCGACGTTCGCGGCCTCGTAGGCTGCCGTCTGGTCCTCGACGCTGGTCTGGTACCGACCCTCGTTGATCATCTCGAAGAGCTCGGAGTCGTCGAAGCCCCACTCCATCGACTGCGCGCCGAAGAAGACGCCGATGAAGTTGTAGGTGTCGTTGTAGTCACCCGTCCACCCCAGCAGGTGCAGACCGTGGTCGGCCGTCCCCTGCATGCGGTCCAGGTACTCCGGGTTCCACGGCTCCGGGACGGGGACGACCGTGATGCCGACCTCCTCCAGGTCGGCGCTGATGGACTGGAAGACCTGCTCCGGGGTCGGCATGTAGGGCCGTGAGACGTTCGTCGGGTAGTTGAACTCGATGGTCAGGTCGGACTTGCCGGCCTCGGCCAGGAGCTCACGGGCGCGGTCCTGGTCGAAGTCGTAGGTCTCGACCTCGCTGCTCCACCCGGCCACCGACGGCGGCACGAAGTTCGTCGCCACCTCGGTGCCCTCGGGCAGGGTCTGCGCGACGAGCGCCTCCTTGTTGATGGCATGGGCGATCGCCTGCCGGACCCTGAGGTCCGCGAGCTCGGGGTTCGCCTGGTTCATGCCCAGGTAGAGGATGTTGAACGGCTCACGGTCGACGATCTGGAAGCCCTCCGCCTCGAGCGCCTCGACGTCGGCCGGGCCCACCAGGTCGTACCCGTCGATGTCGCCGGCCTGCAGCGCCTGCCGGCGTGCGGTGGCGTCGGAGATGATCGTGAAGACCACCCGCTGGATCTGACCCTGCTCGCCCCAGTAGTCCGGGTTGCCGGTCAGCACGACCTGCTGGCCCCGGGTCCAGGACTCGAACATGTACGGGCCGGTGCCGGTCGGGTGCGCCGTGGCGTACTCGGGCAGCAGCGGGGCCGAGGCGTCGCCGCCGACGTCGTCGGCGCCGTACTCCTCCATCGCGGTGGGCGACTGCATCGAGAACGACGGCAGCGAGAGCGCCGAGATGAACTCGGGCAGCGGGCTCTGCATCGTGATGACGGCGGTGAGGTCGTCGCTGGTCTCGCAGGACTGGTACTTGCCGGTCCCGTCCAGGCTCTCGACGTCGCTGCTCGCGAAGCCGCCGTTCACCTTCTGCCAGTAGTAGGACAGGCTCTCGGACTGCAGCACACCGGTGAAGCTGTTCCAGCGGTCGAAGTTGGCACAGACCGCGTCGGCGTCGAAGGGCGTGCCGTCGTGGAAGGAGACACCCTCCTTGAGGAAGAAGGTGTACTCGAGGCCGTCGTCGCTGACCTCCCAGTCCTCCGCGAGCAGCGGCGCCGGGTCAGCGGTGCCCGGCTCGACACCCACGAGACCTTCGAAGATGTTGCGTGCGACCCGGAAGGACTCGCCGTCGTTGGCGAAGGCCGGGTCGAGGGAGGCAGGGTCGGATGACGCTGCGAAGATGAAGGTGTCGCGTCCGGCTTCCGCCGTCGTACCCTCGCCGTCGTCGGTCTCGCGGTCGCTCGCGGCACACGCGCTCAGCGCGAGCCCCGCTGCTGCGACGACAGCAGTCGTCCTCAGGAAGGTCCTCACTCGGTCACCCCTCGTCATTGTTGGAGGTCGCGGACATCCAGCGGTCCGTGCCGAGGTGAACGTAGTGCCAGCTCGTCACGGGGATGTTACGGACCGGTACACCGTAGTGATTAGGAGACATGAGCGCCATGACAGCCGAGACTGCACCGTGATGACACAGCCCCCGGCGGACTTCGCAGGATTCCAGGAGGTCCCCCCGTCAGCGGCCGGCCCCGCCGCCCGTCGGTGGTGGGACGAGAACGCCGTCGAGTACCTCGACGACCACGGCGACTTCCTGGGTCCGCAGGACTTCTGCTGGTGCCCTGAGGGCCTGCGCGAGGCCGACGTCCAGCTCCTCGGACCAGTGGTCGGGCGGAGGGTCCTCGAGGTCGGCGCCGGAGCCGGGCAGTGCTCACGGTGGCTGCGGCAGGCCGGTGCCCAGGTGGTCGCGACTGACCTCTCCGCCGGGATGCTCACTGCGGGACGACGGCTCGACCGCAGCGTGGGCACCGCGACCCCACTCGTCCAGGCCGATGCCCGCACCCTGCCCTTCGCCGATGCGGCCTTCGACATCGCGTTCACAGCGTTCGGCGCCATCCCCTTCGTGCCGGACGCCGTGCGCGTGCATCGGGAGGTCGCCCGCGTGCTTCGCCCCGGAGGGCGATGGGTCTTCGCCGTCACGCACCCCGTGCGTTGGGCCTTCCCCGACGACCCGGGACCCGAGGGTCTCACCGCGACGCTGTCCTACTTCGACCGTCGACCCTACGTCGAGACCGACGCCTCCGGGCAGGTCACCTACGCCGAGTACCACCGCACGGTGGGCGACCACGTCGCCGACCTGGTGACCGCCGGGTTCGTCCTCGAACGTCTTGTCGAGCCCGAGTGGCCCGCTGGCCACGACAGGGTGTGGGGCGGGTGGGGGCCTGTCCGCGGTGAGCGGATCCCCGGGACGGCGATCTTCGTGACCCGTCGCGGGTGAGCTACCGCTCGCGCCGCTCAGTGCCCCGCGTCGTGCCAGCTGGTTCCCGTGCCGACCGAGACGCTCAGGGGCACGGACAGCTGCGCCGCGGCGCCCATCTGCGTCCTGACGATCTCCTCGACCTGCTCCCTCTCGCCGGTCGCGACCTCGAGGACCAGCTCGTCGTGGACCTGCAGGAGCATCCGTGAGGTGAGGCCGTCTGCGCGCAGCGCACGGTCGACCCCGAGCATCGCCACCTTGATCAGGTCGGCCGCACTGCCCTGGATCGGGGCGTTGAGGGCCATCCGCTCGGCCATCTCACGGCGTTGACGGTTGTCGCTCGTCAGGTCGGGCAGGTAGCGACGACGACCCAGGATGGTCGCGGTGTACCCGGTCCGACGCGCCTCGTCGACCACACCCGCCAGGTAGTCCCGCACACCGCCGAAGCGGGCGAAGTAGTCCTCCATGAGGGTGGCGGCCTCACCGACCGAGATGGACAGCTGCTTGGACAGCCCGAAGGACGACAGGCCGTAGGCCAGGCCGTACGACATCGCCTTAATCTTGGAGCGCATCTCGCCGGTGACGTCCTCGGTGCCGACACCGAAGACGCGTGCGCCGACGAAGTTGTGGAGGTCCTCCCCCGAGTTGAACGCGGTGATGAGACCCGCGTCGCCCGAGAGGTGCGCCATGATCCGCATCTCGATCTGGCTGTAGTCGGCCGTGAGCAGGGTCTCGAACCCCTCCCCGACCACGAAGGCCCGACGGATCCGGCGACCGGCCTCGGTGCGGATCGGGATGTTCTGGAGGTTGGGATCGGTCGAGGAGAGCCGCCCGGTCGCGGCGATGGTCTGCTGGAAGGTGGTGTGGATCCGCCCGTCGCTCGAGACCGATCGGAGCAGCCCCTCGACCGTCTGGCGAAGCCGCGACGCGTCCCGGTGCGCGAGCAGGTGGGCCAGGAACGGGTGCTGGGTCCGCTCGAAGAGATCGGTCAGCGAGGCCGCGTCGGTGGTCCACCCGGTCTTGATCTTCTTGGTCTTGGGCATCTCGAGCTGGTCGAACAGGACCTCCTGGAGCTGCTTGGGCGATCCCAGGTTCACCTCACGACCGATCACCGCGAACGCCTCGGAGGCGGCGTCGGCCACCCCGGCCGCGAAGTGCCGCTCGAGCTCCTCGAGGTAGGCCACGTCGGCGCCGATGCCGGCCTGCTCCATCCGCGCCAGGACGCCGACGAGCGGGAGCTCGACCTCGTCGAGCAGGTGCCGTGACGCACGGTCGTCGAGGTCCGCGCCGAGCACCTCGGTGAGCTCGGCGACGGCCGCGGCCCGTACCCCCGCCCGGTCGGCCTCCGAGCTGCCCTCGATGTCGAGGTCGAGCGCCCCCTGACCGCTGCCGACCCCCGTGACCTCGGCACGCAGCTCCCGGTGCAGGTGCCGTACGGCGAGGTCGGCGAGGTCGTAGGAACGCTGGTCCGGGTGGCAGAGGTAGGACGCGAGCAGGGTGTCGAAGCGCACTCCCTCGAGAGCCATCCCGCGAGCCGTCACGGCGTGCCAGGCCGCCTTCGCGCCGTGCACCGACTTGGCGCGCTCGGAGTCGGCGAGCCAGCCGGCCAGGGCCTCCTCGTCGGACGGCTCGAGCGAGGTCAGGTCGATCGTGATGGCTTCGGCCGGGCCGTCCGCGACGGCGATCGACCAGGCGTCCCCATCAACAGGAGTGCTCCGACCGCTCACGTCGAGCGACAGCTCACGTGAGCCGCGCGTGGCGAACCAGGCACCCAGCTCGCCGGCAGGAACGGCCTGCACCTCGACCTGGAGCCCGTCGGTGGGTGCCTCCTCGGGGACCATCGCGAAGAGCCGCTCACGCAGCGTGCGGAACTGCAGCGCGTCGAAGACCTCGTGCATGGCCTCGCGGTCCCACGTCCGGACCTCGAGGTCCTCGAGACCCAGCGGCAGCTCGACGTCGCGCACCGCAGCGTTGAGCATCCGGTTGAGCCGCACCTGGTCGAGGTGGGCACGCAGGCTCTCGCCCGCCTTGCCGGTGATCTCGGGCGCGGCGGCCAGGACGCCCTCGAGCCCGCCGTGGGCGTTGATCCACTTGGCCGCGGTCTTGGGGCCCACGCCGGGCACTCCCGGGAGGTTGTCGCTGCTCTCGCCCACGAGAGCCGCGAGGTCCGGGTAGCAGGCCGGGACGACGCCGTACTTCTCGAGCACCGCGTCCGGGGTGAACCGCACCAGGTCGGAGACTCCCTTGCGGGGGTAGAGCACCGTCACCTCGGGGGTCACCAGCTGCAGCGCGTCACGGTCGCCGGTCGAGATCAGGACGTCCATGCCCGCCGCAACCGCCTGGGTGGCCAGGGTCGCGATGATGTCGTCCGCCTCGAAGTTCACCTTGTCCAGGGTCGGGATCCGCATGCTGCCCAGGATCTCCTTGATCAACGGCACCTGACCCTTGAACTCCGTCGGCGTCGCGTCACGGGTGCCCTTGTACGCCGGGTACTGCTCGGTGCGGAAAGTCGTCCGGCCTGCGTCGAAGGCGACCGCCACGTGCGTCGGCTGCTCGTCCCGCAGGATGTTGGCGAGCATCGCGGTGAAGCCGTAGACCGCGTTCGTGGGCTCCCCCGTCGTGGTGGAGAAGTTCTCCACGGGCAGCGCGAAGAACGCGCGGTAGGCCATCGAGTGGCCGTCGATCAGCAGGAGAAGAGGTCGGGGTCGCGCTAGGTCGCTCACGGGTGCCAACCTATCGGCCATGACCGACACCTACACCGGCACCCCCGAGGACCACCTCGACGAGGTCCGACGCTCCACCGCGGGCACGCTGATCGAACGGATGGGGATCGAGATCCTCGAGGTGGGTGCCGCCCGCGTGGTGGGCACCATGCCCGTCCAGGGCAACACCCAGCCCTACGGCCTTCTGCACGGCGGCGCGTCCGTCGTCCTGGCCGAGACCCTCGGCTCCTTCGCGGCGATGCTCCACGCGGGACCGGGACGCCGTGCGCTCGGCATCGAGGTGGGCGCCACTCACCACCGGGCCGCTGCAGACGGTCTGGTCCGTGGGACCGCCACCGCGCTCCACCTCGGACGGACCACGGCCAGCTACGAGATCGTGGTCGAGGACTCCGCGTCACGTCGCGTCTGCACCGCGCGTCTCACCTGCCTGCTGATGGACGAGCGTCCGGCCTGACCGATGCCGTCCTCCTCGGCACCGATGGCGAGGTCCACCGTGCCGGGACGCGGCGGCTCACCACCCGATCGTGTCGAGTCCAGGCGCGACTGGCGCCGTCGCGCGATCAGCCCCTCCAGCCCTCGCGCGGAGCCGCGACGAGTGACCCCGAGGTCGGCGGCGAGCCGACGCTGCAGGGCAGAGGTGCTGACCACGCGGTGAGCGGCCGCGGGGGCGAAGCCGAGCTGGACGAAGAAGCGCTGCATGCCCCGCGCCCCGGGCAACGGGGTGGCGTAGATGTGCTCGGCCCCCGAGGCGGCGGCGACGTCGAGCGCGCCGACCATCAGGGCGTGCCCCACACCCCGGCGTCGGTGCTCGGCACCCACGTAGAGGACCTCGACCGCCAGGTTCGCCTCGTCGGTGAAGGGGTTCGGTCCCACGACACGCCCGAGGAGCAGACCGACGACCCGCTGGTCGGACCGTGCGACGAGCACCGTGCCGCCCTCGACGGCCGTCAGCGCGCCCAGCTGATGGGCCAGGACCTCCGGATCGGGGCTGCAGACCTGCGTCCCCACCGACGACTCCTTGCGTGCGGCCAGGCACAGCGTGACGAGCTCAGCCATGTCGGCGGGCTGAGCCGGCCGGACCTCGATACCAGGACGCACGGCGACGGGCCTCCTTCACGTGCTGGACCGAGACGCTGCGGTCGGGGGGACGTCGGGGTGACGCTCGGTCGATGTCGAAAAGATAACGGTCGACGCACCTGAGGGAAAGTCGCCTCGGCATCGTGGATACTCGTCCAGGTCGCCTCGGGCGCCCCGCAGGTCGATGACCTCGGGACGTGCGGCGCGACATCCCCCCGGACGGGGTCGTGGTCGGCGCAACGAGGCACCGGCTGTGGCGGCCCCGCGAAACCCTGACGACACATAGCACGCCTACGGTCTGCTCGACCCGGGACGTTCGGCAGTGGCTAGGCTGCCGACCCGGTGCAGAACGGGCTGTACCTCGATCATGCGACCGGACGGAGGTTCCCAGGTGGCTCCTGCTGCAGCTTGGGCACGAGTACATGGACCGCGATGGGTCGTGCTGGCTGCGCTGACCGCGCTCCTGGCGGGGATGCTCCTGGTGCTCGCGCCACCCGCGCGGGCAGGCACCGACGACGGGTGCGTCTCGAGCCCCGAGGCGGGCTGCCTCGCGGGCAGCGTCCGCGGCTCGGACGGTCCGGCGGGTGGGGTCGAGATCCAGGTCGAAGGACCCGAGTCGACCGAGACGGTCACCACCGGCGAGGACGGCACCTGGTCGGCGGCGATCACGGCCAACGGTACCTACACCCTCACCCTGGACGTCGGGACCCTGCCCGAGGGGCAGCAGCTCCTGTCCCCTGACGACAACCCGAGGGACCTGCGTGCCGTCGTCGGTGCCACGCGTCAGGTCAACTTCGAGCTGGGCGACCCCGAGGCGGTCGACGAGGCGCCTTCCGGGGAGAGCGGCACGGGCGGGACGGATCCGATGGTCGACGCCGAGGGCGGCGAGATCATCGGCGAGGAGGCCCCACGCGGCGGATCCACCATCACCCCCCAACGGATCGCCCAGCAGGCGGCCGCCGGTCTGCGCTTCGGTCTGGTGCTCGCTCTCGCGTCGGTGGGCCTCTCGCTGATCTACGGGACGACAGGCCTGTCGAGCTTCTCCCACGGTGAGCAGGTCACCCTGGGTGCACTGCTCACCTACGTGTTCGCGTCGGTCCTCGGGTGGCCGCTGGTCCCCGCGATCATCCTGGCGGTCGCGCTGTGCGCCTCGACCGGGTGGTTGCAGGACGCCGGGATCTGGAAGCCGCTCAGGCGCCGGGGGGTGGGCCTGGTCCAGGGCATGATCGTGACGATCGGCCTGGCGCTGGCCCTGCAGTACCTGTTCCAGCTCGTCTTCGGCGGTGGGACGGTCAGCATCCTCAACTACATCCCGGGCACGTGGACCATCGGTCCGGTCCGGCTCAACATCCCCAGCTACTACGCCATGGGCATCTCCGTGGTGGCCCTGAGCGCCGTCGGCTACTTCCTGCTGCGCACCCGCACCGGCCGTGCGACCCGGGCGGTCTCCGACAACCCGGCCCTGGCCGCGGCGTCGGGGATCGACGTCGACCGGATCATCCGGCTCGTGTGGGTGGTCTCGGCCGGTCTGGCGGGTCTGGCCGGTGTGCTGCTGGCGCTGATCTTCAACGGGGCGAACTGGACGCTCGGCATGCAGATGCTGCTCCTGATGTTCGCCGCGGTGACCCTCGGCGGTCTGGGTACCGCCTTCGGGGCGCTGGTCGGCTCGCTCGTCATCGGGATGGTCGTGGAGATGGCCAACCTCGTGGTGCCGACCGACCTCAAGTACGCCTCGGCACTCCTCATCCTCATCCTCGTCCTGCTGGTGCGACCACAGGGCATCCTCGGACGCGCTGAGCGGATCGGTTAGGAGCTCTCATGGACTGGCAGAGACTGCTCACACTTGCAGCGGCGGAGCTCATCGCCCCGCAGACCGCAGCGTTCGCCCTGGCCGCCATCGGCCTGAACGTGCACTTCGGCTTCACCGGGCTGCTCAACATGGGCCACGCCGGCTTCATGCTCCTGGGGGCCTACGGGTTCGCGATCTCGACGATCGCCGGAGCACCGTTGTGGCTCGCGCTGATCATCGCGATGGCGTGCGCCGTGGTGTTCGCGCTGCTGCTCGGCATCCCGACACTCAAGCTGCGGGGTGACTACCTCGCGATCGTCACGATCTCGGCAGCGGAGATCGTCCGCATGGTCGGGCGGTCGACCCTGTTCACCGACCTCACGGGTGCCTCGTCGGGCATCCGCGGGAACACCTACAAGTCGACCTTCCAGGCGCTGTCACCGCTGCCCGACGGCTCCACGACGATCGGTCCCTTCACCTACGGCAACAACCTGTCCAACGGGTGGTGGGTGCGGATCGCCGCGTGGGCGATCGTCCTGCTGGCGGTCCTCTTCATCTACCTGCTGATGCGCAGCCCGTGGGGCCGGGTGCTCAAGGGGATCCGCGAGGACGAGGACGCCGTCCGGGCGCTGGGCAAGAGCGTGTACGCGTACAAGATGCAGGCACTGGTGCTCGGCGGTGTCCTCGGGGCGCTCGGTGGTGTGGTGTACGTGCTACCCACCTCGGTCCAACCCGACGCCATGGGCCGCGCCATGACCTTCTTCGTCTGGACCGTGCTGCTGCTGGGTGGAGCGGCGACGATCTTCGGCCCCGTGCTGGGTTCCATGATCTTCTTCGTGACGCTGTCGATCGTGCGGACCACGATGCGCGAGGTGCTGCCCCCCGACGTCTTCAGCCCCGCGCAGATCGAGCCGTTGTCGGGGATGCTGATCGGTATCGCACTCATGCTGCTGGTGATCTTCAGACCACAAGGCATCCTGGGCGACAAGAAGGAGCTGACCTTCCATGTCCGCTGAGACCTCGGGCGCCACCGCCCCTTCCGCCACGCCCCGTTCGGGACCATCCGCGGGGACGGTGGCCGCCACGGCCGCGCTCGCCGGTGTCGAGTCGCGACCCGGCGCCTCGAAGCCCGACGCCATCCTGGTGGCCGACGACGTCGTGCGGCGCTTCGGAGGTCTGACTGCGGTCAAGGTCGACCACCTCGAGGTCCAGCGCAACGTCATCACCGCGCTCATCGGTCCCAACGGTGCCGGCAAGACGACCCTGTTCAACCTGGTGACCGGCTTCGACCGCCCCAGCAGCGGGACGTGGACCTTCGACGGCGCGTCGATGTCGGGCAAGCCGGCTGCCCGGACCGCCCAGGCCGGCATGGTCCGGACCTTCCAGCTCACCAAGGCGCTCGCGCGAATGACCGTGATCGACAACATGCGGCTGGGCGCACGCGACCAGCCGGGCGAGAACATGATCGCCGCTCTCGTCAAGCCGCTCTGGGTCAAGCGGGAGCGGGAGATCACGGTCAAGGCCGACGAGCTGCTGGTGCGCTTCAAGCTCGACCACCTGCGCGACGAGTTCGCCGGGTCGCTCTCGGGCGGGCAGCGCAAGCTGCTCGAGATGGCGCGGGCGCTCATGTCCGACCCGGTCATGATCATGCTGGACGAGCCGATGGCCGGGGTGAACCCCGCGCTCACCCAGTCGCTGCTGGGCCACATCCGCGACCTCCGCGACCAGGGGATGACCGTGCTGTTCGTCGAGCACGACATGCACATGGTCCGGCACATCTCGGACTGGGTGGTGGTGATGGCCGAGGGCCGGATCGTCGCCGAGGGACCACCCGAGACCGTGATGGAGGACGCAGCGGTGATCGACGCCTACCTGGGCGCGCACCACGACACCGACCTGGGTGACGACGCCCTGCTCGCCGACGAGGTGATCCACAACCTCGAGCACGAGGCTGAGGCCGAGGAGGAGAACCGATGACCGCCACCGGATCCGAGCCGCAGACCGGCTCTACGCCCGTCCTGGACCAAGGGGCACCGCTGCTGCGGGCCGCGAACGTCACCGCCGGCTACCTGCCCGGCGTCAACATCCTCGACGGCTGCAACCTCGACCTGTACCCCGGTGAGCTGATCGGGATCATCGGGCCCAACGGTGCGGGCAAGTCGACGCTGCTCAAGGCGCTGTTCGGGCTGGTCCAGGTCCGTTCGGGCGAGGTCGTGCTCGAGGGCGAGGACATCACGCACCTCAAGCCCAACGCCCTGGTGCGTCGCGGGGTGGGTTTCGTGCCGCAGACGAACAACGTGTTCCCCACCCTGAGCATCGAGGAGAACATGCAGATGGGGCTGTTCCTGCGGCCCAAGCGCTTCACCGAGCGCTTCGCCTTCATCGCGGAGCTGTTCCCGACCCTCGCCGACCGACGCAAGCAGCGTGCTGGCTCGTTGTCCGGCGGTGAACGTCAGATGGTCGCGATGGCCCGTGCTCTGATGATGGAGCCGTCGGTGCTGCTGCTCGACGAGCCGTCAGCGGGCCTGTCACCCGTGCGCCAGGACGAGACCTTCATCCGGACCCGCCGCATCAACAAGGCCGGCGTCTCGGTCGTCATGGTCGAGCAGAACGCCCGACGGTGCCTGCAGATCTGCGACCGCGGATACGTCCTGGACCAGGGCCGCAACGCCTACACCGGCACCGGGCGCGAGCTGATGAACGACCCGAAGATCATCGAGCTGTACCTGGGCACCCTGGCGACCGACGTCGAGGACGCTGCGCATCAGCGCAAGCCCTGAACAGCTGCGGCTGGCCTGAGAGGCCGTTGCCGTTCCGGGACGACGGCACCCGGGTCGTCTGGGACGACGCCACGCGGTTCGCACCGTTCGAGCTGGTGATCCTCGACATGCAGCTGTCGCAGACCGTCGCAGGCGACCGTCGTACCCACCGAAGCGTCCATCGGTGAGCGACGTGGCTGTCCGCAACGGCGGCGTCCGGGTCTCCCGCAGCTGGGACGCAGTCAGGCCCGGCGGGGTTGTCCCCCGCCGGGCCTGACGTCGGGCCTCAGCCCGTCACATGCTCAGCGTCAGCTGATCTCACCGAAGATCGCCTCGGTCCACGTGATGGTGTTCTCGGCGTCGTAGACGTAGATCCCGACGAACGCGGACGACGGGTCGTTGTCCGCGTTGAAGGGTCCGACGCCCGCCTGGCCGACGTACATGATCTCCTCGCCGGCATCGATCAGCTCGATGCAGTCGGCGTAGGTCGAGCACTCTTCGCCACCGTCGGCACCGGACACGGCGTGCAGGTTGGCCTGGACCGTCTGCGCGTCGTTCTGCCCACCCTTGGCTGCGGCGAGCGCGGAGAGGATGACGGCGTCGTAGGACTCGGCCGAGTAGGAGTACTCGGTCAGGCCGCTGTCGACGGCGAGCAGCCGCTCCTGGAACTCGTCGCTGGGGAACGCACCGGGGATGGTGCCCTTGGCACCCTCGAGCACGCCCGCGTCAAGGTCCGGGTAGTTGGCCGTGTTGCCGTCCGTGAAGTACAGGTTCGAGGTGTCGAACCCGGCCTGCACGAGCTGCGGCACGATCACCGCGGTCTCCTCGAACGCGATCAGGGCGATCGCGTCGGGGTCGGTGGCGAGGACCGCCTGGACCTCGGCCTCGTAGTTGTTCTGCTTCGGGGCGAACTCCTCGTTAGCGCCGACGGTGCCGTAGGTGACCTCGACCCCCTCGCCGACCAGCGTCTCCTCGACGACGGCGCGAAGGCCGGTGCCGTAATCGTCGTTGAAGACGAGGATGCCGACGCGCTCGTGACCGTCACCGGCGATGAGGTTGCCGAGCGCGTTGCCCTGGACCGAGTCCGGCGGGGCGGTGCGGAAGTAGTAGTCCGAGTAGCCGGACAGCCCGGGTGAGGTGTTGGCCGGCGAGAACTGCACGACCTCGGCCTCGACGATGGTGTCGATGACGCCGTACGTCACCGACGAGGATGCGGCGCCGATGATGACGTGCACCCCCTGGCTCAGCATGTCGTCGACCGAACCGATGGCCACAGCCATGTTCTCGGCGTCACCGGAGTCGGTGTGGACGATCTCGACATCGACACCGTTGACGCCGCCGGCCTCGTTGATCTCCTGGATCGCGAGGTCGACGCCTGCGACCTCGGGCGGGCCGAGGAAGGCCAGGCTCCCGGTGACCGGCAGGAGCGAGCCGATGATCAGGGGGCTGCTGTCGCTCGTCCCCGGGTCAGCCTCTGCACCGTCGTCGGTCGTGTCGTCTGCGTCCCCGCTGCAGGCGGTGAGGACGAGGGCTACGGCTCCGGCGAGCGCTGCTGCGCGAGCCGCGTGGGTCGTTCTCTTCATTCGGGGCACTCCTCTGCTGAGCACTGTGGTCTCCCCCACCGGTCAGGACTGGGGCGAGGTGAAGGACTGTGCTCGGCAACGTACCCCGGTTGTGTGTCCGATTGGTGACATGAGAAGTCTCAGCGACGGTTGTTGCCGAGTTGTGACCAAAGTCCTGTGAACAATGCTTCCGGGTAGGGATGACATCTCACGGTGTGGTCACACGCTGGGGCCCACATCCGCACGCCGTCCGACGACGTCGCAGGTCAGGGACGCGCCAACAACAACACCCTCCTCCCGACCTTGTCGGGAGGAGGGCGTCGGACGTACGTCAGCTCTCGCGGCCACCGACCTGCTCGATGACGGCGTCGGCGACCTCACGCATCGTGAGGCGCCGGTCCATCGAGGTCTTCTGGATCCACCGGAACGACTCGGGTTCGGTCAGGCCCATCTTGGTCATCAGCAGACCCTTGGCGCGGTCCACCCGCTTGCGGGTCTCGAACCGGTCGGCGAGGTCGGCGACCTCGGCCTCGAGCGCCGTGATCTGGCTGTAGCGGGAGATCGCGATCTCGACCGCGGGCAGCAGGTCGCCCGGTGTGAACGGCTTGATGACGTAGGCCATCGCGCCGGCGTCGCGCGCCCGCTCGACGAGCTCGGTCTGCGAGAAGGCCGTGAGCAGCACCACGGGGGCCGCGTGCTCCTTGCCGATGCGCTCAGCCGCCGAGATGCCGTCCAGGACGGGCATCTTGACGTCCATGACCACCACGTCCGGACGTAGCTCGAGCGCCAGCTGGACGGCCGTCTCGCCGTCGCCCGCCTCGCCGACCACGTCGTACCCGGCCTCGCGCAGGGTCTCGACGACGTCCATGCGGATGAGTGCCTCATCCTCGGCGACCACCGCGCGTCGCGCCGGGCGCGTGCCCGGAGCGGGCGCCTCCGGCTCAGGGGCGCTCACGCCACCGAGGGGCAGGTCGAGGTCTGGGGTCTGAGGAACGTCGCTCTCGGTCACGCACGCTAGCCTAGTGCCGACGCCATCCGAGCCGGTACAGCGTGTCCATGACGCGCGTCACGGACGCCACGGCCCGGTGACGTCGAGGTGGTCACGACTCGGCGCACAGCCGTGGTCGCGACCGCCGTGCCCCGATAGCCCAACCGGCAGAGGCGTTCGGCTCAAACCCGATCCAGTGTGGGTTCGAATCCCACTCGGGGCACGCGTTTGACCTGCGAAAACGCAGCGCTTGTCCCCACAGGGGGACAAATGTGTCCCCATGAGATGCACCATGGGGGCATGGCGAGCATCGAGAGGCGAGCCCGCGGGGACGGCACGGTGGCCTACCGCGTGGTGTGGCGCGACCCCACCCAACCCGGCCGGCAGTCGCTGACCTTCGATGATCGGCGCCAGGCCGAGCAGACGGTCAAGCTGCTCGACTCCAACGGCCAGCGGCTCACGCTGGCCGTCGAGGTGGCCAACGCGATCCGCCAGGGCGGGCCGACGGTCGAGGACGTGGTGCGCGAGCACATCGAGCTGCTCAACCGTGTCGGGGAGGACACCCGCACCGGGTACACGCTGCGGGCCCGGGACCACATCACGCCCCACATCGGCGCGCTGCCGGTCAAGGCACTGACGTGGCAGCAGGTGACGCTGTGGATCCGCGAGCTCCAGAAGAAGGGTCTGTCGCACAAGTCGATCGCCAACGTCCACGGGCTGCTCTCGGCGTCCATGAACACCGCGGTGCGGCTCGGGTACCGGGCGGAGAACCCGTGCGCTGCGGTACGACTCCCCCGCAGCCAACGCGCCGGCGACGACATGGTGGTGCTCGAGCCCGAGGAGCTCGACCTCATCCTGGACAACACCGTCGAGCACTACCGGCCGTTCATCATCACCCTGGTCGGCACCGGGATGCGCTTCGGTGAGGCCACGGCGCTGCACGTCGAGGACCTCTCCCTCGATGCCCACCCGCCGACGATGCGCGTGAACAAGGCGTGGAAGCGTGACGGGGAGCGGCAGCCGTACATCGGTGCGCCGAAGTCGGCCCGGTCGCGCCGGACCATCTCCCTGTCCCCCGACCTCGCCGAGATGCTCCGGGAGGTCACGGCAGGCAAGCGCGGGACGGACCTGGTGTTCGTCAACGTCGCCGGGCGCCCGATCCGCAACAACACGTTCTGGGCCACGCACTGGACCCCGGCGATCGACAAGTCCCATAACCCCGTCGACGCGGACGGTCAGCCGGACCCAGACGCGCGGCGCCTGACGAAGCGGCCCAGGATCCACGACCTGCGGCATACGCATGCGAGCTGGATGCTCGCCGAGGGGATGGACATGTTCACGTTGTCGCGACGACTAGGTCACGAGACCTACGCGACGACCGACTCGCGGTACAGCCATCTGATGCCGGCGCAGCAGCTCAACGCTGCTGAGGTCGCCGCGGCCGCCATGGGTCGGCTCCGATCCCGGGTTCCACGTGACGACGCGCCGCGCGCGCGAGAGTGATGCGCACAGGCCAGCAGTGAGTCACCGCGTCCTCGGCGCCGCCCGCTCCCACCAGTCGATGCGCACCCCTTCAAGAACCGCGGTCGCGGCGAGCTCAACATCGCCCACGTTGCAGAACTTCCAGAGCTCCTTCGCCGCGCGGGAGTACTGGAACAGGGCACGGTCTACGTCGGACGCATTGAACTCACCAGCGCGGAAGCCGTCGATCGCTGCGGCGACGCGCTGCACCAACTCCGCCAGCTGGGCCTCGTAGTAAGTCGCTACGGCCTCGCGGGCGGCCGTTCGCTCTGACTTCGCGGACACATCCCGAGGCTAGCCCGAGACCTCGCGGCCGAAGCCACCCAAGGCTCGTCGCCGATGTCATGCCGGACGCGGCAGATCCGGACGGTCGGGGGGACGTCTCCGGGGCGGGTACGCGTTCAGTCTGGAGGCATCATCCAGGACTCGATGTAGGCGTGAGCGTCCTCCGCGTAGCGCTCGAGCGCGGCCGTGTCGACGTGAGCACCGCCGCACCTAACGGAGAGCAGCGCTGCGATGTCGCTGGCTGGAGCTCCATCTCGTATCGCCTCTTCGGTCGTCTCGACCCACGGCCGGTACTCCTCCGCGAGGTCCTCGCGCCAAGCGGCGATACCGAGGGGATCGTGGCGCCATGCCAACGCCTCGAAGATCTGTGCGTTCGCTTCTTCGATGAGTTGATCCACCAAGCCGGCGGGTATGGACCCGTAGGTGATCCGGAAGTCGATGGCAGCGGTAGCCCGATGCGCCAGTCCGCGCAGCCCTTGAGGCTGCACGTCCCCAAGTCGGGGCCAGTTTGCGGCAGCTGCACCAGAGCACTGGAGGCCTCCCACCACCACCACCGGCCTTCTGTCCTCGTCACCGCCGAGTGAGGAGGGTTCCGCCGGACCGACCAGGGCGAGGTCGATCGTTTCACCGCGGTAGTCGACGTCCACGACGACGGCCCGAAGGTGCCGGCCGCTCGCAGTGACACGCAGGAACGTTGCGCCGATCGGGACGGGTGGGACGCGAGGTCGACGGCGTACGCGGCGCACAGCGGGCCGGTCGACCGCTGGGCGAGTCAGGGCTTGCCTCCAGTGCGCCACGTCGCCAAGACGAGTCGTCAGCGCTCCGCTCTCCTCCCATGCCTCCAGCCACTCGTTGTCGCGGGGGTCGGTGAGGCGGTCCAGCGCCGCGGTCGCGAGCTCATGTAGACGCGTGTCCACCGGGAAGGCAGTCAGTCCCTCGAGGTGCTCGTCACCTTGCGCCAGGTCGCCGTTCCGAGCTACGGCCACCAGTGCGGCTGCGGCCAACCCCGCCGCGGCAGCGGGAAGTTCCAGGTAGCCGTTGGCAGCGGCGACTATCCGGGCGAGGACCCTACGAAGCAACGCTGGCCGCCGCCCGGGCGAGCGCTCCTCCAGTTCGGCGAGTAGGTCGGCAGCATCGTCCGCCTCGAAAACCGCGCTCACCGGGCGTCCCGCATGGCGATCAATCTACGGCGCTGTGCTTCAGCGCGGGCCAGGATCATCACCGGCGCCTGAGCATCTGAGAGCTCAGCCGCGGCCTGTGAGTACAAAGAACGGCTGCGGCAACGGGGCGAGGCTCCACTCCCGAGGACCCGGACAGCGGCAGATCCGGGCGAGCGTAGCCGCCCTCGGTGCGGCAGAGCCGGGCGACCAGTAGCCGCCCGCGACGCGACTATCGTGCGCGCGCACGTCTCCGCGAACGGCACTAGCGGGGCGCGGAATCGCCCCGAAGCTCGGCGATGAGAAGGAGGCGGCGAAGGAGTTCGATCTCGGTGTTGAGCGCCTGTGTGCCGCTGGGGGTGATGCGGACCCAGGTGCGGGCGCGGCGACCGTCGGACCCCTTCCGCAGAGTCACGTGCCCTGCGTGAGCCAGCACCTCCAGGTGGCGTCCGAGGTTCCCGTCGGTCAGCGCAAGGGAGCGCTTGATGTGCGTGAAGTCGGCCTCCTGGTTCTCGGCCAGAATTGCCAGAATCCCGAGACGGGCCCGCTGATGAACAGTCTCGTCGAGCGCAGCGAGTGGGTGCATCTCCTGATCGCTCACAGCAGCGGCGAGCTCCTCAGAGCAGCTCGCTCGCCGCGGTACGAGGCACCGGCCAGGGTGAGGAGCGCCACCGCTAGCACCGCCAAGACCACGGTTCCAGGCTGAGGGCCGAGGAACGAGACGTGGTTGTCGAGGGTGTAGAGGCTGACCAGGGGGCTCAGGGCGAGTAGGGCGATCGCCGGGCCCCAAAGGCGTGGCGCACTCTGGCGGGCCCCGATCACCGCCAGACCCAGCCCGAGGAATGCCCCAGGGCCGGCGAACATCACCGCCATGGCGCCGAACGGGAAGAACACGACAAGCAGGAGCGAGACCACGGCCATGACGCCGAAGCCGTCGCGGCCAGCGCCAATGCCGGTGAACCGGCGGCGAAGCCGGACCACCAGCCACAGCGAGAGGTAGACGGCGCACGGCAGCAGGAGCGTGACGACGTTGTGGTGCCACTCAAACCGGCTGTTGGCCACCGCCAGGCCAGCCAAGGCAAGCCCGTGGACCCCTAGGGTCAACGACACCGTGTGCCTTGCCGCGCGCTGCTGTTGGCGGACCGTGTCGATGTACTCAACGGCTGTGGTCATGGAACTCACTCTGTCTGACAGAGCAAGTTCCGTCAAGATGCTCGTACGCCATCGCCATCATCAGCAGTCAATCCCGGATGCCCGCGTCCGGGTCCATAGCGGCTTGCGACACCGGCATGCCCCTCCTCGCGCATCCGCTTCTCGGCAGATCCGGATGGATCTCGATGGCCTCAAGCCCCGAGCGTCCGACCCCGATTGGCACCTGACGCGGACCTGACGCAGCCCATCTCGGGGCGGCGACGGCACGGAGTGCAAGAGGAGTCTGCGGCTGGTCAGGCTCCTGGCAAGGGTCGCGCAGCAGTTCGGTCCTCGGCGGCCCGATCATGGATGTGACAATCGTGCGACGGGTCGGCGTGCCGGTGCTGAGACGATGGCGCGATGACGTCGAGGGGCACACTTCATCACCTGGAGCTCTGGGTGGCCGACCTTGAGGCGGCCCGACCGTCGCTCGAGTGGCTCTTGGTGGCGCTGGGCTATCGCCTGGCGGACTCGTGGAGCACGGGCCTCAGCTGGGAGCTTGGCGCCACCTACGTCGTCGTTGAGTCCGGCCCGGACGTGCGTGGCGAGCACCACGACCGTCGCGCGCCCGGCCTGAACCACGTGGCGTTCCACGCCGGCAGTCGGGCTGACGTCGAGGACCTGGCACGCGAGGCACAGTCCCAGGGCTGGTCCCTGCTCTTCGAGGACCGGCACCCCTACGCGGGCGGCCGGGACCACTACGCCGCATACCTAGAGAACGCCACCGGGTTCGAGGTCGAGCTCGTCGCCTCGCCTGCCGAACCGTAGGACGCGTCTGCGGGACAGGAGTCGGCGCGTGCGATGCGCTCCCCCGGTCACCCGAGCACGAAGAAGGCAACCACCACCAACAGCGTGAGCAGCACTGCGATGCCGAGCAGTCGCGCTCGACCTGGCTGTGGGAGGTTGGCTGGGCCGTCACGGAAGGTGGGCGAACCGGGAGAGTCGTTGATGCCCGGCCGTAGGCCGAGGGGCCGCTCCTCGTTCGGGTTCACACTGCTCATCGTCGTCCCCTCCTGGTCGTTGCTTCAGAGGCCCATCCTGGTCGTTGCTTCAGAGGATGGCTGTGTCAGGTGCCGCCATAGCTTGGAGCAGCTGACGTACTCGGCGGTGCGTGACTACGTCGCCAAGCGCCGCCCGCAGATCCGGGCCGGGGCGGGCTTGGACGTCGACGCCGCGTTCGTCCCGCAGACTCACGCACCTGGTGCGAAGGCCGCGGTCGACTTCGGCGACGTGTCGGTGCGCTTGGACGGGGAGCTGACCAAGTGCGCGCCTGATCGAGCGCGAAGAGACCAACAGCGTCGCCATCGCCTCCAACGAGTCCTTCTCCGGCTGGACCACGAACTCCACCGATCCACGCCTGTGCGCCGCGATCGTGGACCGGCTCACCTTCGGCGGCAACATCATCGAGGCCGGCGCCACCAACTGCCGCCTCGCCCACTCCCGGGCGCAGCGGACCGGGCAGCAGGCCACCCCTTGAGCGTCGCGCACCTGCCTCGTTCAGCTGGACCGCGCGCGTCGCGCGGAATGGGCATCAAGGAAGAAGGCTCCTACGAGCACTGCAGCTACGACATGGGTTGCGGGCGAGGACGTTGCCCCCAGTAGGACCCTCTCGAGCAGCGGGAGGAGGTAGTAGTCGTGCACGGGCGGTTCCGGTAGTGCTATCGCACTCGCGAGCCAGGCCAGAGCCACGGTGAGTCCGCAGGTCAGGCCACCTCGAAGCCGCACTACGCAGTAGGCGAGAACCAGCGCGGCGCTGGCGGCTGCCACACCAGATTCGAACACCCAAGCGGACGGCCCATAGGCGCCGACCGCCGTCGGTGTTCCCGCCAAGTTGAGGAGTAGTCCCTCCCTCCGCGCTTGGGCGTACATCGTCAGCACACCGATGACGACGAAGAAGGTGGCCCCCACGACGCCCGCAGCGACGTGAATCACCAGCCTGTTCGCGGCCGGCAGTGGACGGGCAAGGGAGCCGCGGGCGTCCACGTCTGTCGACATGTCAGCACGGTAGCGGCAGCCACCGCGATCCCGAACAACCAGTCGGGTCTCAGTTGCGCGGTGGCCGACACAGCTGCGGGCGCGGGGAAGGTGGGGTCGTCGTCGTCGAGGCTGGGGATCTCCTAGCGGTGGCGCGCGGTGAGGTCGCCTGGCCTCGGACCTAAGCCTTGGCCCCGGCTCCGGTCATGCTTCGTAGTGGTAGCGGCAGGCGGCGATGCGGACCTCGTCGTCGACGACCTTGTAGACGAGTCGGTGCTCGTCGGTGATCCGGCGCGACCAGTAGCCGTGCAGGCCGTGCTTGAGCGCTTCGGGCTTGCCGATCCCCTCGTGGGGGCTGCCTGCAGAGGTGGCGCGGGCGATATCGCGGAGCAGCTCGTTGATCCGCTTGGCGATCCGTCGGTCCTGAGTCTGCCACCACACGTAGTCGGACCAGGCGTCCTGGTCCCACACGTACCTCACTCGGCGAGCTCGTGCGCCTGCCCGCCGCCGGCCTCGAGCCGCTCGATCGAGGTCAGGAGGCGGCGCGCGTTGGCCGGGTTGCGCAGCAGGTGGGCGGTCTCCTTGAGCGACTCGTAGTCCGCCAGCGACACGATCACCACCGGTTCGTGCCCGGCGCGGGTGATCACGACCTCTTCGCGGTCATCCACCACGCCGTCGAGCACCTCGGCGTACCGGGCGCGCGACTGCGAGTACGTCATCGTCTTCATGGACCACCTCCGGGCTGTACAGAAAACTGTACGTCGAAGCGGGCGAGGGTGCCACCCCCTCCGGCGCACCTGACGCACCGGACCTAGCTGCACGGCATGCGATCTGGTCGAGTGAATGTCGCCATGGAGGGCTCCCGGCAAACCTCCGCGGCTTCTACGCTGTCGCGACCGCAGCCGATTCGGGGGGCGCAAATTCACATGGCTCGTGGTGGTGGCCTTGGTACTGCTGTGCGCCTGAACCCCCCAGGACACACCAACGCCCGGCAGCTCCCCCTTGGCTCCCCCGGACGGGCCGGTCACGCGCTATACACCGGGCTCGCCGATGGCCGCGATGGAGGCGTTGATCGAGGAGACCCGCACCACCATCGACGGCTGCGTCGTGGTTCTGATAACACCGTCCGGCGCCACGGCCGTCCCGTGTTCCCTGAGCCGGCCACCCTGGGACTCCGCGAACGAGGCAGTCCGAGTCGGCGAACAGGCCCTCCCGATCGGCTCAACGGACAGAAGGCGACGCTGCACCGGCCTTGCACGCAAGGCAGCGTCCCGGTGCCCGACCGGGTGACCGCCTGACGCACTAGGCGACTGCCTGACGCGGCGTCCAGATGGCTGACGCGAGCCGCCAGGGTCACGGGCATATGCCAGTGACCCATCCGTGGGCCTCCACGATCACCGGCAATGGGCGGGTGGACCAGGAGTCATGCGTCCCCGCCCTCCCCGCCCATCACCGGCTCGGCGACGCCCTACTTGCAGCGAGCGTCCCTGTAGGTGCCCGGGAAGGCGCTCGTCAAAGAGCCCCCAGGGACGAACCTGATGAACAGACACTTCTTCGGGCTGGATGCGTTCGCCACGCGTGCCTGATATTTGATGGTCTCAACCACGAGGCCGCATGACGTACTCATGACCGCCGCACCAGGTGCGCCGGCGATCAGGCCTCCCGCGCCGCATGCGCCGGCGATAGTCGCCGTATTCCATCCCGGCACAGCTACCGTCTCTGCCCTGTTGAAGTGGGCGTACAGGCCGAGCCCCCAACTCCACTCGGGGTCTGCCACGATGGGATACGCGGCGTCAGCGGAGGGTTCGAGCACCTGTGGACCGCCCCGAGTTCAGTGGAGGCTCGGTTCTCTGGTTTCCAGCATCGTCGACGCTGTGTTCTGACGGTAGTAGT